>CBDBUR010000002.1:0-1097820 GCA_965212115.1 Alphaproteobacteria bacterium | reverse complement strand
CATCATCCATGTAGATCTTCAAGTCTCTGCCAGCAACGATGAGCCAGTCATAGCGAACATCAATCATCTGCTCCTCAACGCCATTGGCAAGAATGATCGTCACATCGGTCGAAGTCAAATCGAACGGGAAGTCAGGGACAAAGGGCACACCTTGCGTGAGGCTAATCGCCAAGGCGGTCAGAGTCGGATCTGCGACGCTGGATATGCTGCCTTCATTTGCGCTCAGGGTCAAAATCCCTCTGATTGAAAGGCTATTATTAAGAGTTAAAGCGCCCGCCGCTTCGATCGTCAGAGCAAAGACAGGATCGCTTCCTGTTTCCGCTGTAAACGTATCGGCGATAGGAGTATCAGCAAACGTTCCCAGCCTAACGCCATCGGCGCCGGTCGCCGTAAGGCTGATGTTGCCACCAGACACAGTGCGCGCATTGGCTGCCAAGCCCAAAATGTTGATCGCAGCCCCTCTCAAAGTGAGATCGCCCGTGCCGAGTGTAATGTTCCCTCTAATCACAATCTCTGCCGCGCTCGTCAAAGTCAGGGACGTCCCAGTTTGAGCCATCCAATTATAGATGCGCTGCGCCGCTTCGGTCTCGAGCACGAGCGCCGAAGCTGAAGCCAGCGTGAACAAATCATCCGCAAAAACGCCGTCCTGCGTGAGAGCAATTGTCCCCGCCGTGAGCGTGCGGGTCGCGCCGCTATTGGAGATATTGCCTGTCGTCGCGGTGTCTCCTGCCGTCAGCACGAGGCTGCCCGCAGCGCCAACATTGATGTTGTTGCTGAGCGTGATATCGCCCGTCGCAATGACAGTGAGGTTCGCACTATCCGTTGACGCCGTTACCTCGCTCAAAAGATCGATGCTGCCCGCGCTCAAAATGCGTGTGCCACTGATCGTAATCCCAGTACTGCCATTCAAATCAAGAGCGCCGCCAATTGTGATGTTGGCATTGATCGCAACCACACCCCCCATGCTTATTAAAGTGAAGTCGCCCTCCCCGCCATTATTAAGCGACGTCGCCACGGTCACATCCACGGCGCTGGTCAGCGACACAGTCCGGCCATCGGCGATCATCCATGAATAAACAGTCTGCGCCGCTTCTGTGTTGAGGGTCAGTGAACCAACCGTGCTTGCGCCATCGGCGCCAACCAGCGTAAGGGGAGCCGTGCTGCCAAAGGTGCCAGCCTGCGTGATCGTCACGCTGGGCAAAATCACCGTCGCGACGGTGTCATCGGTGCTGGTGATCCCGCCTGCGAGGTTCAAAACCAAGCCGCCAGCGTCCATCATGCTGCTCATGATATTGACACCACCATTGAGTGTGAGCGCACCGCTGTCGGTGATGATTGTCAAAGTGCGCCCTGCAAGATCAATGCTCCCCGCTGTGATGAGCACACGATCAGCTTGAAATGTGATCGCCGTAGGAATAGCCGCAGCGAACGTAATCGCGCCGCTGCCCGCGTCCAATGTGATGCTGTCTATGCCGCGAAGCAACCCAGCAGGGAAATCAGTAGCAGCAAACTCAAAGGCGCTTTCCGCAATGAATCTGCCCTCACCATTATTATCAAGCGGCGTCGTGTTATCAGCCCAAGCAGCAGCGGCAATAAGATTGCCTGAAGCAAACAGCAGCTCAGAAGGGGCAGAATATAGCAGGAACATCGCAGGCGGCGTGTTGGCATCACCTGTAAAGTCGGCAGCCTGCGCCAGAATGACGCGACTCGCCAAAATCCGAGTGCTGGTGGCACCAAAGTCGATGGCGCTCGTCGTATCGGAATCTGAAGTCGCCATCGCCGCAAGCCTGAGGACGCCATCATTGATATCAATGTCGCCCACCGTCAAATTGCCTACAGCGGTGATCCTGAGATGATTTATAGTGGCCTCCCTTGTGATCCCGCCTGTGATCATAATCACCCCGCCAGTTAACTCCCTGTCGTCGCCTATGATCTGAATATCTTGCGCATGAGAACTTGCCGTCATGAGCGTGAGCGCACCGCCGCTAGTATCAATATCGCCATCAATCGTGATGCTGTTAGCCGCGGTGGTTTCGGCAGTCGAGATGGTCAGCGCCCTAGCCGCTAATGGGTCATCTGATATGATATTGCCTGTGATCGCAACTCTTGTGGCAGACAGCACCACATCCGCAGTGAGTTGAATCTCGCTGCCGTCCAAATTAATTGAGCCGGGATCTCTGCCGAGGTTGCCCCCAACGATGATTGGGCAGTTTGTGCAGGTAAGATTAAAGCTGCCCGTGAGAGACGTATCGGTAGTCTTGCCACTCATTGACATCCAATCCTGAATCGCCTGCTGTGCCGGATCAGTCTCTGTTGCGCCTGCACCAGATGTCGTCAGAGTCAGATCCATGGCCTCATTCGTAAAGACGAACTCCCGATCAGAGCCAAACGCATCCGTTTGCTCTAAGGTCAGTGCGGCGGCGGTGATCTCTCGAACATTGGCGCTATCTCCAATGCTGCCATTTGCGCTCAAGGTGAGTTCATCAACATCTGACACACTCAAAATGATGTTGGCGCTGAACGTCAAGCTGTTGGCGGCCGCAATGGTGATCGTTCTCTTGCCCGTGCCTGTCGTGCCAATCAGGCCGGTGAGCATAATGTTCAGGCCCCGAAGTGTTTGTATGCCTCCGGCAAAGTTGATCCGGCCGCCCGTGCTTGCGGACGTCAAAGTGAGATCGCCTGCGCCGGTATCGATGTCCGCGCCGCCTGGGATCACGATCGCGCAATTATCGACGGCGCAAGCAAGAGACAAAGACGTGTCGGGCACAGACATCCAATCTTGGAAGCTTTGCGTCGCCGCTATTCTTGTGGTGAGCGTGAGCGTATCCACACCCTCCAGCGTGAAGTCGATATCACCAAACGCGGCATCTTGAATCATCGTGATGCTCATCACCTGGAACGTCACGGCGCTCGCTGCGGTGATCGCGCCAGTTGCAGCCGTCGAGGCGGTCAGGGTGAGGCTATTGCTACTGCCGATCACATCACCGGCAAGCGCGATGCTGCCGCCCTCGAGCTCGATGGCGGAGGCACCCAAAACGATCGCGCCGCCTTGGGCAGTCGCTGTCAAAGAGAGTGTGCCGGTGAGGGTGATGTCGGCGCTAATCAGAAGCGAGAGCGCTGTGCTCGCCAAAGTGAGGCTGCCCGTGCCGATATTGCGCGGCGCGCCGTCGCCCGTATTGACGATAGATGCTGCAACCCCCACATTGCCGCGTGAATTGGTGATAGTTAAATCTACGTCTTGGACAATCATCCAATCTTGAATATTCTGGGTTTCAATGCTGGTGGTATTAAAGGTCAGCGACTGGCTTGTGCCCATCAGGGTGAACATGAACAAATCTGCAGAGCCAAAAACGCTTCCCTGCGTCAAAGTTGCCGAGCCGACGCTCAAGGTTGGCGTGGTATCGCCGGTGGTGGTGATTTCGCCTCCTGTCGCAGTCAGCGTCAGGGTCGCCGTGCCAACATTGATGCTGCCCACAGCCAAATCGCCTGTCGCGATGGCCATCAGAGCTGTATTGGTCGCGGTGGCAGCACCTGTGAGCGTGATGTTATTGCCGCTCAATCGGGCGGCGGCAGTGAGCATAAGCGCGGTGCCATTCAAAATGAGATCACCCGCGCCTGTCGCAATATCGCCTGCGATCGTGATATCGCAACTGAGGCAAGTGAGCGACAGAGTTGTGCCGTCTTGCTCCATCCAATCAAAGACGGTTTGCGCCGCCGATGTGGTGAGCGTGAGTGAGCCAACCGACCCCGTCAAAACGAACTGATTATCAACAAACGCGACATCTTGCGCGAGAGTGATCGCGGCAGCAGTCAGCATCGGAGGACTCCCGCCAGTGGTGATCACACCGGTTACAACGCTATCACCCGCGCCTGCCGTCATTGAGAGCGCGCCTGCGCCAAGGTTGATATCGTTATTGATCGCAATATTATTTGCCGCAGTGAGTGTGAGATCTGTGCCGCTCGCTGTCACTGCGCCTGTCAGATTAATGGTGTCGGCACTCAATGCGACGCTGCCGCTCAGCATGATCCCGGTTGAACCGCTCAAGGTGAGACTGCCGCTAGTGGCAATGTCGGCCGCAATCACGAGATTGCCGCCCATGTTGGTGACAGATAGAGTCCGGTCGGCTGCCCTCATCCAATTGTGGATTGTTTGACCATTGGCGTCCGCAGTTTCCAGCGTTAGCTTGGTCACGCCGGTCAATATAAATGGGACATCGTCATCACCACCCAAAGCGCCCGCCTGCATGATTGAGACGCTCGGCACATTAAGAGTTGGCGCGCCGACGCCTGCGCCTGTGATGATGTTGTCTGTGCTCTGCAAAGTCAGCCCATGCGCAGCAGCGCCGTCAGGATCGGCGGTGCTCGCGATCATCAAGCCATTGACGCCGCCATTGAGCGTGATCGCGCCTCCATCGGAGATGATCGTCAAAGTGCGCGCACCGAGCGCAATACCCGATGCGTTGATGACCACAGCTCGGGCGCGGAATATAATTGCATCGGCAGCTCCAGCAGCGAACGTGATCATGTCTGCGCCAAAGTTGAAAGTGAGAAGGTCTAGGGCGCGCAACACGCCATCAGCTGAAAAACCGACGGTCGATGCTGGATCAAGCGGGGTGGCAGCATCACCTTCAACAATAACCGTCGGCAGAAACGAAACTGCCCAGTTGTCGGAATTGTCTTCGCTGCCATCAGTTACAGCCCCGCGATAAATGGCGACAATTCCCTCATTCTCCCTCGTCAGCGGAGTTGTGTCATCTGCGCCATCGATAAACGTTGCAGGCGCACTTGCGGCAAAAACCGCGCTCTGCAGCAAAACGACGCGGCTTGCGATGATTTGCGTCGTGCTGCCGCTGCGACGGAACATGATGCCGCCAGTCCCGGTGCCTCCTGCGTCTGCCGAAAGCGTGAGTTCGCCTTCGTCGATATTGATATTATCCACCGTCAAATCGCCCGTCGCCGCGGTAATGGCGAGATCGCTGCTCTCGCCGTCAGCCACAGACCTCGTGATGCTGCCCGTGATCGCAACCATGCTGCCGCTCAATCGACGGTCATCACCCGATATTAAAATACCTCCATTTGTAGCCGACGCAGCCAATGTGAGAACCCCGGTGCCGACATCAATGTTGCCATCAACGGCTATAGCATCGCTGGCAGAATTGCTGGTCATCACAGTCAGATTTGTATTCATCGCCGCGCCAGAGATATCACCCCCGATCATCACTCTGCCGGAAGCGCCATTAATCGTCACAGCCGCCGCAGTGAGCATGATCTCAGAGCCTGTTAAAGACAATCCTCCAGCTCCCATCTTGTCGATATTAGCTCCAATCTCAATCGGACAGCCTGCGCAGGTTAAGGAGAAAAAGCCTAAATGAGCAGAGCCACTGCCATCATTAGAAGTCAGCGTGAACATCCAAGGGTGAACTGGCTGTGCATCGGTACTTCCCTCCGTTCTTGTCAAAAGCACTCTCATATTGGCTCCGACAAAATCGAATAGCCGTTCAGACTCAAACACGACAGCCTGCGATAGAGCGAAGGAAAATGCTGATATCCCAACCGGAACAACATTGTCACTAACGATATTGCCATTGATGACGCTGTTGCCTGCCGTCAAAACAAGCAAATCAGCACTCGTCGTGCCGAGAGTGATGGCGCTGTTGAGCGTCAAATTATTTAACGCCGTGATGACAAGCTCGGCAGGACCATCAGGAGCAGTGATCGCTCCTGTGATATTGATGTCATTGCCTTTAACCTCAAAAACATCATTCGCGGCTGATTGCGTCAGCTGGATTCCGGCTGCGGTCAAAACAAGGCTGCTGCTGCCGATATCGATATTCGTGCCTGACGGTATCAGGATATCACAGCTAGCGCAGGCGAGAGTCAAATCTATGCCGAGCTCATCCATCCAATTGTAGAAAGTTTGATCCGCGCCTGCAGTGAGCATGAGCGAACTCACAGTGGGCATGCCAGAATCAGCCAGCAGTGTGAATAAATCATCTCCAAACGCCGCGCCCTGCATCAAAACCGCATTTTGTGCGATCAGCGCCGGATTACTCGACGTGATGCCGCTCGGCAAAATTGCCAAAACCGCGGTTGGGCCTGTTCCCGAAGCGGCTCTGCCGATCGTAAATGTGCCGCCTGCACCATCAGCGCCGTTGATTGTGATCGTGGTGACACCGCTGCTGAACACCAAAGCGCCTGCGGTCAAAAGCGTGAGATCAACGCCATCACTCGATGAGATGTTGCCGTTAAGGGTTATCGACGCGCCGATCAAGGTTGCGGGCAGCGCGGTGGCAACATCAGAGTCGGTGTCTGAAGGCGCAAACACGATCCCTGTACTGCCGTCCACAGACAGATCCCCGCCGCTCGTGATGTCCGCATTGATCTGAACCTGACCTGTCACACTCCTCAAAGTGAGTGTGCCCGTGCCAATATCGCGAATGTCGGTACTGTCGCTGGGCGTATTCACAATGGCGGCACCAACCACAACATCGCCGCTGTTGGAAGTAAGAGTCAAACCCCGATCCGCGACGATCATCCAATTGTAGATTGTCTGCGTCGCGGCTGTGGTGAGTGTCAGCGCGGTGGCGCCTGCAAACATAAACGGCACATTGTCATCATCACCGAAGGCAGCGTCTTGAACCAAGATCACTGACTGTGCGGTGAGCAGCGGCGCGGGGGTGACGCCGGTGTTGATTGCAACACCCGATAGAGAAAGAGTGCCCGTGCTAATGTTAATAGCTCCGACAATCAGATCGTTGTCCGCGATGACCCTCAACGAGGTCGTTGCGGTGACAGCACCCGTGAGCGTGATGTTATTGCCGCTCAATTCCAGCGCGGCGGTGAACGACAGTGCACTGCCATTCAAAATGAAGTCGGCGCCGCCGGTGGAGATCACGCTCTGCGCAGCTGTAATCGTGGCGCTGCTCGCGACGAGGTTCAAACTTCTATCTGACGCAAGCATCCAGTTGTGAATCGGCTGGCTGCCGGAAGAGGCTGTCGTCGTGATGTTGGCCTGAATAACACTGCTGCCAAGTGTGAACAAAGCAGCGTTATCAAACAGCTCAACCTGCGTGAGCGTAATAGTCGCTGAAGTTAGCGGCACGGCGCTTGCGGTGATGATATCGTTCGCGCTCACCGTGAATATGCCGTCTGTGCCATCAGCGCCGTTGATTGTGATCGTCGTCACCCCGGACCCAAAGGTGACATCGCCTGTCGTGGCTGTCAAAGTGACATCAACGCCATCGCCCGATGAGATATCGCCGTCAAGATTGATCGCCGAGCCCATCAAGGACAGCGCACCGCTGCTCGCGCGAGATAACACGATCCCTGTGCCGTCCAAAGTGATTGCGCCGCTGGTCGTGATATCTGACATCACCATCACATTGCCGACGGTGTTGGTGACAGACAAAGTTCGATCGGCGGCGGACATCCATTCGTAAACTTCTTGGCCATTGGCATCAGCGACCTCAACACTCAACGAGGTGACATCGGTCAATGTAAAGGGCGCAGCATCATCTCCAGCAAAAGCGGTCGGCTGCGTGATCGAGACGCTCGGCGCTGTCAATATCGGCGCTGTCGTGCCATCGGCCATAGCCGACATGATATCGCCGTTGTCAGAGACATCGTAGCTTCCCGACGCGGCGATCGTCGTGGCAGCAGCCAAAGTGATCGACGCTGTGGTCGTGATCGTCATGCCCGCCGTGCCGCCGCCATTGAGTATGAGTGTGCCTTTGTCGGCCATGATCGTCAAAGCAAGGTCGCCGAGCTCAATCGCCCCGGCTATGATGGTGACAACCGGCGCACGGATGAGGATCCCTGTGAGAGCATCACCGCCATTTGCCGTTGCCAATTCAGAAGCCGCAAAGCTGATCGTCCCCGTGCCCGCATTCAATACAAGACGAATTCTAGCGCGGATCACTCCGATGTCATCTAAGATTCTCAAATCGTCATTGTTAGGGCCAAACATAGCGTTGATCTCTAAGCTGGTGCCGTCCAACTGTTCAATAACATCGCTCAGAAGCGACGCAGCCCAGTCAACCTGCAATTGCGATTCAGTCCCCCCATAAGAAATGATGATTTGATCAGGATTGCCGGTGCTTTCTATCGCGTTCGCAGGATCAAAATTAGAATCAAAGAACAGCGCAGGACGATCATTGACGAAAAGTGCGCCATCCTGCACCAACACAACGCTGCCCATCGTGATATTGATGGCTGGCGGCAGAGGCGTGTTTGTAACAGTCGTGACGGTATCTCCGTTCCGGAACTCAATGAGACCAGTTTCACTTGTGCTGCCCGTGCCATCGCCTGCCTGATTGCCAGCGGTGATCTCCAAAGCGCCGCCGCCGATATTGATGTGAATGTTAATCCTAACATCATGCAGGGCTGTGATGGTGAGCGCGGGGTTAGAGGCCGTTCCCGTGATGACGCGCGCCGCAGCAAGCGCGCCGGAAGTGGTCACGGGGATCTCTCCATTGAGCGAGATGTTATCACCGACGATCTCCAGACTGCTGGCGGCAAAAGAGATCGTGCCATTGGTTGACAGCGTCAGGTCATTCGAGCTCGTGATGGCTGTCGTGCGGCTTCCTAGTGTCAGAGCGCCGTTCGATGTGCCTGTCGCCGCGAGCGTGAGTGCGCTGCCCGGCTCAACCGGCCCGTCGAGCGTGATCGTTCCCGCAGTCACGGTGCGCGCGGTAGCATCGGTCGTGATTGAAGCGCCGCTCAAATTGAGATCGCTGATGGTGAAAGTGCGCGCCACTTGAATGACAGCGTCGGTCGCAGTGAGTGTTACGTCTCTGCCGGCATCATCCGAACCGCCTTGCTGGAGCATCCACGGATGGAGAATCTGCGTCGCCGTCTCGGACTGCGTGGACGCCGCACTAAGCGTGATATTTAACTCATTCACGGCGTCAGCCAGCGTGAATATATCTGAGGCAAACACCGCGGTGGCCGTCGTGCTGGTTTGCGTCAAATTGACAATTGCCGCAGTCAACGCCAAAGCGGAGCCGCTGTCGTTGACTATTGTGCTCCCCGTCAGCGAGAGGGTGCCGGATCTCAAGTCAATGAAGGAGGCAGCGAGCGTCAAAACGTTTTGCGCGACGACGGCGAGGCTCTCGCTTCCTGAGGCAATGTTGGATAAGCCGACGCCGCTCCTCAACGTTATAGTTCCACCGCGTAATGTGATTGTTGCTGTTGTGCTTGGGCTGTTATCATTGATTGTAATAGCACTAGCATTCAGATCAATGGTCCCGGCGGAGCCAACGTCAACGTTCGTGATACGAGAGACGCCAATGGTGAGCGGGCCGTTTGGAATGTTTAATTTCAAGGATTCTCCCACCCCAAACATCCAGTTGTAGATCGCGAAACTGTTGCTGCCTGATGATGCAAGATCCCACATGCCGACAGCAGAGGCAGTAGCGAACAGATCAAAGGGGAAAGCGCCATCATGATCGATAGTGACCGTCCCTGCGGTCAGGGTTGGGCTTCCCGACACCGTTTCGGAGACTGTTCCTGTGCCGCCAACACCCGCATTGAGGGTCAGCGTGGTGGCATCGCCATCGCTGTTGGCTGCAAGAGTTATATTGCCGCCAATCATTAAGTTGCCGCTCGCGGCGACGGTGAGTGAGTTGGTCGCGGTCATTGCTCCGCTAAGCGTAATGTTGCTGCCAGACAAAGAGCGATCAGTGCCAAAAGCCAGATCGGTGCCATTCAAAACGAGAGCGGCGGTGCCTGCGGCAATATCAAGCCCGACCGAAATCTGTGCGCTAGTCGCCGTGAAGGTGAAGCCTCTATTGTTGGCGGCAGAGCTAGTGGCGCTGTCATTCAACATCCACGTTTGGACGAACTGCGTGGTGCTGCCATTGGCCGTGAGAGCCAGCGAAGTCACCGCGGCGGGCAGAGCAAACAAGCCAGTGCCAAAGCCAACATCATGCGTGAGGGTCACGCTCGCCGCAGAAAGCGTGCCCGCGCCGCCGCCATTGGTAATGGCTCCATCTGTGGCATTGTCATTTGAGTCGGCTGTCAAAGTCAGCGCCCCGGCGCCGCCAATCGTGATGTCGCCGCCAATCTCCAAACCGCCCTGCGACGAAACAGTCAGAGTGCCGTCATCAGGAAGGGTGATCGCGCTCACATTGAGAACAACATCAATATCGCCGGTCATGCCGGTGATTGTGCGCGTCGCGCCCAGGAAAGACAAAGTGGTGGCGCCGACAACTTCAATCATTTGCGCATTGGCTATGTTCGCGGTGATCATCAATGTGCCCGTGGCGGTGATCGTCAAGGCGCGGCCTTCAAGATCGATGCTGCCCGCTGTGATCGCTATCGCCGTCCCCTGCAAAATGATGCCGCCGCTGCCGTTGAAAGTGAGCGTTCCTGTGCCGATGTCTATGGTGATCGCGGCGCTGCGCTGAATGACACCGGAAACCGCAAGATCGTCAGTGCCGCCCGGCGTCATGACAAAGGGATTCGAAATAAATGCGATGGTGAACCAGTTTTCATCTGTTTGCGCGGCGGCATCTCCGGTATATCTAGCCGTTATCATGCCCTCAGACAGAGCCGTGCCGTCAGCATCTTGGAACGTCGCAGGCGGGCTCGAACCAAAGACGGCTCCGCCCTTGCGCAGCGCAACCGACGACGCCGTGATGTCAGGCAGGGTGCCAAAATCAATGTCGGCGTCAACATTGGGGCTGACGGTGCTGAGAAGATCGACATCGTTGCCAGCCACGAGCGTCAGAGCGCCTCCCCCAACATTGAGGCTGGGGGTCGCCAGCGTCAAATTGCCGTCAGCTCGGATAGCCAGAGCAAAAGCATCCGCTGCGACCGCTGGCGTGAAAGTATCGCCTGAGAAAGTCCCAATTCTGATGCCCGCCGCAGCGCTGGCCGTAAGGCTGATATTGTTGGCCTCTATGAAGCGCGCGGCACTCGCATCGCGTTCAATTTGAATCTCGGTGCCGCTCAAAGCGAGATTGCTGCGCCGATTATCTGTCCCACCAATGCCATCGGCTAGATTTCGGACAAGATCGATGTTGCGCCTGATGATAATTTCCGCAGTGCTTGTCAAATCCAGATTAATGCCGGGGAAAAGCATCCAGCCATGGATAACCTGCGCTGCTTTGGTGTCCAGCTCAAGCGTGCTGGATAAGGGCTCGCGGTACTCTCCATTATTAACCGTAATTGTGAATAAATTATCGGCAAAGGCCGCATCTTGGACGAGTCTCAAGTTTGTTGTGTCGACCTCAGAAGAACCTGTCGTGGTGATGGCACCATCAGTAACACCTGCGCCTGCGCCTGCCTCCAGCGTAAAGACATTGTTAGTGCCTCTTGCGACAGTAAAATCGCCGACGAGCATCAAATTCCTCTGCGCTGTTATGGTCATATTGAAACGAGCGTTGAGAAAATTCCCACTTGACGCAAAGGCTTCAATGCCAGAATCATTTCTAGTAGCAGTGAGACTGATATTATTGGCGACCACTGTGATTGGCGTGGCGGGAACACTCCCAATGCGAATTTGCGTCGCCGACAAAGCGAGGTCGCCTGCCGTGCCAAAGTCAAGGACGCGCCTGAACTCAATGATGCCGTTGGTGAAGGTGAGGCTGAGACTGCGATCAGAAGTCTCCATCCAAGTCTGGAGCGGCTGCGTCGCCGACGATGACCGCGTGACTGTGAGAGCCAGCGCGGCTACATCTGCATCAAAGGTGAACGGCGCGGTGGCGACAAACGTATTCTCTTGGATCAGGGCGATTGTTTGGACTTCCAATGTGCCGCTGCCGTCGATGGCGCCTGAGCCTGCGGTCAAGCTGATCGTGTTGGCCGTGACGGCGTCGCTGACATCAACGGCGCTCAAGCCGCCTGTAACGACGAACCGCAAAGTGCCGCTGGCCGCAACAGTGAGATCGTTAGCTCCCAAAACGACTTCGCCCGTCGTGATCTCTATATCGATATTAGCCGCGCTGATCGACAGGTCGCGGTCAGATGTATCAAGCGTGTGCGCGTTGATCGTGAGGCTGCCGCTGATGGAAATATCTGCGTCAATGTCAATCGTGCCAGAGGCCGATGTCAGAGACAGAGTTTTGTTGGCGGTTGCAAAATCAGTCATCCAGCTTTGGAGCGGCTGAGGCGTTGCGGCGTCATTATTGACTATGAGGTTCAAAGCGGTAGCCACGGCATCAACATTATAGGGGGCGGTGGCGTCAAACGCGCTTGTGGTGCTGCGCAGGTTGAAAGTGACGCTCCCAGAGGTGGTGAGCGCACTCGAGGCGTCGCCGCCAAACGACATCCCCGACAAAGTAAGCGTTGAACTCGCGTTGGTGCCCAGATTAATATCTCCAGAGATTTGCAAGCTGGTGCCGGACACGGTGGCGCTCGAACTGATGCGGATGTCGTCCGGGGTGGCGGAGAGACTTAAAGACCCAGCTTCAATGCCGCCTGGCGCGCTGAGCACAACATTATTGCCGGATAGCTCGGTCGGGTTGCTTAAGCTTCCAAGGACTTCAATTCTGATTCTGTTGGCGGACAAAACAAGATCGTTGGTGCCGGTGTTGAGGTCGCCCACGCGGATCGCGCCTGCACTAACCGTGAGGGCGAAGCCCCAATTGCCTGCAGTATCGTGCATCCAAGCTCTAACCTGCTGGATGGCGGTGGTGGTGGTTGCCAAAGTCAGTTGATTGACGATTGCGGTTGAAAAAATGAATAGCCTGGTAACAAACGGCGCGGCCTGCGTTAAATCAATAGTTGCTGAAACTAGCGTCGTGGCGTTGAAGGTGGTGATAATTGCATTCGCGTCCACCGTGAATGTGCCGCCCACGCCATCACCGCTGACCATGATCGAAGAAACATCGCTCTCAAAGGTGATATTGCCTGCGCTGCCTGCGCCTGTCGCCATCAAAGCAATATCAACGCCATCATCGGCTGTGATGTCGCCGCCAAAAATGAGCGACGCGCCGGTTAAGGTCAAGACCAGCGCGGTGGATGCCAAGCTGTCATCGTCATCAAACAAGACCCCGCCGCCGCCGCGCACAATGAGATCGCCGCCGGTTGTAATAGACGCGCTGATCTGAACCTGAGACGAGCTTTCGGGGGCAATCAAAGTGAGGTCGCCCGCGCCAATGGCCGCGCTCGTGATCTCCGCAGCCACGATGACATCGCCGCTAGTCGAGGCAACCGACAAATCCCGACCGCTTGCGATCATCCAGCTGGCGATCGTTTGATCTGCCGCTGTCATGAGGGTCAACCCCGTGACATTGGTGAATCTAAAAGGCGACGCGTCGGCAAAGGCGGCGGTTTGCGTGACAGACAGGCTGCGCACATCAAACAACGGCGTGGCCGGTGTGCCGGTGACAATGAGAGCGCCGGTATCGATGACAAGCACATGGCCAGTGGCAGGCGCGGTGGCAGTGCTCATGAATGAAAAGCCGTTTGTGCTGTCGCCAGTGAGCTCAAGATCGCCGCCTTCGGTCGTGATGATCAAAGTTTTGCTGCCGAGATCAAAGCTCCCCGCTGTGATCGAGATTATCGGCGCGGCAAGCCTGATCGCCGTGTCCGTGACGTCGGCGGCAAAAGAAAGAACCCCCGTGCCAGCGTCAAATGTGAGCCTCACTCGAGCGGTGATCTCTCCTGTTCCCGATGCTCCCGTGAGGTCGGCGTTCAAAATCGCATAACCCACACCGGAGCCGAATGTCCGGCTAAAGGTGCTCGTATCGATATTAATCCATAACCGGTCGGTGTCCGCGGGAACCGTGGGGCCGGCAAAAATACCTTCAGGTGTTGTGTTAAATATCGCCGGACCTCTATTCGTCGCATCACCCGCATCATCTGCGGCAAAATACTCTTCATCCTGCTCCAGCGTGATGGCTGGCGTTGCGCGGCTTGTGGTGGCGGTAGCTGTTATAGACGGTTTGGCGCCGGCGTTTAGGCTATTTGCAAAGGAAATGACGCCTGAACTATCGCCACCCCGACCTGCTGTTAAGAAAAGTCTGCCTCCAACCGTAAGCGCTGGCGTATCGAGCATCAAGTTGCCGCGCGCCTCAATGGTGAGGTTGTTGGTCGTGCCCGCAAGCGTGATCTCGCCTGTCGCGGAGGTGATCCCAATCGTCACGACATTGCCCGAAAGGCTGCGCGAGCCGCCGCCCAAAATGATATTGTCAGCGGTCAAAGTGAGGTTGCCTGCATCAGCGGCAATGTTGGTGTTCAAAGTGATCGTGCCGCTGGCGGCGGTGATCGATAAGGGGCGGCCTGCGGTGTCAATGGAAGACGCGGTAATCATAACGATCGGCGATGTGATCGTGATCTCGGTCGTCCCACCGCTAAAATCAGCGAAGGTCAAAACGCCGCCTGGGGCATCAATTGTGATGCTGTCATCTGCGCCTAAAGTCGGGTTGACACCTTCGAGATCGCCGCTGCCGCCGGTTCTGAGCACACACGCAGCAATTGCGCACTCTGTCAGCGGCGAGCCAAAATTACCACTAAAAAGTACAATACCCGAGGAGCCATCGATATTCAAAACCTGATTTCCTTCACGATCCACCACTTGGATTCGAGCGTCGGCGAGCACGGTCGCTAAATCAGCACTGCTCAAAATTTCGCTGTCGCTTGTTAACCCAAATCTGATCCCGTTTCCAGATATTCTCAACGTATTGACTGTTGCATTAGCGATATCTCTGAATGTAAATCCAGGCGTCACACCCCCGCCAAAAGCCATGTCCCTCTGCAAGGTCACAGTTTCTCTTGCAATAATAGTAATGTCGTCTCTATCAGAGAATGCCTCGTTGAAGCCAGGCAAAGTGATGTTGTTGCCGCTTAATGTCAGACTCGCCATCAGCGCGGCATCAACGCTCGGGAAAATGATATCACCGGCAACTTCCGGGTTTCCGTCAGCAGCTTCCATGATCGCGTCAATGCTGCCGACAGCTAGAGTCAGCGCGGTGCCGCCGCCGCTGATTGTCAGCTTGCGCCCTTCAGTGTCGATGGTCGCGGCGGTGATCGAAAGGCTCGGCGCAGTGATCGCGATGTCGCCCGTGCCTGAGAAAGTCAAAGTGCCCCCGGGCGCGCTGATCGTGAGGCTGGCTGTTGCTGTCAAACTCGGGCCTGCTTCAAAGTCCGCGCCATCTTGATCGCTTCTAATCAAGCAGGTGGCTGCCTGACTCGTGTCTGTGCAGTCTGTAAACAGCGTTTGAGTAAAGGTCGGCGTTATAGTCAGCGGGTTTGAGCTTGTATCGACAAAGTTGATGTTGTCAAAATCCGGCACATTGCTTGGCGAGAAGACCTCGCCGGTGAACTCAAACAATGTGATATTCGCGGCGAAGGCGGCTGTCACCGTGATGGCGCTCGGAACGGAGATTGTCCCTGTGCTAACGCTCAAATTGCCGGTGCTCAGCGTGATATTATCATTGAGAGTCAAGAGGCCGGTCGCGGTGATGGTGAGATCGTCAGTCGCTGAGGCCGCGCCTGTAAGCGCAATATCATTGCCGGAAATAGTGCGCGCGCCGCCCATGAAAGCGATCGTGTCGCCTGCTAAAGTGAGATTGCCGCTGGTGATAAGATCGGCCCCCAAAGTCAAAACGGCGGCGGAAGAGGTGATTGACAAATTGCGCGCGACGGCGTCCAAGACACTGGCGGTGACCGAAACAGTCGGCGCTGAGATCGCGATGTCTCCCGTGCCTGAGAAAGCCACCTCACCGCCAGGCAAGTCGATCGTGATACTACCGGTCGTCTGCGTTAAAGTTGCTGGCAAAATATATGACGGCGTGGCTGTTATAAATGTGGCGCGGCTGAAATCAAAAGACGCGGTTGAGCCGCTTGTAAATGTGATTTCGGCGCGGTTTGCCGTTATTGTGGGGGAACCGGGCAACGAAATCATCTCTGCGCTCACAATCAAAGCGCTGTTGGTTGCGCCGCCTGCAACAAGATTTATTTGGCCGCCGCTGAACGATACAGTGCCGCCATCTAAAGTCAAAACTGTGTCTGCGACGGTCGTCTGGACATTGGAGAGCCCTATCGCGCTGCCTGTTAGCTTCACTGACGATGTTGTCAGCTCAAGGGGGCCTGCCATGCTTCCCACTGCAGCATCAGTGGGGAAAACTACATCCCCATCACCAGCATCTATGCTCGCGCCCAATACGATCTTTCCGGAATCTACTGCAGCTATGTTCAAATCAACATTTGCCGACGCGCTATCATTTTTGGCAAAGACGCTGCCCCTGATAACACCAACTTGAATCGCATCATCTGCCGCATTATCGGAATCAATCGTGATGTTCTGGCCTCTTAAAGCGATACTCGTATCATCTGCGCTGGTCGCTGTCGCAAATTGGATAGTGTAGCCCTTCAAAGAAACATCGCCGCCGTTTATCCCTAGGCCACCGATGTTCAAAAGCAATATGCCACTATCGCTATCGCCAGCCATCATGGTGAGATTAATATCATCGCTTCCCGGCGTCGTGCCGTCATACACTTTGGCTTGAAGAGAGGATGAAGAAGTGATCGAGATATTCTCACCCCACAAATTGCGTGTTGTGCTTGCTGCGCCGCCGAATTGAACTCTAGCATTGGGGCTTGCCAATGTGATATTGCCGCCGCCGAGGCCTGAATCAGGGGTGGTGCGCGCGTCGATGTTGGCGATCAAGGTCAAGTTGTTAGATGCGCCGCTGACGCTGATTGCCACATCATCCCCTTGAGTATTGATGGAAGCCGCGGCGATGACGAGGCTTGATGTTGTGTTGCTGAGCGCAATAGGCCCTGATGAGCCTGCGAAGGTGATGACGCCGCCCGGCAAGTTGATCTCTTCTATTGCGTTGAGAGTTCTGGGCAAGGTGTATGTCGGCGTGACGCCGTTAAAGCTGAGGTTGCTTGTATTGAAAGCAGTTGCAGCAGCTTCTGTGAATGTGAAGGTGGCGGCATTGGCTCTGACGGTGGTGGCGGCGTTGGGTGCGGAGATTGTTGCCGCGGTGGCGGTCAAAGCGCCGTTGCCCAGATTGATGGTGCTATTGAGTGTCAGCAGGCCGCCTGCGGTAATGGTGAGGCTGCGATTGGCGACTGATTCATTGATAACGCCGGAGAGAGTAACCGCGCCGCCCGTGAGTGTGCGCGCCTCGTCGAAACTGATGGTCGTGCCGGTCAAGTTGAGGTCGCCGGAGCCGGTATTGATATTGTTATTGATCGTCAAAGCGGCGCTTGCGTTGACGGTGAGGGCAAAATTACCAACCGATTCATCGATAGCGCCGCCGAGAGAAACCGCGCCGCCCGTGAGCGTGCGAGCTGCATCGAATTCGATTGTCGCGCTATTCAAGGTGATCGCTCCGGTAGTGGTGATGTCTGCGTTGAGAATGATGTTGCTACCTTGAAAATCGAGGCTGCCGCTGCCGATGGAGCGCGCGCTGGCTCCCGTAGATATGATGGCCGCATCCACAATGGTATTGCCGTTGCCTCTAATCGTTAAATTGGCATTTGTGTTAATCATCCAGTTATGGACTGTTTGATCGGCGTTTTGACTAGTAGCGATAGTCAGCGAGGTGAAGGTTGCAGGAAATGCGACTAAAGGATTGTTGTCAAAAGGAGAAAATTTTCGGAACGTGAACGACGCCGCAACAAAAGGAACAAGAGAACCAGCGTCAGCGCCGGTTCTCGTGATAGAAATGTCGCTAGTGGATCTCAGCTCTAAAGAACCCCCCGTGCCGACATCAAAATTGCCATCTTCAACTGAAATCTCTACCGAGCTAGAGCTAAAAATTGTCGCATTGATGAGAAGGTCGACATTACCCGAAGCGACGGCGATATTGCCGTCCCCGACCACCGTCAGCGAGACATTTTTGTCTCCCCTTAACAAGGTGAGACTAGAGCCAAGAATGATGCCGCCTTCCTCCCCTATAGTAGACGTGCCAGTCGGCCCCTCCAAAGTGAGAGTGCCTCCAGTCCGAATGTCTGCATTGAGGATCAAGCTGCTGTCATCGGCGCTGACAACAAACCTGAGGTTGCTATCACCAACATCACGCGGCTGCACATTTGTCTCTTCCCCGAACGTGATCGCGGTTGCAATCGTTATGCTGCCGCCGGTCGCCTCAAGGGTTAGGCCTCTGCTAAAGCCAAGCATCCAATCTAAAACATCCTGATTTGCGCCTGCACCGGCTGAAATCGAGCCGGTCTTGAGCGTCAGCCCTGTGGTGGCAGCTTCAAACACAAAGGCCGCCGTCGCGCCAAATAAAGCTTTTTGCTCGAGCGTTGTGCCTGCCGCAGTCAGCATCGGGGCGGTGCCGCCATTGACGATCTCGCCGCCGGTTGAGATCAGCCTCAGCGCCCCGGTGCCAGCATTGATATTGGCGGAGATGGTTAAATCAAAATCGCCGCTTCCCGAAGTTTGAATAGTGAGATTGTTATTGCCGTTCGTTGTGATCGAACTCGCCGAAATGCTGACAGCTATGTCGCTCATGCCTGTGATTGAGCGATTGGCACCCATGAAAGCGATCGCCGCATTGCCGCCGCCGTCAGTTATGCCCACATTGATCGCGCCCGCATCGACAATGTTCGCGGTGAGCGTTAAAGTGCCGCCAGAGACGATGACCTTCAGCGCGCGGCCATTCAAATCAATGCTCGTCGCAGTGATTGTAATCGTCGGCGCGTCAAGCACGATTTCTCCTGCCGCAAAGGTCAATATGCCGCCGGGAACCATGATCGTCAGGCTGGCCGACGCCGTTAGAGCCGCCGCCGCCTCAAAATCTTCGTCATCGCCTGAACTCATGAGTGTGCACGTCGCTGGTGTGCTTGAGCACTCTGTTAGTGGCTCATTGTCAAACATGGTAATCAACCCGGCGGCAATCATGTCTCCATTTGTTGCAACAAAAGTGACATTACCCGGATAAGTGGGCAAATCCGAAAAAGTCCTGACGTCCTCATTGGTGAAGGTGAATGACACTCTGTCCTTTGAAGCCACTGTCACAGTTATGGCGGTTGTCACATCAATTGTTCCTGCCCTCACACTCAGCCCGCCTGCGGCAAGAGAGATGTCATTATTGAGAGTCAAAAGGCCTTCTTCGTCGCTTCCGGCATCAATCGTGAAACTCACATCATTTGCGCTCATGACCACGCCGGTCAGCTCCATGTCTCCCGACGTTAATTTCAGAGACTTCATCGGCACGATCTGCATGCCCTCCAAAGTGAGCGTGCTGCCCTTGCCGAGATTGATGTCCGCGTTCAAGTTCAAATTGCCGCTGGTGGTGGCGGTGATGCTGACAGGAACATCCGCCTGCGTAAAATCAGTGCCGTCAAATGTGCCGCTGAGGACATTGGCGGCGGAGGTGATCGTGATGTCGCCTGCCGTGCTCATCAAAACGCGCTCTGTGCCTGTCGTGCCTGCGATTTGGATCAGCGCGCTTGTCAGCGCAAGCGCGCCCGTGCCAGTATTGACATCAGCGTTCAAGGTCAAAGAGCCCGTGTCGGCAGTGATGGTCAAATCGCGGTTTGAGGTGTCGATGTTGGCGGCAGTAATTTGAACCGTCGGCGCGGTGATCGTGATTGCGCCTGTGCCAGCAGCAAAGGTCAAATCGCCGTCAACATTGATCTGGATGCTGACTGTCGCGCTTAAAGTCCGGACAGCCTGCAGCCCCGCGCCGACCAGGCTTCTCAACGCGCATGCGGCAGCGCCGCCTGCTTGTGCCGTGCAGGCCCTAAACGGATCAGGATAGGTCGGCGTCACATTGATAGATGTCAGTGAATCTGCCGCCGCCCCCCGCCGAAACCTGATGTTGCTGATATTCGTATTGGGATCTGCGGCGCTGAGGGTCGCCTGGCTCGTAAAGACAAGATTGATGGTGCCGTCTGCGCGGTGCACATCGATAGTGCGCGACCCGAAGGCGCTGATGCCCCCTATATTGAGGTCAATCCTCGAAAGGCCTGTTGAGATATCTTCCCGAAGAGTCAAAATGTCTGTCGCATTGATGGTGAGAGCTGTGCCCGCGCCGCCGACTGTGCCCAAGCCCGCTTCAAATGAGTTATGGATAGTTATATTGCCAGCTGTGAGTGTCAGCGCCAGCCCATCATCAGAGATAATTTCAATACCTGTCCCATCGAGCTCCCCTAATTCTATATCGCCTGTGCCAGCATTGATATTGGCACCCAGTGTTATAACGCCGCCGCTAAAAGCGACAATCTGTAAATCAACATTATCGTCTTCACTATTATTGCGAGTAAATACATTGTTGTCATCAGCAAAGCCGACCTCAATGAGCTTGTTGGCGTCATCCTCCGCGTTCGACCTGAGCGTGATGTTTGTGGCTGACAGTTGCAAAAGAACGCTGTCGCCTGTCCTTGTACGGCGAGCAAGCTGAATCTTGCCAGCCTCCGCAGTGAAATCGCCGGCATTAAAATTCAACCCGAACGCCGTGGTAATCGAGAGCAATGTGCCGCTGGCATCAACATTGAAGTTGGTATTATCTACCAGCACATCATCTTCTGGCCCTATCCCGTTGAATTCTGTAGATGACTCCGTAAATGTTGATGTTGAGGCGTCAAACGTTCCGTTGTTTATACCCAGTCCGAGATTAAACGTGATGTCATCAGCCACTAAGTTGCGCGTTTCGCCTGCCGCACTGCCAGCTATGCTAAGATTTCTAGTTGAAAATAGCATATCGCCCCTTGCCGTGCCGCTAGAGGCGGTGGTGTTAATGTCAGCGTTCAAGACAATCGAGTTGACTACGCCGCGGGTGGTTGCAATCGTCAAATTCCGGCCTTGGGTCAGGAGAGAAGTAGCGGTAATCTCAACCTTGTCAATGCCCGTAAAATTATTTCTCCCGATTGTGATGTCGCCGCTAGAATCGAATTCCACGTTGGCACCCGGCGCATTGATGATGATCGAGTTATTCCTCGACAAGGTGATGGTTCTGGGAAGAGTGATTGTCGGGCTTGTATCTCCGTCATAGGTGACACCGCCCAGACCAACATTTATATCGCTGTCGTCTGTCAGCGTGATCGCGATGGAGGCGGCTGTCAGCGCGAGCGTAGTCGCCGAGATATCATTCGCCGTCATGCTCAAATCGCCCTCCCCGACGCCGATGCTAGCGAGGGTCAAGGTCAAAGAGCCCGTGCTGGCGTTGATGGTCAAATTGCGCCCTTCGGTATCAATGGAGCCCGCGGTAATCGAAACGCCTGCGCCACTGATGCTGATCGGGCCGTCCGTGCCGCCATCAGCGTCCACAAAGCTCGCCGACGTAAGAGCTAAAGACCCTGCGGCAATCGTAATGGCCGCAGTTCCTGCATCTAAAGTGGCGGCAATCGTTTGCCCGACCGACACAGTCAAGTTGCAAGCGGTGCCCGAAACACACCTAAGAGGCTGAAAGGTATATGTCGGCACGACAGTGTTCGCAAAGGTGAGAGAGGCAAAAGTATTATTGAATCCACTAGCTATGTCCACAGAACTCGCGCGCGTAAATTCTATATTAATGACACCCGCTGTCAGTGTGCGAGCGCCAAAAGCATTGATGACTCCTGAACTGAGGGTCAAAGTGCCGCTGCCAATATTGATGTTGGCTCTAAGCTCGATGTTGTTTGTGCTCGGAGAGCTTTCAGCTATCAAAGTTAGATTGATATTGTTGGTCGTCGAGATGGGCGCAGTGACTAGAATACTTTGAACCGCTGCCAGAATAACTGTCGTGCCCTCAGCGAGATCATTGAATGAGCTATTACTAATCATTAACGGCACTGTTGAAATAGTATCTGATGCAACCAAAACATTGTTGCCCTCACCAGTATTGAAAATATTATCAGGTCCACCTACAGAGACTACTCCTCCTCCAGCATTTGTAATGGTGATCGTGCTAGGATCAAGCAACAGTGTGCCGACATCGATCCCCGCCAGATTGACCGCCGCGAGATTCACTTTGCCCGAAACCTCCGCAAAACCTCCAGGCGCGCTGAGCCGACCATGAAACCATGTCGTCTCATCCGCCCACACAATCACTCGGCCCTTATCTCCGGCATCGAGCAGCGCGTCGGGCTCAACAAAGGTGCGCAAAGCCGTCGGTACCGGGCCTTTGCCTTGATAATCACCACCAACGAGAATCTCCGGCGCTTTGACTTGCGCCCCGCTTTTCACCACAACATATTTGCCGGTCGCTTCAACCTTTTCATCGGCCTCAACCGCGCCCGACACTTCATTGATCCCTTCGCCGCCGCCCGAAAGATACACAACACCGCCGCGACGCTCCAGCTTCGTCGCCTTGACAACGCCGCCAACCGACACGACATTCGCCCGAACTGCTTGCGCTTCCTGCGCCGTGAGTTTTACAACCCCGCCTTGCGCTTCAACTCGTCCTTCATTGACAAGTGCTGCACCTGCCGCGCCTTTTTTGACCTCAAATCCGACAAGACCTCCAGCAAAATCTACTGTAAAGGCCTCGCCTGCCCCGAGCGCAACATCGCCGCCGTTTGAAGTGATCTCGCCGGTATTTTCTACCCGAACCGCCGCGAGAACCGCGCCGCCTGCTCCTGCCGTGATCGTCCCGTGATTGACAACCGCGCCGCCTATTCCATCAAGCGTCCATTTCGACCCTGCAACACCCGAAATCCGCGCGCTTGTCGCGAGCAGGCCGCCGACATTAACGACAGCACCGCGACTAAACTGGACGCCGTTTTGATTCTCTATGATCGTGATGCCGTTGGAGGTATAACTTCCGGCGATATTCGTCGCTCCTGCGCCATCGACGCGGATCAGCAGCCGCGAGGACGCACTCGGCTGATGAGCCTGCGCGCTCTCATTGGCGCCAATGTCAAAATTCTGCCATTGCGTCGCAAGAAAGTCGCTGTTTTGGCGAATGTCGGTGTGGCTACCGATCTGCTCGATGCGGCCTTGCCCTTGCGTGATCCGGCCCCCCTGAGGGCCAGCTGCCGCTATTGACCCTACAGTCAATGCAGAAATACCTACAAAAACGGCGAAAAAGCGCGCCGACAGTCTCGCTCTATAATTTCGCAAAACGCAGGAAACTCCCTTTTTATTCACCTGTTAATAAAACACCCGTTAAACATCTACTATCCTTTTTTATTGTTGCCTTCTATTCATTTATAAGTCAAGAAAATTCTATCAAGCTCAAAAAATTGGAGGCTTTTTATCAAACAGCAAGACCATCTGCCATATAGGCTGTAATATATTTTAATATAAGGCGTTACCATGAACTTTAACCCTCTTTTGTTCTTTCTCGTTTTGCTAGCGGGCGGTCTCTCAAGCCACGTCACCGCAGAAACCGACAGCCTCGACCCTTATCAAAAACTCCTCGCTCAATACGTCGTGAAGGGCAAAAAAAATAACATCCCGGCAAACCTCATCAACTATGACCTCTGGGCAAAAAACCCTCTCCACAAAAAAGCTATGAATAAAATCCTCAAGGCCGATACCGCGCGCCTTAAAGGTCGTCAGAAAATGGCCTTCTGGATCAATGCTTACAACCTCCTCACCATTGACCTCATCATCAAAAAGGCCGAGCGCGAAACAATTAAAAACCTCGGCTCATGGTGGCGATCGCCTTGGGTGATCCATCGCTGGAACATTAACGGCCAGTCCATCACCCTCGACCATATTGAGCATAAAATCCTCAGACCTATGGGCGATCCGCGAATCCATATGGCCATCGTGTGCGCTTCACTCTCTTGCCCCGACCTCAGGCGCGAACCCTACAACGCTAAAAAACTCAACCAGCAGCTCGACGACCAAACCCGCGCTTTCCTCAACAATAAGCGCAAAGGCGTCAACGCATCTCCCGACGGGATCAACCTGTCGCAAATTTTTAAGTGGTTTGCCCAAGATTTCGGAACGCAAAAAGACATCATCCGGTTCGTCCAAAAATATAAACCCGACCTGCCAAAGCAGACATCCATCAACAGCCACCTCGATTATGACTGGTCGCTTAATAATTATTCGCCCTGATCGCTTCCAGACTCTTCAGCAAAGCTTTCTTGCTTAAAATCTCGCTAAGAATTTCTTTGCGCGCGCGGCCATAAAATCCGTTGAACGGGATCCCGCCGCGCCCCTCTTTGCGAATGAAACTCGTGATCTTATCATTGACCTTCGTTAAATCACCCGACATCAAATAGACATCCGCGCTGCCCAAAGCTGTCCGCACTTCGTCATCGAGCAAGACATTTGCTTTGTTATATTGGCAGCTCAAACACCAATCGGCTGAAATATCAATAAATACAATCTTGCCTTTTTGTCTTTGCGTCTTGAACTCCGCTTCGCTGAAAATATGCCAGACCAATCCGTCATCTTCGACCACACGCGCTACTATCGGACTCGACGGCAAAGCCAGCGGTGAAACAACCACCGCAAAAATTATCCCCGCCGCCGCATAACGCGCGGCCCGCCTGTCGGCGAGCGCCAAGATCAGCAACGCCGCGTGAAGCGTCACAAAAAAACCGAGCGCCCAGCCAAGACCTAATTGTCCCGACGAAACCCACAGCAGCCACAGCGCCGAGCCATAGAGCAAAATCGCCGCAAAATTCCTTACATAAACCGTCCAGCGCGATGCCCGTAAGCCGTGCCCGCTGCCGTCATTTGCCCATCCTGGCCATGCCAACAAAATCAAAAGCGGCACCGCGAGACCCAATCCAATCGACACAAAAACCAGCAAAATCACCGCAAAAGATTGCGTCAGCGCAAACCCCACCGCGCTGCCTAAAAAAGGCGCCGTGCACGGAGTCGCCAGCAAAGCGATCACCCCGCCATAAAAAATATGAAACGCAGGGCGATCCGGCTGAAATCGATCGAGCCATTGGTTGATTCCGCCCTGTACACTCGACGCAAATCCCAAGCGCAAAAATCCCAGTTGTGCAAATGCAAAAAACAACAAGACGCTCATCATCAACAAAACAAAAACCGGCTGCTGAAAATGAAAACCCCAGCCGACAATCTCGCCCGCCTGCTGCAGCACATAAACAATCGCCGCGAGCAAAACAAACGACAGCAAAATGCCAAAAACCGTCCACCCTAATTGCGCGCGCAGACTCAATGACGCCGCAGGCAGCGTCATCTGCGCCAGCTTCAAAGATATCACCGGCAAAACGCACGGCATGATATTGAGAATCAAACCGCCCAAAAACGCCGATGCCAAAATCAAAATAAACGACCACAACATCATTTCAGGCGCGGCAGGCGTTATCGTCGTCGGCGCGGCGCCAAAAATCTGAAACGTCCCGCGATCCGTTTGCACAAGAATCGTTTTGATCTCTTGAGTGATGTTTTCTAGCGGCGATCTTGTTTGTTTCTTTGAAAAAGCCTGATAATCAAACAAAGCCGAAACTTTATCCCCATCAGCGATGATTTTTGGCGCGCGCAAAGAGAGATCACCGCCATCGATCATCACATCGCGCACCGCGCCAAGCTGCTGCGCGCGAAATGACACATTGATAATGTTGCGATCCGCCGCGAGAACAACATCAAGCGCATCATCTTGGGCGACGTTCTTTGGCATCTCGCCAAGCGCGTGTCGAATCGATTGATCCTCGTCAGCGCGCCGCGCCGCAACCGGAATCTCAAGCGTCTCGTCAAAAGTATAGGGAACGCATAAAACATCACAGACCGAATATTCCCCGATTATTCTCAGCTTCACACCTTTACCGGAATTGGGATGAGGGAAAGAAAAAGGGATCACCACCTGCTTGTCATAGACATAGGAATAAAGGCCATCTTGATAAAAAAACCGCCGCGGCGAAGGCCAGTGAATCATAACATCTGAGCTCGCTTTACGCAGTTTGAGCGGAAGACCCGCATCACCGGCATTTTTCCAATAGGTCTTCCAATTGCCCTTCAACTCAAACGCAAACCCTCCATAAAGCCGTTCTTCGTCATAGGAGCCCAAAAAAACCCGAAACCGATGATTGTCGCTCTCACGCCACGACCCCGCTTGCGCCCCTGATATCAACAAAACCAAAAGAGGCAAAATGCAAAAGATAGGGTTTATCTTGGCCATAATCTCTTTTAGCATGAAACCGCAAAATAGGGGGTATCCATGAATAATGCGATTAGCGATTTGTTTGATCTGAAGGGGCAAACGGCCTTCATTACTGGTGCATCGAGCGGGCTCGGCGCACATTTCGCCCATGTGCTCGCGCAGGCGGGCGCTGATGTCGTGCTTGCTGCTCGCCGCTTAGACCAGATCAGAGATCAGGCTGAAAAAATCAGCGCCGCAACCGACCAAAAAGCCATCGCCATCCAGACCGACGTCAAAAACGCCCGAAGCATCCGCAGCGCCTTCGACGAAGCCGAGCAGACCCTCTCCATGCCGACGATCATTATCAATAATGCCGGCCTGGCGCGCAACAATTTCGCGCAGCTTCTCTGCGAAGAGGAATGGCACGATGTCATCGAAACTAATCTCAGCGCCGTGTGGCGGGTCTCTAAAGAAGCCTCCAACAGAATGATCAGAGCCAAAAGCGGCGGTGCGATCATTAACATTTCGTCGATTCTCGCCGAGCGTCCCGGCCTCATGCTCGCCTCCTACGCCGCTGCTAAGGCCGGGGTCAAACAATTTACCCGCACAATCGCAATCGAATTGGCGCGGCATAATATTCGCGTTAATGCGCTCGCGCCCGGCTATTTCCGCACCGCCATCAGCAGCGACTTCCTCGACAGCGAGAGCGGCATTAAAATGATCCAGCGAATCCCGATGAACCGCATCGGCGCGCTCGATGAACTCACCGGCCCGCTCTTGCTGCTCGCATCACGCGCCGGTGCCTATATGACCGGCGCAACCATCATTGTTGATGGCGGCCATGTTGGCGCTGCGCTATAATCAACGTGGCTATATATAAATATAAAAAGGAGAGGAAAATGACAACAGCTACCAAAACAGCTACCAAAGCAGCTTCTGGAATTTTAGTCGTTATTTTAGCTCTAGTTGGCGGCTTTTTTCTTTTTCGCGGCTCGATCGCGATCTTTATTATGGAGCGCGTCATCGCCAGCAATATGACCGCAAGCGATGCGATCGACAGCCTCGATGACGGACTACATATAGCCCTTTGCGGTGCCGGCAGCCCTCTGCCCGATGATAAAAGGTCAGGGCCTTGTGTCGCTGTGATTGCGGGCAAGCAAATGTTCATCATCGACGCTGGCACAAATGGCGCGCGCAACCTCACGCGCATGCGCTGGACACCCGGGCGCATTGACGCCCTTCTGCTCACCCATTTCCACTCCGATCATATCGACGGACTCGGCGAAATGGCCCTATTGCGCTGGATCAATGCCGGTCATAAAACGCCCCTGCCCGTTTTAGGGCCCAAAGGTGTCGAACTGATCGTCGAAGGTCTTAATCTCGCCTATCGCGCTGATGTCGGCTATCGCGCAGGGCATCACGGCATCGACATTGCCCCGCCTTCTGGCGCGGGCATGATCGCGCGGACCTTCCCCCTACCACCGCCGCGACAAATGCTCACAATATGGAACAAGGAGGGCGTCAAAATTTCCGTGTTCCGCGTCGCACATGATCCGATCGAACCAGCAGTCGGATATAAATTCGAATATAAAAACCGCTCGGTCGTCATCAGCGGCGATACAAAAGAAATCCCCGAAATGGAAACCTTCGCGCAAAACGTCGATCTGCTCGTCCATGAAGCTTTGTCAAGAAAACTCGTCAAGATTATCACCCGCGCGGCGCAAAAAGCCGGAAACAAAAGACTCGCCAAAATTACGACCGATATTCTCGACTACCACACCACGCCGGTCGAAGCGGCGCAAATCGCGCAGAAGGCCAATGTCGGCCACCTGCTCTATTATCATATCGTGCCGCCTTTGCCGCTCAGCGGACTCGAAGACGTCTTCCTGCGCGGCACCGATGACGCCTTCGACGGCGACATCACACTCGGACGCGACGGCACTTTGATCTCCCTGCCCGCCGATAGTAAAGACATCATCGTTGATGATCTTTTGTAGAGGATTGCTGTAGATGAATATCCCCGAACCCGTTCTGCTGATGGGGGCGCCCGGCTCGCCCTATACGCGCAAAATGCTCGCGGTGCTGCGCTACCGGCGCATCGCCTATCAACTGCTCATCGGCGCGCAGGATAATGATCTGGGTCTGCCCGAGCCGAAAGTCAGACTCCTGCCAGTGTTTTATCTACCCGACAATAATGGCCAACTCCAAGCCTGCGTCGATTCCACGCCTCTGATCCGCCGGTTTGAGGCCGCCTTCCCGCAGCGCAAAATCACGCCCGATGATCCGGCGCTCGCCTTTATCAATGATCTGCTTGAAGATTATGCCGATGAATGGCTGACCAAAGCGATGTTTCATTATCGCTGGCATTACAAAGACGACATCGCCAACGGCGCTGCGATTTTGCCGCGCTGGTCGGTTGCGCCGCGCAGCGAAGAGCAGCTCAAACCCATGAGCGCGCTCATTGCCGAGCGGCAGATCTCGCGGCTTTATGTCGTCGGCTCCAACGAGACCACCGCGCCGATCATTGAAAGCGGCTTTGAGCGCTACCTTGATGTGATGAAGCGCCATTTGGAGCATCATAGTTTTTTATTAGGCGCGCGGCCTGCGGCCTGCGATTTTGCCGCCTATGGCCAATTGACGCAGTTGGCCAAATTTGATCCGACGCCGATGAAGCTGGTTTTGGCGCGCGCGCCGCGCATCTATGCTTGGGTGGATGTCGTCGATGATCTGTCGGGCGTGGAGCCGCAGCCGCAAGACTGGCTCTCCCGCGACGCGCTCGGCGGCACTCTGCGCGACATTCTTGGCGAAGCCGGAAGGCTCTATGCGCCAGTGATGCTCGCCAATGCGCAGGCCCTCGCCAACAGCGATGAGGAAGTCCGCGCCGAGATTGACGGCCAGACATGGGTGCAAAAGCCGTTTCCCTATCAAGGCAAATGCCTTAACTGGCTGCGCGAGGCCTATCAGGCTTTGAGTCAGCAAGACCGCATCTTCATTGACCGGCTGCTCAAAGATACGGGCTGCGAAATTTTGTTTGCCAATTAATTTTCGCTTTTGATGATTTTGCGTGCCCGTGCGACAACAGGCTGATCCACCATCCGCCCATTGACGGCAATGACCGCAACATCACCGCCGCGCTCATCCCATGCTTTGATGATCTGATGAGCCAAAGCAACATCGGCAGCGGTCGGGCGAAACACTTGGTTGATGATCTCCACTTGCGCCGGATGAATACATAACGCGCCCGAAAGTCCAAAAGTCCGCGCAGCTTCGGCGGCGCGCCGGTAGGCGGCTAGATCGCCAAACGCCCCGACGGATATCGGCAGGCCAAAACCGGCAATCTCATAAGCGCGCGCGGCCAGCGCGATCATCTTGCACGGCAAATCAAGCGCGGCAGAAGGCGCGTTCATAACGTTCATGGCGAGGGAAAAGTCTTCGCTGCCCAAAGCCAGAGCGACCACAGAGCGCATAGCGGCAAGCTCAAAAAGATTGTCCAGCAGGCGCGGATGTTCAACCAACACCACCAAATCCATTGATGAGCCGATCTGCGCGCTGAGCCGAGAAATCTCTGCGACCTGTTTGATTTTCGGCAATATCAGCGCCATCGGCTGCGCGGCGGCGATTTTATCAAAATCTTTTTGCGCGAAAGCCCGATCAATGCGCACCAGAGCCGGAATGTCCTGCGCGCGCAAAAAAGAAATTTTCTCCGCGAGCACATCAAGCGCCGCCTGCTTATGCGCCGCCGCCACGCCATCCTCCAGATCAAGAATGACCGCATCCGGATCACAGCGCGGCGCTTTTTCAAGCAGATCAACCCGATCAGCCGGAACAAACAATAAAGAGCGCCATAACAAATAACTCATGGCGCCATCTCCACACTTGCGGTCATCACGACATTGCCGCCTTTGTCCTGCGCCCATAATTCATTATCCGGCGCGCTGCATAAAAGCGCGGGCGAGGATATATCAAATAAAGGCCGCCGCGCGCGAAAACTAAACCGCCGGATATTTATATTCGGATGGTGGCGCAAAAAATGAATCAACAGCCACATCGCCACCAAAGGCCCGTGCACAACAAGACCGGGATAACCCTCTTGGCGCGCATAGTCACGATCATAGTGAATCCGATGTGCGTTGAACATCAGCGCCGAAAAGCGAAAAAGCAGAACCGGATCAAAATTGACCGCGCGGCTAAATTCTATCTCTTGATCTTTTTTATGCCGCGGCGGCGCGGACTCATTTGCGGCCTTGCTCGAAGGCGCTGCGCGATAGACGATATGCTGATCTTCCTCAATGCGCCCATTTTGCGCACCCGTCATCTCATGCCTGATCTTGACAAAGATAAGTTCTTCGCCTCTGTGGCTTGTGCGGCTTGTTTTCGGCTCAACGCTTAAAATCTCCGAGCGCTTCGTGATCGTCTGATTTAATCGGATATCTTCGTGAAAAATCACGTCCGATCCTGCCCACATGCGACGCGGCAAAGCCACCGGCGGGATAAAGCCGCCGCGCTTGGCGTGGCCGTCAGGACCTAATGCCGCCTGTCGCGCGATCGGCAAAAAGTGAATCCAATGCGCCAAATAAGGCAAAACCCCCGCGCGCCAGACCGGCTCGTCATCAATCAGGGCGGCGAGCCTATCGATGCGCGCGCGATCACAGCGATCACTTTGGGTCTGTGTGCGCCCCACCCAATTTTGCAGATCTTCTAACACGGTCAAAAAGATTTCGGCAGACCCAAAATATGAGTCGCCACATGAGATAAAATTAAATTGGTCGAGATCGGCGCAATTTGATAAAGCCGCGTCTCACGAAACTTGCGCTCAATGTCATATTCTTCGGCGAAGCCAAACCCGCCGTGAATTTGCAAACACATATCCGCTGCCGCCCACGACGCCTCCGAGGCAAGCATCTTCGCCATATTGGCCTGCGCGCCACACGGAAGATTGTCGTCAAACAATTTCGCCGCCTCCGCGACCATCAGGCGCGCTGCCGAAAGCTGAACATAAGAGCGCGCCAATGGAAATTGCACACCTTGATTCTCTCCAATCGCGCGGCCAAAAACCGAGCGCTCCTTCGCATAGGCCGAAGCGCGATCAATAAAAAACTTGCCGTCGCCAATACATTCGCTCGCAATCAGAATGCGCTCGGCATTCATGCCGTCCAAAATATAACGAAAGCCCTGTCCCTCTTCACCAATCCGATTCTCCACCGGCACTTTGAGCTCGTCAAAAAAAAGCTCGGTGGTCGCATGATTGATCATCGTGCGCACCGGCTTGATCGTCAAACCATGACCCCGCGCCTTATTGATATCAACAAGCAAAACGCTCATGCCGTCGCTCGACTTCGACGACGCCGCGCGCGGCGTCGTGCGCACAAGCAGCACCATCAGATCAGAATACTCCGCGCGCGAGATCCAAATCTTCTGGCCGCTGACGATATAATGGCCGCCGTCGCGCCGCGCGAAAGTCTCGATGCGCGTTGTATCCGTGCCGCTGTTCGGCTCGGTGACGCCAAAAGCCTGCAGCCGCAAAGCACCCGACGCAATCTGCGGCAAATAGGCCTCCTTCTGCGCCGCCGAGCCATGACGCAGCAAAGTCCCCATCACATACATCTGCGCATGACACGCCGCGCCATTACATCCGGCGTGGTGGATCTCCTCCAAAATCGCCGCCGCCGCCGCAACACCCAGCCCCGCGCCACCATAGCTTTCGGGGATCAAAACACTCAAAAAACCCTCTCGCGTCAGCGCATCGACAAAATCCTTCGGATAAGCGCGCTCACGATCAAGCCGCCGCCAATAATTGCCGGTAAATTTCAGGCATAAACGCTGGATCGACTCGCGAATTTCTGGAAAATCTGTGCTCATCAAGCCCCCCATGGATCAACAAACCCTAATTATAGACCATTCCAAAGCTCTATAAAATCCCACAAAATCTATGATGCAAAGAAATAATCGGGTAAAATGGCTCATTATGAAATCAGCGACAGATAACCCTCTCAAGATTGCCATTCTCGGCGCGGGCGTCGCGGGTCTGTGCATGGCGATCAAGCTCAAACGCGCCGGATTCGACGATATCACGATCTACGAAAAAACCGACGACATCGGCGGCACATGGCGCGAAAACACCTATCCTGGCTGCTCATGCGATGTGCCTATGCATATGTATCAATATTCGTTTGAAATGCTGCCCAGCTGGACAAAAAAATTCGTCGCCGCCGATGAGATCAAAACCTATCTCGATCATGTCGCCGACAAATATGATCTCCGACGCCATATCAAGTTTGGCCATGAGCTCACCGACGCTCACTTCAGTGAAGCCCGCGGTTTTTGGGAACTCACATTCAGCGGTGAACGCAAAACAACAGCCAACATATTTATCGCCGGGTCCGGACAGCTTCATCACGCGCGCTGGCCCGACATTCAAGGGCAGAGATTGTTCAAAGGTCCTTCATGGCATAGCGCGCAATGGGATCATAATGTTGATCTCAAAGGCAAACAGGTCGGCGTGATCGGCAATGGCGCCAGCGCGATCCAATTCGTGCCGGAGATCGCCAAACAGATCGGCGAGGGCGGCAATATCCGCATTTTCCAACGTTCAGCGAGCTGGGTGGTCGAACGGCCTCAGCGCAATTTTCTGGGCATCGAAAAATTCCTCTATCGCATCGCTCCCTGGGCGATGAACTTCCAGCGCTGGAAAATCTACTGGCAGGGCGAACTCTTATGGATCGCCTTCCACAAACAGGGCGAAAAACTCAAAGAGATGGCCAATAAGGAAATGGAATGCCATGTCCAAGATCCGCAAAAACGCCAAAAATTAACCCCCGATTATGAACCCGGCTGCAAGCGCATCCTGTTCGCCAATGATTGGTGGCCGACCGTCGGGAAGGATAATGTCGAAATCATCACCTCGCCGATTGCGCAAGTTTCAGAAAAAAGCGTCCAAACGCAGGATGGCCGCGACGTCGAACTCGACGCCCTGATCTATAGCACAGGCTTTGATACAACCCACTTTCTCGGGCCGATGAAAATGACCGGCGTCGCTAATCGCGCTTTAAAAGATATTTGGGCCAATGGCGCCTTCGCGCATCACGGAATCACCGTGAGCGGCTTCCCCAACTTCTTCATGCTCTATGGCCCCAACACCAACCTCGGACATAATTCGATTATCTTCATGATCGAATGTCAAGCCAATTACATCACCCAATGCGTCGAGAAAATCCGCAAAGACGATATTCTCTATATCGATGTCAAGGCCGATGTGCAGAAAACATCCAATAAAAAAGTGCAAGCCGATAACGCTAACTCTGTCTTCGCGACCGGCTGCACAAGCTGGTATAAAACCGCCGACGGCAAAGTCACAAATAATTGGGCCAACCACACTTTCTACTATTGGTGGAAAACTCGCCGCCCCAACTTTAACGAATTCACCTGCCGTGCGCGCGATGAAGTCGATAGCGATCGCGTCGCAATCGGCCACAAAGTCGCCGCGCAATAAAGCGCAATGTTCTTATGAGCTTTGTTGCGATCAAACGGCTAGATCAATATCAAGGCCGCGTGGCGATCGTCAGCTTCGACCGCGGCAACACGGCCAACGCCCTCTCACGCCCCTTGATGAAAGAGCTCATGGAAGCCGCCATAACACTCGAAGATGACCCCGCCCTCGCGGCGATCGTCCTCACAGGCCGCGCCGATGTGTTCACGCTCGGCGCTGATCTCAAGGAAGCGCAGGGCAGCGAGCAAAGAGCGCACGGCCTCGCAGCGCGACGCCAAGCTTTGAAACTAGGCCCAAGATTATGCGCCGCTTGGGAAAGACTCGATATGTTGACAATCGCCGCCATCGAAGGCTGGACGGTCGGCGGCGGCGTGGCGCTCGCGGCGGCGTGCGATCTGCGCATCGCAAGCGCGCAGGCGAAATTCTATATCCCCGAAGTCGAACGCGGCATGAATATGAGCTGGGGATCAATCCCGCGCATCGTCGCTTTGGTCGGGCCGGCCAAAGCAAAAAAGCTCATCACTTTGTGTGAAAAATGGAACGCCGACCAAGCCCATCATTACGGATTGATCGACGAAATCACCCCCGCCGGAAAGACCCTCGCCCGCGCGCTCGACATCGCGGCGCGCGCGGCCTCGCTGCCGCCCAACTCTGTCCGCATGACCAAGCAGGATATCAATGCCGCAGCACTTGCGCTCGCACCTCTAGCGAGCCGCGCCGATATGGATGGCTTTGCGCTCGCACAAACATCAGAGGATTTCTCCGAAGGCGTCAAGTCTTTCATCGAAAAACGTCCGGCAAAATTTACCGGGCGCTAAACCTTATTTATGAGCTTTATTCCATGCCTTGCGCCAAATGCGGAACTTATCTTCCCTGCTGAGGCGCGCATGAGCCGGACTCGTCGAGGGCAAATCACAAACCAACAAGCGGCGCGGCAGATGATCAAAAATATGACGTCGAAAACTCGCCGCCGCTCTGCCGCCATTCAAAAACACCGCGTCAATCGATCGATGACGCTCCAAAAAATCGGCGATGTCGTTGGGCGTCTCGTTTTTAATGTTCTGATCGAGTGAGCCGACGCGCTCACAATGTTGCAACACATCCCAAAGTGCGATGCGCGCGCGACCTAAAGCTCGAAGCCGTTTTGGATAATCAAGCTCCGGCGCAAAACCGGCGAGCCGCGCCATGATCGGCCAAAACGCATTGCGCGGATGAGCATAATAGCGGCTCTGCTTAAGCGATTCTTCGCCGGGCATCGAGCCTAAAATGAGCAAATGTGGCCGCGTCGCGACAACAGGCGCAAAGCTGCAAACAACTACGCCCATGAATCATAATCGCCGAAGCTCCAAACATTTCCCTCGAGATCGCGGCAGGTATAACCGCGTCCGCCATAATCTTGATCGACGATATCGCGTAAAATCTCGGCGCGCGCGCCTTTGGCCTGAGCGTAATGCTCATCGGCGTTCGCGACGATCATATAGAGGTTCTGCTTGTGGTTTTTATCAAGAAACCGATCAAAGTCGCTAATGTTCGCCGAGCTCAACATAATCATTCCGTTGCCATAGACAAGCTGCGCGTGATGAATGATTTTCTGATCTTTGTCATCTGCGACAACAAGATGCTGCTTAAAGCCAAAAGCCTCGCACAGCCATTCGATCGCTGCGGGCGCATCGGCATAGCGCAAGATCGGAATAATAACACCGCCTTTTGTCATGATCTCTCTTCTCCTTTGTGAATTTCTTTTGTGAATTTCTATTTTGCGCGGCGATAGATGCTCCGCTGCGGCTGCTCAAACACGCGCTCGACCATCGGCACAAAGGCGTCGAGCGGCATCGAGGTGAAACTCTTGTCAAAAGCAGGCTGGTCATATTTTTCGCAAAACGTCGCGGTGGCCTCAAACCATTGATGGCCGCGAAACTGCTCGCGCATATCGCGGTCGAGCCCGAGATGATGAAAAAAATAATAACCCTGAAAAATGCCGTGCTTGGCAACAAGCCAATGATTCTCCTCGCTGACAAAAGGCTGAAGAATCGCCGCCGCAATATCAGGATGATTATAACAGCCAAGCGTGTCGCCAATATCATGCAGCAGCGCGCAAACGACATATTCTTCATCGCGGCCATCCTGATGCGCGCGCGTTGCGGTCTGCAGCGAATGCTCAAGTCGGTCGACCGGAAAACCGCCATAATCGCCGCCCAATAATTTCAGATGGTCAATCACGCGCCGTGCTAAACCCGCTTGAAATCTCTTCGACTCGCGATTGATGATCGCCCAATCTTCCTGTGTGCTCTGTTCAAAAGAGCCAAAATCCGCGCTTTGCTGAGACATATCATTCTCCATATTTGTTTGGGGGCCAGGTGTTGCTATGATAATATCACAAATAATTTTCAGGGAGGATCATAATGAAAATTTTACGCACCGACGACAGTCGCTTTGAAAATCTGCCCGGCTACAATTTCGCCCCCCATTACTGCAACGTCCCGTCCGGTGAGGACGAAGAGTTGCGCGTTCACTATATCGACGAAGGCCCGGCCGACGCCGATGAAGTGATTGTATGCCTACATGGCGAGCCCTCATGGAGCTATCTCTACCGCAAGATGATCCCCCCCTTTGTCGCTGAGGGTTTTCGTGTGCTTGCGCCTGATCTTGTGGGGTTTGGCCGCTCTGACAAGCCGGCCGAAAAAACCGACTACAGCTATAAGCGCCACCTCGATTGGATGTCAGCTTGGATCGAAAAAATCGACGGACGAAATCTGACGCTCGTCTGTCAGGATTGGGGCGGCCTGATCGGATTAAGATTGGTCACGATCTTTCCAGATCGCTTTGCGCGCGTTATCGCGGCCAATACCGGCCTGCCCACCGGCGAGGGCGGCGCACCAGAGGCGTTCAAACAATGGCTCGAATTTAGCCAGAGCGTGCCGAACTTTCCGGTCGGTCAGATCGTCAAAGGCGGCACACAAAAAGGATTGAGCGATGAAGAAGTCGCCGCCTATGATGCTCCCTTCCCTGATGAAAGTTATAAATCTTGCGCGCGTTGCTTCCCGACTTTCGTGCCGATCACACCAGAACACGATCAGGCCAAAGAAAATATCGAAGCGTGGAAAATCCTCGAAAAATGGGACAGGCCTTTCTTAACCGCCTTCAGTGATCAAGACCCGGTCTCAAAGGGCGGCGAGATCATTCTGCAAAAACGCATCGCGGGCGCGCAGGGTCAGCCTCATACCACAACAAAAGGCGGCGGACATTTCCTCCAAGAAGATTGCGGCCCTGAATTCGCGCAAACAATTATCAACTTCGTCAAATCAACGAAACCATAATCAAAATCATGGCCGATTAAATATAAAATCAATTAAAACATTAACCTTTCCTTATGCGTTAATATGCTTAATCTATGTTTAACCCATGATGATGCCGCGCCTTATTTTTATTTTTAGCCTCGCCCTCATTCTGCGGCCCGCGGCAGCGAGCGCCGACGAAACGATCAAGGCCATCCATCAAGCGCTGATCGCCAAAGCTTCAGAAATCCAATCGATCGAATATGAGATCACCCGCACCACAATGCGTCTGGCACAGCTGCGCGAAAAACTCGCCGAAATGGAAAAAAATCGCCAAACATACACCAAGACTCAAAAAGCCGCTTCAACATCTTTGATGCGCCTCGCGCGGCGGCCTCGAAATATGCCGCTCGTCTCCGGCATCGAGCTTGTGCGCGGCGAGATCATGCTCGCGCGCGCGCAAAAACAAATCGACCACCTGCTCGGCAGACTCGTCGAACGCAATCAGGCGATCGCCAAACTAGCCTCCGATGTTCAAAAAAACGAGCGCGCGCTCAAACAAGGACTCCAGCACAGAATCCAAATCCACCGCGCCCTTGAAAATCTGTTCGCGCGCAAAAAACAAAACCTCAACACCAAAAACAGCGGCGCGCTCATCCGACAGGCAAAAAAAATAGCTGCTATATCATCTCAGGCGCGCAACACGAATGCGCTGATCTCAACCATCATCGAAAAAACGAAACTGCCGCAAACAAAACAAAAAGCTAAAACGCTCAAATTCCTCAAGCCCGGGGTCGGAAAATTAGCGATTGGCTTCGGACATAAAAACGCGCTGGGCATGCATTCTCTCGGCCTCGGCTTTGCCATGATCTCTCAAGCGCGCATCATCACGCCGATCAGCGGGCAGGTCGTCTTTGCCGGTCCTTTCCGCCACTACGGCCAGGTCTTGATTATTGCCGCCCCTGGCGGCTATCATCTATTCCTGCGCGGCATGGCACGCCTTGATGTGCACGCTGGCGAGGCTCTCGCTGCTGGTGAGCCCATCGGACTCATGCCGCACACAAAAAAAATAAACCCGACCCTGCCTATACTTTACTTGGAGGTGCGTAAACATGGCCGACCGATTGACCCAACTTCTCTGTTTGCAGAAAATATCCGCCCGTAAAATCACACCCTATCTTGGCCTGTTTATGCTGCTCGCTTGGCTCGGACCGGCTCAAGCCGCCGACAGCGCTCAACAGCGCGACGTCTATCGCCAACTCGATTTGTTCGGACAAATCTTGGAAACCGTGCGCAAAGAACATGTCTCTCCCAAAAATGACGAGGAACTCATTCGTGCTGCGATCAACGGCATGTTGTCGTCGTTGGATCCTCATTCATCCTGGCTCGATGCTGAAACCTACAAAAGTATGCAGATCAATACCCGCGGCGAATTCGGCGGACTGGGCATCGAAGTAACAATGGATAATGGCCTGATCAAGGTCGTCTCGCCAATCGCCGACACGCCCGCCGACCGCGCCGGTGTGCTCGCGGGCGACCTCATCACCCATTTGGACGGCGAACCCGTCTTGGGCATGACATTGTCCGATGCGGTCAGCCGAATGCGCGGCAAGCCCAGAACAAAAATCAAGATCAAGATCAGACGCGAAGGACGCAAACAACCTCTTGAGCTCGTCATCACACGCGCCATTATAGAAATCAAGGCGGTCACATCGCGCAGCGAAGGACAGATCGGCTATCTGCGACTCACAACTTTTAATGAGCGCGCTACTGAAAACCTCAGCAAAGCGATTCGCAAATTGAAGCGCGAAACAAAAAACGGCCCGCAGGGCTATATTCTTGATCTGCGCAATAATCCGGGCGGGCTGCTCGATCAAGCGGTAGCGGTCGCCGATCTGTTTTTGCGGCGCGGCGAAATCGTATCGATCCGAGGCCGCGCCGACAAAAAAGGCCAGTCAGGCGATCGCTATAATGCGCGCGGCGGCGACCTCACCAATGACAAGCCGATCATCGTGCTTATCAATGGCGGCTCGGCAAGCGCTTCGGAAATCGTCGCGGGCGCGCTCCAAGATCAGCGCCGCGCAATCACTGTGGGCACTTTGTCCTTTGGCAAAGGATCGGTGCAAACCGTGCGGCCTTTGGGTCAAGGCAATGGCGCGCTGCGCCTGACAACCGCGCGATATTATACCCCTTCGGGACGATCCATTCAGGCGCACGGCGTCGTGCCGGATATCGTCATCAACCAGAAGCTCGACGCAAAAGACAAAGAGCGCTTAGGCATCACCGGAGAAACCGACCTGCGCGGCCATTTAGATACGGGCAATAAAAATAAACGTTCGGGCTCGGCGTCTTACATTCCCAAAGAGGTTGAAAAAGACACGCAGCTCAATTATGCGTTTGATCTGATGCGCGCGGTTGTCGCCAATAACGCGTTGGCGGCGGCGGCCAAATAATCCCGGCCATGCGGCATGACGATCTGCCCTGGCGAAAGGGCGTCGGCATTTTTCTGTTCAACGACGAGGGCAGCGTCTGGACCGGAAAGCGCGATCACGCTTTGATGCCGCCAAGCCCCTATGGCCAGCCTTATCTCTGGCAGATGCCCCAAGGCGGCATCGATGACGGCGAAACCGCCCTTGAAGCCGCACGGCGCGAATTGCGCGAAGAAACCGGCATCACTCGCGTGAGCTATGTCGGCGAGAGCCGCGACTGGCTCACATATGATCTGCCCGAAGATTTATTGGGGAAAGTCTTGTCAGGCTTTCGCGGCCAAAAACAAAAATGGTTTGCCATGCGCTTCGATGGCCATGATGACGAAGTCAATATCGCAGGCGACGAATATCCGGAATTTGTCGCGTGGACATGGTGCCGCGTCGATGAGCTCGCTTCTCTTGTTGTGCCGTTCAAGCAGAAAATCTACCAGCAGGTGGTGGAGGAGTTTTCGCCTTTTTTGCCCAGCTAGGCCTGCGCGCGCGCAAGAACATTTTGCATGGCTTGCAATTGCAGCAAACGCTCACCGGCCCGTGTGCGGCGCTCGACCGGCTCGGCGTTAAGCATATCATCTTGCGCGTCTTGAATAGCTTGCGCTAAATCTTGCTTGTTGATCTCGCGCGCCGACTTGGCCTCATCGGCCAAAATCGTCACTGATTCCCCGTCGGCGCGCAAAAAACCCGCGCTGACAAAAAAATAATCCTTGCCGCCATCAGCTGCTTCAATGATCACACATCCCGCGCGCAGCAAAGTCGCAAACGGCGCGTGAGATGCATAAATGCCAAACTCGCCTTCACTGCCCGGCGCTGTGACCATCACCGCCTCGCCCGAAGCAAGCTCAGCTTCAGGACAGATCAGCGCATAAGAAATCAACGAGCTCATTGATAATTCCCTTTAGGTGTCTTGAGCTAATTGCTCGGCCTTCGCAACGGCGTCTTCGATGCGTCCGACCATGTAAAACGCGATCTCCGGCAAATGATCATAGACGCCATCGCATAAATCTTTGAAGCCCTTGACCGTATCTTCAAGCCCGACCAGCACGCCGGGTGTGCCGGTGAAAGCTTCCGCCGAGAAAAAAGGCTGCGATAAAAAGCGCTCTATTTTTCGCGCGCGCGCCACAGTCAGGCGATCTTCTTCGGAAAGCTCATCCATGCCGAGAATCGCGATAATGTCTTGCAGCGATTTATACCGCTGCAAAATCTCCTGCACACGACGCGCGGTATCATAATGATCTTCGCCGACAATGCGCGGATCGAGAATCCGGCTCGTCGAATCCAAAGGATCAACCGCCGGATAAATGCCCTTCTCCGAAATGGCGCGACTGAGAACAGTCGTCGCGTCAAGATGGGTAAAAGAAGTCGCAGGCGCCGGATCGGTCAGATCGTCGGCGGGCACATAGATCGCCTGCACCGAAGTGATCGAGCCCTTTATCGTCGAGGTGATGCGCTCTTGCAATGTTCCCATATCAGTCGCGAGCGTCGGCTGGTAGCCCACCGCCGAAGGAATCCGCCCCAGCAAAGCCGAAATCTCTGCGCCCGCCTGCGTGAAACGGAAAATATTATCAACAAAAAACAGCACATCTTGACCCTCATCACGAAAATACTCCGCAAGCGTCAGGCCTGTCAGCCCGACGCGCGCGCGCGCGCCCGGCGGTTCGTTCATCTGGCCATAAACAAGGGCGCATTTTGATTCTCCCTCGCCTTTTTCGCTGTTGACGCCCGATTCGATCATTTCCCAATAGAGATCATTGCCTTCGCGGGTGCGCTCGCCGACTCCGGCGAACACCGAATAGCCGCCATGCGCTTTGGCGATATTATTAATCAACTCCATGATGATGACCGTCTTGCCGACACCGGCGCCGCCAAACAGTCCAATCTTCCCGCCTTTCACATAGGGCGCGAGCAAATCGACCACTTTGATGCCGGTGACGAGAATCTCGGATTCGGTGGACTGGCTTTTGAAATCGGGCGCTGCCTGATGGATCGCGCGCCGCTCAGAGGCCTTGACCGGCCCGGCCTCATCGACGGGCTCACCGATCACATTGATGATGCGCCCCAAAGTGCCCGCGCCCACAGGAACGGAAATCGGCGCGCCTTGATCTTCCACCGCCGCGCCGCGCACAAGACCTTCCGTCGAATCCATCGCGATCGTGCGGACAATGTTCTCGCCTAAATGCTGCGCGACCTCCAAGACTAAAGGACGCCCTCGATTGCTCACCGTCAGCGCGTTGAAAATCAGCGGCAATTGCTTCTCAAAATAAACATCCACCACCGCGCCAACCACTTGAGTCACAACGCCCTGAATGTTTTGCTTCGGCGTCCTTTGCTGAACTTCTTGTGTTTCCATGATCTTCTCCTATTTGAAAACCGCGCCTCAAAGCGCTTCGGCTCCTGAAATGATTTCAACCAATTCTTTCGTGATCGCCGCCTGCCTCGTGCGATTATAAACCAGAGACAAAGCGCCGATCATATCATCGGCATTGCGCGTCGCATTATCCATCGCTGTCATGCGCGCGCCCTGTTCACCGGCTTCATTTTCCAGCAGGCCGCGAAATAATTGCGCCACAAGATGAGAGGGCAATAACTTATCCAACATCTGCGCCTCGTCGGGCTCATAGCTATAGACCGCATGGAGGCGGTCATGCGCCGCAATCCCCTCGCGCGACACAGGTATCAGACGCTGCGCCGTCGGCTCCTGCGCCAAAACAGATATAAAACGCGAATAAAAAACCGTGCAGTTATCGCTCTCGCCGCTTTTGAACCGCGCAAGAACAATATCGGCAATCTCACGCGCCAAGTCCAAAGGCGGAACATTGGCGTCAAGTGCGCCGATCATCTCATCGCCCCATTCGCGCCGCAAACCCTCGCGCGCCTTCTTGCCGACGCACAAAATCGCAAGCTCGCGGCCTTGCCCCTTGATCCGCCGCGCCTGTGCGCGCATGAGACGCAAAATCTGCGCATTAAATCCGCCGCACAGGCCGCGCTGTGTTGTCATCACAATCAAAAGATGCCGCGCGCGCTGCGCCTGCTCATCGAAAAAGCTGCGCGCAAGAGGCGATAATTGCCCCATGGGAGTCTGCGTCGCCAAAGCCGCAATCGTTTGATGCATATTTTGCGCATAGGGTCTTGCCGCAAAAATCGTCTCTTGGGAGCGGCGCAATTTGCTTGCGGCAACCATCTGCATCGCGCGCGTGATCTTGCGCGTCGAGCCCACCGAGTTAATCCGAGAACGCAATGATTTAAGATTAGCCATCGATCAAGCCGAAGTGGAAGTTTTCGCAAAACCGGCGATTGCCTCGCGCAGGCGATCTTGCGTGGCATCCGACAGGCTGCCCTCCTCAGCGATCGCCGTGATGATGTCGGCGTGATTTTGCCGCAAATGACGCAGCAAATTATCTTCAAACGCGGCGATATCTTCGACCGCCAAATCATCGAGAAAACCGTTCGTGCCAGCAAAAATGACGATCACTTGCTCCTCCACCGAAAGCGGCGAAAATTGATCCTGTTTGAGGGTTTCGGTCAAGCGCGCGCCGCGATGAAGCATCTTTTGCGTCGCAGCATCGAGATCAGAGCCAAACTGCGCAAAAGCCGCCATTTCGCGATATTGCGCAAGCTCTCCCTTGATGCGTCCGGCCACCTGCTTCATCGCCTTGATCTGCGCCGACGAACCCACGCGGCTCACCGAAATTCCGACATTCAACGCAGGCCGAATGCCTTGATAAAACAAATCGGTCTCGAGAAAAATCTGGCCGTCAGTGATTGAAATCACATTGGTTGGAATATAGGCCGCTACATCATTGGCTTGGGTCTCGACGATTGGCAGAGCGGTCAAAGAGCCGCCGCCATGATCATCATTGAGCTTGGCCGCGCGCTCGAGCAGGCGCGAGTGAAGATAAAAAACATCGCCCGGATAGGCCTCGCGCCCGGGCGGGCGGCGCAGCAAAAGCGACATCTGCCGATAGGCCACAGCATGTTTTGACAGATCATCATAAACAATCAAAGCGTGCATGCCATTGTCGCGGAAATATTCGCCCATCGTGCAGCCGGTGAAAGGGGCGAGATATTGCAAAGGCGCGGGATCAGAGGCGGTCGCGGCAACGATCGTCGTATAATCGAGCGCGCCGCGCTCTTCCAGTTGCCGCGCGATCTGCGCCACTGTAGAGCGCTTCTGGCCCACCGCAACATAAATGCAATAAAGTTTTTGCTTCTCATCGCCCGATTGATGCGCTTGCTTTTGATTCAAGATCGTATCGATGGCGATCGCGGTTTTGCCGGTCTGGCGGTCGCCGATGATGAGCTCGCGCTGGCCGCGCCCGATCGGAATGAGTGCGTCGATCGCCTTAATGCCGGTCTGCATCGGCTCATGCACCGAGCGTCGCGGAATGATGCCGGGCGCTTTGACATCCACTTGACTGGTGGCTTCAAACTTGATCGCGCCTTTGCCATCGATCGGCTGGCCGAGCGGATCAACAACGCGGCCAAGCAATCCTTTGCCGATCGGCGACTCGACGATCGCGCCGGTGCGGCGCACTTGATCGCCCTCGCGGATGTGCTGATCGGAGCCGAAAATCACAATGCCGACATTGTCATGCTCAAGGTTGAGCGCCATGCCGCGCACATCATTTTCAAACGCGACCATCTCACCGGCCTGAACTTCAGACAGCCCATAGACGCGCGCAATGCCATCACCGACTGAAAGCACTTGGCCAGTCTCAGTGCGCTTGGCGGCGGCATCAAAATTGCGAATTTGTTCTTTCAAAAGGCTGGAAATTTCTGCGGCGCGAACATCCATATTGATCCCCTTCAATCAGTTTGCGTGAAAAGTTTGTTTGAAGTTTTTCTCAAGCTGATCGAGCTTGCCGCGAAGTGAAGCGTCAAACATATCACCGGCCATCTCCAATGTGAGGCCGCCAATAAGATCAGGCTCAAGAGTTAATTTGATTTGCGCCTTGTTGCCAAAATGCGCGCGGCAAATAGACTCAAGCCTTTGACTCTGCGCTGCGCTCAACTCGCGTGCGGTTTTGATTTCAATATGCGCAATTTTTTGATGTTCTGCCATCAAAGCGGTGAAATGTCTGGCGATATCAGCCAGCTGCGCGCCGCGGCCATTGTGCAAAACAAGACCAATAAAATTGCGCGTCAGCTCACCGAGCTCAGCGCGGACAAACACCTGATGCAAAGCCTGATTGCGCATAGACGCTTCCAAAGTGCGATCGCGCAGCGCAAACATCAGATCAGAGGACGCCGCGATCATCGCGCGCAAAGCGGCGATGTCTTGATCGACGCGCGCAAGCTGCGCGTCTTGCGCGGCGAGCTCAAACAGCGCTCTGGCATAACGCCCCGCGACATCAAACCGCGAGCCCTGCCTTTCGTCTTGTGTGGCGACCGCCATGATTTCCTCTTTTGAGATGACTCCTTTAACCGCCCCATGCCTAGCATGAGCGGCGTGCGCTCGCAAGGGTCGGCGCGGGGTTTTATAAGAAGCTGTGCGGATCAATGTCGATGGCGCGGCGGATGTCGCGCGGCAGCATCGGCGCTGAGGCGAGCCAGCGCCGCATATAGGCTTGCAGCGAAACCCCGCGCCGCGCTTTGACAAGAAACCTCAGCCGATAGAGCTTCTTGCGGCGAAATATAGGCGCAGGTGCCGGTCCGAACCATTGGATGCCCTCTTGTTGCGGCGCGGCCTTCGCAAAATCGCGCGCATGGAGGTGTCCCTTGCCCCGATCGGCGCTCGAGAAAATCACCGCCGCGAGTCGACCATAAGGCGGCCAGCCGCCGCGACGTCGCTCTTGCGCTTCAGCTTGCAAAAAGCAGGCGCGATCATTGGCAACAAGCGCGTGCATCACCGGATGATCCGGCATATGGGTTTGCAAAAAGGCCTCGCCGGGGAATCGATCGCGCCCGGTGCGGCCCGCCACCTGCTGCAAAAGCTGAAAACTATGTTCGCTCGCGCGCAGATCGGCATTGGCGAGACCTAAATCCGCGTCGATCATCCCTGCCACCGTCAAATAAGGGAAATGCAGCCCTTTGGCGATCATCTGTGTGCCGATCAAAATATCAATCTCGCGCGCGGTCATGCGCTCGATCAAAGTGCGACGCGCGTCAACATCACGCGGCAGATCGCGCGACAAACAAGCAAGTCGCGCCGCAGGAAAAAGACCTTGCGCCTCTTCAAAAATGCGCTCTATGCCTGGTCCGCAGGGCGCATAGCTCTCAGCCGCATCACAGCTCGGACAAGACTGCGGCAGAGCCTGCTCAAACCCGCAATGATGACATAATAGCTTCGAACCCCATATTTTCGCGTCCCATGATCGCGCGTCCTCTCGCGGCGAGGAGCGATGATGCGCAAGCCAAACATCGCAATCTGGACAGGCAAAGCGATGACCGCATTTACGGCACAAAACCAAAGGCGCATAACCGCGACGATTGAGAAACAATAAAGCCTGCTCTTTGCGCTCCAAGGCTTTGCCGATCGCTTCGACAAGTTCAGGCGCGATCCATCTGCCCGACTTTTGCGCCACCTGACGCATATCGATAAGTTTAATCTCCGGCGGCTGCGCATCAGGACGAACACGCTGCGGCAAAATCAAATGTTCTGTGCGCCCGCGCTCAATGTTGGCCAATGTCTCAAGGCAGGGGGTCGCCGAGCTCAAGATGACAGGAAACTCAGCCAAAGCACCGCGCACGATCGCCATGTCGCGCGCGTGATAGATCACGCCATCTTCTTGCTTAAAGCCTTCATCGTGCTCCTCATCGACGATGATGAGGCGCAGCTTGGGAAACGGCAAAAACAATGCCGAGCGCGCGCCGATCACGAGTCGTGTGCGCCCATAAGCGATATCAAGCCACAAACGCCGCCGCGCCGCCGGAGTCAAACCCGAATGCCAGATCGCCGCCGCAATACCGGCATAATTTTCAAAGCGGCGCAGCATATAAGACGTCAAGGCGATTTCGGGCAATAACATCAGCGCCTGCTTATCTTGATCTAAAACGGCCATGATCGCATCAAAACAGATTTCGGTCTTGCCCGACCCCGTCATGCCATCCAGCAGCAAAGTCTTAAACTTGTTTTGCTCGATTGCGGCGCGAATGCGCGACGAGGCCTGAATTTGCGCATCGGAAAACTCGATTTCTGCTCGCGCTGGCGGGGCGCTCGCGCAGGATTGACTCTGCTTGCGCGCGCGCGCCGGTCGAAACACCGCAGCGGTGTTCATCGTCAATTTCAACACCGCGCCTTTGGGCGCCAAAGTGTAATCAGCAACCCAGTCGATAAAAGCGCAATGATCGCCGGGCAGCGGCGGCAGATCAAGCGCTGATATCACTGGACGCAATTTATCATCTCCAACAGACGGTCGCGCCTTCGAGTCCTCCCAAACCACGCCGACCATTTCTTTATTGCGCAACGGCACTTTAACAAATTGACCTTGTTTGATATTCCCCTGTTTGACCTCCTCTTGAGGCGAGCGATAATCATAAGGCTCGTCCAGCGCAAGAGGCAGCAAAACCGATAGACGCGCGCTCATAGACTATCCTCACACAAACAGGCATAGTGAACCAAATAGCCCGGAGATGATTCGCTGATGAAATTCTTTGCCGATAGCGCCGATGTCGCTGAAATCGCCGAGCTTGCCGAATCGGGCATGATCGATGGCGTGACGACCAATCCTTCCTTAATCGCCAAGAACGGCGGCGATCTCAAACTCGTGCTCGGCGATATTTGCCATTTAGTCAATGGGCCGGTCTCGGCTGAAGTCGTCGCGACTGAGGCCTGCGCCATGTGCGCACAGGCCGATATCCTCACGCCGATCGCCGACAATATTGTCATCAAAGTTCCGCTCACCGAAGACGGGCTCATCGCCTGCCGACGCCTGCGCCAGCGCAATATCAAAGTCAATGTGACTTTGTGTTTTTCATCAGCACAGGCGCTCGCGGCGGCGCGCATGGGCGCGACATATATCTCGCCCTTTATTGGCAGACTCGACGATGCTGGTCTTGATGGCATGAAACTCATTGATGAAATCCGACAGATCTACGATAATTACCCCGAATTCGACACCCAGATTTTGGCGGCGTCGATTCGCAGCGTCAATCATATTCGTGATGCAGCGCTTGCGGGCGCAGAATGTATCACCGCGCCGCCAAAGATATTGCGCGCCGCGCTCACCCACGCGCTGACCGATAAGGGACTCAAGGATTTCCTCGACGATTGGGCAAAAACCGGACAAAAAATAGAATGAAACAGGTCGAGGAATGGCTCACTTATTGCGCCGGAATCAAAAGATTGAGCCCCTTGACCATCAAAGCCTATGGGCGCGATGTTCGCTTATTTCTCACTTTCATCCAAGACCATCTCGGCCACGAGGTCGCGCTCAAAGAGCTGGACACACTGACTCCCTCAGATTTCCGTGCCTTCTTAGCGTGGCGACGCAATCAAGGTGTCGGCGGATCAACCCGCGCGCGGGAATTGTCGAGTCTGCGCGCTTTTTATCTTTATCTCGGGCAGCATAGTCAAATCAAGAACGCGGCCTTGTCGGCGATCTCTTCGCCCAAGCGCGGCCATAACATTCCGCGCGCGCTGAGCGAAAAAGCCGCCGCCACGCTCATCGACGAAGCGCGCAAACATTCTCATCATGTCCGCCGCGCCGAATGGATCGGCGCGCGCGACGCCGCTGTCTTGCTGATGCTCTATGGCGCGGGCTTGCGCATCTCCGAAGCGCTGCGGCTCAATGTCGAAGACATTCCCGCCGACGCAACCGCCGCGCTGCGGATCATCGGCAAAGGTGGCAAAGAGCGCCTCGTGCCCATGCTGCCCGTGCTGCGCAATGCGATCAAAACCTATTTGAGATTATGCCCTTTCCAGATTGAAGTCGGCGCATTGTTTCGCGCGCAAAGCGGCAAAAGATTAGGCGCGCGGCGCGTGCAGCTCTTGATGAAAAATCTGAGACAAAGTTTCGGGCTGAGCGAACGCGCAACGCCTCATGCGCTGCGCCATTCTTTTGCAACCCATCTGCTCGGACATGGCGGCGATCTGCGCGCGATCCAAGAGCTGCTCGGCCATGCGAGCCTCTCGACAACGCAGATCTATACCGAAATCGACACGACGCAGATTCTCTCAATCTACGAAAAAGCCCATCCGAGAAATTAATCCACGCTTCAATATTTCCTCACATATGAAGCGAACGGCCTTCAACAGCGAGCGCGGCTTCTTTCATCGCCTCGCTCAATGTCGGATGCGCATGACAAATGCGCGCAATATCTTCGCTGGCCGCGCCAAACTCCAGCGCGACGACCGCCTCAGCGATCATTGCGCCCGCCTCAGCGCTGATGATGTGAACCCCTAAAATGCGATCTGTCTTTTTGTCCGCCAAAATTTTGACAAAACCCTCAGAAACATGATTGACTTTCGCGCGGCCATTGGCCGTAAAAGGAAACTTGCCGACGCGATAATCAATGTTTTTTTCTTTGAGCATCTCTTCGCTAAAGCCGACGCTTGCGATCTCCGGCTGGGTATAGACGACACCGGCAATTGCATCATAATTGACGCTGGACTTTTGTCCGGCGAGCCGCTCGGCAAGCGCCACACCTTCTTCCGACGCTTTATGCGCCAACATCGCGCCAGCGATCACATCGCCGATCGCATAAACGCCTTGCGCCGCGCTATAATTTTGATCGACGATAATCGCGCCGCGCTGATCTTTTGAAACGCCTGCCGCGGCGAGATCAAGCCCTTCAATCGCCGGTTTGCGGCCCGTCGCCACGAGCACTTTATCAGCGCGAATCGTGGCGGCTTTGTCTGGCGCGTTCACTGAAACGAGATGCAAAACCACAGAATTGCCATCTGTTTCTATTTTTTCGGTTTTTGTCGCGAGCTTAAACTCCATACCCTGCTTTTTGAACAAAGCAAGTGCGGCGCGCGCGATCTCTTGATCCATGCCGGGCAGAATATGCGGCAACATCTCAACGACCATAACTTGCGCGCCCAGTCTCTGCCAGACCGAGCCCATCTCAAGCCCGATATAGCCGCCGCCAATAACCGCTAAACGGTCAGGCACAGCCTCCAAAGATAAAGCGCCGGTCGACGAAATAATGTTTTTCTCGTCGATCTGAATCCCCGGCGGCGACGCCGGGACCGAGCCGGTCGCAATGACGATATGTTTGGCCGACAAAGTCTGCGTCGAAGAGCCCCCTTGAACTTCAACCCTGCCCGCGCCGCGCAAGCGCGCGCGCCCTTGAACATAATCCACTTTGTTCTTTTTCAATAAAAACGCCACGCCTTTGGTGTTGGCCTCGATTCCTTCCTGTTTGAACTTCATCATCGCCGTGAGATCAAGCTGCGGTGGCTGCGCTTTGATCCCAAACGCGCCGAGCGCGCCGTGATGCGCATAAAGATGAGACGCGTGCAGCAGCGCCTTGGACGGAATACAGCCAATGTTCAAACACGTGCCACCGGGCTGATCCATCTGCTCGATGCAGGCGACCTTCATCCCTAACTGCGCGGCGCGAATAGCGCAGACATATCCTCCTGGCCCGGCTCCGATCACGATTATATCATAGGGTTCCATATTTTAGGCTTCGGCCATTTGCGCGTCTTACACTTCAAGCGCCAGACGCGCCGGATCTTCGATCATTTCCTTGACGCGCACGAGAAAAGTAACCGCCTGCTGACCATCAACAAGGCGATGATCATAACTTAGCGCTAAATACATCATCGGCTTGATAACAATTTCATCATCAATGGCAACCGGACGCTTTTCAATTTTGTGCATACCCAAAATGCCCGATTGCGGCATATTTAAAATCGGCGTCGATAAAAGCGAGCCATAAACCCCGCCATTGGAGATCGTGAAAGTCCCGCCCTGCAAAGCCTCAATTGACAATGAGGCGTCGCGCGCCGCTTGCACGTAATTATGAATTGCCTTTTCAATATCGGCAAGCGACATATTCTGCGCATGATGCAACACTGGCACAATCAGACCGCGTTCAGTGCCTATCGCCACGCCGATATTGTAATCATCGCGATAGACAATTTCGTCGCCGTCGATCTGCCCGTTGACCTCAGGGACTTCGCGCAAAGCTGCAATACAAGCGCGCGCAAACAGACTCATAAACCCAAGCCGCACGCCATGACGCGCCTCAAAAATATCGCGATAGGTCTTGCGCAGATCGATCACCGCGCTCATATCGACCTCGTTGAATGTCGTCAACATGGCGGCAGTGTTTTGCGCCTCTTTGAGCTTCTTGGCAATGGTCTGGCGCAGGCGGGACATGCGCACCCGCTCTTGGCGACCTGTCGGCTGAGGATCAATCGGCGCAGGGGTCATCGGCGCGCGCGGTGGAACTGCGGCGACATCTTCTTTTAAGATGCGGCCATCCGGCCCTGATCCGGAGATCTGACCTGGCGTGATATTCTTCTCCGCCGCGATTTTGCGCGCCGCTGGCGACATCAGCGCATGATCTTGTCCGGACGCTGGAGTCGGCGAGGGCGCGGCTTGCGGGGGGGCTTTGGTTTTAATTTCTTCACTTGGTTTGACTTGGGACTGCACAGACGCAGATGCGTTTTCATCGATGCGCCCCAATAAAGCGCCGACCGCGATGTTGGCACCCACTTGCGCCAGAACTTCGACAAGCACACCGGCACATGGCGCAGGCACTTCAACGGTGACTTTGTCGGTCTCCAAAATGACGAGTGGTTCGTCAACACGAACGTTCTCGCCGGGTTTTTTCAGCCATTCGGCGATCGTCGCTTCAACGATCGACTCGCCTAATGCCGGGGTGATGATATCTTGGCTCATAGACTTTGCCTTCCGACAAGGTGGGGAAAGGAAGAATTGTTTTTAACATGAATCGCTTGTTCAAGGAAGGTTTGTAATTCTTTTTTATGCAGCGTGGCGAATCCTGTGGCGGGCGCGGCGGCTTCGGGGCGGCCAACATAAGAGGGACGAGCATCGCGCCGACCCGCTTGAGCCAGCGCGGCTTCAATATGAGGGACGACAAAGCTCCATGCCCCCATATTTTGAGGCTCTTCTTGACACCAGATGATCTCAGCCTGTGGAAACCGCGCGAGCAGCCTCGCCATTGTTTTCAGCGGAAACGGGTAGAGCTGCTCGATTCGGATCAAGTAAATCGAAGAGATTTTTTTGGCCTCGCGCGCGGCGAACAGATCATAATAGACTTTGCCCGAACATAGGATCACGCGCTTGATCTCTTCATCTTTAGCGAGCTTGACGGTGCCCACAAGCCCGGTCGGCGCATCATCTTCGAGCACGCGATGAAAAGACGCGCCGGGACGAAAATCCTCAATCACCGAAACGCAGGATTTATGCCGCAGCAGAGATTTCGGCGTCATCAAAAACAGAGGCTTGCGGAAATTGCGATGCAATTGACGGCGCAAAATATGAAAATAATTGGCGGGCGTCGTGCAATTGGCAACTTGAACATTGTCGTCGCCGCATAATTGCAAATAGCGCTCAAGCCGCGCCGATGAATGTTCCGGCCCTTGCCCCTCATAGCCGTGCGGCAAGAGCATGACGAGCCCGCTCATCCTGAGCCACTTCTCCTCACCTGAAGAGATGAACTGGTCGATGATCGATTGCGCCGTATTGGCAAAGTCGCCAAATTGCGCTTCCCAGAGCGTCAGCGCGTTGGGTTCGGACTGGGTGTAGCCATATTCAAAGCCCAAAACGGCCTCCTCCGACAACATCGAATTGACCGCCTCATACTGCGCCTGATCGGCGTGCAAATGATTCAAGGGCGTGTGATTACTTTCATCTTCCTGATCGACAAGAACAGAATGACGCTGCGAAAAGGTGCCGCGTTCGCAATCCTGCCCGACGAGGCGCACACGATAGCCCTCGCGCAAAAGCGATCCCAAAGCCAGCGCTTCGGCCATTGCCCAATCAATGCCGAATCCATCAACGATCATTTTGTGCCGCGTTTCGTAAATACGGCGGACAACCGGATGCGCGTTGAAATCTTCGGGAATCTTGCACAAAGCCTCGCTGATCTCTTTGAGTCGCGTGATCGCCACGCCGGTCTGCCCGCGCCGGACATCACCTGACGCCTGTTTGAGCCCTTTCCATTTGCCCGCGAGCCAATCCGGGTCTTCGGGTTCAAAAGTTGCGGTTTTTTGGAAAGCTGTCTCAAGGAGCAGGTTTTGCGCTTCATGCTGCGCGTCGATTTCCTGCTGTGACATATCGCCGCGCGCGACGAGCCTGTCAGCATAAATCTGCGCGACCGGTTTATGCTTCTTAATCGCCTTATACATTAAAGGCTGGGTGAATTCCGGATTGTCGCCTTCATTATGACCAAAGCGGCGATAACAAAACATATCTATAATGACCGGCCTCAAAAACTTGCGGCGAAACTCTGCGGCGAGCTGCGCGGCATAAAGCACCGCTTCGGGGTCATCGCCATTGACGTGAAAAATCGGCGCCTCGACCATCTTGCCGACATCCGACGGATAAGGCGACGAGCGCGCATAACGCGGCGAGGTCGTAAAGCCAATCTGATTATTGACGATAAAATGAACAGCCCCCCCCGAACGATGGCCTTTCAATCCCGAAAGTCCAAGACATTCAGCAACGATGCCCTGCCCGGCAAAGGCGGCGTCGCCATGCAATAAGATCGGCAGGACACTCGCGCGATCGGAATCATAATGATCCTGCTTGGCGCGCGCGCGGCCAAGCACCACTGGATCAACGCTTTCCAAATGAGACGGATTCGCCGCAAGCGATAAATGAACTGGATGACCCGAAAAAACTCGATCTTCCGAATCGCCCAAATGATATTTCACATCGCCCGACCCTTCCACTTCGTCGAGATCGCCGCCGCCGTGAAACTCGGTGAAAAAAGCCTCATAAGGCTTGTCGAGCACATGCGCCAGAATGTTGAGTCGTCCGCGATGCGGCATGCCGATCACAACTTCTTTGACTCCCATTTTGGCTGACGCATCGATGATCCATTCGATTGCGGGAACGGTCATCTCGGCGCCGTCCAAACCGAAGCGTTTGGTCGCAACATATTTCTTGCCAAGAAATTTCTCAAAGCCTTCAACCTCGACCAGCTCGCGCATAAGCGCGTGTTTTTGCTCGCGGGAGAGCCGCAAGCCGATTTTATCACGACCTTCAATCCGCTCTTGAAGCCAAGACTTTTCCGCAGGATCGGAAATATGCATGAACTCGACCCCTAAAGTGCCGCAATAGGTCTGCTGGACGATTTTCAAAATCTGACGAATGGTTGCCGTCTCAAGCCCAAGCACATGATCGATGAAAATCGGGCGATCCCAATCTTCAGGTTTGAAGCCATAGCTCACCGGATCAAGCTCAGGATGAGGCTGCAGCGTCTCAAGCCTAAGCGGATCAAGATCAGCATTGAGATGACCCCGCACACGATAAGCGCGGATCATCATGATGGCGCGCACAGAATCAAGCGCCGCCGCATAGCCTTCGCGCGATACCCGTTTTGTCTTTGGCTCTTTCTTTTCGGAAGGCTGGTGCTCACAGATATTAGGCAAAGGCCGCGCCCATGACGCTCGACGCGGCGGCGGCGCATCGGTGAAAACCTGATTAAACAGCTCCTGCCATTGCGACGCGAGTCCGCCTGCATTCTCCTGATGAAGCTGATAAAGCGCTTCAAGGAAATCCTTGTTCGTCAAAAGATCTTTGTCTTCGGGCCTCATATCATCTTTTTACCATCTGAATAATTTCTTGCACATCAATTTTTATGCACCCCCTTGATCGCCTCAGCGATGGCTTCGCCGATATGGGCGGGCGAGCGCGCAATCGTGATGCCCGCCGACTTCATCGCCTCGATTTTGCCCTGAGCGCCGCCCGAACCCCCAGAAACAATCGCCCCCGCATGACCCATGCGCCGTCCTGGCGGTGCTGTCAGCCCGGCAATAAAGCCCGCCGCTGGCTTGCGGCGGCGCGCGCGCTTCAAAAACTCAGCCGCCGCCTCTTCATCTGCGCCGCCGATCTCACCGATCATGACGATGCCCTGCGTCTCCTCATCAGCGAGAAACATCTCAAGGCAATCGATGAACCCAGCGCCGCGCACCGGATCGCCGCCAATGCCGATACAGGTGCTCTGCCCAAGACCTTGCGCTGTGGTCTGGCCGACGGCCTCATAGGTCAGCGTGCCCGAGCGCGACACAATCCCGACAGCGCCTTTCTTATGTATATGTCCCGGCATGATCCCAATCTTGCACGCGCCCGGCGTAATGATGCCGGGACAATTCGGGCCGATCAATGTCGTCGCACTGCCTTGAAGCACCGCTTTGACCCGCACCATATCCATCACCGGGATGCCTTCAGTCACACAAACGACGAGTTCGATCTCGGCGTCGATCGCCTCCAAGATCGCATCGGCAGCGAAAGGCGGCGGCACATAGATCACACTTGCATTAGCTTGCGTTGCCGCGCGCGCTTCGGCGACATTGTCAAAGATCGGCAGGCCGACATGCTCGCCGCCGCCTTTGCCGGGCGTCACCCCGCCAACCATATTTGTGCCGTAGGCGATCGCCTGCTCAGTGTGGAATGTCCCCTGCGCGCCGGTCAGGCCTTGACAGATCACGCGCGTGTTTTGATCAACCAATACAGCCATTATTTAATCAACTTCACAGCTTTGGCCGCCGCTTGATCGAGATTATCAGCGCCGATGATCTCAAGGCCTGATTGCTTCAAAAGCTCTTTGCCTTTGTCAACATTCGTCCCTTCAAGGCGAACGATCAGCGGCACAGCGAGATTCATTTCGCGCGCGGCGGCGATGATGCCCTCAGCGATAATATCGCAGCGCATGATCCCGCCAAAGATATTGACCAAAATTGAGCGAACATTCTTGTCGGATAATAAAATTTGAAATGCATGGGCGACTTTTTCCTTGTCTGCACCGCCGCCGACATCTAAAAAGTTCGCCGGCAGTCCGCCATGCTGTTTGATGATATCCATCGTCGCCATAGCCAGCCCCGCGCCATTGACCATGCAGCCGATCTGGCCGTCCAGCTTGATGAAGCTGAGATCATATTTTCCGGCTTCGCGCTCGGCGGGATCTTCTTCGTCCCAGTCGCGCAGCGCGGCGAGGTCTTGGTGGCGAAACAGAGCATTATCATCAATGCTGATCTTGGCATCAAGACAGCATAGATCGCCCGCTTGCGTCGTGATGAGAGGATTGATTTCAAGCAGGCTCAAATCTTTTTCGACAAACAAGCGATAGCAATTGCGCAACAGAGCATTTAATTGTTTGGCCGCTTGGCTCTCAAGGCCTAAAAGCTGCGCCACGCGCCTTGCGTGAAAAGGCCTTATGCCTCCGATCGGATGAATCGACAAGGTTAGGATTTTATCGGGCGTTTGCGCGGCGACTTCTTCGATGTTCATGCCGCCCTCAGTGGAGACGATACAGGCTGGCCGCGAAGCGTTGCGATCGATCAGAAATGATAAATAGAATTCGCGGGCGATCTCGGCGGGCTGCTCGATATAAAGGCGGCGCACCTGTTTGCCTTGCGCGCCGGTCTGCGGCGTTATCAGGATTTTGCCGATCATACTGGCTGCGCCCAGCTTGAGCTCATCGATTCCTTTGACCAATTTGATCCCGCCTGCTTTACCGCGCCCGCCTGCGTGGATCTGCGCCTTGATCGCCCAGTGAGCGCCGCCGAGTGCCTCAGCTGCTTGGACGGCCTCATCGACCGAAAAAGCCGCCTGCCCCTGCGGCACAGGGGCGTCAAATGCCTTCAGCAAGGCCTTCGCCTGATATTCATGGAGATTCATAAAATCCTTCCCCTGACGATGTCTGCCTTATTCATACACTACTATTTCATATTATTTCATGTTAGTATGCATTTCTTAATAAACTAAGAAGGAGGACAATATGTCTGTTGCAGGAAAATGGCAGTTAACTGTCAACACACCGATGGGGAAACAAACCCCGATTTTGACACTCGATGATAGCGGCAATGGCTCGTTGAATTCGCCGCAGGGCGACGTCGCGATCTCAGGCGGGAGCGTCGACGGCAATAAAGTCAGCGCGCCGGTGACGCTCAAGGTCATGGGGCGCGATCTTCAAGCGACAATCGAGGTCAATGTTGACGGCGATAATGTCACCGGCGAGATCAAAACCCCGATGGGCAATTCCAGCTTCACCGGAGAAAAGGCGTAAAGCCTCATGTGATGAGCTCATGCCAGTTCAGGCATGAGCTTTTTACTGGCCTCGATGAGGCCTTCCACCGATGCGATGGATTTGGCAAGCGCGGCGCGTTCGGCCTCAGTGAGGCTGATCTCGGCGATGCGCTCAACGCCTTGTGCGCCGATGATCGCCGGAACACCGACATAGACATCTTTGATGCCATATTCTCCATTGAGATAGGCCGCGCAGGGCAAAAGACGCCTTTTGTCCCTGAGATAGGATGCTGCCATTTCGATCGCAGCGCTTGCGGGCGCATAAAAGGCCGAGCCGGTTTTTAGCAGACCAACAATTTCAGCGCCGCCATCGCGTGTCCGTTGGACGATATCGTCGAGCTTTTTCTGTTCGAGCCAACCCATCTCGACCAGATCAGGCAGCGCGATGCCGCCCAAAGTCGAATAGCGCACAAGCGGCACCATCGTGTCGCCGTGGCCGCCGAGCACAAAGGCGCTCACATCTTCCACTGAGGCGTTGAGCTCTTTGGCCAAGAAATATCTCATTCGCGCGCTGTCGAGCACACCGGCCATGCCGACGACGCGCGGCGGGTTCAATCCTGAAAGTTTTTGAAACGCCCAGACCATCGCATCGAGCGGATTGGTAATGCAGATGACAAAAGCATCCGCCGCATAAGTTTTGACGCCCTGCGCCACCTGCGAAATGATTTTCAAATTGATGCTGAGCAAATCATCACGGCTCATGCCCGGCTTGCGCGGCACACCTGCCGTGATGATAACAATGTCAGCGTCTTCAATCGCCGCATAATCATCGGTGCCGACGAAATCGGCGTCAAACCCGACCACCGGCGAGCTCTGTGCTAAATCAAGCGCCTTGCCCTGCGCAACACCCGATAAAATGTCAAAGATAACCACATCGCCCAGCTCTTCGAGCCCGGCCAAATGCGCGAGTGTGCCGCCAATCTGTCCGCCGCCGATAAGCGCTATTTTTGATCTCGCCATGAAACCTCCTTCAGTTTTGTCTTTAGCTCTGATTGTATAATTTCGCCAGTTTGTCCATTTTTTGAGCCATCTCAATATCATTTTTTGTCACACCATTTTTATCATGCGTCGTGAGCACAACACCAATGCGGGAATAAACATTCGTCCATTCCGGATGATGATCCATTTTTTCAGCGACCATAGCGATTTGTGTCATCCACGCAAAGGCTTGGGAAAAATTCGCAAAGCGATAATCCTTGACGATCGCATCGCGGCCTTCGGCGACCGCCCAGCCTTCCAGCCGCGCGAGCTCCTGCGCGAGGTCTGCGGGTGATATTTTTTCTGCCATCTCGGTTTCCCCCCTTGCTCAAAATGGTTTAGCATATTCGCATCATGATACATATTTTATTCGTATGCTATGGCAATATCTGCCGCTCACCGATGGCCGAAGGCGCGTTTGCCGCGCGCGCCAATGGGCTCGACGTCAACATCGACAGCGCTGGCACAAGCGATTGGCATCAAGGCGCGCCCCCTGATCCGCGCGCGCAGGCCATCTGCGCGCAGCGCCAAATTGACATTTCCGATCAGCGCTCACGGCCCATCTGCGGCGAGGATTTTGAAAAATTTGATCTGATCTTGGTGATGGATCGCAATAATCTCGCCGAGGTCAAGGCGATGAAACCTAAAGGCTCAAAGGCCAAGATCGGCCTGTTTCTTGATTATGCGCCCGACCTCAACATGGATGAAGTGCCCGATCCTTATTATGACCGCGAAGAGGGCTTTGCCAAAGTTCTACAGATGATCGAAAAAGCCGCCGACGGATTGATAAAAAGTCTCAGAGGCGTTGCGCGCGCTTAGTTTTGAATCAAAAGCTCGGCGATCTGCACGGCATTAAGTGCTGCGCCTTTGAGCAAATTATCAGCCGTGATCCACATTTGAAGCGCATTTTCATCCGCTGGGTCTTGGCGCAGACGCGAAATAAAAACCGGATCGCGTCCCTCACATTCTTTGGGCGTCGCATAATCTTCTTCCACCAGCGCGCAGCCTGGTGCTGTGCGCAAAATCTCTCTGGCTTCCCCGACGCTCATTTTTTGAGCAAACCGGATAAAGACCGCCTCGCTATGGCCGACCAAAACCGGCACGCGAACACAATGAGTCGAAACTTTGATCTCCGGATCAAGAATCTTCGCCGTTTCAACGCGCATTTTCCATTCTTCTTTGGTTTCGCCATTTTCAAGAAAAACATCGATCTTCGGGACAACATTAAAAGCAACCGATGAAGGTTGATGATTTTTGCTGTCAATATCTTCAACGAGCTGATCCATCGCCGCGCGGCCTGCGCCCGATATCGACTGATAAGTCGCCACATGAACGCGCTCGATTTTTTTAACCCGATGCAAAGGCGCTAAAGCCACGACAAATTGAGCTGTCGAGCAATTTGGGTTGGCGATGATATTGCGCGCAAAACCTTGCTCAAGCACAGCGCCATTGACTTCAGGCACAATCAGCGGAACATCTGGGTCCATGCGAAAATGAGAAGAATTATCAATCACGACAGTTCCCGACGACGCCACACGCGGCACAAATTCTCGCGCCACCGCACCGCCGACGGCAAAAAAAGCCAGCCTGACATCAGAAAAATCTGCTCCATCCAAAGCGGTAATTTTGACCTCCTGCCCACCAACCTCAAGCGCTGTTCCCGCTGAACGCGCCGACGCAAAAAGAGACAAACGCTCATAAGGAAAAGCGCGCTTGTCCAATGTTTCGAGAATCTTACGCCCGACATTGCCGCTCGCGCCGACCAGCGCAATATGATTTTGGGTATGATTTTGGATATTGCTCATGACAAAGACTTTAAGCCTGCTGTGAGAGAATCTCAAGCACAGCGCTGCCCATATCCTGCGTCGAGAGCGCCCCACCGCCTAACGCGATATCCGCCGTGCGATGGCCAAGCGCTAGAACTTGCGCAACGGCCTGTTCGATCCCTGCAGCGTCATCGGGGCGATCAAACGAATAGCGCAGCGCCAGCGCGACCGACAGGATCATCGCGAGCGGGTTGGCTTTATTTTGTCCGGCGATATCGGGCGCAGAGCCGTGCACTGGCTCATAAAGCGCGGCGCGGCGGCCATTTTCGCGCGCGCCCCCGAGTGAGGCCGACGGCAGCATCCCCAGTGATCCGGTCAATTGCGCGGCGATGTCTGAGAGCATATCGCCAAACAGATTATCGGTCACGATGACATCAAATTGCTTGGGCTGGCGCACTAATTGCATTGCGCAATTATCGGCGAGCATATGGTCAAGCGCAATATCGGGATAATGCGCATCGTGCAGCTTGACGACTTCCTCATACCAGAGCTGTCCAGCTTCCATGACGTTGCGCTTTTCAACTGATGTTATGCGCTTTGATCGCGCGCGCGCAAAATCAAATCCGACGCGGGCGATGCGACGGATCTCATCGCTATCATAGACATGGGTGTTGACGCCGCGTTTTTTGCCGTCGCCGATATTTTCGATGCCGCGCGGCTCGCCAAAATAGACGCCGCCAGTAAGCTCGCGCACGATCAGAAGATCAAGCCCTTCGACCAACTCGCGCTTGAGCGCCGATGCTTCGGCAAGTGCGGGAAAACATAATGCCGGACGCAAATTAGCAAAAAGATCAAGCTGCTTGCGCAGAGCCAGCAGCCCCGCCTCCGGACGATGTTCATAAGCAACATCCGACCATTTCGGACCGCCGACCGCGCCTAAAATCACTGCATCGGCGCTGGCGGCTTTTTTGATCGTCGCGTCGGTGATCGCAACGCCGTCTTGATCGTAGGACGCGCCGCCGACCAAAGCTTCGTCAATTTCGATTTCAAAAGCGCGATTTTCGCAAAGCCAGACAAGAACGCGATGCGCTTCGGCCACGACTTCAGGGCCAATTCCGTCTCCCGGCAGCAGCAGAATTTTTGCGCACATTTTTATATCTTTTTATATCCAAGGCTGCACTTGGCGGCGCTTGGCTTCAAAGTCGGCAATGCTTTGATGCTTTTCAAGCGTGAGCGCGATGTCATCAAGTCCGTTGAGGAGGCAATGTTTGTCGGCAGCCTCAATATCAAAATGGATTTCCTTGCCATCGGGGCGGGTGATTTTTTGTTCGGGCAAATTGATCTCAATCTGCGCATTGGCGCCCTTTTCTGCGTCTTCCATCAACAAAGCGACTTTGTCTTCCGGCAGAACGATCGGCAAGATGCCATTTTTCATCGCATTCATCTTAAAAATATCAGCGAAGCTCGATGCGATCACGCAGCGGATTCCGAAATCCAGCAAGGCCCAGGGCGCGTGCTCGCGCGACGAGCCACAGCCAAAATTCTCGCCGCTGATCAAAATCTCAGCCTTGCGCCAGCTTGGCTGATTCAACACAAAATCAGGATTGGTCGCGCCATTTTCATCGGTGCGCAATTCATGAAAAAGATATTGCCCTAGTCCCGATTTCTTGATCGTTTTCAAAAATTGCTTTGGGATGATCATATCGGTATCGACATTGATCATTTTCAAAGGTGCGGCGATGCCTTGAAGAATCTTGAATTTTTGCATTTTAGGCCTCAAATCTCGCGCACATCGACAAAATGACCGGCCATAGCGGCAGCCGCCGCCATTGCGGGGCTGACCAAATGGGTGCGTCCGCCGCGTCCTTGTCGGCCTTCAAAATTGCGGTTGGAGGTTGACGCGCAGCGCTCACCCGATTTGAGCTTGTCATCGTTCATCGCCAGACACATCGAGCAGCCGGGTTCACGCCATTCAAAGCCGGCTTGGGTGAAAACTTTGTCCAAGCCTTCGGCTTCGGCCTGCGCCTTGACGAGTCCTGATCCCGGCACGATCATCGCCTGAACGTGCTCGCAAACAGAGCTTTTCATGCGCTGGATCAGCTTAGCGACTTCGCGCAGATCTTCAATCCGGCCATTGGTGCACGAGCCGATAAACACGCGATCGATCACGACATCGCTAATTTTTGTGTTGGGCACCAGACCCATATAATCCAGAGCACGGTTCATCGCTTGACGCTGTTCAGGCGTTGCGGCCTGTTCGGGATCAGGAACACGTCCCGTGATCGCAACGACATCTTGCGGACTCGTCCCCCAGCTCACGAGCGGCGGCAGATCAACGGCATCTAAAACGACTTCGCGATCAAATACGGCCTCTTCATCGGAATGGAGTTTCTCCCAAGCGTCGCGCGCTTGATTCCATAAGTTTTTTTTCGGCGCGCGCGGGCGATCTTTGAGGTAGTCAAAGGTCTGATCGTCAGGCGCGATGAGGCCAGCTTTAGCGCCTGCTTCAATCGACATATTGCAAACGGTCATGCGTCCCTCCATTGTCAATTGGGTGATAGCCTCGCCTTCATATTCAATGACATGGCCGGTGCCGCCGCTCGTGCCGATCTGTCCGATGATGGCGAGGATTAAATCTTTTGCGGTGATATTTTCAGGCAGGGCGTTTTTAACCCGCACACGCATATTGAGCGCTTTTTTCTGGATCAGGGTTTGAGTTGCGAGCACATGTTCAACTTCCGAAGTGCCGATGCCATGCGCGAGCGCGCCGAATGCGCCGTGGGTTGCGGTGTGGCTGTCGCCGCAGACAATGACTGTGCCGGGCAAAGTGAATCCCTGCTCTGGGCCGATAATATGAACGATGCCCTGCCTTTGATCTTCCATTGAAAAAAACTCGATGCCAAAATCTTGAGCGTTGCGCGCGAGTGTTTCGACTTGCAGGCGTGACTCAGGATTTTCAATGCCATGGCTGCGATTTTGCGTTGGCACATTATGATCGGCAACAGCGATGGTGCGTTCCGGCGCGCGCACTTTGCGACCGATCTGCCGCAAGCCCTCAAAGGCTTGCGGGCTCGTCACCTCGTGGACGAGGTGGCGATCGACATAAAGCAATCCGACGCCATTTTGATCTGTTTCGATCAGATGGTCATCCCAGATTTTGTCATAAAGCGTTTTTGGAAGCGTTTTGGCCATGAGCTTCTGCCCTCGATTTTATTTTACTGATTTTGACTTTTTTGAAGCTGTCTTTTTTTTTGTTGTTTTCTTTTTGGCGACGGTTTTTTTAGCGATTTTCTTTTTGACGGTTTTCTTTTTGGCGACAGTTTTGGCTTCGGATTTGGTGTCGCGTCTTTCTGGGATGCGCGCGGCCTTGCCCTGCAGCGCGCGCAAATAATAGAGCTTGGCGCGGCGCACACGACCTCGACGCATCACTTGGATCGCCGCGATGATCGGGCTATGCAGGGCAAAAACCCGCTCTACTCCCGTGCCATGCGATATTTTGCGCAAAGTGAAATTTTCGCTCATATTTGCGCCGCTGCGCGCAATGCAAACGCCCTCAAAGGCTTGGATGCGCTCGCGTGTGCCCTCGCGTACGCGGATATCGACCTTGAGCGTATCTCCCGGTGCAAAATCAGGCACGTTTTTGGCCAATGCGGCGATCTGCGCCTTTTGGATGTTTTCCATCAGATTCATTATAGTTGCCTCATGCTTGCGACCGCGCGAGGCGGCGACAAAATTAAAAAGCGTGAAAATTCTGATATAGCATGAGTTTCAACTCTTTTGGTGAAGTTTTTTTATCAAATCGGGATGACGCGCCTCAGTGCGGCTTTGGGCGCGCGCGCGGCGCCATGCGCGGATTGCGGCGTGATCCCCCGATAACAACACTTCGGGAATGGTGCGCCCCTCCCATAGACGCGGGCGCGTATAATGCGGATACTCCAAAAGGCCGGAAGTGAAGCTCTCCTCCTCGAGCGAGGCTGCCGTGCCCATCACGTCGGGCAACAGACGAATGATCGCCTCAAGCAGGGCCATCGCGGCGATTTCACCGCCTGCGAGAACAAAATCGCCAATACTAATCTCTTCCGCCTGACGCGCATCGAGCACACGCTGATCGACGCCTTCATAACGGCCACACAAAATAACGAGCCCTTGACTTTGCACAAATTGGGCGACTTTTTCTTGGGTCAACCTGCGACCGGAAGGCGTGAGATAGATCAGCGGACGGGGATCATCTTTGCTTTTGGTTGCATCGATGGCGGCAGCAGCGACATCGGCGCGCAAAACCATGCCCGCGCCGCCACCCGCCGGAGGACCATCAATATGATGACTGGGATGATCTGTCGGCGCAAAATTTTTGAGATCGATCACCTCTAAACTCCATAGGCCTCTGTCAGCCGCGCGACCGATCAAGCTCGCCGCTAACGGGCCGGGGAAAAACTGAGGAAAAAGCGTAATCACACTTGCCTGCCAAGGAGCTACGTCAGGCATGATATCTCTTTCAATCTATTCTCTTTCTATTTTCTTTAGGTTTTTTGTTCGGGTTCGTCTTGGGAAGAATCTTCCGTTGAGGATTCTTCTGCTGGAGGCTCTGCTGGAGGCTCTTCTAAAGGCTCTTCCATTGTCGTGTCTTTCGCGGCGGCTTCTTCAGCGAGAGATTCTTCGGCAGGAGATTCTTCAGTGGGAGATTCGGCAGAGGCCTTTTCAGCAGGCGTTGCCTCTTCTTCTTTTTCTTTTGCGGCGGCGGCGGCGGCGTCAGCGTCAGCTGTTTTTTGAGCCTCTTTAGCCTCCAGAATCGCCTGAGCGCGCGCCTGCGCTTTAGCTTTGGGCTTCGCCTTTTGCGGATTTTGTCGCGGCTTGGCCTCAAGGATGCTCGCCGCATCGAGAAATCGCGCCACGCGATCGCTCGGCTGCGCGCCGCGTTCGAGCCAGAACTTGATCCGTTCTTCATCAAGCGCGATTCTCATCCGGCCTTTATCTTTGCCGTCGCCGACAGGCGCGGTTTTGGAAATCAGCGGATTATAAGAGCCGAGCCGCTCAAGATGACGTCCATCGCGCGGCGCGCGGACATCGGCGACGACGATGTGATAAAAAGGGCGTTTCTTGGTGCCTGAGCGCGCCAGCCTGATTCTAAGAGCCATACAGCCTCCGGATAAAAGGAAAAGATAGATTAGTCAAACAGCGGTGAATATGTCAAGAATGAGTTTATGGACATCAAAATTGAACGGATGAACGGGCTCGGCAATCGCTTCGCGATCCTCGATATCAGGGCGATGGCGGCGATGAGCCTTGCGGATAAATCGGCCTGGGCGCGACGCGTTGGCGGCTGCGATCAGGCTTTATTTCTGTTGCTGCCGCGCGGTTCAGGCGATCTGCTGATGGAGATATTCAACAAGGATGGCAGCGAGGCCGAAGCCTGCGGCAATGGGACGCGCTGCGTCGCTTGGGCCGAAATGCGCCGTTTGGATCGCCGCGCCGTCTTCATTGAGACAAAGGCCGGAACGTTTGCCTGCCGCGCAAAAGACGAGATCAAAGACGCGCAGATCGAAGTGGATATGGGCACGCCGCGCTTTGGCTGGGGTGAGATCAAACTCGCGCAAGCGCGCGAGGATACCGCTTGGCTTTCGCTGTCGTCTGCGCCTGATGCGCTCGGGCAAGGGACAGCGCTCAATATCGGCAATCCGCATATTGTTTTTTTCCCGCAAGATATGTCTGGGCTTGAGATCAGGAGGATCGGTCCAGCTTTGGAACATGATCCTTTATTTCCTGAAGGCGTCAACATCACGTTGGCTGAGCAAAAAGCGTCGGATCATTTAAAAATCAAAGTTTGGGAGCGCGGAGCGGGCGCGACGCGCGCCTGCGGCACGGCGGCCTGCGCGACTTTAATCGCCGCCCACCGCCGCAAATTGAACATCGCGCGCGCCGCCAAAATCGAACTGCCGGGAGGCGTCTTGAACATTCACTGGCGCAAAAGCGACAGCCATGTGCTGATGACCGGCCCGGTCGCATGGGATGGCGAGGAGATGGTCCATGTCGCGCGCTGAGATTATCACTTTGGGCTGCCGCTTAAACCTCTATGAATCCGAAGTGATGGCCCAGCTTGCGCGGCGGCATAAACTTGGCGATGCGGTCATTATCAATTCCTGCGCGGTAACAACGGCCGCACAGCGCCAAACGCGTCAAGCTATCCGGCGTGCCGCGCGCCAACACCCGACAAAACGAATTTTTATCACAGGCTGCGCATCGGAAATCGCGCCGCGCGAATTCGCCGCCATGCAGGAAGTGGATCACATCATCAAAAATAAAGATAAAACTTCGTCGAAAGTTTTTTCTGCGCTTGCGGGCGGCAAAATCTCTGGCGATGATGACCCAACAATAACGGCGCAACAATCACGCACACGCGCCATGCTTAAAGTTCAAGATGGCTGCGATTGGCAATGCACTTTTTGCGTCATTCCTCAAGGACGCGGCACATCGCGCTCGAGGCCGGATGAACATATCACGCGCGAAGCGCGATCTTTATTTGATGCCGGGCATTGCGAAATCACTTTGACCGGCGTCGATATCACTTCCTATGGCCGCGATCTGTCGCCCAAAATAACTTTGGGCGCGCTCGTCGAAAAGATTTTAGCCGCAACACCTTCGGGTTTGAAATTACGCTTGAGTTCTCTTGATCCCGCCGCGATCGATCCGCTGCTTTTGTCGCTTCTCGCGGCCGAGCCGCGCATGCAGCCGCACATTCATCTTTCACTTCAATCGGGAGATAATCTGATCTTAAAGCGTATGCGGCGGCGACATTGTCGTGAAGATGTGATCGCTTTGTGCGCCCGCTTGCGCGCCCGGCGCATGATGACCTTTGGCGCTGATGTGATCGCCGGGTTCCCGACCGAAACGCCCGCTATGTTCGAGCCAACGCGCGCGCTGATGAAACACTGCGACATTATTTTTGCGCATATTTTTCCGTTTTCGCCGCGTCCCGGCACAGCGGCGTCGCGCATGCCGCTTGTTGCGCCCAAGATCGCGCGCGCGCGCGCTGATCTCTTGCGTCAAGAGGCTGCGGCGCGCCTGACGATTTTCTTGAACAGCCAGATCGGCAGCGCGCAGTGTGTGCTCGCCGAGACGCCCTATACTGGGCGCACCCCCTTTTATACGCGCGCACGCTGGGATGACGCGCCTTTAGAGGCCGGACGGGTCTATCAGATGAGGATAAAAAACCGCCGTGAACATATGCTCATCGGCGCGCGCGGGCGCGTTGTAGCGCGCGGGTAATCGCCGCGAGATCGGTGAGCGGGCCGCGCTGGTGAAACAAAATCCGCCCGCTGCCATCGACGACGAAGCTTTCGGGGACGCCGTAAATCCCCCAGCCGAGAGCAGCGCGGCCTGTTTGATCGAGGCCGAGCCGATCATAGGGATTGCCAAAGCGTTCTAAGAAGCGCTGCGCGTTTTCCGGCTCGTCTTTATAGGCGATGCCCGCAACGATGATATCGTCGCGCTGTGTCAGCTTCATCAGCAGAGGATGTTCCGCGCGACACGGCGCGCACCAGCTCGCCCAGACATTGACGATAAAAACCTTCTTCTGTCTGAGATCATCGCCCGAAAAAGAATCGATTGCCGAACCTTGCAGCGGCGTCAATTGAAACATCGGCGCGATTTTGATCTGAGAAGCTGCGCTTTTTTCTTCGACAGATCTTTGATTCAGCATAAAGATCAAAAATGCGCCGCTCGCCAATATGAAAACCGCAACGGGCAAAAAAACAATGATGCGAAAACTTAGATTCATCGCGCCTGATCCTTATGCTCGCTGAGAAGCTTTCTTTGCTTCGCCATATCATAAAAGCTGACGAAACAAATCGCGCCCAAAACCATTGCCGCGAGCGCATAACAGACCCAGACATAAAAGCCATAACTCATTATCTTATTCCCGCGCCATCTTATTCCCGCGCCAAAACGAACGACTCAATCCGCCGACGCATGATTTCGGCGCGCATACGCACCATTAAAAGTGTGATAAACAAAAATAACGCCGCAAGCGCCATCAAGGCCAGAGGCCAGAGAAAGACTGGCGCGAGTGCCGGGCCTTCCAAACGCAAAATAGATGCCGGTTGATGCAAAGTGTTCCACCAATCGACCGAAAATTTTATAATCGGCAGATTAATCACGCCGACGATCGCTAACAACCGCGCGGCCATTGTTGCGCGCGCGCGGTCTTCGATCGCAGCCAGCAGCGCGATATAGCCTAGATAAAGAAAAAACAAAACCAACACTGAAACGAGCCGCGCATCCCATGCCCAGAAATGTCCCCAGATCGGCCTACCCCATAAAGATCCGGTCGCCAGCGCCAAGAAAGTGAATCCAAGACCAGGCAAGGCCGCGCTTTGCGCCGCAATATCCGATAGAGGCGCGCGCCAAACAAATGCCGCAAAAGAAGAAGCTGCGATAAAGCCATAGATCATCATCGCCATCCACGCCGACGGCACATGGACGAATAATATTCGCACCGTGATTCCCTGCTGATAATCCGGCGGCGCGGTGAACACAAAATAAAGCCCGATCCCGCTCAACATCGCCGTCACGGCAGCAAAAATCGGCCAGAGTTTGGCGCTCAAAGCCATAAACCGCACCGGATTGGCATAAAGGATGATCGCGTTCATCGATTTCATTTTAATTTTCCTGCAATTTCAGCGCCAGCGCCGTCGCGAACGGCGAAAGCGCCACCACCATCAGCACCAGCCCTATCAATATCAGACTTGGCGGCGCTGTGAAAAAAACATCGAGCGGCACACAAGCCGCCTCAGCGCCAAAAATCAGCACCGGCAATTCCAAAGGCAAAACGATCAAAGGAGTCAGCCATTGTGTGGCGCGCAGGCCTCCGGTCAAAGCGGCGGCAAAACCGCCTAAAAACACTAAAGCGACGCTGCCGATCAAAGTCGCGCCGATCAGCGGCACAAACGCCGATGGCTCAAGACCCAGTAAAATCCCCGCCAAAGGCACAAGCCCGATCAAAGGCAGAGAAGCGCCAATCCACACAGAAAAAAACTTTGTGATAATCATCAATGTCGGCAATTCCGTCTCAATGAGCAAAACATCCATGACCCCATCGGTGAGGTCAGCCTCAAACAGACGTGGCAAAATAAGCAAGTGTGCAAGCAGCAAGTCCACCCAGATCAACCCGCAAGCTAATCCCGACAAATCCTGCGAAGGCGTCAGGCCTAAAGGAAAAGCGAGCATGACGATCAGAAAAAATCCTAAAGGCGCTGCCCATCCCTGCTTGATCACAAGACACAAATCGCGGCGAAAAATGACGTTATATTGCATCATATGTCATCTAAATTCAAAACATTGCCTTTGATGTCGAGCGCCTCATGAGCATGACCGGCTAAAATCACCATGCCGCCTAGCGCAAGATGATCTTTGATCTGTCGGCGCAAAATATCGACGCGGATATGATCGAGTCCGGCGACGGGCTCATCGAGCAGCCAGAGCGGGCGCGACGCCAATCGCAGCCGACACAAAGACAAAGCGCGCGCTTGTCCGGCTGATAGAATGGCGATTGGCACAGAAGCCACGTCGCGCAAATGCCAATGATTGAGAACTTCGTCAGCTTTGAAGTTTTTGTCGCCTTTCATCAGTCCGGACCAGAATCGCAGCATATCACGCGCGCATAAAGGCGTGCTCAGTGCATTGCGGTGACCGATATAATGGAAGGCGACAGAGCGGGTGATTTCGCCCGATGAAATAGGCAAAAGGCCTGCGATCATGCGCAAGAGGCTTGTCTTGCCCGATCCGTTTGCGCCGCGCAGATGGAGCAGCTCGGCGGACTCGAGGCGGAAAGACAGGCCGGAGAAAACTCGCCGCCCTGAGCGAGAACATTCAAGATTCCGCACGGCAAAATTTCGTGATGAGGTCGTGTTGAGGTTCATTTTGGCTATCAGCGTTTGATATGCTATATTTATAGCTCCTATTTATAGCGCCGAAAGGCAAAAAAGGGATTAGAACATGAAACATCTAGACAGCTTCCGCGCCCGCCAGATATTGAGCGTCGGCGCGCGGGAATATAGGTTTTTCAGCCTCAAAGAGGCCGAAACCAACGGACTTGAGAACATTCGCCATCTGCCTTTTTCGCTGAAGATCGTTCTTGAGAATCTGCTGCGTCATGAAGATGGCGGCTCGGTGACGAGGTCTGATATTGAAGCGGTGGCGCTCTGGCTTGAGGAAAGGCGCTCGCAGCAGGAGATTGCCTATCGGCCAGCGCGTGTGCTGATGCAAGATTTTACCGGCGTGCCGGCGGTCGCCGATCTCGCTGCGATGCGCGACGCGCTCGCCAAACGCGGCGGCGATCCGCAAAAGATCAATCCACTTGTTCCGGTGGATCTGGTGATTGACCATTCGGTGATGGTCGATCGATCGGGGACGTCGGAGGCGATGGCGCAAAACATCAAGCGCGAATATGAGCGCAATGGCGAGCGCTATGCTTTTTTGCGCTGGGCAGCAGGTGCTTTTTCAAACTTTCGCGTTGTGCCGCCGGGCGCGGGGATATGTCATCAGGTCAATTTAGAATATCTCGCGCGCGTCATCTGGACAAAGCGCGATGTCGACAGCGCTGAGCTGGCCTATCCCGACACTCTGGTCGGCACCGACAGTCATACGACGATGGTCAATGCGCTCGGCGTTCTGGGCTGGGGCGTTGGCGGAATCGAGGCCGAAGCCGCTCTGCTCGGACAGCCGATTTCGATGCTGCTGCCCGAAGTGATCGGCGTGAGATTGACAGGTGTGGTGCAAGCTGGGGTCACCGCGACAGATGTTGTGCTGACAACGACCGAAGCCTTGCGCAAGAAAAAAGTTGTCGGAAAATTTGTTGAGTTTTTCGGCGAAGGCATGGCGCAGATGGCGCTCGAAGATCGCGCGACGATTGCCAATATGGCGCCCGAATATGGCGCGACGTGCGGCTTTTTTCCAGTCGACAGCAAAACTTTGGATTATCTGCGCGCCACAGGCCGCGATGACGAACAGATTGATCTCGTTCAGACCTATCTTGAAGATCAGGGATTACTTTACGATGCCGCCGTCGAACCGCCGACATTTACCGATATTCTCGACATTGATCTCAGTGAAGTGCGCCCTTCTCTTGCTGGCCCGCGCCGCCCACAAGACAAAATCGTGCTGACGCAGGCGGCGCAAAACTTTCGCGCCTTCCTGACAAAAGAATCCAAAGTGGCCGAGCAAGAGCTCACGCAAAGACATCAAGTGGCCAACAGCGAACACGGTCTCGGGCATGGCGACATAGTCATCGCGGCGATTACATCGTGCACGAACACATCTAATCCGCGTGTTATGCTCGGCGCAGGCATGATCGCGCGCGCGGCGCGCGCTAGAGGCCTCGAAGTGAGGCCTTGGGTCAAGACCTCCCTTGCGCCGGGATCACAAGTTGTTGCCGATTATCTTGAAAAATCGGGCCTGCAAAATGATCTTGATCGTCTCGGCTTTAACATTGTCGGCTTTGGCTGCACGACCTGCATTGGCAATTCAGGGCCGCTCAAAAAAGAAATCTCAGCAGCGATCAAAGAAAACGATCTCACTGTGGCCGCCGTGCTTTCGGGCAATCGCAATTTTGAAGGCCGCATCCACGCCGAAGTCAAAGCGAATTACCTTGCTTCGCCGATGCTCGTCGTCGCCTATGCGCTTGCGGGCTCAATGACCATCGACTTGACCCAAGACCCTCTCGGACGCGATCAAAATGGCGCGCCGGTCTATCTTCGGGAGATCTGGCCGTCCGATGATGAAATCACTCAAATCGTGCAGCAAAACATTACGCGCGAAATGTTTCGCAACCGCTATGGCGATCTATTCAAGGGCGATGAAGCGTGGAGCCAGATCAAGCCCGAACAGGGCGATGTCTATCAATGGTTTGAAGCCTCGACCTATATCCGCAAACCGCCTTTCTTTGAAGATCAAATTAAAGGCGGCGGGGAAATCGCAGGCGCTAAAATTTTAGCTTTGCTCGGCGATTCGATCACGACCGATCATATTTCTCCGGCGGGATCGATTGCGCCTGGGTCTCCGGCGGCGCAATATCTCGAAGAGCGCCAGATCACACGACGCGAATTCAATTCCTATGGCGCGCGGCGTGGCAATCATGATGTCATGGCGCGCGGCACTTTCGCCAACATCAGATTGCGCAATCAGATCGTCCCCGGCGCGGAAGGCGGGATCACAAAAACTTTCCCCGATGGCAGCTCAACAACGATCTATGATGCCGCGCAACATTATATGAAAAACAACATTCCGCTCGTCGTGTTCGCCGGACGCGAATATGGCACCGGCTCAAGCCGTGATTGGGCCGCCAAAGGACCGCGTCTGCTCGGCGTCAAAGCGGTGGTCGCACAATCGTTCGAGCGCATCCACCGCTCCAACCTGATCGGCATGGGAATCCTGCCGCTGCAATTTGACGAAAACACAAACTGGCAAATGCTAGGCCTCACGGGTGCTGAAGACATCACGATTGAAGCGCCCGAACAGATCACGCCGCGGCAGAAAATCAGCGCGACAATCAATTTCGCCGATGGTTCGCAAAAAAAGATCACTCTCACCTGCCGGATCGACACCGGCGACGAAGTCGCCTATCACAAAGCGGGCGGTATTCTGCCCTTTGTGCTCGACGGCCTCGCAGCGTCGTAAATCTGCGCAAATCTGAATCGTCTTTGCGGACGATAAAATATGTTATAATGAACTCGTGAACTTAAACAGGAGATAGAAAATGCGATCACTTTTATTTCTAGCGCTTGGTTTTTGTTGTGCGCTCATTGGCCTCACGGGAACCGGAGCCGCGCGCGCCGCCGACGCGCCGATCCTGGTTGAGCTTTATACGAGTCAAGGCTGCTCGTCATGTCCTCCCGCCGACCGCTTCGCAGCCAAGCTGATCAAAGAGCGCAAAGACTTGCTCGTTCTGTCGCTGCCAGTTGATTATTGGGACCGCCTCGGCTGGAAAGACACGCTTGCCTCGCCGCGTTTCACCGAGCGGCAAAGACGTTATGCCCGTGTGATGCGCTGGGGTGTTTATACGCCGCAAATGGTTGTCGACGGCCAGCTTCACGGCGTGGGGTCGCGTCCGAGCGCGATGCTGCGGCTGATCAGCAAACATAAAAGATCGCGCGACATCAAAACTCAAGTGCAGCTTCAGCGCAATGGCAATTTCGTCGATTTGCGCATCGCAGCGGCCAAAAACATCAAACGTCCGGCGACGATCTGGCGCGTCAATTTTATTCAAAAGCGTGTTGTCGCGATTGGCGCGGGTGAAAATTCAGGGCGGACGGTCGCCTATCATAATGTCGTCAAAGATATGGTTGCACTCGATCGCTGGTCGGGCGCGGCGATGAAGCGCAGGCTGCCTTTGCGCGCGGACTATGATGGCGTCGCTATTTTTATCCAAGAAGCCAATTATGGCCATGTTTTGGCGTCCGCCGGATTGACTCTTACCCGTTAGGCGATTTTTTGAGCAGCGCTTTGGCAGGCAAAATCATCAGGCGCGCGGTTTTTGGCGGCAGCAAAAAGGCGAATCCTTTCAGTTGCTCGTCGAGGCTTTGCGCGATTTTTTCAGCGTGGCGCGCTGTGGGGCGCACATTGATTCGTGCCCAATAACCTCTGGGTGCTGCGATGATTTCAAACACGATCGCCAGCCCCGAAAAACTTTGATAAATCGCCGTATGCTGTCGTCGAAACCGGAAATTATCCGCCGGACTGACATCTTGAAATGCCAGATCATTCAACACACTGGCCGCGACCCTGACCCGCCGGTCATCGACGACGCCGCGCACCGGCACACCGCGTCGATCGGTCAGGGAGAAATCCTGTTCGGGTTCCAAGCGCGTCATGCGCCATGACTTGCGCCCAAACGGCACAAATTGTGCTTTAGCGACGACAAAATCCTGTCCGTCGATTTTTTTAGCCAAAAGCCTTTGAAAAAAATCGAGGTCAAGCCAGTCTTTGATGTCGAGCTTTAACGGCAAAGAGCCGCGCGCCAGCCAAGATTGTTTTTCGCCGTCGCGCCGGACATAAACAGAAGATTGCCCCAAAACATCGCCCAGCCCTTCAGGCCTGTTGCCGACGAGCAGTGCGCTGATCTTGGTGCGGCGGAGCTTTCCACCGATGGTCTTGCCGCGATCATAAAAAACGATCCGCACCGAAGGGCCAAGCTCTTCGGGCGACAGCAGGCCGAGTCGCTGGTGGCCTTCGCGCGTCGCCGAACGCGGCGCGATCATCTCAAGGCTTGCCATGCCCGACATCAAGCGGCGGATCATATCCATGCGGGCGATATAGGCGCCACGCTCAAGGACGCGGAAAAAATCGCCTTCTTGTTTTGGCGTCCGCAGTAGAGTTATTTTCTTGACGCGGCCAAGACCCCGACCGACTTCGAGGCGAATAACGCCGACATCATCTAATTTTTCGGCGAGCGCGGGAAACAATAATTGCGGCTCAAAATAGCGTTTTTTCTCTTTTTGCTGATCGACAATCACCGCCCACCAAGCGAGCGCGAGGCCGCCGAAAGCCAGCGCGATCAGCGCCGATAAGCGCACACCAAAGCCGCTTTTTGCGTTTTTCATTGCGCCGTTCGACGCCGACGCGCCGTGCGCGACTTCACCCATGGCCAAAGCAAGAAGGCGATCAGCAAAATCACAGGCACAAAAACAATATTGAAAAAGCGCACCCAAAGCCCCAGCCTTTCGATTTCCTGATTGAGGGCGCGGCGGACATCGCGCAGGCTGCGCCGCGAGGCGAGCAAATCACGCCGCAGTTCGGTCATCAATTTTTGCGCGCCTTCGCCGCGCGCATTTGCCGGGCTATCGCCTATTTTGGCCAATCTTTCTTCATTGGCGGAGATTTTTTCGCGGATCTGATATTCCTGCTCGGATAATTTCTTAGATGCGCGATCGCGCAGATTTTGAACATGGGTAAAGGGCCGTGCCCGCTTTTTGCGTCCGCGCAAAGAAATCAATTCCTGCGATCCCATCAAATGGTCGATCATATTAATCAGGAAGGCTGCGTTATCGGCGAACGGCGTGGCGATTTCGGTGTCGGAATAGACTTGCCGATGCGCCCAGAAGCGATCCTCAAACAAGTCGCTGTCGGCAACGACGATGATCTGCGCCGGACTTTGCGTCGCGGCGATATAAGACGAGTCTTGAACAAAAGTGCCCTTTTGCCCTTTCTTGCGAGGCTTTTTTGGCTTGCCCTCAAAAGCGCTCGCGAAGTCGCCCGAAATTCTTGCGGCCAACACATAAGACTTGTCGGTCGGCTTGAAAGCTGCGAGAAGATCGTCGGGTGTGCGGCCTTCGATAAATCGCGGGCTGACCAGCATCGAATCGCTCGAAGAGGTAATCAGAGGATGAAAATTCTTCTCGCGCGCGGCCAATGGCATGAGATGTCCGCTGGTCGCAAGATTGACCAAAGACAGATCGCTCGTCACGACTTCATCGGCGGCGAGCGCATCGCGGTTAGCAGCGAGCCACAGCACATAATTGCGGGTGACGAAATTATCGGTTTGAGAGCGCAATTGATCGCGCACCGCAACCGGCTGTGCGAGCGCTCTGTCAGCAACGATGTCGTTGGGGTCAAACTGAACGCCCCACGCCTTCAGCAAAGGCTTTAAATTCGACGCGCGCGAAAGTCCTCTGAGTTTTTGTCCGCGCCAAGTTTTCTGGCTGATCTCAGAGAAAGGATCGACAAAAGCGAGCACCGCGCCGCCGCGCATGACGAATTGATCGATCGCATAAAGCGTCTCGACCGACAGCCGCTTGGGATGAGCGATCATCAGCACATTGACCCGCTGAGGCACTTGGGAAAAACTTTGTTCAAGGAATTCGAGCTTAAAATGATCGATCAATTGTCGATAGATCAAAAAAGGCTGCGCTTGGCCTGCTTGCGCAGCCGCGAGGCCGCCCGCGCCGGTATCGAGCGGCAGGCTCGTGACGATTCCCAGCATCGGTTTTTCGCGCTGTGCCAGCGCGCGGATCATGCGAATGAGGTCGTATTCAAGGCGATGTTCGCGCTCAAGCGTAAAAAAAGGGATCGTCTCGACCCCATCGACGCGGTTGGCGCCCGCAAGGCCAAAATATAAAAGCCGCTCTTGATTGACGCTCACTGGCCTCAAGCCTAGTGACAAAGCGAGGTCTTCTTCTTCGCTGAAGGCTTCGGGCTCAATATATTCGATCTGGACTTTGCCCTGAGCGATCTGCGCGACTTCATCGAGCAAATCGCGCACACGCTGGCCGTGCGCGCGCACAGCAGGATATTCCTGCGCTAGCGAACGCGAAAAGAAAAAGCGCAGCGAGATGGGCTCGTCGAGCTCGCTGATGATTTTGTGGCTGCCTTCGGTTAGCGTCCATAATTTTTGCGCAGTGAGATCAAAGCGCATGCCGCGCAGCAGCACATTGGATGACACCATGATCGAAATAAAGATCACAGCGAGCAGCACAAGAGCGGCAATATGAACAAAATGATATTTTCGCGCGCTCATTGATCCTGCTCGTAGATTTTGTCAAGCCGCGCGCCGGTGATCCAATCGACGAGCACACACGCCGCCGCAAGCCAAATGATAATATGAACGATGAAAAAAACAAGATCGCCTAGATCAATGACACCGCGCTGAATCGCATCAAAATGCGTGAGAAAGCTGAATGACGCGATCACTTCAAGGAAAAGCGGCGGCACGATGTCGGATAAAAGATCGAGCACAACCCGCCAGCCCATAATGACAAACCCGGCGCACAAGCCCGCGCCCGAAATAAAAGCGATCACTTGATTGTGCGTCGGCACCGACATACACAAGCAGATCGCCAGATAAGCGCCCGCCATCAAAAAGCTTCCGACATAGCTTGCCAAGATAACGCCATTATCCGGCGAGCCCAAGTAATTGACGGTGATCCAAATCGGAGACGTCAGCATCAGCACAAGACCGGCAAACAGCCATGCGGCAAGAAACTTTCCAAAGATAGCCTGCGCAAGCGGCACCGGCCAAGTCAGCAGGAGCTCGATTGTCCCCTGCTGCCGCTCCTCAGCCCACAGCCGCATTGCAATCGCGGGCATGAAAAAAAGATAAAGCCAAGGGTGAAAGGCAAAAAAAACATCGAGCCGCGCTTCTTCATTTTCAAAAAACTGCCCAAGATAAAAAGTCGCCAAGCCGGAAGAGAGCAAGAAAACAATCGAAATGATCAGCGCGATCGGCGCTTCAACGAGAGCGCGCAATTCGCGCCAAAATATCGCGCGCAAAACTTTCACCGCCGCGCCCTCATGATGTGGCAGCGGTGGCGGCAGACGCTGAAGTCATTTGGTAAAACACATCGTCAAGCCGTCCCGCCTCAACCGCAAGCCCCAATAAAGGAATGCGCGACGCCGAAGCCAGCCTGCGAATGTCTTGGGCAAGCTTCTCTGAATTTTTTCCTGATTTGGGAAAGAAAGTCACCCACGCCTCACTTTTTTTGATGACGACCTCATGACCGCCAATATCATCGAGCTTTTTGGCCGCAAGACATAATTTATCGGCTAGATCAGCCGCCACAGCGACGCTGATCGCATGATGATAATGCGAACGCGCGGCAAATTGCGCCGGTGTTTCATCAGCGAGGATGCGCCCTTGATCCATAATCAGCACCCGTGTGCACAAAGGCGCGACTTCCTCCAAAATATGGGTCGAGATGATGATCGCTTTGGTTTTGGCCATCGCGCGAATGAGATCGCGCACATGACGCTTCTGATTAGGATCAAGGCCATCGGTCGGCTCATCCAAGACGAGAACAGGCGGATCATGAAAAATCGCCTGCGCGAGTCCGACGCGGCGGCGATAACCTTTCGACAGAGTCGAGATTTTCTGGTCGGCAACATCTCCCAGATCAGCGAGCTCGAGCGCGCGCGCGAGCGCGTGGCGCGCTTGATGATTGCGCAGCCCGCGCACATTGGCGGCAAAGCGCAATAGACTCAAAGGCGTGAGGTCAGGCCAAAGAGGCGCGCCCTCCGGCAGATAGCCCAGCTGTGTGCGTGCGGCAAAAGAAGACTCCAACACATCATGACCGCAGAGAAAAATATCCCCAGCAGATGGCCTGAGAAATCCGGCGATCATGCGCATCGCGGTGGTTTTGCCTGCGCCATTCGGCCCCATGACTCCGAGCACATCACCGGCATCAACGCTGAAGGAAATGTTATTGACCGCAAGGTGTGCGCCGAAATATTTAACGACACGATCGACGACGACCATCGGCGCAGAATTCATCATTTCAAGCTCCATTTCGGAGCATCATACCTCACCCAAGATGAAATGAGGTTAACGCCGTTCGCCAAAAAACTGCAGCAGAAACAGGAACATATTGATGAAGCTGATATAAAGCGACAAGGTTCCCATCAATGCGGCGCGGCGCAAGATAACCGCGCCCGCCTGCCCCATCGGGCTGAAGCGTAAATAGATGTTTTTGAGATTCTGTGTTTCATAAGCAGTGATGCCCGCGAAGATCAAAACGCCCATTGCCGAAATCGCAAAATTGAAGGTGGTGCTCTGCAAGAATAAATTAACAAGCGAAGCGACGATCAAGCCAATGACCGAGACCAAAAAGAAAGTCTGAAGCGGGCCTAAATCGCGCTTAGTCGTGTAGCCATAGATAGAGCAGGCTGAGAAAGTGATTGCCGTAATCATAAACACGCGCGCGATCGATCCGCCAGTATAAAGCAAAAAGACATGGCCGAGCGAGAATCCGTTGAGTAGAACAAACCCCCAAAACAGCATTTGCAAAGTTGAATGCTGAAGCGTGTTAATGCGAAACATCAAAAAGAATAAAATGCCGAGCGGCGCAAAGAGAATCGCATAAAACAACAAAGGCAGATTCTGAACGAGGGTGAAATAAATGCCCGACGCTGCCGCGAAATAGGCTACAGCGCCCGAAACGGCGAGAGAAACCGCCATCAAATTGAAAATGCGCAGCATATAACTCCGCAGACCCTGATCGAGAGCCATATCGGCGGTTTGGCGTAAAGTCTGTTGGCGTTCAAAATCAGCCATGGGGTGATCCTCCATATTTAATCATCTCTTTTATTATAGTGAGAAATGGGTCTTATTTCAAGGCCTTCGTTTTAGTGACCGGCCATTTGTCGCAGCCAGGGGGCGGGTTTTTGCGCGAGCAGGCGGTGATTGACCGCCAATCCGAGCCCAATTGCTGTGATAATTGCGGCGATGATCGTTGTGATGAAAACGAAGGGCAGAAAAACCCACTCGGCGCGCCACAAAAAAGTGATGACCGCCCAAGCGCCTGTGCCGCCAATAGCCAGAGCGGCGAGTGCAGCGGCGCTGCCCAGCAAAAAGTATTCGACCGCCGCAGCACGCGCGATGAAGCCGCGCGAGGCGCCGAGCACTTTGAAAATCACGGCTTCGGTGAGTCTCTGACGCCAGCTTGCGGCCATCGCCGCAGCCAGCACGAGAAGGCCGGTCAATAATGTGAAAGCGCTTGCGGCGCGCGCGGCGGCGGCGATGTCGGTCATGAGACCCGCAACCGCCTCGATCACTTCGCCGACTTCGATGATGACGATATTGGGAAACTTTTCGGTGATTTCTTGGCGCAATTTTTTGGCCGATGGTTTCGCGACATTGATCGTCGCCAAAAAGCCATGCGGCGCAGATTGCAAAGGGCGCGGCGAGAAAATCAACACGAAATTGATTCCGCCTTCCGACCAATCGATTTTTCTGATGTTGGCGATGGCGGCTTTCAACGGACGGCCTAAAACATTGACGCTTAATGTATCGCCCAGGCTCAAATCCAAACCTTCGGCAATATCTTCGCTGATGGAAAGCAGCGGCGGGCCGTTATAATTTTTTTCCCACCATTGACCTTCAGTCAAGACACTGCCTTGGGGCTGCGCGGCGGCGTAAGTCAGACCGCGATCGCCGCGCAGCGCCCACGCCGCGGATGCCGCTGGACGCAGCAAATCTGTCGGCTGGCCATTGACGCGCATGATCTGTCCGCGCAGCATTGGCACGGTTTTGATGTTGGAGACATCTTTGCGCGCGCGCAAAAGATCGCGCAGATCATTGATCTGATCGATGCGAATATCAGCCATAAAAAAAGATGGCGCGCGCGTGGGTAATTCACTTTCAATCTGGTAACGCAAATTGCTGTCGATCAAAGCCACCGCCGAGAGCAGCGCAAGACCAAGGCCAAACGCTACAATGATGTTGCGCCCCTGCGCGCCTGGGCGCGTAATGTTGGCCAGAGCGATCCGCCAACCCGGATTGCTCTGCGACGGCAAAGCGCGCAAAAAGTTCACCAAGCCGATCCCGGTTAGATAGAGCAGCAACAGCGCCGCCGCCGCGCCTGATAAAAAATAAAGCGCAAAGACGCGCTCCGGCGACAATAAAAGAGCCAATGAAAACAACATCGACGATAAAATGATGATCGCCGCGATCCAGCCCGCACCCATATGCGTAAATATCCCGCGCAAAGATGAAGCAATAATATGCGCGCGAAATAAATGCGCCGCCGGTGTCGCGCGCGCGCGCGCCAAAGGCACAAGCGAAAACAAAAGCGCCGTCAAAAGGCCAAAAATCACCGCGACGACCGCAGGCTGGACATTCAATTCAGCCTGCGCCGGAAGCGGCAAAATATCGCCTGCCAAAAAAACGACGCCAAACGGTGCCAGCAGCCCCAACGTAATGCCAACCGCTATGCCCAATAAGGACATCACCAAAACATGCGCAAGATAAATACGCGTGATCAAAGCCGTCTGCGCGCCCAAAGATTTCATCATCGCGATGATCTGTCTTTTGCTTCCCAGCCAATCATTGACCGCATTGGCGATCCCGATGCCGCTGACTAAAAAAATCGTCAATGACGACAGGGTTAAAAACATCGCGACGCGCTCGACAAACCGACGCAAAGATGGCGACGAATCCTGATGCGAGCGCAGCTGCCAGCCTGCTTGCGGAAAGGCCGTATTCAAACGCTGCGCGAGTTTGTCTGTCTGTCCGGTATTTGGCGGCAAGATAAGCCGCGCCTGATAGGTAATCAGGCTCCCCGGCTGCACCAATTTTGTCACCGCGAGCGCGCGATGAGAAATAATTACTCGCGGTGCGAATGAAACGCCATCGGCCAAGCCATCGGGCTCTTTCTGCAATATCGCGCGCAGGTGAAAGAGGGCTGCGCCAATGCGGAACTGATCGCCGATCTTGATGTTCAAGGCCTGCAGCAACCCCGACGTTGCGACAGCGCCGTAGATTTTTTTTCCTTTGCGGGTTGTTTCTGTTTCGAGTGCTTTCGTTATATTCATTTGCGGACGCAAAACTGGCGCGCCGAGCAGAGGCCATTGATCGTCAACCGATTTAAGTTCGGCGAGCGCATTATCCGATTGGTTTTTGCCGCGAGTCATCACACGCATGCGCGCCACTTGGGATATTTTGTCGGCGTTTTGCGCAAAAAATTCTCTTTCGGCCCGATTAAAGGCAAGGTGAACCCTGCGGATTTCAACATCACCGCCGAGGATCGTCCGTCCTTCGCGCTGCAATCCGTTGGTCAAGGATTGGGTGAAAGAATTGCTCGCTGTCAGAGCAAACGTGCTGACCGCTAGGCAAGCAAGCATGATATAAAATCCTGACGCACCGGCGCGCAATTCTCGCAGCATGATTTTTGCAAATAGAGGCATTATATTTTTGTTTCCTGGAGAAAGCCGTTTTCCATGCGCAGACAGCGATCGCATTTTTCAGCGAGCTCGAGGTCATGGGTGACGAGCACAAAACAAGCCTGTTCTTCTTTTTGTCGCGCAAACAAAAGATCGGCAATCAAGTTTGAGTTTGTCGCGTCTAAATTGCCGGTCGGCTCATCGGCGAGCAGGATCGGCGGCCGCGCGATCATTGCGCGCGCCAGCCCAACGCGCTGCTGTTCGCCGCCCGATAATTGAGCCGGATAATGATCGACGCGCGCACCGAGTCCGATCTTCTCGAGCGCTTCGCGCGCGCGGGTTTGCGCATCGGTGGCGCTCAAAAACTCGAGCGGCAGGGCGGTGTTTTCAAGCGCTGTCATGGTCGGGATCAAATAAAAAGACTGGAACACGATCCCAATATGCGCACCGCGAAAGCGCGCGCGCTGATCTTCGTTCATTGCGATCATGTTCGCGCCTGCCACCTTGATCTCGCCTGCGCTCGGCAGATCGAGCCCCGCCATCAGCATAATGAGCGAGGATTTGCCTGATCCACTCGGCCCGATGATCGCGACCGCCTGCCCCGCCTCGACGGCCAGATCGATTCCGCGCAAAATTTCCACCGGACCGGACGGGCCGTTTAGGGTAAACTGAACGCTTTTAAGCAGCAGGAGAGACATGATGAGCCTATTTCTAACACAATTGCCTGATCGTTTGGCGCTCATTCGACGGATCGGATTTTCATGTTTGCTGGCGTTGTTGATGGTGGCAGGCTTTTCTGTCGAGGCGCGCGCGAAGCTGCGGATCATGATTTATGGCGATAGTCTAGCTGCGGGCTATGGCCTCAAGCCGACTGAAGGCTTTGCGCCTCAACTTGAGCGCGCGCTCGCAGCGCGGCGGATGGCGGCGGACATTCATAATGCGAGCCAGTCGGGCGAGACAACCGCAGGCGGGCTCGCGCGGCTTCAATGGAATCTCGACGGCGCGCGACCTGACATTGTCATTTTGGAGCTCGGCGCGAATGATGCGCTGCGCGCGCTGCCGTGGAGGCGGGCGCGGGCCAATTTAGATCAGATGTTGATCCAGTTAAAAGCGCGCAAGATCACGATTCTTCTCGCGGGCATGATGGCGCCGCCCAATCTTGGGCGGGCCTATGTTGAGAAATTCAACGCGATCTATCCGACCCTTGCACGAAAGCATAAAGTGGTGTTATATCCTTTTTTCTTGGACGGCGTCGCTGGACAAAGATTGCTCAATCTGCGCGACGGCAAACATCCCAACGCCAAAGGAATCAAGCGGATCGTCAAAGGCATCCTGCCATTTGTCGAAAAGGCTGTGGCACTGGCTTTAGAAAAAAAAGGGAAAAAATAATGGAACAGCGTCAATTGGGAACAACCGAAATTAAAGTTTCGCATCTATGTCTGGGAACGATGACATGGGGACAGCAAAACAACGAAGAAGAAGGCCACACACAGATGGATTATGCCCTTGAACAGGGCATCAATTTTTTTGACACATCTGAAATGTATCCGATTCCGCCCAAAGCCGAAACGCAAGGCCGCACCGAGCAGATCATCGGCACGTGGCTCAAAGCGCGACAGTGTCGCGATCAGATTATTCTCGCGACCAAAGTCGCGGGGCGCTCATCCATGAACTGGCTGCGCGACGGCGGCGCCAAAACCGAACAAAGTCGCGCGCAAATTTTCGAAGCCGTCGATAAAAGCCTCAAGAGATTGCAGACGGATTATATCGACCTTTATCAACTACACTGGCCAGATCGGCCTATAAAACTCTTCGGCGGACCGCTCGGCTATCGGCATATTGAAGGCAAGAGTCATCCGATCGCTGACATTCTCGACGCCCTCAAAGAATGCATCAAATCCGGCAAGATCAGACATATCGGCCTATCCAACGAAACGCCTTGGGGCAGCATGGCGTTTATCCATGAGGCGAAGACAAAAAATCTTCCCTGTATTCAATCTATCCAAAATGCTTACAATTTTCTCAATCGGACATTTGAACTCGGCGGCTCGGAGATCGCATTGCGGGAAAAGGTCGGCCTTCTGGCTTACTCGCCGCTTGCACAGGGCTATCTCACCGGAAAATATCAAAATGGCGCGCTGCCGCAAGGATCCCGCAAGCAGCTCTTTAACCGCCTACAGCGCTATGAAACAAAAGGTGCCAGCGAACGCATCGACGATTACCTCACGCTCGCAAAAAAATACCAGCTTGATCCGGCGCAAATGGCGCTCCGGTTTGTCTCATCTCAAGACTTCGTGACGTCGAACATTATCGGCGCGACGTCTCTGGCGCAGTTAAAAACCGCGCGCGCGAGCATCGAAATTTTTTGGTCGGACGAACTCGAAAAAGAAATCAATGCGATTCATCTCAAACAGCCCAGCCCCTGCCCGTAAACGCGCCATAGCGCGCTCTAGGGGCCTTGACTTGCGCGACAATCGGCGGGCACAATGGCGGGCACAATAGAGCAATTTTGACGGGGGACCTTCATGAGTTCGCGGCCACTTTCGCCACATTTACAGATTTACCATCCGGCAATGACGATGATGATGTCAGTTGCTCACCGGCTGTCGGGATTGGCGCTTTATCTCGGTGTGATGGGGCTTGTTATCTGGCTAGCGCTGCTAGCTTTCAACCCAGCCTTTTTCAATCGAGGCCAGATATGGGCTGTTCATCCTGTTGGTCAGGGGATTTTGTTTATCGCCTGCTGGATATTCACGCATCATCTTTTTGGCGGCCTGCGGCATTTTTTATGGGACACCGGTCGCGGTCTTGGGCCGCGCGTCCGCGAATGGCTCGCTTGGGGAACTTTCATTTTGGGTTTCGTCAGCGCGAGCGTGATCGTCTGGGGCCCGGCCTATCAAGAGTTCATTGAGGCGTGGCTGTGAAACATCGTGATTTAGGCGCTTCGCGTGAAGGCACCGCGCATTTTTGGCAGCAAAGATTATCGGGGATTGCCAATTTTTTCTTAGGCATCGCGGTAATTTTGTCGCTGACGTTTTATGGCCGCGGCGATCATGCGGAAGTTTTTGCGTGGTTTGCGCAACCTTGGATGGCGGCGATTGTGCTCGCGTTCATTATTTCAGCGACGTGGCATATGAGGCTGGGCGCCAACGTTGTTATCGATGATTATATTCACACGGAAGGTCTGCGTTTATTTTTTCATTTGCTCAACATTTTTATCACTTTAGCGGTGATGCTTGCCGGCGTTTTGGCGATGCTGCAAATTTTACTTGGAGATGTTCCGACGACGAATCTCCTGCTTGATGAAATTGGGGGAGCTCAAGCGCCAATGCAAAACGGCGAAACACAGATACAAGGCCAAATCCCATGAGCGCAACGCCGACCTATTCTTTTATTGACCACGAATTTGATGTTGTTGTTGTCGGAGCGGGCGGCGCGGGTCTGCGGGCAACTTTAGGCTGCGCGCAAGCGGGTCTGAAGACGGCGTGCATCAGCAAGCTCTTTCCGACGCGCTCGCATACGGTGGCGGCGCAAGGCGGCATATCAGCAGCACTCGGCAATATGGGCGAGGATAATTGGCGCTGGCATATGTATGACACGGTCAAAGGCTCGGACTGGCTCGGCGATCAGGATGCGATAGAATATCTCTGCCGCCATGCGGCGGAGGCGGTTTATGAGCTGGAGCATTTCGGCGTTCCTTTTTCGCGCACTGAGGAGGGCAAAATCTACCAGCGCGCTTTTGGCGGCATGACGACTCATTTTGGCGAAGGCATCGCGCAGCGCACCTGCGCGGCAGCCGATCGCACTGGCCACGCGATCTTGCATACGCTTTATGGTCAGTCTTTGCGTCATCAGGCGAATTTTTTCATTGAGTATTTTGTTCTTGATCTCATCATGGATGAACAAGGTGCCTGCTGCGGCGTGACAGCGCTTTCGCTTGAAGACGGGACTTTGCATCGCTTTCGCGCGGGGAGCGTCATTTTAGCGACGGGTGGCTATGGTCGCGCTTATTTTTCGTGCACTTCGGCGCATAGCTGCACCGGCGACGGCAACGCCATGATTTTGCGCGCTGGGCTACCTCTGCAAGATATGGAATTCGTGCAATTTCACCCGACCGGCATTTATGGTGCGGGCTGCCTCATCACTGAGGGCTCACGCGGCGAAGGCGGCTATTTGGTCAACGCGCAGGGCGATCGCTTCATGGAGCGCTACGCGCCTTCGGCGAAGGATTTGGCGTCGCGTGATGTCGTCAGCCGCGCCATGACGATCGAAATTCGTGAAGGACGCGGCGTCGGCGCGCATCAAGATCATATTTTTCTTCATCTTGATCATATTGATCCCGAAATTTTGGCGACGCGCCTACCGGGCATCAGCGAATCGGCGCGGGTTTTTGCTGGCGTCGATGTGACCCGCGAGCCCATACCGGTTTTGCCGACCGTTCATTATAATATGGGCGGCATTCCGGCGAATTATATGGGCGAGGTTATCAATCCGACGAGTCAAGATTCCGAAGCGATTGTGCCCGGTCTGATGGCTGTCGGCGAGGCGGCTTGCGTGTCGGTTCATGGCGCGAACCGGTTGGGCTCAAACTCGCTGATTGATCTTGTTGTGTTTGGCCGCGCAGCGGCTCTGCGCGCGGCGCAATTATTGACGCCCAATATGCGTCTGCCTGATCTGCCGAAAGGCGCGGGAGAGCAAAGTCTAGCGCGTCTCGATCGGTTTCGCAACGCGCACGGCTCCATCCCGACGGCGGAATTGCGCCTGCGCATGCAGCGCTCGATGCAAGAAAATTGTGCCGTTTTCCGCACCGGCGATGTGCTGCAACAAGGCTGCCAGCAAATTTCCGAAATTTTTGCGAGCATCGAAGACATCGCCGTATCGGACCGTTCTTTGATCTGGAACAGCGATCTCGTTGAGACGCTGGAATTTGATAATCTGATTCGCCAAGCTCTGGTGACGGCGCAATCGGCGCGCGCGCGCGAGGAAAGCCGCGGCGGCCACGCGCGTGAAGATTTTCCCAATCGCGACGATAAAAACTGGATGAAACACAGCCTCTCATGGCTCGATGAGCGTGGGCAAACAAGGCTCGCGCTGCGTCCGGTGCACGCCCATACTTTGAGCGAGGATGTCGAATATATACCCCCCAAAGAAAGAGTTTATTGATGCGCATCCAACCTCTATTCTGTCAGACAGGAGAATGATTCTATGGTTCAGCTAACATTGCCGCGCAATTCAAAAATCACCGGACGCGGGCGCGTATTTGTCGCGCCGGAAGGAGCGAAGAACGTCAAGCGGTTCAAAATCTATCGCTGGAATCCCGACAGCGACGAAAATCCGCGCATGGACATTTATCACATCGACAGCGACGAATGCGGCCCGATGGTGCTCGACGCGCTGATCAAAATCAAAAACGAGATCGACGCGACACTGACCTTTCGCCGCTCGTGCCGCGAGGGCATTTGCGGCTCGTGCGCGATGAACATGAATGGCGTCAATGGTCTCGCTTGTCTCAAGGCGATCGATGATTATCGCGGCGTGATCACGATCTATCCTCTGCCGAGCTGCGAAGTCGTCAAAGACCTCGTCCCCGATCTCAGCGAGTTTTACGCCCATTACCAAAGGATAGAGCCTTGGCTCCAAGCGCCTGCGCCGGCTGAAGGCGAACATCGCCAATCGGTGGAAGAGCGCGAAAAGCTCGACGGGCTTTATGAGTGCATTTTATGCGCCTGCTGTTCGACCTCATGCCCCAGCTATTGGTGGAATGGCGAGCGTTATTTAGGTCCGGCAGCGCTCTTGCAGGCCCATCGCTGGCTTATGGACAGCCGCGACGAAAATACCGGCGCGCGACTCGATGAGCTTGAAGATTCATTTCGCCTCTATCGCTGCCACACGATCTTGAATTGCGCCAAAGCCTGTCCGAAAGGCTTGAATCCGGCCAAAGCGATCGCTGAGATCAAAAAAATGATGATCACGCGCCGCGCCTGATCGGGCACCTCATGCGTTCGTCTTTCCTCAAAGATTACCAAGAACTCACTGCGCAAGGGCAATTGACATTCGATCAAGAGCAGCAGAGCGCGGTCGAACAGCTTGATGCGCTTTTTTGCGCACTCACGCAGAAAAAACGCTGGCGTTGGTTTCAGCGTTCGCGCAATCGCGCTTCAAGCCTTTATCTTTGGGGCGGCGTCGGGCGCGGTAAATCGATGCTGATGGATCTATTTTTTGACGCGCTGCCGATCCGAAAAAAGAAACGCACGCATTTTCTCGAATTCATGCAAACGACGCATGAAAGGCTGCGCGTCCTGCGCGATGAGGAGGAAGGCGATCCGATTGCGCCGCTCGCGCGGCGCATTGCTCAAGAGAGCGATGTGCTCTGTTTGGACGAGTTTCAAGTCCATGACATCGCCGATGCGTCCATATTGGGTCGGCTGTTCACGGGCTTTCTCGGTCATGGGCTAATTTTTGTTGCGACATCCAACCGCGCGCCCGACGATCTCTATCGCGGCGGGCTAAACCGCGCGCGATTTCTGCCTTTCATTGAATTGCTGAAACAAAAAGCGAAGATCATCGCGCTGGGCGCGGGGTTGGATTATCGCCGCGAAGCGATGATCGGCACCGAGCGTTATCATATTAACAATTCTCATGCGCTCGACGAAACCTTCAAGCGGCTGACCTATGGGCGCGCCGGCCCTTGTTCGCTGGAGGTGCAAGGGCGCAAAATTCCAGTGTTGCAGCAAGCGATGGGCGTTGCGCGATTTCATTTTGATGATCTATGCGCGCGCCCGCTCGGCGGCGCGGATTACCTTGCTTTGGCGCGCACATTTCATACGATTTTGCTTGACGGCATTCCGATCTTGACAGCCCCTAAGCGCAATGAAGCCAGGCGCTTTGTTCACCTCATCGACGCGCTTTATGATAACCGCGTTGTTCTGATCGCCAGCGCTGCCGATCATCCTGATCGGCTTTATCCGCAGGGCGACGGGAGCTTTGAGTTTGAACGCGCTGCGTCGCGACTCAATGAGATGCAGTCGAGAGATTATATGCCGCAGAAAACGCTTTAGCCTTTCGGCAAGACGACGATTTTGCCTTTCACTTTGCGCGCGGCCATATCTTGCAGCGCCTGCGAAGTCTCTTCAAGAGAATAGGTTTTTGACACATAAGGCTTGATCTTGCCTTCGCCATACCATACCGCCAGCTCGTTGAAATTTGCCTGATTGCGCTCCGGATAGCGCATCGTGAACGCCCCCCAAAACGAGCCGACAATCTGGCAGACTTTAAGCAAAGCCAAATTGAGCGGAATGCGCGGTATCTCTCCGGCGGCAAAACCGAGCACCAAGAAGCGGCCGCCCCAATTTGTCGCGCGCAAAGCCGGCTCGGAATAATCGCCGCCAACGGGATCATAGACAACATCAGCGCCCTGCCCGCCGGTCAGAGATTTGATGTTTTCGGAAAACTCTTTTTGCTGTTCGCGCGATAATTTGCCGGTGGGATATAAAATCGTCTCGTCGGCGCCATGTTCGCGACAAAGTGCGTTTTTTTCTTCGCTGGACGTAGCCGCGATGACACGCGCGCCCATCACTTTGCCGATTTCAACCGCCGCCAGTCCGATACCGCCCGCCGCTCCCATCACGAGCAAATTCTCGCCCGCCTTCAGCTCAGCGCGATCCTTGAGCGCATACATCGACGTTCCATAAGCCATCAAAAACGCCGCCGCTGTGGTTATGTCCATGCCCTCGGGAACTGGCTGGCAGCGCGTCGCATCAACGACGGTTTTTTCCGCAAAGCCGCCGAAGCCGCAAGAGCCAATGACGCGCGCGCCAACTTGAAGCTGGGTGACGCCCTCGCCCAAAGCGATGACCTCGCCCGAGATTTCACCGCCGGGCGAAAAAGGCGGCGGCACCTGCATTTGGTATTTATTCTGGATGATCAAAACGTCCGGAAAATTGACCGAGGCCGCAGCCACTTTGACCAGCACCTGTCCGGCGCCCGGCGTGGGGTCGGCGACCTCCTCGACGACTAAATCTTCCGGCGGACCATAGGCCTTGCAGATAACAGCTTTCATTTGACCTCCTCTTTATTGTTGTTGATAAACAAGTTATACAACAAATATCACGGCTCATGCTAGAATCAAAAATCGACTAAATAAAGAAGGGTCTTGCCTTATGACGAACCTTTTGCCCTTGCTGATCGCGGGAATCGGGCTATTTGCATCTGTGTCGGCCTATGGTCTTCCGGCAGGACACCAGAAACTGGACCAGTCCGCCGACTGGGAGGCTTTCGCCTATATGCAAGACGGGCAGCAGGTCTGCGCGCTGTCGTCGCAGCCGGTCGCGATGTCGCCGAGGACGAAGCCGCCGCGCGAGGCCTCTTTAATCATCACAAGACGCGCGAGCAGCGCGCCGGGACAAAAAACCCGCAATGAGATTGCGATGAATGCCGGTCAAGCGCTTGCCCCCGACAGTCAAACGGTGCTGCGCGTGGCCGACACCGAGTTTCAACTTTTCTCTGGTGCCAGCCGCTCGGGCTCTGAGGCTCAATGGGCATGGCCGGACAATATCGATGACGAGCCGAGAATTATCGCTGTGATGAAAGCAGGCTATGATATGGAAATCCACGCCGAGCTCGAAAATGGCGACAAAATTCGTGATCTTTATTCACTCAAAGGCGTGACGCGCGGGATCGGGATTTTGATTGAGAATTGCCCATGAAAGAAACAGCGAAGAAATCATTTTGGGCGATCGCCAAACAAAATTTACCGCATCATCTTGCTGAGCTCGGCGTCGATGAGGCGCAAAGAGCCATGCGCACCGCACAGATCTGGCGCGGCCTCTATGTTGAGGGTGCTCGTGATTTTTCAAAAATAACGACTTTGGCAAAAGATTTTCGTTCTGCCCTCAATCAAGCATTTGATCTGACGCGGCCAAAAATTGCACGCACACAAATATCCCAAGATGGCACACGCAAATGGCTGCTACAAATGAAAGACCAAGGCATGATCGAAACAGTATTCATTCCGGAAGAAGATCGCGGCACATTATGTCTGTCGAGCCAGATCGGCTGCACATTGACTTGCCGGTTTTGCCATACCGGCACACAGAGATTTTCCCGCAATTTAAGCGGCGGCGAGATCGTCGCGCAAACCATGCTTGCCTTTGATGAGCTCGATGTTTGGCATCAAAAAAAGACGCGCGCGATCACGCATATCGTGATGATGGGGCAAGGCGAGCCTTTGTTAAATCTTGACGCGGTGATTGCTGCGATCAAAATTTTTTGTGATGGCGATGGTCTCGCTTTTTCTCGAAGACGCGTGACAGTCTCCACGGCGGGCATCGTGCCTGCGATCAAAAGACTCGGTGAAGAAACTGGTGTTCGGCTGGCTATATCGCTCCACGCAGCGCATGACAAAGTGCGCAACCAGATCATGCCGCTCAATAAAAAATACGACCTCACAGCTTTGATGCAAGCCTGTCGCGATTATCCGGGCTTGATGAACTCCAAGCGGATCACTTTTGAATATGTGATGCTCAAAGACATCAATGACAAAGACGAAGACGCGCGCGCGCTCGCGCGTTTGATTGCGGGCATTCCAGCGAAAATTAACTTGATTCCGTTCAACCCTTGGCCAGATGCGGATTTTGCCCCCTCATCGCCGCAGCGGATCGAGGCCTTCGCCGCGATCATCAACCGTGCGGGCTATGCTGCGCCGATCAGACGCGCGCGCGGCAGTGATATTATGGCCGCTTGCGGCCAGCTCAAAACGGCGCACACGGCGCAAAAAGAAAGAGTAAGCGCCTCATGACTCAGTTCAAGAAAATCGTTCTAGCCTATTCAGGTGGATTAGACACTTCGGTCATTTTGAAATGGCTGCAAGAAAATTATCGCTGCGAGGTCGCGCCCTTTCTCGCTGATCTCGGACAAGGAGAAGATCTCAACAAAGCGCGCAAAAAAGCCGAACAAATGGGTGCGCGTGAGATTTTCATCGAAGATCTGCGCGAGGAATTCGTGCGCGATTATGTGTTTGCGATGTTTCGCGCCAACGCGCTTTATGAGGGCCGCTACATGCTCGGCACGGCGATCGCGCGGCCTTTGATCGCCAAAAAGCAGGTTGAGATTGCGCGGCAGATCGGTGCCGATGCGCTCTGTCATGGCGCGACCGGCAAAGGCAATGACCAGATCAGATTTGAATTGACTTACGCAGCGCTTGCGCCTGATCTCGCGGTCGTCGCCCCCTGGCGCCTGTGGGATATGACGACGCGGCATCAATTGGTTGATTATGCGCGGCAGCATCAGATTCCTATCGAAGACAAGCCCGAACATACGCCGCCTTTTTCGATGGACGCGAATTTGCTCCACCACTCAAGCGAGGGCAACATTCTCGAAGATATGGAGGCTGAAGCTCCTGAAGAGGCTTGCCAGATCAGCGTTGCGCCGGAAAACGCGCCGGATGATTCTGTTTTTGTCGAGATCGGTTTTGCACACGGCGATGCGATCAGTGTTGATGGCGAGGCTTTATCTCCGGCAAAATTGCTGCAAAGGCTCAATGAGATTGGCGGCGCACATGGCATTGGCCGCATCGATATGATCGAAAATCGGACAACCGGCATGAAGTCTCGCGGCATCTATGAGACGCCGGGCGGGACGATTCTTCAGCAGGCTCATCGGCTACTTGAAGAGATCACGTTGGACGCTGGCGCAATGCATTTGAAAGATCAGATCATGCCGCTTTATGCTGAATTGATTTACAAAGGCCTGTGGTTTTCGCCGGAGCGCGAAATGTTGCAGGCTTTGATCGATACCAGCCAAAAGAACATCACCGGCGAGGTGCGGCTTAAACTTTACAAAGGCAATATCTGGCCGATCGCGCGCAAAGCCGCGGCACCTCTTTATGATCGGGAATATGCAAGCTTTGATCAAGACGCACTCTCCTACGATCACAAAGACGCTGAAGGCTTTATGCGCCTTGCGGCACTGCGTCTTAAACTTCTTTACTGGCAGAAGAACAAGAATTAAAGCTTGCCGGTCTTCTGCCAGAAAGCGGCGCGCAAAGTGTTGTTCATCAGACAAGCGACTGTCATCGGGCCGACGCCGCCGGGCACCGGCGTAATCGCTGCGGCGACTTCAACAGCTTCATCAAAAGCGACATCACCCACAAGGCGTTTTGCGCCGTTTTGCGTTTGACGATGAATTCCGACATCAATGACGATCGCGCCCGGCTTGATCCAATCGCCGCGCACGAGGCGCGGACGTCCGGCGGCAGCGATGAGAAGATCAGCGCGGCGGCATAATTGAGGCAGGTCGCGGGTTCGTGAATGCACGATCGTGATCGTGCAATTTTCGTGCAACAGCAATGAAGCGAGCGGACGACCCACAAGAGGTGAGCGTCCAATGATGACCGCCTCAAGACCGGTTAAATCAGAACATGCCTCTTGAGCTAAAAGCACACAGCCTTGCGGTGTGCAGGGTCGCAACCCCGCAAGGCCAAGCACGAGCCGCCCGGCATTTGTTGGTGTCAGCCCATCGACATCTTTTTGCGGATCAATCGCGGCGATGACTTGATTTTTGTCTAAATGATCGGGCAGCGGCAATTGGACAAGAATCCCGTGAACATTTTGATCGCGGTTCAAGCGTTCAATATGCGCGAGCAAGTCACGCGGCGCGACATCTTTGGGCAGGACAAGAACTTCAGAAGCCATGCCGAGCTTTTCCGCTCTTTTCTTTTTTGAATTGACATAGACTTGACTCGCCGGATCGTCGCCAGCGATGATAACGGTCAGGTGAGGCGCGGCGTGATAGCTTTGCTTGAACCGCGCGATCTGCACGGCACAATTTTGATAGACAATTTCCGCCCGCTTTTTGCCATCGATCAGCTCAGCGCTCACAGGGAAACCGCGCGCACATTAAACATTAAAAAAGACCTCGCGCAAAAGATCTCTGACGAACCATAACAACACAATCAAGATCACCGGCGAAATGTCGATGCCGCCCAGATCAGGCAAAAACCTCCGGATCGGATGTAATAAAGGCTCGGTCAGGCGAAACAGCGCCAGCCGAATGGTCTGCACCGCGCGCGAATGCGTGTTGAGCAGATCAAAGGCCACCAACCAGCTCAGCACAGCGGAAATGATCAGGATATAAATGTAAATCTGAATGATGGTCTCAAACAGAGAATAAAGCGCGATGATCATCGAGGTTGGGCTTTCATAAATATTTCAAGTTTGTTGCGTCAAAGAGCATATCAGGGCATAAGATAAAGACAATATATTCTTGGCATATTTCTTATGGATATTTTTAAGGGGCCGTAGCTCAGTTGGGAGAGCGCAGCAATCGCACTGCTGAGGTCAGGGGTTCGACTCCCCTCGGCTCCACCATAATCTGGTGTACTCTCTCAGGCGAGCTTGACCGCCGTGCCGCTGACCGAAACGATCAGCATGCCGCCATTGCCGGCGACTTCGTAGTCGAGATCGACGCCGATGACGGCATCAGCGCCGATTTCGGCGGCGCGCGCTTCGAGGTCGCCGAAGGCGGCGCGGCGGCCTTCGGCGAGCGCTTTTTCGTAGCTCGCCGCGCGCCCGCCGACGATATTGCGCACAGAAGCAAAAAAATCACGGAAGACATTGATGCCCATCACCGCCTCGCCGACGATAACGCCGAGATAAGAGTTGATCTCAACTCCGGCGATCTGATGTGTTGTTGTGATAATCATCTGGCATCTCCTTGAGGCTTGAGCCAAACATCTAAAAATCTATTCAGCCATTTGATCATCGCGCGATGATGCACCATATAATCGGTGAGATGACTCCAATAGGGCCTCGCGCCTGGGCGGCGCAAGCGATGATCTTCGTGCCGGTCGCGCCTGAGCCAGCGGCGGATCATCGCAAAATCGACTTCGGGATGAAATTGCAGCCCATAAGCGCGCTGGCCATCCCAAAAAGCTTGAACGGGAAAAAACTCGCTGCCTTGGGCGAGCTCATCGACATTTTGCGGCAATGAAATGCCCTCGCGGTGCCACTGGTAAGCCATCAAGGAAGGCGAAAAAAGCTCATTTTTTTGACTTCTCCTTTGATCCCCCTTTTGATCGCTCTCTTGATTTTCCTTCGCAGTGATTTTGTAAAACCCGACTTCGACATGTCCGGTTTCTTTTTCGCGCACCGTGCCGCCGAGCGCGCGGGCGAGCATCTGTGCGCCCAAGCAAATGCCCAAAAGCGGCTTGTTGATCGTTAAAGCTTTTTCAATCAAACGATGTTCGGCGAGCAATTCGGCGGTTTCGTCATTAGCACTCTGCGGCCCGCCGAAAATAATCAGTCCGTCATAAAGGTCGAGATCGGGCAGATCATCGCCAAAAACCGCGCTGCGCAGATCCAGCTCAATGCCGCGCGCCGCAAGCGCACGGCCAACCATCGCTGGATCAGAGTTTTTGCGATGAATACAGGCAAGAATTAAACGAGGCTTTGAACGAAACATAGCTCCGTTATACTACATCGCGCTGATTCCACCATCAACTTTAAGTTCAGCGCCAGTCACGAATTTAGATTCATCACAGGCAAGATAAAGCACCGCATAGGCAATGTCATCGGGCTGGCCAACATGTCCTAGCGGCACCTGCCGCCCGAGCTTAGCGAATAATTCCTCCTCGCCGACCATCTGCTTCATGCGATCAAGGATCGGTGTGTTGATGAAGGTCGGATGAACCGAGTTGCAGCGTATGTTATAGCCCTGCCGCGCGCAGTGCAGCGCCACCGACTTCGATAACAGCCACACCGCCGCTTTCGCCGCATTGTAAGAGGCCATATTATGTCCGGCGATCAGCCCGGCAATCGACGATATGTTGACGATCGCCCCTGGCGCATGAGCCTTCATCAAAGGCAGGGCATATTTGCAGCCTAAAAACACCGAATCGGCATCAACCGCCATGATGTTTTTCCATGTATCAAAGTCGGTCTCCTCAACCGTGCCGCCGCCGCCAATGCCCGCATTGTTGACAAGAATGTTGATTCCCCCCATGGCCTCATGGGCTTGATTGAGCGCTTGCTTCCATTGCTGCTCGTCGCGGACATCGAGCGCAAAAGCATGAGCTTGCGATCCAATCTGCTGCGCGACTTCTTGAGCGCCTTCTTCGTTGATGTCGGCGAGCGCAACTTGAGCGCCTTCGCGGACAAAAAGCTCGGCCGTCGCGCGCCCGAGGCCTGAAGCCGCGCCGGTAATAAAAGCTTTTTTTCTGTCAACACGGCCCATATTTTGAATCAGCGAGACAATCGACGAAGCGGCATCTGCTGTATGCCAGTTTCTCCAAAAAGGATGATATTATCATTAGCACCTTCGGCCAATGCTGCATACCCTTTTCTCTCTGGTCTCGTGAAAGCGCGGAAGCTCTTGCCATTATCGCGGCTGATGGCCACGACGCCATTGAGTCCGACTAAAACGATGTCGCCATTGGTAAAGCGCAGACCATCTTGAAACGATTGCCGCGCGCCGTCGGTATCGAGTTTGCGCCATGAGCGGCCATCATTATCAGAGCGCCACACATTGCCGCGCATGCCATAAGCAAGAATCGAATTGCCAAGCGACATCATGCCCCAGAAAGATCCATTATACCCTGTCGCGAAGGGGCGAAAAGTCCTGCCGCCATCTGTCGAGCGATAGACAGAGCCATATTCAGCCGCAACATAGATATTGCCGTTTGAAGTCTGGGTGATGCTATTGAGATGAGCTTGAATAGGCTCATAATCATCATTCGGATCAGCAGGGTCTTGAAATTCGTTTTTGACCAGCACCGGAGGAAAAGGCCGCCAAATCCATGTTTGCCCACCATCGCGCGTCGAGAGCGCCTGGCCAAACGCGCCGAGCGCAATTCCACGATTATCATCAAGAAAATGAACAGACAACAGAGGGATTAAACAATTGTCGCGTTCTTTTTTACCCCCGCAATCATTGGGCTCGTCGGCGAAGGCATGGTTTCGACTGACCGGATCTTGAGTGTCAGGATCAATATGAACCTGTTTCCAATTTTGGCCACCATCCTTTGTCTTTAGGATGACATTATCCTGTCCGACAGCGTAGCCGATATTTTTGCTGGGGAAATGAACCGCCGAGAGAGTCAAAGAAACAGGCACATATTTTGCCTGATTCCAGGTCTTTCCGCGATCATCGGATAGGAGAATATGGCCAAAAGCACCGACAGCGACAAGGCGATCACCTGCGCGGGTGACATCGAGCAATAAGCGCTTATCGGCGATCTTAGAAGACAAAGCCGCAGGTGAAGTCTCACGCGCCAGCGCGCTAGATGCGATGGCGAATGAGCAAATGACAGCTAGGCATAAGCCATATCTGCCCATTGAGTTTAACGTTTGCCAAGACGACGAATAGACGCCGGTGTATAACGACGGACATCGAGCTCATCAGCGAAGTAATTTAGACCATCAGTATTGTTGCGCAGAGCGAGCACAACATACCGACCGGCCTGCAGATCATAGACGATTTCGCCAGATCCGCCGCACAGAGGCACTTCGTAGAATTGCACCTGCCGCATTTCTTGAACGCGCCACAATTCGCCGCGGCTATCATAGAGCTCAGTTGTTGCGATGCGCCAAGCATCTTCGTCGATATGTTTGACGCGTCGTGTATAGACATGGCGCGCGGTAGGTTTGAGATTGGCTTCAATCGTCCAAACGCGATGGAGCTCATAGCGGGCATATTGCTGGTTGAGATGGCGCGAGGTAAGCAGCGTGTTAATCGGCGCGAGCGCGGTCTGGTAGTTATTATAGGAGATGATCCTGTTGGATTTTCCGATGACGGTCCAATCGTAGCGATCGGGGGCGCCATTATAGCCATCGAAGCTGTCGGATGTTGAGAGCGCATCGGAGTTGGTGCCCGGATTATCATAAGCGATGTTCGGCGCGCGTCGGACACGTCGAGTGCCTGGCGAATATTGCCAAGCCTTGCGAGGTTCGACGGCGCGGTTGAGGCTTTCATGGACGAGGATCACCGATCCGGCCGATCGCGCGGGCGCGGTGGTATGGGCGATATAATAGATTGAGATATTATTCAGCCCTTCGGCGCGTTTTTTACCTGGGTCTGACCATTGCAGGATGGCTTCATCCTGGACGGTAACGCCTGTCCATACGCCTGAAACGGAAGGTGTCGCAGCGGTAAACTCGCGCGTGACCTTAAAGGAGCGATAGCGCAAAGTGTGGTTCCAGATGATTTCGAGCGCGCTGTTGGGGATAGGGAAAGGTGATCCCATAATGCCCTCAGAGACGCCATTACCTCCGCCGACCAATCTGCTGACTTGCGCATTGCGCTTGTTGGATTCATAGACGAACTTTGGCAGAGCGCAAGAGCGGCGCGATTTATAAACCGGCATGGTAAAAGTGCTATAGGTGTTGAACAAAGCCTTATAGCCTTCGGTGAGCTGGTTGCTATATCTGCCCATATTGCCCGGTGTGATGGTGTAAAGCGGTTTATCACCTGCGAACGGATTTTGATGAGGCTTTCCTGAACCAGGTTTCCAGCTAACTCCGCGCGGGATACCAGAGAGGCCTCCGGTCCAAGCCGGGATGGATCCGGTGCCAGCTTTTTCTGCGCCCGACGGCGTGAGATCACGGCCGAGTCGATTGACCTGAGATGCAGGAACTTCGGCATAGGCTGTGCTCGCAAGAGCGACGCCGACAATCAATGCGGCAAAAAAGCTAAGCCTTTTATATGTTGTATATGTTTTCATCTTTCTTTCCCTCCTGAGGTTAGAACGCATTAGATAATGGGTTCGATTATAGCACGATTATAGCACGATTATAGCACATTTCCGGATATTTTCGCCTATGACACAAATAGCGCCAATTGCACAAAAATTTCTGAATTAAAGCGCATATTAGAACACATATTAGAACGCATAGCTGACATTAAACGAGAATGTATCGTTTCCGGAATTGCCGTTGTAGTCGCCGCTTCCGAAATCAAAATAGCCGATATAGCTTGCGCGCATTGTCCAAGTGTTTTGGAAGTTGGCTTCAACAGCGGCGGTCACAGTAAATGTATCCTCGCGCCAGCCGGGGACAGGGCTCGGCGTGTTGCCGCGAACGCCATGACGCAAAGCAAGCGAAGGCCTCAGCCGCCATGCGGTGCCAAAAACATTGTTATAATCTATCAAAGCCAAGATTGTGTAGCCCATTGAGATTTCATCTGCGGTGCACTCCTCATTACCTAGGGTATCAAGTCCAAGCAGGCCGCCTAAGGGCAATTCCGTGCCGGAACGCGCAATACAAGCGAGCGATGGTTCTTGAAGATTACCTACCGTGCCTGTCGCTGCATTTGCCTGGGTGCGTGAACTTGGCGCGGTCGGCAATTTATCGAAGGAAATAACATTATACTCGCCCAAGACTATCAATTGATCGGCGCGAAGCAAGCTCACGAGCGGATCGGATCCGGTATAAAGCGCTGTTGCGCCAATCGTGAAGTTAATCATACTACTTTCAACGAAAGGTATAGCGACATAATTTTGAATGTTATTAACAGTGCCGACTGGATCCGCAGTGAATGCCGCAGCCGTGCACCCGGTTTGCGTGGCCTGGGGATTAAGACTAGCGCCGACCACGCCAAGCCCCCATTGAATACATTGATTGAAAGCACTGCCTATAATTTGCTCGGTGGTATCGACTTGCAAAGGCATATCTGGCCGCCAAGAAACTTCACCCTGAAGACCCCATTCCAACCAAGGAATAGTCGTATTAAAGCCGAAGCCAAGTATTTTGATGTCTTCAGGATAGAAAAAATCCAAGCGCGAGTTATGCTGGAGGGATAAAGTTTCTGCTCCCACAACTGGAAGACCGCCTACGCCACCTCCTGGAAGAGCGGCCGAAAGAGCTGCAGGCAATGCAGTCGAAGATTGTGCAACCACGACTCGGCATCCTGCATCAAAGAGGGAAAGAGGCGTGTTCGTGATAGCCGGCGCTGGCGGCGCATCATCTCCAGCATCTGGGTCTGCGGGCGCGCGGAGATTCACAAAAGCCTGCACATCGCTTATATCGGCAAAATGCCTAGGATCTAAATTATAAGTAGCACCCAAAGCACCAAGCCCTGCGAGTAACCCTCTAATTCCTGCAGCGCCGGGCGCACCGACGGCTGCGGCACCAGCGCTGGTCCCCGCACAGCCTGCTCCTGCAAGCGATATGGCACCTGCCGTGCTTGTGCCGCCTTGAACAGCAAGGGTTAAAGTTGGCCTACCGGCAGATCTAACCTGCACATAAGGGACACGCGAATGGACATTTTGATAGGAAAAAGTAAATTCAATGCCCGGCAAAACAAAGCTGTCTGACATGAAGCCTCCCATCGCATCGCCCATAGAGGGAATGAGCGTGAGGCTGTCGAGGTAATAGCTGAATCGAACGCCCCATTGACCCTGATCATCAGCATCAACGAAACTGATCGGCATCACATTAAGCTCGCCCAATTCCGTGCGCCATTGTTCAGCGGTTCTATTGGCATAGCCAGGGTCATCAAATTTGGTTTGAAAATGGACAAGGCTATCCGTGCTACAGGGGGCTCCTGGCAGCGCGCAATTGCGGCGAAACGTGCCCGTCGTAGACGAGCCTGAGAGCCACAAAAAGCCGCCTTGCGCGTTGCCCGGATTGCCAACATCGGAGGTTGCTGTCGGCGAAGAGCTGACATCGAGATTCCAAATCGTGTGATGGAATTGATAATAGGCATCCACGCTGATATCAAACGGCAGGCCGATGGAGCCATAAATCATATATTCAGGCTGGATCACCTCTTTGATTTCAGCGCCCGCGCGTCTTGCGGCGGGGACATCGACGACGATGCTCGCCGCAATGCCTGAGAGCGAAAAAGTTGCCTCGCCCCAATTATTGGTTGTCAGCTTGCCGACGCGCAGATTGAACGGCAGGTCGCCGATGCCAGCACCCACAGGGAGATCCCAATCCCACGACAGATAGCCGTCGAGAATTTTAACATCGCGCCCGAGCTCGCGCTTGGCGGCATCATCCAAGCCGACGCGCTCATAGGACGAATTGCGCCGCAAGATCGGGTCAGCATAGGCGGTCAAGCGCATAAACGCGGTGAAATCGCCATATTCGGTCGGGAGATCGGCTTGAATGTCGGTCAGAACTTTAAGCGTCAGCGCGGTAACATCGCCTTGATCAAAGTTGATGCGGCCATCATCAACATTTTGATTGCCTGCAAAATTGTTGTCAGCAGAGCTTTTAAACCGAACAATTCCTCCTGTAGCCGTTGGAACCACAGCTAAACAACCCGGTCGGCCAAAATTCGCGTCGCCACAAGCAGGAAGATCACGAACGCCATCACGGCCTCCATTGGCAGAAGAAATCCAATCATAATCGCGTGGACTCGTGCGGACCGAAACACCAACGGAGGCAATCGTATCCACCGACAGATCAATTTGTCCCATCGCGGTATCCATTTTCATTTTGACCGCTTGAGCTTCATCGATGCCGATCACGGAAAAAGCGATAACAAAAGCCGTTAAAGCGCTCACGCGAACGAAAAAATTCTGAATGATGTGCATGGTTTTCTCCCCTTGAATTTCCCCTAACAATAGCCTTGTTGGCCAGTTTTGGCTCATTGCATAGAAAAAAAACATTCTTGTCAAGAATAATTTGCATTTTTCTTTTAGAAAGATTCTAAATGGTGTCTATTATGGTGCCGCTGGGGTGACTCGAACACCCGACCTACGCATTACGAATGCGCCGCTCTACCAGCTGAGCTACAGCGGCTTAAGAGTTTCTTATTTCATAAATATCTTGACCAAGCGCCGCAAGAGCAAAAAAGCGCCTGCGATCAAAGCCAAAAATGCGATCAGCGCGGCGATTGAGGTGTCTATTTGCCAGCCGAGCCAGCGTGCGGTGATCCAGCCCGGATGACCTGCCAGCCACGCCGCGCAAACTCCGCCGAGCACCGCGAGCACGAGCATCCAAACGACACGCGCGAGAATCATCGTTTAACTCTTTTTTCTATTTTTTTGGTTTCTTTTATTTTTTTGAGGGCGTTTTCTTTATTGATCACATCCGACAATATCTCATGGACTCGGATATCGAGACGCCGCAGGCCTTCATCCAATGCCTGTCGTGCGCGGACATCTTTGAGCCAGGGACGCAGCGCGTCAGACATCAAAGCGGCGCGCGGCTCTTGGCTTGCGTTGAGCGCGCGCGCTTCTTCGAGCGCGGCGGGAAAATTTGTTTCATCAACCCGCGCTTCAATGCGCGATAAAATCGCCACAGCGCTCGAGCCTTTGAGCGCGCCGACGCGCCGCACACGAACGATCTGCGACACAAATTGCTGCAGGCGATCCCAGATGCTTCCTTGAGCGCCTGCGTACGCGCGCGCGCGCAGCGCAAGCGCGGCGAAGTCGCGCGACAGAGCTAAGCGCGGTCGAACGCCCGCGCGCGACGAAGATCTCATTTCATCTAAAATTTTTGCATTCGGCAATAAGGCTTTCAACGCGATGCGCTCGGTTTCAAACCCATGGCCGCTCGACGCGGCGCGCTTCAACGCCGACAGCGCCAAGCCCAACAAAGCGAACTCACTGCCCGACGGCGAGCTAACATGGCGGCTGAGATTGTCGATTCGCTTGGCGAGATCTTTTTTTAACGCCGTCAATTCATTGACCGACGCGATCGCCCCCGGCAAAGGTCGCGAGGCTAAATCACGCTCAAGCACATGCGTGCGGCGCGCTAAAGATTCAAAATCCTTGCGCGCTTGATCGTGCATCTCTTGCGCAAGACGGGCAAGCGCTTGCGCGTGGTTTGTTTTGAGTTCAGCAAATTGCTGCGCAAACTCGTCATGGAGGTCTTGACGCGCCTCCTCCACCGACGGCGACAAAAACGGCGCAGACGGCGCGGGCGCAGATACATTCGCCGACAGCAAGGGCGGCAAAGTCAATGCCAGCCAAAAAAGCGCCGCGCCCAAAATGACTCCGCCGCCAATCATCGTTGCAATCCGCAGCCGCTCAAGCCAAAGGGTCAGGTTAAATTTCTCCCAAAAAGCTTTTTGCCAAAAAAATTTTTTATCATCCGCCATTTTTGCGCCTCGTTTGTTTTGAGCTCATCCTAGCACGAAGCGATGAGCGCGCACATCGCCTCAATTGTCCTGTCGGACGCCATGCGCAAGTCGCCAAAGCCCAACCCCGCAAGAGGCGCTGCCGACGACCTCGCCAGACACGCCGCGCGCATCGCGCCTAAAGACTCGCATAGATTATGCCGCCGCGCGAGCTGCGCAAAAATCTCCGCAGATCGCGGCGAAAAAAAACTGACGACATTGATCGCGCCGGAGCGGAAGGCCTGAATAATCATCGGTGAAAATTCTTTAGCGGCGCGTGCCTCGTAGAGTTCGATAGCGCGGACATTAAAGCCACGTCGCGCGAGACAGGCAGTCAAGTTTCCGGCGCGATGGCGTCCGGTCAGATATAGCAGCCCGCCCGCCTGAGCGTCGCACTGCGCGATGATCGCGCGCGAAAGCGACGTCAGATCATTTTGCGCCGCAATGATTCGATCAAACCCGGCGCGGCGCGCTTCGTGTGCGGTGGCGGTGCCGACGGTGAAAATCGGCAGTGCAAAAATTTCTGGTGGCAGCGCGGCGCGCAGCGCATTGGCGCTCGTCGCCACAACAAATTGTGCGCTGTTGATGCTGTTGATGCTGTTGATATTGACTCTGATTTTTGAAAAAACATTCGATGCAAAAATAATTTCGGTCAAAGGATATTTGACGATTCGGCAATCCAAATCATTTGAACGCTGAAGCATTTGTTCGAAATGAGACGCATCAGGTTCGGGGCGCGTGATCAAAATGGTTAGGCTCATATCGTTTTATAATGACATATCCACGCCGATCTTGCGGAGAAAATCCGCGCCGGCCTGTCCGGCGATATGCTGTGCAGCAGCGCGACCTAATAATCGTTCATCATTTTTTGCGCCGCGCCGCGCATCAACAAAACTTTGTGTGCCATCAGGCGCGATCAATTGTGTGCGTAAAAAAATATCGTCGCCGTCAAACTCGGCGAGCGCGGCGACCGGCACATAACATGAAGCGCCAAAGCTCGATGAAAACGATCGCTCAGCCGTGATGAGTTTTTCTGTCGCTTCATCATGGATTGATGCGCATAAAGCGTGCATCTTTTGATCATCTTCACGACATTCGATACATAATGTTCCTTGCGCCGCGGCGGGTAAAATTTCATCTGGCTCAAGGGCGCACGCCATGTCGGCGCATCCGATTCGCTCTAACCCGGCGAGCGCCAAAAGTGCTGCATTCAATTCGCCGGAGATAATTTTTTTGACCCTTGTGTCGACATTGCCGCGCAACAACACCGGTTCAAGATCGGCGCGGATCAATTTAATTTGCGCCTGGCGTCGCGGCGAGGCCGTGCCGATCTGCGCGCCTTCGGGCAGATCGCGCAAATGGCGGATATTATTTTTTGTCACCAGCGCATCGCGCGGATCGGCGCGCGGCAAGATCGCCGCGATCATCAAGCCCGCAGGCTGAACCGCAGGCATATCTTTGAGCGAATGAACCGCGAGATCAATCTTGCCTGCCAATAGAGCTTCCTCGATATTATGGACAAAGAGTTCTTTGCCACCGAGGTCGCGCAAATGGCGATCGCGAATGAGATCGCCTTTTGTGGTCAAAGGGACGATTTCGATATTATGAATTTCTTTGCTCTCACGACGCAAAGCGTTGGCAGCAAGTTGCGCCTGAATTTGCGCAAGCTGGCTCGCGCGGGTGCCTATATATATTTTTGTCTTAAACATGATAATTTATAAAAGTTATATGCAAGTTTTGAGGCGCGCATGAAAGAGTTTTTAATTTTAGGCCTAGAGAGCAGCTGCGATGAAACCGCCGTCGGCGTGGTGCGCCGCGACAAGGATGGCGGCGGCGAGATTTTGGCTAATATCATCAGGAGTCAAGAAGAGCTTCACGCGCCGCATGGCGGGATCGTGCCCGAGCTGGCGGCGCGGGCGCATATCAGTCATATGGATGTTCTGACGCAAAAAGCGCTCGACGAGGCAAAAGTAGACTTTTGCGACCTCAGCGGCATAGCTGCCACCGCCGGACCGGGTCTGATCGGCGGCGTGATGATCGGTCTGGTTTCGGCCAAAGCGTTTGCGGTTATTCATGATCTGCCTTTTTGCGCGATCAATCACCTTGAGGCGCACGCTTTATCGGTGCGTTTGGCGAAGAAACCGAATCAAATTGACTATCCGTTTTTGCTTTTATTGATTTCGGGAGGGCATACATCTTTGATTTCGGTTCTTGGACTAGGTCAATATCATGAATGGGGACGGACAAGAGACGATGCTCTCGGTGAGGCCTTTGACAAAGCTGCGCGTCTATTAGGTTTAGGTTGGCCGGGCGGACCTTATCTTGAACGTGCGGCGCAAAGAGGCGATGAGACGCGGTTTAGTTTGCCTCGGCCTTTTTTTGGCCAGCCGCATTGTGATTTTTCATTCTCAGGATTGAAGACCGCTTTGCGCCGCCTGATAGAGGGTGAGAGCAAAAATGAAGATGAAAATGGGAACAAAAAAGGAAAAGAAGAGAGAAAGGAGGAGAAAAAGATGGACATTGCCGCTTCGTTTCAGCGCGCCGCTGCCGATTGCCTTGTTGATCGCACCACACAGGCGATGCGCCGCCATGAAAAACTAATCGGGAATCAACCAAAACATATTGTTGCGGCAGGCGGTGTGGCAGCGAATCAGACGATCAGAAGAGACCTCCAGCAAATGGCGCAGCAACGAGGCTATCAGTTCACCGCGCCGCCGCCCTCTTTATGCACCGATAATGGCGCGATGATCGCTTGGGTCGGTGCCGAACATCTCGCGCAAGGGCACCGTTCACCGCTGACCGCCGCGCCGCGCGCGCGCTGGTCTTTATCTGATGTGAATTTATAAACCCCAAATAAAACCCCAAATAATTGCCCCCTCCCGAATCTTGGGAAGGAGGGAGGGGGCGCCCGACATGCTAGGGGGAACAGACATTGTCGGGGAAAACCGGAGGCCAGGGAAGGGAGGACAATATGTACCTCCGGCTCATAAGACCGGACATTACTAAAAGGGAGGGGAAAGCAATGTCCGACGCGAAACTTCAATAAGTCATTTTGCAAAAACTATGATGTCTCGCGCTTATCTCGTGCGTCAAATGATAAAGACGCTATCTCGGCGAAATTTACGCTAGAGGAAGCTTAGCCACCTCTAAAACGAAGAGTACGCCATAACCCGTCAATGAGGCGATCACTGCGAAATCAAAAACAGAACGCGCTTTGCGACCGACAGAACGGATATTAGTTTTGATAGACTTGGTCATTTTTGTTCTCCTTATAAGTCTATGGGAAATTTTTCCCCGGTTGTTTATCTGCCTTCCCTTATATATAAGCCATAAAAAAATAAAAATCAATGAATAATATCAAAAATATTCATTTTTTTTTCGATTTTTTAACCGGACATATATTCAAGAAAAAACTTGAATTGCAAGGAGTTAGATTAAAATGGAGAGATTCGAAGAAAAGTTTTTAAAAAAACTTTAGGAAATTCTGGAAAAAGTTTTAAAGTTTTATTGAGTGGCGTTATTCGGATTAGTCTGGCAGGCAATTTCTCTTTCTTCTTTTTCATCTTCATATTTTTCGCTTTCATCTCGACTATCTTGGCTGTTTTCTTGGCTGTTATCTTCGATTTTGGGGTGGCGGCGCATGATCGCGCCCAAGAGACACCCGGCACCCAGCGCTGATAAAACCATTGCCAAAGTTCCTTCAAGCTCAGTTTCAAGACGAGGAAGCTTGGCTTCGGGAGCTCTCAATTGCGGCCATCGAAATCGGCTCACAAGGCATTGAATGACTCGCGCAGTGGACTGGGCGCAATCTACGCGGAATTCTCCGGTTTTGCGGCCATATTTCAGCACTTCGACGAGCAAGCGGCGTTCTATTTTGCGTATTTTGCGGCGCACTTCAGGTCGATGTTTGCGCACCGAATTGGCCATATCAACAAGTCGTGGCGTCTCGGCAAGCTGCCGGAACGTTGTGCGCAGGCTTGAAAATAAAAAGACTCGGAGTCTATCCCGAGCCTTTGTTTTTTGCTGAATTTTTTGCCTAAGATTCGTAATCACCTGAACCCCTGTATCATGGGTGATGGCGGCGGCGATGTCGAGCTTGCTTCCAAAATAGCGATAGATATTTCCTGCCGACATTTTGCAATCTGCCGAAATGTCAGCGATGGTCGTCTTGCTATAGCCATAATGGGCGAAGCGCTTGGCGGCGGCATCCATGATCTGCGCTTTTGTCGAACAATCGGCGCGCACAAGGCTTAAAGGCTCATTTTCGCTGGCTTTTGCGCCATCCTCGATTTTCCTGAAGTCTATGGCATTATGAATAATGCCACAGTTTATTGGGTCTATTTTATTCGCAGAGACATTTATCGGAGATTTGCTCATATTTTTGCCTTTTTTTGCCTTTTTGTTTTTGGGCCCAAAACAGCGGACGCCCCTCACAAAAGGAGAATAGATTTTGTGAAAAACGTGTCTATTAGAGTGTAAACATCTAAATGAAAATTTCAATCTTTTTTTATCAAAAACTTCATCGAAAGATATCAGATTTTATGAACAAAAGCGAAAAAATTGGGATCATCGGCGCGGGCGCATGGGGCACGGCTCTAGCCGTTCGATTGGCGCAAAATCACGCCATCACTTTGTGGGCGCACGAAAAAGAAACCATCCAAGCAATCAACCAAAGCCGAGAAAACCGCTTTTTTCTACCTAAAATTGTTTTGCCGCAGAATATTCGCGGCGTCGGCAATTTTGACGCATTAAGCTCTTGTCCGATATTATTTTTTGTGCCGCCCGCGCAGTTTTTGCGACCGATCATCCGCGCGGCAAAGCCTCACATTGAAGATTCCGTCATCGCCGTAATCTGTAGCAAAGGCATCGAAGCCCAGCGCGACGGCCAAGATAGCGGCGCTTTGATGTCAGAGATCGTCGCTGAAGAGCTACCTCAAGCGCAAGTGGCGATCTTATCCGGCCCGAGCTTCGCCGCTGAGGCGGCGCAGGGATTACCGATCGCTCTCACGCTCGCAGCAAAGCCTGATCTAGCGCAAAGCCTGATCGAAATGTTCTCAACCCCTGATTTTAGGCTCTACCCGTCGGATGACATTATCGGTGCGCAAATTGGCGGCGCGGTTAAAAATGTGCTCGCGATCGCCTGCGGCATCGCCGAAGGACGCAAACTCGGCCAAAACGCCCGCGCCGCTTTGATCACACGCGGACTCGCCGAAACCCTCGCGCTGTGCCAAAAATTAGGCGGACAAAGTCAAACTTTGATGGGTTTGTCGGGAATTGGCGATATCGTCTTAACCTGCACCTCAATTGCGTCGCGCAACACTTCGCTGGGCATGGCGCTCGGCGAGGGGCAAAATCTCGACGATATTATGCGCACACGCAAATCTGTCAGCGAGGGCATCCACACAGCGCACAGCCTCCACAAGCTGGCGCAAAAACATGATCTTCTTATGCCTATCTGTTTTGCGGTCCACAATATATTGTCCGGCATATTGTCCGGCCAAACAGACATTGACAGCGCCCTCAATCTCTTGCTTGAGCGCGATATTCCCGCAACAGAAATTGGATGAATTTATAGCGCTGATATTCTATAATCAAAACCAATACAATTTTGAGGGAGAGAGAGGGCGCAATGAGCGAGGATCGATATTTTCCAGTCCCGGCTGAGTGGGCGCAGCGGGCGCAGATTGATCGCGAAAAATACCAGCGCATGTATCAGGCGAGCCTCGATGACCCCGAAGGCTTTTGGCGCGAAATGGGCAAGCGCATTGACTGGATCAAACCTTATACAAAAATAAAAGATACGCTCTTTTCGACAGAAGATGTTTCGATCAAATGGTTTGAAGATGGGACTCTTAATGTTTGCGTCAATTGTGTTGATCGTCATCTCGCGCATCACGGCGACAAGATCGCGATCATCTGGGAAGGCGACGACCCGGCGCGTGATGCGATCATCACCTATCGCCAACTGCATGAAGAGGTCTGCCGCTTTGCCAATGTTCTCAAAGCGCAGGGGGTCAAGCGCGGCGATCGCGTGACGATCTATATGCCGATGATCCCCCACGCCGCCTATGCGATGTTGGCGTGCGCGCGCATCGGCGCGATTCATTCTGTTGTCTTTGGCGGATTTTCTCCCGAAGCTTTAGCCGGGCGCATCCAAGATTGCCGCTCGGAATTTCTGATTACCGCCGATGAAGGCGTGCGCGGCGGCAAGACGATCCCGCTCAAAGCCAATGCCGACAAGGCGCTTGAGATCGCGCAAATCGTCAAGAAAGTTATCACCGTGCGCTGGCGCGGCGCGCAAGTCGATATGAAGGCCGGACGCGATGTCTGGTTCGATGAAGAACAAGCCAAAGTCAGCGCTGAATGTCCCGCCGAAGAAATGAACGCCGAAGACCCCCTATTTATTCTTTATACGTCGGGCTCGACCGGCAAGCCGAAAGGAGTGCTGCATACGAGCGGCGGCTATATCGTCTATGCGTCGATGACGCATGAATATATATTCGACTACCGCAGCGATGATGTTTTTTGGTGTACCGCCGATGTCGGATGGGTCACGGGACATTCTTATATCGTCTATGGCCCGCTCGCCAATGGCGCGACAACGATGATGTTTGAAGGTGTGCCGAATTATCCCGACGCGTCGCGGTTCTGGCAGGTCTGCGACAAGCATAAAGTCACGATTTTTTATACCGCACCCACCGCTCTGCGCGCGCTGATGCGCGAAGGCGAAGCGCCGGTCAAAAAAACCAGCCGCCAGAGTCTGCGCCTGCTCGGCTCGGTCGGCGAGCCGATCAACCCCGAAGCGTGGCTGTGGTATCACCGCGTGGTCGGCGAAGGACGCTGTCCGATCGTCGACACCTGGTGGCAGACCGAAACCGGCGGCATTTTAATCTCGCCTTTGCCCGGCGCGACCGATCTCAAGCCCGGCGCGGCGACGAAGCCGTTTTTCGGCGTCAAGCCGGTGCTCATCGATGAGGACGGCAAAAAACTCTCCGGCGCAACGAGCGGCAATCTGTGTTTGGAAGATTCGTGGCCGGGTCAAATGCGCACAGTTTTCGGCGACCACCAGCGCTTTATCGACACCTATTTCGTGAAATTCCCCGGCAGATATTTCACAGGCGACGGCGCTATGCGTGATAAAGACGGCGATTATTGGATCACCGGGCGTGTCGATGATGTGCTGAATGTTTCGGGCCATCGGATCGGCACGGCGGAAATTGAAAGCGCGCTCGTCGCGCATGATAGTGTCGCGGAAAGCGCGGTCGTTGGCATTCCTCACGAGATCAAAGGAGAGGGCATCTACGCCTATGTCACTTTGAAAACCGGGGTTGCTCCCAATGAGCAGCATGATGACATCTTGAAAAAATGGGTGCGCGAAAAAATCGGACCCATCGCCACGCCCGATGCGATTCAATTCGCGCCTGATCTCCCCAAAACGCGATCGGGCAAAATCATGCGCCGGATCTTGCGTAAAATCGCCAATGACGAAACCTCCAACCTCGGAGATATATCAACATTAGCTGAACCCAAAATCGTTGATGATCTCATTGCGGCGAGGGCGAAATCATGAGTAAAAAATTCTATTCCTATCAAATTCATGCTATAAACGCTCAAGAGAGGCTCAAGAGCATCACCAAAGAAATGAAAAAGATTAAAAAAAATACGATACCGGGGGAGGATTATCATGGGACGGCGATCTGAAGTGGCACGGATGTCAACGCCACAGGTTCAACAAGCGCCCGATAAACAAAAAAGCGCCGACGCTGACACGCCCAGCGCTGTCGCAGCCGATGTTGCCGCTACGATCGCCGCGCTTGTTGAAACCCACAGATACGCCGAAGAAAATTTCGAAACAAGACTCACCGGCCATGCCGATTGGATCTTGATCCATCTCCTATTGCAAAATGATGCTTCCGGACGCGGCACCGTCGTCAAACATGTGATCGAAACCGTCGGATGCTCGCCCGGCACGGTGCGCACAATGTTTCAGCGTTTTCATCGCGCAGGCTATATCGAACAGCAGCAAAGAATTGGCCGCTCCGAGCTCTACCGACCGACAGCTAAACTCAAAAAGTTCGTCACCAAATGGTCACAAAACGCTTGGGCAAAAGCTAAAGCCTAATTCGTCGTGGCCAAAGCCGGCGAACAAGCGATCGGCGCAGCCTCGCGTCTCGCCGCAGCTTTGATGCTCAATGATGTGCTGAACAACCGCAGAAGATTCGATGAGGCCGCCGACAAATATGCAAAAAAATTATCACCACGAGATCGCTCGCTCGCTTTGGCGATCACTCGCCAGAGTCTGAGGCGGCTCGGACAAATCGATGAAGCTTTGTTTCGGTTCATTCAAAATCCGCGCCCTATCCGCAGTAATTCGCGCAGTCAGTTCGCTTTGATGATCTTGCGCGGCGCGGCGGCGCAATTATTATTTATGCGTGTGCCCGCTCATGCCGCCGTCGATCTCGCCGTGCGCATCGCGCAACAAAACTCACAGAGCAGACCTTTCGCCAAGCTCATCAATGCTGTGCTGCGTCAAATTGCCGCTCTGCCGTTAAATCAAAATCCCCCCCTCTCGCGCAGTGTGCCAAAATGGCTCTGGCAAAAATGGGTCAAAACCTATGGCGAACCCGCCGCCACAAAAATTGCTCAAGCGCACCTCGCCGAAGACAAAATAAGCTTGGACTTAACACCCAAAACAGAGCAAATCGATGCAAACAAAAAATTAACCAAAGAATTAAATGGCGTGTTCCTCGCGCCCAACACCATTCGCCTCAATAGCGACAAAAATGATGACAAAAATGGCGATAAAATCTCGGTGGAGGCGCTGCCATTCTATCGACAGGGCCTGTGGTGGGTGCAGGATATCGCTGCAAGCCTCGCGGCGCGGCTGTTCGGAAATGTTAACCAGCAATCGGTGCTTGAGCTCTGCGCCGCCCCCGGCGGCAAAACCGCACAATTAGCCGCCGCAGGCGCTCAAACCGTCGCTGTTGATCGTGACCCCAAAAGAGTTCGGAGATTGCGCGAAAACCTCGCGCGCCTAAATCTCACAGCGGATATCATCGTCAAAGATGGCCGCGCCTATCATTCTTCATCCCCCTTTCGCTTTATCCTGCTTGACGCGCCTTGTTCGGGCACAGGGACGATCCGGCGGCATCCGGAAATCGCTTGGACAACCACGCCCAAAATGATCGCGCGCCTCGCCGAGCAGCAAAAACAGCTTCTGCGCGCCGCTTATCGCTTGTTGGCACCGGACGGAATACTCGTCTATTGCGTCTGCTCGCTCGAACCCGAAGAAGGCATAGACATTATTAACCATTTCCTGAAAGAATATCTGGATATGAAACGCAAGCCCATCCAACCCCACGAGGTCGGCGCGATGAACCACATTTTAACGCAACAAGGCGATATCCGCAGTCTGCCTTTTCATCAGCCGCATAAAAGTTGCGCTCCTATCCCTTTGGGCGGTATGGATGGATTCTACACCGCTCGGCTGATTCGCAGCCGATAAAACGCAGAAACGCAAATGCTCAAAGAAATTAAAATCGCTCCTTCGATATTGGCCGCAGACTTTGCGCGCCTCGGCCAAGAAGTCGCCGATGTCACCAAAGCGGGCGCTGACTTTATCCATATCGATGTGATGGACGGCCATTTCGTTCCCAATTTGACGATCGGGCCTGATGTCGTGCGTGCTCTGCGGCCTTTTTCCGATCTCACCTTTGATGTTCACTTGATGATTAGCCAGCCCGCTCAATTCATCGAAGCTTTCGCTGACGCCGGTGCCGATATTCTGACGATCCATCCCGAAGCCGATCGTCATATTCATCGCACCTTTCAAGCGATCCACGAGCTAGGCTGCAAAGCGGGTCTTGTGCTGAATCCGGCGACGCCCTCATCTTGCGCCGCGCCTTTATTGGATATGGTTGATCTGATTCTCGTCATGAGCGTCAACCCGGGGTTTGGCGGCCAAAAATTCATCAAAAGCCAATTGACCAAACTCGCCGAACTGCGCCGCATGATCGACGACAGCGATTATGAAATCATGCTCGAAATCGATGGCGGTATTAACCAAGACACCGCGCCTCTAGCGATCGCCGCCGGTGCTGAGATTCTTGCCGCCGGCACGGCGATCTTCCAAGGCACAGGCAGCCTCGCCGATAACATCGAGATTCTGCGCGGCCACAGGGATGCCGCATGATCTGGCAACGTAAAAAACAAACGCCTGCGCTAGTGTGCCACCTCGAAGATTTGCGCCCTGCTGATCAAGCCAAAGCCGAAGCAATCGCCGCTGGGCATTATGCATTTGAACATGGCGTCTTGAATACAGGCCCCTATCTGCCTTTCGGCCTTCCCTCACCCAACGCCGCGTGGGAAAACGATCTGCACGGCTTTTCGTGGCTCAGACATTTCTCGTCAGCAGAAAATGATCAAGACCTCGCAAGCCTCGCGCGACATTTCGTCAGAGCGTGGCTCGCCGAAGAAGACTGGCACAATCAAGCTTGGAACGTGCCGGTCGCAACGCGGCGAGTCATTTCTTGGCTCACCAATGGAAAAATCCTCACAGAAAATGTCGACGATCCTCAATGGCAAATCCAATTGCGCAAAAGTCTGATTCGTCATGGGAAATTTTTGCTGCGGCGTTCGCGTTCGCCGCATCTATCGGGCGAGGCGCAACTCAGCGCCGGAGTCGCGATAACTTTATTAGGCCTCACCGTGCCCGGCTACGATCATTGGCTCACGCGCGGCTTTGATCTGCTCACGCAAGAAATTCACACGCAAATTTTGCCCGATGGCGGTCATGCAAGCCGCAACCCGTCCGAACATTTGACCATTCTGTTTGATCTCCTAACCCTCAAAGCCAACCTCGCTAATCAGGGGCGTCCCGGGCCTGACAAGCTCGCGAGCGCCATTGATCGCATGCTGCCCATGTTGCGCTTCTTTCGCCATGGCGATGGCCGCCTCGCTTTGTTTAACGGCGCGATGGAAGAAGACAATGCCAGTCCGCAGGCCGCGCTCGCGCATGATGATACGCGCGGACGCCCGTTTGCATTCGCGCCACATTCGGGCTACCAGCGCATGACAGTCGGACGCACTCTCGTTTTGATGGATACCGGCACACCGCCGCCCGGGCGCTATGCCCGTGACGCCCATGCCGGATGTCTATCGCTCGAAATGAGCGCCGGCAAACAGCGCTTTCTCGTCAATTGCGGCGCCGCCAAAGCCCAAGGCGACGCATGGCGCGCCGCCTCGCGCGCTACCGCCGCCCATTCTACGTTGACCCTGCAAGATACTTCTTCGGCGCGGCTCGCGCGCAGATCGGGGCGCATCGTCGACGGCCCGGCGCGCGTCGATAGCCATCGCAATGAAAACCAGCAAGGCGTCTGGCTCGAAGCCGGACATGACGGCTACGCCAAACGATTCAGTCTTGTCCATCGCCGCCGACTCTTCTTGAACCGCACCGGAAGCGAATTGCGCGGCGAAGATGTGCTGCTCCCTGCTCAGCGCAAACCAACCTATACCCGCTTCGGACAAAGACGCAAAACCATCTTGCCGCCAAAAACTTTCGCACTACGATTTCATTTTCATCCCGATGTCCGAATCGGTTTAGCTCACAACGGCACCTCGCTCATCGCAAGGCTGCCCAATGGCGAAGGCTGGCGCTTCAAAGCACAAGCGCAAACTTCACAAGGCCAAGCCAAAACATGCCGCTTGCATAAACAAAACAGCGTCTATCTCGGTAATTCTCAAAGACCCCGACGCAGCGAACAGCTCGTCATTGAAGGCCTCACGCAACAGCAAGAAAGCGCCGATCTTGCCGCCAAAATCAATTGGGTCTGGGAAAGAATCGATAAAGTCGCCTAAAATAAATCGCGAGGGCGGGGTGAATCAGAGTGAATCAAAGTGAATCACAATAACAGGCGGCGGCGCGCCCTTATTTCTGTTTATGATAAGACCGGCATCGTCGAAGTCGCGCGCGATCTCACCGCTTGCGGCGTTGAGCTCGTCGCGACCGGCGGCACCGCCAAAAATCTCAGCGCGGCTGGCCTTGACGTCAAAGAAGTCGCCGAGATCACCTCCTTCCCCGAAATGATGGATGGCCGCGTCAAAACCCTCCACCCGAAAATTCATGGCGGCATCTTGGCGCGGCGCGACCTGGCGCATCATCTCGATGCGATGGCAGAACACAAAATCGCGCCGATCGACTTTCTGATCGTCAATTTATATCCCTTCGCTGCAACTTTGGCCTCAGGAGCCTCAGAGGCTGAATGTATCGAACAGATCGATATCGGCGCACCCGCTATGATTCGCGGCGCGGCAAAAAATCACTTTTTTGTTACTGTCATCGTCGATGCGCGAGATTATTCTCGCCTGAGTGAACAGCTCAAAAATCATCAAGGGAAGACCGAAATCTCTTTTCGCCGCGCGCTCGCGCAAAAAGCATTCGCCTGGACGAGCGCTTATGATGCTCACATCGCGCAATGGATGGCGCAGGGGATAACTCAAGAAATCGATCATGTGCCTTATGTGCTCGCGGGCTACTCGGCACAAAAGCTGCGCTATGGCGAAAACCCCCACCAAAACGCCGAGCTTTTTGCTCTGCCTCAACTCGACGCCAACACAACGGGCGGGATCGCTCACGCGCAACAAATTCAAGGCAAGACGCTGAGCTATAACAATCTATCCGACGCCGACGCTGCTTGGGCGCTCGTGCAGGAATTCTCCGAGCCTGCCGCCGCGATCATCAAACACGCCAACCCCTGTGGCGCAGCAAGCGCCGATAATATCCAGCTGGCCTATCAGCACGCTTTGGATGCCGATCCGATCAGCGCGTTTGGCGGCATTGTCGCGGTTAATCGAAAAATCGACCGCGCGCTCGCTGAAAAAATCACCGAAATTTTTACCGAATGCGTCATCGCCCCCGATGCCGACGAAGATGCCCAGAATATATTCTCCCAAAAGAAAAATCTGCGCCTTTTGCGCGCCCAGCCCGCGTCCGTCGGACAACAGCGCATCCACTCCATATCGGGCGGGTTTCTCGTCCAAGACGATGATCGCGGAAGACTCAACAAAGAGAATCTGCGCTCAGTCGCCGCGCGCGAACCTTCCGCTCAAGAACAGCAAGATATGCTCTTTGCGTGGATCATCTGCAAATATGTCAAATCCAATGCGATCGTGCTCGCAAGCGCGCGCACAAGCTGCGGCATCGGCGCCGGACAGATGAGCCGCGTCGATGCCGCGCAGCTCGCTGTAAGCAAAATCGTTCAAACTGCCCAGCCTCTCGTTGCCGCATCAGATGCTTTTTTCCCCTTCGCCGATGGCATCGCGCTTCTCGCCGCCGCCGGTGTGCGCGCGATCATCCAGCCTGGCGGCTCGCGGCGCGACGACGAGGTCATCGCTGAAGCCAAAAAACACAATATCGCCATGTGGCTCACCGGCCTGCGCCACTTCCGGCATTAAATCAAATCATGCTATGAATATCAAATCAATTCATGCTACGAATATCGTCCCTGTATGAAAAAACGATTCTTATTTTTGATCACATCTGTGGCCGTGTTCGTGATGACTGCGGCGGCTGGGCTGTTTTTCTTTTTTACCTCGGATTCTCTTCAACCCAAAACCGCCACGGAAAAACTAAAAGTTTCCACAGAAAATACATTTCACATAAACACAAACCTTCTGTGGCTAGATATAAAAAAAATCCCACATTGGCAAATAATCCCACATTGGCAAATAGATCGGCGCACAAGATTGGAAGGAGGAGGCATCGCAAAAATCGGAAACATGGCTATTATACAAACACAAGGAGTTTTTTATCATCTTGATTTGAAAACTCAAAAACTTACTCAACTTAACATCATGCCGCCTAAAAATGGATTAGACGCTATCAAAGATTTGAAATCTTATAAGTTCAAAGCAAATCTTTTTTATAAACGTCCAGAATCTGCCTCAGAGGCTCTTAACTATAAGGATATTCTCATCATTAAGCGTCCCCTAAAAACAATTCTTCTCGTTTCTCACAATCATTTTAACGCGCAAGACCGTTGTTACAGTTTGCGTTTGTCACGCATAGATTTTCCGGCTGATCTCACTCCTTTGCAATGGAAAGCGGCAGCAGAGAATTGGACAACCATTTTTAAGTCGCGGCCATGTATCAAAGAAGAAAAACTTCCTAAGATAGCATTTATGCAAACTGCCGGGGGTTTGAGTTTTTCAAAAAAACCCGATCATGTTTTTCTTGGAATCGGTGATTTTGGACTAAAATCAATATACAGAAAAAACTTATTTGTATTGCAAAATGCAAAAAGCGATTATGGCCGGATATTAGAAATCAATATCGATACTGGCAAGAAAAAGAAGATTTCCATAGGCCATCGCAACCCACAGGGCATCGTCCTTGATAATCAAGGAAGGCTCTGGTCTGTCGAACATGGTCCCAGAGGCGGAGATGAACTGAACCTCATCGTTAAGGGCAAAAACTATGGCTGGCCCCTTGTCACTTATGGAACAAATTACGGCAATCTTTCATTCAAGCTATCAAAAGCAGGGCAACATAAAGGCTATGAAAAACCCATCTTTGCTTTTGTGCCCTCCGTGGGAACTTCAGACATTACTTTTGTGCAAGACTTTGCGCCAGAATGGAATGGAGACTTCTTGATCGCGTCTTTAACAGGACAAAGCCTGTTTCGGATGCGCATCCGCGATGGCCACGTTATTATCAGGGAAAGAATACATCTACCAGAACGTATTCGCAACATCTATAATCATGGCGATGGCACACTGATTGCTCTTGGTCAGCGTCATGTTTTTATCATCAAAAAATCCTCATGGCGTTTCACGAATAGAAATATATCCGATCCTGCCGTCCAAGCAGCTTGGAATAAATGCATCGTCTGTCATGACACCGGCAAGATTTCAAATGGCGTCGCGCCAGCTTTAGGTGATGTCCGGGGGCGTGGGGTTGGCAAAAGCGATTTTGCCAATTATTCTCCGGCTATGAAAGGAGCAAATGCAATATGGACAAAAAAATTACTTTTAAAATTCTTACGCGATCCGAATGAATTATTTGAAGGCACAACCATGCCCAATCCTAACATTCCCGACGACGGGATCAGGCGCGGCATCGTCAATCACCTGAAAACACTTAAAGATCAGTGGCGTGAAAAACAAAACTAAGCTATAGTCTAAAATCAGAAAGCAATGGGGAGCGTGAGGAACAAACCAATGGTCGGGAATCCAGCACAAAAATTCGTTCAAATGCACGGACAGCCGCCCGAAGAAGCTAAATTTTTCTGGTCGGGAGGCCCGATCGAACTCGCCGAGCGCACTTGGTTCCAGTCAATGTTCTCCGGCGTAACCGCCTTCGAAACCGATGAGGGCATCGTGCTTATCGATTCCGGCCTCGATCCATACCGCGATCTTCACCCAAAGGCATGTCGCTGAAGCCAAAAAACACAATATCGCCATGTGGCTCACGGGATTGCGCCACTTCCGGCATTAAATCAAATCATGCTATAAATCGTCCCTTATGAAAAAACGATTCCTATTTTTGATCACATCTGTAGCCGTGTTCGTGATGACTGCGGCGACTGGGCTGTTTTTCTTTTTTACCTCGGATTCTCTTCAACCCAGAACCGCCACAGAAAAACTAAAAGTTTCCACAGAAAATACATTTCACATAAACACAAACCTTCTGCAGCTAGAAATAAAAAAAATCCCACATTGGCAAATAATTCGGCGCAAAAGATTGCGAGGAGGAGGCATCGCAAGAATCGGGAACATTACCATTATACAAACAAAAGGAATTTTTTTTCATCTTGATTTGAAAACTCAAAAACTTACTCAACTCAACATCATGCCGCCTAAAAATGGATTAGACGCTATCAAAATAAATTCTCTTTCTAAATATCCAAAACATTCCCCATCGGATATTCACTATAAGAATATTCTCATCATTAAGCGTCCCCAAAAAACAATTCTTCTCGTTTCTCACAATCATTTTAACGCGCAAGACCGTTGTTACAGTCTGCGTTTGTCACGCATAGATTTTCCGGCTGATCTCACTCCTTTGCAATGGAAAGCGGCAGCAGAGAATTGGACGACCATTTTTAAGTCGCGGCCATGTATCAAAAAAGAAAATTATCCTTCCATAGCGTTTCTGCGAACTGGCGGGGGTTTGGTCTTTTCAAAAAAACCCGATCATGTTTTTCTTGGAATCGGTGATTTTGGAATACCAAAAATATACAAAAAGGACTTATTTCTATTGCAAAATGCAAAAAGCGATTATGGCCGGATATTAGAAATCAATATCGATACTGGCAAGAAAACGAGAATTTCCATAGGCCATCGCAACCCACAGGGCATCGTCTTTGATGATCAAGGAAGGCTCTGGTCTGTCGAACAGGGTCCCAGAGGCGGAGATGAACTGAACCTCATCGTTAAGGGCAAAAACTATGGCTGGCCCCTTGTCACTTATGGAACAGATTACGGCAGTCGTTCATACACTCGATCAAAAGCAGGACAACATAAAGGCTATGAAAAACCCATCTTTGCTTTTGTGCCCTCCGTGGCAACTTCAGACATTACTTTTGTGCAAGACTTTGCGCCAGAATGGAATGGAGACTTCTTGATCGCGTCTTTAAAAGGACAAAGCCTGTTTCGGATGCGCCTCCGCGATGGCCGCGTTATTATCAGTGAAAAAATACATTTATCAGAACGTATTCGCAACATCTATAGTCATGGCGATGGCACACTGATTGCTCTTGGTTTGAGTCATGTTTTTATCATCAAAAAATCCTCATGGCGTTTCACGCCTATAAACATATCCGATCCTGCCGTCCAAGCAGCTTGGAATGAATGCATCGTCTGTCATGACACCGGCAAGATTTCAAATGGCGACGCGCCAGCTTTAGGTGATGTCTGGGGGCGTAGGGTTGGCAAAAGCGATTTTGCCAATTATTCTCCGGCTATGAAAAGAGCAAAGGCAATATGGACAAAAGAATTACTTTTAAGATTCTTACGCAATCCGAATAGATTATTTGAAGGCACAACCATGCCCAAGCCTAACTTTCCCGACAACGCTATCAGGCGCGCCATCGTCAATCACCTAGAAACACTTAAAGATCAGTGGCGTGAAAAACGAAACTAAGCTATAGTCTAAAATCAGAAAGCGATGGGGAGCGTGAGGAACAAACCAATGGCCGGGAATCCAGCACAAAAATTCGTTCAAATGCGCGGACAGCCGCCCGAAGAAGCCAAGTTTTTCTGGTCAGGAGGCCCGATCGAACTCGCCGAGCGCACTTGGTTCCAGTCAATGTTCTCCGGCGTAACCGCCTTCGAAACCGATGACGGCATCGTGCTTGTCGATTCCGGCCTCGATCGCCTCGCACCGCAGATTGCCGAAACCCTGCGGACAAAAACCCAAGCCCCGATCCATACCGCAATCTTCACCCAAGGGCATGTCGATCATGCCTTTGGCCTCAAACATTTTCTCATTGAAGGCCAAGCGCCACCGCAAGTCATCGCACACCAAAAAATGCCGCTCCGCTTCGCCCGCTATCAATTGACCGCAGGACATAATGTTGCGCTCAATGCACGGCAGTTCGGCGGCACGGTCGAAGCCGCATATGATGATCCCGATTCTTTCAAATCATTCACTCAGCCGCCCGATCTGCCGCCCAATGTTCTCTACGACCAAAGACTCGATATCGAAGTCGGCGGCGTGCGGTTTGAAATTCACCATTGCCCCGGCGAAACCGATGACCATAGCTGGGTGTTCTGCCCCGAACGCCAAACGCTCTGCCCGGGGGATTTGTTCATCTGGGGCGTGCCCAATGCCGGCAATCCGCAAAAAGTTCAGCGCTTCGCCCAAGATTGGGCGTGGGGCTTGCGCAAAATGGGCGCACTTAATCCCGTCTCGATGGGACCGGGACATGGCGGACCTATCGTCCAAGATGGCGCAAAATTAAAAACTATGCTGCTCGAAACCGCCAACTTCCTGCAGACGATCCATGATCGCACAATCGCCGTCATGAATGATGGATCACCGCCGCATGTCGATATTGTCCATGAAGTCAAGCTGCCCAAAAGCGATCAGCCTTGGCTGCAGCCCGTCTATGATGATGCTGAATTTATCATTCGCAACATCATCCGACTCAATGGCGGCTGGTGGACCGGACGACCCAGCGAACTCAAACCCGCGCCGCGCGAAGAGCTCGCTAAAGAAATCGTGCGGCTCGCCGGTGATGCCGAAACTCTGGCCAACCGCGCCGCCGCGCTCGCGGCAAAGGGCGCGCTGCGATTGGCCTGCCACCTCGCCGATTACGCGCTCGAAGCCGCGCCCGATAATCAAGCCATTCAGCAAAAAGTCGCCGCCATCTATGACAAACGCGCCGACAAAGAAGAAGCGCTGATGTCGATTAATATATTTAACTCTGCCGCCGCCTATGCGCGCGCCGGAAAAGCCTTTCGCTGATGGGTGCTTCATCAAAAGATTTTGCCAAAATCTATCAAATGTTTTCAGCCCCCATCACGACAAAAATAGATTGCGGCCGCTATTGCGCGCCGCTCAATGGCGGCGAGCCGGTCTGTTGCACGACAAAAAACGCCGTGCCAGTCGCCGATAAAACCGAATGGCAGCTGCTCAAAAAACGCACCGATCTCTGGCATCCCTTCAAGCCTTTCGATGCCGAAACGCGCACTATCGTCAAAGACCTGCCTAAAAGCTGCACTGCGATCGAATGTAAAGGTGCGCCCTTCTGCGAACGCGACAATCGAACTTTGGCCTGCCGCGCCTTTCCCTTTTTCCCTTATTTTACCCGCGAGCGCACTTTGTTCGGCCTGTCTTATTATTGGGCTTTTGAAGATCGCTGCTGGGTGATCTCTAATCTCAGCGTCGCGCAGCCCGATTTTGTCCGCGAGCTCATCGCCGCTTATGAATATCTTTTTGCCAAAGACCAAGATGAAGAACAAGCCTTCGTCGATAATTCCGCCGATATGCGCCGCGTCTTTTCTCGCTGGGAGCGCGACATTCCGCTCCTTGGCCGCGAAGGCGGCTTCTTTAAAATAGAGCCAAAAACCGGCGGACGAATCGTCAAAGCGCGTCTCGAAGAGTTCAAACCGCTCGGTCCTTACCGCTCGCAGAAGGCTTACCAAAAAGTGATCAAACAAGAAGGCGGCGACCCTCAACGCGCGCCGCAACTGCCAACCCTCTAAACCCGCAAGGAGATAAATTAAGGAGACCCTCATGATTTCAGCTCAAGCACATATGAAAAAAACCATCGATGTTTTAGGAAAAAAAATGGCCTATGTCGAAATGGGCGAAGGCGATCCGATCGTTTTTCTGCATGGCAATCCGACCTCGTCCTATCTGTGGCGCAACATCCAGCCTCATTTAAAAGATCAAGGCCGTTGTCTCGCGCCTGATCTCATCGGCATGGGCGACAGCGACAAGCTGGTGCCCGCGCCCGATCGCTACCGCTTCGTCGAACATCGCGATTATCTCAATGCGTGGTTCGACCAAATGGGCATCAAAGACAATATCACTTTGGTGATTCATGATTGGGGTTCGGCGCTCGGCTTTGACTGGGCGCGACGTCATCCGCAAGCGATCAAAGGGATCGCTTATATGGAAGCCATCGTGCGGCCCATCCCGTCTTGGGATCAATGGCCGGAGCAAGCGCGCCAAGTGTTTGAAGGGTTTCGCTCGCCCGCCGGCGAGGAGATGGTGCTTGAGAAAAACATTTTTGTTGATGTCGTGCTGCCGAGCTCGGTGCTGCGCACGCTCAGCGATGAGGAAATGGAAAATTACCGCAAGCCGTTTGCGCAAAAAGGCGAAGATCGCCGCCCGACCCTTACTTGGCCGCGGCAAATACCGATCGGCGGCGAGCCGAAGGATGTCGTTGAGATTGTCGAAAATTATGCCCGTTGGATGGCCGAAAATGATCTGCCCAAATTGTTCGTCAATGCTGATCCGGGCGCGATTTTAATCGGCGCGCAGCGCGACTTTTGTCGTCAATGGAAAAACCAAACCGAAATCACTGTCAAAGGCTCGCACTTCATTCAGGAAGATTCTCCCGATGAGATCGGCCAAGCGATTTCTAGCTGGCTCAAAGCTTAAGGCTCAAAGCCTACGATTTGTCGGCAAAAAAATCCGGCCCGGTATGTTCGACCAGTTCAATCACATTGCGGTCGGGATCACGGATAAACAAAGACGTGATTCCTTTGAATGTGTGGCGTCCGGTAATGGCGATGCCCAGCCTGTCCATCAGTTTTTCGGCCTGCGCGGCGGATTGAATATGTAAGGCGATGTGGGTATAGCCGGAATATTTTTTGGCTTCATCCATCAGCACATTTTCGCCTATTTTTTCATTGGCCGGGCCGAGCAGATTGAGCACCACGCCGCTCGGATGCTGCAAAATCACCGGATGACCATGCTCAAAACCGCCATCGGCCATAAACCGATAGCCAAGATTTTGATAAAATGCGATGGCGCGATCGCGGTCGCTAACCCGAATGCCAACATGATCTATTTTTTTAATCTCAAGCACGGACAGCCTCTTTATAGAAAAAGGAATGAAATTATACTATAGTTTCTGAATTCGGTTTTTGAATTTATTTCTTGGGAAGCACTGCCATGCTTGAAAAAAAATATCTGGGAAAATATCTAGATTTTGCATCCCGCGGGATTGTTCTTGCGGCGCTTTTTGTCAGCATGATCATTATCATTGCCGTGTTTCAGAATTTGCCCTATATCGGCGACAATCTCATTGACACGCAGCTAGGCTATGATCACGCCAAAGTCATGGCGCTGATGGAGAGCTATGGCGCGGATGGCCGTCTATTTTATGCGTTCGCCAGCCCGACGCTTGATACGCTCTTCCCGCTGGTTTTTACGACCCTCTATGCGGGCGCGATCTGCGCGCAGCGCGATTTCTGCCGCCAGTGGAAAAACCAGACTGAAATCACTGTCAAAGGCTCGCATTTCATTCAGGAAGATTCTCCCGACGAGATCGGCCAAGCTATTTCCGCTTGGCTTAAGAACCAAAGGAGGATCTTTTCATGAAAAAGCGATTCTTCTTGCTTGCTGCTCTCATCGCTCTTGGCCTTGTTTTTCTCGGCGGTTTTTTTGCACTGACGTCATATTTTTCAGAATCCGAAGCGTCGACGCAAGAAACGCGCTCCAAAAACGCTGTGTTTAGAACCATTGAAACTATTTTTTTTCCACTAGAAATAAAAAGAATCTCATACAACAAAAAAGAATTTCATTGGGGAGGGAGCATCGCAAAAATTGGGGATAATGTTCTTGTTCAAAAAGATATTCGCTTTTTTCACCTTGATCTAAAAACGTATCACTTAACTCAACTTAATGTTGAACCGCCCAAAGGCGGAAAAGTTTATAGAAACATTCTCACCATCAAACAATCAAAAATGACAATCCTTTTAATCACCTACGCATATTGGAACCATCAAGATAAATGTTACGCTCTGCGCCTTGCGCGCATCGACCTTCCAAACGACCAAAACCCTTTGCAGTGGAAAGTCCATGCCAACGAATGGAAAATTGTTTTTGAAACCAAGCCATGCATCGATTTTGAAAAGCATCACAATCATTATGGGCACGAGCGGTCTGGGGGCGCCCTCATACCTTCAACTCAGCCAGGCCATATTATTCTCTCGGTTGGAGATTTTGGGTGCAATGGAAGCATCAAAGAAGATTGGGAAATCATACAAAATGAAAAAAGCGATTATAGCCAAATATTGGAAGTTAATATCGATAACGGTCAGAAAACAAAAATTTCTATGGGCCACCGCAATCCACAAGGCTTGGCTTTTGACAGAAAAAAAAGATTATGGTCGGTTGAGCACGGCCCGCGCGGCGGCGATGAGTTGAACTTAATCCAAAAAGGCAAAAATTATGGCTGGCCTTTCGTCACTTACGGGACAGACTATGGGGCATATTCATACAACCTATCAAAATCACAGGGGAAGCATGATGGCTATGAAAAGCCCGTTTTTTCTTTTGTTCCTTCAGTTGGCATCTCAAACTTAATACGCATTGAAAATTTTGACGCCGCGTGGGATGGCGATCTGCTTGCCGCTTCTTTGAGCGGCAGAAATTTATATCGATTACGCATCGTGCAGTCACGGGTGGTGTTTGTTGAGCCAATCAATATCAGCGGCAGAAATAAAATTCGCTACATCTATAATCACGGCAATGGAACATTGATCACTATGGATGGGACACACCGCATATATATTATTAAAAAATATCACCCAAAATTTCAATACGAAAAAATTGCCCCCCACATATATATGATTAAAAAAAGTCACCCAAAATTTCAATACGAAAAAGCTGACTCCATAGCTCAAATGACATGGAATAGATGCATCACTTGTCACGGCCCGGGTCAAGTTTCAAACGATCGCGCGCCAACTTTATATGGCATCGTTGGGCGTGAAATTGGCAAAAGCGATTTTGCCCATTATTCACCGGCGTTGAAGGCGGCAAAAGGTGTTTGGACAGAAGAAAAACTTCGAACTTTTCTTCATCGACCAGAAAAATTATTCAAAGAAACAACCATGCCCAATCAAGAAGTTCAACGCGGCGGCATCCGCAATATTATTGTGGAGCATTTAAAAAAATTAAAAATCGAACAACCTAAAAACTAAGCGCGGACAAAGTTGAGCAGCCAACCCAGCAATGTGATCTGCGGCACGGTAATCAGAGGCAAAAAAAGCGCAATTTTCCATGATGAGGTCGCCTCGCGGGTAATCATGATCTCGGTGTAATCTGTGGCGACGCCGCCCATCAAAAAAACGAACCCATTGCCGGGAGCAGAGGCGCGATGAAATAAATCAGCCGCGAGCGGCGTCGTGCCTTCCGAGCAGACTTCGATGATCGTCGCAGCGCCCAAAGTCAAAAACAGACCGATTAAAGTCGGGCCAAACCATGTCTGAAACACATCCAACGGAACAAATGCCCGCACCACAGCAGCAAGCACAATACCCAAAAAAATCCAGCGCAACACCATGCGCGATTCGCGCAATCCATCCATGATTGTTTGCGTGATCGTCTGCCAGCCATAATCAGCGCGGCGCAAAGCTTTAACAGCCTCGGGCCAAAAGCGAAAATCCTCCGACAGCAAAACTCGATGAGGATTGACCGGCAAAACACCGCGCGCAACAAACATCTCAAACACACAGCCCGAAATCACCGCAATCACAAAAGACAAAAAAATAAAAACCATCGTCCATTGAAAGCCGATCAGCGCGATCAAAATCAAAGTCAGCGAAAAAGAATTCCACGGACTCGCAATCAAAAAAGCCATCATCTGCCCAGCCGACGCGCCGCGCTCATAAAGCTTCGCCCCGACCATCAAAATGCCATGAGAGCACAAATCGAGCAAAACCCCGCCAACCGCCGCGCGCGCCACGCCAACAACGCCCATGCGATGACCCAAAAGGCTCATCACAAATTCGCGCGGCACACGCGCCAGCAACGCGATCATCACCATGCCCATCAATATGCTCATCCAGATCGCGTTGACCGACTCCGCCACGCTCGCCGCCATCGCGGCCAGAGCGGGAGGAAATAAAATCGGCGGATAGAATGTCTGCGCCAAATAAAGCAAGACAATCGTCAGCGACGAGCCCCAAAGTAAAAAATCAGGTTTTTTCATATTGAAGAGATAATATCATCAAAAATTATGAAGGAACAAAACTCATGCTTGATAAATATCTAAAACAAAACTTAAATCAATTTTTTTTGTTCTTTGCTTTCCATTCGAGCTTGGCGGAAGGTTGCGCGATCAATCATAGGGATTTTTGGCATTTGGCCATCCAGCAATTCTTTAATGGTCAGGATTTGAACGCATGGGCATTTGATCCCGTAAGCGTCATATATGCCTGCTGACGCAGCTTCTTTAATCATTTCTCTCGTGGGTTTTGCTAATGTAAGGAAAACACCTATTGGCGCTTTTTCTCTTTTGAGAACGCCAACGAGATTGCGGATCATCGCAACACCGACATTTTTACCTCCTTTAACTTGGACAACCGCTTTTTCAGTTTTCCCATCCTTGCCTGTGAAATAGATCACGCCGTCTATACCTCCATCCGCGCCTTTTTTCTTGCCGCCCCAAGGCTGGGCATTCACCAACGACACTGCCCACCATTCAAATTGATATTTATCAGGACGAGAGGCGAGAGCTTGCGCTCCCCCCAAATCTTTTGGCGTTCCATAAACGTCATATTTAATTTCAGGAAAAGCATCTTTTAAACGTTTTTCAATTAGCGAAATCGCCAGATGGGTAATATCAATACCGATCCATTGTCGGTTCAATTTCTCTGCCGCGTGAATCGCCGTGCCGCAGCCGCAAAAAGGATCAAGGACAACATCCCCTTCATTGCTTGAGACTTTTATAATCCTCTCCAAAAGCGCCAGAGGTTTTTGGGTAGGATAACCAAGCCTTTCTTTATTGCTTCCATGCAAATGTTCAATATCGTTCCAATCGTCCGTAATTGGCTGTCCCGGCATTTCATCAAGATACCTCTTAAATTGAGGAACAGAACCCGGCTTGGTTTGAACAACAAGACCTTCCCTATAAGTTCTCTCCATACGCTCCTTTGTCCAGCGCCAAACTCTAGTTATTCCAAGAAATTCATAAGTTAGGTTTGGGCGATTTCGATTCGGATTGACTAAATCACCCAATCTGTAACGACGGCCATCTTCATCTGTATATTTATAGAAGTTTTTTATGTAATCCGGATTGTAATCTCCATACACTTTATTGAAGACAGGTTTATCACCGCGCCCATAGCGCAAGATAACGTCTCTGCAATTAGAGAAATTGATTGTTGCATGGCTTTTGGGTTGAGAGCGCTGCCAAGAAATTTCGTTAAGGAAATTTTGTCCTCCAAACACAGCATCCAAAAGCACTTTGAGATAATGGCTGGCGGTGGGATCGCAGTGGAGATAAAGGCTGCCTGCTGGCTTCAAAACTCTGCGCAATTCTATGAGCCGTATAGCCATCATGGCCAAATAAGCCATCATGTCATTTTCACCGAGGAAAGAGCGCATGGAGCGCAACATTTCGGCAGCATTCGTGTTGCCGCTTTCTAGAACTTCATTAAAATAAAACTCGGCATCATCTCCCCAATGCCAAGTATCATCAAAAGCTTCAATCTGGGCTTCCGACTTGCTTCCTTCAGGCGAGCGAAACAGAACATTATAAGAAGCATCGGAATTGAAGGGCGGGTCAAGATAAATAAGATCAACTGATTCCGGCGCAATTTCAGTGCGCAGAACGCCTAAATTATCTCCATAATAAAGATGATTCATCACACGGACCTTCAACTGGGTTCAACTCTCTGGAGCGGGCGATGAGATTCGAACTCACGACCCCAACCTTGGCAAGGTTGTGCTCTACCCCTGAGCTACGCCCGCCCTCTCAAGCGGTTATGGCCTCTCTCATCCCCGATTTCAAGACACAAATCACTGCTCGACTTTATGATAAACTCAAACAATGGCGCAACATGATCTACCCCAAATCATCCCGATTTTCCCGCTGGCGCGCGCGCTGCTTCTGCCGCACGGCACTTTGCCGCTCGTGATCTTTGAGACGCGCTACCTCGCTCTGATCAACGATGCGCTCGCCGCCGATCGCCAGATCGGCATGATCCAGCCCAAAGCCGCCAACCTCGACGACCCCAACCCTCCGCTTTATGAGGTCGGCTGTTTGGGGCGCATCACCTCGTTTAACGATACCGGCGATGGCCGCATGCTGATCCAATTGACCGGAATCAATCGGTTTCGCGCCGCGCGGGAAGTCCCGCAGACCATGCCCTATCGACAGATCAAAGCCGATTACCAAAACTTCCCCCACGATCAAGACGCCGAACAAAACGAACATCTGGTCAACCGCGATGCGCTGGTCTCTGTGCTGCGGCGCTATCTGAAGAAAAACCACCTCCAAGCTGACTGGAAAGCCATCGAACAAACATCTAACTCTTTTCTCGTGACGGTTTTGTCGATCATCAGCCCTTATGGCGTGGTCGAAAAACAGGCTCTGCTCGAAGCCGAAACTTCCGTCGAGCGATGCGACATTCTCGTTTCTCTCACCGAGATGGCACTCGCTCAAAACGGCAACAACGAAAACGGGCATCAAACGATACAATGAGCGCCTCACAATGAATACTTCGAATACTCCGAATACTCCGAGTTCTTCAAATAAAAAAATAGATGAAAGGCTGCTCGCGATTCTTGTCTGCCCGATCACAAAGGCTCCTTTGATCTATGACCGCGAAAATAATGAATTAATTTCTGAACAAGCTCAGCTTGCTTATCCGGTGCGCGAAGGCATCCCGATTCTTTTGGTTGAAGAAGCGCGAAAGCTCGAAAGTTTGCCTGCCCCCGCATGAGCGAAAAACCGCCGCGCCAATTTTGATAAAGCCAGCATATCAAGCAGAGCCGCAGGCAGCGCGCCGCTCAACAAAGGCAGCCGCGCAAGCAGATCCACCGCGCGCGAAAGCGCGCCCGCATGCGCGCGACGCTGGCGCTGATAATCTTCCAACATGGGAGGCAAAAAAACCTCAAGGCCTAGAAACATTTTTTCGCGCACCATGTCGGCGAGCAAGCGAACATCTTCAACACATATATTCCAGCCCTGACCAGCAAGCGGATGAACAAGATGCGCCGCCTCACCGATCAGTAATTTATCCTTTTGGATCCAATTTGACGAAAAGAAAAACTTCAACTTATGCGCCTCGATATCTCCGACCAACTCCACCTCCTGTTTGTTGACAGGCAAATGCTCGCGCAGGAACAGCAAAAACTTTTTCTTCGAAACTTTTTCTTTCGCTAGGCGCATCAGCGCGCGCGCCATTTCATCGCGCCGCGTCCAAATAAAAACGCTTCGATTATTTCCCCGATGATCATCGATCGGCAAAAGCGCCAACGGCCCGTCAGGGAAAAAGAACTGCGTCGCCATGCTGCGGTGCGGCCAAGAATGAGAAATCAAGCCGGTCAAAGCTGTCTGGCCATAATCAGACGCTTTATAAAAATGCGAGCGATCCGCACAGATCGTCAAATCAGCCGCAATCTGTTCTGTGCTGGCTTTGAGCGCGCGCGCGTCAAGCGCCTCATCTAAAGCCTCGAGCAGATCTTTTTGCCAAACGATCCTGCCCAAATCGGCGCGGTCAATATCTTGCGCTTTGACAACAAAGCCCGGCGTCCAGATATAAGGCCGCTCATGCGCTGCATAAATCTCTATTGCGTCAACAGCTTGGCCCGGCGGTCGGATATTCAGCCGATCTAAAAATTCCAATGTCGCGACATTCAACGCCAAAAGCTGAGCGCCAGAATGCTTATTCGCCTCCGCAGGTGCAGACGCGGGCGCGCGCCAATGGGCCTCGTGCCCTGCATCGTGCAAAGCCACCGCCGCAAGCCGCGCCGTCGCGCCAGCGCCTAAAATTTGAACCTTCTTTGTCATCTAAAAATCATGTTATAATAATTATTCGCTAGAAGAAAAATGACTTAGGAAAAAATGACTCATCAAAAATCAAATATCAACCGCCGCGATCTGCTGAAAAGCGGCGTCGTGGCGAGCGCCGGACTGGCACTTGGTGCTGCGTCGGCGGCGGCCAAGACGGCATCCCCCTTTCATCATGGCGTGGCGTCGGGTGATCCACTTGATGACCGCGTCATATTATGGACGCGCCTGACCCTGCCTCAAGGACAAAAGGACAATCAAGCGAGGTGGCAAGTCATCTGGCAAGTCGCGACAGATCAAAAATTCAAAAACATCGTCCGCCAAGGCATGACCAGCACAAATGCAAGATCCGATTGGACGATCAAAATCGACTGCGACGGCCTCAAAGCCGGAACAAACTATTTTTATGCCTTCCGCTTCAACGGCCACACAGCGATCGGACGCACCAAAACTTTGCCTCGAGGCAAAGTTGAAAAAATCAAACTCGGCGTCGCCTCTTGCGCCAATTATAATGCAGGCTGGTTCACCGCCTATCGCGGCCTCGCGCGACGCAATGACCTCGATGCGGTGGTCCATCTCGGCGACTACATCTACGAATATGCAAGCGGCGTCTATGGCAAAAATGAAAGCCGCGCGCTCAAGCCACGTCACGAAACTATCTCGCTCGATGATTACCGCGCACGCTATGCCCATTACCGCACCGACCCCGACCTTCAGGCTTTTCATGCGCGACACCCTGTCATTGCGGTCTGGGACGATCATGAAATCGCCAATAATAGCTGGCGCGCGGGCGCAGAAAATCACGATCATCAAAAAGAAGGCGTTTTTTCTGAAAGGCAATTAGCCGCACGACAAGCCTATTTTGAATGGCTGCCAATCCGACCGCGGCGGCAAAAGCAAATCTATCGGCGCTTTGCGTTTGGTGATCTCGCTCATCTGATTATGATCGACACCCGCCATGATGGGCGCACGCAACAGCTTGAGTTTGCATCTTTCATCAAAAAGCCGAAAACAGAAAACGAAAGGCCGAGCTTTGATGCAACAGCCTTTCAGCACCAATGGAAAACGCGCCGCCGTCGCATGATCTCACGCACACAAGAGCTCTGGCTCAGAAAAAGCCTGCGCGCTGCGGCCCACGACGCCAAATGGACTCTCATCGGCAATCAAGTCAATTTCGCGCAGGCTCTGATGCCCGATTTCGCCGACACCAAGCCGCCAAAATTATTTGAGCCGCTCGTGCAAATCAAACAGCTCGCGCAAGCCGCCGGATTGAAAACTCTCCCTTTCAGTCTTGATTCTTGGTCGGGCTATCCTGCGGCGCGCGAAGAAGTAGAAAAAGCGATCGATCAGGCTGGCAACCCGACTTTGATTTTAACTGGCGATACCCATCATGGCTGGGCGACTCCCTTCGGCGCAAAACCCATCGGCACCGAATTGGGCGGGCCGGGCATTTCCTCGCCCGGACTTGAAAGCTATGTGAGCAGCGACTATCGCAAAAAATGGCTCAAGAAATTTATCGCGGCCAATCCGAATATGACCTTCATGGATACCCGCCATCGCGGCTTTATGATGGTCGAGATCACGCGCGACAAGGCTGAGGCTCAATGGGTCTGGGCGGACATATCGCGCCGCCGCGGGCGATTGGCATCAGGCCCTCGATTAGAGATCGATCGCGCTCATCCCGGCAGGCCGCGTCGGACAAGTTAATTTATTTCCGCGACGTTAGACTTTATTTTCGTAATTTACGCGCGGCGGCGCGATCTTGTGTGGCGCGGGAAATAATATAAGCGTGGATTATATTGGCCTGTCTCTTGCTGAGCAGATCGCCAAAAGACGCCATGCCACGATCGGCGAGCAGGCCTTCGCGGACGATTTTATGGAAATTTTTGCGTGTCGCGCTGTTCATCAGGCGCAGATCGGGCACGACCCCCGCCGACACCGCAAGCGCGCCATGGCACAGGCCGCAATGTTCCATATAAAGCGCCGAGCCTTTTGCTAAATTGGCTTTGGTTGTGCGGATTTTCGGCTGGCGCGGCACATTTTGATCGCGTTTGACTGCTTCGGGCAGCTTCGCGCTGGCACCCAGCTTGAACACAAGCAATTTGCCATTATTCTGATATTTGGCCGAGATCGCCGTGCGCGCGTCTCCGGCGGGCAGGCCGCCTGCGCCGCCATAGCCTGCCATCACGGCGACATATTGTTCATCATCGATCTCATAAGTCATCGGCGGTGCGATGATCCCGGTCAAAACAGGAAACTCCCAGAGCCTCTCGCCATTATCAGCGCGATAAGCGACAAAGCGGCCATCGCCGGTTCCCTGGAACACAAGATTGCCCGCCGTCGCAAGAACACCGCCATTCCAAAAATCTTGATGTTCGACTTCCCATTTCAATTTTCCGGTTTTGGGATCCCATGCGCGCAAGTAGCCGCGATTGATCGGCAAATTAGGAGCTAGACTTTCTATCGCGCCAACATATTCCTTCCAATCGATGCCGATATTCCACCAGCCTTGTTTTGTTGTGAATTTTTTCTTCTTCTGCCATTCTTGGCTGAGGGCGTAAATGCCCGCCAACTCCTGCACCGGAATATAAACGAGTTCGGTTTCGGGATGATAAGCCATCGGCTGCCAATTATGCCCGCCCAAAGCCGAAGGCAGAATAAATTGAGTTTTCTTCGCGTAATCTAATTTTTTATTTTCAACCGGACGGCCTGTTTTCTTATCGACATAAGACGCCCACGTAACAGCCGCATAAGGATCGGCGCGCAATAGCTGGCCGGTTTTGCGATCAATGACATAAAAGAAGCCATTTTTCGGTGCTTGCATCAGCACATGGCGCATTCGTCCATCGATGCGCATGTCCGCCAGAATGATATGCTGCGTCGCGGTGTAATCCCAATTATCACCGGGCGTTGTTTGGTAATGCCATTTGAGGCGGCCGGTATCCAGATTGAGCGCGATGATCGACGATAAATAAAGATTATCCCCGCCGCCCGGCGAGCGAATATGCCGCGTCCAAGGCGAGCCATTGCCCACACCGATATAAACAAGATTAAGATCGGGATCATAGGCCATGCTATCCCACACCGTGCCGCCACCGCCGATTTCCCACCATTTTCCGCCTTTCCAAGTTTTGGCGGCCTCTTTCATTTCAGGATGTTCAAACGGCTTCGATGGATCACCCGGCACCGTCCAAAAGCGCCAGAGCAGCTCACCGTTGTCGGCATCATAGGCGCTGACATAGCCGCGCACACCAAACTCGGCACCGCCATTGCCGATCAAAACTTTGCCCTTGATGATCCGCGGCGCCGCTGTGATCGTATAGGGCCGGTCGCGATCGATCGTGCTGACTTCCCAGATTTTCTTGCCGCTGTCGGCATCAAGAGCGATCAGGCGACCGTCAAAACTCGCGACATAGACTTTGCCTTCCCATACCGCCACGCCGCGATTGACAATATCGCAACAGCCATAGCGCGCCCAATGTCCCGGCACTTTGGGATCATAGCTCCAGATATCCTTGCCCGTCTTGGCGTCGAGCGCATGGACAACTCCCCAATTACCGGTCGTGAACAGGCGGCCATTGACAACGATCGGCGTCGCCTCGAGGCCGCGCGTATCGCCGGTCTCATAAACCCATGCCAGACCCAATTCGGCGACATTTTGGTCATTCACCTGTTCAAGCGGCGAAAAACGTTGTTCATCATAGGTGCGGCCATGCGCCAGCCACGATCCCGGCTCGCTATCTGCATTGACGATGCGCCGCGTGTCAATATCATAGTCATCTCCACAGCCGCCGATCACCAAAACCAGTGCAATCGCTGTGATAAAATTCATGATTTTCGATTTTATCCCCATGATCATCCTCCCTACTTGCTCGCCTGTGACCCCAAAGGCTGATTTTGCCCCGATTGAGCCTCAACCTCAAGAGCATATTTATATTTTACATTGCCTGTTTTTATGTGCTAGAAATAAGTCCCAGCGGGCTCGAAGCCGCAAAATAACCAAAACAAAACTGAGGGGAAGAGACCCATGGAAAAAGCTTTGCTCGGCGCTGATGTATTTTTTGTCTTAATTGGAGCGATTCTAGTTTTCGCGATGCACGGAGGATTCGCCTTCCTCGAAGCCGGAACCGTGCGGCATAAAAACCAAGTCAATGCGCTTGTTAAAATCCTGTCCGATTTTTCAATCTCAGTTTTAGTCTATTTTTCAATAGGTTATTTTATTGCCCGCGGCGTACATTTTTTCCATGCCGCCGAAACGCTCACTGAAAAGAGCGGGTTTGATCTGGTCAAATTCTTCTTTCTCGCGACCTTCGCCGCCGCTGTCCCAGCGATCATTTCCGGCGGAATCGCCGAGCGCGCGAAATTCAGCGCCCAATTGATCGCGGGCGCAATCATCGTCGCGGTGCTCTATCCTTTGATGGAAGGCTCAGTCTGGGAAGGGAATTATGGCCTCCAAAACATGTTCGAATCGACTTTCGGCGCGCAATTCCATGATTTCGCCGGATCAATCGTCGTCCACGCGATGGGCGGATTTATCGCGCTCGGCGCTGTTTTGGTGCTTGGACCGCGACTCGGTCGCTATCACGAGGATGGCCGAGTCAATGCCATGCCCCCATCCAATATCCTCTGGCTCGCTTTAGGATCATGGCTGCTCTGCATTGGTTGGTTCGGTTTTAATGTGATGTCCGCTCTATCGCTTGAATCTGTCTCCGGCCTCGTCGCCATGAACTCCCTGTTGGCGATGGTCGGCGGCATTGTCGGTGGTCTCATCGCCGGCAAGAATGACCCAGGATTCGTCCATAATGGCGCTCTGGCCGGACTCGTCGCCGTATGCGCCGGCTCCGATGTGATGCATCCCGTCGGCGCGCTCATCGTCGGCCTCGTCGCCGGTCTGCTGTTCGTCTATATGTTCATGGCCTGCCAAAATCGCTGGCGCATCGATGATGTCCTCGGCGTCTTCCCGCTGCATGGCGTCGCAGGTGTCTGGGGCGGTATCGCTTGCGGCATTTTCGGCCAAAAAGCTTTGGGCGGCGTCGGCGGCGTTTCTTTCGCTTCGCAGCTTGTCGGCTCTTTGTTAATCGCCCTGTATGCTTTCATCGTCGGCTGGCTCCTCTATAGCATCCTCAAAGCCACAATCGGCGTCCGATTGTCCGAAGAAGACGAGCTCATCGGCGCTGACGTCGCCATCCACAAAATCGGCTCCACCCCTGAAGCCGCATCCGGACGACACGCCCTATAAATCTGCCGCGCCAAATTTCGGGGTAAGATCAAAGGAAGCGGTCCGATTCGCTCCTGAGGCCCCACCATGTCCGTTGATTTTCTCAAAGCTCCCTTTCCGCAATTAAACCATTTGCTCGCCAGCATTGCGCCAGAAAAAAAAATCGAAAAAGAAATTATCGACCTCGCGATCGGTCAGCCACGCCATGCGCCGCCCGACCTCGCAGCACAAATACTCTGTGAACATATCGCGCGCGGTGAGCTCGTCCATTATCCGCCGACACACGGACTTGAGATTTTACGCAACAACATAGCTGGCTGGCTCCACCGCCGCTTTGATGTCAATGCCGATCCCGAACACCATATCTTGCCGGTCTGCGGCACACGCGAAGCTCTGTTTTTGATCGCGACCTGCATCAAAATGCACACGAGCAAAAACGATCCGATCATCCTTGTCCCTGATCCCGGCTATCAATCTTATCCTGCCGCCGCGCGCGGCGCTGGTGCCACGCCGATATTTCTGCCCGCCCGCGCGCAAACACATTTTCTCCCCGATCTTGAAACGCTCGATCAAAAAACCTTAAATCGCGTTTTGGCTTTTTATCTCTGCACACCCGCCAATCCGCAGGGCGCCATCGCCGACAAAGCCTATCTGCAACATTGCGCAGCACTTGCGCAAAAATATAACTTCACCCTCATCACCGATGAATGTTATACAGAAATCTATCATGACCACGCGCCGCTCAGCGCGTTGAATGTCGGCGATGAAAATTTCAAAAACATCATTTCATTTCACTCTCTGTCAAAAAGGTCTAATGTGCCGGGGTTGCGCTCGGGCTTTTGCGCAGGCGACCTCGAAATCATCCATGCGTTTCGCATGATGCGCGAGCTCGGCGGCGTCGCCATGCCGCTGCCGACGCAATATGCCAGCGCAGCCTTATGGGCCGATGACAAACATGTCGAGCACAATCGCGCGCTTTATCAACAAAAGTTTGATCTCGCCGAAAAGGTGCTCGGTCATCATTGCGGTTTTTATCGGCCACAAGGCGGTTTTTTCCTCTGGCTCGATGTCGGCGATGGCGTGGCGATGACGAAAAAATTATGGAAACAAGGCGGTGTGCGAGTCTTGCCCGGACAATATCTTTCGCAGCATAAAGAAGGTGAAAAATATATTCGCATAGCTCTCGTCGCGCCGATCGAGCAAATCGAGATCGCTTTGCTGCGAATCAAACATCTTTTGGAGCCCAGCCATGTCTGACAACAAAACCATGATGCGCTTTTTACAACTGCGCTTGCAGGAATTGATCGGCCTTGCGCTGATCGCTTCGGGCATCGGATTAGGCGCCGCGCTCGCCGGATGGGCCCTGCTTGAGCCTGTCGCCGCTCAATTGACCTCCTTGTTTGGCCTCGCCGCATGGGGCGCGAGCTTTATATTGCTCGGCTGGGGCGGCGCGCTATTGTTCCATCGCCCTCAGAGCTGGCGCTTCTGGCGCTTTGCTGTGATTGTCGCTGCCGGTTTGAGCTTGTCGGTGTTTCTCACCGCCGCGCCCATGCTTGAAAATGGCGGCGGCCTCATCGGACGCCAAGCGCTTCAACAGATCAAGAGTTTTTTCCCGCAATATGTTGATCTCATGAAAAATTTTGCTTTGTTGGGCGCGGGCCTCGCGACATTGAGTTTCGCCCTCGCTGTGCCGATTAGCTGGCGAAAAATCTTTCTGCAAGTTTTTCACCGAAGGCGAAAGCTCATCCCTAAAGATGACAACACCCTTTCACCTTTAATGAAAAACTTGAAAAAAAATGATGTGCGCAATGGTTTTGATTTTGCAAATCTGCGGCGCGAAAATATCATCAACAGATTCATATCTCGATGTCGCGCGATTTTCGTCAAATTCAGAAAGCCCGACGCTCAAAAAAAAACAGATGAACTCGACAACATAAAAAATGCGAAAAATATTTTATCGCTAAATCCTCGCCGCCGCCCAACAACACCGACCCCGCCCGAACCCATCACAAAAAAACAAAAGCGCAAAATATCACGCAGACTTCCGAGCCTTGCTCTGATCGAAGCGCCTCAGCGCAAAACCCGCCGACATAAATATCACACTGCCGAACGCGCCGAACAGCTCGACATCGTGCTCAAAGATTTCAACATTAAAGGCGAGATTCTCGATATCCGCCCCGGCCCTATCGTGACGCTTTTTGAGTTCAAGCCCGCGCCGGGGATTAAATCTTCGCGCATCATCGGCCTCGCCGACGACATTGCCCGCTCGATGAGCGCTCTGTCCGCACGAATCGCGATCATCCCCGGCCGCAATGCGCTCGGCATTGAAATCCCGAACCAAAATCGCGACGATGTTCATTTTGCGCATCTTGTCGCAAGTGATGTCTATAAAAACACTTCATCAAACCTGCCTCTGATTTTAGGCACGACGATCGGCGGCGAGCCGATCATCGCCGACCTCGCTGCCATGCCCCATCTGCTCGTCGCCGGAACGACCGGATCGGGAAAATCTGTTTCCATCAATGCGATGATCCTTTCTTTGCTCTATCACCTGCGCGCCGACGAATGTCGCATGATTATGATCGATCCCAAAATGCTCGAACTCTCGGTCTATCAAGATATTCCGCATTTGCTCGCGCCGGTCGTCACCGAGCCAAAAAAAGCCATCGCCGCGCTAAAATGGATCGTCCAAGAAATGGAAGCGCGCTATCGTAAAATGTCTGAACTCAATGTCCGCAGCATCGCCAATTATAATCAAAAAATCTCAAACGCCGACAAGCATATGCCTTTCATCGTCGTCATCATCGACGAAATGGCCGATCTGATGATGGTCGCCGGCAAAGACATCGAAGCCGCCGTCCAGCGACTCGCTCAAATGGCGCGCGCCGCTGGCATTCACCTGATCGCCGCAACCCAAAGACCTTCGGTCGATGTCATCACCGGAACGATCAAAGCCAACTTCCCGACGAGAATCTCATTTCAGGTGACCTCGCGCATCGACAGCCGCACCATATTAGGCGAAGGCGGCGCTGAACAATTGCTCGGTCGCGGCGATATGCTCTTCATGATGGCCGGGGGCAAAATGCAGCGCATCCACGCCCCCTTTGTCGCCGACAGCCACGTCGAACACGTAGCCGCCTTCCTGCGACAAAACGGCCCTGAGCCCGATTATCTCGCAGAAATCACCCAAGCAGCCGACCCGCGCAGCGGCGTTTTTAACTCACAAAGCGGCGGCGGCGATGATGATGACCTCTACGCTCAAGCGATCAATATCGTCGGACAAAATGGCCGCGCCTCAACGAGTTTTCTCCAACGCAAACTGCAAATAGGATATAACCGAGCCGCGCGCCTGATTGAGCGCATGGAAGAAGAAGGCATCGTCTCCGCACCCAATCACTCAGGCAAAAGACAGATATTAAACATTTCAGGATAACTTCAGATGACATTCGCTTATAAAACTTGCTTTTTTTCTCTCATTTTTCTGGCGTTCGCTTGGGGGGCTGCGGCAGGCGCGCAACAAAATCTTATCCAGCGTGTCGAGACCTATATCAATGGCATCAAACATATGCAGGGCCATTTTTCGCAGCAAGGCCCCGGCGACCTCGTCGCGCACGGCCAATTTTGGCTGCGGCGGCCTTGGAAAATGCGCTTCGCTTACGCTCCGCCGCAGCAAAGCCTCATCATCGCTGATGGCGTCTGGCTCGCGATCCAAAACAATCAGGGCGCGCCAGCGCAGCGCTATCCCCTCGGCGCCACACCGGCGCGCTTTATCTTGGCGCCCAATTTGCGACTCCAACAAGAAGCACAGATTCTCGACTTCGTCCAAAAAAATGGCCAAATTCATATTTGGCTCGCCAGCCGAGATGATAACCTGCCGGGACGCATCCAATTGCGGTTGCGCCAAAACCCCATCAGCCTCGAGGGCTGGACAATCATTGACGCACAAGGCATGACAACAAAAGTTTCACTGACAAATATCCGACGGGGAATCCGCGCAAGCAATCGATTATTCTTCGTCGAAGATTCTCAACCTTTCAAAAAGCGGCGGTAAAAATGCAGCTGATAAAATACATCTTGATCGGATTTGTCGCGCTCGCCGCTACCCCGGCGCAGGCGCAAGAAGAGGATCAGCAGCTTTATGTCTATAATTGGTCAGATTACATTGATGAAAGCCTCATCGTCGATTTCGAGGCTAGACATAAAATCTTGGTCAATTACCAAACTTATGAATCGATCAATGAGCTCAAAAAAACGCTCAAAGAGCTCGCTTACGCACCTGAAGCCAAACAGCGCGATCTCGATGTCATCATTCTACCGGGGTTTTTGCTCAAAGGTTTGATCGAACAAAATCTGCTCACGCCGATCCGGCGGCGCATTCTTTCCAACGATCAAGGCGTCTATCCGCTGCTGATCAAACAGCTACAGCAAGTGAGTTTGGAAATCGGGCGGACAAATATATTCGCCATACCCTATCTGTGGGGCACATCAGGACTCGCTTATAATGCGCGTCTGCTTCATAAGCGGCAAAACAATTTTCCTCGACAAAGCTGGGATTTGCTCTTTGATCCGAGGCAGGCGTCAAAATTTTCTGACTGCGGCATCGTCATCGCTGATCGCCCGCGGGATATTTTTCAAATTTTGAAAAATTATCTCGGACTCTCGCCGCAATCAACCGCACAGGAAGATTTAACCGCAGTTGAAATCGCCTTGCGTAAAATCAGGCCCTATGTCGAAGTGATGAATGGCATCGACGCCGCCAATGCGCTCGCTTATGGCGACGCGTGCATCGTCATGGCGCAAAGTCAAGAGATTTTCCTCGCGCAGCAAGATGCCAAAATCATCGCTGAAGAGCAACAGGATAGCCGTCGCGCGCGACGGCGAAACCTCCCGCAGCTGACTTATAAATTGCCCGCCCCCGCCGCTTTGCTGTGGATGGACATCATCGTCATTCCGGTTCAAAGCCCAAAAAAGCGGCTCGCGCATAAATGGATCGACCACGTGCTCGACGCCGAAAACAGCCGCCGCCTCGCCGAACAAACCGGATTTGCAACCCCCAGCCGCAATGCCTATAAATTGCTGCCAAAAGATATGCGTTCAAGCTCAACGCTTTATCCCAAAACAAGCCAGATCAAAACTTTGATGGATCGCGAAATGCTCGACGTCAATAATCTGCCCGATGACAGCCTCTCCGAAGCCGAAGAACGCGCTTGGGAACGTTTTTTGAACCTTAAAAAATGAAAAATTTTACCATCGCAAGCTGGAACATCAATTCCGTGCGACTGCGCACAAAGCTCGTGCAAAAATTCGTCCGCGCGCACAAACCCGATATTTTATGTCTGCAGGAAATCAAATGCACACAGGATCAATTTCCAGCTCAGGATTTTCGCGCCATGGGATTTTATCATCAACTGCTCAAAGGACAAAAAGCCTATCACGGAGTTGCCATCCTCAGCCGCGTCAAGCTCGAAGAAGAAAAAGAATTGTCATTTGGTGGTCTGCCTCACGCGCGTCATCTTTGGTGCCGGTTTGAAACGTCTTCCGGCATGGTCAGCCTGCATAATTTTTATGTTCCCGCGGGCGGTGATGTTCCCAACCCCGACGAAAATGATAAATTCGCCCATAAGCTCCTTTTTGTCGATGATATGACGCGTTTTTTCAAAAAACAGAAAGTGCAGCGGGCGATTCTTGTCGGCGATCTGAACATCGCGCCGCACGAGCAGGATGTCTGGTCGCATAAGCAATTATTGAATGTCGTCAGCCACACGCCAGTCGAAACTGAAAAATTGAAAAAGCTCATTCGCGTAGGCCCATGGATTGACGTTGCACGGCAATTCGTGCCTGAAGATCAAAAGCTTTATTCATGGTGGAGCTACCGCGCCGGTGACAATTGGCGCAAATCCGATCGTGGAAGAAGATTAGATCATATTTGGACGAGCTCGGATTTAGACTCTTGCGTGCAAAACTTTCTCATCGAAAAAAAAGCGCGCGGCTGGGCTCAACCCTCCGATCATGTTCCGGTCATCATCAAAATCAAGCTTTAGCCTCTCACGGGACGAGCTTATAACCTCCCGGCACAGTCAAGAGCATCGAGCTTTCAGATGGATCTGCCTCGATTTTCTGCCGCAACCGATAAATATGCGTCTCCAAAGTATGTGTTGAAATATTCGGGCGATAGCCCCAAATTTCATGCAGCAAAACTTCTCTGGCCACAGACTGCTTGCCTGAGCGATAAAGATATTTCAAAATTGCGGCTTCTTTTTCGGTGAGCCTGATTTTACGGCCCTCCACGCCGCATAATTGCTTTGTGCCGGGGCGAAAAATATAAGGACCGATCTTAAAACTAGCATATTCATTCTGCTCATGTTGACGCAAATGCGCGCGCAAGCGCGCAAGCAAAACACCAAAACGAAAAGGCTTCGTGATGTAATCATTTGCGCCGGAATTCAATCCCAAAATCGTGTCGGCTTCGCCGTCAGAGCCGGTGAACATGATAACCGGTATTTTATGTCCCTGCCGTCGCAAAGCCTGACAAACTTCGCGGCCATCCATATCGGGCAGTTCGATGTCCAGCAGAATCAAATCGATATGATTTTCTTTCAAATGCTCCATGCCCGATTGAGCTTCGCCAAAACTTATCATCTCAAACTCTTTGTGCGGCGCGATTTGCTCGCTTAACGCATCGCGCAAATCTTTATCATCATCAATCAGAAGAATTTTCTTTTCGCTATTCATGGGGCACAACCTTCTTGTGAACTTCCCCCACTCACAATCCCCTAAGCGAAAGAATGACATAAAATCGGATCAAGTGTATAGCTTTTTATTGCCGATTATCAGTTTCTCGCAATTTTGTGATAAAAGGAAAATTTGAGCCAATAAAATTTGAGCCAATTTTTCTATTTATTTCTATGGTTTAGGGGGCAAGGAGAAATATGGGTTTTTTTGAGAACATCATCGATGTCTGGGAGCAAGCGCACGAAACGAGAATACGCATTGGCAAACGAGAATGTCTGGCGCACAGCGGGTGCCATGGCATCACCGACGCCAAAAAAGAGGGCGATGGCACAACACCTGCCGGTCTGTTTGCGCTGCGCCGCGTATTTTATCGAGCTGATCGTATCGCGCGTCCTCAGACCAGCCTGCCGATCGATGAGCTCACGCCCGATGATGGATGGTGTGATGACCCCGATGATCCAAAATATAATCAATGGGTGCGCCTGCCCTATCGAGGGCGCGCTGAAAAGCTCTGGCGCGAGGACGGGCTTTACGACATCATCATCGTGATCGGGTTTAACGACGCACCGGCGCGCGCAGGATTAGGCAGCGCGATTTTCATTCACCGCGCCGATCCGCGCGGCGCGTTGACGCAAGGCTGTATCGCGCTCGCGCTCGATGATCTGCGCGCCTTGCTCAAAATCGCCGAGCCAGAAACAAAAATCCGAATCAGCCGCGCGCGCCAAAAATGATCCGCCCCAGTCTGAGATGAGTCGCGCCGAGCAAGATCGCTGATTCAAAATCGGCACTCATACCCATGCTCAAAAATGCCAAATCATGCCGCCGCGCCATCTGATACAATAACGCAAAATGCGGCGCCGGATTGTGATTAAGCGGCGGCAAGCACATCAAGCCTTCAACCGGCAAATGGAGCTCGTCGCAGCAATAGAGGATAAATTCATCGGCAGCCTCCGGCAAAACTCCCGATTTTTGAGGCTCAGAGCCGGTATTGATCTGAATAAACAGGCGCGGCAAAACTCGTCCTGCTGATGCGCGCTCAAATAATTTATCTGCTAGTTTTTTTCGATCAAGACACTGAAGCACATCAAACAGATCAAGAGCAACATCGATTTTGTTCGTTTGCAGCGGGCCAATAAGATGAAGAATGGTTTGAGGAAACTCGCGCTTCAACGCAGGCCATTTTTGCTGCGCCTCTGACACGCGATTTTCTCCAAAGACGCGATGGCCACCCTCAAGCAAAGGAAGGATTTTTTGCCGATCTTGTCCTTTACTCACGGCGATCACTTCAACTTGCGCGGACGGACGGGTCTCCGGCAGGCGAATCTCTGGCAGACATTGTGCCGCCAAACGGCGGACGCGCTGCTTCAAATCCGTCATTTTTTCCGCTGCGGTTTTTCCTTGAAGAACAACCATCTTTTGATGTTTCATAGCCTCATGATGAAACTAAAACAAAGACAAGAGCAATACCCTAAAACCATCGCGCTCAGCGCGGACGGCATCGATCCTTTCCAGCAATTAGCCGGTTTGCCCGCAGGCGGGATGTTCATTGTTCGACATTACGCCACGCCCGATCGCGCGACTTTGGCTGGAGACCTCTTGTCGGCGGCGCGCGCGCAGCGGCGAAAACTTCGTGTTCTTATCGCCGGAGATGTTCGTCTCGCGCATCGGCTGGCTGCCGATGGCGTCCATTATCCCGAATGGCAAATCTGTCGGCAGCGCCGCATCGCACGCTTGAAGCCCCATTGGCATATCAGCGCCGCTGCGCATTCTTGGCTTGCCCTGCGGCGCGCCGCACTCGCGGGCGTCGATTTTGCCCTGCTGTCGCCAATTTTTGAGACCGCCAAAACCCCGCGCCGCGCCCCTTTAGGCCTATGCCGCTTCGCCCGATCCGTGATGATGGCGCAAAAGATCGGCTTGCCCGTCTATGCGCTCGGCGGAATCACCATGCCTGATAAAGCCCGCCGACTGCGCGCAAGCGGCATCGCCGGATGGGCCGGCACACGCGCCTTTGCTCTCAACGCCTTTTCAGACTAAAACTAGCCTTTCAAATCAAGCAAAAATGGATGGCGCAAGAACAACATAAGAACAACATAAGGACAACATTATGAATTCAAAAGCAAAAAAAATAATGATGCTCGCGCTCGCGGTGAGCTTGTCGAGCGGTTGCGCCAGCAATAGCAATATCCCACAAGGCAATGAGTTTCAAGTAAATCCCTTTTTATGGCGCGCCGCGCTCGAAGTGATTTCCTTCGCCCCCATCGCGACAACCGATCCAACCGGCGGCGTTATCACAACGTCTTGGCATGATCAGCCCAAGCAGCCCAATGAGCGCTTCCAGTTCACGATCTATATTCTCGATCGCGCGCTGCGCGCCGATGCGCTCAAGGTTTCGGTGTTTCGCCAAACCCGTACCGGCAGACGCGGATGGCGGACAGCCGCAAGTACGCCCAAACTTGCGCGATCGGTTGAAGACCTGATCCTCACCCGCGCCCGCGCTTTGCGGCTGAGCTATGAAACCTCGCGATGAAATAAAAGATGAAAACAGAAAAAGAAAAAATCGATCAAGATTACGACCCCAAAACAAGCGAACCTGTTTGGCAAAAAAAATGGGAAGCACAAAAATGTTTCACAGCAGAAGAAGATTCCAGCAAAAAAAAATATTATGTGCTCGAAATGTTTCCCTATCCGTCGGGACATATTCACATGGGCCATGTTCGGCTTTATACGATGGGAGACCTCATCGCGCGCTATAAACGCGCGCGCAAATTCAATGTTCTTCATCCTATGGGCTGGGACGCCTTCGGTCTTCCCGCCGAAAACGCCGCGCGCGAACATGGCGCGCATCCGGCGCAATGGATAAAAAAAAATATCGACATTATGCGCGCGCAATTAAAACAAATTGGTTTTTCCTTTGATTGGGCGCGTGAAATTTCAACTTGTGATCCGGATTATTACCGTCATCAGCAAAAACTCTTTCTTGATTTTTGGAAGAAAGGATTCGTTAAGCGCCAACATGGCTGGGTCAATTGGGATCCAGTTGAGCAATCAGTGCTCGCCAACGAACAGGTGGAAGAAGGGCGCGGCTGGCGCTCCGGCGCGCTGATCGAGCGGCGGCAATTGACGCAATGGTTTCTTGCAATCTCCGATATGGCCGAAGACCTGCTGCAAGAATTGGACGAACTCAAAGCATGGCCCGAAAAAGTGCGTCGGATGCAAAATAATTGGATTGGCCGCTCCGAAGGCTTGCTGTTAAAATTGTCATTGGTCAAAAAAAACACCGATCAGAAAATCGGTGAATTAAAAATCTTTTCAACCCGACCCGACACTATTTTCGGCATGAGCTTTTGCGCGGTGGCGCCCGATCACCCGTTGAGCCTCAAACAGGCAGAAAATGACCCCGCACTCAAAAATTTCATCGCTCACCAAACTCTCGATCCCGACCGTGTCGGCAAAAAGGGCTTCCGACTCGATGCCGATGCGATTCACCCCTTCATCAAAAACTTCCACGTGCCGGTCTATGCGGTCAATTTCGTGATGATGGATTATGGCGAAGGCGCAATCTATGGCGTCCCGGCGCACGATCAGCGCGACCTCGATTTCGCCCGCGCGGAAAATCTTGGGGTGCGGCCGGTTATCATCCCCGACGGCGAAAACCCCGATTTGTTCACGATCGGCCAAGAAGCTTGGAGCAATGACGGAACCGTTCATCATTCGGATTTTCTCAATGGCATGACCGCGCAGCAGGCCAAGCAGGCTGTTATGGAACGCGCTGAAGCACTCAAGATCGGCCAGCGCAAAACATCATGGCGGCTGCGTGATTGGGGCATTTCACGCCAGCGTTATTGGGGCTGTCCGATCCCAGCCATACATTGCGATGATTGCGGCGTCGTGCCGGTCGCGGAAAAAAATCTTCCGATCACTCTGCCCGACGACATTTCGTTTGAAAAGCCCGGCAATCCGCTCGACCACCACGCGACATGGAAACACACGCCATGCCCAGCCTGTCAAAAACCCGCGCGGCGCGAAACCGATACATTTGATACTTTTGTCGATTCCTCTTGGTATTTCGCGCGCTTTTGCGCGCCCAAAGCCTCGACGCCAACCGATCCGGCAGTCAATCAATGGCTGCCGGTGGATTATTATCTCGGCGGCATCGAGCATGCGATCTTGCATTTGCTCTATGCGCGCTATTTTTGCCGCGCGATGAAAGCCACCCACCACCTTGAAATCAAAGAACCCTTCACCGCTTTATTCACGCAAGGCATGGTGCGCCACGAAACCTATCAAAGCGAAACCGGCGAATGGATCGCGCCTGATGAAATCCTATGGAAAAACGGCGCAGCCTTCCAAAAATCAAATCCAGAAAAAAAAATCAAAATCGGCGCAAGCGAAAAAATGTCAAAATCGAAGCGCAATGTGGTGTCGCCGGAAAGGATCGTCGATAAATATGGCGCCGATGCCGTGCGCTGGTTCATGCTGTCGGATTCTCCCCCCGCGCGCGACATTATCTGGAACGAAAGCGGCATTGAAGGCGCGGCGCGATTCATTCATCGAATCTGGCGACTTGTGCTCACGCGCAAACATCTCATCGCTCCGCCCAACGCGCGCGCGGCAGCGCCCAAAGAAAAAAAAGAAGCCCGCGCCGATAAAATCCGCACTTTGACGGCGCGCACCCTCAACGAGGTCACCAAAGACATCGAAGCCCTGCGCTTCAATCGCGCGGTCGCGCAGATTTACACTTTCGTCAACCAGCTCAGCAGCGAAATGCCTGATACTTCCCCCGCATCAAAATATGCGCACCGCGAAGCCCTCGACGTTTTGATGCAGATGATCGCGCCCATGATGCCTCACCTCGCTGAAGAGGGCTGGCAAATGCTCGGATACCAACAACTCGTCGCGCAAACAGCCTGGCCCGAACCCGATCGAGATAAACTTTCTGTCGACCAAATCACAATCGCCGTTCAAGTCAATGGCAAAAAGCGCGCGCTGCTCACGCTCGCGGCCGAAACCAGCGAAGACGATACGCGCAAGGCGGCGCTCACCAGCGAAGCCGTCCAGCGAATCCTTGAAGGCCGCGCGCCGCAAAAAATTATCGTCGTGCCCGGGCGGATCGTTAATGTTTTGGTCTAGTCTTGTTGCTTTTTTTCTGATTTTGTCCACGCTCGGCGGATGTGGCTGGCGGCCGCTCTACGGACAGGGACAAGCAGGCTTCGAAATCACAGAGCAATTATCCGCCATTGAAATCGAAACATCAAAAAACAGCGCCGGTGAGAATCTACAAACACAACTTGAAACTCTTTTTTATCACGCGAAACCTAAGGCAGAAAAAAAAATGCGCCTGATTATCTCTGTCAGCACACAAGAACAGAATGTGCTTATCAGATTCGATGATCGCGCGAGACGGCGCAACCTTCTCGCCACAGCTTCTTACCGGCTTGTGATGCAAAAAAAAGACGCGGGTGAAAATAAAATCGAAAGTAAAAAAATTTTTTCAGATCAAACTCACGCGATCATCTCATATAATCGCAGCGAATCAGAATTCGCCAACCTGACTTCGCGCCGCGACGCGCAAAAACGCATTTTGAATCAATTGGCTTTTACGATCAAACAGCGTATCGTCGCCTTTCTGCATGCTCAAACGGGAAACAATAGGAAGCAATAGGAAACAATAATGGTGAAAATCAAACCCGGTGAAATGGAAAAATTTTTAGACAAACCTCCCGCCGATCTTCGCGCGGTGCTCGTCTATGGACCTGACTCAGGGCGGGTGCGACTCTATGCCGAAAAATTCGCCCGCAAAAGCGCAGGCGACAATAAAGACCCGTTTAATCTGCGCAATCTTTCGTGTGAACAATTAATCTCTGACCCAGCTTTGCTCACGCAAGAGGTCAGTAATTTATCTTTGGGCGGCGGACGAGTCATCGTGCGCGTCTCACAGACCAGCGAGCGCTGTGTCAAAGCGGTCGAACAATTGCTCGCGGCGAAAAATACGCAAGGCCTCGCCGTGCTCGATGCCGGAGCGCTGACGCCACGCTCGGCGCTGCGGCGCTTGGCCGAAAGTCAAAACAACATCGCCGCGATCGCCTGCTATGCCGATCAGCCGCGCGAAATAGCGCAGCTCGTGCGGCAGAAAATGAGGCAGGCACAATTGAGAATCGATGACGATGCCTTGAGTCTCTTCGTCCAAAAATTAGGCGCCGACCGCGCTATCACCGAAAGCGAAATCGACAAACTCATCCTTTATATGGGCGAGAACCAGACCCAGATCACCACAAAAGATGTGATGGCTGCCACCGGCGATATGGCGCTCATCGGCTTCGATGACCTCGCCGAGCACACCGCCAGCGGAAATATCTCGCGCATGACTCATACCTTTGATCGGCTTTTATCAGCTGGGCTTTCTCCCATCGTCATCTTAAATGTCGTCAACCGACATTTTCAGCGGCTGCATATCGTGCTGTCGGAAATGGCTGCCGGAATAAGCTCGGTGCAAGCATTGCAGCGACTCGCGCCACCTCTTCATTTCACACGCAAAGATAGTTTCTTGCGTCAATGCCGAATCTGGGACGAGAAAAACATCAAACGCGCGCTGATGACTTTATGGAACGCCAATGTCGCAACACGCAACAGCGGCGCCGCTGCCGAAACACTCGGCGGACAAGCTTTGATCCAAATTGCGCGCCGCGCTCAAAAATTAAGCCGAAGATAAAATCTTATAGAAATTTAGTCGCCGAGTTTTTTAATTAACTCTTCGATCTGATCCAATGTCCGATAACGAATACGCAGCTCGCCGCCGCCTGCTTTGTTTTCATGCAGTGCAACAGAAAGCCCGATTTTGCGTGAAAAGTTTTGAATGAAATCTCTTGTGTTGACATCGCTCGCGACGAGTTTTTTTGTCCACGCGCGCGCTCGTGCCGCGCGCGGTGCGTCAGCAGCAAGCTGTTCAGCGGCGCGCACTGAAAGATTTTTTTTTATAATCAGCGCTGCCAGCGTTTCAGGATCAGCAGCAACAACAAGCGCGCGCGCATGACCTGCCGAAAGCAGCTCCGCTTTCATCATCTCTCGCACTTTCTCCGGTAAGCTGAGAAGTCGAACCATATTCGCAACATAGCTGCGACTCTTACCGATCGTCGCAGCGATCTCAGAATGATCATGGCCGAACTCTTGCTGCAATCTCTGGAACGCTAAAGCCTCTTCAACCGGATTCAATTGCGCACGCTGAAGATTCTCAATCAACGCAATCTGCAGCGCTTCACGATCATTTGTCTCACGAATAATCACCGGCACCTGATGTAATTGCGCCTGCTGCGCAGCACGAAAACGGCGCTCGCCAGCAATGATCTCATAAGAGGCACCCGCAGGTCGGACAAGAATCGGCTGAATCATACCCGAAGATTTGATCGATTGCGCCAGCGCCGCAATCGCTTCGGGCTTAAAGCTCTGGCGCGGTTGAAACTTTCCAGGCCTCAAAAGCGCCAGCAAAACATAATTCGTATTTTTAGATTGTGTTGTTTCTCGTGTTGTTTCTCGTGTTGTTTCTTGTGGCATCTGTTGCGGCTGCGCCAAAACCGGCTGCGCATGAGCTCCCGCCGACTCGCGCATGAGCGCCGCGAGCCCCTTGCCTAGAGCGTTTTTTGAAGCCGGTTTCATCGATCAAGCCGCCTCCGCCGCGCGTTGCGACATCTGTTTTAGAATTTCACCCGCAAGCGCCATATAGGCTTTGGCACCCGCAGAACGATGATCATAAACAAGCGCAGGCAATCCATGCGACGGCGCCTCGCTGAGGCGAACATTGCGCGGAATCATCGTTTCAAAAACTTGATGCTCTAAATTTTGACGAACATCATCGATCACCTGCGTCGAAAGATTGTTGCGTGGATCAACCATCGTCAACAGCACACCATCAAGCTCAAGACGCGGGTTCATTTCATGACGAATTTCTTCGAAGGTTTTAAGAATCTGACTCAGCCCTTCCAGCGCAAAAAATTCACTCTGGAGCGGCACGATGACACCATCAGCTCCTGCCAGAGCGTTGAGCGTCAATAGATTTAAGCCCGGCGGACAATCCATGATGATAAAATCGTAATTTTTTTGCGCAAGAGCCGAAAGACTCGGCGCAAGAACAAACGCCGGACGCGGACGCGATGGCAAATCACGTATCAAAACCAGCAAATCTTCTGATGCCGGAATGATTTCAAGTTCCGGCACTTTTGTCTTGAAAGCCATCACTTGTTTTCCCTCAAACAAATGCGACGAAGATCGCAACACCCGCTCAGCGACATCAACACCCAGACCGGTCGACGCATTCCCCTGGGGGTCTAAATCAATGACCAAAGTCCTATGTCCAGCAGCCGCCAAAGCCGCCGAAAGATTGATCGCCGTCGTCGTCTTACCCACGCCGCCTTTCTGGTTGGCGATCGCCAAAATCCGGCAATTTTCTTTTTGGCTAACCAATGAGTTCATAACAAAACCGATTCGCTGATTCGTTTGATAAAGTTTCTGATATTTCGCCTTTTTGGTCAAATGTCTGTTGTTTCATGTGAAACAACGGGCTTTAAGCTCTTTTGGGTTGATTTAACATGAACAAGCAGCACAGCCAGCGCGGCAGGCGTGATGCCTTCAATGCGCGCCGCTTGCCCCAGCGATACGGGACGAATCAAAGCAAGCTTCTCACGCGCTTCGATCGGCAGGCTCTCAAGCGCGGCATAATCTATATCTTGGGGTAGGCCGAGATTCTCCTCGCGCCGAAATCGGATGATATCCGCACTCTGTCGAGCAAGGTAGCCGCGATAACGGGCTTGAGACTCGATCTCAGTGCGAATCCGTGGCGCAAAGCTAGCTAAATCCGGCCAAATCTGAGCAAGGCGCAACAAAGTCATTTCAGGCAACGCAAGAAGATCAAAAACCGAACGAAGACGGCCATCTTGGTTAACAATCAATTCGTGCTTCGCCGCTTGTGGCGGAGTTAATGTCAAGGTCTCGACCAAAGTCAGCGCCTGTGTGAGCCTCTCTTGATGATCGCGCCAACGCGCCATGCGCGCCGCGCCGACAATGCCATGACTGCACCCCCATTCAGTTAACCTTTGATCGGCATTGCCGGGACGCAGATTGAGCCGATATTCCGCGCGCGCCGTGAACATCCGATAAGGCTCGCTGACCCCTCTCGTGATCAGATCATCGATCAGCACACCAATATAGGCCTGCCCACGATCGAGCGTCGCAGGCAAAGCCCCCGAAGCGCCACGCGCCGCATTCAACCCGGCCATCAGACCCTGTGCGGCGGCTTCCTCGTAGCCGGTCGTGCCGTTGATCTGACCGGCAAGATAAAGCCCCTCAAGCCGCTTCGTCTCCAGCGACGGCCTGAGTTCACGTGGATCAACATAGTCATATTCAATCGCATAGCCGGGACGCAGGATTTTTGCCTTCTCAAGACCAGAGATCGTCGCAAGAAATGCCTTTTGAACCTCCTCCGGCAGAGCCGTCGAAATGCCATTGGGGTAAATCGTGATATCCTCGCGGCCTTCGGGCTCAAGGAATATCTGGTGGCTCTCGGCATGGGCGAAGCGCGTGATCTTATCCTCTATCGACGGACAATAACGCGGACCGCTGCTCGAAATCTGCCCCGAATAGACCGGCGATAAAAAAAGATTCTCCTCAATGATTTTATGAGTCGCGCTATTCGTCGAGGTCAAATGGCAGTCCATCTGTTGGGCCGTAATGGCGCGGGTCATCAAGGAGAGAGGCTCAGGCGACTCATCGCCCGGCTGTGTCGTGGTGCGCGACCAGTCGATCGTGCGGCCATCGAGCCGCGGCGGTGTTCCAGTTTTGAGCCGCGCCATCGCAAAGCCCAATCCGTAGAGCCTCTTGGCCAGACCAATCGCCGATGCATCGCCATGCCGACCCGCCGGATATTGCCGCTGCCCAATATGAATCACGCCGCGCAGAAAAGTGCCCGTCGTTAAAACTATCCGCTCAGCGATATATTCTTGCCCATCGGCGAGAACCACGCCTTTAACTCTCTCAACGCCGTCTCGGCGCTCAACGATGATATCCTCAACCGCGCCAGACTTGATCTCCAAGTTTTTTTGCTGCGCGAGTAAAGCGCTAATCGCCCGTTTATAGAGCCTGCGGTCGGTCTGGGCGCGCGGCCCTTGAACCGCCGGACCTTTGCGCCGATTCAAGAGGCGAAAATGCAAGCCAGCTAAATCTCCGGCGCGCGCCATTAGGCCGTCGAGAGCGTCAATTTCACGCACCAAATGCCCTTTGCCAACCCCGCCAATCGCCGGATTGCACGACATTTCGCCGATCGTTTCTATTTTGTGGGTCAGCAATAAAGTCGCAGCGCCCACCCGTGCGGCGGCAGCCGCAGCCTCACAGCCCGCATGACCGCCGCCAATGATAATTACATCGAATTTAGGGTTTTTCATAATCCAGTCCCCTTGTTTCATGTGAAACAAGCGCACAATCTATAGGCGTATATTTATCTGCAAAAATACACCTCAAGCGTGTAGGCGGACTATACGATATTTACCCCAAATTTTGCAACAGATCAAAGAAAGCAAAAAGGCAAAAAGATCCACAAAAGGCCGAGAGTGAAAATACCTGCAACAAAAGTAGAAGATAGACAGGCACCCGTGCCTCCTTCCTGACTTTGGTTTACATTTGTATTTACATTTACTGACGTGGAATTTGTAGTTTCTTTTAGCCTTCTTGCCATACAACTTTCATAATCAATTGATGCCCGTAATTTTGCTTCTCCCGTCAACTCTTGGGAAGACTGCTTATAGTGGCCACAGGTCTCTTTGGCAACTTTTATTGCATCTCTAAGACTGTTTTTACCATCTGGATTGGTGATATTGCTCTTAAAAGCACATCCCGCCAATAAAAGCGCGGCACAAGCCGCAATAATCGTCGTTTTCATGATTTCCCCCATGGTTTATTGCTTCCCGGAAAAGCCGGGTCTTTGCAATTAACCATACGAGGTATTATCTGTTTGTTCCCCTCAAACTCAAAGAATCATCGGGTTTTGTATTGAACAGAAAACCCGACAGAGGTCGGAACGTATGATTAATTGCAGTGTTAAGTATGCTGTTCTTGAGGCCGAAGAGTCAAGAAAGAAAGAGGTTTTATTTGCCGATGCAGAATTCGGCAAATAATTTGTCAAGCATATCCTCTACGCCCACGCGGCCCGTGATCCGCCCCAAAGAGGTCGTCGCCAGCCTTAAATCCTCAGCTAGAAGCTCCGGAACCTCAGCCCGACAGGCGCGACTCAACGCCTCATGGCAGGCGCGCAGCGCATCTCTATGCCGCGCCCGCGTGATCAGTGGCGAAACATTCTCACCGCATAAACGCGCCGCTCGCTGAGTTAATAAATCCACCAAAAGATTAAAGCCCGATCTATCCTCCGAAATTAGACAAAAACGCAGATCAGCCGCAGAATAAACCTCTTCACCACAAGATAAATCCGTCTTATTGACGATAACCAGATCAGACGCAGCGCGCAAAGATAAAACCCGATCATTGAGATCAGCCGCAACATCCGGCGCGAGCATCACCACACGCAAATCCGCCTGCTCCGCGACCATGCGCGCGCGGCGCACACCTTCAGCCTCAATCTCATCTTGAGCCTCCCGCAGACCCGCCATGTCGCTCACAACAACCGGCCAGCCTCCTAGGTCAAGCGCAACCTCTAGAACATCGCGCGTCGTCCCAGCCCGCGCTGAGACAATCGCCGCCTCACGACCCGCCAACAAATTCAACAAAGTCGACTTCCCAACATTCGGCGCCCCAATAATCGCAATCCGAACCCCCAAACGCAGACGCTCGCCGCAATGGCGATCCTCTAAGCGCATTTTAATCTCTTGATCAATTGCGTTAATCTTCGTTAAAAGAACCTTCAAAGAAATCGCCTCATCCGCCGCTTCGTCGGGAAAATCCAGTCCAGCCTCCGCCTGCGCAAGAACCCCGAGTAGACGCTCGCGCCAATCCTCACAGATCGCGCTCATCTCGCCGCCCAGCTGACGCAAAGCCTGACGCCTCTGAGCCGCTGTCTCGGCGGCAATCAGATCGGCCAGACCTTCAACCTCGGCGAGATCACTGCGCCCATTCAAAAAAGCCCGACGCGAAAACTCCCCCGCTTCCGCCGCCCGCAACCCCAAACGACCACATGCTGTCAATAGCCCCTCAACCACCGCTGGCCCCCCATGAATATGAAACTCGGCAACATCCTCGCCGGTGAAACTCTGTGGCGACGCAAAGTAAAGAATAAGCGCGTGATCTATTATTTCTTTTTCTTTTTTACCTGTTTCATTCTCTCGGATCATATAAAGCGCGCGCAGAACCGCACGCCGCGGCGGCGGCAAAGGCTGATCGGTTAAACGCTCTATCGCCGCACCGGCACGCGCGCCCGATAAGCGAATCATCGCAACACCTGATCGCCCCGTTGGCGTCGCGAGCGCATATATCGTATCCTTGCCGCTAGACATATCCGCAATATATCAGGAAAACTTTTTGTGAATCAGCCCAGCGCCAATCAGCTCGATAAAGCCAGCTCGCCTTATTTGCAGCAGCATAAGGATAACCCCGTCCATTGGCGCATTTGGGGGCGCGACGCGCTCGATGAAGCACGCGACGCACACAAGCCCATCCTGCTCTCCATCGGCTATGCCGCCTGCCATTGGTGCCACGTGATGGCTCATGAAAGCTTTGAGGATCAAGCCATCGCTGACATCATCAACGAAAACTTTCTGCCGATCAAAGTTGACCGCGAGGAGCGGCCCGATATTGACGCTCATTATATGAACGCGCTGCATGATCTCGGACAGCAGGGCGGCTGGCCGCTCACCATGTTTCTTGATGAAAACGCCCAGCCAATCTGGGGCGGCACTTATTTCCCCAATCCCGCCCGCCAAGGCATGCCCGGATTTGCCGATGTGCTGCGCGGCATCGCAAAATTGTTTCGTGAAACACCCGAACAGGTCGCGCATAATCGCGACGCGCTCAAGGAGGCCTGCGAAAATAGAACAAAACGGCGGCGCAGCGGCAGCATCGCGGACGACCTACCGCTGCGCATGGCCAAACAATTGGCAAAATCTTTCGATCACGCTAAAGGCGGTATCCAAGGCGCACCCAAATTTCCGAATGTCCCCATGCTCGATTTCCTCTGGCGCATCGGGCTGCGCCATAACGACGAAACCCTGCAAAACATCGTGCTCACAACACTCGATGCTCTCTGCCAAGGCGGCATTTACGATCATCTCGGCGGCGGTTTCGCACGCTATGCCGTCGATGAAAACTGGCACGTCCCTCACTTTGAAAAAATGCTCTATGACAATGCGCTGCTCATATCACTGATGGCCGAAGTGTGGCGCGAAACACATGATCCTCTTTACCAGCAGCGCGTCCACGAAACGATCGACTGGCTCACCCGCGAAATGTTGACCGAAAACGGCTTCGCCGCCGCTCTTGATGCCGATCAAATAAATCAACATGGTCAAAGTCAAGAAGGCGCCTTCTATGTGTGGCGCACTCAAGAAATTGACGCACTCCTCGGTGATCAAGCTGAGCCGTTCAAACAAGCCTATGGCGTGATCCCGGAAGGCAATTGGGAAAATGGACTCTCGGTCCTTTATCAAAAGAAAATGTTCGATCAAAAAAAAACCCAAGCCCTGCGCGAGGCACGTCAGATTCTTTTTACCCATCGCGCGCAGCGTCCTCAACCGCAGCGCGATGATAAAATTATCGCCCATTGGAACGGATTGACAATCATGGCGCTCGCCCATGCCGCCTGGGTCTTCGATAAAAAAAAATGGCTCGATCAAGCAAAAAAAACTTTCGCCAAAATCAAAAATAATTTGACCAATGAAGAAAATAGATTAGCGCACAGCTCCTATCATAACGATATTTGTTCTGCATCATGCGCCGATGATTACGCCGCAATGATTATGGCCGCTCTTAATCTCCATCAAATCACAGGAGAACAACATTACCTCCAGAGCGCGCAAAGTTGGCACGCAATTTTTGACCTCTATTACTGGAACAAAGAAAAAGGCGGCTACTTCATGACCCCCCACGACGCCGATGATGTCCCAGTGCGATTATGCAATGCTCTCGACGGCCCTTGGCCCGCCGCCAACAGCCTCATCTGGCGCGCGCACTCTCTCTTATTCGCATTTACCGGCAAGCCCCTCCATGCGCAGCGCGCCGAAGCGCTCGCCTTCAGCTTCGGCGCTGATGTCGCCAAAAACTTCCCTGCCCACGCCGCATGGCTTTGCGCGCATGATCTCTGGCATCACCCAATACAAATCGTGCTGCTCGGCGATCAAGCAAAAACACTCGAAAATGTCCTGCGAGAGCTCTCATTGCCCGATATAGCTATCATTCAACTCGACGAAGACGAACAATTGCCGCCTGATCATCCCGCTTTTGGTAAAAAATCCCTTCAAGGACAGCCCACCGCCTATATTTGCCTCGGCGATCGCTGCCTCGCCCCGATTAAAGATGCTAAACTCATTAGCGATCAATTGCGAAAGGAAAGAAAATATGCCTAAAATCAACATCGCCATCAGTAGCCAGCAAAACGGCCAGCAAATGAGCGGCTATCTCGCTCTACCGGCCAAAACGCCCGCACCTGGGATCGTCATCCTTCAGGAAATTTTCGGCGTCAATCAAGTCATGCGCGATATTTGCGATCAATGGGCAGAGCAAGGCTTCGCCGCTCTATGTCCCGATCTTTTCTGGCGCATTGAGCCCGGCATTGACATCACCGACCAGACCAAAAAAGAATGGGAAAAAGCTTTTGATCTGTTTGGAAAATTTAATGTCGATCTAGGCGTTGATGATATCGCCGCGGCGATCAAAACCTTGCGCAGCCATGAAGCCTGCAATGGCGCGGTCGGCGCTGTCGGATTTTGTCTAGGCGGCCAGCTGGCCTACCTCACCGCCGCGCGCACCGATATTGATGCCGCCATTGGCTATTATGGCGTCAATATCCAAAACCTGCTGAATGAAGCCGAAAATATAACTAAGCCGCTGATGCTGCATATCGCCGGAAAAGATCAATTCGTGCCCAAAGACGCGCAAGCAAAAATCATCAAAACTCTCGAACCTCACCGCAAAATCATTCTTCATCTTTATCCTGAACGCGATCATGCCTTCGCGCGGCAAGGCGGCGAACATTATCATGAACCCGACGCCCAAAAAGCCAACCAAAAAAGCTTCGATTTCTTGCGCGAGGCTCTCGGCTAAATATTGCCCGATTTAACTGCGATTGTTTTGCACACGCGTCGTCCGTGGTGTTGTCGTAGCTGTCTTGCGCTGGTCGGTCTTCATCGAATCAAAAAAATCACGATTGTTTTTCGTTTGCTTCATCCGTCCGAGCAAAAACTCAATCGCATCAAGCGGGCCCATCGGATCAAGAATACGCCGCAGAACATAGATTTTCTGTAGATCAACTGCCTCGGCCAGCAATTCCTCCTTGCGTGTACCCGAACGTAAAACATCAATCGCCGGAAAAATGCGCTTATCTGAAATTTTTCGATCAAGAATAATCTCCGAATTGCCCGTTCCCTTAAACTCTTCAAAAATCACCTCGTCCATGCGGCTGCCCGTGTCGATCAATGCGGTCGCAATGATCGTCAGCGACCCGCCTTCCTCAATGTTGCGCGCGGCACCAAAAAACCTCTTCGGCTTTTGCAGCGCATTGGCATCCACGCCGCCTGTCAAAACCTTGCCCGAAGACGGCACAACCGTATTGTAAGCACGCCCCAAGCGCGTTAGCGAATCCAACAAAATAACTACATCGCGGCCACTCTCGACCAAGCGCTTCGCTTTTTGAATCACCATCTCGGTCACCTGCACATGGCGCGTCGCCGGCTCATCAAATGTCGACGACACCACTTCGCCATCGACCGAGCGCTCCATGTCGGTGACCTCCTCTGGCCGCTCGTCGATCAGCAAAACGATCAGATAAATCTCCGGATGATTATGCGTGATCGCATGAGCAATGTCTTGAAGTAAAACCGTCTTGCCCGTGCGCGGCGGCGCGACAATCAAGGCGCGCTGCCCTTTGCCCAAAGGCGCCACAATATCAATCACGCGCGGCGATAGACTCTCCTTTTCATCATTATTCTCCATGATGATCTTTTCTTCCGGATAAAGCGGCGTCAAATTATCAAAATGAACTTTGCTGTGTGTTTCCCCCGACTCTTCAAAATTGATCTTGTGTATCTTATCCAGCGCAAAATAACGCTCCCCCTCTTGCGGCGAATGAATCTCACCCTCGACGCTGTCTCCAGTGCGCAGCGAGTAGCGGCGAATTTGCCCGGACGACACATAAACATCATCCAACCCAGGCAGATAATTAGCTTCCGGCGAGCGCAAAAAGCCAAATCCGTCCTGCAAAACTTCGATCACCCCCGCGCCGACAATCTCATCACCTTGACGCGCCAGCTTCTTCAAAATGGCAAACACCATATCCTGACGGCGCATCACCGAGGCATTTTCTATCTCAAGATTATCCGCAAAGGCGAGCAGGTCTTTTGGCGGTTTGGTTTTTAAATCACGAAGCTTGATCGTTTGCACAGCAGATCCTTCAAGGTTGGAGGAGAGAAAAGAGGTTAATTGAAAAAATTTCTGCCTCACTGTTGAAAAGGCAGCGGGACTGATCCCGGTCAGATGTCCAAACTATAATCACAGACATCGTTAAATAGCAAGCCTCAAAACGCCTTAAAAACAACTAAAATCACAATGAAAATTGTCATCACGGGCGGGACTTCGTTAATCGCGCGATAAAATCGCTCGCCGTGAGGCCGCGCGCCCAATAAAAATAAGCGCTGCCAGCGCATACAAGCCATATGATAAAAAGTCAGCGCCAAAACAAAGGCCAGTTTTAACCATATCCACCACAGACCCCAATCGACAGACTCCGATACAAAAAGCAACAACAAACCCAATCCCCAAGCGCCACACATGCTCGGAGTCGCAATGATATGCAGCAGACGGCGCTCCATCTCACTCAACATCGCCGACCGCGCCGAGCCCTCCGGCACAAGCGCATGATAAACAAAAAGACGCGGCAAATAATAAAGCGCCGCCATCCAGAAAATTACAAAAATAATATGACCGGCCAAAATCCATAAATAAAAATCTCGCAAAACTTCAGCCATGTGAAAAAATATCCGTGCAAGGAGCCCCCGGCACATGCTCTGGACAAATCAGCGTTTGTATTTTTTCCGCCGCCAGACTCGTCTTTACAAGATCCGCCAAACAAGCAATAAATTTCTCGTGTGTCCCCAGCGCCGACACGCGAATATAATTTTCAAGCGCGCATGATCTAGCCACAGCGCGAAACTCAATATCAAGCTCTACAAGAGTCTCAACATGTTCCGATACAAAACTGATCGGCACAATAAAAAGAGTCTTGACCTCTCGACTCAAACGAGCAATTTCACTGCCGATCTCCGGGCCAATCCATGAAAGCGGCCCAACACGACTTTGATAGGCCAAACTCCATTGATCCGCGCGCAAACCCGAGCCGTACGCAACTTTTTGCGCGGTCATCTCGATCTGCTTCTGGTAAGGATCGCCTGAACGAATAACACGCTCAGGGACTCCATGTGCCGAAAATAAAACATGAAACTTCTCAACATTTCTCTTGTCGATCTCAGAACATAATAAATTCACATGGGCAGCAATGAAATCTCGATGATCAGCCCAGCAACAAATCGCTCGAACTTCCGATCCCAATTTTGCTCCTCGATAAACACGCCGCCAACTGCGAAACGAAGATTCCGTCGTCGTCGTCGAATATTGCGGATAAAGCGGAAGTAAAATAATTTTATCGGGCATGAAAGTTTTTATCTCTTCGATCGTCTCCTCAACAAAAGGATGCCAATAGCGCATCGCAATAAAAACCTTGAAAAACGCTATATTATCTTCATTTTGGTTTAACAAAAGCTCAAGCGCTTGCGCTTGCGCCTTTGTGTTCTCAAGCAATGGAGACCCGCCGCCAATATAATTATAATTTTTTTGCGAATCGCGACAGCGTCGCCGCGCTGCAAGCCACGCAATCGGCTGGCGGAAAATCTTTGGCAGACGAATGATTAAAGGATCATTGAAAATATTATAAAGAAATCTGCGCACATCTTTCGACGTCTTCGGCCCTCCTAAATTTAATAAAACAATCGCGATTTTCTCTTGACGCGCCATTAGCCTTTCCAACCACGAACAATTCGTGTGAGCTCAGCGATATTGTCAGGAGGAGTCTGCGGTAAAATGCCATGTCCTAAGCTAAAAATAAACGGCTTTTGAGATAAAATATCCAATATATTTTTGGCAGCTTGATGCATCGCAGCACCGCCAATTACAGCAAGTGTCGGATCAAGATTGCCTTGAACAACAACATATTTTTGTAGACTTTCAGCGATCCAGCGCAAAGGAAGTTGAGAATCAACGCTGACAGCATCAATCCCTGTCTCACGCGCATAAGGCTCATAAAGAACACCCGCACTTTTGGGAAATCCAATAATCGGAACATCGGGATATTCTTTGCGAATCGCTTGCACAATCTCGTAAGTCGGACGGATGGAAAATAGTTCAAACTCGCTTGCAGGCAAAACACCTGCCCAACTGTCAAAAATCTGAATGACCTCCGCACCCGCAGAAATTTGTCGGATAAGGTGCTCGCTGACAGAAGAAACTAAAATCTTCATCAATTTCTTGAATAAATCAGGCTTGGAAAAAAGAAAATGTTTGGCCGCCTCTTGATTGGGCGTTGAACAGCCAGCAATCATATAACAAGCCAATGTCCAAGGCGCGCCTGCAAACCCAATTAAAGATTTATCCTGAGGCAAATAATCTTTTGTTTGGCGGATTGCCTCATAAACCGGCTCTAACATTTTAAATCGCGAAGGCTTGAGTTGATCTAAACCTGTTGCGTTATCAATTGGCTCAAGACAGGGGCCAACGCCTTTCTCAAAATGAAGAGGTTGACCCAACATATAAGGTATTAGCAAAATATCCGAAAATAAAATCGCTGTATCTAAGTTAAACCGTCGAAGAGGCTGTAAAGCTGCCTCGACCGTCAGCTTAGGTGTGAGGCAAAATCGAATAAAATCTGGTTCAGTCTTACGTAAAACAAGATATTCTGGTAAATAGCGTCCAGCTTGACGCATATACCAAATAGGAATTTTAGAAGTCTTTTGACCTTGAAGAGTCGAAATGAAATTTTTAATCATGTTTCAATCATCTAAATATATATGTGGTTGGTTGTTGTTGAGGTTGTGATAAATATGAGTAAGATATGTAAAAATCTGCGTAAAGAAAAAATGGAAAAAGGGATAATTTTTGTTGATAGTGGGGATAAAAAAAATTCTTGCAAGAAAATCGCAGTAAAAACAGCAATAATTGAAAAGTTTTGTCTGTGGATAAAAACATATTTTCTCTTAAAAATAAGAGGATTATTCTGTGAATCTTCGTGAATAATTTAAGTGGCTCTCTATGGATATAAATGTGCATAAAGAAGTTTTTATCAGGAAAAAAAGCTAAAATGAGAGGTTTTTTCAGAAAAAAAACACATTTATCAACATATAATCATCAATTTTAAGCAGAATAAATTATGGATATTTTACACCTCCATCTTGTCTCAGATTCGACGGGTGAAACTTTAGATATGATCGCCCGCGCTGTCTGCGCGCGCTTTGAGGTCGTCCATCCAGTGGAACATGTCTATGCGCTGACCCGCTCGCGTAAGCAAATAGAGCATATCCTTGAACAGGTCGATGCGCACCCCGGCATCGTCATGTCAACTCTGGTTGATGATCATCTGCGCGAATTTCTCGAAGTGCAGTGCAAAAAGCGCAATTTGCCCTGTCTTGCTGTTCTCGATCAGATCGCCGAGAGAATCAGTTCCTATTTAGGCGTCAAAATCACGAAACGATCCCCAGGCGGCCAGCATACGATGAACGCCGCCTATTTTAAGCGCCTGAAAGCCCTCTCTTACGCTATGGCGCATGATGATGGCCAAAATGTCGAAACACTCGATGAAGCCGATATCATCTTGCTCGGCGTCAGTCGGACCTCAAAAACGCCGACCTGCTTCTATCTCGCGCATCGCGGAATCAAAGCCGCTAATGTGCCGATCATCTCCGGCATCGATCCGCCGCATTTGGATAAGCTCGTTCATCCGCTCATCATCGGACTGTCGCTCGTTCCCTCTACTCTGGCGCAAATTAGGAGCAAGCGCTTCGGTGATGATGTGCCCGCTCATCAACACGCACAACCTTCATCTTATTCCGATCCCGCGCAAGTCGCACAGGAAACAGCCTACGCCAATCGAATCTTTGCCCGCCAAAATTGGCCGATCATCGATGTCACTAACCGATCGGTCGAAGAAACCGCCGCAGCCATCTTGAATCTGAAACGCGAATTAGAAACCGAATAAGGCGCTTAAAAAAATAAAATGAAACTCGCTGTCAATGAAAAAATCATTCTTGCATCACAAAGTGTGTCCCGCGCCGCATTGCTGTCTGCGGCCGGATTTGAAAATCTGCGAATTATTCCTTCGGGCGTCGATGAAGACCTAATTAAAAAGAAATTCCCCAAAAATTTTGAAACCTGTGTGATAGAACTCGCTGCCGCCAAAGCTCTTAAAGTCAGCACCGCGCATAAAAAAAACTGGATCATCGGCGCAGATCAGATGTTGATTTTCGACAACCAATCTTTTGATAAGCCCTGCGATATTGCGCAAGCGCGAGCCTTATTGAAATCTTTGCGCGGGCGCACACATCAACTGATCGGCGGCCAAGTGCTCGTGCGCGATCAAAAAATCTTATGGCAGCATATATCTCATGTGAAACTGACCATGCGCGATTTTTCCGATGAATGGCTCGAAGCCTATATCGCCGCAATGGATAAAAAATTGCTCTTATGCGTCGGTGCCTACCAGCTCGAAGGACTTGCGGTTCATCTATTCTCCGAAGTTAAAGGAGATTATTTTGCCGTGCTCGGGCTTGATCTCTTGCCCCTGCTCGACGCCCTGCGAACTCAAAGCGCGATTTTGTCATGATGAAACAATCTAAACGCATAGGCGTCATTGGCTGGCCGGTGCGCCATAGTCTTTCACCGCTTATCCATAATCATTGGCTTGCCGAAAGCGAAAACCCCCCACTTGATTGCCAATATGAAAAAATCGCTGTCCAACCCGATCAGCTCCCTTTATTTCTCGCTTCATTGGTCAAAAATAATTTTCTCGGCATCAACATCACCCTTCCGCATAAACATTGCGCCTATAAGCTCGTGGCTGATATGGGCGGCGAAATAGACGAGCTCGCGCGGCTTGCCCAATCCATCAATACGATCGCCGTGCAAGATAATGGTAATATCCAAGCCTGCTCGACAGACGGCAAAGGCTTTTGGGCAAACCTCAAACAGGCTGTCCCCGATTGGCAGTCCGATGGCGCGGTCGTCTTGTTCGGCGCAGGCGGCGCAGCCGCAGCACTCGCGTGTGCGCTCACCCTGCAAGGCGTCGCGCAGTGGCGTCTTGTTAATCGCACGCCCGCTCACGCGGAAAAACTCGCCGCGCTCGTGCGGCACATGAACCCCAACATCAACATCAACATCATCGACTGGGCGCAGCGCCACCGCGCGCTTGAAGGCGCGAGCCTGTTGATCCAAGCAACTTCTTTAGGCATGAGCGGCAAGCCCGATTTAAATTTAGATTTAGGCCCTTTGCCAAAATCAGCGCCGGTCGCTGATATTGTTTACCAGCCTGTGATGACATCTCTGCTGACCCAAGCCACCGCCAAAGGCCATCAAGTGATTGATGGACTAGGTATGCTCATTCATCAAGCCGTGCCGGCATTTGAATTATGGTTTGCCAAAACGCCGAAAATCACAAAAATGCTGCGGCAAAAATTAGAAAGAGCTCTAAGCTAATGCGTCCCGCGCTCAGACTCGTTGTGACTGGATCGATTGGCATGGGCAAAAGCACCACCGCGCGCATGTTCGCTGCAAAGGGCTGGCCGCTTTATGATGCCGATCAAGCCGTGCACGATCTCTATAAAAAAAACGGCGCGGCAGTTGATCCCATCGCTAAAATTTTTCCTTCAGCCATTCGCAATCATGCCGTCGATCGCAAAGAGCTTTCAAAAATTATTCTCGGCGATGAAGAAAAAATCAAACAAATCGAAGCGATCGTTCATCCGCTCACCCGTAAAATGCAGGCTGATTTTATTCAACAGGCTGAAAAAAATCATGCGCACGGCGTCGTGTTTGATATCCCGCTGTTTTTTGAGACCGGCGGAAATAAATCAAAAGGCGTGGATTATATCATTGTCGCCTCAGCGCCCTATGCGATTCAAAAAAAACGCGCCTTTGCGCGCCCCGATATGACAGAAGAAAAATTCGCCTCCATCATTGCGCGGCAAATGCCCGATGAACAAAAGCGCCAGCGCGCCGATTTTATTGTTGAAACCGAACACGGAATGGCCCATGCTAAACAGCAAGTCGCCCGGATCTTGCAAAAAATTGAACAGGAAAATCCTCAATGAAAGAAGTCGCGCTCGATACGGAAACAACCGGCCTTGATCTTGCTCATCATCACCGCATCATCGAGATTGGCTGTGTTGAGCTCATTTCAGGCCGCCGCAGCGGCAAAGTGTTTCATGCCTATGTCAATCCGACGCGCGCTGTTTCACCCGACGCGTTAAAAGTCCATGGCATTTCCGATGCGTTTCTGCGCAAACAGCCTTCATTTTCTGAAATCGCTGAAAACTTTTTGGATTTTATCAAAGATGCGCGCTTAATCATTCACAATGCCGAGTTTGATCTCGGCTTCTTGAATATGGAACTCGGCGGGAGCAAAAGGCCAAGCCTCAAAAATAAAGTCATCGATACATTATTGCTCGCGCGCGAAAAATTTCCCAATCAATCAAACAAATTAGACGCTTTGTGCCAGCGTTTCGGCATCGATATTTCACAGCGAACAAAACATGGCGCGCTGCTCGACGCGAGTCTGCTCGCGGAGGTCTATATCGCGCTCAGCGCGGGCGAGCAAGCCAGCCTCATTCTTGCCGCAGAGCCACCCAACACACCCACAGCTCAAATTTTGCCATCTGTCCAATCAAGCGGCACCAAGCAGCTTGGTGTGCCGCGCCTCACAACTGAGGAAATCAATGCCCATCAGGCCTTTATCAAACAAACGCTTGGAAAGAACGCCCTTTGGCCCTCTTTATGCGATATAAAGAAGATATAAAAAGGATCAAATATGATCATCACCATTTTTGACATTTTGCTTTTGGCGCTCGCGGTGGCAGCAATATGGAAATTACGCTCGGTGCTCGGACGGCGGACCGGCTATGAGCGCTCGGCTGAACCCGAAGCTTCGTCTGCGCCCTCGGCGGTCGAAAAGCTGCCGACGGCACAAAAGTCCTCTTCTCAACACAAAAAAACAACCTTCCAAGACATCAAACATGCAGAAAATATCATTGACAAAAAAGCGCAACAAGGCCTTGCCGCTATCGCCCGCGCCGATAAAAATTTTACGCCCCCAGATTTCCTGCGTGGCGCGCGCCTTGCTTATCGCATAATCATCGAAGCTTTTGCCGAAGGCGATATGGATAAATTCAAAAACCTCGTCCAAAAAAATGTCGCCATGCGCTTCGAAGCCGAAATTGAACGCCGCGCCGATAAAAACCATATCGCAAGCGCTCAACTCACCGAAATTACCGGCGAGCGCATCATCGACGCTTCTTTTCAACAGGACGAAGCACACATCACCGTCGAAATCAAAAGCGAGCAGCTCTCTTTCACAAAAGATGAAGAAGGGCGCATCATCGCTGGCGACCCCAATACCCCGCGCGCTATGAAAGATGTCTGGGTCTTTGCGCGTAAACTCAGCGCCGAAGACCTCAACTGGCGACTCGTGGCTACATCCGCCGGGGCCTAAGATGAACCCGCGCACCGCTCAGATCTCACGCAACACAAAAGAAACTCAAATCACCACCCAGATCAATCTGGATGGGCAAGGCCGCTATCAAATCGAAACCGGAATCGGATTCCTCAATCATATGTTGGAGCAATTGTCCCGCCATTCGCTCATCGATATTGAACTGAGCGCTCAAGGCGATCTCCATGTCGATATGCACCACACAACCGAAGATACCGGCATCGCGCTCGGTGAAGCTGTTAAACAAGCGCTCGGCGACTTCTCCGGCATCCGACGCTATGGACACGCTTTGATCCCGATGGACGAAACTTGCACGCGCGTCAGCCTCGATATTTCTCGACGCCCGCATCTTAATTGGAAAGTCGATTTGCCTCACGGACAGCTCGGACGGATGGATAATCAGCTCTTCCATGAATGGTTTCAGGCTTTTGCAATTTCTCTCGGCATGACTTTGCACATCGAGCTGCTCTATGGCGAGAACACACATCATATCATCGAATCTTGCTATAAAGGCCTTGCGCGCGCGCTCAGAGACGCGGTCGAAATCGATCCGCGACAAGCTAGCTTGTCGCCTTCGACCAAAGAGGCACAAATCATCACAACAGCTAAATGACAACCGTATGACATCTGTCGTCATCATCGATTATGGCTCAGGCAATTTGCGCTCGGTGGCGCGCGCTTTGATGGAAGTCGCTGAAATCGAAAAAATCGAAGTCTCCGCTGATCTCAAAAAAATTCTTGCCGCTACACGACTCGTCCTGCCCGGCGTTGGCGCCTTCGAGGCCTGTCGCGTCGGACTCCATCAGCCGCCCGGCCTCGTCGAGGCGCTGACCCAAGCCGTGTGCGAACGCAAAGTGCCGTTTTTGGGCATCTGTGTCGGAATGCAATTGATGGCCGAGCGCGGCTTGGAATATGGCGAAAGCTTAGGATTGGGATGGATCCAAGGTGAAGCGGCACCCCTTGACGTCAATGAGAAAAATCTCGCTTTGCCGCATATGGGCTGGAACAATTTACGCCTGACACAAAAACATCCCCTGTTTGATGAGATGGAAGAGCAAGATGTCTATTTTGCCCACTCTTTCGCGCTCAGACAACTCAACAGCAAAAACATCGTCGCGCTCAGCGATTACGGCCAGCCTTTTCCAGCGGCGATCATCTGCGGCAATATGATCGGCACACAGTTTCATCCGGAGAAAAGCCAGCGCGTCGGACTCGGATTCCTGCGCCGGTTTTTGAATTGGCAGCCATGATCTTGTTTCCTGCTATCGATCTCAAAAATGGGCAATGCGTTCGCCTTGAAAAAGGCGTGATGGCGCGCGCGACGATCTTTCATCAAGACCCGCGCGAACAAGCACGCCTATTTGAAGCGCAAGGCTTTGAATGGCTCCATATCGTCAATCTTGATGGCGCTGTCGGTAAAGATCAGGATAAAAAAAATCTTAATGAAAAAATCATCGAAGAAATTCTCAAAGTATCTCGATTGAAAATTCAAATCGGCGGGGGAATCAGAAACATGGCGCATATTCGCTTTTGGCTCGAAAAAGGCGCGCAGCGCATTATTTTAGGCACATTAGCTTTGAGCAACCCTGAAATAGCTCAACAGGCTTGTCGGGATTTTCCCGGCCAGATCGTCATCGCTTTGGATGGACAAGAAGGGCAGCTTGTGATTCAAGGCTGGCAGGAGGTCAGCGGCGAATCGGTCATTGACGCGGCAAAACGCATCAGCGATTGGCGCGCTGCCGCGATCTTATATACCGACATCGCGCGCGATGGCATGATGGTCGGCTTGAACATCAAAGCCACAAACGAGCTCAGTGAAGCTTGTGAAGCGCCAATCATTGCATCAGGAGGCCTGCGTGGCATCGAAGACATTGAAGCGCTCGTCGCGCAAAAATCATCTCGCATAGAAGGCGTGATTGCCGGACGCGCTCTTTATGATGGCAAACTCAACGCGCAAGAAGCACTGAAACTTTTGACTTAATCATGTTGAAAACAAGATTGATCCCCTGTTTGGATGTCAAAGATGGCCGCGTCGTCAAGGGTGTGCGCTTCGTCGATCTCCATGACGCCGGATCACCGGTCGAAGCCGCCGCCGCCTACGATCAAGCCGGCGCCGACGAATTGTGTTTTCTCGATATCACCGCAAGCCATGAAGAACGCCCGGCGATCTTTGATGTCGTGCGGCAAGTGGCACAACATTGTTTCATGCCCCTCACCGTTGGCGGCGGTGTCCGCAGCGTTGAAGATATGCAAAAACTTCTGCTGTGCGGTGCTGATAAAGTCGCAATCAACACCGCAGCGATCACCAACCCCAATCTCATCGGTCAAGCCGCGCAGCGCTTTGGTAGTCAATGTGTCGTGGTCGCTTTGGACGCGCGTCAATCCGGTGAAGGGCGCTGGCAACTCTGGACGCATGGCGGCCGCAAACCCACACAGCTTGATGTCGTCGCGTTCGCGCAAAAAGCCGTCGCTTTGGGTGCCGGGGAAATCCTGCTGACATCTATGGATCGTGATGGCACAAAATCCGGCTTCGATTGCGCCTTGACCCGCGCCGTCGCCGATCATGTCCCTGTGCCGGTCATTGCGTCAGGAGGCGCCGGGCGGCTCGATCATTTCGTCGAAATCGTCCAGCGCGGACATGCTCACGCTGTGCTCGCGGCCTCGATGTTCCACTTCGGCGAAACCTCCATCGCTGAGGCCAAAGCTCATATGGCCGCCGCCAATATCGCCGTTCGACTCTAACGCGCCTTCTATGCTATTTCTATGCTATGGGTTGACCCCATGACGAAAACAACACAACAAGCAGAAATCCTCGACGAACTCTTTGCCCTCATCAAAGAGCGCCGCCATGCTGATCGTGCGTCGTCTTATACCGCTAAGATGTTCGCCGCGGGCCCCGCTGTGTGTGCGCGCAAGCTGGGTGAAGAAGCCGTCGAAACCGTCGTCGCTGTGCTCGCCGAAACGCCAGAGCGCGTCGTTTCCGAATCAGCTGATTTGCTCTATCACTGGCTCGTCTTGATGGCCGCTCAAGATATTGCGCCGGAACGGGTCTATCACGCACTCGCCGAGCGCATGAAACAAGAAAATAAAGAAAAAAAGCCTGATTGATGTTTGATGATGATAAAAATCTCAATCTCGATTTGACGGCGCAGCAGGCGATCAAGAGCAATTCGCCCTGGCGGCGCTTCACCGCTCAAGAATGGGAAAAATTGCGCGAAAAAACCCCTTTGCCTCTGACAGAAAACGAACTCGCCGCCTTGCGCGGCCGCGGCGAAACCGTGTCGCTCGATGAGGTTGAGCAGATCTATCTCCCTTTGTCGCGTTTTTTGAACCTTCATGTGCGCGCCGCGCGCACCCTCTATCAGGCAACAAATGAATTCCTCGGCAAGAGCGAAACCAAAACACCTTATATTATCGGCCTCGCAGGAAGTGTCGCCGTCGGCAAAAGCACGACCGCGAGAATCTTGCGCGAGCTTCTTGCGCGCTGGCCGTCTCATCCGAAAGTGAAAATCGTCGCGACCGACGGGTTTCTTTTGTCCAATGCCGAACTCGAAGCGCGCGCGCTCATGCGCCGCAAAGGCTGGCCGGAAAGTTTTGATCAAGCCGCGCTGCTGCGCTTTGTTGCCGCGATCAAGTCAGGCAATCGATTGGTCGAAGCGCCGTGCTACTCCCATTCATCCTATGACATCGTGCCGGGCAAGAAAATCACAATCGACCAGCCCGACATTATCATCATTGAGGGACTCAATGTTTTGCAGATGCCGGTCGTCAGAGATTCATCCGCGTCGGCGGTCGTCTCAGATTTTTTTGACTTTTCGATATATTTAGATGCCGATCTCGCGGCGCTGCGGCAATGGTATATTAGCCGCTTTTTTCAATTGCGCCGCACAGCTTTTCGTGATCCCAAAAATTATTTTCACCGCTATGCCTGCTTCGATGAAAATAAAATTCTCAATATCGCCGAAGATTTTTGGGATGGCATCAACCTCCCCAATCTGATCGCCAACATCCTGCCGACAAAGTCGCGCGCCGATCTGATTTTGCGCAAAAATGCCAACCATGAGATCAGCGAAGTTTGGTTCAGAAAATTATAAGCAAAAATTATCCGGCAGACGCGCGCCGTGAATTTGAACAATCTCAGCCGCCAGCTTGGCGCCTAAACGCCCGCCTTCAATCGCCGCACCGCCCGCGGCAAGCGTGTGAAGAAAACCCGCCGCATAAAGATCACCCGCGCCGGTCGTATCAAGAGCGGCAATGTTCTCAAGCGCAGGAATAAAATGACTTTCCCCTTTGTCCAAAATGACTGAACCGCGCTCTGATCGAGTCAGCGCCACAAAAGACAGGTTGAGCGCCCGACTTGCTTTCTCAGCCTGCTCAAAATCCGCAACAGCGTGAAAAGCGCAAAATTCATGCTCATTGCCAATCAAAATATCAACCCGCTCCGCGATGAAAGCCGCCAGCAAAGCGCGATGACGGTTAATGCAAAGCGGATCAGATAAATTCAACGCGATCAAAGCTTCATTGCGCCGCGCAATGTTTGACGCCAACATCACAGCTTCGATCGCGCCCGGAGAATCCCATAAATAAGATTCAAGATATAAAATTTTAGCCTGCGAAATTAAATTTTCATCAACATCAGCGCATGTCAACAGGGCGCTTGCGCCCAAAGAAGTCCTCATCGAGCGCTGCGCATCCGGTGTGATCAAAACCAAACAAACACCCGTCGCTTCGTCCGCCGCAAGGCTGCCAGCAAAAAAAACATTTTGTGATTTTAAGTCAGCGATAAAGCTTTGACCCTGAATGTCAGATCCCACTTTGCCGATGAAAGACGTTCGCGATCCCAACAAAGAAGCCCCAGCCAAACAATTCGCCAGCGCGCCGCCAGAAGTTTCTTTGACCAATTTAATCGTGTCTTGCAAACCGGTCATCACATCGGCGTTAGTCATGTCGACCGTCCCCTTAGAGATGCTATGGCGCACAAGAAAATCATCGTCAATTTCAGCAATGCGATCGAGCAGGGCGTTGCCGAGTCCAACAAGGTCGTAAGTTTTTTTCATTATGTTTTCCCTATATTTTCCCTAGAGATTTTTTCCTTCAAAGCCGCATAAATCTCTCACCGGACATTCTTTACACGAAGGCAGCCGCGCCTTGCAAATATAACGCCCATGTAAAATAAGCCAGTGATGCGCATGGTGTAAAAATTTTTGCGGTGTGCGCGCCATGAGACCCTCTTCAACCTCTAAAGGCGTTGCGCCGCGCGCGAGTCCCGTCCGGTTGCTGACGCGAAAAACATGCGTATCAACCGCGATTGTCGCTGCGCCAAACGCCATGTTCAATAACACATTGACCGTCTTGCGTCCGACACCAGGAAGTTTCTCGAGCGCAATTGAATCATTCGGCACTTTGCCCCCATGTTCGGCGCAGAGAATCTCTGACAGGCGCATCACATTTTTCGCTTTTGTCCGATAAAGCCCAATCGATTTTATATAATCACGGAGCTTGACCTCACCTAATTTGATCATCGCTTCAGGGGTTTTGACTTTTGCAAAAAGCGGCTTTGTCGCTTTGTTGACGCCCTTATCGGTCGCCTGTGCCGAAAGCACAATCGCGACTAGCAAAGTATAGGTGTTGATATGTTCAAGCTCGCCCTTCGGGTGAGGATTGGCTTTGGCAAGACGCTGGTAAAAAGCGCTAATCCGGCGAGGCGGCAACAATGGCGCCGGTTTTTCTTTTGCTTTTTTGACCATATTTTGACCTTTCGTCTATCGCAATATTGCCCACTTTGTGCAAGACTAACAATATAAGAAATAAAATAAGGAACAACATGAAAAATAAAGTTAAATATCAGCCGCCGGAATTTGCGCAACAGGGTCTTGAGGTTGATTATGGGTTTCATGATTCGCCCTTTGGCCGCTGTCTCGTGATGGCCGCGCCGGGCACCGTTGAAAACCAAATTGTCGGCCTCGCTTTCGTTCAAAACAGTCAGCGCGCTGCTCTGCAAGATATGCAAGCGCGCTGGCCGCAAGCAATCTATGTCCAAGCGCCGCAAAAAACGCGCGCTTTAGCCAAGAAAATTTTTGACGCTCAAAAACCACCTTTGCTGCTGATCGGCACGGATTTCCAAAGACAGGTTTGGAAAAAACTATTGGCGATCCCCGAAGGCCAAATAACCCATTATGGCGATTTAGCCAAAGCGCTCGGCATGCCCAAAGCGTCGCGCGCGGTCGGACGCGCGGTCGGGAAAAATCCGATCTCTTGGCTCGTGCCATGTCATCGCGTGGTGCGCCGCGATGGCGGACTCGGCGGCTATCATTGGGGCCTCAGCATTAAGAAAAAAATGCTCGCTTTCGAAAACAAAGAGCAATATCAAAACGCCGCCTGAAGCGTCATGGGTAAGAATAGATCAATGGCTGTCCCGTCGGGACTTCAATTTTGACGATCTCTTCCGCCGAAAGTTTTTCCAGCTTCATCACCAGAGCCCGCAGAGAATTGCCGTGCGCCGCAATGAGAATCACTTGTCCCTGTTGCCATAAAGGCTCGATGTTTTTTTGGTAATAAGGAATAACACGATCATAAGTGTCTTTGAGGCTTTCACCGCCCGGCGGCCTATTCAAAAATCCGCGCCGCCATTGATGAACTTGCGCTGCGCCGAACTTTTGGCGCGCCTCATCTTTGTTCAGGCCGGATAAATCGCCATAATCGCGCTCATTGAGCGCCTGAGCGCGCGCAACAGGAATAGCCTGCTGCCCCATTTCTTGTAAAATGATTGTGCAAGTGTTCTGCGCGCGGATCAAAGCCGAAGCCCATGCCGCATCAAAATGAAACCCGGCAGCCAAAAGTTTTTGTCCCGCCGCGCGCGCCTCATGGCGCCCCTGATCGGAGAGATCAATATCGCGCCAGCCGGTAAAAAGATTTTTCGCGTTCCATAGACTTTGGCCATGACGCACGAGAACAAGACTCGCTTTTTTTTGAGTCATCGTTTCAGCTTAAAGCTCCAGCACATCACTGATGTCGAACAGTCCGGCCTTTTGCTCGCGCCCCCACAAACAAGCGCGCAGCGCGCCAAGGGCGAAAATCTCACGCGAAGTCGCCTGATGAGTCAAAGTCAAGACTTCATCAGGTCCGGCAAAAACCACTTCATGTATGCCAGCAATGCTGCCGCCGCGCGACGCCGAAAATCCGATCGCGCCTTTTTGCCGCGCGCGATCACCCGCAGGCGCATGATAGGTGGCAAGATCATCAAGATTTTCGCGGCGCCCTTTGGCCGCTGCCTCACCTAATAAAAAAGCCGTGCCAGAAGGCGCGTCGATTTTGTTGCGGTGATGAATCTCACGGATTTCAATGTCCCAATCCTGCGGCGATAAAACCTCCGCCGCGCGCCGCGCAAAAGACGCCAGCAGCGCAACGCCGAAACTCATATTGCCCGACGCGATCACCGGAATCTTCTTCGCCGCTTGCGCCACTTGCCGCTTGTCTTCGTCGCTCAGGGCCGTCGTGCCGACGACATAGACCGCATCATGGCGCGCCGCGAGCGCAGCAAGCGCGGCAGGACCCCCGGCGCGGGTGAAGTCGATTAGGCCGCAGCGCGGCCCAGCGGCAGCGAGCGCTTGGCCAACATCATCTGTGATCGCAATGCCCTCGCGCACAGCGCCCAGAGATTGATGACCGGCAGCCTCGATCAGCCCGACGAGCGCAACGCCCACATAATCGCGCGCAAGGGCTGCAAGAGATTGTCCCATCCGGCCCGCAGCGCCTACAATGATGATCTTCATATCCGACATGATCTCATCCCTATCAGGCGAAGCGGTTTGATTCAAGGCAAGTCAAGGACACCAGCTCGCGCGCTTGCCGCGCTGATAGGGGCGGGCAAATCCCGCGCTGATCATTTCGTCGCCAACATTTTGACCCCCTTGGGTGAACAAATCGGAGATCTCGCGGTGATATTTTCCCGGCCTCACATTATGCAGCGAAACTTTAGGCCGGTCCTTTTTTTTCTTGATGCCGAGCAAATGTTTGAGGTGGCGGCGCGATTTCTTGGCCAGAGATTTTTCGTGTGCGCATTTTCCTTTGAGTTCGGGCGCATCGATGCCGCGAATGCGCAAGCGCGTGGTTTTTTCCAAATCTTTCCAGAGCTTGATCCTGACTTCTAAAGTGTCGCCGTCGATCACTTTGACGACGATCGCATCATAATTTTTCGCCGCCGCCGCCCCTGCGGATGCCATCTCAAAAGAAAAAATCCAAAACAACAAGACAATAAGTTTCATCCAGACGATCGGCGAAGTTTGTCAAAAATGTTATGCACTGTTTCGGCAAAGCTCGACGCATGAGGCGCGTTCTTTTTCGTTATGCTCACACGCAATTTCTCCATCAGCTTTTTTTGCTCCGTATCCAGACGCACGGGCGTCTCGACCTCAATATCAATGAACAGATCTCCCTGACGCGGATCGCGCAGTCCTTGAATGCCTTTGCCGCGAATCCGCAGTCTCTTGCCGGTCTGGCAGCCTTCGGGAATCTTGACCGAAATCTGCTCGCCGTTCAAAGTTGGCACCTCGATTTCGCCGCCCAATGCCGCCGTCGTCATCGGCACCGGCACCGCACAAAAAAGATTGCGCTCTTCGCGGTGAAAAATATCATGCGGCGCAATATGCACGAATAAATATAAATCCCCCGGCGGCGCGCTGCGAAATCCCGCATTGCCTTTGTTCTTTAGCCGCATCTGCGCGCCATCGCCAATCCCCGGCGGAACTTTCACCCTGAGCTTCCTCTGGCCTAAAACACGGCCCTGTCCCGAACATTGATGACACGGATTGCTCATCATCCGCCCAGCGCCGCCGCAAGCTGCGCAAGTCCTCTCAAAAGTCATAAAGCCGTTCTGCTGTCGGATCACACCGTGTCCATGACACTGGCTGCACACTACATCTTGTGATTCCTTGCCCGCGCCTGATCCATGACAGGCCGCACAGCTCTCTTCCGCCGCAAGCGTGAACTCAACTTCCGTGCCCATGGCTGCCTGCTCAAGAGAAATCTCAACATCATGGCGAACATCCTCGCCGCATTGGACGTGCTGCGCCCGACCGCCACCCATAAAATTACTAAACAAATCGCCAAAAATATCCGACATCGATGCCGAAAAATTCGTGCCAAAATCTCCGCCCGCGCCAAAAGGATGATGACCCCCCTGACCCCCCTGCGCAAAAGCTTGATCGCCAAAGCGATTATAAGACGCGCGCGATTGGGCATCTTTCAAAACATCGTAAGCGTGCGAAATTCTCTTGAACTTCTCCGCCGCCGCCTGATCGTCAGGGTTGCGGTCGGGATGGTATTTCTTCGCTAAAAGCCGATAAGCTTGTTTGATCTCATCGGCGGAAGCATCACGCTTGACGCCCAATTCTTCATAAAGATCGGCTGCCATATTCGTTCCATTGGCTCCATTGGCTCGGCTGCGGTCGCGGCAGATTTATGCGCTGTCTTTTTTCGTTTCGGCGTCTGCCTCTTCAACCACTTCTGCATCCTCTATATCAGGATTTTCCGCGCTTTGGCCATTCGTCGATCCTTCCCGAGGAGACCCCTGTTTGGCCTCATTCGCCGCCTGCTGCTCCTTATAGAGAAACTCGCCGATTTTCATCGCCGCTTGCGCTAAAGCCTGCGTTTTGGCTTGAATGTCTTTGATCTCTTCCTGTTTGAGTGCCCCTTCAAGCGCCGTCAGCGCCTCTTCGACCATTTTGCGGTCGGCATCGGGGAGCTTGTCGGCAGCTTCTTCCAGACTCTTGCGCGTCGAATGAGTCAAAGCCTCCGCCTGATTGCGCGCTTCGACCATTTCCTTCTTCTTGCGATCCTCGCCTTCATGCGCTTGAGCCTCTTTGATCATGCGGTCGATTTGATCCTTATCCAGACCGCCCGACGCCTCAATACGAATTTGCTGCTCCTTATTGGTCGCCTTGTCTTTGGCCGAAACTTGAACAATGCCGTTGGCGTCAATGTCAAAACTGACCTCAATTTGCGGCATGCCGCGCGGGGCCGAAGGAATCCCTTCCAGATTGAACTGGCCTAAAAGCTTGTTGCCTTCGGCCATTTCGCGCTCGCCCTGAAAAACGCGAATCGTCACCGCCGTTTGATTGTCGGCGGCAGTCGAAAAAACCTGCGATTTCTTCGTCGGAATCGTCGTGTTGCGATCAATGAGGGACGTGAACACGCCGCCCAAAGTTTCAATCCCCAATGACAAAGGTGTCACATCAAGCAGCAAAACATCCTTGATGTCGCCCTGCAGCACACCTGCTTGAATCGCCGCGCCCATCGCCACCACCTCATCGGGATTGCTGCTCGTATTGGGCGCTGTGCCAAAAACCTTTTTGACAAACTCACGCACCTGTGGCATGCGCGTCTGACCGCCAACGACGATCACTTCATCCACTTCGCTGGCACTCAACCCGGCGTCTTGCAGAGCCCGCTCGCAGGGTTGGCGCGTCCGCTCGACCAAATCTTCGGTGAGCACTTCAAGTTTGGCGCGCGACAATTTCATCGTCAAATGTTTCGGACCCGACTGATCCGCCGTGATGAAGGGAAGGTTGATCTCCGTTTCCAAAGCCGATGAAAGCTCAATTTTAGCTTTCTCCGCGGCTTCCTTGAGTCGCTGCACAGCGAGCGGGTCGGAGCGGACATCTATGCCCTGATTTTTTTTGAACTCTTCAGCCAAATAATCGACAAGGCGCATATCAAAATCTTCGCCGCCGAGAAAAGTGTCGCCATTCGTCGATTTGACCTCAAACACGCCGTCGCCCAGCTCCAAAATCGATACATCGAACGTGCCGCCGCCTAAATCATAGACCGCAATCGTTTTGGCGTCTTTCTTATCCAGACCGTAAGCAAGCGCGGCTGCCGTCGGCTCATTGATGATGCGCAAAACTTCAAGTCCAGCAATTTTGCCAGCATTCTTCGTCGCTTGACGCTGCGAGTCGTTAAAATAGGCCGGAACCGTGATCACGGCTTTGGTTATTTTCTCATTCAAGTAATTTTCCGCCGTCTCTTTCATCTTTTGCAGAATAAACGCCGAAATTTGCGCCGGAGAATAATCTTTGTCATTGGCGCGCACCCAAGCGTCGCCATTTTCGCTCTTGGTGATTTCGTAAGGCGCCATCTCAATATCTTTTTGTGTCGTCGAATCGGCAAAGCCGCGACCGATTAATCTTTTGATCGCAAACAAAGTGTTTTGCGGATTGGTCACCGCTTGGCGCTTGGCGGGCAGCCCGACAAGCTTTTCGCCATCTTTGGCAAAGGCAACCATAGAGGGTGTCGTGCGTGTCCCCTCAGAATTTTCAATGACATGCGGGGTCGATCCCTCCATCACCGCAACACAAGAATTGGTCGTGCCAAGGTCAATGCCAATAACTTTGCTCATTTTGTTTTCTCCAGTTTTGCCAGCTTTGTTTGTTCAATATAACTATTGAATAATTATTGTTTTTTCTCCCTGCTCCTTATATGGGGACGCCGTTGCGGTTTGCCAAGATATCCCCCATCAAGTTTCTTTTTGCTCGTTTTCCTCTGTTTTTTGGTCTTTTTCCTCTGTATCAAGAGGCCCAGCCGCCGCCACCCCAACCCGCGCCGGACGCAAGAGCCGCGCGCCGATCATATAGCCCTCTTCGATGATCTGCGCGACCGTCCCGGGCGGCCGCGCCGCATCCAAAACCTCAAAAAGCGCCTCATGCTGGTTGGGATCAAACATCTGTCCCTCAGCCTCAATGCGCTCGACATGATGACGCGCCAGCACAGCTTCCGTCTCGCGCAAAATGAGGCGCACACCATCTTGAAGGCTGGCTTCAGATTCACCCGCCCGTAGGTCTTCCTGCGCCGCCAAAGTCGCTAGCGCGCGGCGCATATTGTCGAGAATCGGCAAAAGATCACGGGCGAAATTCTCAATCGCAAACAAACGCGCTTTTTCCATTTCACGACCCAAACGCTTGCGTAAATTTTCCATATCGGCTCGATCACGCAAATGCTGCTCTTTGAGGTCAGCGATTTGTGCCTCTAAAGATTTTTCGGCTTCCGAATTTTGCCGACCATTCATATTATCGTTCATATTATCGTTCACGATTTCTCTCCTTTTGTTCAGCGAGGGGCGCGGCGCGCCGCGGATGCAAAAATTGTCCGATCATACGCGCTGTATAATCAACAATCGGAATGATGCGGGCATAATTTAATCGCGTCGGCCCAATAATGCCAATCGCGCCGACAATCTGATTGCTCTGAGCGTTTTGAGCGCTCTGCGCGTTCGCCCCTTCCACCGCATCTTGCGCGCCGCCATGGCGGTAGGGACTCACAATCAGCGAAGAGCCCGATAAAGAAAATAATTTCGTCTCCGAGCCAATAAAAATCTTCACCCCATCGGCATCTTCGGCGCGCTCCAAAAGATTTAATAATTCTGTCTTTGTTTCAAGATCGTCAAATAGCTCGCGCACCCGTTCAAGCTCTTCCCCTTCGAGGATATTATCAAGCAAATGATGTCGCCCGCGCACAATTAAAGATTTCTTTGCACCCTGAGACTCCGTCCCCGTCCATACAGCAATGCCCGCCGCCACAAGACGCTGCGTTAAATCATCGAGATCACGATGCGCCTGCTTCATCTCTTGATCGAGTAAACTTTTGAGCTCGCGCAGCGAGCGGCCCCGCAGCCGCCGGTTGAGATAATTCGTCGCCTGAATCAAAGAAGTCGGCGGCAGACCCGCAGGCAAATCCATTAAACGGTTTTCAACCAAGCCGTCATCCGTCACGATGATCACCAAAGCCTGATCGCGATTCAGGGCAACAAATTCAATATGTTTTAGCCGTCGCGCCTCCAAATGCGGCGCCATCACAAGACCCGCACAGCAGCTCAACTCCGCCAGAATTTCACTCGCCTGCGTTAAAGCAGCTTCCATCGTGTCTGCGCCCGCGCTTAAACTTTCCCCGATCCCTCTTTGCGCCGCGCGCGAAAGATCCTCCACCTCCAAAAGACCATCAACAAAAAGACGCAAACCCAAATCTGTCGGCACCCGCCCCGCCGAAATATGCGGCGCCCATAAAAGCCCCAAAGCCTCAAGCTCGGCCATCACATGGCGAATCGTCGCCGCCGACAACGGCAAAGACCGACTGAGCGCCGCTGAGCCAATCGGCTGCCCTCCGGCTAGCCAGTCCTCAACGATGCGGCGAAAAATCTCAATCGAACGCTCATTAAGGTCTTGCAACGCCGATATTTTCGATGTTTTTTGAAATGACCTCATCAATAAAACTCGCTTATATTTATATTATGGGACTTATATACATAACCAGACAAAATCAATATGTAGATAAAACACTCCTCGAAAACCAACAATTTAAGTATATAAGTCCCCAATTAAGGGTAAGTTATGACTAAACTCACCGCCGGAATCCAGCTCGTCATCGCCTCGCACAATCAAGGCAAGGTATCAGAAATGGTCGGCTTGCTGGCACCTTATCAGATCCAAACCCTCTCAGCCGCCCAGCTTGATCTGCCTGAGCCCGAAGAGATCGGAACAAGCTTCCGCGAAAATGCCGAGCTCAAAGCGCGGTTGGCGGCACAAAGTTCAGGTTATATCGCGCTGAGTGATGATTCCGGCCTCGCTGTGGATGCGCTCAATGGCGCGCCCGGCATTTTCTCAGCGCGCTGGGCCGGCAAACAGCGAGATTTCACTCAAGCTTGTCGGCGCGTCTGGAAGGGCATCCAAGTCGCGCAAACTAATAATGCGCGAAACGATATGAGCCCCATGAGCCCCATGAGCCCCAATATGAACGCCACCTTCATCTGTGTGTTGGCGCTCGCTTGGCCCGAAGGAGAAGTGATCTCTTTCGAAGGCCGCGTCGAAGGCCAGATCATTTGGCCGCCACGTGGACAAAATGGCTTCGGCTATGATCCTATCTTTGTCGCCCATGGCCATCAACTGAGTTTCGGAGAAATGATGCCGCAAGACAAACATAAAATCTCTCATCGCGCCCGCGCCTTTGAACTGCTTCAAAAAGCCTGCCTTGAAACATGAACAAAACATGACAGAGCTCGCTCTTTATATTCACTGGCCTTTTTGCGCAGCACTTTGCCCTTATTGTGATTTTAATGTCCATATCAAGCGCACGATTTCCGATCAAAATTTCGTCCAAGGCATTGAAACTGAACTTTCGCTGCTCGCAGAAAATGTCGGGCAGCCCAAAATCACGAGCGTGTTTTTTGGCGGTGGCACACCATCATTGATGCCGCCTGATCTGATCGCCGACATTTTAACCAAAATCGATAAAACTTTCACCCTCAATAAAAGCGCCGAAATCACTCTGGAGGCCAATCCAGAAGATGCTCAAAAAAACATTCTTGCCGCTTTTTGCGGCGCAGGCATTAATCGGCTTTCTTTGGGCGTCCAATCTTTGGATGATGACGCGCTCCTTTTTCTTGGGCGCAAACATAATGCGCAACAGGCACGGCAAGCAATCTCATCGGCACAAGCAATTTTTCCCAAAGTTTCCTTTGATCTCATCTCAGCGCGCCCCAAACAAAATGAAATGTCATGGCGTCAAGAATTGCAAAAAGCTTTGAGCCTCGCGCCCGACCACCTCTCGATCTATCAGCTCACCTGTCCTGAAGGAACGCGCTTTGGCCGCGCACTGCGGCATGGCAAACTCTCTTTGCCCGAAGATGATCTTGCCGCGCGGCTCTATCAACTGACCGATGAGCTGTGTCAAGCCTATGGGCTGGCGCATTATGAAATCTCTAATCACGCCAAGCCCGGCCATGAGGCACGGCATAATTTGACCTACTGGCATTATCACGATTATGCCGGATTAGGACCAGGCGCGCATGGCAGATTGACGCTCACGCCGCAGCTTTTTGTCGCGACTCTAACGCCGCGCAGACCCCAAGAATGGCTGGCTTCGGCCAAAAACAATAATTTCACACGACATTATCAACTTTCTCCGCTAAGTGCTCAAGCGCGCGGCGACGAAATGTTGATGATGCAATTGCGTCTCACGAGAGGTTTGTCTTTGAAGCGCCATCGCGCCATCACCGGACAGGCTTTGAATCAAAAGAAAATCGCCGCTTTATGCGCACAGGGACTCGTCCAGCAAAAATCCGATCGCCTGAGCGCAACCCCCAAAGGCGCGCTCTTATTAGATTACATCATCGAGCAGCTTGTCGGATAGATATCAGTTGGACGTAAACTCCTTAAGCGCCTCAGAGACAACTTCGCGCCGCCGCCGTTTGATCTCAAGCACAGCCAGCGCGCGCTCGGCGATCGCGCCTTTGCTGTCGGCCGGAAAGCGATAAATCCCGTCAATCCCGGCAAAACCATCCGATTGCGTGATCTGCTCCCCTTCAAAAGGAGGATCGCTCTGTTGCGCCAGCGCGCGCGCCAAAAGAACCGCGTCATAGCCCAATGTCGCAAGACGCGGAATCGGACGGCGAAACTCTCGCCTCATGCGTGCAATCAAAATCTCAGAATTATCAACCGGCGGTGCAGCAAAGCGCGCCCCATTGAGCGGCAATTCTCGCCCAAGTTTCGGATCATCCCATAAGCCCGTCCCAAGAAAAAAAACTTGCCGCGACGTAATATCAAAATTCGGCAGTAATTGCACAAGACCGCGCAATAAAGCCCCGCCTTCAGCAAACAATATCGCTTGATAAGGCACCTCGCCCAGCGCGTCAATCTTTTTGAGACGGCCAATATCCGCTTCGGCCTGTTTGAGCCTCACCTCCGGCGGCACAGAATCCTCCCGACCGCGTTGCGAGCGACCACGCACAAAACGACCACGCCGCGCTTGAGGACCGCGCGTCCTCAATTGAGTCTGCGCGCGGGCGATCTCACGCTCCAAACGCCGCATCTCCTGCTCGCGCACTTTGCGACGCCAATTATAATCCGCTAAACGCCGTGCCGGCTCCATCGCGCCTTCCACAGAAGGCGGATAGGTTTCAATCGCGTGAATCTCAATGTCAAACTCCTCCGCCGCATCAACAAACGCCGTGCGCACAAGACGCCCATAGGCCGTGCGCGGCAAAAATGCCGCCATGCGACGCACTTCAAGCTCTTTGGCATGCCCGATCACGCGCCGCACCTGCTGCGGCGGCGAAAAGCCCAAAAGATAAACATTGTCGCTCACAACCCGCTCGTCCGACGAAAACGCAATTACGGGAACATGACTCTGCGCTGCTAAGGGCGCCACCGCGCGCACCGACTTCGACAATAACGGCCCTAAAATAATATGCGCGCCCTGTGCTAAAGCCTCTTCCATCGCGCGCCGCGCGCCGCGCGCTGTCCCCTTTGTATCCTTGGGAATCAGAACAAGCCGCGTCTTGCCGCTGTCAAGCAGCGCCATCTGCGCCGCATCCGATATCGCCCGCGCAAGAGATTGCCAATTCTCTTGCGTTGCCCCAAAAGGCAAAAGTAGCGCAACATTGATCGGCTTGTCGCTCGGCGGGTTGGAGATGATCGCACCCTCGCGCGGCACCGCGCACGAGACCAACAATATGAAAAACCCCAAATAACCTAAAGCGCTCAAACAGAGCTTCAAGCGCGCCTCAAAAAATTCTATAATTTCTAAACACATCTAGTTTCCTATTTTGATTCACCATCCTAGCGAGTTCTTATGAAAAAGCCAAAAAAATTTCCTGCTGGATTTTATGTCGTCGCCACCCCCATCGGCAATTTGCGCGATATCACTTTGCGTGCACTCGATATCTTGGCGGCAGCCGACCTCATCCTTGCCGAAGACACCCGCCGAACACGAAAATTGCTCTCTCATTATGATCTTAAGCCCGCAAAACTGAATGCCTTCCACGATCACAGCACCGCAAAATATATTTCCCAACAGATCGTCGCCATCGGCGAAATTGTCGATAAAGATGGCATCGTCGCGCTCGTTAGTGATGCCGGAACGCCGTTGATCTCCGACCCCGGATTTAAGCTGATACGCTGTTTGATCGCAGATGAGGTGCCGGTTTTTCCGCTCCCTGGGCCCTCGAGTGTCATGGCGGCGCTGAGTATCGCCGCGCTGCCCGCCAATATATTCACCTTCGCCGGATTTTTGCCGCCGCGCTCGGCGGCGCGATTAAAGTTTCTAAAAATGTTAATCAATTCACCCGGCGCGATCGTGCTTTTTGAAACTGCGCCGCGTCTGGCAAAGAGCCTTGCCGATATGGTTAAAATTTTCGGCAAACAATGCCCCGCTCTGATCGCGCGCGAAATGACCAAAGTCTTCGAAGAAAAAAAACGAGGAACACTTGGCGAACTCGCTGCATTTTATGCTCAAGCGCTTCAGCCCAAAGGCGAAATCACGATTGTGATTGCCCCTGTGCCCGCTCCTCCTTTCCCTGATCTTGAAATTTTGACCGATCTGCCGCCCAGTCAAGCAGCAGCGCAGCTTGCGCGCCAGACCGGGCAAAGCCGCCGCGCGCTTTATGCTCAACTTGTCGCCGCCAAAAAACAAAATAAAGAAATAAAATAAAATGCCTGCTGATTCGTCGAAAAAACGCGCCAAACGCGCCGCCGAGAAAAAAGGCCGCTTCGCCGAAAATCTGGCCTGTGTGATGCTGCGCGCACAAGGATTTAAAATCTTGGCGCGGCGCTATCAACCCCGCTATCGCGGGATTGGCGGCGGCGAAATCGATATCATTGCGCGCCGACGGCAGCTTGTCGTATTTGTTGAGGTCAAAAGCCGCGCCTCAGGACAAGCGCACGAAATACTGACGCCTGATCAATGCCGACGCATCACGCGCACGGCGAGGATTTTTCTCGCGCAGGCGCCCGACGCACAAAATCTGACCGCGCGGTTCGATGCTGTATTTTTCGGGCGTCATCTCTGGCCGCATTATGTCGCCGATGCGTGGCAGGAAACCATAAATGGAGGTTGAGTGAAAAGGGGGATTCGTTGAAAATCGCATTTCAAATAGACCCGGTGGAAAATCTGAATATCACCGGAGATACAAGTTTCGCACTCGCACTCGAAGCTCAAGCGCGCGGCCATGATATTTTTGTCTATCAGCCCAGCGCGTTGTCGTGGAAAGAAGGCCGCCTTTATGCGCGCGCGCCAAAAGCCGCGTTTCAAGATGTTCAAGGTGATCACGTCAAGCTCGATGCGGCGCAAAAATGCGACCTCAAAAATTTTGATGTCGTTATGATGCGCCAGAACCCGCCTTTTGATATGCGCTATATCACCGCCGCGCATTTTCTTGAAATGATCGCGCATGAAACTTTGATCATCAATCATCCTGCCTCTGTCCGCAATGCGCCGGAAAAAATTTTCCCCCTGCGCTTTCGTCAATTCATGCCGCCCACTTTGATCTCTTCCGACATTGAAGACATCACAGCCTTTCGTGCCGACTATGGTGCGATCGTGCTCAAACCGCTTTACGGCTCAGGCGGCGAAGGTGTCATGCTGGTCGAACAAAATGATATGAATTTTCGCGCCATCGCTGCCATGATGCTCGCCACCTACGCGCTGCCGCTGATCGCGCAGAAATTTATCCCCGATATTCGCAAAGGCGATAAGCGCGTTTTCTTCGTCAATGGCGAACCCATCGCCGCGCTCAATCGCGTCCCCCCCGAAGGCGAAATGCGCGCCAATATACAATGGGGTGCCAGCTTCTTTGTCGATCAAATTACGCCGCAAGAACAAAAAATATGCGACACGCTCGCCCCCGTCCTGCGCGAAGAGGGCTTCATGCTCGCGGGTATCGACCTCATCGCCGAACACCTCACCGAAATTAACATCACCTCACCAACCGGCATCCGGCAAATCAAAGACCTCGGTGGCCCAGATATCGCCGCCATCGCTTGGGACGCCATCGAAACAAAAATTATCGAAATAAACGCAGGGAAAAATTAACAATGATCGCTTTAAGCCATACCGTCGCTTTCCAAGGCATCGAAGCCAGCCTCGTCAATGTCCAAGTGCAAATCGGCAGAGGCCTGCCCTCATTTACGATCGTCGGCCTGCCCGATAAGGCCGTCGCCGAAAGCCGCGAACGCATCCGCGCTGCACTCACCGGCATGGGCCTGAGCCTGCCGCCGAAACGAATCGTTGTTAATCTCGCGCCCGCCGATCTGCCGAAAGAAGGCAGCCATTATGATCTTCCCGTCGCACTCGCTTTGCTCGCGGCGATGGAGATCGTCCCCGCGCCGATGGTCGAGCGCTTCGTCGTGCTGGGCGAGCTGGGTTTGGACGCATCGCTCGCGCCGGTTTCCGGCGTCTTGCCCGCCGCGATCAAGGCGTCTGAGGCCAAGCTCGGATTGATATGTCCTTATGCTTGCGGCGGTCAAGCCGCTTGGTCGGGCTTGGATCTCAAAGAAGAAGGCCGCCTCATCGCGCCGGAAAACCTGCTTCAATTGATCAATCACTTCAAAGGCACACAACTACTCGCGACGCCGCAGCGCGGCAAGCTCATCCATGACGATCGCCATGCAACAGACCTCAAAAGAATCCGCGGCCAAGAAAATGCAAAACGCGCTTTAGAAATCGCTGCCGCTGGATGTCATAATATGCTGATGTCCGGACCGCCGGGGGCAGGCAAATCTCTGTTGGCAGCGTGCCTGCCGGGAATCTCACCGCCTTTGACCGCGCGCGAAGCTCTTGACGTCAGCGTGATTCAAAGCCTCTCGGCGCAGACGGACGCCGCCGATATGACAACCGCGCGTCCCTTTCGCACACCCCATCATTCGGCCAGCCAAGCCGCGATGATCGGCGGCGGACCGCGCGCAAAACCCGGCGAAGTCTCGCTTGCCCATAATGGCATTTTGTTCCTCGATGAGTTCCCGGAATTTCCCCGCCCCGTGCTCGATTCTTTGCGGCAGCCTCTTGAGAGCGGCCAGACATTGATCGCGCGCGCTCGCGCCCATATCACCTATCCGTCGCGCTTCCAATTGGTCGCGGCGATGAACCCGTGCCGCTGCGGCTATGCCACCGATCCCTCACGCGCCTGTGGCCGACAGCCGCGCTGTGTGCGCGAATATCAATCGCGAATCTCTGGTCCTCTGATGGATCGCATCGATATTTTTATCGAAGTGCCGTCGGTCGAAATCTCTGAACTCGCGCTGCCCGAAGCTAAAGAAGGCAATGAAGAAGTGCGCCAGCGCGTCAGACAAGCGCGCGAAATCCAGCTTCGTCGATTTAGCGGCGAAAAATACCCGCTCAATGCCTTTGTCGCCGATGATCTGTTCGAGACTTTTTTTAAGCCCTCACCCGAAGGCGCCACTTGGCTCGAAAAAGCAGCTGAAAAATGGGGACTGTCGGCGCGCGGCTATCATCGCGTCTTGCGCGTCGCGCGCACCATCGCCGATCTCGCCGACAGCAGCGCGCTCGCTAAACCCCATATCGTCGAAGCTTTCAGTCTGCGCCGCCCTTTGATGCCCATCCAAGAAAATAAAAAACAATCCGCTTGATCGCCTGTTAGCGATTCAAATCAAACGCCGCGAGCGCCGCCATGTTGACAATCTCCGAAACCGAACAGCCCATCTGCATGATCTGCGCCGAATGAGCCAGACCAACCAACATCGGGCCAAAAACCGTCGCTTTGCCCAATTGCTCAAGCATCTTCGTCGAAATGCTCGCCGAATGAATCGCCGGCATGATCAAAATGTTCGCAGGGCCGGTGAGGCGGCAAAAAGGATAAAGCTCCATCACGCGCATATTCAAAGCGACATCCGCTGACATCTCGCCTTCATATTCAAAATCCATGCCGCGCTTGTCGAGAAGCTCGACCGCGTGGCGCATCTTCTGCGAGCGCTCGCCCTCCTGATAGCCGAAAGTCGAATAGGCTAAAAACGCAACCCGCGGCTCATAGCCCAAACGCCGCGCGACCCGCGCGCTCTCCACAGCAATGTCGGCGATCTCCTCAGCGTTGGGCATGTCGTGAACATTGGTGTCGGCAATGAAAATCGTCCGCCCATCCGCCGTCAGCAGCATCGAAATCCCGATCACCGAGCGGTCAGCTAGAGGATCAAGCGCTGTGCGAATGTCGTTGAGTGCTGCGCCGTAATTCCTCGTAACCCCCGTGACCATCGCGTCGGCCTCGTCCAGCGCGAGCTTGCACGCGCTGATGACATTGCGATCAAAAAGCAGTCGCACACAGTCGCGGCGCAAAAGACCTCGGCGCCGCAGACGCTCATAAAGAAAATCAACATATTCCAAAGCATGAGGATGTTGTGGAATATTTTCCTCGATCGTCAAAGTTTCTGTGCCCGGCAGATCAATTTTCTTCATCACTTGTTCGATGTCGTCGCGCCGCCCGATCAAAATCGGATCGCCAAGCCCCATCTCACGAAAAGTTAACGCGCCGCGAATCATCTGTTCTTCCTCGCCCTCCGAAAAAACCACGCGCTTGGGATGTTCGCGCACATGACGCAATATCGATTGAAATGTCGCTGCCACAGGATTCTGCAATGAAGATAAACGCGCGCGATAATCCTCCATATCAACGATCGGTTTGCGCGCCGCGCCCGACGCCATCGCCGCCTCAGCCACCGCTGGCGGAATCGTATGAATCAAGCGCGGATCAAAGGGCGCGGGAATAATATAATTCTTGCCAAAATGAAGCCGCGCCCCTTGATAGGCGTTCGCCACTTCATCAGGAACATCGGCGCGCGCCAGTTTCGCGAGCGCATAGGCGCAGGCGATCTTCATCTCCTGATTGATCATGCGCGCGTGAACATCGAGCGCGCCGCGAAAAATATAAGGAAAGCCCAAAACATTGTTGACCTGATTGGGATAATCAGAACGCCCGGTCGCAATAATCGCATCGCTGCGCACATTGCGAACCTCTTCAGGCGTGATCTCAGGATCAGGATTGGCCAAAGCAAAAATGATCGGCTGCACCGCCATCGCTTTGACCATCTCGCCGGTCAAAGCCCCCTTGACCGAAAGCCCAAGAAAAATATCCGCCCCTTTGACAGCTTCTTCCAAACTCGCAATTTCATTCGGGTGGGCGAGTTTTTCCTTCCATTGATTCATGCCTTCATTGCGACCTTCGTAAATCGGCCCGACGCGATCGCACAAAATCAGATTTTCTCGCTTGATTCCCAAAGCCAGCGCGAGATTGGCACACGCGATTCCCGCCGAACCCGCGCCATTGACAACAAGGCGACTCGTTTCAAACTTGCGATCGGTCAGATAAAGCGCATTGATTAAACCCGCCGCGCAAATGATTGCTGTCCCATGCTGATCGTCGTGAAAAACCGGAATGTCCATCAAGTCGCGCAGCTTCTCCTCAATGATGAAGCAATCCGGCGCGGAGATGTCCTCAAGATTGATCCCGCCAAAAGACGGCCCAAGATAGCGAACCGATTCAATGAAAGTTTTGCAATCAGGCGTGTCCATTTCAAGATCGATCGCATCAATTCCCGCAAAGCGCTTGAATAAAACCGCCTTGCCCTCCATCACGGGCTTGGCCGCCAACGGCCCTAAATTGCCAAGCCCCAATATCGCCGACCCGTTGGAAATTACCGCCACTAAATTGCCGCGGCTGGTATAGTCAAAAACGCGATCAGCATCCTCAGCGATCGCCCGCACCGGCGCGGCAACCCCCGGCGAATAGGCTAAAGACAAATCACGCTGCGTTGACATCGGCTTGGTCGAGACAATTTCGATCTTGCCCGGACGCCCATCGCGATGAAAACTTAACGCTTCCTCATCGGTTAATTTTAGAGATTGATCATTATCGCTCATCGGTTTTTGACGCCTTTTTATCACTCCAACCCCTTATATCATGGTATGTATGGCGTTGAAGTTAATTTTTGGATAAAGCCGTTCCATGTCTATTTCCAAACCCCAGCCCGAAGAGTCCCAAAACGCCGCGCCTCAGCTTTTTGGCGAACTCGATAAAAAACTAGAGCGATCATCGCGCGCGCCCTCAACAATCGCTACGCCGATGATGGCGCAATATCTCGCAATCAAGCGTCAGCACGAATCCGCCCTGCTATTTTATCGCATGGGCGATTTCTACGAGCTCTTCTTCGACGATGCTAAAACCGCCGCCGCTTTGCTCGACATCGCGCTGACAAAGCGCGGTAAACATCTCGGCGAGGATATCCCCATGTGCGGTGTCCCGATCCATGCCGCTGAAAATTATATGCTCAAATTGATCCGCGTCGGCCATCGCATCGCTATCTGCGAACAGGTCGAGGACGCCGGGAAAAAATCCAAAAGCGGCCAATTGATGAAGCGCGAAGTCGTGCGTGTCATCACGCCGGGAACGATCACTGAAGACAGCCTGCTCGAACCGCGCGCCAATAATTACCTGCTCGCCATTTCACCACCCAAAATAAAAGCCGCTAGAAAAACCAGAACCTCTGATCTCACTTATGGCCTCGCTTGGGCCGATATCTCAACCGGAGATTTTCGCGCCAATGCCATCAGCGCACATCATCTGATGGCCGAAATCACGCGCATCGCGCCGCAAGAAATTATCTTGCTTGAAAACAGCCTCAACACACTGCCCGAAAATGCGCGCGCCTTGATAAAAAATTTCTCGATGATCGAAGTCTCTGCCTCCGGCTTCGATCTTAAAGCCGCGCAGCGCCGATTAGACGAAGCTTTGGGGCAGGCGGCTTCGTCATCTCTTGCGTCTTTGGCCCCAGCAGCTTTAGGCGCGGCCGGCGCGCTCGTCGATTATATCCAAATCACGCAAATCACAGCGCAAGCCGGGCTGCAAGCCCCGGTCATTGAAACAAAAGATTCATTCATGATGATCGACGCCGCAGCAAGAATTAATCTGGAATTGACACAAACCTTAAATCAAACCGGCAAAAACTCCCTCCTATCTGTGATCGATCACACTTTGACCGGGCCAGGCGGGCGCTTGATGTTCTCAAGATTGAACACACCCTTGATTAGCCCCGAAGCCATCTCTGCGCGTCTCGATGAAGTGGAGTTCTTCCTCAATGAAACCAAGTTTCGCCAAACGATCCGCGCGCAACTGAAACATCTGTCCGATATGTTGCGCGCTTTGTCGCGTTTGTCTTTGGGACGCGCAGCACCCCGCGACCTCGCCGCTTTGCGCGACGGGCTGAGCCTTGCGAAAAAACTCGCCGCGCAAATGTCGACGCGGCTCGACGAACTGCCCGACAATAGCCGCTTGGCCGCGCAAACATTACAGCAACCCAGCGCCGAGCTCGTCGATAAATTAAACCGCGCCCTTGCGGACGAAATGCCGAGCCTGCTGCGCAATGGCGGCGTTATCCGCGCAGGCTACGATGCCGCTTTGGATGAACAGCGCAACCAAGCGCGCGAAAATCGCCGCAAAATCATCGCCTTGCAAGCTGATTATATCCGCGAGACCGGCATTAAATCTTTGAAAGTCCGCCACAATAATGTGATCGGCTATTACATCGAAACCCCCGCAAGTGCTGGAGAAAAACTATTGCGCCCGCCGCTTAATCAAAAATTCATCCATCGCCAAACGCTCGCCAATGTGCTGCGATTTTCAACCGAAGCTTTGGCTAACCTCGCCAATGAAGAGTTCTCTTCTCAAGCCGCCGCCGAAATAAGAGAAAAAGAAATTTTCGACGGCATCGTCCAAGATACGCTCGACCAGCGCGATAACATCAATGAGGCCGCGCAAGGCCTCGCGGTTATTGATGTCGCCAATGCGCTCGCTGAGCTCGCGCATAAATATAATTACACACGACCGAAAGTCGATGACGGCCGCCAGTTCCACATTACCCAAGGACGTCATCCCGTCGTCGAGGCAGCGCTCGCCAAAAACTCTCACGACGCCTTCATCGCTAATGATTGCCGCTTGAGCCCTGAACAAGATCAAATCTGGCTCATCACCGGCCCCAATATGGCAGGCAAGTCAACTTTTTTGCGCCAAAACGCCCTGATCGCCATCATGGCGCAAATGGGCAGCTTCGTGCCCGCGCAAAACGCGCATATCGGCGTCATCGATCGCTTGTTCAGCCGCGTCGGCGCGTCGGATAACCTCGCCGCCGGACAATCAACCTTTATGGTCGAAATGGTCGAAGCCGCGATCATTCTCACGCAAGCCAGTTCGCGCAGCTTCGTCGTCATCGACGAAATCGGGCGCGGCACCGCAACTTTCGATGGCCTCGCGCTCGCTTGGGCCATCGTTGAACATATCCATAATTTCACAAAATGCCGCGCTTTGTTCGCGACCCACTTCCATGAACTCACACAGCTCGAAGGCGCGCTTCTCGAAGGCGCGCTTCCCCATATCGCTAATTATGCCATGCAGGCGCGTGAAACCTCACAGGGCATCGTGTTCTTGCATGAAGTCGCCCCAGGTGCCGCACCGAGCTCCTATGGAGTCCAAGTCGCGCGCCGCGCCGGCTTGCCCGACAAAGTCTTGGCGCGCGCCGCGCAATTACTGACCGCGTTTGAAAAAAAGGCGCAATTAAGTAAAAATATCTCAAACAAAAATATCGATGTCCCTCCGCCCGAACAAGCTCAAATAAAAGAAAAAACCGAAATCGAAAAACTCCTTGATGAATTTGATCCCGATCTTTTGACGCCGCGTGAGGCGCTCGACCTTCTCTACCGCATCAAACAGGCCTATAATCCATGATGACTTTGACTGAGCGCGATCAGTTTAGCCAGCGCCTCAAAACAACAGCCCATGATCGCAACGCTTTGGTCAATCTGATCAAAAAAACGCGCGGCGAAGCTTCGAGCCAATCACAAAAAAAACTCAAAGATAAAATTTTCCAAGGGGATCAATGCGCGCGCGCTTTCGCCGAAACCCATGACTTTATCTTGTCGGAATTGTTCACTTTCATCACGCAGGAAATTTTCCCCTGCGCCAATCCGACGAAAACCGAAAAAATCACCCTGCTCGCCACCGGAGGCTATGGCCGAGGCCGTCTCGCGCCTTTTTCTGATATCGATCTTCTCTTTTTGCTGCCCTACAAGGCGACGCCGTGGAGCGAGCAGGTCGTTGAATCGATGCTCAAGATATTATGGGATGCCGGTCTTAAAATCGGGCACAATGTCCGCTCAGTCAAAAATGCCACAAGTGCGGCAACTGAAGATATGGTCATCTGCACCGCCATGCTCGATGCGCGCCGCCTCGCAGGCGATGAGGCGCTCTATCAAGATTTTCAAAAGCAGTTCGCTCGCGCAAAAAATAAAATCACCGCAAAACGTTTTGTCAAAGCCAAGCTCGAAGAACGCGATTTGCGCCATCATCAAGTCGGGCAGTCGCGCTACCTCGTCGAGCCCAACATCAAAAACGGTAAAGGCGGTCTGCGTGATCTCCAAACGCTCTGGTGGCTCGCCAATTTTTGCTATGACGCCCGCACAGGCCACGATCTGTGGCAGCTCGGCCTGTTCACAAAAACTGAATATCAACAGCTGCATAAATGTGAAACCATGCTCTGGGAAGTGCGCTGCCATCTGCATTTCTTGTGCGATCAAGCGCAAGAACGCCTGAGCTTTCATCTCCAGCCCGCGCTCGCAGAGCGCATCGGCTATCGTGATGATGCGCAATTGCTCGCTGTTGAGCTGTTCATGAAAGCCTATTTTCGCGTCGCCAAACATGCCGGAGACCTCACGCGCATTTTGTGCGCTGTCCTCGAAGAGCGCGCCGCTAAGCCGCGACCGCGACTCAGTCGATTCATCCATCGCGCCCGCGAATTATCACGCGGTAAAAAAAGCGACTTCGCGGTCGAAGGCGGACGGCTCAAAATAACTCAAAAAGATGTCTTCACCAAAGATCCGATCAATCTGCTGAAATTTTTTGACATCGCCGCGCAGCACGATCTCAAATTTCACCCCGAAGCTTTAAGCCAAGCGCGCCATGCGCTCAAATATATCACCGCCCCCATGCGCCGCGATCAAAACGCCAACCAGCTCTTTTTGAACATTCTGACCTCAAAAAAAAATCCCGCGCGCATTTTGCGAGTCATGAATGATGCCGGTCTGCTCGGACGATTCATCCCCGATTTCGGACGCATCGTCGCGCAAATGCAGTTTAATATGTATCACCATTACACCGTCGATGAACATTTGCTCCACGCTGTCGGGCAGATCGCCGAAATCGAACGCCATGGCCTCGACACCATGAAGCTCGCCGCAAAAATTTTTCGACAGATCAGCAAGCAGCCTCATGCGCGCGAAGTTCTCTATATAGCCGTCTTGACGCACGATATCGCTAAAGGACGCAAAGGCGACCACTCAATCGAAGGTGCCAAAATCGCGCACCAATTAACGCTGCGCCTCGGACTCGACGAAACCCACGCCGCAACCGCCGCATGGCTGGTCAAAAAACATCTCTTGATGAGCGACGTCGCGCAAAAACGCGACCTCGCCGATCACAAAACCGTCAGCGATTTCGTCGCTCACGTCAAAACCCACGAACGCTTGAATCTCCTGTGCGCCCTCACCATCGTCGATATCCGCGCCGTCGGCCCGGGTGTGTGGAACGATTGGAAAGCGCAATTATTAAAAACACTCTATCAATTATCCGCCGCCGAGCTCGAACGAACACATCACCAGCCGACCCGCATCCACGCCGCGCGCCAAGCGCAAAAAAATATCTCCACCCAGCTCGACGACTGGTCCGAGCGCGAGCGCCGCGATTATCTCAAACTGCACCCTCATGCCTATTGGCTCAATGTCGGCGCCGATACCCAATTGCGCCACGCTCACCTTTGGCGCCAATGGGGCGAAGCCACGCCCTTTATCTTTTCCGTCCAAGATATAGCTGCGCGCGCGGTGAGCGAAATGACGCTCATCACGCAAGATCATCCAGGCCTCTTTTCGCGCCTCGTCGGCGCGTTCGAGATCAACGGCCTTGATGTCATCGATGCGCGCATCTTCACAACACGCAATGGCCTCGCCTTTGATACGTTCTGGGTGCAAACCGCTCAACAAGCCCCCATCGCCGATCCCAAGCGCGTCGATCGAATCCGCCAGACCGTCGTTAAAGTTTTTGCCGGATCGCTGCGGCCGCCTGAAGAAATCAACAAACAAGAAGCTCGTGATCTCAGCGTCAAGCCCGCTGCGGTTTTTCAGATCAAGCCAAAAGTTTCTTTTGACAATAACGCATCGGAGAAACATACCGTCATTGAAGTCGAAGGCCTCGATCGCGCAGGTCTGCTGCATGGGTTAGCACTCCAGCTTTTTCGCCAAGGGCTGGTTTTGTCGTCCGCGCACATCGCCACCTATGGCGAGCGCGCCGTCGATGTCTTCTACGTCAAAGATTCCACCGGACAAAAAATCACCGCGGCAGCACGGCAAAAAAATATCCGCGCCGCTTTGACAAAAGTGATCGCTGCTCCATGAGCACGCCAACAGTTTTGCGCTCATCGGTCGTGATCGGCACCCTGACGATGGGCTCGCGCACACTCGGCTTTGCCCGTGATGTGCTGCTCGCGATAATTCTCGGCACCGGCGCGCAGGCCGATGCTTTCATCGTCGCTTTTCGCTTGCCCAACCTGTTTCGCCGTCTGTTTGCTGAAGGCGCTTTTGCCGCTGCCTTCATCCCGTCTTACATCGCCGAAGCAACACAGCAAGAGCAAAAAATATTCGCCGGACGCGTTTTAGGCTTGATTACTTTGGCGCTTGCCGCTTTGACCATCTTCGCTGAAATTTTTATGGAACAAATCGTCTTTCTCCTCGCCGGTGGATTTCGCGCCACACCGGAAAAATTCGAGCTCGCAATATTGTTTTCACGCATCACATTTCCCTATCTCATTTTTATGTTCCTGACCGCTCTTTATGGCGCTTTGCTCAATGCCGCCGGGCGCTTCTTCGCCTCCGCCGCAGCACCCGCTTTGCTCAATTTGGTTTTGATTTCTTGTTTGCTCGCCGCATGGTCTCAAGGCGGCCTCGCCGGGCTTTGGCTTTCTCTCGGCGTCACCATCGCGGGCATCGCTCAAGCCTTCATGATGATTATCGCCGCCGCGCGCGCCAAAATGTTCGCTTGGCCCCTGCGGTTCAATCTCAGCGAAAATACAAAAAAATTCCTCACCCTCGCAGCCCCCGCCCTCGCCGCTGGTGGAGTCACACAATTAAATATCATCATTGGCACACGCATCGCTTCGTCCGCGCCCGCCGCCGTCGCCCATCTCTATTATGCCGAACGACTCTACCAGCTGCCGCTCGCCGTGATCGGCATCGCCATCGGCGCAGCTCTGCTGCCCGATCTCGCGCGCAAAATTAGCCAAAATCAGATCGCCGACGCCCAGCGCGCAATGAACCGCGCTTTCGAAGGCGCCATGATCTTAACTCTACCCGCAGCACTCGCTTTGGCCGTGATCGCAGAACCCATCATCTCCGCTCTGTTTGAATATGGCCGCTTTAGCGCCGACGATCGAGCTTCAAGCGCCCTCGTGCTGATCGGCTTCGCATTGGGTCTGCCTGCCTTTGTCTTGCAGCGGCTTTTATCCGCAGCCTTCTTCGCGCGACGCGATACAAAACGGCCCTTTTATTATTCACTCAGCGCAATCATATTCAATGTCGCCGCTAGCCTGACCCTTTTCCCTTATTTTGGTGCGATGGGCATCGCTTTGGCCACTTCGCTGGCTTCTTGGGTCTATGTTGGTCTTTTGTTCCGCACCGCCGCACAGAACGATTGGATCGGATGGCAAAAAGCCAGCTCAATAAAATTAACCCTGATGATGATCTCCTCTCTATTGATGGCCGCAACCCTTTATGCCATGCAATATATGTATAGCAATATATATAGTATGCCTGAGGCAGGCTGGATGAGAATTTTATATCTCGTCGCGCTCGTGATTTTGGGTCTCGCGCTCTATGCCGCCGCCTGCCATATATTCAAATTGATTAACTGGCATGAGCTCAAACAAGGACTTCGCTCATAATGACAAAAACAGCAAATCTCGTCTATTCCGCCGTTCAGCCGACAGGCGCATTGCATCTCGGAAATTATCTCGGCGCACTCAAAAACTTCGTCGCTTTGCAGGAAAAATATCAATGTATTTTTTGCATCGCCGATCTGCACGCCCTCACATTATGGAGCGGGTTTGATGATCTCGCGCAGCAGACAAAATTCACTGCTGCCGTTTTTCTCGCCTGCGGGCTTGATCCCAAAAAAAACATTATCTTTAATCAATCGCGCGTCGCCGTTCACGCCGAGCTCGCATGGGTCTTGACCTGTGTCGCGCGCTTTGGCTGGCTCAGCCGTCAAACGCAGTTCAAGCAAAAATCCGCCACACAGCGTGATGAAACTTCCGCCGGGCTTTTTATGTATCCGGCTTTGATGGCTGCCGACATTCTCGCTTATCGCGCAACCCATGTGCCGATCGGCGAGGATCAAAAACAACATCTGGAGCTCGCGCGCGACATCGCGCATAAATTCAATGTGGATTTAGCTCAGCGCGGCGGTGAAAACTTCCTTCCTTTGCCGGAACCGATCATCCCGAAAGAAACCGCCCGCGTTATGTCTTTGCGCGACGGCACGAAAAAAATGTCAAAATCCGATATATCCGATATGACCCGCATCGGCTTAACCGATGATGCCGACACCATCGCTCAAAAAATTAAAAAAGCAAAAACTGATCCCCATCCGATCCCGCATTCTCAAAAAGAATTGGCCGACCGGCCTGAAGCCGCTAACCTTGTCGGACTTGTCGCCGCGCTCAGCGAACAAACATTTGAGCAAACGCTCAAAAAATTAGGTGGCGTAAACTTTAAGCAGCTCAAAGACGAGCTGACCGAACTTCTCATCGCCAAAATATCCCCGATCGGCGAAAAAATAAAAATCTATCAACAGGACGACGCCATGCTTGCGGCGATCCTCAATGAAGGCGCACACACCGCGCGACAGATCGCCGAAGCCAATATGGCACAGATCCGCAAGCTCATCGGGCTTTTTTAACCCAGCCTTTCTGTGATAATCTAAATCCCTTTGGGGAGAAAAATCATGCCTAGCGCTCAAACCAGCAAAAAAACAGCGGCAAAAAAGAAAACCGCTAAAAAAACCACCGCCCCTAAAACGGCGCAAAAATCATTACCGCAAAAATCATTGCGAAAATTCGTCGGCAGGCCCGCAAGAGATTTCCAAGGCAAAATGCTCGTCGTCATTGATGAAACCTCCGAAGCGCTCACCGCGCTGCGCTTTGCTGGCGTGAGCGCTAAGCGCCTCAAAAGCAAGATCGCGCTGCTCATGGTGCTCGAACCGGCAACCTCGCGCCACTGGCTCGGCGTCGAAACCATCATGAAAGAAGAAGCTCGTGAAGACGCTATGCAAAAAATGCGCGCGCTGGCCAAAGATATCGTCGAATATGTCGGCATCACGCCCGATATCGTCATCCGCGAAGGCACCAAATTTGAACAATTGGCCAACCTCGTCGGCGAAGATAAACAGATCACTTCGCTTGTGCTCGGCGTCTCTCGCGACAATAAACCCCAGCCCCTCGTCGCTAAATTGCTCTCGGGGGAGCTCGAAGCGCTCGGTATTCCGGTGATCATCGTCCCTGAAGATATATCCGAGAATATGTTGCTCAAAATCGCCAGAATCATGTGATTCCTTGATCCAGCAAAACATGATATAAAAGAAAATGGTATAAGAGAAAATGTTTATTCAAACAAGCGAAACCCCCAACCCGGCAACATTGAAGTTTTTGCCCGGACAAATATTGATGCCGTCCGATCGACTCGCCGATTTTCCGAATAAAAAGGCGGCGCAAAACTCGCCTTTGGCAATGCAGCTGTTTGATGTCGAAGGCGTCGAAGCTGTTTTCTTCGGCCATGATTTTATTTCCATCACAAAAAAACAAGACATCGATTGGCCGCAGATCAAACCAGATATTCTCGGCGTCATCATGGATTATCTGACATCCGGACAAGATTTATTTTCCGCCACAGCGCCCGCGATCGTGCAAAGTCAAAAGGCCAGCGATGATGAAGAAACCGCCGCGCGCATCCGTGAAATTATCGAAACGCGAGTGCGTCCGGCAGTCGCGCAAGATGGCGGCGATATTTTATTCGATCGCCTTGAAAAAGGTATCGTCTATCTCCAAATGCGCGGCGCGTGCGCCGGATGCCCCTCTTCCACCATCACGCTCAAAAATGGCGTCGAAAACCTCCTGCGCTATTATGTGCCCGAAATCGTCGGCGTCGAGGCCAACGAAGAGCTTTAACCCAGCAAGCGAATGATCCGATTGGCCATTGATACATCATGTGCGCCTTCATCTTTGGCGCTTCAACAGCAATCGTCAACGATCACGCATATTCTAGACAAAGACCGATCGGGCGCTGAACATCTCATCTGTCAAATCCAAGACCTGATGAACGAAGCGCAACTCAACTTTGAGGCACTCGATGAAATCCTTGTTGCGCGCGGGCCAGGGCCTTTTATGAGCTTGCGTGTCGGATTAGCTGCTGCGCGCGGATTAGGGCTCGCCGCTAAATTGCTGGTCAAAGGCGCGTCAACGCTCGCCGCCTTCGCCACAACCGTCAAAGCCGAAAAAAACGCCATCATCATGGCGCTCATGCCCAGCACGATGAACCGCATCGTTTTCCAATCCTTTGCGCCGGATCTATCGGCAATCAGCCCGATTCAAATCGCGCCGCGCGAAAACTTTGAAACCTCCCAGCCTTATCCTCAAGCCGAAAAAATCCATTTAATCGGACCGGCGGCGCAGCAGGTTCAATCCTTATCTCCTTGTGGCATGGTTGCCGCCGCTACCCCGATCACAAGACCACTCGCCGAAATCCTGCTCACTTTGCCCGCCGCCCATCTGACTATGCCCGCTGAGCCGCTCTATCCGCCGTCTTGAGCCAAAAAGAGTTTTTTTATAAAATCAACATAGGAAAAATATGCCATCACTTCACCGTTCAATCGAAAAAGCGAGCTCGCTTGAGATTCTATGCGTCAAAAAAGGGCTGCGCATGACTAGCGCGCGCCGTGTCATTGCTCATGTGCTCGAGCAATCCACCGATCACCCCGATGTGCAGGAAGTCCATCGGCGCACCCGCGCGCATAACAAAGACATCTCTCTCGCCACCACCTACCGGACTCTGCGTCTGTTTCACGAAATCGGCGCGCTCGATCGCCACGCTTTCGCTGCTGACGGAATCAAAAACGCCGCCCAAAGACGCTGGCGCTATGAACCTTGTGATAAACAAGATCATTATCACCTGATCGATCTCAAAAGCGGAAAAGTCATCGAGTTTGAAAATGCCAAAATGGCCAAACTGCAAAAAAATATCGCGCGCAAACTCGGCTACCGGCTCGACAGCCATCGCACCGAACTTTATGGCATTTCACTCAAACGCGCCGCCGCGCACAAAAAATACATGAAAAAATAAATCTATGCCGCAGCGTCTTCATATCAAAACCTATGGCTGTCAGATGAATGTCTATGATTCCGACGCCCTGCAAAACTTCTTCACCCGTCAAGGCTGGCACACCGCCTCAAGCGCAGATGAGGCCGATCTCGTCATTCTCAATACATGCCATATCCGCGAAAAGGCCGCTGAAAAAGTTTACTCTGAAATTGGCCGCCTCAAAAAAATTAAGCAGACACGGCGCGCGCAAAACAAAATAATGCAAATCGCTGTCGCTGGATGCGTCGCGCAGGCCGAAGGCCAAGCCATGATCGCGCGCGCGCCCGCAATAGATTTTGTCGTCGGGCCTCAAGCCTTTCATCTCTTGCCTCAGATGATCGCCCAAGCGCAGGCGAAAGATCAGCACAAAAATCATCGCGTCGCTACAGAATTTTTAACCGGCGAAAAATTCACTCGTTTAGCTCAAACAGCGCAAACAAAAAATTCCGCTTCCGCTTTTTTAACCATCCAAGAAGGCTGCGATAAGTTTTGCAGTTTTTGTGTCGTTCCCTATACGCGCGGCCATGAAGTCTCGCGCTCCGCTGCCGACATTTTCGCTGAGGCCGAAAAGCTCATCGCGCGCGGCGCGCGCGAGATCGTCTTGCTTGGACAAAATGTCAATGCGTTTCGCCATCAAGCGCCCGACGGCAAAATCTGGGAGCTTGCCGATTTGTTGAACCATCTTGCAACCTTGTCCGCGCTCGATCGCTTGCGCTATACGACCAGCCATCCCAAAGACATGAATGACGCCCTGATTAACGCCCATCGCGACAACGCAAAACTCATGCCTTTGATCCATTTGCCGGTGCAATCGGGCAGCGATCGCATTTTAAAAAAAATGAACCGCCGCCACAGCGCCGCCGATTATCAAAACATCATCCGCGCCCTGCGCCATGCGCGCCCGGATATCGCGTTATCCTCTGATTTCATCACCGGCTTCCCAGGTGAAACCGAAGAAGATTTCGCCGCCACCCTTGATCTCGTCAAGCAAACACATTTCGCTCAAGCCTATAGTTTCAAATATAGTCCGCGCCCCGGCACGCCTGCTGCGCGCGAGCCTCAAATTCCCGAACAGATCAAAAGCGCGCGCCTCGCGCAATTGCGTGTCTTGCTCGATCAACAGCAAAGAGCGTTCCAGCAAAATCTCGTCGGACAAAAACTCGATGTTTTGATCGAAAAACCCGCCCAAGGCAAAAGCCCCTATGGGCAATCTGTTCATATTCCGGTCCATATCAACAACACGCAAAATAAAATCCAAAATATAGGCGAAGTCCTGTCGGTTAAAATCACGGCCGCAGGACCGCATCATCTCGTGGGAGAAGTTGTCGCATGAATGTGCGCGTCAAATCGCAGAACTATCACCCCCACGCGCGCCAGCCTATGCCCATGCGGCGGATTACGCCGCGCAGCGCTGCACAAACCGCCTACTTTGACGCTATGCAAAGCCATGACCTCGTGATCGCCACCGGCCCGGCCGGTACCGGTAAAACGTGGCTCGCCGCCGCCGCCGCCGCACAATCATTGATGCGCGGCGATGTCGATCGCATCATCATGTCGCGTCCGGCGCTCGAAGCTGGCGAGCGACTCGGATTCCTGCCCGGTGATATCAGCGAAAAAATAGACCCCTATCTGCGTCCGCTCTATGACGCGCTCAGCGATATCGTCGGCTTCGACGAAATGCAGCGCTATATCCGCGCCGGACTCATCGAGATCGCGCCGCTCGCCTTTATGCGTGGACGCTCGCTCGCGGGCGCTTTCATCATCTTGGACGAAGCACAAAATTGCACCCGCGCGCAAATGAAAATGCTCCTCACAAGACTGGGCGAAAATAGCCGCATCGTGCTCGCAGGCGATCCAAGCCAGAGCGATCTGCCCCTCCATGAGCCGTCAGGGCTGCAGGAGGCCATCGACCTGCTCGCGCCGCTCGAAGATGTCGCCATGATCTGCCTCGACGAGCAGGACATCCAGCGCCATAACCTCGTCAGCCAGATCGTCCGCGCCTATAAAAATAAAACAAATGATGACAAATCAGCGTGAAAATCGTAAAATAATGGCTAATTTTAGGGTGTCATGAACTTTCAAAAAACAGAAATGCGGGAGGAGTCCATTCTGAGCGACGATGAGCCCCCAAATTTATCGCGATCAGAGCCGCCTTCGCCGCCGCAGCTCACGATAGATGTGATCCGCAAAGATGCGCGCTGGACACAACGCGAAGAAGCTCAAGTGCGGCAAGCAGCGCAGCGCGCGTTTGCGCGCGCATTTGATGACGCAGTTTCTGAATCCGCAGATTCATGTGAAATGGCGCTTGTGCTCGCCGATGACGCCTTTGTCCAAGACCTCAATGCGCGATTTCGTGATGTTAATCGTCCGACCAATGTTTTGGCCTTTCCTGCCGCCGCGCCTTTATTGGGCGATGTCATCATCGCACGCGATATTTTATATCGCGAGGCCGAAGACAAAAGAATATCGATTCACGCACATTTGGCTCATTTGACCGTTCATGGGACGCTTCATCTGTTGGGATTCGATCATGACGACGATCAAAATGCCGATAAAATGGAAAGTTTGGAAATCGCGATTCTTGCGGAACTCGACATCGCCAATCCCTATCATAGGGACAAGGAGGGCTTTTAACTCACATGTCAGCTGCGAATAATTCGTCAAAAAATAACTCACCTTCAACACAAGACACCGCGCGCAAAACAGGATTGAGAGGATTTTTTGAACTCATCATGCGCCGCCTGCGCCCGAGTGCCGCACTCCACCGCGACGATCTTGTCGAAGGCCTCGCCGATGACGATAACGCCCACGCCGACAGCTTCGATGATGACGAGCGCCGCTTCCTGAAAAATATCCTCGCCTTGAGCTCATGTCATGTCGAGGACGTGATGGTGCGCCGCGCGCAGATCACCGCGATCGATGCTAGCGCAACCTTCGAAGATGTGCGCGCCGCCTTCCACGAAACCAGCCATTCACGGCTGCCGGTCTATAGCGAAACGCTCGACAAGCCGATCGGCATTGTTCATATCAAAGATGTCTTTCGCCTTTTTGATCAAAAGGCGACAGGCGCATTCGATTTGAAAGCCATTGTCAACCCGTCGCTCTTTGTTCCGCCCTCGATGAAGGCTGTTGATCTATTGCGCAAAATGCAGGCCGAGCGATTGCATATGGCGCTCGTCATCGATGAGCATGGCGGAACTTCCGGCTTGGTTTCGATCGAAGACCTCGTCGAAGAAATCGTCGGTGAAATCGAAGACGAACATGAAAAAGAAAACCAGTCGGGACGCAGCTATGTCTGTCGCCGTGACGGCACGATTGAAGCTCCGGCGCATTTGCGACTCGGCGCCCTCAAAGACGTGCTCGGACAAGACTTGAACGCCAAAGAAAACATCCATGCTGATACGCTCGGCGGTCTTGTGACGACGCTGGCCGGTCATGTGCCACAAAAAGGTGAGAGAGTCGAAACATCGTCGGGACTCGTCATTGAAATCCGCCGCGCCGACCAGCGCCGGGTGCGCTCGGTGCGGCTTCACCCGCCCAAGAAGACCGAGAGTGAAAAAACGCCCGATCAGCAAAACCTCAAGATTAAATCGCAAAAAATTTGATGACTCATCTTCGCCGCGCCGCGCAGATCATCTCACAATTGAAGCCTGCGGCTATGCTCGGCCTTGCTGGGGTGCTCGGCCTGCTGAGTGGATTTTTTGGTCATGCGCCTTGGCGGGTTTTTGTCATTTTTGCGCTCGCTGTGCCTCTGCTCGTATGGATGCTCGATGGGATCGCGCGGCAATATCCTGAGCCTTATCAGAAATTTCAAAAATTTCAGCGAGGGTTTTGGCTGGGATATTTTTTCGGGTTGGGTTATTTTATCGCCGGACTTTATTGGATCGCTCATGCGTTTTTGGTCACGCCGCTTGCCGCGCTGGCGCCTTTGGGTGTTTTGGGGCTCGCCGCCTATTTAGCGCTTTTTCCTGCCATCGCGTTCGCTGCTTGTCTGTTCGTCTGGCCGCCGGGCGCGCGCCGCTTTTTGAGCCTCGCTTTCTTTTGGGCTATCGCCGAATGTTTGCGCGGATTTGTCGCCACCGGTTTTGAGTGGAACCTTCCTGCGCAATCTTGGCTGGCCTCTGATGCACTTGCGCAAAATTTCTCTTGGCTCGGAATCCACAGCGCGACTTTGATCACGATCGCCGCCGCCGCAAGCTTCGCCGCTTTGGGCGGCGCACAAGGCGCACAAGGCGCACAAAATGAGTCCCACCGAGCCAAAAGGGTCGCGCCGCCTCTGATGGCGCTGAGTGTTTTTTTTGCGCTTTGGGCAGGCGGAGTCTGGCGGCTGTCCGCAGCGCCGCAAGACCCGCCTAACACCACCGCGCCCGAAATCGTTATCGTTCAGCCTAATATCGCGCAGCTCGATAAATGGAATCCACGCATGAGAGATCAGATTATCAAAAAATATCTTGCAATGAGCGCCGCGGCTTTCAACACTTCAAAAGACACCTCACAGCAGAAAATCATGATTTGGCCCGAAGCCGCTCTGGCGATCGATATTGAGCGCGCGACCTCTTTGCGCGCCGCGCTCGCGCAGATCATTCCCGAAAACGCTTTTCTTTTGACCGGACTTTTGCGCTTCGATCACGCCAAGCGCCGTGCCTTTAACGCGATCTATCTCATCACCGACCAAGGCGCGCTTGGCCAAAGCTATGATAAAATCCACCTCGTCCCTTTCGGGGAATATCTTCCCGCGCAATCTTTTTTAGAAAATCTCGGCCTGCGTCAACTCACAGGACGGCGTGGCGGTTTCGATGTCGGTGAAATACGCAACTTATTGGCTCATCAAGGCTCGCCGCGCTTCGCGCCGCTGATTTGCTATGAAATCGCCTTTGCCCGCGAAGTCCCCGGCACAAAAGATCGACCCGATGTTCTCGTCAATGTGACCAATGATGCATGGTATGGGTTGTCCTCAGGCCCCTACCAGCATTTCGACCTCGCCCGCCTGCGCGCCATCGAACAAGGTCTGCCAGTCATGCGCGCCGCCAATACGGGAATCTCAGCCATTATCGATTCCTACGGACGCATCATCGCTCAACAGGCGCTGGGCACACATGGCATCATTCGCGCTCGTCTTCCCGCTCCGTTATCTTCGACGCTTTATTCACAATGGCGTGATTGGGTTTTTATTGTGCTGTTGACTCTCGTAGCTTTATTTATCATTCCACAAAAAAACAGCCTGTAGTTGCATTTCTTTTTGGTTGTATTTTTGTTGAAGACAGATGAAAAATCAATCAAAATTATATTTGATGAATTTATTCTTTTATTTATTTTCCTTAGCTATAAGATAAGCCAATCCCAAGTTTATTCATTTGAATAATAATAGATAAAAATAAAGCTCAAGGAATTTGACCCGATGTTCGATCCGATAGATGTCCATGTTGGAAATCGCATCCGTATGCAACGTATTGCTCAAAAAATGAGCCAAAAAGCATTAGGTCAAAAGCTCGGCGTGACTTTCCAACAGATTCAAAAATATGAAAAAGGCGCCAACCGAATCGGAGCAGGCCGTTTATTCCGAATCGCGCGCATTTTAAGCATATCCATCTCTCATTTTTTCGAAGATGTCTCATTAGCGCCGACGCCGCTCGTTGGTGAAATCAGAGAAAATCCGCCTCCGAGCATCCATGACATTCTGCGCTCTAAATATGTCAGCGAAGCTAAAGAACTATTGGGCATTTTTGACCAAATTCCCGACTCTCAAACTCGCAGCCAGATCATCGAGCTCACGCGGACTTTGAGCAGGAACATGAAAATAAATAAATAAAAAACCCCTTAAAGCCCCTTCGCACCACCTGAAAACCCCTTCATCATATAATATCATATAATAATGCGTCTTGACTTAAAGCACCGTTGCGGGCGACAACAAGCCGAGCAAAATAAATCAAACAGATCAGGAGAGGGAATTAACCATGCGCCGCGAACGCTGGCTTTTTGCAAGTGAATCTGTCTCGGAAGGCCATCCGGACAAAATATGTGATCGGATTTCCGATTCCATTTTAGACGCCTACCTTGCCCAAGACCCCGAAGCGCGGGTCGCGGTCGAGACTCTTGTGGCGAAAAATCAAATCGTCCTCGCCGGAGAAACGCGCAGCAGCAAGCCGCTCGACAAATCGCGCATGGAGCAAATCGCGCGTGAAGCCGTGCGCGATATCGGCTATGAACAAAAAGGATTTAATTGGAAATTAGTCAATGTAGATGTCTATGTCCATGAACAATCAGCCGATATTGCGCAGGGCGTCGATGCGGGAGGGAACAAAGATGAAGGCGCTGGCGATCAAGGCCTGATGTTTGGCTATGCTTGCAATGAAACAGCAGAATTGATGCCCGCACCGATATTTTATGCGCATAAAATCCTCCGGCTGATGGCCGAAGCGCGCCATCAAGGAGATGTCCCCGAACTCGGACCGGATGCAAAAAGCCAAATCGTTGTCGTCTATGAAAATGGCCGGCCTGTCAAAGCGCAATCAATTGTCGTTTCAACGCAGCATCAAGAAGGCTTCGATGCGCGAGAGACCGCGCGCAAATATGTGATGGCTGCTCTGCCCGAAGGCTGGATGTGTGAAGATAAAGATTTTTATGTCAACCCAACTGGAAACTTTGTCATTGGCGGACCCGTTGGAGATTCGGGTTTGACGGGGCGAAAAATTATCGTCGACACTTATGGCGGTGCCGCGCCCCATGGCGGCGGCGCCTTTTCCGGCAAAGACCCGACCAAAGTCGATCGCTCGGCAGCCTATGCGGCGCGCTATCTCGCAAAAAATATCGTCGCCGCGCAAATGGCCGCGCGCTGCACCGTGCAATTATCTTATGCGATTGGCGTCTCAAAGCCTTTGTCTCTTTATGTTGATCTTCATGGCACAGGCAAGATCGACGAGCAAAGACTCGAATGTGTGCTCAACAAAGTGATGGATTTATCGCCGCGGGGAATTCGTGAACATCTACAATTGAACCGGCCAATTTATGCGCGCACTTCGGCCTACGGGCATTTCGGACGCCCGCCCGAAAAAGATGGCGGATTCTCTTGGGAAAAAATCGACCTCGCAGAAAAAATTTCAAGCCTTGCGTAATTATCAGCTTTATGGCCATTATCGCGCGCGCCGATTAAGGCCTAAACAAACGCAAGCTCTCGACGCCTTGCTGCCGCAGATTGAAATCAACCCGGAAACACTCAACGACCCCAAAACTTTTTTTGATTTTTCTCCCGACACCATCTGGCTTGAAATCGGTTTTGGTGCGGGCGAGCATCTATTGCGCATGATGCGCGCGCACCCCAAAATCGGCTTTATCGGTTGCGAGCCTTATCTGACGGGTCTCGCGCGCTTTGTCGCGCAGCTCGACCCAAAAACAGACCGCAACATTCGCCTTTATCGCGGCGATGGCCGCGACCTTCTGTTCCAATGCGCTCCTGAGACGATCGGGCGGATTTTTCTGCTCTACCCCGATCCATGGCCGAAAACACGCCATTGGGCGCGGCGATTCATCCAAAGCGCCATATTGGATCAATGTGCCAAAATCATGCAACCTTGCGCCGAATTGCACTTCGCCAGCGATGATCCGGTGCTTGCCGCTTGGGTGCTCGCTCATATTATGGCTCATCCGGCCTTTGTCTGGCGCGACCCCCTGAGCGCCTGTCAGCCGCTAAAGTCAGAGCCTCTGACCCGCTATGAAGCCAAAGCGCTCAAACAAAATCGACTTGCGGCGCGGCTTGTCTTTTGCCGCACACAATGATAAAACAAGCAAAGAAGTTCTGAAGTTTCACTAAGATTTTAGCTTTGAGTCGTTCTCGTCGGGATCGCAGACCCGCCCGGCGGAACCCTCGCAGATGGAGACCCGCATGGCCGAAGCCGTTAGCGCTAATAAATTAGAATTGCTCCGCGTCGCCGATGCGCTTGCGCGCGAAAAAGGCATTGAGCGCGATATCGTCGTCGATGCGATCGCTGAGGCGATCGAAAAAGCTGCGCGCATGCGCTATGGCTCGGAAAATAACATCAAGGCCGATATCGATAAAAAAACCGGCGAGGTGCACCTGTCGCGTCTGCGCGAAGTCGCCGAAGAGGTCGAAGACAGCGCCGTCCAAATAGATCTGGCCGCCGCACAAAATCTCCATGATGGGGCGCAGCCCGGCGATATGATCGCTGAAGACCTGCCGCCGATCGAGTTTGGCCGCATCGCCGCGCAAACCGCTAAACAAGTTATCACCCAGAAAGTCCGCGAAGCCGAGCGCGAACGGCAATATGAAGAATTCAAAGATCGCATGGGCGAAATCATCAACGGAATCGCCAAGCGTATGGAATATGGCCATGTCGTCGTCGATTTGGGAACCGGCGAGGCGCTCATCCGCCGTGAGGAGCTATTGCCGCGTGAAACCTTCCGCACCGGCGATCGTGTCCGCGCCTATATCTATGACATCCGCCGCGAATCGCGCGGGCCGCAGATCTTCCTGTCGCGCCGCCATGGCGAGTTTATGGCCAAACTCTTCGCTCAAGAAGTGCCCGAAATCTACGATGGAATTATAGACATCAAAGCTGTTGCACGCGACCCAGGCTCGCGAGCTAAAATTGCTGTCACATCAAAAGACAGCTCGATCGATCCGGTCGGCGCTTGTGTGGGCATGCGCGGCTCGCGCGTCCAAGCGGTCGTCAATGAGCTGCAGGGTGAAAAAATCGACATCATCCGCTATTCGCCCGATCCCGCCGATTTTATCGTTAAGGCGCTTGCGCCTGCCGAAGTGGTCAAGGTCGTGCTCGACGAAGATTCACATCGCGTCGAGGCCGTCGTCCCCGACGATCAATTAAGCCTTGCCATCGGACGGCGCGGACAAAATGTTCGTCTCGCTTCGCAAGTCACCGGATGGACAATCGATATCTTAACTGAAGCCGAAGAATCCGAACGGCGGCAAAAAGAATTCACTGAACGCAGCCAGCTCTTTGCTGAAGCGCTCAATGTTGATGATGTCATTGCGCAACTTCTCGCATCAGAAGGCTTTGCCTCAGTCGAAGAAGTCGCTTTCGTCGCAATTGACGAGCTCGTCGAAATCGAGGGCTTCGACAAAGATACCGCAACTTCTCTCCAAGGCCGCGCGCGCGAATATCTCGAAGAGCGCGACGCCGAATTCGATGAAGAACGCAAAGAATTAGGCGTCAGCGATGAAATCGCCGCCCTTGAGGGCATCACGCCCAAAATGCTCGTCATTTTCGGCAAAAATGACATCAAAACGCTCGATGACCTCGCCGGTCTGGCGCGCGACGACCTCACCGGATGGGTCGAAAGAGTCGACGGTGTGCGCAAAAATCAAGAGGGCATAATGGAAGAAATCGGCGGCATGGATAACGATATGGCCGATGACCTCATTTTGCGCGCAAGATTAGCCGCCGGATGGATCGATTCCATGCCCGAAACCGAACAAGTCGCCGAAGAAGAGGAAGAAGAAAATGATATTTTTGAAATCGATAAAAATGATAATTTAGAAACCGATTTAGAAAACAATGGAGTCAGTGATGACGACAAACAGTCCTAAACTGAAAAGGCAAGAGCATGGCGGAAGAAACCAATGCGCCTGAGTCTAGGAAAAAGGGGTCTACTGGCAAGCTGAGTGCTTCCTCGCGTGCCAGCGCACCCGCGCGTGCGCGGTCATCGCGCGCAAGCCGTCCGGTTATCGTCGAAACGAAGCGCAAACGGATTTTGAATGCCCCTCGAAGCGCGCTCAAAAAAGCTGCGCCGTCTAAAATAGAAAAAGAAACAAGTTCCAAAGCGCCTGCAAAAATCGAGCTCAAAACAAAAGAACCTCCCAAAGCAGCCAAACCTTCACGCGCGGCGGCAAAAAAGAAAAAAGAACAGAAAGAACCTTCCCCAGGCGGCGTCGTGCTGCGCCCTTTGACTGAGCGCGAAAAGCAAAATCGTGCCGCCGCTTTATCACAGATCAAGCAAAAAGAAAAAGAAGTGCGCGTTAAAGCTGAAGAAGAAGCTAAAACCGCTCAAGTCGAAAAAGAAAAACGCGACCGTGAGGAAGAAAAATCCCGCGAACGCGCCGAAGCTCTGCGCGCGCAACGCCAACGTGAGCAGGAAGCGCGCGAACGCGCCGAAATCGAAACAGCACAACATTCCGAAACCCCGCAAGAGGCCGAAAAAAAACGATCGCTGCAAAAACGCCCCACAGAGCGCAAACGAAGACAAAGCAAACTCACAATCACTAATGCGCTCGATGATAGCGAGCGACAGCAATCCCTATCGGCGCTGCGCAGACGCCGCCAGCGCGCGCGGCCAACTCCGGAAAAAATCGAAAAACAGCGCGTCGTGCGCGATGTCGTGATCCCCGAAACCATCTCGGTCAGCGAGCTTGCTTCGCGTATGGCGCTGCGGGTCAATGAAGTCATCAAGTTCCTGATGAGCCAAGACATCCTCGCCAAAGCCGCCGATAATCTCGATGCCGACACCGCTCAATTGGTCGCTGAGGAGTTCGGACATCGCATTAAGCGCATAACTGAAGCTGATGTCGAAGAAGCCATCGATGCAACACAAGATCGTGAAGAAGACCGCATCCCGCGTCCGCCTGTCGTCACGGTGATGGGCCATGTCGATCACGGCAAAACTTCTTTGCTCGATCGTCTGCGGCAATCGGCGACTGCTGCCGGTGAAGCAGGTGGCATCACGCAGCATATCGGCGCTTATCAAGTCAACACGCCTTCAGGCAAAAAAATCACTTTCATCGATACGCCAGGCCATGCCGCTTTCACCGCCATGCGCGCCCGCGGCGCTCAAACAACCGATATCGTTGTGCTCGTCATCGCCGCCGATGATGGCGTCATGCCGCAAACCATCGAATCGATCAATCACGCCAAAGCCGCCAAAACACCGATCATCGTCGCGCTCAACAAGGCCGACCTCCCCGGCGCCAACCCGGGCAAAATCACTCAGGAGCTCTTGCAGCACGAAGTCATCACCGAAGCCCATGGCGGCGATGTGCTGTGTGTCGAAATGTCGGCAAAAACCGGGCAGGGCATCAGCGCTCTGATCGAAGCAATTTTTCTTCAAGCCGATATTTTGGAGCTTAAAGCCAATCCGTCGCGTCGCGCGCAAGGCGTTATTCTTGAGGCGCGTTTGGATAAAGGCACAGGCCATGTCGCGACCGTGCTCGTTCAGCGCGGCACTTTGTGCCTAGGGGATGTTTTTGTCGCCGGACTGCACACCGGACGCGTGCGCCGCATGAAAGGCCATGAGGATAAAGACCTCAAAGAAGCGCTGCCATCGTGTCCGGTCTGGGTCTCCGGCCTGTCCGACGCCGTTCAGGCCGGAGACCCGTTTGACTGCGTTGAAAATGAAAACCGCGCGCGCGAAATTTCCGAATATCGCCAGCGCAAAAACACCGAAGCGCACACGGCATCAAGCACGCCTTTGTCGATGGAGCAGATATTCGCCGCCAAAGAGCAAAAACCCGAACTGGCTTTCATCATCAAAACCGATGTGCAGGGATCAGCCGATGCGATCGCCAAGGCGGTGGCGGGACTTGGAAATGACGAGATCGCAGTGAAAATCGTTCATGTCGGCGTCGGCGAGGTCACCCTGTCGGATGTGACACTCGCAGAGACGACACGCGCCTCGATATTGATGTTTAATGTCAAGCCGCAGACGGGGGCGCAAAAAGCGGCGCGGCCCGCCAAAGTCGAAATGCGCGCCTTTGAAGTGATCTATGATTTGATCGACGCGATCAAAGAGAAAATCGCTCAGCTTTTAGGCCCAGAACGCCGCGAGACCATTGTTGGTCAAGCCGAAATTCTGGAATTGTTTGGACTGAGCAAGAAAAATGTCGCCGCAGGCTGTCGTGTTGGCGAAGGACAGATCAGAAAAAATATCCATCTGCGCATTCGCCGCGATGATGTTATTATTTATGATGGCGCGATCCAAAGCCTGCGGCGCTTCAAGGATAATGTCGACGCCGTCGACGCCGGACAAGAATGCGGCATAACATTTGATGATCCGCCGGAGTTGAAACAAGGCGATCAGATTGAAAGCATCCTCGTTGAACAGATTGAACGCCAGATCAATTAACATGAAACCTCTAACATGAAACCTCATGACACAAAGGCTGCGTCATCGCATCGTCAGCGCCGCGTCGCCATGATTGTCCGCCGCGCCTTGAGCGACATTTTGCGCGCACAAAATCATCGCATAACAATATCCGAAGTGAGGCTGTCGCGCGACCTGCGATATGCTGATGTGTTTATCGCGCCACACCTTCAAGAAAATGAGGCGCAGCAAAAAATGAAAATCGACGATCTTATTAAATCCAAGCCTCAATTGCGCCAAAAATTGGCCAGCGCCGTCTATTTGAAATATGTCCCGGATTTGCGCTTTCATATTGATCCCTCTTTCGATTATGCGCAGCGCATTGATGTTTTGCTGTCGCAAAACCATTTCTGATGGGACGAACACGCGGAGATCATATTTCAGGCTGGCTCGCTTTGGATAAGCCCGAAGGCATGACGTCAGCGCGCATGGTTGCTGCGATCAAAAAAATCTTTAACGCCGACAAAGCAGGCCATGCAGGCACACTTGATCCAATGGCCTCCGGCCTGCTGCCGATCGCTCTGGGTGAGGCAACTAAAACCGCGTCCTTCTTGACCGCATCGGAAAAAACCTATCGCTTCACATTGCGTTTTGGCATCGCTACCGATAGCGAGGATCAAGAAGGCCAGATCATCGCCCGCAGCAACAATCGCCCGAGTGATGATCAGATTACCGCACAGCTCGGTGGCTTCATCGGCACGATCGACCAGACCCCGCCGATTTTTTCCGCCATCAAAAAAAATGGCCGCCGCGCCTACCAGCGCGCCCGTGCCGGTGAAACCTTCCAACTCGCGCCGCGACAGGTGCAAATCCGCGATTTGCAGCTCATTTCTCGCCCCGACCCCGATCACGCTGTGATGGAAATGCGCTGCCATAAAGGGGTCTATGTCCGCGCGCTCGCCCGCGATTTAGGCCAAAAGCTCGGCTGTTTCGCCCATATCGCGCAATTGCGCCGCCTTGAGGTCGGGCCTCTGCGCGAAAACGATATGATCGGCTTCGATATTACTTTGGACGGTATTGTTTTGGGCGATATTGTTTTGGACAAAGCCAAAAAAATCGGGCATAGTGCAGATGTTCCCGATCGACAGAGACTCAACGCCTTGTTGTTGCCTCTGGAAATCGCGCTTGAAGGATTGCCCAAAATCACAATCTCGACCGATCAGGCCAAAAGATTGAGATATGGACAATCTATTCTCCCTATTCTCCTCAAGCAGGAGGCAGATGAGATCAACATCACATCTGATCAGCCGATTCTCGCTGTCGTGCAGACTTATGCTGTGGCAGTGTGCCGTTGGAAGGAGAAACAACTCGCGCCGGAACGCGTTTTTAACTCTTATTCCATAGGGGTCGCCGCAGGCGGCCCCGCAGAGTAAGAAGCAAAAACTCTCAACCATTAAGAGCAAAAACAAAAGGAAATAAAAATAGATGTCTATGACGAAAGATAAAAAAACGGCGCTGATCCAAACTTTCGCCCCTGAAAAAGAAGGGGAGGCCGGAGAAAAAGCAGGTCAAAATTGCGGCGCGCCTGAAGTGCAAATCGCTCTGATCAGCGAGCACATCAAAAATCTCACCGAACATTTCAAAATCCACAAGAAAGATCAGAATTCACGGCGCGGACTTCTCAAAATGGTGTCGCGCCGCCGCAAATTACTCGATTACCTCGCGCGCCGCAATGAGGCGCGCTATCGCGACATCATTCAAAAACTGGAGCTGCGCCGCTAATGACTATATTTAACATCACTCGTGAAGAAATCGAATTCGGCAGCGGACGCCCGCTCATTTTGGAAACAGGCCGCATCGCACGACAAGCGCAAGGCGCCGTGCTCGCCACCTATGGCGAAACTTCTGTGCTCGCTGCCGTAACCGTCGCGCGCGAACCCAAGCCCGATTTGGGATTCTTTCCCCTCACCGTCAATTATATCGAAAAAGCCTATGCCGCAGGCAAAGTCCCGGGCGGCTATTTCAAACGCGAAGGACGCCCCAGCGAAAAAGAAACCCTCGTCTCGCGCCTCATCGACCGGCCAATCAGGCCGCTGTTTGATAAAAACTTTAAAAATGAAACCCAAATCGTCGCCACCGTGCTGTCGCATGATCTCGAAAATGATTCCGATATCGTCGCGATGATCGCTACGTCAGCCGCGCTTGCCATCTCCGGCGTTCCGTTTGCCGGACCGATCGGTGCTGCGCGCGTCGGATATATCAACAATGAATACGTGCTCAACCCGCTCGCGCACCAAATAGAGCAAACAAAGCTCGACCTCGTCGCCGCCGGAACGCGCGACGCAATTTTAATGGTCGAATCCCAAGCACAAGAACTCAGTGAAGAGGTGATGCTCGGCGCGGTGATGTTTGCGCAGCGCGCCTACCAACTCGTCATCGATGGGATTGCGCGCATGGCCGAAAAAACCGCGCGGCCAAAAATCGAAACCCCGGCAGATCAAACCCCCGACAGCCTCGTCGCAGATGTCGCCGCGCGCTTTGAAAGAGATTTTGTCGAAGCCTATCAAATCTCGGAAAAATCCGCGCGCCAGACAAGGTTAGATCAATTGCGCAGCCTCGCTGTCGAAAAACTCGCGCCGGAAGGGCAGGAAAAAGATAAAGAAAATGAGAAAGATATGGTGCAGTCCGCTGTCAAAAAACTTGAGAGCAAAATCCTGCGCGGAGATGTTCTCGCCGGACAAAAACGCATCGATGGCCGCGCCGTCGATGAAATCCGTCCGATTGAAGCCGAAGTCGGCGTTCTGCCGCGCACACACGGTTCTGCTTTGTTCACGCGCGGCGAAACCCAAGCGCTCGTCGTCGCAACTTTGGGCACCGGTGAAGATGAGCAATTCGTCGATGCTCTCGAAGGCACTTATCGCGAGCGTTTCATGCTGCATTATAATTTTCCGCCTTATTCGGTCGGTGAAGTCGGGCGGGTCGGCTTTACCGGGCGGCGCGAAATCGGACATGGCAAGCTCGCTTGGCGCGCCCTCAAAGCCGCGCTGCCTCCGGCTGAACACTTCCCTTATACTTTGCGCCTCGTGTCTGAAATCATGGAATCCAACGGCTCGTCATCTATGGCGACCGTGTGCGGCGCGTCGCTCGCCATGATGGATGCCGGTGTGCCACTTTCAGCGCCAGTTGCGGGCATCGCCATGGGACTCATCAAAGAGGGAGAAAAATTCGCGATCCTGTCCGACATTCTCGGCGACGAAGACCACCTCGGCGATATGGACTTCAAAGTCGCTGGCACGAGCGAAGGCATTACCGCTTTGCAAATGGATATTAAAATCACCGGCATCACCGAAGACATTATAAAACAGGCGCTTGCTCAAGCACAAACAGGTCGCGTGCATATTCTCGGCGAAATGGCCAAAGCGCTCGATCAAGCGCGCGACGAAGTCGGCGAATATGCGCCGCGCGTCGAGACCATCAAAATCGCGCCCGATAAAATCCGCGAAGTGATCGGCACCGGCGGCAAAGTCGTTCGTGAAATCGTCGAAACCACCGGCGCTAAAGTCGATATCGGTGATGATGGCACAATCAAAGTTTCGTCAAGCAATGCCGAGTCCATCCGCCGCGCCGTTGAATGGATCAACTCCATCGCCGCTGAGCCTCAAGCCGGCGAGCTCTATGAAGGCACCGTCGTCAAGACTCTCGATTTTGGCGCTTTCGTCAATTTCTTTGGCAAGCGCGACGGCCTCGTCCATATTTCGCAATTGAGCGAGGGGCGGGTCAATAAAGTGCAAGATGTCGTGCGCGAAGGTGATCGCGTGCGCGTCAAATGCGTCGGCTTTGATGATCGCGGCAAAATCCGCCTGACCATGCGCGGCGTCGATCAGGAAAACCTGTCAAGATAAGTCGAAATAATCAGGCATTGAATTTTTTCAGCGCCAAAGAGCCATTCGTGCCGCCAAAACCAAATGAATTGGACAAAACGCAATTCAATTCAACATCATCACGGCGCTTGCGCACGATCGGCACATCGGCAAATATCGGATCAAGCTTTTCAATATGGGCTGAGGCGCAGATGAAATTTTTCTGCATCATAATGAGCGCATAAATCACCTCTTGGACGCCCGTTGCGCCCAGTGAGTGGCCGGTGAGCGCTTTCGTCGCGCTGATCGCCGGTATGTTGTCGCCAAACACTTCGCGGACAGCTTCGATTTCTCTTTGATCGCCGAGCGGCGTTGAGGTCGCATGCGGATTGATGTAATCCACCGTGCAATCGACCGTGTCGAGCGCGCGTTGCATACAGCGCGACATGCCCTCCGGTGAGGGCTGCACCATGTCGCAGCCATCAGAAGTCGCGCCGAAGCCCGCGATCTCGGCAAGAATCGGCGCGCCGCGCGCTTTGGCGTGATCTAAACTTTCCAACACCAGCGCGCCGCCGCCGCCCGCAATGACAAAACCATCGCGATCCTTGTCAAAAGGCCGCGACGCCTTATCAGGCTGGTTATTAAAACGCGACGACATCGCTGACATTGCATCAAATAATACTGACAAAGTCCAATCCAAATCTTCACCTCCGCCGCTCAACATCACATCCTGCAGGCCCCATTGAATCAATTGCGCCGCGTGGCCGATGCAATGCACCGATGTCGCACACGCTGAAGAAATAGAATAATTGACACCGCGTATGCCTAAAAGCACAGAAGGCGCGGCCACCGCTGTGCTCGACATTGCTTTGGGCACAGCTGTCGGCGAAACTTTTCTCGGACTTTTTTCCTTCACCGTCGTCGCATTTTCAACGATCGTGCGTGTCGACGGTCCTCCCGATCCCATAATGATCCCAGTTTTTTCAGAAGTGATCTCGCTTTTTTCAAGCCCTGCCTGATCCAAAGCCTGCAACAAAGATAAATAACCCCACGCCGCGCCTTCGCCCATGAAGCGTCTCGTTTTGCGATCAAGTGTTTCCTCAGGATTGAGCTTCGGGCGCGCATGGACTTGCCCGCGAAAGCCCAGCTCCTTGTGATCCGGCGCGTGACTGGTGCCGGAGCGCCCTAAATAAAGACTCTCTTTAACTTCGACGACATCATTGCCGATGCTTGAAACAATCCCCATGCCGGTAATCACAACACGACGCATTATTTTTCTCCCATCGCTGCGTTCTCGCTTTTCATATCAAACAGGCCAACACGCAGGTCTTCGGCTTGGTAGGTCAATTCGCCATCGGTGAAAACATGGCCATCGCCAACGCCCATCACCAAGCGCGACGAGAGAACACGCTTGAAATCAATTTTGTAAATCACTTTTTGTGCATCAGGCAAAATCTGCCCGGCAAAGCGAACTTTGCCAACGCCGAGCGCGCGACCCGATCCTTTCGCTCCCGTCCAACCGAGAAAAAATCCGACCAATTGCCATAAAGCGTCAAGCCCTAGACAGCCCGGCATCACCGGATCATCCTCAAAATGACAGCCGAAAAACCATAATTTCGAACTGATCGTAAATTCAGCTTCAATCATGCCACGACCATATTGTCCGCCCGTGCGGCTGATTTCGTTGATGCGATCAAACATCAGCATCGGCGGCAGAGGCAAGCGCGGGCCATCTCGACCAAAAAGCTCGCCGCGACCACAACGCAAAAGGTCCTCATAGCTGAAGGAGGTCATGTCCGCATAGGAAGGTGAAATATTCAATGTATCGGTCAACGATTTGCCCTTGATCATTGCCCTTTCACGGGCTTTCCCAGACCCAAACTCTAGCACGACTCGAAGCTTGTTGCATGACTTTCTCTCTAAGTCTATAATCCCTGTGAATAAGGGTGTGTAGAGGAATTCCGATGACCATAAGCAGCGCTCAAGACAAGAAAAATCCTAAAGCTCAAAAAGCCCAAAAAACTCAAGGGCCAGATCATGTCGAGGAAATTTGCCGTCGACACAATCTGCGCATGACACGACAGAGAATAGGCCTCGCCCGTCTGCTCTGGACCGGCAAAAATCGCCATATTGTCGCCGAACATCTTTATCAGGCCGCCCGGCAGACCGGCCTCACCCTTTCAATGGCGACAGTCTATAATACGCTCAATCAATGGGCTTCGATCGGCCTACTGCGACGCGTTGCGCTCGATGGGGGAGCGGTCTATTTCGACACCAATATATCAAACCACCATCATTTCTACGATGAAGTCGAAGGTCATCTCATCGATGTGCCCGAACATAAAGTGAAACTTGAGACCATCCCTTCGCCGCCTAAAGGAGCACGGATTTCAAGTGTCGATGTCGTCATTCGGATACGATCAATTAAAAATTAAATGCTGCCCGCTGTCATTGATCGATGGCAGGAGAGATCACGAATGGTCGGGTGGCGGCCATTGAGTGGATTCTCCTGATCCCAACGCAAATGAACAATTCGGCTGCGCAAATAAAAGCTATCGTAAAAAAACAATTTGCCAACAAGAGTCTCGCCTGTCTGGGTCGCCTGTTTGATGACTTCCAGAGCCTGCATCGCGCCAAGCACACCGCATAATGCGCCGAGAATGCCGGCAGCGCAGGCTGGTTGCGGTTCTAAAACGGGCGCGGTGCGCATAAAGCAGCGCCAGCTCGGACGCGGTGTGCCGTTTTGATCTTTTTCAAACGCGCGAAACGTCGATAATTGGCCGTCAAATCGATTCACCGCCGCTGAAACCAAGGGCTTGCGCGCAAAATAACACGCATCATTGACAAGAAAGCGCGTCGCAAAATTATCCGACCCGTCAGCGATGATGTCGTAATTGCTGATCAGCGCCAGCGCATTGTCAGATGAAAGCCGCTCTTTATGTGCGATGATGTCTATCTCCGGATTGAGGCGCAAGAGATGATCACGCGCCCGTTCGGCTTTGGACTGGCCGATATCTTCCACCTGATAAAGAATCTGCCGCTGAAGATTATCCAACGCGACAACATCGTCATCGACGATTCCCAATGTGCCGATCCCTGATGCCGCAAGATAAAACAGACACGGCGCGCCGAGCCCGCCAGCGCCGATCATCAAAACGCGCGTCTGTTTCAAACGCTGCTGCCCCGCACCGCCAATTTCTTTCAAAAGAATATGGCGCGAATAACGCTCAAGCTCGCTGTCGGTGAGACGCGCAGCTTGCGCCTCAGCGCGTTTGTCTGATCTGGTCATTGAGGTCATCAAACAAGGGAGTCGATAAATAGCGCTCGGCAAAAGAGGGAATAATCACAACGATCATTTTACCTTCCATCTCGGCGCGTTGCCCGACTTCGATCGCTGCGGCAAACGCCGCGCCTGATGATATCCCGCCCGTAATCCCCTCAAGGCGCGCGGCGCGCCGAGATGTCTGAAATGCTGTCTCATTGCCGATCAGAATAATTTCATCGATCAGTTTGACATCCATATTATCCGGCACAAAGCCCGCGCCAATGCCCTGAATCTTATGGGGCCCCCCTGCGCCGCCCGATAAAACTGGACTATCTTCAGGCTCAACCGCGATCATTTTGAGCGTCGGCTTGCGCTCTTTCAACACCCGTCCGCAGCCAGTGAACGTCCCCCCCGTCCCGACACCTGAGATAATCACATCCACTTTGCCGTTTGTGTCATGCCATATCTCTTCCGCCGTCGTGCGCGCGTGAATCCGCGGATTGGCCGGGTTGGAAAATTGCTGCGGCATCACCGCATGCGGCAAGTCTTTGACAAGCTCCTCCGCGCGCGCCACCGCGCCCTTCATCCCCTGTGCCGCCGGGGTGAGCTCCAGCTCGGCGCCAAGCAGAGCCAGCATCTTGCGCCGCTCGATCGACATGCTTTCTGGCATGCACAAGATCAGCTTGATCCCCTTCGCCGCACAAACAAACGCCAGTGAAATGCCCGTATTGCCCGAAGTCGGTTCGACAATGATCGTGTTGTCTTTAATCATGCCGCGCTCTTCAAGGTCTTGGATCATCGCCGCGCCGATTCGATCTTTGACGCTCGCAAGTGGATTGAAAAATTCCAGCTTCGCGACAATATCCGCGCGCACATCGAGGCCTTCAGCAAGCCTCTTGATCCGAACAAGCGGCGTGTTGCCGATCGTTTCAACAATCGATTCATAGATCTTGCCGCACCCTATTTTTTCTTTTTCCATTTTCTTCCTCCTTAAATATGAAAGTCAGTTTCTTTTGTGTCTTTTGCGATGTTCTGCGTCAGGTCGTTTTTTTCCGCGCGATTTTTTAAATCCTCAAGCGAAATCTTGTCCAGTCGATCCATCATTTCCCGATTGAGATTATCACATAAAGGCTCAATGATGAGCTTGCCTAAAGGCGAATCATGGGAAGATATTTGATCGCTTTCATCAAGATCACCGAGGTTGCGCAAAATTTGACCCAAAGTGATGCGTCGCCGCTCGCGCGCCAGTCGATAGCCGCCGCGCGGTCCGCGATGTCCGGTTAAAATTCCTGCTTTGACGAGATTTTGCATCACACGCTCTAAATAACGCTTCGGCACACCCTGCCGCGCCGTCAAGTCCGACATGCAAACCGGATCAGGGCGCGCATGAAGCGCAATATCCAAAACCGCCTCCAGCGCGCATAAAATTTTTTTCGGGAAATAAATCATCTCACACCGCCTTTGATCCCCGTTGAGCCAAAACCGCGCGCGCCTCGCTCGGTTTGCGGCAGCTCGGCCACTTCGTGAAAAGCACAGCGTATCACAGGCGCGATCACCATCTGCGCAATGCGCGCGCCGCGCGTTAAGGTGAAAGCCTCAGTGCTCAGATTCACAAGCGCGATTTTAATCTCGCCGCGATAATCGGCGTCGATTGTCCCAGGCGTGTTGATCAGCGTGATGCCATGCTTCGTCGAAAGCCCTGAGCGCGGTCTGATCTGCGCCTCATAGCCGTCCGGCACGGCGATCGCAAAACCTGTCGGCACAAGACATCTTTCGCCAGGGGCAAGAGCAATGTCTTTGCTGATCGCCGCCGATAAATCCATGCCCGCTGCCTGTGTGCTTGCATAGGCCGGAAGCGGCAGGCCCTCTCCGTGCGGCAGTCGCTGCGCCATAAGCTCTATGCGACTGCTGCTCATTCCGCTTCTTGTTTGTGAGCGACAGCAACATGATCGGCCACAAGCCGCGCGAGCCTCTGCGCAAGGTCTTTTTTGTCCATGCGCGGCCAGGCTTCTTCGCGCTCGCTGCTGATAAGAAAGGCTTGATTCATTTCACTGCCAAAAACATCTTGCGATATATCATTGGCGATGATCCAATCGCATTTTTTTGCTTTTAATTTTTGCCGCGCATTGTCGAGCAGGTTTTCGGTTTCAGCAGCAAAGCCGATCACCAGATCAGGACGCCGCTGGTGATCGGCGATCGAAAATAAAATATCCGGATTTTGAACCCACGAAAATTGCGGCGGTGCGCCGTCTTGTTTTTTGATCTTTTGCGCGCAGGGATCAATCCGCCAATCACAAACGGCAGCGACGCAAATAGCAATATCGATTTTGGGTTCACAGTCAAGCGCGTTATCACAGGCGGCCATCATTTCGCGCGCGGTTTCCACCTGACGCAATACGATGCCTTGCGGCGGCGCAATATCCACTTTACCGCTGACCAAAATCACCTGTGCGCCTAAATCTCTCAAAGCTTCGGCGATCGCATGGCCCTGTTTGCCCGATGAATGATTGGCAATATAACGCACCGGATCAATCGCTTCGCGGGTCGGGCCGGAGGTGATCAGAATCGTCCTGCCTTGAAGCCGTGCCGGAGTGTCTTGCCCGGCTTCATCTGTTCTTTGATCAATCAGGGCGATCGCCTTCTGCGCGATCACTTCCGGTGCAGCAAGACGCCCCGGACCATATTCGCCGCAAGCCATTTCGCCAATGTCCGGTTCAAGAATATGAACGCCGTCTTTTTTTAACTGCGCGATGTTTCTTTTCATCGCTTCATGAGTCCACATACGCCAGTTCATCGCCGGGGCAGCCATGATCTTTGTGTCGGTCGCCAAAAGCAGCGTCGTTGCAAGGTCATCGGCTAGACCATGCGCCATGCGCGCCAGCAAATGCGCTGTCGCGGGCACAACCAACATCAAATCAGCACCGCGCGACAGCGAAATATGATCCATTTCAGATTCGTCAACATCGTCAAACAAGCGCGTCCGCACCCGATTGCCTGAAAGCGACGCAAAAGATAAAGGCGCAACAAATTTTTCAGCGCTTGATGTCAGCACACAATCGACCGAAAAGCCCGCGCGCATCAAATGACGCACCACATCCAAACTCTTGTAGGCCGCAATCCCGCCGCCAACGATCAAAACAATGCGGCCACTGCGCTGACGATGTTCTTCCATAGACTTGATCCCTTTTGATAAAGATAATTTTACACGAAAAATGGGGAATTAAAACAAATATCTCGAAATGAATATCTCGGCGGGATTAAAAAGGGCTTAAATCCAAAATTGAAGCCAAAACCCAAGCCCTCCAGCCAGCAGGCCGATCAAAAACGCCAAGATCAACGCGCCCCAGCGGCGGCTCCATTGTTGCGGCGGCGCTTGAGCCGGAAGGGCTAAAAGACCTTCGTTCGATCCGATCGTCCGCTCGGCCTCGTCGAGCCATTCGGGCGCTAGACGCCAGAAACGCTGCGCTGTATCCATCATCTGACGCGCCATCACTGGCGGCGCATATTCACGTCTCTGCCAGTTTTCGATCACCGGTGCGGCAACGTTCCAGATATTGAGCTTCGGATCCAAACGTCGCGCCAACCCCTCAGCGCCGACCATTGTCTTTTGCAGCAGCAATAATTGAGGCTGTGTGCGCATCTCAAAGCGCTCGGCGGTTTCAAATAGCTGCCAGAGCAATTCGCTCATTGAGATATCCTGCGCGGCTTTGTCCAAGATCGGCTCGCCGATCGCGCGCAGCGCCTGCGCAAAAACTGACGCATCGGTGTCTTTGGGCACATAGCCGACATAAATATGCTCGCGCGCCGCCAGCAGGTAATCACCGCTTGTTAGACCATGCAAAATCCATGCCATCGCATGGCGATCCTTTTGCTCAAGCCGTCCCATAATGCCAAAATCCACCAGAACGATCGCGCCGTCGGCGCGGACGAATAAATTGCCGGGATGAAAATCAGCGTGAAAAAAGCCGTGATCTAAAGTGTGAGTCAAAAAAATCGTCAAAAGCCGCGACGCCAGCGCCGATAGATTATGCCCCGCACCGCGCAGCGCTTCAATGTTATCAATGGCGACGCCCTCAACCCATTCTGTCGTCAGGACTTGCGCGCAGGTTCGTGTCCAGTCGGGGCGGGGAATATAAACCCCCTCCATGTCAGTGGAATTATTGATCATCTCCGACATCGCCGCCGCTTCCATCCTGAGATCCATTTCGCGCAAAGTGGTCGTTCTAAGATTTTCAAGAACCGCCGCAGGCCTCAAGCGTCCGGTCGCCGGGCGATGCCTTTCGATTTTTTCGGCCAGCCAAAAAAAACTCTCCAAATCCTGTGAAAACTTTTTCTGAATCCCCGGACGCAATATCTTGACCGCAACATCACGACCCTGAAGATCGCGCGCGCGATGAACTTGCGCAATCGAAGCCGCCGCAATGACTTCGCCAAACTCACAAAACAGCTCATTGATTTCAAGGTTGAAATTACTTTTGATTTCGGCCTCAGCCTCTTTTTGAGAAAAAGGCGGCACTTTATCATGAAGGCGCGCTAAATCTTGCGCAACATCTATGCCGACAATATCAGGACGCACCGCAAGAAACTGCCCGAGTTTGATGTAGGTCGGGCCGAGCCTCGTTAATCCCGTCGCTAGAGGTGCCGACCCGGGCTTTTTTGTCTGGCGAACAAATATCCGCAGCCAAAAAGGAATCCTGCGCCGCAGATCGTCCGGCAGCGCGCCGACCAGCAAGGCCAGAACTTTTGCCGCGCGCAGCAGCCGCCATATATGCGATAAAACCCGCACCTAAATGCGCCAGCCCGAATAAATCACCGCAATTCCCCCGGTTAAATTGATAAACTCAGTTTTCGCAAAACCGATCTCGTCAATCAAGGCGGCGAATTCCTCTTGCGGCGGAAATGAGCGAATGCTCTCGACAAGATATTGATAGGGTGCGCGATCGCCGACAATGTTGTCCGCAAGACGCGGAATGATCTCGCGAGAATGAAAATCATAGGCTTCGCGCAAAATCGGCACAGCGCAATGGCCAAACTCAAGACAAAGAAACCTGCCACCGGGTGTCAATATGCGCAACACTTCATGCAAAGCGGCGGTGCGGTCTTCAATGTTTCTGATGCCAAACGCCATCGTGCAGCTTTGCACAGACATATCGGCAAAAGGCAAAGCCTCCCCCGATGCGCGAATGATCTCTGCGCGATTTTTAACCTCAAAAGATTGCTGCGCAAGACGAAGCCGCGCGCCGGAAATCATATCGGCATTAGGATCGCATAAGCAAACATTGAGATTCTTGTCGCGCGCGAGCGCGCGCAGCGCAATATCGCCTGTGCCAGCGGCGATGTCGGCGAGCCAAACCTCGTCGCGTCCGCGCGCGCCGCGCGGAATCAGATCAACGAGCGCGTTCTTCCATAGACGGTGCAGGCCGCCCGACATCAAATCGTTCATCAGATCATAATGCCGCGCCGCGCGCGTGAACACTTGATCGATCTTTGCTTTCATCATCAAGCGACGATAACATGAGCCCATCGCTCAGGAGATGAAAACTTGCCCGAATTGCCCGAAGTCGAAAGTCTGCGCCGCACCTTGATCCCTTTGGTCAAAGGGCGGCGCATCGATAAAGTTGCAGCTCGCCGCCGCGATCTGCGCTTTCCACTACCGCGCGGCTTTGCCAAAAACCTCGCGCAAAGCCGGATCAAAGATGTCGCCCGGCGCGGAAAATATCTGCTCATTGAAGTCGCGAAAGCCGGATGCCGCAATATCCTGCTCATTCATCTGGGCATGTCGGGCAGGCTCGTCTTGAGTCCGGCAAAACCGCCCGCGCGCCACGATCATGTGATCTTCGAGCTCGGCCAAGATCAGCTCGTGTTTAACGATGCACGGCGCTTCGGGTTCATCGATCTGTTCGCCCAGAGCGAGCTTTCACATCATCCGCGTCTTGCGCGTTTAGGCCCTGAGCCTTTGTCGCCGACTTTCACATCTCAAATTCTCATGGCAAGCCTGACAACCACGCGCCAGACGATCAAAGCCGCTTTGCTGAACCAGCAAATCATCGCCGGTCTCGGCAATATATATGTTTGTGAGGCGCTCCATGCGGCGCGGCTCGCGCCCGACCGACAGGCCAATACGCTCTCGCGCGCCGAATGCGTCCGTCTCCATAGAGCGATTCAAAGCCAGCTCAAGCGCGCCGTCAAAGCCGGAGGCGCCACTTTGCGCGATTATCTCAATGCCCAAGGCCAGCCAGGAGGTTTCCAGCATCAATTCCATGTCTATGGCCGCGCCGGAGATCCTTGCCCGATCTGCGCAAAAGCGATCGCGCGTATCACGCAGGCAGCGCGCGCGACTTTTTTGTGTCCCTCTTGCCAAAAGAGCCGCAAAAGGGCTATATAAGGCTCGCAGGGCTTATCAAGGAAAAATTATGGCCAATACATCATCGGCGAAGAAAATGATCCGCAAAATCAACCGGCGCACTGAAATCAATCAGCGTCGGCGCTCGCGCATTCGCAGCTTTATCCGCAAGGTGGAAGAAGCCATCGCTGAAGACCAGCACGAAAATGCCGCGCTCGCCATGAAAAACGCTCAACCCGAAATTATGCGCGGCGCGCATAAAGGCATTTTCCATAAAAATACCGCTGCGCGGAAAATCTCACGCCTGACACAGCGCGTCGCACAGCTCGCAAAACCGGCGGCGAAGTCTTAAACTAGATTTGTTCCAAATTGCCTCAGAATCGAGAACAGAATTTTTTTTAAGACGCAAGCTCTTTTTTCTTCAAATCAGACCTTAAAGCACAAATTCTTTTGTCTAAAAAAGAAAAACGGCACTAGCCTTAAATCTTGTCTTTTACTTGCAAAATGATTTTAACGCAATGTCAAGAGCGTTTTCTTATTGCGTTTGACAGCGCACTCAGATAGTTTGAGCCTTCATTTGGAAAATGAAAAGAAAAACTTTTCCAAATCTCTAAAATTAAGAACAGATAAAGTTTTATTTTAACTGGTGAAGCTCCTAAAAAGGCCGGATGAAAATCAATCCTAGTTTAAAATAAATCTTTGAATTAGACAGCGCCGATATCAACGGCTCGTTGACGGCGATGAAACCTATGAGGGGGTAAAGTCAATATGGGCGCGATCGCGGATATTTCGGCGCAGCAATGCTGGCAGCGGCTTGGAAAAGAAAAAGCCAGTCGATTGATCGATGTCCGCACACAGGTCGAATGGACTTATGTCGGTGTGCCTGATCTCGCTCCTTTAGGCAAGGAAGCTCTTTTTATTGAATGGCAGCATTTTGGATCGTCTCAGCCCAATCCGGACTTTGTTTCATCTCTAATGGCTCTGCTCGACGCCAACCGCGCGCAACCGCTGTTTTTTATATGCCGCTCCGGCCAGCGCTCGCGCGCCGCCGCGACGGCTATGGCGCAGCAGAGCTTTACGGCTTGCTTCAATGTCACCGACGGATTTGAAGGTGCTCTGGACGAAAACAATCACCGCGGACAAAAACAAGGATGGAAAGCTGCCAGTTTGCCTTGGAAACAAACTTGAAGCGACAAACTTGAAGCGACAAACTTGAAGCGACAAACTTGAAGCGACAAACTTGAAAAAACAAATTAAGGAAGCAGTGCTGAAAAATAAAATTTGATAATGAACTCATCATGAGGAGGCGGGGGCAATGACAAAAAATAAATCAGAAAATGTGGGAGGACATTCTCGTCAAGCTCGCCAGCACACCGAGCCATACGATGTCGAGCAATATGGCGCCGAGCAGTGGACTTTGATTTCACACGATCTGCGCCAGAGTCTTGGGGCGTCAAAGTTTGAGCGCTGGCTCGCGCCGCTCGTGTTTGGCTATATCGATCATGATCGCGTCGTGCTTTATGCGGCGACAAAATTTCTCGCTAATTGGATCAGCGATCATTATGGCAATAAACTGCGCCAGCATTGGCAGAAAAAAATCTCTCAAATTCTTCGGGTGGATATTATCCATCAACCTCATATGACACCGCGCGCGCCGCGCGCCGCGATCCCCAACGCGCCTGCGCCGGTCGAAACACCTCTTGATCCGCGGCTGGAGTTTGACAATTTCATTGTCGGCGATGTCAACAGATTAGCTCATCATAGCGCCCGCGCTTTGGCCGAAAGCTGCGCGGGAAGCTTGTCAGATGCGCCTTTGCATCACGGCCCGCTTTTTATCCATGGTGATATCGGACAGGGTAAAACTCATTTGCTTCATGCGATCGCCAACCAGTTGCGCCGCCAAACCGGACAAGAACCTCCGCGCCGTGTCATGAACCTGTCGGCTGAGCGATTCCGCTATCATTTTATCCGCTCCTTGAGGCGCGACGATATGATGGCGTTCAAACATATTTTCGGCGATATCGATGTTCTCATTATGGATGATTTACAATTTCTATCCGGACGCGCAACGCAAGATGAATTTTTTCATATTCTCAATACCGTCCATGACAATCGCGGCCAGCTCATCTTTGCGGCGACGCGGCCGCCCGCCTCATTGGACAAGCTCGATGCGCGTATTCGCTCGCGGCTCGGCGGCGGGCTTGTCGTTGACATCCAGCCCGCCGACAACGCTCTGCGCCTCGATATTCTGCGCGCTAAATTGCGCCATCTCTCACCGCCGATCAATATCTCATCTATGTTGCCCGCTTTTCTCGCGCAGCACATCACCGCCAATATCCGCGAGCTCGAAGGCGCGCTCAATCGAATCGTTGCTCATGCGCGCTATGCGTCAAAGCCGGTCGATATCGATCAGGCGCGGCTCATCTTGCGCGATCTGCTCCAAGCCGGTGAAAAAAGAATCACGATCAGCGATATCCAGCGCAAGACAGCCAGATATTATGACATTTCGCTCAATGATCTCCTGTCGGCGCGCCGCCAACGCGCGATCGCGCGGCCACGCCAGATCGCAATGTTCCTTGCCAAGCAACTCACGCCGCGCTCGCTGCCCGACATTGGCCGACGCTTCGGTGGCCGCGACCATACCACCGTCCTTCATGCGCTGCGCCGCGTCGAAGCTCTCATCGCCAGCGACCGCCGCATCGAAAGTGATGTCGAAACTCTGCGCCAGCAATGTCAAGCCGCGCGCGGCAAAGACGCTCAAAACTCCGAAGACCCCCCCGAACCCTATGTTCAATTTTAATGTTCAATTTTAACTCGAAAACATTCTAGCTCTCGCCATTGGCCGCTATTCATGGCAAAATCACAAAAAAACGAATCAAATCCCTCATCTCAATAAACCGGACGCACAACAAAAATGAAAATCACCGTCGAACATAGCGCACTGATCAAAGCTTTGGGCACCGTGCAGGCCATCGGCACCGGACAAAAACACACCTCTGTTCAAATCCTCAGCCATGTGATGATCGAAGCCGCCGATAATATATGCACCCTCACCACCACCGATCTCGAAATGCAGGTCAAAAGCAGCCTGCCCGCGGTCGTCACCGAAGCCGGGCGGATCACCGTGCCTGCCCAATTGCTTTTTGGCATCATCCGCGCGCTGCCCGAAGGCGCGCAGATCGACCTGACCCTTGGCGAAGATGGCCAGCTCTCTCTCAAAGCGGGCAAAGCGCGCTTCTCGCTGCATACTTTGTCTGCCGACGAGTTCCCCGATTTTACTTCAGGGACGTTTCCCCATGAATTTACTTTGCCCGCAGCCTCGCTGCGCGATCTGATCGAAAAAACGCGCTTTGCCATTTCCACCGATGAAGGCCGCTATTACCTCAACGGCATCTATTTCCATCAGCCCAAAAAACCCAAAGATGTGCTGCGCGCCGTCGCCACAGACGGCTACCGCCTCGCTCTATGCGATGTCAAACTGCCCGAAGGCGCTGATGCTTTGCCTGGCGTCATCGTGCCACGCAAGACTGTCGCTGAGCTGCATCGCTTCATCGAAAATAGCGAAGAGCTCGTCACCATCAGCCTTTCAAAGACCATGACCTGCTATTCCTGCGAAGGCATGACTCTGACATCAAAAATCATCGATGGCTCTTTCCCCGATTATGCGCGCATCATTCCTGAACAGAATGATAAAATTTTGACCATCGCCAATGAAGATTTGACTCTCGCTTTGCGCCGCGTCAATGCGGTGTTTGTCGATCCGCCGCCGATGAGCACCCCTTTGATCAAGCTCGCGCTCGAAAAGAAAAAGCTTTCTTTGTCGGGCGTATGTTCAGGGCGCGGCTCGGCTCATGAGGATATCGATGTCGATTATGGCAGCGAACCGATCGAAATCGGATTTAATCCCGACTTCCTGCTCGATATCACCGAGCGCATCGGCAAAAAAGTGCGCATCGAAATGGCTTCTGCTGATGTTGCTGCCGTGCTGCATGATGACTCGCAGCAAGAGTCTCAAAATGAAAATCACGCCAGCACACTTTATGTGCTGATGCCTATGCGCGTCTGATGCGTGTTTTTAGCGCGCCTGTTTCTCAAAATGATCCGACGACCCGCTCAAGCTGGTTTTCTCAGTTGAAGCTGACCGATTTTCGGATTCATCAAAGGCTTGATTTGTCATTGCCTTCTGCGGCGCCGATCGTGTTGACCGGCCCAAATGGCGCGGGTAAAACTTCTTTGCTTGAGGCCTTATCGCTGCTCGGCCCCGGACGAGGCCTGCGTCTGGCACGAAACAGCAAACTCATGCGCGACAGCAGCGCGCCCGCAGGATGGAGTGTTGCGGTCAAATTGCGCGATGATGCGATCGATCATCATATTGGCACGGGCTGCCTGTTCAACGAAGACGGCCTCGCGCCGCGCCGTATGCGCATGAATGGCCGCCATATCACGGCGGGACATCTTGCGCGCTATATCAGATTGTTTTGGCTCACGCCCGCAATGACGCGTCTGTTTGGCGAAAAATCCGAGCGCGCGGAGCGGCGGCGATTCGTTGATCGCATCACGATGGGGTTTTTTCCCGATCATGCCGATCATTTAATTTTTTTTGATCGCGCGCGCCGTGCGCGGCAATCGGTTTTGGCGCAAGCGCGCCGCGCCGATCAATGGCTGAGTGCGCTCGAAACCCAAATGGCCGAGCATGGCGCAGCGCTTGCGCGCGCGCGCGATGAAACGATCAAAAAGCTCAATGGCCAGATAGCACAGATCAAGCCCGAAACTTTCCCCGCCGGACATTTAAGCATGGTCGGCGCTTTTGAAGATCAATCGGCGCGCGCCGACGATATATCCTTGATATCTTTTTATCGCACAGCGCTTGAACAAAACCGCGCGCTCGACGCGGCAGCCGGACGCGCCACTTTCGGGCCTCATCGCGCTGATATCATTTTAACCCATTTGCCGTCCGGCCTGAGCGCGCAGCATTGCTCGTCGGGCGAGATCAAAGCTTTGTTAACAGCCCTCGTGCTCGCCGCCGCGCGACTTGCGACCGAACACAGCGCGGCGCGCGCCATCATCCTGCTCGATGAGATCGCCGCCCACCTCGATGCGCCGCGCCGCTATGGGCTGTTTGCCGCGCTCGCAGATTTTCCCGCGCAGATATGGATGAGCGGCACAGATCGTGATATATTCGCGCCATTGAGCATGAATGCGCATTTCTTCACCATCGCGCCCAGCTCAGCCTATCCAGGATAGAAAGGTTCCCGTTATGGCTCAAGCCGCTACAAAAAAAGCTGTGAAAAAAGCAGCGAAAGCAATCGCAAGCGCGCCAATGACAAAAACCGCGCGCGCTTCATTCGATTATGGCGCGGAATCGATCAAAGTGCTCAAAGGCCTCACCGCCGTGCGACGGCGGCCGGGCATGTATATCGGCGACACCGATGATGGCTCTGGTCTCCACCATATGGTCTATGAGGTCGCCGATAATGCGATCGATGAGGCGCTCGCCGGTTTTTGCGATCTGGTTGAGATCACGCTCAACGAAGACGGATCCGTCACTGTGCGCGATAATGGCAGAGGAATCCCGATCGACACGCATAAAGGCGAGGGCGTCTCTGCTGCCGAAGTTATCATGACGCATCTTCATGCCGGCGGCAAATTCGACGAGAAATCCTATAAAATCTCCGGCGGATTGCATGGCGTCGGCGTTTCAGTTGTCAATGCTTTGTCGTCTTGGCTTGAAGTGCGCATTTGGCGCGAAGGCAAAGAATATATGCTCCGCTTCAAAGATGGTAAAACCGCCATGCCGCTCACTCCGTGCACGAAAAAAACCGCAAGCGCAAAATCCATGCCGCATGGAACGGAAATTACTTTCATGCCGTCTAATGAAGTGTTCTCAATGATGACCTTTGATTACGCCACCCTCGAACGACGACTGCGCGAATTAGCTTTCTTGAACTCCGGCCTCAAAATCATTCTGACCGATCGGCGGCAAAAAGAAAATAAAGAAAACGGAAATAAAAAAGACGACGATAAAATCGTTGAGTTGTTCTATGAAGGCGGCGTCGCCGCTTTTGTCAAATATCTTGATCGCGCGCGCAAACCGCTTTTTGCCGCGCCGATCTTTTTCTCTGGCGAAAAAAATCACATATCGATCGAAGCCGCGATGAGCTGGAATGATGGTTATCACGAAAATGTCCTCTCCTTCACCAACACGATTCCGCAAAGCGATGGCGGAACCCATCTCGCTGGCTTGCGCGCTGCTCTAACGCGCACGATCTCCTCTTATGCCACAAAAAATACCAAAGCCGGACGCGATAAAATCACTTTGCAAGGCGAAGATATCCGCGAAGGCTTGACCTGCGTCCTGTCCATTAAAGTGCCCGATCCGAAATTCTCCAGCCAGACCAAAGACAAGCTCGTCTCCTCCGAAGTGCGCCCGATCGTTGAGGCGATCGCTGTCGAAGGCCTCACCGCATGGCTTGAAGAGACGCCGGGTGCGGCCAAACAGATCATCTCGAAAATTCTCGACGCCGCGCGCGCCCGCGATGCCGCCCGCAAAGCGCGTGAACTCGCGCGTCGCAAAAATGCCTTTGATGTCGCCAACCTGCCCGGCAAGCTCGCCGATTGCCAAGAGCGCGACCCGGCGCGCGCTGAGCTTTTCATCGTCGAGGGCGAATCCGCCGGCGGCTCGGCCAAGCAGGCGCGCAACCGGCGCTATCAGGCGATCTTGCCGCTCAGGGGCAAAATCCTCAATGTTGAGCGCGCCCGCATCGATAAAATGATTGCCTCTGAACAAATCGGCACGCTCATCACCGCGCTGGGCACCGGCATCAGAGAAGAATGCGACCCCACTAAATTGCGCTACCACAAGATCATCATCATGACCGACGCCGATGTTGATGGCGCGCATATCCGTACTCTGCTGCTGACTTTTTTCTATCGCAATATGCCCGACATCATCCAAGAAGGCTTCCTCTATATCGCGCAGCCGCCGCTTTATAAAGCTAAGAGGGGCGCTTCTGAGCTCTACCTCAAGGACGAGGCCGCGCTGCAAGATTATCTGCTTGCTTCAGCGCTCGAAAACGCCGTGCTGCGACCGACGCGCGGCCCACAACGTGCTGGCAAAGACCTCGCTTTATTGGCGCGACAAGGGCATGAAATCCATAAGATTCTTGAAAATCTGCCGCCTTCGATTCCGGCCTATATCGCCGAGCAGGCCGCGATCGCGGGCGTTTTCAAGACGCCGAGCGCGGCGAATATCAAAAAACTCGCCGCCGCGCTTACCTTGTTCAAAGGGCTCGATGAAACAGATTGGAAAATTCGTGTCGTTTCAAACGGCGGCTCAAATGGCGGTAAAGGAATAAGCCTCAAGCGCATGATCGGCGGTGCTGAAGAAGAAATTTTTATCTCGCCGCAAAACCTCGCCGCGCCCGTGATCAAAGCCCTCGAAAAAGCCGTCGCAAAGGTCGAAACAAAACCCTATAAAGCCGCCGCAACATTATATCGCAGACCCAGCGGCGTCGAGGGTAAAGGTAAAGATAAAAATCAAGCTCAAGCCCAAAGCTCAGCCAAAACATGGACGGTGCGTTCGCCCAGCGAGCTCTATCTCCGCTTGATCCAAGCTAGCCGCGAAGGCCTCACCCTGCAGCGCTATAAAGGTCTGGGCGAAATGAACGCCGAACAATTATGGGAAACAACGCTTGATCGTGATGCACGTTCGCTCTTGCGCGTTGAAGTCGAAGAGGGCAAAAGAGCCAACCAGCTCTTTGAAGACCTCATGGGCGATGTCGTCGCGCCGCGCCGCGACTTCATCCAGAAAAACGCGCTGGAAGTCGTTAATTTGGATATATAAAAGCTTCGGCCAAAGACCGGAGCTTTTAAAATTTATTCCCGCTTCAATTATTCAGCTTTTATTCAGCCGCTGACGCCGCAACTTCTTTGAGCGCGTCGCGGCGCGTGTTGAAGTTGATCGTCTGGAGATATTGAATCCCCTCTTCGGCAATATCATCGCCGACCATGTGATCGCCTTCGCTTTCGAGCTCGTCGAGATCAACATAGGTCGCATAAAAATCGCTCGTGCGCGAGGTGATGATGCCCGCATTCAGCAGCGTCTTAACCAGCACGCGGAAAATATTCGTGCTTTCTCTCATGTTTTCGCGGCGTTTTTCGTCGCCAAAGGCTTCGCGCATTTCATCATGGACGACGTTCCAGTCAAGGCCGAGCGGCGCATAGATGATCTTTTTCTGCTCAGGATTGACCAGATTAAACAGCAAAGTCTGAAAACAATGCGCGGCCCAATCTTCGATGAGGTTGCGTTCATCTTCGTTGAGCTTGGGGATAGTTCGATCGGCCCAGATTTTGCCGAACTTATGATGAAACGCCTCATCGGTCATCACCAATTGCATGAGCTTCTTCAGCAATGGATCATAGGTATGGCGGTAAAATGTCGCGAACGCGCCCATTGCAAGCCCTTCAATGAGCATCTGCATGCCGACGAGTTTCTTATAAACTTCTTTGGCATTAACGATCTCAACCAGCAGTCCGGCCAATGTCGCGCCGCACGGCAGAGGCTTGCCCCAGCGCTCTTGAATATAGAAGCTGAAGCCCGTGACATGGCGCGCCTCTTCGCGTGTTTGGTTGGCGGCATATTCCTGCGCGCCCGGGTCTTTGAGAATATGACACAGGCTCGCCGATAAAGCCAAAGCGCCTTGTTCGCCATGCAGGATATTGCTCAAAGCCCAGCGTGTGCTCTGGTTGGCGAGGAGAATTTGTTTTTCTCTCGGCAATTTTTTTGCGCAGGGCAGCTGCAATTCCAAAATCATCTCTTCGGGCATCAGCATTTCGCTGGTGAGGTCAAAGGGCTGGGTGAAGTCAACATATTTCTTATCGAGCGGATCCCAGAAATGGTCATGGGTCGCCGAAATGATCTTGTCGAAAGCAGTCGAACGCTTGCCGTAGCGATCGACTTCGATCATGGCCTCAAAATCAGACGGGTCGACAGCTTCATAGGCTTCATCTTTGGTGATTTGTCTCGTGCTCATAGATATCCTCCTTGTAATTGGTGGTGGCATTATAGTTTTTTTGTCGCCTGAGGGCAATGAGAGCTAAAAGTCTTGCTTTTTAGGTTTTTTTGGCGCAAAAATGGGGAGTTTTTAAAAGTCGGGGAGGCTTGAGAGGGGAAATCATGGTTAAATTGCTTGAAAACATCATTTTTCGTTTGCGCGGGGTTATTCTTGTCAGCTTGCTTGCCTTTACGGTTTATGCCGGTTATCAGGCGACAGGATTGCATCTCGACGCCGGGTTTGAAAAAAGACTGCCCACCGATCACGAATATATTCAAACCTTCCAGCAATATCGCGAGCAATTATTTGGCTCCAATCGAATTATCGTTGTGCTGCAAACTCGTGAGGGGACGATCTGGAATCAGGATTTCTTCCGTGCTTATAAACAGCTCACCGACGAGATTTTCTATCTGCCCGGCGTCGCGCGCCATACGGTCACCTCTTTGTGGACGCCCAATACGCGCTACCTCGAAATTACCGAAGAGGGCATCAATGCCGATGATGTGATCCCAGGCACGATCACTTTGGGCAATATGGATGATGATGCCCTCAAGCGCATCGAAAATAATGTCATCCGCGGCAATTTTGTTGGACGGCTTGTCGGCGAGAAATTCGCCTCCGCGATGGTCATCGCTGAACTGCTCGAACGCGATCCAAAAACCCTCGAAAGATTGGATTACTTTGATCTTGCCGCCAAGCTCGAAGAAAAAATCCGCGCCAAGTTTGAAAATGATAAATATAAAATCCTTATTATCGGCTTTGCTAAGCTGATCGGCGATATTGGCGACAAAGCGGGTGCGGATGTCTATGACCCTCCCGATGACGCGCCTTTGCTTGAGCGCCTGCTCGATCAATATGGCGTTGTGCAATTTTTCTTTACAACTGCCTTTTTACTCACAACTTTGGCGCTCTATCTTTATGCGCGCTCGATTATTTTGTCTTTTGTCACGCTTTCCTGCTCTTTGGTTTCAGTGGTCTGGCAGTTTGGGATTTTGCACTTCCTTGGCTATGGACTCGATCCGCTTGCGATCCTGGTGCCGTTTTTAATTTTTGCCATCGGCGTCAGTCATGGCGTCCAGCAGATCAATCTCATCACCGCGCAAATCGGCTTGGGCAAATCCAGCGAAGAAGCTGCGCGCGCTTCTTTTTCAGGGCTTTTGATCCCGGGTTCTATGGCGCTCATCACCGACCTCGTCGGATTCGGAACGCTTTACATCATTGATATCCCAATGATTAAAGAATTGTCCGTCGTCGCCTCGATCGGCGTCGCGCTCAAAATCGTCACTAATCTGATCATGCTGCCTTTGCTCGTCAGCCTTTTCAGATTCGGCGACGATTTCTCTGCCAGAGTCGCTCGTGCGCGCGACTTCCGGCTTAAAATCATGCGTTCTTTGGGTTTCATCGCCAATCCGCGTGTTGCGCCTATTGGGTTGGCCATCATCTTCGTTATTTTTGCTGCTGCTGTCATTGAAAGCCAAAACCGCCATGTTGGCGCGCTCCACCCCGGCTCCCCCGAACTGCGACCCGATGCCCGCTACAACGTCGATAGCCGCGAAATTGCCGATAAATTCGCGCTGGGACTCAATCTCCTGACCGTCATCGTCGAAACCCCGCGCGAAGCCTGCATCAAATATCCCTACCTGAACTATCTCGATCGTCTCTCTTGGCATATCGATAACATTGAAGGCGTATCGCTCGTTTTGTCTGTTCCTTATGTCTCCAAACAGACCGCCGCCGGATGGAGCGAAGGCAATCTCAAATGGCGCTCCATCCCGCGCAATCGCTATTCGCTCGTGCAGGCCGTCAATGTGATCCCGCCGCGAGGCTCCGGACTCTATAGTCCCGATTGCCGATTCCTCACCCAACTGGTCTTCCTCAAAGACGCTAAAGCCAAAACCATCCAGAAAGTCATCAACGGAATAAAAAAATTCCGCACCGAACAGCCCTCATCCTATCGCGATGTCGCCCTCGCCACTCAAGAGCCGCTCGGACAAGTGCCCGACAACTTGCCGATCGACATCATCATGGCCGTCTATCGTGATACCGACAACAAAATCATTATTACCTATGATGCAGATCAAACGTCAGCCGAAAATATCGTCTCTGACCTCAAGGCAAAAAATGTGCCCATCACAACAAGCGAAGATGCAGGCGTCAAAATCAGATTGGCCGGAGGCAATATGGGCGTGCAAGCCGCCATCGATGAAGAAGTCGAAGAAAGCGAATTGCCCATGCTGGTCTATGTCTATATCGCGATCATCGCGCTTGTCGTGCTGACCTATCGCGACTGGCGCGCAGTGATCGCTTGCTGTCTGCCGCTCACCATGGCGACCTTCTTGGGCTATTGGTTCATGGAAACGCTCGAAATCGGATTGACCATCTCAACTTTGCCGGTCATGGTGCTTGCGGTCGGGCTGGGCGTCGATTATGCGTTTTACATCTATAATCGCATCCAGTTTCATCTGTCCGAAGGCTTTGACATCACCCAGAGCTATCGTCTGACGCTCGAGGAAACCGGCATGGCCGTCGTGTTTACCGCGGTCACAATGGCGATTGGCGTCTCCACTTGGGCTTTTTCAGGCCTGAAGTTCCAAGCCGATATGGGGCTGCTGCTGACCTTCATGTTCATGACCAATATGATTATGACCATCACCGCTCTGCCTTGTCTGGCCGTCGTGATGGATATGGTCGTGCCGCGCCGCGGTCAAATCAAGCCGCCCAGCAGCGCGGTGTCGCATTAGCGGGCGTGTTTTAGCGTAAAACAAGATCTAAAGTTTTTTCCAATTCGCTTAAAGCCTGATCAACGCCGACGACTTTGATCGTCGTCATGCCGAGTGCGCGCGCCGGTTTGAGATTGATGCCTAAATCATCCAAATAGACCGCCTGATGAGGCTCAATGTTGAGCGCGTCGCAGGCCATCAGATAGATTTTCGGATCAGGCTTGCGCAGGCCGACTTTGGACGATTCGATCACATGGTCAAAGAGATCAAACACGAAGCCCATATTATTGGGCGCGACATCAGCGGCGGCATTATCATTTTGGCGGACATTATTCGTGATGCAGCCGGTCGCCAAACCCGCCGCGCGGCATTTCTTGAGCGCTTCCACCATTTCAGGACGCAAAGCCCCCGACAGCAAGGCGATCACATCGCGGCCCGGCACTTCATGGCCGCGCGTCCGGCTTTCTGCGGCGAATTTTTGATCAAATTCATCCAAAGTGATTTCACTGCGCTCAAGCAGAGCCCAAGCGTTATTGTCGGGATTGCTGGCATTGATGGAGCGCAGAAAATTATCCGGCAGATTATTTTGTGCCTCAAAAAGGTTGAACGCTTCAAACGGGCTTGTCGTGAATACGCCGCCAAAATCCCAGAGCACGGCGCGAAAATTTTTGCCACTCATCTAATTTCAGCAGGGCTGTGATGGGCAGGCAGGTCTTTGAGCCCGAGGCGGTCAAGCAGGGCTTCGTCTTTGGACAGGCCGGGATTTTTTGCGGTCAGCAGCCGGTCGCCGATGAAAATGGAATTGGCGCCCGCAAGAAAACAGAGCGCTTGGGTTTCATCGCTCATATTTTCGCGTCCCGCCGCAATGCGCACGACCGATGCCGACATCATGATGCGCGCTGTCGCAATCACGCGTGCGAAATCAATCGGATCAACGGGCTTTTGATCGTCAAGCGCGGTGCCTTTGATCGCGATCAGCATGTTGATCGGCACCGATTGCGGATGAACCGGCAGATTGGCCAAAGTCATAAGCATATCAGCGCGATCCTCAACCGCCTCGCCCAGCCCGATAATGCCGCCGCAGCACACATTGATGTCGGCGTCGCGCAAATGCGCGAGCGTCTCAAGGCGGTCTTGGAAAGTGCGCGTCGTGATGATCTTGCTGTAAAAATCGGGGCTGGTGTCGATATTGTGATTGTAATAATCCAACCCCGCTTGTTTGAGTCTTTGGGCCTGATCTTTGGTCAGCATGCCCAAAGTCATGCAGCTCTCCATGCCCAACTCTTTGACACCGGCAACCATTTCGCACAATTCGTCCATATCGCGGTCTTTAACCTCGCGCCACGCCGCGCCCATGCAATAGCGAGTCGCGCCGGCCGCTTTGGCGGCGTGCGCATCTTTGATGACCGCGTCAGAATCCATCAATTTAGTCGCTTTGATGCCGGTTGAAAACTTTGCCGACTGCGCGCAATAGGCGCAATCCTCCGGACAGCCGCCGGTCTTGATTGAAAGCAAAGTGCTCTTTTGCACCGCATTGGCGGGATAAAAATGCCGATGCCTGACCTGCGCTTCAAAAATCAAGTCATTGAATGGCCGCGCAATCAAGTGGCGCGCTTCTGCGCGCGTCCAATCGTAGCGCAATTGGTCATAGGCGGGTAATGGGCGGATTTGTGCGGTCATTTGTTTCCCCCTTCTTTCTTGCTGTGAGATTTATATCATTTTTGCCTGCGGAAGGGCAAGCGCAACAAAGACAGCAGAGCGACATCGCGTTCGTCCTGCGCGCCGATGGCGTGATCTTCATCCACGCTGTAATGAATGCGCGTTTGAAAAAGGCGATCCCAGAAAGAAAATAAAGTCCCGTAATTGCTGTTGGTGTCGGCGGTTTTGGGGTGATGGTGAATGCGGTGCAGCTCCGGCGTGATGATGATGCGGGCAAGCCAGATATCCACCCTCGCGCGCAGCCGCCAATTGCTGTGATGAAATAAAGTGAAGGCCAGCAGCAAAGATTCAAATAAAATAATCGTTGAAAGCGGGATCGCCAAAATCATAATGACCGGAGCGCGCGCTGCCGCCGAAAGCAGCACTTCGCCAAAATGAAAGCGCAGAGCGGTCGTTGTGTCCAGCGCCTCATCCATATGGTGGGTCTTGTGGAAGCGCCACAAAAACGGCCACTCATGGTTGGCGCGATGCCAGAAATAAATCCATAAATCCAGCAAAATGATATGGACCGGCACGAGCGCCACCGCCATCGTCATCGCCATCGTTTGCGGTGCCTCCCAAAAAGCGTTGGCGGCGGCCAGAGCGGATAGAGGCAGAACAATCAAAGGCGAAAGCACCGCATTGATCGCCCAAAAGCTCATATTTTTGATGATGCGGGTCGCACCATAAAGCCGGTTGCATAACAAAGCGGCATAGCGCCTCTCGAGCGCGAACAATGCCCCGAACAAAGCGAGGCTCAAAGTTATTTTCGCAATAAGAACTGGATCAGGCATATTGGGTTTTTATTATATAGGATTAGAGATTGATGGTATATTGCATAGGTTTTAGGGAGGGACTGCAATGTCAAATATAGTTTATCTGCTCACCAATCCGGTTATGCCGGATTTGGTTAAAATCGGAATTACCAGAAATTTACCTGAAAGAATAAGAGAATTATCTCGTCCTACGAGTATCCCTGTTCCTTTTGTGTGTCACTATGCTTGTGAGGTTGAAAATGCCGCTAATGCAGAAAGAAAGATTCATGACGCATTTGGCGATCATCGAATCAATCGGAGAAGAGAGTTTTTTCGCATCAATCCAGAGAGAGTTGTTTCTATCCTTAAGCTGATTGAGCTGAAAGAAGTTACGCTAAAAGATGATGTTGCTGAAGATCAGTCGGAATCAGAAGCGCTGGAACATGAAACAAGTAGACGCTCTAAGTTTAAATTCTCGACCGTTGAAATTAAACCTAGCTCAATTCTTACTTTCGCAAGAGACGAAAACATTACAGCGGAAGTTGTTAATGATCATAGAATTAAGTTTGAAGGGCGAGAAACTTCATTGAGCGCTGCAGCAGCAAAAATACTTAAAAGACTAGGGGGCAGCGGAAAAGGGGTAGCGGGTCCTGAATATTGGATGTACGAAGGTAAAATTCTTTCTGAACTAAGATTGGAAATGGAAGAGAGAGAGTCAGAATAGTTTTCTAGAATAAAATGATGAAAAGAAAAAATGGCGACTAGCCGCCAGCCAACACCTCGAAGTCGGTCGGTTTCAAAGTAATAGTCCAGACGCAGTCTGGTGGCGCGCCCGGAGAGACTCGAACTCCCGACCTGCGGTTCCGTAGACCGCCGCTCTAATCCGACTGAGCTACGGGCGCGTTGTATTCTTATAGGCCATAAAACTCACGATATGAAACCCAGCCTCTAAGGCTCTGCGCCGTCCAGATGCCGCGCCCGACCGCGCGACTCACGCAATCGGCCGCGAGCGCCCCAAGCCGCGCAACCTCCAAAGCCCTGACCCCGTCAAGAGGCCGCCGCGCCGTCGCGAGCACAAAGACGCTGTCGCCATCAAACGGAGAATGCGCAGGCCGGATCGCCCGCGCGAGGCCGTCTTGCGCCATGATCGCGATGCGTTTGGCCTCGCTGGGCGTCAGATCCGCATTGACCGCAACCACCGCGAGGCTCGTATTTTGTCGCGCCGCCGCCGCCATTTTGGTGTTGGCAAAAATATCCTGCATATCGGGCTTGCGGTCATCGGCCACGCCGCCCATTTCATCAAAGACTTCATAGTCAGCCGCCCAGAGGCGCTGCGTCCCCGGTTTGACCACCGCCCCGAAAGAATTGACCGCAACCAAAGCGCCGACCTGATAGCCGCCAGCAATGAGCGCCGACGCCGATCCCAGCCCGCCTTTCACAGAGCCCGCCAGCGCGCCAAACCCCGCGCCGACATTGCCCAAAGCAAAAACGCCGCCATCCGCCGCCGCGCAGGCTTTTTTGCCCAGCTTGTAATAAGGCGGCGTCTCGCCCCAATTTTTGTCGCCGCCATTGGCGAGGTCAAATAAAATTGCGCCCGCGACGATCGGCGAGGGCGGGACGTTCTCCATCAGCCGAAAGCCTTTGTCCTGCGCGCCTAGCCAGTCAGTGATCGCCGAACCGGCGGCCAGTCCATAAACCGACCCGCCCGATAAAAAAATCCCATCCGCCGCATCAACGAAATTCTCCGGTGCCAGCGCATCGGTTTCGCGCGTGCCCGGACCGCCGCCGCGAATATCACAGGCCGCAACCGCGCGGTCATCGGCCAGCACCACGCTCACGCCGCTCGCGCAATTCTCGTCATGCGCGTGGCCAATGCGCAACCCTTCAACATCGCTGATTAAATTATGTCGGCCTTGCCGCCAATCCATAATATACTCCTCTATATGTCTATGGTCTCTCTTATATATGGTTTGCGCGCTGTTGCAGCAAAACTTTTTCTGCTCGCTTTGCTGGCCTGCACGGCGGACACGCCGCCGCGTGCCGCGATGATCGCTGCCGCGCACCCGCTCGCCGTTGATGCCGGACTCGCTATGCTCGCCAAAGGCGGAAGCGCCGTTGATGCCGCCATCGCCGTCCAAATGATGCTCAACCTCGTTGAGCCGCAATCGTCGGGGATCGGCGGGGGTGGATTTCTACTCCATTGGGATGAGCAACAAAAAAAAATTTCGGTCTATGATGGCCGCGAAACCGCTCCAGCCGGGACGCAACCCGATATTTTTATGAAAGAAAAAAATATCCCCCAATCTTTTATCAAAGCGGTTATCGGAGGACAATCGGTCGGGGTGCCCGGCCTTGTCGCGATGCTCGCCGCTATACATGAAAAACATGGACGACTCCCATGGAAGCAGCTCTTTGAACCGGCGATCAAACAAGCGCGGCAAGGATTTCCGATCTCGCGGCAGCTCGCGTTTCTCATTGCGCGCGACCCATTTCTTAAAAAATCTCCGGCAGCAAGAAAATTATTCTTCAAGAAAACAAAGTCCGGTCTTCGTCCGCGTCGAGAAGGCGGGATCATCAAAAATCCAGATTTCGCGAATATATTAACGCTGCTCGCCGAAAAAAAATCAAAGGGTTTTTATCGAGGCGCGCTGGCGCAAAAAATCACAAAAGCCGTCGGCGGATATAATGGATTCTCACGCCAAGACCTCGCCAGCTACCAGCCTAAAACGCGTGATGTCCTATGTCGCCCTTATCGTCGATATAAAATCTGCGCTATGCCGCCGCCTTCATCGGGCGGACTCACTTTGCTGCAGATCCTCGGCATTGTCGAACATTTCGACCTCGCGCAAATTGCGCCGCAAAGCGCTCAAGCCGTCCACTTGATTTCCGAAGCCAGCCGTCTGGCCTATGCCGATCGCGGCCATTACATCGCCGATCCCGATTTCTTCCCCGTGCCGATCAACGCCATGCTCGCGCCCGATTATCTGCGTCGGCGCGCGCAGCAGATCAGCCTTGACAAAGCTCAAAGTAAAATCTCCGCAGGCCATTTGCTCACGCCGCGCCCGCCCTCGCAAGATGAGCGCGCCCAGCCCTCGACCACCCATTTCAGCATCATCGATCATCACGGCAATGCCGTTGCGCTGACCTCGTCGATCGAAGGGCCGTTCGGCAGCCATATTATGGTTGGCGGATTTTTCCTCAATAATGAAATGACCGATTTTTCCTTTCGCCCTCGCCGCGGCAGCCAGCCGATCGCCAACGCTGTCGCGGCGGGCAAAAGACCTCTATCGTCGATGACCCCTACTTTCGTTTTTGCCCCCGACGGAAAACTCTTCGCCGTGATCGGCTCTCCCGGCGGACGGCGCATCATCGCCTATGTCGCGCAGACCGTCATCGCTTTGATCGATTGGCAAAAATCCATGCAAGAGGCCATCTCTTTGCCGCGCCATGTCGCGCTGGGATCGGCGCACCGAAAAGGCGATATCGTGGAAGTCGAAATCGGCACAAAGCTCGAAGCGCTCGCGCCGCAGCTCGAAAAAATAGGCCATCAGGTCAAAGCGATCCATTTCACCTCAGGGCTTCATGGGATTCGCATCGTTGAAGGAAATATCGATGGCGGCGCTGACCCACGCCGCGATGGCGTCGCAAAAAAAATCATGCCTTCGGGGGCGCCTGAGGAACAATAAGCTGAAAAGATGCCCCCGATTGACTCGCTTCGATATTGAGATCACCACCTGATGCGCGCGCGAGTTCACGCGCGATCGGCAGCCCTAAACCATAGCCGCTCTGGCCGCTTGTTTTTGTCGATCCTGTAAAGGGCGTGAACAAATTCGCCCGCGCCCGCAGCGATAGCCCCGGGCCATTATCGTGAATTTTAATATAGGCCAGACCGTCGGAGCCATGTGCCGAGAGCGTGATGTATCCATCATATTGGTCATCTTTTTTGTTTTCTTGCAGCGCTTGAATCGCATTGCGTCCGAGATTAAGCAAAATCCGGAAAATATATTGATGATCCGCCCATATTTGCAAACTCGCAGGAATATCATTGATCCATCGAATCGTGCCGTTCTCCGGCAGGTCGATCGCATGGCCAACTTCATCAACCAAAGGGCGCAATAACATTTGACGCGCTCGTGCACGAGGCCAGTCGCCACGTCCATATTCAAGTGTGCGGGTGCATAGATCAATCGCCCGTCCGAGCGATGAAATTAATCGCGGCATGGCACGGCGCACGGCTGGGTCTTCGCTCGTCGTGAGGCGGTCGGCAAACAATTGCGCGCTTGACAAGATGTTGCGCAGATCATGGTTGATCTTGCTGACCGCAAGGCCTAATCCCGCTAAATGCGCTTTGTGGTGCAATGTCTGCTGGATGGTCATTTGCATATTCGCTAATGCGCGTTCGGCATTGCCGATTTCGCTCATGTTTTTATTCGGAATGATGATGTTTCTCATATCTTCCGGGTCTTTCTGAAAGTCAGACATGTTTTGACTGAGCTTTTGCAAAGGTCGGTTAAACCCATAGCGCTTCAGCGCCAATAGAAATAAACCCGCGATCAAAACAATGATAAAAATCCTCAATAAAATTACATGACTATAATCGCGCATATCTTGATAAAGCGTGCGCTCATCGATGAGAATTTCAATTTGCCGCCGCGGAGGTGTTTTTGATATGCCGATCACTTTGATGATCTCATCGCCGCCGGACAATAAAATTGTTGCCGTATCATATAGACGGCTCAATAAAGTTTCATTTTGAAAATCAACGTTCTTTGTGGCTTGCAAAGACGGGGCGCGCAAAGAATGCGCTGTCGTCATGCGCGCCTCAAGCCAAGCTGTGCGATAATCATTGAGGGGCAGGATCGCCGCAAAGATCATTATCATGATAATCGCTGCCATGATGGCTAGAGAGGATAGGCGCATTAAAATCATTATTTGCGCTCAATATCACATTCTGACGATTAAGGCAATTTGTTATGTAGAGTCTCGAATTTTCTTGATCACGATCGGTGAAAGTGCCACGAGGGCTAAAACCCCAAAAGCCGCGAGTATTTCTATCGTGATGAGATCGGCAGAACCAGGTGTTGCCGTGCAATCTATTTTTTCCCCTATTTTCTGGGATTTTTCAACACATTCGGCATAGATTTTCTGCTGCTTGACCAGAATGGAATCCAGCCCTGTCCCCAAAAACGCATAGGCAAAGCTGCCCGGAATAATGCCGATAAAAGTCGCGGTGATGTAAATTGGCAAAGACACCCCCAAAAGCGCAGGCGCCAGATTCACAAGCCAAAACGGAAAAACCGGCATCAGCCTCAAAAAAAGCAGATAGCTGAACGCATTTTCAGCAAAACCCTGCCGCAAGGTCTGAAGCGCAGGGCCAGCTTTGCGTGCTAAAGGCTCTCCGAGCGCGGTCTTGGCGATGAGAAACAAGATCACCGCTCCGCTTGTGGCCGCGACTAGAACAAGAAATGTCCCAAGCAAGACCCCAAACAAAAATCCGCCACTAAGCGTCAAAACCGCCGCCCCAGGCACCGATAACGCAACCACCACGACATAAATCAGCACAAAAAGGCTGATCGCCTCAAAAAAATTATCCTCAACAAAATCCGCTAAAAACTGCCGATTCTCGGCAAGAACCGAAAGACTCAGATAATCAATCCCGCCTGATACAAAAAACGCCACCATCAGCGTAATCAACACGCCAAGAAGCGCAAGCCGAGATGGCGAAAAGCTAGTCTTTGGAGCTGAAGTCTCTTGTTTCATAGGCGCAAATATAGCCCATTTCGATAAATAACGCACTCGTCTATTGACCTCGCCCGCGCCTTTATTTATGACCTGTGCAGGAGACCTTCTATTATGAAAAGGACATATCAACCCAGTGTGCGTGTGCGTAAAAAACGACATGGCTTCCGAGCGCGTTCTGCTACGCGCGCCGGACGCCAAATCCTCTCTCGACGCCGTGCTAAAGGACGAAAACGGCTGTCTGCCTAAAATCACACGCCTGACGAAAAGACAGGATTTCCTCGCTCTGACCAAAAAAGGCAGTAAAGTCTTCTCAGCGAGCGTTGTCATGCAGGCGCGACAGCGTCAAGGCGAGTTGACCGGAATCCGCATCGGATTTACCGCATCGCGCAAGGTCGGCAATGCCGTCGAGCGCAACCGCGCCAAAAGACGCATGCGCGCCGCCGCCGCCGAAATCTTTCCCGCGCGCGCGCAACAAGGATGGGATTACGTCATCATCGCGCGTTCAACCGTTTTGACCCATGACTATAAAAAATTGAAAAAAGACCTCGCCTATAGCTTAAAACAACTTAGGCGCATCAAAAATAAGGACAAAGTTTAAGTGCAACAGGATCAAAAAAATTTTCTACTCGCATTGGCCTTGTCGCTGCTTGTGATTTTTATGTGGGAGATTTGGTTCTCACCCCCATCTCCGCCGCCCGTCGATCAGACTCAATCGGCGCAAGGCCCCGCCGAAAAATTCGCCGCGCCCCCCGCGCCCCCCGCGCCCTCCGCGACCACCACGCTCCCCGTGCCGCGAGGTCAATTGTCGCCGCAAGAGACTCTGCCGGTGTCGTCGCGCATCGATATTCAAACACCGAACCTTGCAGGATCGATCAGCCTGCCCGGCGCGCTGTTTGATGATCTGCTCTTGACAAATTACCGCGAAAGTCTTGCAGACAATGCTCCCCCAGTGCATTTTCTCAAATCACAGCTTTATCAGGCTCATTTTGGCTGGTCAGATCGTTCCGGCGAAATCGTCGGCGCACGGACAAAGTGGCAGCGCGTCAATCCCAAAGCGCGCTTGACCCCAACGCAGCCGGTTATTTTAACTTACCAAGATGAAAGAACCAGCCTCATCTTCCGGCGCGAAATTTCTGTCGATGAAAATTATATGTTCACGATCACGCAATCCGTGATCAATCGAAGTGATCGCGCTCAGCAGGTTTCCTTTTGGGGCGCTTTGCGGCGCAAAGAGCGGCCCGAAACATCAGGCTTTTATCTGCTCCATGAGGGCCTCATCGGGTTTTTCTCTCAATCCGGCCTTGAGGAAATCGATTATGATGATCTCGAAGACGATCCCGAAATTAAGTTTAACGATCAGAAAGGCTGGCTGGGCATCACCGATAAATATTGGGCGGCGGTTTTGATCCCCGACTCGCGCCATAATTTCACCGCGCGATTCACTCGTGAAGAGGCTCAGCGCGCTGAAACATTTAGCGCTGATTTTATCTCAGCGCCTATTCCGCTCGCGGCGGGGAGGGAGATTCGGGCGCAATCGCGTTTCTTTGCCGGTGCCAAAAAAACCGACCTCATCGACAACTATATGGAGGCTATTCCGATCGAAAGATTCGACCTGATGATCGATTGGGGATGGTTCTTTTTTATGACCAAGCCGTTCTTTTTGCTGCTCGATTATTTCTCACAACTGACCGGTAATTTTGGCGTTGCGATTTTGATCGTCACGATTTTGGTCAAGGTGGTGTTTTTTCCGCTCGCGAATAAATCTTATGAGACGATGGGCGCAATGCGCAAAATGCAGCCCGATATCGAAAAAATCCGCGCGCGTCATCAAGGTGATATGATGGCGCAAAATAAGGACATCGCCGAATTGTGGAAAAAACACGATGTCAAGCCGCTCATGGGCTGTCTGCCGATGCTGCTTCAAATACCGGTTTTCTTTGCGCTCTATAAGGTCTTGTTTGTGACGATCGAAATGCGCCATGCGCCCTTTTTCGGCTGGATCAAAGACCTCTCAGCAGCCGATCCCACTTCATTGTTCAATTTATTCGGCCTGATCCCGCTTTCCCTGCCTAATTTTATGCTCATCGGCATTTGGCCTCTTTTGATGGGGGCGACAATGTTTGTTCAGATGCGCCTCAACCCGCCGCCGCCCGATCCGGTGCAGAGGAAAATTTTTGCTTGGATGCCCATCATCATCATGCTTTTGCTCGCGCGCTTTCCCGCAGGGCTTGTTATTTATGCCACTTGGAATACGATCCTCTCAGCCCTGCAGCAGGGCATCATCATGAAACGACAGGGCGTCGAGATCGATCTTTTAGGTAATTTAGGGCTCAAAAAACAGGATTCAGAATAGGATTCAAAATAATGCCACAAGAAACACAACAAGAAACACAGGGAGATCAACGCGCGCGCATTCTCGCCGAAGCGCTGCCCTTCATGCAGCTTTATGATGGCTGTGTTGTTGTCGTCAAATATGGCGGCGCGGCGATGGGAGATCAAAAGCTCGCCCGCGATTTCGCCCGCGATATCGTTCTGCTGCGACAGAGCGGCGTGCAGCCGGTGATCGTCCATGGCGGCGGCAAGCAGATCAATGAAATGCTCGCGCAATTGAACATCCAAACCGAATTTCGCAATGGTCTGCGCGTGACCGATCAGCGCACCGCTGAAATCGTTGAAATGGTTTTATCCGGGCATATCAATAAGAAAATCACCGACGATATTATCCGCGCTGGAGGCTGCGCCGTCGGCATTGGCGGCCGCGATGGAAATTTGATCGAAGCCAAAAAACTCACCGCGCGCGCCGAAAATAAAGAAGATGATCTCGGTTTCGTCGGCCAGCCTGAAAAAATCAATGTGACAATCATCACGACCTTGCTCGATGCCGCGATGATCCCTGTGATTGCGCCGTGCGCGTCCGATCAACAGGGGCGGGTTTATAATATCAACGCCGATACCGTCGCCGGTGCGATTGCGAGCGCGCTCGCCGCCACGCGCCTGATCTTGCTCACCGATGTCGTCGGCCTGCTCGATCACGACGGCTCGCTCGTGCCGAAACTCAGCGCCGAAGACGCCCAAAGCCTCATCGCCACAGGCGTCGCCACTGATGGCATGCGGCCTAAAATCACTACCTGCATCGATGCCGTGCGCCAAGGCGTCGAGGCGGCCATCATCCTCGATGGTCGCAGGCCTCATGCGCTCTTGCTTGAATTGTTCACCGCCCACGGCGTCGGCACGATGATCAATCTGCGAGGGTAAAATTGGAGATAAAATTATCGTGATGAAACTTTCTCAACCGATCGCTTTTTTTGTTCTCGCCGCCGCAGCGTTTTTGGCTTGTGCAACGCCTGCGCAGGCTCAATTTGAGTTCTGCAATGAAACCAGCCATGTGCTTGACGGCGCGATCGGCATCAAGGCTCCAAAAGTCGGGTGGATCGTCCGCGGATGGTTTCGCCTCTATCCGGGGTTTTGTCAAACTGTGATCAAAGAAAAATTGAAACAAAAAGTCTATTATGTCCATGCGCGTTCAGCTCCGCAGCATGCGGGCGCTGTGCTGATATTTGGCGGCAGTCGGTTGCTCTGCGTCAGCGGTGAACGCAAAAATTTCTATATCAAAAGCCATGTGCTCTGCCGCGAAAAAGGCCGCGAAAAAACCGGTTTCGCCCGCGTCGAAACGCGCGGTCGGCAATGGAAAAAAACCTTCAAACAGACCCTGCCTTTCCACTCAAACAATCACGCGATGGTCGCTGGTGTGCAGCGTCTGTTGAAAGAAAATGGCTTTGAAGTCGGCGATGTCGATGGCTTTTGGGGCAAAATCACGCGCCGTTCCATCATTGAGTTTCAGCGTCTTGCGCGCCTGCGTCCGAGCGGAGTCATCAATAAAAAGCTTTTTGAAGCTCTGCTCGTCGGCGCGCAAAAAAATCTCGGTGTCACCATCGGACTCAAATTATGCAATGAAACGCCCCACCTCGTCTGGGCGGCGGTCGGCTATCGAGCGATCAGCTCAAAACCCGATTTCCGCAACCCCGCTTTCGAATCGAAAGGCTGGCTGCGCATTCGGCCCAAAAAATGCGCCATGATGCTGCGCGAAAAACTCGGACAGCCGCGCTATTATCTCTATGCTGAGGCCGTCGATCAAAACGGCGCGGAAGTCCGAATGACGTCGGGCGCGCCGCTCGCATGGTTTGGCGATTTTCCAATGTGTCTGACGCGGCTGCAGTTTCGGATCACCGGGCGCGCGCAATGCACGCAGCGCGGATTCGAAGAAGTCGGCTTCCGTCGAGTCGAAACGCGCGGCCGCGCGGGTTGGACAGAATATCTGCGGGAAAATCCATCATGAATCAACAACAGGCTCAAACATTGATCGATGATGGGTTTGAAGACCGCGCCCTCGACGAAAAAAAAAATGCGACAAAACTGCGGCAAGCTGTCGATTACGCTTTGGACGGACTCGATCAAGGAAAGCTGCGCGTCGCCGAAAAATGCGGTGATGATTGGATCACAAATGATTGGCTCAAAAAAGCCATTCTGCTCTCTTTTCTCCTCACCGAAAATTGCGAAATATCCGCAGGCGATAATATCTGGTGGGATAAAGTGCCCTCTAAATTTTCCGGCTGGAGAAAGCAGCAATTTCTTGAAGCCGGATTTCGCGCCGTGCCGGGGGCGATCGTGCGGCGCGGATCGTTCATCGCGCCAGACGTCGTTTTGATGCCGAGCTTTGTCAATATCGGCGCTTATGTCGGTGAAGGGACAATGGTCGATACATGGGCGACTGTCGGTTCAGCAGCGCAAATCGGCAAGCACGTTCATATATCGGGCGGCGCGGGCATCGGCGGGGTGCTCGAGCCGATACAGGCCCGTCCGGTGATTATCGAAGATCATTGTTTCATCGGCGCGCGTTCGGAAGTCGCTGAAGGCGTCATCGTGCGTGAGGGTGCTGTGCTGTCGATGGGCGTCTATCTCAACGCATCGACAAAAATCATCGACCGCCAAAGCGGCGAAGTGTTCCGCGGTGAAGTGCCTCCTTATGCTGTGATCGTGCCGGGGTCCCTGCCCGGACAAGGACAAGGCGCGCCGAGCCTTTATTGCACGGTCATCGTCAAGCGCGTCGATGCGCAGACCCGCGCCAAAACCGCCATCAATGAACTTCTGCGGGAGGTATAAATGAAACAGATCGGGCAGGAAACACATGAAGCTCAGGAAGCTCAGGAAGAAGAAATCGCGCTCGCTCAGGCGCTGATCCGCTGCCAGTCGGTGACGCCAAAAGATGATGGCGCACTCGATATTGTTGAAACTCATCTCAAAGGGCTGGGCTTCATCTGCCATAGGCTCGTTTTTGGCGAGGTCGAAAATATCTATGCCCGTTTGGGGGATCGCGCGCCCTTTTTGTGTTTTGCCGGCCACACCGATGTCGTGCCGGTCGGCGATCTCGCCGCTTGGGACTATCCGCCCTTTGACGCGCAGATCGCCGACGGGCGAGTCTATGGACGCGGCGCATCCGATATGAAAGGCGCAATCGCCGCTTTTCTCACGGCCACAACGCGCTATGTCAAACAGCATACTGCGCTGCGCGGCTCGCTCGGCCTGCTGATCACCGGCGACGAAGAAGCCATCGCCATCAATGGCACAAAAAAAGTCCTGCAATGGATGGCCGAACGCGGTGAAAAAATCGACGATTGCCTCGTCGGCGAGCCCAGCAACCTCAATCAAATCGGTGAGATGATCAAGATCGGGCGGCGCGGCAGCATCAATATGGATCTCACCGTCTATGGCCAGCAAGGTCATGCCGCCAATCCGCACCTCGCATGCAATCCGATGCCGATCATGGCGCAAATGCTCGCGCGGCTCGATGCGCATATCCTCGATGAAGGCACCGAAAACTTTATGCCCTCTAATCTCGAAATTACATCCGTCGATACCGGCAATCCGGCGCGCAATGTGATCCCAGCCTCATGCCGCGCGCAATGGAATATCCGCTATAATGACAGCCAAACCCCCGAGAGCCTCGAACAAACCATGCGCCAGATCGTCGATGAAATCAAAGCGCCTTATCCGAAAATCCGCTGCGCGCTCAAATGCGAAAATAATGGCGCCCCCTTCTTGACAAAACCTTGCGCGTTTTCCGATCTCGTGCGCGATGTGGTGCAGCAAAGCACAGGACGTAAACCCGATATGGCAACAACCGGCGGAACTTCCGATGCGCGCTACATCAAAGATTATGCCCGCGTCGTTGAATTCGGCCTGACCACAGCCACCATCCACAAAGTCAATGAATGGGCGGCCATCGACGACATCAAACAGCTTGCGCGCATTTATGAAAAGATCATCACCAATTATTTTGCGAGCTAAAACATCTCGCGCCACAATTTGCGCGCATATTCAATATGCTGCGCGTCGGCATAGATGCGGCAAAGCCTCTTCTTCGGAATCGACGCAACGATCTTTGATATTTCTTGAATATCACGCGCTTGGCCTCCTTCCTTTGGGTTGATTTTGATCGGCAATTCACTGGGCTTATCCATAGATTTATCTATGCCGTAAGCTGTGATTTCAGCCTCGTCGATCAAAAAATCATGCGCTGATGCCTCTTGCTCAACCAAGGATAAAAATTCTTGAAGCCTATCTTCGCGGCCTTCTTCTTTTGCCGCCCGTCCAACATCAAAGGCTTTATAAAACTTTCGCCCGACAATCGCCGCCGACAAGCGCCGCAGCCTTAGGTTTTCGGCCTTTTGCGCCATCTCACAAAGCGCATGCCAGATCACCATATCGTCTAAGGCCAAATAAGACGCGCAAGAGTCACTCTCATAATATCGCCGCAGCAGATGATCGTCAGCAAGACCGCTGCGCTCAGGATATTGCGCGAGATCATATAAAATCTCCGCGAGCATCATCTCCGCCGCGCGATTGGTTTTATGCGTATAAACAAGAATATAAAGATTATAACGCGCAAGCAGATATTCTTCAGCATTGTGCGCGCTCTTGTGATTGAGACAAAATGTGTCATCCGCCCCAACTTCAAGACAATCAAGCAGCCAGTCGCAGTCAAAGCCGCCTGAGCCAATGCCGCTCATATAGCGGTCGCGGCGCAGATAATCTAATCGGTCGGCGTCAAACTGACTCGAAACAATCGAAGTATAAAGATCGCCCCGGCCATGTGGCACGATCATTTCAATGACATCTTGCAGCAATCTTTTTTCATTAAGCGCGCGCGCAATGTCCGGATCATTTTGGATGATTTCAATCGTCCAGCTCTCATGAGATCTTTGTTGGCTGCCCAAACGTCTAGCTTCGCTTTTTTCAAACGCATGGCTAAAAGGGCCATGACCTAGATCATGGAGCAAAGCCGCAATTTGCGCCGCTTGCGCGCGCGCAGGGTCAAATTTCTGCCCCAATTGACGCTTCACGAGCTTTGTCAGGCGGCGCGCCATGTGAAACACCCCAATCGAATGGGAAAACCGGCTGTGCGTCGCGCCCGGAAACACAAACTCAGCAAACCCCAATTGCTTGATCCGTCGCAGACGCTGCAAAGGCGTGTCATTCAACAAAGCCCAGACCAAACGATCCGTTACGTCCTCATGGTCAAAAGTGATGAGGCCGTGAATCGGATCGAGAATGCGCTGGTCGCGGTTCATGTTAGAATTGGTTTTACCTCAAAAAGAAGTCGGGCATTGGGTTTATCTCGCGCGGCTGAAGCGCGCAGGGCGGCGGATAATCAATCTGCGCTAAATAGAGCCCTGAGGGCGGCGCTAGCGGCGGACACAAAGCACGCGCGCGGGCTTTGAGAATCCGATCCATGTCATCTGAGCTCATCTTGCCCAGACCCACAAAGGCAAGCGCCCCGACAAAAGAACGCACTTGATGCTGCAAAAAAGATTTCGCGCGCGCGCGAATGACAATGATTTCATCATAGCGCGTCATGCTGAGCGCGTCGAGCGTTTTGATCGGCGAAGCCGCTTGACAAGCCGCCGCGCGGAAAGTTGTGAAATCATGTCGTCCGATCAAACATCGCGCCGCTTTTGTCATCGCGTCATCGTCGAGCCTGTGAGGAATATGCCAAGCGCGGTCGGCCATCAAAATCGGCGGCGCTGTGCGGTTGGCGATTACATAAATATAATGCCTTTTCTCGGCGCTGAAGCGAGCGTGAAAATCAGAGCTGATTTTCTCTGCCGCCAAAATCGCGATTTTTTTGCCGCGCAGATGAAAGTTCATTGCCGCGCGCAATTCATAGGGCTCTTTTTCTTGATCGAGATCAAAGTGTGCGCATTGCGCTAGCGCATGAACGCCGCTGTCAGTGCGCCCTGCGCCATAAATTACCGCGCGCGCGGCGCAGTAAAGATGAAGCGCGCGCGAGAGCTCATCTTGGACGCTGCGCCCTTCCTTTTGCGATTGCCAGCCGCAAAACTTTGTCCCGTCATATTCAATAAGTAGGCGGTAGCGCGGCATCGTTTAGTTTAACTTCATGCCGCGACGCAGAGGAAACCCCAAAAGAAAATCATCAATCTCCATAACTTTTTTTCCGGCGCGCTGCACTGTCAACAATTTCAAAGCGCCACATCCGCAGGCGATGATCGCTTGATCCTCATCTAAAATCTCACCTTCCGCTGCGCCCTTGATTCCATGAACGCGCTCAGCCGCAAGCAGACGAATGCGCGTCGGCTCGCCGCTGCCGCGAGACTCAACACAAAACCAAGCCCCAGGGCGAGGCGACAGCGCTCTGATCTGGCAAAGAATCTCTTGAGCTGATCTGTGCCAGTTGATCTTCTCATCTTCCGCTGTCAGGCGCGGCGCAAGGATCGCTTGGCGATCATCTTGCTTGTGCGCGCTGATTTTTCCAGCGGCAAAATTATCCAATGTGTCGATCATCAACTGAGCTCCCTTTTGCGCCATCACATCGCGCAATTGTCCGACATTCATATCGTTGATGTCCATTTTTTCCTGCGCGAGAATATCTCCGCTATCGACGCCTTCATCCATCAGCATAATGGTGATGCCGGTTTGTCGGTCTTCGGCCATGATCGCGCGCTCAATCGGCGCCGCGCCCCGCCAGCGCGGCAGCAGCGACGGATGAAGATTCAAACAGCCTAACCGCGGAATCGATAAAAATGCCTGCGGCAAAATCAATCCGAATGCCGCGACGATCGCCGCATCAATGTTGAGAGCGGAAAAAAAACTTTCCTCTTCTTGAGCCCGCAGCGATAAAGCCTGCCGCAGCGGCAATTGATGTCGCCGCGCATAATCAGCTACGACGCCTGCGCGCGCGCTCAAGCCGCGTCCCGATCTCTTGGATGGCTTCGCATAGACCATCGCAATTTCATGGCTCGAGGCCATCAGAGCTTTCAATGTCGGTAAAGCAAAATCCGGCGTTCCCATAAAAGCAAGCCGTAATTTTTTCGGCTGCATTAAAGTGCGACACCGCTCGGCTGGTCAAACTTCGCGCGCCGCGCCGATTTCTTGAGCCGCTTCAAAACAAGATCACGCTTGAGACGTGAAAGATGATCTATGAACAAAATCCCTTCAAGATGATCCATCTCATGCTGAATGCAAGTGGCAAGCAGCCCGTCGCAATCCATCTCCTGCGGCGCACCGTGATAATCCAAAAAGCGCACACGGCAGCGCGCCGGACGATCAACATCGTCAAAAAACTCCGGCACAGATAAGCAGCCCTCGGTATAAGACGCCATCTCCTGCGATTGCCAGACGATCTCCGGGTTGCCAAAATAAAATGGCTCGGTTTGCTCGTCGCCCTCTTCGCGCGCCAGATCAATCACGATGACGCGCGCGTCAATGCCAATCTGAATCGCCGCAAGGCCAATCCCATTAGCCGCATGAAGCGTCTCCAGCATATCATCCATCAATTGCCGCTCGGCTGCGCCCACGCCGTCCACCGGCTTCGACACTTTGCGCAATAGCGCGGAGGGCAGGGTAATCAGAGGTCGTATCGCCATGCCTTTAAGATAATCCATGCGCGCGCTCGATTCAACTATTTCGATGGACGCAATTATTTATTTAGATATATCTATTTAGATAATTGTGCGAGGATAATATGTTTCAAATCGGCCAAAATGCGCTCTATAGCTTCAAGACGCGCTGAGATTTCGTCAAGGCGAGCGTGAATGTCGCCGCGCGCGCGCTTGTCTGCGTCGGGCTTTTGAAGCGCGCCGCGTCCGGCGTGGTCGAGAATGTCCTGCGGCGAAACGCCGAGAAATTGCGCCGCAAGCGCCAGCTCGCGCGGCGTCAAGGCGCGTTGATCCTTCCAGATCAGCGCCAGCGCTTCGTCGTCCATGTCGAGGGCGCGGGAAAAATCTTTGCGGGTTTGTCCGCGTTGGGATAATTTTTGCGCAAACCAGTTTTCATCAAAAAAGAGCGCCATTTGTTTTGATTATTCCGGCTCTTCGCTCTTGACTTTGGGTGGCAGAATGATGTGTCCGCGCCACGCGCCGGTCGCGGGTGTCATGTGATGCGGCCGATGGAGCTCGCCGCTTTCTTTGTCCTCGCTCCAGACCGGCAGCGCGCGGCTATGTCCTGAGCGCCTCTTGCCGCGCCGCGCCCGCGATACTTTCTTGCGTGGAACTGCCATTTGATGAACCCTCTTGTGAACCCGGTTGTTTTTGCTCGCCTCTTGATAGCAGAAAACAGATCGAATGTCAGCTTAAAAACGGCGAAAATCGACCAGTAGCACGCCGCCGCGCCCGTTCGCGGAAATGACGACGACTTCTTTGCGTCATTAAATTCTCAAACCCTCTATCCTTTGGGCACCCATTTCTCCTCCGCCCCGCGCGCAGCACACCGCGCCATAACAAATAAAAGATCCGATAACCGATTGATATAGCGAACCACCTCCGCGCCGACCTCGTCGTCGGCTTTGAGCAGCGAAATCGCCCGCTCGGCGCGGCGCGTGATCGTCCGCGCTAAATGAAGCGCCGCTACCCCCGCCGACCCCGCCGGTAAAATAAACGAATCTAAAGGCGCTAACCCCTCGTTTAAGCGAACAAGATCAGCTTCAAGCCGCGCGGTGTGATCCGCCACAATCCGTAAAGCCGCATGGCGGCTCGTCGCGCGAGGGCGCGCTCCCGCGCCTTGCGGCGGTACGCATAAATCGGCACCCAGATCAAATAGATCGTTTTGAATACGCCCAAGTAGAGCCTCTAGAGCCTCGTCATCAAGCAGCGCCCGCGCTAACCCAATCGCGCTGTTGGCCTCATCAACCGCGCCATAGGCCTCAATCCGCCGATCGTGCTTGGCGCGACGCTGCCCATCGCCTAAGCTCGTCGTCCCCTGATCGCCGGTCTTCGTCGTGATCGATGTCAGTTTGACCATTTCAATCTGGCCATTTCAGTTTTACCATTCTAGCCCCGCCATTTCCAGCCTCATCCCGCCATTATACACGCTGAGATAAATCTATATGCTAAATCTATATGTGCATATATTGATCCCTACACATAAGGCTCAAACTAAGGCTTAAACCCATGAACCGGCATGTCGGAAAAACACGTTTTCACGAAAGCACTCACCAATTGATGGATGCGCTCAACGTCTCCATCGACTTCGACCGACGCCTCTATCGCCATGATATCGTCGGCTCGCGCGCCCATGCCAAAATGCTCGCCGCGACCGGAATCATCTCGCAGACCGACCTCAATGCCCTGCTCGACGGCCTCGACAAAATCGAAGAGGATATCTCACAAGGCTCTTTCACCTTCTCGCGCGACCTCGAAGACATCCATATGAACGTCGAAGCCGCCCTCGCCGAGCATGTCGGCGCTGATATCGCCGGACGGCTGCATACCGCGCGCTCGCGCAACGATCAAGTCGCCCTCGATCTGCGACTCTATATCCGCGAGCGCATCGATGTGCTCGATTACGCCATCGCGCGTATGCAAAAATCTCTCGCTGCGCAGGCGCTCGATCACGCCGAGACGATCATGCCCGGCTTCACCCACCTCCAAACAGGACAAGCCATCGTCTTCGGACATCATTGCCTCGCTTATGTCGAAATGCTCGCGCGTGATCGTGGCCGCCTCAATGATGCCCGCGCCCGTCTCAATGAAAGCCCGCTCGGTGCCGCCGCGCTCGCCGGAACGAGCTTCCCGATCGATCGCAACATGGTCGCTCAAGAATTGGGCTTCGATCGCATTGCGGCCAATTCGCTCGATGCGGTCTCCGACCGGGATTTCGTCATTGAGGTCTTGGCGGCTCTTTCATTATGCGCGATCCATCTCTCGCGGCTCGGCGAGGAAATTATCCTATGGGTCTCGCCCGGATTTAATTTCATCAGACTCAAAGACGCGTTTTCAACCGGCTCGTCGATCATGCCGCAAAAGCGCAACCCCGATGCCGCCGAACTCGTGCGCGCCAAAACCGGACGCATCACCGGCGCGCTCGTCGATATGATCGTCGTGATGAAAGGCTTGCCGCTCGCTTATGCCAAAGATATGCAGCAAGACAAAGAAGCGATCTTTCTCGCTTTGGATGAAGTCGAACTCTGCCTCGCCGCTATGACCGCGCTCATCGACGGATGGAAGATCAACTCGATCGCTATGCGTCAAATGGCTGTGCGTGGCTATCCAACCGCGACCGACCTCGCGGATTGGCTCGTGCGCGAGAAAAACATTCCTTTTCGCGTGGCGCATGGTCTCAGCGCGCAGCTCGTCGTTTTGGCCGAACGCCAGAACATCGCTCTTGATGAGATAGGTCTTGAGGATATGCAAAAAATCTCACCTTTGATCGATGGCAACGCAAAAAAAATCCTCTCCATTGATTTATCCGTGAGGTCGAAAACTTCTTTTGGCGGCACCGCGCCCGATCATGTGCGCGCGGCGGCTCAAGATTGGCTCAAAAAACTGGGGAAACATTAGGAGAAATATTGATGGCGCGGTTTTGTTTAGGACTCTTTTGTATTATGTTGGCTATGTTGGTTGCGTGCGGGCGAGTGGGAAGCTTGACTGCGCCGCCCGATTATGCGCCGCCGCCGCCAGAACATGGCGAAGTCCAAAGCACAACCAAAGATCGGCGCGACTCCTTGCTGAAAAACATCGAAGCACCAAAAAAAAAGCCTCAAAAAAAACCCCCACAGCAAAAACAATGAACGCTTTTTCTAGAAAAAACCAAACGCTTTATATCGATCAAGTCGCTTTGCCCGATATCGCCGCCGAGATCACAACGCCTTTTTATGTCTATTCGGCGCGCGCGCTGCGAAATAATTATCGTGCCTTTGTCGAAGCCGCAGGCCCGCGCGCGGCCATCAGCTATGCGATCAAGGCCAATGGCAATCAGGCGGTCTTGCGCTGCCTCGCGCTTGAAGGCGCGGGTGCCGATATCGTCTCCGAAGGTGAGGGGCAGCGCGCTTTGGCCGCAGGCATCGCCGTTGATAAAATTTTCTTTTCCGGCGCAGGCAAAACCGATCAAGAATTGCGCTTTGCGCTTAGACATAAAATCGCGCAGATCAATGTTGAATCACAAAATGAGCTCGCGCGCCTTGAAACCCTCGCCGCCGAAATGAACTGCCGCGCTTCGATCGCTTTGCGCGTCAACCCCGATATCGACGCCGGTGGCCATGATAAAATCTCCACGGGCCGCGCCAGAGATAAATTTGGCATCGCCTTTGATTGTGTGCTGCCGCTCTATCAGCGCGCGCAGCAAAGTCAATGGCTAAACCCGCTCGGCCTCGCTATGCATATTGGCAGCCAGATCATGGACCTAAATATATTCGCCCGCGCCTTTGAACGCCTCGGCCAGCTCACTTTGTCATTGCGCGAGGCCGGTTTTGAGGTCAAAAGGCTCGATCTTGGCGGCGGACTCGGCATTGAAGGCGCACAAAATTTGCGCGCACATATCCAGCTTTATGGCGCGATCGCCGAAAAATGCGCGCAGCATTTTGATTGCGATATCGTGCTGTCGCCCGGACGCGCGCTGATTGGCGCAGCAGGCTGTCTGGCCGCCTCAGTGATAGAAGACAAGCCCGCAGGCAGGCAAAATTTCCTGATCGTTGACGCCGCCATGAATGATTTTTTACGTCCAACCCTTTATGAAGCGTATCATCAAGTCGAGCCGGTCGTTTCATCAGATCATGACACGCAAAAACTTTACCAAATCGTCGGCGCGGTCTGTGAAACCGGCGACATCATCGCGCGTGATGTTGAACTCGCGCCGCAGCCGCCCGGCGCACTCATCGCGATCATGCAGGCCGGAGCCTATGGTGCCGTGCTCGCGTCAAATTATAATGGCCGACTCCTGATCCCAGAAGTCATGGTTGATGGCGATCTCTTCGCTGTGATCCGTCCGCGCCTTGACTACCAACAAATGATTGCACGCGATCAAATCCCCGACTGGCTCGAGCCGCAGCGAAAGTAAAGTCAAATGAGTCTGATTAAATGCGATATGGTCGGGATGCGCTATGGCAGCGGTGATGAAGTGCTCAAAGATATATGCTTCTCGCTTGAAGAGCGCGACTTTTGCTTCTTGACCGGACCTTCAGGCGCCGGCAAATCCACTCTGCTGAGCCTGCTTTTTCTTGCGCAAAATCCGACCCGTGGATTGATTACCCTCTTTAGTCATGATGTTGCCACTCTAGCGCGCCATGAGCGCTCTATGTTGCGCCGCCGCATCGGAGTTATTTTTCAAGATTTTCGCCTCATCGATCACGCCACAGTCTATGAAAATGTGATGCTGCCTCTGCGCATATCCGGCCAGCGCGAAAAAAACTTTCGCAAAGATGTCCGCGACCTGATCGAATGGGTCGGACTCGGCGGCAGAGAAACCGCCTATCCGCCCACCTTGTCCGGCGGAGAAAAACAGCGCGTTGCAATCGCGCGCGCTGTCGCCGCGCAGCCCGACCTCGTCATCGCCGACGAGCCCACAGGCAGCGTCGATCCGCTGATGGCCGAGCGGCTGCTTCATCTTCTGACCGAGCTCAATCGCCTCGGCACCGCCGTTTTAATCGCCACCCACGACCCCAAGCGCGCGCTCGAATTCAAAGCGCGAATCATGCATCTCGAACAAGGCCGCCTGATCGGTGGCGCAACAGCCTATGAGGAGCAAAACTAATGGCTAGTCCAGGCTTTGACCTCGTGCGTATGCGCGCGCCGGTCACCAGACCTCTTGCGGGTGTGGCGATCATCATGTGCTATCTCGCCGCCTGCGCGCTTGCGAGCGCGATGGGTGTCGGGCGCTGGGTCAATGTCTGGCACGATCAAGCCGCGCTCAAAATGAGCCTCTATATCCCCGCCGCTGATGATGACTTCGAAACCGAACGCCGCAATAAAAAAATCGTTCAAGTGATTAATACGCTCAAAAGTCAGCACGCCATCCAAGAAGTTCGTCTCGTGCCCGAAGAGGAAATCTCCGCTTTGCTCACCCCTTGGCTCGGCGAAAATACCGACATCGCTCATATGCCCGTGCCCGACCTCGTCGACATCACGCTGCACAAAGGAATCAAATTAGACAAGCCCGCTTTAGTTCAACAAATTGAAAAAATTATGCCCGAAGCTCAGCTCGAAGACCATGGACGCTGGCGCGATGCGATCGGCCGGTGGGCGCTTTTGTTTCAGATTTTAGCCGGATTGGTGCTGCTCGCCGCTTTAGGATGTATGGCCGCTGTCGTCGGGTTGGCTGCGCGCGCAACGATCGATGCCAACCGCGAATTGGTCAATATCTTCCACTTGATCGGCGCTGAAGATTCTTTTATCATTTCTTCTTTCCGTGGATATTTTTTTCGCTTGGGCCTGTTGACCGGCTGTGTCGGCGCGGTGGGCGCGGCGGTGAGCTTTTTTCTCGCTACACAGCTCTGGCGCTTTATCCCCGATTCTTTAAGCCTATCGGCAATTAACATCAAACTTGATCCCGTCGATTACGCCGCTTTGGCGCTGATACCTTCTTTATCTTGTTTGATCGCTATTGTTGCCGCGCGGCAGCAAGTCGCCAATAATCTCAATGAGCTGCCATAAAAAATTCATCATGCTCATTTTTCTGCGATCTGTTATTTTTAATCCTGTTTTTTATGCAACTGGAGCTCTATGGAGCATTTTGAGCGCGCCCCTTCTTCTTTTGCCGCGCGCCGCGATGAATGTTTATATCAAGTTTGGATCATGGCTCGTTTTGCAGGAATTAAAATATATTTCCGGAATAACTTATGAATGTCGCGGCCTCGAAAATATTCCCGCCGGTTCCTGCTTGATCGCCAGCAACCATCAATCCATGTGGGAAACCGTGGCGCTTTATCATATTCTGCCCGAAATGGATCTCATCGCCAAGCGAGAATTATTTTGGATTCCTTTTTTTGGCTGGAGCCTATGGAAATCAGGAGTCGTTTTTGTAGATCGAGGATCAGGGCCAAAAGCTCTGCGCCATTTGCTGCGCCGCGCGCGCGCAAATGCGCAGCGCGGTCGCAAAATCTGGATCTTCCCGACAGGCACACGAACCCTGCCAGACCAGCGCGCTGATTATAAGTCAGGCGTCGCCGCGCTTTATAAAGGTTTGAATCTGCCCTGTGTGCCGGTGGCGCTCAATTCCGGATTTTTTTGGCCGCGCCGATCCTTTCTGCGACATGCGGGCTGTGTGCAAGTCCATTTCTTGCCCGCGATCTCCCCCGGCCTTGATCGCCGCGCTTTCATGAAAAACCTCGAAACGGCAATCGAAGAAAAATCTCTAGAGCTTGCGGCCAAAGTCGGGTGCTGAAGTCTCTTGGCCCGCCTGAATAATCTTTCGGCGAATGTCGCGGGTGCGCGAAAAAAGCTCTTGAAGAAAATCACCGTCAGACTTTTCGATCGCCGCGCGTAGTTTGGATAGATCGCCGATGAACAGATCGATCATCTCAAGCACCGGCGTGCGGTTGCCGATCAGCACATCACGCCACATGATCGGATCAGATGAAGCCAGCCGCGTGAAATCTCGAAATCCGCCGCCGCTATAATCAATCACTTCTTTTTCGGAAATCTTGTCAGCATTTTCAGACGCCGCCATGATCGCCCACGCAATCACATGGGGCAGATGACTCGTGAGCGCCAATAAACGATCATGATGGATAGGCGTCATCAGCGAAACTTTCGACCCCGCTTGCTCCCACAACGCCTTGACCCTGTGAACCGCTTCATCATAGGCTGCGTCCGGCCTGTCCAGCGGCGTCAGGATCACCCAACGCCGCGCAAATAATTCGGCAAAACCGGCATCAGGCCCTGAATGCTCAGTTCCGGCGATCGGGTGGCCGGGCACAAAATGAATGTCCGACCCAAGATGAGGCGCAATGTCGGCTATGGCCTTCTGCTTGAATGAGCCGACATCGCTCACAATCGCGCCGCGCTTCAAATGATCTTTGATCGCGCGCGCCACCTCTTCAAACGCGCCCGGCGGCGCGCAGAACATCACAAGATCAGCCTGCGCCACCGCTTCGCCGAGATCGCCATAGAGATCGTCAACGAGGTCTAATGCGCGAACCCGCGCGCGCGTGGCTTCAGAAGGCGTCCAGCCAGCAATCTGCGCGCCGAGCCTCTCGCGGCGAATGATTCGCGCCAAAGATGAGCCGATCAAACCCAGCCCAATCAAAGCAATGCGATTAAAGAGCGGCGCGCTCACTTTTTGCTGCTCCTTTGAGTCTCCATGAAAGCTTTGAGCTCCTTGACGAGCTTGTGATTATCATGCGCTTTGCCGATGCTCACGCGCAAACAATCGTTGAGGTGATATTCTTCCATGCGGCGCAGGATCAATCCTTTTTCACCGAGCCAGCGCCATGCGGCGAGCGCCATCTTTTTATTTTTGAATCGCAGCAGCAGAAAATTAGCTGCCGACGAAGTCGCGACAAGGCCGAGAGATGATAAATGGTCTTGGAGATAATTTTTCCACCTCTGATTATGCCGCAGCGCTTTTTGTGTCCAAGAGACATCATCAAACGCCGCAAGCCCCGCCATCAAAGCCGATGACGAAACATTAAATGGCGCGCGAATCCGATTTAGCGCAGCAGCAATTTTCGGCGGCGCATAGGCCCAGCCCAGCCTCAAGCCAGCGAGTCCATAGACTTTGGAAAATGTCCGCGTCATGACGACGTTGTTAGATTTTCTGACGAGTTCAATGCCGGAATCATAATCATTATGAGCGACATAGTCCGCATAGGCCGCATCGATGACAAGCAAAATATGCTGCGGCAATTTCTTGCGCAAAGTCTTGAGCGCCGTCAAGCTCAGATAGGTGCCGGTCGGATTGTTCGGATTGGCCAGAAAAACAATTTTCGTTTTTTTTGTCACGCATTTGAGAATCTCACTGATGTCAGCGCAGAGGTCTGTTTCCGCCGCTGCCACAGGAACACCGCCCACCGCGCGGATCAAAGTCGGGTAAAGGCAAAAGCCATGCTGCGTGTGAATGCCCTCATCGCCCGGACGCAGCGCAATCCGCGCAAGAAGCTGCAAAAGATCATCCGACCCCGCGCCGCAAATAATCTGCGCTTCATTCATCCCAAAGCGCTTCGCAATTTTTTGCCGCAACAATAGCGCCGAACTTTCCGGATAGAGCGCAAGCTCTTGACTCGATCGCTTCAAGGCTTTGATCGCTTTCGGACTCGGTCCGAGCGGCGTCTCATTGGACGATAATTTGACCGGATGTTGAACCCCGGGAAATGTCCTGAGACCTCCTTGATAAAGCTTGATCTTGAAAATCTCCTTATGGGGAGCAAAATGTGTCATTCGTCTAACGCGCGCGCATAACAGCCTAAAAAATGCCCTGAAGGCGCGGTGGCGTCATCGGGCAGAACAAAACCTTCGATCTCAACGATCTTCTCGTCTTGTGCGTAAAGCGATCGATCAGCGCCCGAATCTTCCGGCAGCATATTGGCAAGAACATAAAGCGGCGCAATGTGAGTCGCCGCAATAAAAGGCCAGCGCGCCACGATATGAATCTTCCTATGAATGTTCCCATGAATCTTATTACTCATCGATTGCCACCATGCGCCCGGCAGCGCAACCGGAACCAACCCGATCGTCGCCGGATCGCCATCCATTTGCGCAAAAAAGTCTTCAAGTTTGGGCATGATCTTAATTGCCGCCCCCGCCCCCGCCCAGCCGCGCGCGCTCGCCAAAGTTTCTTCCTGTTGACTATTCTTCGGTGATACTAAAATCACAGGCAGCGCGCGCGCGTTCAAAGTCTGCTGCACACGCAAAGATTCCGATATCACCTCGCGCCAAATCTGAACCAAAGTCGTCAGACTCATCTCGCCGCGATGCGCCGCCACGCGCCGCCGCAACAGCCGCGCCTCGCGCCCCGGACGATAAACTAGCTGCCCTTCAACATCTTCTCTCTTCAATTCGGCCAATTCGCGCATATAATCCATGCGCTCAAGCAGCGCCTCATGCAGCCGCGCGTCGATCGCGTCAATCCGCGCGCGAACCTCAGATACAGACCGCCTTGACGAAGAAGTCGAAGATATAGAAGGTTTTGAGTCCATCTTCTGCTATTCTTAAAGCGGGTTGCACAAAAAAGAAAGAGAGAGGATAAATTACACCATGATCACAAACAAAGCTGCAAATCGAGCCAAAATAAATGAAAAAACCGCGCAAAGCACAAGCTTGGTCGAACATTTTGATCAAAGCGAGGCTTTGACCCTCGATTGTGGCACAAAACTCACCGCCTTTGACCTCGCCTACCAGACCTACGGCCAGCTCAATAATGCCAAAAATAACGCCGTGCTCGTCTGTCATGGGCTCACCGGCGATCAGTACGCCGCCAACCCTCATCCTGCAACCCAAAAGCCAGGCTGGTGGGCGCGCATGATCGGCCCGAAACTCACCCTCGATACCGACCGCCTCTTCGTCATCTGCGCGAATGTCATCGGCGGATGTATGGGCTCGACCGGACCGCCGTCGCACAATCCTCAGACCGGCCAAGCCTATGGACTCAGTTTCCCGACCATCACCATTGCCGACATTGTCCGCGCGCAGCAAAAGCTCATCAATCGCCTCGGCATTGATCAATTGCTTTGCGTGATCGGCGGCTCGATGGGCGGCATGCAGGTCTTGCAATGGGCGGTGAGCTGTCCCGAAAGAGTTTTCGCCGCCGTCCCGATCGCCACCGCAGCGCGACACTCGGCGCAGAACATCGCTTTCCATGAAGTCGGGCGGCAGGCCATCATGGCCGATCCCCATTGGCATGGCGGCCGCTATATGGATCATGACGCAATCCCTGTCAAAGGACTCGCGGTCGCGCGCATGGCCGCGCATATCACCTATATGTCGGAGACTGCGCTCGCGCAAAAATTTGGCCGCCGACTGCAAGATCGCGGCGAAATCACCTACGGCTTCGATGCTGATTTTCGCATTGAATCTTATTTGCGCCACCAGGGCATGAGCTTTGTCGATCGCTTCGATGCCAACAGCTACCTCTACATCACCCGCGCTATGGATTATTTCGATCTCGCCGCCGATTATGACGATAACCTCATCAAAGCCTTCGAAAAAGCGCGCGCCCGTTTTTGTGTGATGTCGTTCACCAGCGACTGGCTCTTCCCAACCGCCGACAGCCGTCAGATCGTTCGCGCGCTCAATGCGGTTGCTGCCGATGTCAGCTTCGTTGAAATCACCACCGATCGCGGACACGATTCCTTCCTGCTCGATGAGCCAGAAATGTTTTTAACTCTGCGCGGCTTCATCGACGCCGCCGCCCGCGCCCAAGGCATCTCATAAGGCATCATATAAGGCATCACATGATGAACCAGCATGAAGAAAAACGAATCGACCTAGAAATCGTCGCCGACCTCGTCGAACAAGGCAGCCGCGTTCTTGATATTGGCTGCGCCAATGGCGACCTGCTCGTCTTGATGGAAAAAAAACGCCGCGTCCATGGCTGTGGCATAGAACTCAGCCAGACCGGAGTCAATGCTTGTGTCGCGCGCGGACTCAATGTCATCCAAGGCAACGCCGAAACCGACCTCGATGACTACCCTGACAGCGCCTTCGATTATGTGATCTTGAGCCAAACCATACAGGCTATGCATAGACCCGCCGCTGTGCTCGAGAATATGCTCCGAATCGGCCGCTATGCAATCGTCTCTTTGCCCAATTTCGGCTTCTGGCGCGTGCGGTTTGACCTCTTGTTTCATGGCCATATGCCGGTTAGTCTACTTTTACCCCATCAATGGCACGATACCCCCAATGTCCATCTATGCACCATCGCCGATTTCGTCAGCCTATGCCATCAAATGAAACTCGTCATCGGAACTTTTTTAGCCCTATCTTCTGATAGCATTAGACCCCGCTTGCGGCTTGGCAGCATGGCTAATTGGCTTGCCGAACAGGCGATCTTTGTCTTGAAAAAAGGAGAGCAAGAAAATGCAAAATCCTAAAATAATTGAAGTCCACCAATTCCCCTGCCTCATGGATAATTACGGCTATCTCGCGCACGAGCCTATATCCGGCCAAACCGCCGCGATCGACACCCCTGACCCCGATCGCATCATGGACGAGTGCGCGCAAAAAGGCTGGACGCTTGATTTCATTTTCAACACCCATCACCATTTTGATCATGCTGGAGGCAATCTCGAACTCAAGGAGAAAACCGGCTGCCAAATCTTCGGTCCAGCCGGAGAAGCAGATAAAATCCCCGGTCTCGACGTGCCGCTCAAAGAAAATGATCGCGTCAAGCTCGGAAAACAAGAAGCCGTCATCTTTGATGTGCCCGGCCATACCGCAGGACATATCGCTTATTATTTCGCCGCCGCCGGATTAATTTTTGTCGGCGATACTCTGTTCGCGCTCGGATGCGGCCGCTTGTTTGAAGGCACGCCCGTCCAAATGTGGGACTCGCTGCAAAAATTGATGCGCCTGCCCAATGAAACTCGCGTCTATTGCGCCCATGAATATACACAGGCCAATGCGCGTTTTGCTCTGACGGTCGAGCCCGACAATCAGGAGCTCATTCGACGCGCGCAACAAATCGACGCGCTGCGCGCCAATAACACACCCACCGTGCCGACAAATATCGGACTCGAAAAAGCCACCAACCCTTTCTTGCGGCCAATGAGTGCAAATCTCCAAAAAACATTGGGCATGGTCAACGCGCAAGAAGTCGATGTGTTCGCCGAAACCCGCAAGCGCAAAGATATGGCCTGAAAATTAAAAAGGCCGACGCTGGCGCATCGCATCAGCCAAAGTGCCGTCATCCAAATAGTCCAATTCGCCGCCCATCGGAACGCCGCGCGCCAAGCGTGAAAGCTCGACATCATGATCCGCAAGACGCTCGGCGAGATAATGCGCCGTCGTCTGTCCGTCGATCGTCGCGCTCGTGGCAAATATGACCTCCGTGATCGGCGCCCGTGCGCGCACAACCAAAGCCTCAATATGCAAATCGTCCGGCCCAATCCCGTCGAGCGCATTGAGCGCACCGCCAAGAACATGATAACGCCCACGATGCGCCATCGCGCGCTCCAGCGCCCAGACATCGCTCGTGGTCTCAACAACGCACAGACTGCTCGTGAGCCGACGCTCATCCGCGCAGATCTCGCACGGCGATTGCGTCGAGAGCATAAAACAGCTTTCGCAAAAAATGATCTTATCCGCAAGCTCGCCCAACGTTCGATGCAAGGGCGTCAAAAGATTATGTTTGTGAGTCGCTATATGAAGCGCTGCGCGCCGCGCCGAGCGCGGCCCAAAACCCGGCAAACGCGCTAAAAGCGATATCAACATCTCCAGCGGCGCTGAGCCCATCTCAGCGCTTCGTTGCCGGATCAATAATTTCCGCGCCGGGAAAATGATCCATCACCGCTTGAACAAAAGGCGCTTGAGATTGATCGCCCCCAGCCTCTATCTGCGCCTTTTGCGATAATTTTTCCGCAAGCTGCGCCGGACTGGGAAGAGTCTGCGCGTGAGAAATCCGAATGATCGCCATCTCCGCCGCCGCCATCGGATCTGGCGCAAACCGCGTCTCTTCCAAACCCTTCAGCAGCATCTGCCAGATCAACGTCAAGCTCTCAAGTGAAATTTTTTGCGCCATTTGACCCGCGCGTTCTCTGTCGCCGCTCGCGAGCTTGTAATCTTCGGCGGTCTCGCCCGCGAGCTTGCGCCGCGTCAGAAAATGCGTCACATCCGCAAGATCAGACAGCACAAGCAATGGATCAGCTCCATGATCGTAGCGCTTGCGTAAATCTTCGAGTGCGTCTAATGGCGCCGCCGATGCAATATGGTCAAACAGATCGAGAATCTCCGCCCGTCCGGCAAGACCCAGCATATCTTGTGTGCTCGCCTCTGTGATCTTGCCGTCGCCATGCGCAATCGCCTGATCCAATAAAGATAACGCATCACGCGCCGCCCCCTCGGCAGCGCGTGCCAAAAGAAGTAATGCCGCTTCTTCAGCTTCAAGCTGCTCTTCTCCAAGAACGCGCTTTAATAAAATCAAAGTCTCGTCCAATGCCAGACGGCGCAAATCAAAACGCTGGCAGCGCGATAAAACCGTCACCGGAACTTTGCGAATCTCGGTCGTCGCAAAAATAAACATCACATGATCCGGCGGCTCTTCCAAAGTCTTCAACAGACCGTTAAACGCCGCCGTCGACAACATATGCACTTCGTCAATGATATAAACCTTCTTGCGCGCCATCACCGGACGATAAGCAACGCTGTCAATGATCTCGCGGATGTCGCCGATCCCCGTGCGCGACGCCGCATCCATTTCGATCACATCGACATGGCGCGATTCAAGAATGTCATGACATTGTTTGCTCATATGCTTCATCTCGATGCTCGGCTGCGCCGCGCCGTTTTCGTCGGTATAATTGACTGCGCGCGCGATGATCCGCGCCGTCGTCGTTTTGCCGACGCCGCGCATGCCTGTGAGCATGATCGCGTGCGCCACTCGATTGCGTGCAAACGCATGAGATAAAGTCCGCACCATCGCCTCCTGCCCGACGAGCTGATCAAAATTGACTGGACGATATTTGCGCGCAAGAACTCGATAAGAGGCCCCATCCGCAGCCGCCGCGACAGGCGGCGGCGTGGCTTTGGCGTCTGCGGCGGTTTCAGGCAATAAAGAAGTTTGTTGGCTGGTTGTCATCGAAGTCTCCCTTCCATCCTGCTTAATTATAGCATGGCCAAGAGGCATTGATTGCGGCAATATGGCATCATGTCGAATCTGCCCAACATCTTTGCCAATAGCCCATTGGATCGCGCAACCTATCGCCGCAACGAAGAGGCATGGATCAGCGCCGCAAGCAAGACTGGACTCGTCTTGCCTTTATGGCGTGGACAGGTGTTTATGCCGATAGGCGCGAAGACTCTCGGCCTGCTGCGACCGGGGCTCATCGCGCCCGACCCGCAGATCGGCATGATTTTTCTCGGCATGGACCACAGTGAGCAGGCGCATTTTGCCTGCCCTTTGCGCGACGATACTCATCCTGAAGAAGAGGGCGCTTTGGCCGGGCTCGGAGCTTTCTTAGAGGTGCGCGGCCTCGCTCTTGAGCAGAAACTATCGCAGGGAGATTTGGCGATCGCCGCGCAGGCGCGCGCGCTTATCGAATGGCATCGCAATCATATTTTTTGCCCCAGATGCGGACAGACAACACAATCCACCGATGCTGGCCATAAGCGCTATTGCGCATCGTGCCAAAAAGAGCATTTTCCACGCACTGATCCGGTTGTCATCATGATGATCCATCATGGCGATAAAGGATTTCTCGGACGTCAGAAAAATTGGCCGCCGCGATTTTATTCAGCGCTTGCGGGCTTCATCGAGCCCGGCGAATCAATCGAAGAAGCCGTCATCCGCGAAAGCTGGGAGGAGGCACAGATCGATGTGGGCAAAGTGGAATATCATTCAGCACAGCCTTGGCCTTGGCCCCATTCTTTGATGATCGGCTGTCTGGCCGAAGCCAAACATGAGCGGTTCAAAATAGATGGCATTGAGCTCGAAGCAGGCCAATGGTTCACTCAGGGAGCATTGAAACAGATGATCGCGCAGGCCTCCGATGCGCCCGCGCAGATTCCGCCGCCTATGGCCATCGCGCATCGCCTGATTCACGCTTTTATCGAAAGATTTTAATCTGTTTTGCGTATTTTAGCGCGAAACGGACTCTCACGATAGGTGCCGAGAATATCAACCGTCTCGCTGAAAAATTTGAGCTCATCCATCGCGCCGATGATATTGCTTTGCCCTAAATGGCCTTCAATGTCAGCGTAAAATTGCGTCACATGAAACGGATATTCAATTTGACCGCTTTCAAGCCGGATCATATTGACCCCATGCGATGCAAAGCCTCCAAGCGCTTTATAAAGCGCCGCCGGAACATTGCGCACACGAAAAATAAAACTTGTGATCATCCGATCATCTGTTGATACATCTGTCGATATTTCCTGCGCCTCGCGTTCAAGAACCAAAAAGCGCGTAATGTTATGTTCGTGATCTTCAATATGATCGCGCAGCACTTTCAGGCTGTAAATTTCGGCGGCGTCTTGAGGCGCAATCGCTGCCTGTGTGCGGTCCTGCGCTTCGGCGACCTCGCGCGCCGCGCCCGCCGTATCGCCCGTCGCGACAGGAACAAGCCCCATCTCACGAATGATCCCGCGACATTGTCCCAAAGCCATAATATGACTATAGACCGATTTAAGCTCACCGCTCTGCGCGTCGGGCAGACACAATAAAGCATAAGAAATTTTCTCAAAATGTTCACCGACAATATGCAGCCCCGATCGCGGTAAAAGATGATGAATCGCCGATACCCGGCCAGCAAGAGAGTTCTCAATCGGGATCATCGCCGCTTGCGCCTTTTTTTGCGCAACCGCTTCAAACACATCTTCAAATGTCGGATAGGCCGCAGCGCGCATGGCAGGCGCATAGGCCCGACACGCCCGGTGTGAGTTCGCGCCCCGCTCGCCTTGAAAAGCCATCACTTCTTTTTTATTCGTCATCTTTTGGTTCCCATCACTTCACGCGCTTTTTCTAGATCAGCAGGAGAATCCACCGACAAAGGTGGTGTGTCAATGATCGCCGTCTCAATCACCATGCCGGCCTCTAAAGCGCGCAATTGTTCGAGATTTTCACGCTTTTCTAGTCTTGACGGCGGCAGCTGCGAAAACCTCTCTAACGCCTCGCGCTGCCAGACATAAAGGCCGATATGTCCCCAAATCTCACCAGCGCCCGCGGGCACAAGGTTGCGCGAAAAATAAAGCACCCGCGCATGATCCTGCCCCTCGCGCCGCGCAAGCACCGCCTTGACTTGATCCGGATTGCCCGTGAGCTCGTCATCATCACACCGCGCCACAAGAGTCGCAAGATCCGCCGCGCCCGCAACCAAAACCTCATAACAAGCCTTGATCGCATCCGGCGCAATATTAGGCATATCACCCTGCAAATTGACAACAACATCATGACGCCGCGCCGGATCGATTGCCTCAAGCGCCGCAAGACAGCGATCCGAGCCCGAAGGCAGCTCCGGCGCTGTCAGCACCGCGCGAAACCCTTCCTTTTTCACCACCTCAGCGATCTCCGCCTCGCCCGCAGCGATTACCACCGGCGCAATCCTCGAAGCTGCCGCGCGCCGTGCCACATGAACAATCATCGCTGCCGAGCCAATCTGCGCCAGAGGTTTGCCCGGCAGCCGCGCGCTCGCCATGCGCGCCGGTATCAAAATAATCGGGTTTGCCATGCTTGCGCCTCGACCGCTTTCGTTTTAGAGTGCGCCAACATTATCACTATTTTCACCATTATTTTAGGCCAAAAACTTTGGAAAGCTTCGAACTGAATAAAATTTTGGGAGGCATCCTCGCTGCCCTGTTTATCGTGACCGCCGTGCGACTCGCGGCGGGCGCGATCTATGCGCCGCCATCCACCGCAGGCCTGTCCGGACCGCAGGTCGCAGCACTCCCAACCGCCGCCGCCGCCCCCGAAAAATCCCTCGCCGAATTGCTCAAAATCGCCAGCCTCAAACGCGGCGAACGCGTCGCTAAAAAATGTGTCTCTTGTCATACTTTCAACAAGGACGGCCCTCATCGAATCGGACCCAATCTGTGGAATATCCTCAACCGCAAAACCGCCGCGCAAAAAAACTTCAACTACTCCGCCGCAATGAAAAAACACACCGGTAAATGGGGCTATCAAGAACTCGCGGCTTTCTTGAAAAAACCGCGTCAATTTATCTCCGGCACAAATATGAGCTTCGCCGGTCTGCGCAAACCCGAAGATCGCGCCGCGATCATTCTTTATTTGCGCTCTTTATCTGCTAAACAACCCGCTCTGCCCTAAACCTCATGTTGCGACCTCTTGCGCTGATTTTGTTCCTGATCACGCCCAATATGCCCAATATATGGACGAGCAACGCAAGCGCCCGACAGCATGGCCTGTCGCTTTTCGGCGATCTCAAATATCCAGAGAAGTTTGAAAAATTTTCCTATGTCAATGCGCGCGCGCCAAAAACCGGAAAACTGACGCTCGGCGCTCAAGGCGGATTTGACAGTCTGAACCCGTTCATCATCAAAGGCCGCCCCGCGCAATTTCTATCTCTGATCTATGATACTTTGATGGCCCCAAGTCTTGATGAACCGGCCTCTGCCTATGGTCTCGTCGCGCGTTCGGTCGTGATCTCCAAAGATCAAAACCATATGACATTCACTTTGCGAAAACAAGCCCGCTTCCATGATGGCCAGCCCATCACCGCCGATGATGTGATCTGGACGCTCAAAACATTAAAAGTCGCTCATCCATTTTACCGCGCTTACTATCGCAATGTCCGCCGCACAGAAAAATTATCGCAACATCAAGTGCGCTTTCATCTTGATCGCGGCTCGAACCGCGAGCTGCCTTTTATTTTGGGTCAATTGCCGATCTTGCCCAAACATCATTGGCAGCAGAAAGGCCGCGATTTTATGGCGACTTCTTTGACGTCGCCTTTAGGCTCCGGCCCTTATCGCGTCGCCAAAGTCGATGCTGGCCGCTCCATCACCTATCGCCGCGTCAAAAATTATTGGGGCAAAAATCTGCCGGTTAATGTTGGCCAGCATAATTTCGACGAAATTCGCATTGAATATTTTGGTGATGACACGATCGCATTTGAAGCGTTCAAGTCGGGCGCGCTGGATTTTCGCGTCGAAAGCCGCGCAGCAAATTGGGCGATCGGCTATGAGGCGCTCACGGCCAAGCATGGCGCAAAATTGGCGCGCGAGGAAATCAAAGATAAAAACCCGTCCGGTATGCAGGCCTTTGTTTTCAACATTCGACGCGGCAAGTTTTCTGATCCGCGATTGCGCGAGGCGTTTAACTACGCCTTTGATTTTGAATGGATGAACCGGCATTTTTTTTATAAATCCTATCGCCGCACACAAAGCTATTTTGAAGGCTCCGAACTCGCCGCGACCGCCCTGCCGTCAAAAAATGAATTGAAACTGCTCGAAAAATGGCGCAGCCAAATTCCCGATGAAGTGTTCACGCGACCTTTTGCTAATCCGCGCACCGATGGTTCCGGGCGCAATCGCGTCGGCCTGCGTCAAGCCACCAAGCTCTTGCGTCAAGCCGGATGGCGCGTTCAAGGAACACGACTCGTCAACAGCAAAAACGGCGAGCCTCTAGTCGTTGAACTCCTGCTCGTTCAGCCAGCTTTCGAAAAAATCGCGCTCGCCTATAAAAATCAGCTCAAAAAATTAGGCATCGATGTCCGTGTCCAGATTGTCGATCCGGCGCAATATCGCAATCGGCTGCGCGATTATGATTTTGATATCATCATCCATACGTTTGGGCAGTCTCTCTCGCCCGGCAACGAGCAGCGCGATTTCTGGAGCTCCCAAGCCGCTCAACTGCCCGGAGGCCGCAACCTCATCGGTATTCAAAACCCTGCTATCGATGCGCTGATCGAAAATCTCATCGCCGCCAAAAATCGCCGCGAGCTCATCGCCGCTTGTCGCGCGCTGGATCGCGTTTTGCTCGCTTTTCATTATGTCGTGCCGCAATGGCACTTAGCAGCGACAAGGGCCGCTTTCTGGCGGCCTCTCGCTCATCCGAAAAAACTGCCAGATTATGGCCTCGGCTTCCCGGCGATCTGGTGGCTAAAGGAATGACTTTGGAATGATTTTAATGACATTTCCGCGCACAGCGTTTCTAGGATTTCTATTTTGTATGATGACTGCTCATGCGTCGAGCGCTTTGGCCGATCATGGCCTCTCGGTTTTTGGCGGCCTCAACTATCCCGCCGACTTCGCCCATTTTGTCTATGTCAATCCGCTCGCACCCAAAGGCGGCAAATTATCCCATACCGGAGCGCCGTCGCGCATTCCCAACGCCTCGCCGCTCACATTTGACAGCCTCAACGGATATATCCTCAAGGGCAATGGCGCTCAAGGCCTCGAAATGACTTTTGACAGTCTGATGGCGCGCGCCTATGACGAACCCGATGCCGTCTATGGCTTGGTCGCGCATGATGTCCGGCTTTCCAAAGATGCCTCGCGCGCTTTGTTTTCTTTGCGCAAGCAGGCGCGCTTTCATAATGACGACGCTTTACGCGCTGAAGATGTCGTCTTTTCTTTGATGCTGCTCAAACAATATGGCCATCCTTTGATCGCCAGCCATTTGCGTCATTTGAAAACCGCCAAAGTTGACGATCAAGGGCGGCTCTATTTGAGGCTGGCGGCGGCGCTCACAACTCGCATCGAGCGCATGCATTCATGGCTTTTGATCGCTCAATTGCCGATCTTTTCCAAAGCCTATTACGCAAAGCGCGACTTCGCGAAAACAACGTTGCAGCCGATTCTCGGCTCAGGCCCTTATCGGGTCGGCGATTTTGCCGCTGGCCGCCACATCACCTATCAAAGAGTCAAAAATTATTGGGCGCGGAATCTGCCTGTCAATAAAGGGCGCTGGAACTTTGACAAAATTAAATTCGAATATTTCCGCGATCGCAATAGCGAGTTTGAAGCCTTTAAGGCTGGCGTCTATCATTTGCGCGAGGAATATGTATCTAAAATCTGGGCGCGGCAATATAATTTTCCGGCCATGCGCGACGGGCGCGTCAAGAGGCTCGTCCTGCCTGATCGAACACCGTCGGGCGCGCAGGGCTGGTTCATCAATATGCGCAAGGAGAAGTTCCATGATCCGCGCGTGCGTGAAGCGCTCGTTTATGCGTTTGACTTTGAATGGACCAACCGCAATCAATTTTATGGCATCTATCGCCGCACGGAAAGTTTCTTTGAAAACTCCGTGATGAAAGCCATCGGCGCGCCGCAGCAGCAGGAATTGACCCTGCTTGAGCCGTGGCGCGATATTCTGCCATCATCTGTGTTTGGCACAGCGATCCAAGTGCCGCGCTCCGACGGTTCAGGCCAAGATCGCCAACTTTTGCGCCGCGCCGCTCAACTGCTCGACCAAGCCGGGTGGACAATTAAAAATGGCAAACGGCATAATCAAAAAAACCAGCTATTGAAAATCGAATTCCTCAACGATACGCCAAGCTTTGAGCGCATCGTCCAGCCTTATATCAAAAACTTGCGCCTTCTCGGCATAGACGCCGCTCTGCGCATCGTCGATGCGGCGCAATACCAGCAGCGCATGCGTCAGTTCGATTTCGACATGACCACCCGCCGCTTCACCATGTCCAGTACGCCCGGCATCGAATTGAAAAATTATTTTTCTTCCTCCGGCGCTCATCTGGCTGGAAGCCTCAACCTTTCGGGCGTCGCCCATGAGGCCGTCGATGATCTGACCGCGCGCGTGATCGCCGCGCCCTCGCGCCGCGCACAGCTCCATGCCGCTCACGCGCTCGACCGCGTGCTGCGCGCGCTTTATATTTGGGTGCCGCAATGGCATAATGTCAGCCACCATATCGCCTATTGGGATATTTATGACCGCCCCAAAACAAAACCAGATTACGCCCGCGGCATCCTCGACACTTGGTGGGCCAAACCCAGCACGCAAAATAAATCCCGCGAGCCTTGAGCTGCAATGAGCGCCTATATCATCCGCCGCTTCGCCCTCATGGTGCCAACCTTGTTCGGAATTTTGCTCGTGAGTTTCACGATCGCGCAATTTGCCCCAGGCGGACCAGTCGAGCGAATCATCGCGCAGCTCACCGACAGTCAAGTGTCGGCGACATCACGCTTTTCCGGCGGCGGCGGCGAAACCTATAGCGCGCAAAGCGGGCAAAACAGCCTCTATCGCGGCGCGCAAGGACTCGACCCCGAATTTATCCGCCAGCTCGAACGCCAATTCGGCTTCGATCGACCCGCCCATGAACGCTTCTTGATGATGATCTGGAATTATCTCCGCTTCGATTTCGGCAAAAGCTATTATCGCGACCAGAGCGTCATCGATCTGATTATCGAAAAAATGCCCGTTTCCATATCGCTCGGCCTCTGGGCGACTCTGCTGACCTATTTGATTTCCATTCCTTTAGGCATCGCCAAAGCGCGCCGCGCGGGCACAAGCTTCGATGGCTGGACAAGCATCGTGATTGTTATCGGCTATGCGGTGCCAGCTTTTTTGTTTGCGATATTTCTCGTTGTGCTTTTCGCTGGAGGATCGTTCTGGGATGTTTTCCCGCTGCGCGGATTGGCTTCAGAAAATTGGGACGAGCTCTCATGGGCAGCGCGCATCGCCGATTATTTCTGGCATTTGGCGCTGCCGGTGGCGGCTTTGTCGATCGGCTCTTTTGCGACCACGAGCCTGCTCACGCGCAATGCGTTCTTGGATGAAATTACCCGCCATTATGTCGTCACCGCGCGCGCCAAAGGAGTCGCCGAGCGGCGGATTCTTTATCACCACGTATTCCGCAATGCGATGTTGATCATCATCGCCGGGTTCCCGGGCGCTTTCATCGGCGCGTTTTTTGCCGGCTCGCTGCTGATCGAGACGATCTTCTCATTGGACGGACTCGGCCTCTTATCTTATACCGCAATCGTCGATCGCGATTATCCCGTTGTTTTCGCAACGCTTTATATTTTTGGATTGTTAGGCCTCATCATCACGCTGATCTCAGACCTCACTTATAATTGGGTCGATCCGCGCATCGATTTTGAATCGCGTCAATCATGAGAGCATTCAAAAAAATCTGGCACCCGTCGCCTTTAGCGCAGAGGCGCTGGCAAATTTTCCGTGCTCATCAGCGCGGTTTCTGGTCTTTAGTGATTTTCTCAACCCTTTTTTTGACGACATTGTTCGCCGAATTCATCGCCAATGACAAGCCGCTCCTGATCTATTGGCAAAGCGAGTTTTATGTGCCAGTCTTTGTTTCTTATCCTGAAACGACCTTTGGCGGTGAATTCGCAACCGAAGCCGATTATCGCGATCCCTATCTGCAAAAGCTGCTCACGCGCGAACCCAGCTCGTGGACCTTATGGCCGCTCGTGCGCTATAGCTACGAAACCATCAATTTGAATCTGCCGCAACCCGCGCCCTCGCCGCCGGACGGCGAAAACTGGCTCGGCACAGATGACCAAGGCCGCGATGTGCTCGCAAGGCTGATCTATGGCTTTCGCATCTCCGTGCTGTTCGGCCTGACGCTGACGCTTTTTTCTTCCGTTATCGGTGTCGCTGCAGGCGCCGCGCAGGGTTATTTCGGCGGTTGGACCGATCTCATTTTTCAGCGCTTCATCGAAGTCTGGACAAGCGTGCCGCAGCTTTATCTGCTCATCATCATCGCTGCGATCATCACGCCGGGCTTTTGGATCTTGCTCGGTATTTTGATGCTGTTTAGCTGGGTGGCGCTTGTAGGCGTTGTGCGCGCCGAATTCCTGCGCGCTCGAAACTTTGAATATGTGCTCGCCGCGCGCGCGATGGGGCTTTCGGTCGCGCGCATCATGTTCCGCCATTTGCTGCCCAACGCCACTATCGCTGCGCTGACCTTTATGCCTTTTATCCTCAACGCCTCCATCACGACGCTCACATCCCTCGATTTCTTAGGCTTTGGATTGCCGCCGGGTTCGCCATCGCTCGGCGAGCTGCTCGCGCAGGGTAAAAATAATATCCATGCGCCGTGGCTCGGCCTCGCTGGATTTTTGACCTTAGCGGTGATGCTCTCTTTGCTGGTGTTTATCGGCGAGGCCGTGCGCGACGCTTTTGATCCGCGCAAAAACTTTATGCCCAGCAAAAACGATCAACAGGAAATAAACTCATGAGCCAACCTCTGCTTGAAATTAAAAAGCTCAGCGTTCGCTTTCATTCGGGTCGCAGCGCAAAAGATGTCGTTAAAAATTTTTCTCTGACCATCGAGCCGGGCGAAACGGTCGCTTTAGTCGGCGCGTCAGGGTCGGGCAAGTCGGTGAGCGCGCTGTCGGTGTTGCGGCTTGAGCCTGCCGCCGCCACGCGCCCTTCGGGGAGAATTATTTTTAAAGGCAAAGATATCACCCAAGCGCCGCCGACAGACCTCCATGATTTGCGCGGCGGTAAAATCGGCATGATCTTCCAAGAGCCGATGAGCTCGCTTAATCCCCTGCACACTATCTCGCGACAGATCGAAGAGGCGCTCGAAGAACATCAAAACCTCGACAAACAGCAAAGACGGCAAACAACGACCAAGCTGCTGAGCGATGTCGGACTCGATTTCTCGCAAGAGCGACTCAATGCTTGGCCGCATCAATTATCCGGCGGACAGCGCCAGCGCGTGATGATCGCTATGGCGATTGCCAACAACCCCGATCTGTTGATCGCCGATGAGCCCACCACTGCGCTCGATGTGACCGTCCAAGCGCAAATCCTCAATCTGCTCGCCGCGCTGCGCAAAAAAAATCAGATGGCGCTCTTTTTGATTAGCCATGATCTCGATGTCGTCCGCAAAATGGCCGACCGAGTCTATGTGATGCATGACGGGCGCATCGTTGAAACAGGCCGCGTCGAGCAGGTTTTTGAAAACCCGCAACATCCCCATACCGCTCAGTTGATTGCCGATGTGCCGTCAGGTGCGCCCGCGTCGATCACGCCGCCATCTTCACCGGTTGTGCAAGCTGATAATCTCAAAGTCTGGTTTCCGATCCGCAAGGGTGTGCTGCGGCGCATCGTCGATCATGTCAAAGCGGTCGATCATATTTCACTCAACCTTCGCGCTGGACATTGTCTGGCCGTGGTCGGTGAGTCCGGCTCCGGCAAGACTAGCCTAGGTCTCGCGCTGCTGAAGCTGATCCAATCGCAAGGTCCCATTCGGTTTCAAGGCACAGACATCAACACGCTTTCGACTCAAAACATGCGCGCGCTCAGACCCGCTATGCAGATCGTCTTTCAAGACCCTTATGGCTCCTTGTCGCCGCGCATGACGGTCGGGGAGATCGTCACCGAAGGCATACAGATTCACCATCAACCGCGCAACGCGCCGCGCGCAGACTACCGCGCCCTTGCGCGCGATGCGCTCGTTCAAGTCGGACTCGAAGGCGATATGCAGGATCGCTACCCGCATGAATTCTCCGGCGGACAGCGCCAGCGCATCGCCATTGCGCGCGCGATCGCGCTCAAGCCCGCTTTCATCGTGCTCGATGAGCCAACCTCCGGACTGGATATGTCGGTTCAAGCGCGCATAGCCGCGCTGCTGCGCGCGCTCCAAGAGGAATACCACCTCGCTTATCTTTTTATCAGCCATGATCTCAAAATCGTTCGGACATTAGCGCATCACATCATCGTCATGAAGGACGGCCGCGTCGTCGAGCAAGGTGAGGCCGAAAATATATTCAATCACCCGCAGCACGATTACACCAAAAAACTTATTTCCGCCGCTTTTGATTTAGCCTTTTAATCTGGCCTTTTAATCGATGTGATCGCGCCCGCGACATTTTGAATCCGCGCTTGAGCTTGCGAAAGCCTCTCCTGCGCGACAGACATGTGAAACGCATTGGCATGAAGCAATATATCTTCATCGAGCATGATGCCGACATGCGCCTTCCAAAACACCAGATCGCCGCGCCGCAAAGGCGGCTTAACCTTTTGGCCTAATTGTTTTTCCTGCATATCGGAATTGCGCGGCACCGATATGCCCGAAAGCGTGAATGCTAATTGCACCAAAGCCGAACAATCAATGAAGCTGCGCGTGTCGCGTCCGCCCCATAAATAAGGCACGCCGATCAGGCTTTCCGCGATAGATACAAAATCCGAGACGGGATCATCTATTTTTTGCAAATGTTGCAAAGGGATAAAACCGCCTGATTTAATTTTCGCAAAAGAGGTTTGATGCTTCACTTCCTCCTCAACCGTGATTTCAGCGCCCATGCCCAAAGTCATAATGTTTTGCGCTTTGGGCGAGGGGGCTTCTAAAATTATTGTCTGGCGCGAGGAAACGATATGCGTTGTTGCGAACAATTTTTTTTCACATTTATCGGATTTGAGATAGCCTACATAGCCATCCGATGCCGCTTGCCCCCAAGCCCAGCCATTTTGCTCATCATAAATTTCAAAAATCTCGCCGAAACATAATTGCGTCTCCAGCCCCGCACCATCTGATGGCTCTTTTCTCAGATCGGCAATCGGTGCTTTGATGCGCGCTTTTAAGCCTTCAGTGAATTTGGGGGCGTCAATTTTGCCTTTGAGGTGCGCGGCGGCGAGGTCTTTGCGCCAAGGGTGAATGCGCGGATCAAGCACTTCGTCAGGCGGCGTCAAGCGCAACCCCTTCAATGGTGATCCGGTGCATCAGCCGAAATTTTCCCTGATAATCATTGAGCGCATAATGCCATGTCGCGCGATTATCCCAGAAGGCGATCGAGCCTTCCTGCCAGCGAAAGCGGCAAGTATGTTCGCCGCGCGCCGCATGGGCGTAGAGGAAATCCAGCAAGGGCTTCGATTCCTCCGGCGTCCAGCCTTCAAAGTGCAGGGTGAAGCCGGGATTGACATAAAGCGCTTTGCGGCCGCTATCGGGGTGGGTGATGACCACAGGATGAACCGAATCTTGAAGCGCTGCTTGTGCGTTGCCGATCCGCGTTTTGATGTCCTCCTCGCCGAAATATTTGGCCTGTTCGCCAAACACATGGCGGCTGGAATGAACCGCGCGCAGGCCGCGCAAAGTTTCTTTGAGCCCGTCCGATAAAGTGTCATAGGCCATATACATATTGGCAAACAAAGTATCACCGCCGCAATCGGGCACCTCAAGCGCATAGAGGATGGAGCCCATCGCCGGTTCTTGGTCGTAAGAATGATCGGTATGCCAGCCGCCGCCAATGTTGATTTTTTGATCTTTCTCCTTGCGCACTTCGGCAATCTGCGGATGGCCTTCAACCGGCGTGAAAAAGCGGTTGATCACAATCGGCCCCCATCTCTGCGCAAAGCTGACATGATCTTCCGGAGCCAGTTCCTGATCGCGGAAAAAAATCACGCCATAGTCAAAAAACGCCCGGCGAATTTCAGAAAAATCCCGGTTGGATAAATTGCCCGCAAGATCAACATTCAGAATCTCGCAGCCTAATCCTCCCGATAGGGGCTTCAATTCAAGATCGCTCATATATGCCTCCTTTAGACTTTGTTTATATTATACCTGATTAGACGAGACCTTTTGCTTCAATTTCGCGGCGATAATAATGTCCGGCGAAAAAATAATGTATCGCCGCCCAGAGCGTCATCATGGAGACGCCCAAAAGCGCATAGCGCAGAGAATCCGCGCCAACGCTCGGATTGAGCAAATCGCTTATAATGCCGACGAGCTGCGGTCCGGCACCCAGCCCGATAATGTTCAAGATGAAGAGCAAAATCGCCGCCGCCATCGCGCGCATATGCAAAGGCGCTGATGATTGAATCATCGCGAAGGTCGGCCCTAGATAAAACGCGCCCAAAATAGAAACCGGCGCATAAGCCCATAAAGCGGTGGAGAGATCATCAGCGAGGTAAAAAACAAAAATTCCCGGTATCGCCGCCAGCTTCGCACAAGCGACAATCCATGCGTTCCAGCGCAGGTCTTTTTGTGCGAGATAATCGGCGAGCTTGCCGCCAAAGAAAGCGCCGATGCCGCCTAGAATACCGACCATCGGCGCTAAGATCGCGCCGGCCTCTGCCACGTTGATGCCGTGCGAGCGGATCAAAAAGGCCGGCACCCAGATCACGCTGCCATAGCCGACAAAAGCTGTGAGGGTGCAGCCAAACGTCAAATGAAATGAAGCGGGCGATTTCATCAAATGCGCAAAGCCTTTTTTGATCGAGCCTTTCTCCATCGGCGGCGCGCGATTTTCGGAATGGCCGCGCGGCGGCTCGATCAGCGTGAAGCGCACGATCAGCGCGATCAGCAGGCCCGGCAGGCCGACGATTAAAAACGCCCAGCGCCAGCCAAACTCTTGAGCAACAAAACCGCCGATTAAAAATCCCAACATCACGCCGATATAAACGCCCAAAGCATAAATGCCCAGCGCGCCCGAACGCTGCTCGGGCGGATAGAGATCGGCGATCATCGCGTGGGAAGGCGGCGACGAACCCGCCTCGCCAACGCCCACGCCGATCCGGTAAAGGGCGAGTTGAATGAAGCTTCCAGCAAAGCCGCATAGAGCCGTCATGCCGCTCCAGAGCGCGATCGCTAGCGAGATGATATTGCGCCGGTTGCCGCGATCAGCCCAGACCGCCACCGGCAGCCCAAGTGTTGCATAAAATAACGCAAAGGCAAAACCCGATAAAAAGCCCAAAGCCGTGTCCGAAACTAAAAATTCCTCTTTGATGGGCTGGATCAAAATGCCCATGATCTGCCGATCAACATGCGACGAGGTATAGACCATCACCAGCACAAATAGCGCATAGCGCCGATAGCTGGCACTGATCTTTATGACTTGTTCGCTCATTTATATTCTCCCTAGATTCTACCCCAATGTGAGCTCATTTTGATGTAAAATGATCGTCTTGTCAAAACCTATGGCATCAAAAGAAACAGGAGGAAGATTATGTCTCAAGGATTTAACGGCCAGTGTCTGTGCGGCGCGGTCAGCTACGAGAGCACCGCGCCTGCGACCATGCTTATGAAATGCCATTGTCGCGACTGCCAATATATTTCCGGCGGCGAGGCCGCAGCGATCGCCGCCGTGCCCAAAGATGCCTGCAAAATTTTGGGCACGTTGAAATCCTATACGAAAACCGGCATATCGGGCAGAAAGGTCACACGCAAATTTTGTCCCGAATGCGGCACACAAGTGCTCAGCGAAGCCGAAGCACAGCCCGAAATGTTCTTCTTCAAAGCCGGAACAATGGACAAAGAAGCCGCCAACCAGCTCAAAACGGCAATCGTGCTGTGGACAGATAATGTCCATCCTTGGACGCATATCGACGAAGAAGCACAAACATTCCCCACACAGCCGGGCTAAAGAGAACCCTTTCCATGGAGACGCTCGAATATGATTACATTATTATCGGCGCGGGGTCGGCGGGATGTGTGTTGGCCTCGCGGCTTTCGCAAGACGGCGCGACGCGCGTCGCTCTGATCGAAGCCGGTCCGCCCGATAAAAATCCGGCGATCCATATGCCTGTGGGCTTTGGGTTTCTGACAAAGCGCTCGCCGATTAACTGGCGTTTTGAGACGGTTCCGCAGGCGGGCTTGAATGGCCGATGCGGCTACCAGCCGCGAGGCCGCGTGCTGGGCGGATCATCCTCCATTAACGCGATGGTTTATATTCGCGGCCATAAAAATGATTATGATCATTGGGCCGCACTCGGCAATGAAGGCTGGGACTGGAACAATATGTTGCGCTATTTTCGCCGCGCTCAAAATCAAGAGCGCGGAGAAAGTGATCTCCATGGCGTCGGCGGGCCGCTCAATGTTGCTGATCTGCGCGCGCCGTCTCCGGCCAATCAAATGTTTTTTGAGGCGGCGGAAAAATTGCAATATCGCCGCAATGATGATTTTAACGGCGCTGAGCAGGAGGGCATCGGCTATTATCAGGTCACGCAAAAAGATGGCAGAAGATGCTCTGCCGCCGCAGCCTATTTGCGCGCCGCCGAAGCGCGCGAGAATTTGGATATCCTCACCCGCACACACGCCGCGCGCATCATTTTTAATCAGCGTCGCGCGCAAAAAATAGAGATCATCAGAGATAAGAAAAAAATCACTCTTTCGGCCAGACGCGAGATTATCTTATCCGCTGGCGCATTCCAGTCGCCGCAGCTTTTGCTGCTCTCAGGCATTGGGCCGGCGGCGCATCTCAAAGGATTGGGCATTGATGTCGTTCATCATTTGCCCAGTGTCGGAGAGAATCTCCAAGACCATATTGATTATGTGTTTTTATGCCGCACGAAAAGCAATTCAGACCTGTTTGGTTTTTCACCCGGCAGCTTCAAGCGGGCCGCCAAAGGCCTCTGGGATTATCTGCGCCGCCGCGATGGCGCGATGACGAGCAATCTTGCCGAATCCGGCGGCTTTGCTTCGTCCAGCGCCGATCTCACGCATCCCGATCTGCAATGGCATTTTGTCATCGCGCCGATCAACGATCATGGCCGCAAAAATGTTTGGGCGTCGGGCTTTTCCTTCCATGTATGCCTGCTGCGGCCAAAATCGCGCGGCCATGTGCGCCTGCGCGACCGCGATCCTCTATCCGAACCGCTCATTGATCCGGCTTTTTTCAGCGCGCCGGAAGATTTAGACGCGATGGTCAAAGGCTTCAAAATGACCCAGCAAATCCTTGCCCAAGAGCCTTTGGCGTCTTTATGCACAAAGAAAATCTTTCCGCCGCAAGAGCCGCAAAATGACGAAGAGATCAAAGAAGAATTGCGCAACCGCTGCGATACGGTTTATCACCCGGTCGGCACCTGCAAAATGGGTTCAGACGATCAGGCTGTCGTCGATTCACAACTGAAAGTGCGCGGCATTGAAGGCTTGCGCGTCGTCGATGCGTCGATCATGCCGACCCTCGTTAGCGGCAACACCAATGCGCCGACCATCGCCATTGCCGAAAAAGCAAGCGAAATGATTACCAGCTATCGATAAATCTCTTTTTTTTCGGCTTCGCTTTGGCCGTCGCCGCCACTTTGAGACCTCTGACAAGCCAAGCGCGGCTGTCGCGTGGATCGATGATCGTGTCGATCTCCAGCATCGAGGCCATCGATAAAGCTTTGCCCTTCTGATAGGATTTTGCGACGAGAATTTCAAAAAGCTGCTCTTTGGCTTCAGGCGTTGGCTGCGCATCGAGCTCTTTTTTGAAGCCGAGCTGCACCGCGCCTTCTAATCCCATGCCGCCGAACTCTCCGGTTGGCCAAGCGACGCAAAAAAACGGCGCGGCAAAACTGCCGACCGCCATCGCTTGCGCGCCCAGCCCATAGCCTTTGCGCAGACAGATCATAAATACCGGCACATCCATGCTCGCGCCCGCTAACATCATGCTTGACGCGCGCCGCACCGCCGCCTGTTTTTCGCTTTCAGGCCCGACCATAAACCCAGGCGTATCGCACAGAGAAATCAAAGGCAGATCAAACGCATCACATAATTGCATGAAGCGCGCAGCTTTTTCAGCTGCTTCAGCGTCAATCGCGCCGCCGAGATGCATCGGATCATTGGCGATCAGGCCAAACGGATGACCCTCCACGCGCACAAAGCCGGTAATCATGCCGACGCCATAATCACGGCGCAATTCAACAAAAGACTCCTTATCGGCAAGCAGATCGATCGCCTTGCGCATTTCATAAACTCGTTTGCGATCTTCAGGAACAGCATGGCGCAATAATCTTTGATCGGCCATATTCCAATCTGCGAGCGCGCCTTGAAAATAAGCCAAGAGCCTCTTGGCAAAATGCACCGCTTCTTTTTCATCCTGCACGAGTAGATCAACAACGCCATTGGCCGATTGAACATCCATCGCGCCGATCTGTGTCGGCGCATAGCGCCCCAGCCCACCGCCTTCGATCATCGCCGGACCGCCCATGCCAATCCATGAATCCTTCGTTGCAATCGTAATATCACTACAGCCAAAAATCACCGCATTGCCTGCAAAACAAAAACCCGCATTGATCCCAATCCGCGGCGCTGATCCGCTCGCCGCGGCATAAGTCGCGAAGGTTTTAATATCCAGCCCCGCAACCGAAATGTCGCCCATATCGGTATCGCCTGGCCGTCCGCCGCCGCCTTCGGTGAAAAAAATCACCGGCACACGCCAATGATGTGCAAGCTCCAAAACACGATCGGTCTTTTTATGATTGAATGCCCCCTGTGTCCCTGCCAAGACGGTATAATCATAAGCCAGCACCGCCGTCTGGGTTTTGCCCTCATCAAATAAAGCTCCATTGACCGCGCCAAATCCCGCCACCATGCCATCGGCGGGCGTGTTGGCGATCAGATCATCCATGCTGCGCCGCTTGCGCTGCGCCGCAAGCACAAACGGGCCATATTCAATGAATGAACCTTCATCGCAGAGGTCTTCGATATTTTCCCGCGCTGTGCGACCGCCGCGCGCATGACGTTTGGCCACCGCTTCAGCGCGTCCGGCGTCCAAAGTTTTGAAAAACCGCGCCTGCACTTCAGCGAGATCAGGGCGAATCTCATCAAGGTTGATGTCTTCTTTTTGAACCGGCGCGCGGCGCGCTTCATCGGTTTGTCGCAGCAGAAGGATCGGCTGCCCTTCTTCGATCACCTCTTCGAGCCGCGCGGTGATCCGATCGACCCGCCCAGCATGAGGTGCGAGCACCGAATGCTGCATTTTCATCGCCTCGACAATCGCGACTTCCTGCCCTTGTTGAACAAGATCGCCAACTTCAACATGAATCGCGACCACCATGCTTTGCAGAGGCGCTGTGATGGAATTTATCCCGGAATTTATCGTAGAATCGGACATCAGATTTTGTTTTTATCATCTCATCAAAAAACGAGCAAATAGGGATAAGCGACATAATCTCTGAGCGCCTGCATAAAGCGCGCGCCGACAGCGCCATTGATCGCGCGATGATCGCATGAAAGCGTTATACGCAGCTCGGTCTTTTCGATGATTTCGCCGTCGCTGCGCGCAAGACGCTTTTCGGCGGCACCGACCGCCAAGATCGCCGCTTGCGGCGGGTTGATGATCGCCGTGAATGCCTCTATGCCGAACATGCCCAGATTAGAGATCGAAAAACTCCCGCCTTCATATTGGGCAGGCTTGAGCTTGCGCGCCGCCGCAAGCTCAGCGAGCTCTTTGATCTTCGCAGAGATCTGGCGCAAAGATAAAGTTTCGGCACGGTGGATGATCGGCGTCATCAATCCGCCGTCGGGCAAAGCGACCGCAACGCCAATATCGGCGTGTCGATGCTGCAAAATCGCTTCATCAGTGAACGAAACATTGACTTCGGGCGCTTCCATCAATGCGAGTGCTGTCGCGCGCACGATAAAATCATTGACCGAGAGTTTTTCATCTTGCTCGGCGAGCGCGATATTGACGCGCTGTCGGAGCTCCAAGAGCTCATCAAGCGGCAAGGCCATCGTCAGATAAAAATGTGGAATGTCCTGTTTTGCCTGCGTCAATCGTTTAGCGATTGATTTGCTCATCGGGTTGAGGGGAAGCTCTTGATAGTCTCCAGCGTGATAAAAAAGCCGCGGGTCTGGAGCGCTATGAGATGAAGAGGAAGCTGCCGGATGAGCGAGCGCCTTTTCAATATCGCGCTTGATGATGCGGCCATCAGGCCCGCTGCCGGAGATTGCGGCGAGGTCGATTTTATGGTCGCTCGCCATTTTGCGCGCGAGCGGACTCGCGATAAGCCGCGCGGTCATCATTTAACTCCGATAGCACACTTTTTGCGCCGCCTCATAGACTTGCTGCGCATTGGGCAAAGCGCGTTTTTCGAGATTAGCCGCATAGGGCATCGGCACATCGGCGCCGTTGATTTGCAAGATCGGCGCGTCAAGCGTATCGAAAGCGCGCCGCTGGACAGACGCCGCCAATTCCGAACCGATCGAGCAGATCGGCCAGCCTTCTTCGACGATCACCATGCGGTTGGTTTTCTGCACCGAAGCAATCAGGCGCGGCAGATCAAGCGGACGCAAACAGCGCAGATCGATAATCTCCGCCGACATGCCATCAGCCGCAAGTTTTTCTGCCGCCTCAAGGCAAAGGAGAAGCCCGCGCGCATAGCTGACGAGTGTGATATCTTGTCCCTCGCGCAGGCAGCGCGCTTGTCCGATCGGCAAGAGGTAGTCGTCCCAAACAGGCACTTCGCCGCGCGCACCGTAGAGCAATTCATGTTCCAAAAAAATCACCGGGTTGGGATCGCGAATCGCGGCTTTCAAAAGCCCTTTGGCGTCTTTGGCCGAAAAAGGCGCAAGCACGATCAGACCAGGAATATGAGCATACCACGAGGCAAAATCCTGACTATGCTGCGCGGCCACCCGCGACGCAATCCCATTAGGCCCGCGAAATACGATCGGGCAGCTCATCTGCCCGCCCGACATATAGCGCGTCTTCGCCGCAGAGTTGATGATCTGGTCCATCGCCTGCATCGCAAAATTAAAGGTCATAAACTCAACGATCGGCCTCAGACCGGCAAAGGCGGCACCGACGCCCAATCCGGCGAGCGCATGTTCGGTGACCGGCGTATCAACAACGCGCCGCGCGCCAAACTCATCGAGCAGCCCGCGCGTGACTTTATAAGCGCCTTGATATTGCGCGACCTCCTCGCCGATCACGAAAACATTTTCATCGCGGCGCATCTCCTCAGCCATCGCATCGCGCAGAGCCTCGCGCACTTGCTGCGTGATCATTTCCGTGCCCGGCGGCAGATCAGGGTCGGCGAGCGTTTGATCGGCGGCAAGCTCAACAGCAGAAACATCAGACTCATCTTCCATATTTGGTCTATCGGGAGCGCTCGGTTCAGGCGCGGCTTGGATGTCGGACTTGCTCTCTCCCTCAAGCAGCAGGACCGCGATCACTTGATTGACCGCAATCGCATCCGGCCCGGCTTCCACCAGCAATTTGCCGATGCGTCCTTCATCCATAGCTTCAAGATCGATCAGCGCTTTGTCGGTTTCGATCTCGGCGATGATGTCGCCGGGCTGAACATGATCATTTTCTTTGACCAGCCATTCGACGAGGCGGCCTTCTTCCATCGTCGGCGATAAAGCGGGCATTAAGATATTGACCGGCATTTAGCTGTCTCCCAATTCGGCGATCACATCTTTATAGAGCTCGGCTCTGTCGGGTGGCGGACTTTGCTGCGCAAACACGACTGCTTCTTTGATGATCTCTTTGACATGAGCCTGCATTTTCTTGAGATCATCTTCTGTAGCGTGGTTGCGCTCGATCAAAAGATCTTTGAGCCGCGCTAGCGGATCGTTTTCTTTGCGCACTTGATCCACTTCCTCGCGCGGACGGTATCTCGCCGGGTCCGACATTGAATGGCCGCGATAGCGATAGGTCATCATCTCAAGCAGGATCGGGCCTTGGCCTGTGCGCGCGTGGCTTGCCGCCTCGCAGCCCGCCCGATAGACCGCTTCGACATCCATGCCATCGACTTGTCTGCCGCTTATGCCAAAGCCTTCGCCGCGCTTGGATAAATTTTTCTGCGCGGTCGAGCGCTCAAGGCTTGTGCCCATCGCATAGAGGTTGTTTTCTATAATATAGACGATCGGCAAGTTCCATAATTTCGCCATGTTGAAGCTCTCATAGACTTGCCCTTGATTGGCGGCACCGTCGCCGAAATAAACTAGCGCCACATGAGAATCGCCGCGATAATGATTAGCAAAGCCGATCCCGGTGCCGATCGACACTTGCGCGCCGACAATCCCATGTCCGCCATAAAAATTCCGGTTGAGCGAAAACATATGCATCGATCCGCCTTTGCCGACGGAATAGCCGTCGCGGCGGCCTGTGAGCTCGGCCATGACCCGCTTGGGATCCATGCCGCACGCAAGCATAAAAGCATGATCGCGATAGCCGGTAATCACTTGATCGCCCGTGCGCATGGCTTTTTGCATGCCGATCACGATCGCTTCCTGTCCGATGTAAAGATGGCAAAAGCCTCCAATCTGACCCATGCTGTAAAGCTGGGCGCAACTTTCCTCAAAGCGCCGGATCAGCGCCATATCATGCCACGCCTGCTTTAAGTCAAGCTCCAGCGAGGTCGAGCTTTCCTTCTCAGTCATAGATTTATTGTATCCTAAATTGTGCAAGTCTATCGCAAGAAAAATATGATATAATTTCGGCGGATAACAAATTTTTGAAGGGAGGATGGGTGATGAGGATTTTTGCAGCGATTTGTCTAGTTCTGTGCTTGTTTGGCGGATCAGTGGAAGCAGGTGAAGCTGCTCTTCAAATTCCCGAAAGTCTGTTTGAAAAAGTCGGCGATAATGATGAGCGCGCGCCCTATCATATCGATAGCCTTGCGTCGCTTGCGGTTGTTTTGCTCGCAGTGATGCTCGCGTTGACTCTCAATCATGCGCGCGCGCGCGTCAGGGTGCTCGGTGTTGCTTCGGCGTCTTTGATCTGTTTTGCCCTGTTTGCTGCTTTGATGGCGTTTGATTTTGCAGGCGTCTTGAACAATCCACGCCCGATAAATCTGCCGCTTGACACGATCAAACCCGCTTTGCTTCGCTTGCAGGCTTTCGCCGCTTTGATTGCTGGCATTTTCCTTGCTGTCGTGACATTCTGGCAGATGCGCCGCGACGATCAGCTCGTGCTTGCGGCGCAAAACGAACCCTCGCGCTATGGCCGCGTGTCGAGATATTTCCATTGGATCACCGCGATCGTATTTATCACGCTTGTTGTGATGGGCCTGTTCATGACGATCCTTCCCGAAGATACTTTCTACCGCCAGGGTTTTTATGTTGCGCATAAATCTTTAGGTTTTACGGTTCTGCTGTTGGTGTTCGGGCGTCTTGTGTGGCATTATCGCAATCCGCGTCCGGCGCTTGCGGCGAGCCTCAAAACTTGGGAGCGCCGCTTGGCGCATAGCGTCCATGTGATGCTCTATGTGTTTATGATCGCCTTCCCGCTGAGCGGATTCATCATGTCCACCTATGGCGGCAAGCTGTCTCACTTTTATTTTTGGGACTTGCCTCTATTTTGGGCGCCCGACCAAAACGCGATCATCCCGCCGGGGCTGATTCATAAAGTCATTTTGCCTTATCTTTTTTATGCGCTGATCGCGCTTCACATTCTCGGCGCGATGAAGCACCAATTTATTGACAAACAGCGGGACGGATTCCGACGCATGGTCAGCTGAGGGTGAACTGAGATTTACGTGAAAGAGGATGGAATGACAAAAAATATCTATATGCTGCTGGCGATTTTGGCCAGTGCGGCTGTTTTGCATTTTGTGCCGCCGGTCAAAGCCTATCTGCTGACCACATGGCCGATTTTTGGGCTGGGTTTTGGCGTGGCGATCCTTCTCTTTCTGCTCGCGGATTGGCGCGAAAACCGCATTGAAACCATCGCCAAATGGCACTGGCTCTTATTGGCCATCTATACTTTGCACCAGTTTGAAGAGCATGGCGTCGATCTGTTTGGCCGCGCCTATTATTTCATCACCTATGCGAATGAATTTCTAGCGCTGCAGGGCGCCGATGCGCCGCAGCTCACGCCCTCTTCGCTCTATCAGATCAATACTTTGACGATCTGGATCGGTTTTGCCATTGCGATCTGGGCGAGCCAGCGCTTCACTTGGCCGGGCTATTTCGCCGCCGCCCTTGTATTGACGAATGGCCTGTTCCATATCGGGATCGCGCTCGGGCGCTGGGAATATAATCCGGGCGTGATGACGGCGCTCATTTTGTTTCTGCCGATCTCTTGGCTCTATTTTAAGGAGGTCGTGCGCGCCAAAGGCTGGCCGCCTGTGCTGATCGCAATTGGCTTTGGCATTTTCGGCCATTTATTGCTGCGCGCGCTGATCGGCCTCGGCGAGGCGTCAGAATCTCTGTCTTTATTTGTCTGGATGAGCTTGGCGCTCACACCTTTGGCGTTGAATGTCATCTGGCTCAAGATCAATCAAACATGAAGCTCTTTTTAATTATGATGATCTATGATGTTTAGCGCCGCGTTGTCTGTTCGTTGTCGAGCCAGTCGCGTATCAGGCGCAAGGTAAGATCACCGGCGATCTGTCTAAGATAAGCGCCGCGCGCTGGCCGAGATGTTTGCTGTGATTCAAAGCCTCCGCCCCGACGCGGCGCGAATGTCGGACGCGCGCGCGCCGAAGAGTAATCGCCATCGCCGACGGCAGCGGCAATTTCGCTGCCATTGCGGCTGATCAGGCGCGCATGGACAACAAAAATTTGATCCGAAACCCCCGCAACTTTAAGCTTGATCACAATTTTAGCTGAAGCATTCTGAGAGCTCAATTGATCAATGCCGTATTTTTTTAAATGACGGCGCACCGCATTTTGAAAAATATCATTTGCGCCCTGTGTAAATTTCTGTAAATTTTCACCAGCCTCCCATTGAATAAAAATCTCAGGTCGGCCCATTTCACGGTAGCGCAGGCGATAGATATCTTCGTCGGCGCGCCGCACAAGACCAAGCCCCGGACGCTCAACAAGATAGGCTGACGCCGCGCTTTTCCAGCTCTGCGCGACTTTCTCAGGGACGCGCGTCATCACATGAAACACGCACGATTTTGTATCGTGCCATTCGCGGATGGTCTCGATGCCGTGCGCGTTGAGATCGGTGATCGCTTTCGTGATCGCTTCGGCGCGGGTTTCTTGTGTCGTTGTTTGGACGACCTGCCGTGAAAAAATTTTCACAGAAACTCGGCGCGCAATATCTGCATAGGCTTGCGCGAGCGCCTCGTCGCGCCGCTGCGCATAGTTTTCGCGCAAAGATGATGCGCCCTTGCCATAATAGTAGCCTTGCGGGAGTCTCATCTCAAAGGCAGTCTGGCCGATCCATGAGGGGCGCGGGGCCGCCGCCGCGTTGCCGAGGTCGCAGGCGTTTGAGGCGATCTGCGTCGCGCAGCCCGATAACAAACAACTTAACAAAATCAGATATTTACTGATAGATGACATCGTTTTGACCATAGTTTTTGAAAACATAAGAGGGCGAAGTCCAAGTTTTTGCACCGGTTTCGAGATCGAGCAGCCAAAAAGTAATCAAGACTCGTTTTTGACGAACATCTTGCCGGTCGATTTTATCCTCAGAGATGATGCGCCCGGCAAGAAAATAATCTGCGCCTAATGTTGGCGCGCGGCATTTGTCGCGCGAAAATTCACCCGCGACAATATTGCGATCGACATCAACAAAAATAACTGGACGTCCGGTGAGACTGAGCTCTTTTTCATTTGCCTTATCATTGATATGATCGCGAAAGCCCTTTGTGATGAGGTCGAAATCGATGCGCTCCGAGCTTTCATTATCGAGCCTTTGAGAATCGAGCATGATCCGCACCGGACAATCTTGGGCGCTCTGGTAGACGCTCTGGTTGGCAAAAAAATGCCTTATATCCTTGATCGCGCTTCGCGCAATGCTTGCGACTTGATCTCGTCCGATGCCAATTTGACCGCGCGCGCTCACCGAAGCGTTGATCGCTGCGCGATCAACAGCGCAGCCGCAAAGAATAAACGCCAACACGATCATGCGATTATTGACAATAGATGTCATCATAACCGCCTTTCGCGAAATTTTTCGTCCATGACCAGACGCGCTGACCGGTCTCGAGGTCAAGCAGGCGCAAAGCGATATTCGTCGTTTGCTGCTGTGTTGCGTCGGTCTGCGCTTGCAGCGCTGAAATGCGTCCTGCCATGCGGTAATCGGCACCGGCGATTTTGTCCGCCAATCCGAGCGCGCCTTGATCCACCGCGCCCGCGCGCTTGAGCGCGCGCTCTTGGCCGACAAGATCGATATCTTCACGACTGAGAAAAGCCAATCCTTTGCCCGCCGCTCTTTGTAGATCGGTCGCGAGCTGGTCGGTGATCATATTGAGATTGATCGCCTGCGATGTTTCATTAGCGAATGCTTTTGAGTCAACAATGATTCTAATCTTTTTTCCTTCTTGGAAGATGGCCTGATTTTGTTTGACGAAAGAGTCTTTGATGTCTTTGGCCACTTCGCGCGAGAGTTTCAAAATATCATGGCCTTCAAGGCCGAGACATCTCAAAGGGCCAGGCTGATCGACCGCAAGCTCGTGCGCCGCAATGCCTGCGCCGCCGCGAGCGCAAGCCGATAGACTCATCGCAACAAATAAAATCGCAAAACAATGCTCTTTTCGCATAATTTCAAAAACCTTTTAATGATTGGAGCTTTGATCACGTATCCATAATAGCCGACATTGCCCTTTATCGGAAAGGGTGCCGGAAAAAACACTGGCCACCTCCTCATGAGATTCAATCCATTGGATCAAGCGCGTGAGGGCGGGATCATTTCCTTTGAGGTCTGTGAGAGTTTTTGCGCGTCGCGGTGCTTTGAAACTGCCTAAAAAAATCGTCCGTGGCAAAGTGCGCCAAGTGCGCGTGTCGGCGGCGGGATTGATCGCCGCCCCGACAGCATAGCTGATCCCCGAAACCGCTAGAGCCGCTGTGCCAACAAGCGCCGTCACGCCTGCGGCGGCAGAATAATCTCTGTTGCGCGTGCTCGCGTTCGCCATCCGTGCGGCTGTATCAAGAATAACCAAGCCTGCGATCAATGCCGCATCGCCAACATTCTTTGCTGTCTGCTTGGCTTCGCTTTGCGCTTTGAGATATTGGTCAAACGTTCGATCACCACGGCTTGTCGCTTGAAAGTGCAAATCGTTGGCACGAAATAGATCAAACTGAGCAGGCTGCCATGAATGTTCAATCTGTGTTGTTTTGTGCGCGGCATAGATGAGTTTCTCGCTATATTGGCCTGCGGTCAGTTTGAACGGCCCTTGTCCCAATTCGACGACCACAAGAAGATTATCGCCGCGTGCCGGGCTTTTTGTGCCTATGAGCTTTTCGGCTTTGGCAAAATCTTGTTTGGCGCGCGCGCTGCCGACGCAATGAGACGCCCAGCCGGTCAGCCATACAGAGCTCGCAAAATCTTGCCGGAAGCGATCGCTGGCTGACAAAGAATCTTGCAGCAAAGACGCGCGAAACGATGCGCGCGCATTTTGCTCATCCCCAGCAGCGAGATCAAGCAAGCCTAAATAGTGAAACACCATCGCGCGTTCATGCGTCTCGCCGATGAACAATTTGTCAGCTTCCTGACGAAAGGCTGCGCGCGCTTTTTGTGCCTGAGGGCTGTCGCCATAGATGGTCTCGACCGCCTGAGCCGCATTTCCAAATAGACTATGCGCGAGGTTGATCTCGCCTGCGGCGAAGGCTTTTGTTCCGAGTTCCATCATCAGCCAAGGCGCGTCCTTTTGCGGCGCTTGCTTTACAAAGCGAATCTCATCATGGAGCCGCTTAGATGGATGGTCGATTGTTTTGTTAGCTTTTTCATCGCCGCGCGATGGCCCTTCTTTTGCCCCATCGACACAAAGATAATAATCATCGATCGATGCGCGCCATGGATCATGTTTCTGCGCACATTCAATGCGCATATGCTGTAGAAAAGCAGGATCGGTGGAGGCGCACGCCGATAGCTCAATAGCAAAGCCGATCATCATCAATAAAAAAAGAATTTTTTTTCCTTCAAACATTCTAGCGTCCTATGGGGATGACACGCGCGGGTTTTTTTGTCTCAAATGCCGGAACCGCGCGGCCTATATTAGCATTGATGAATGTCGGATCGGCATAAACATAACGTTGGCCGCGATAGGTGATGCCGCGCCCTTTAGCTCCGTCAAGGCGCACCGCCGCAGCAAGATGTCCAGGCCAAAATACCGCCACAGTCTTGATGCCTAAAAGATTCGTCGTTAGCCACGCGAATAAAGCGACTCGATCCTCGCAATCGGAGACTGCCGCATTCAAAGTTTCTTCGCCAAAAAAATAATCTTCTTTGCCGATGCGATCGATGTCATTTTGGTAGCGAAAGGATGTCTGCACGAGGCGCAAAAGAAAATTAACCGCGTTGGTTTGATCCTCCTGCGCCAATTCTTGAATGATCGGCGCAAGCTGCGCCTTGAGCGCTTCGGCAATCTGAGGCGATAAAGGCGCATCAACAAAAACTGAAAAATCCGATAAGGGAAAATCCGCCATATAATTTAACATCGCTTGGTTGACCGGAACCTCAAGCTGAAACCTACGTCCGCCAAAAGAAAAAGATAATTTGCGTGTTTTGTTCTGCGCCTGCCAGATCAGCGGCGCTTGCCGCATTTTCAGATCAGCCGCGCGCAAAGATGTTCTGTGATTGTCAACGGGATAAGTTTTCACTCTTTGTCCGGCAAGCAAAGCTTTTTCGTCTGGCAAGCGCACGATATAATAGTGCGTTCGGCCTAAGGGCAATCTCGGCACTTCAAAAATGGTCTGCCTTGAAGCCAGCAGCACGAAAGCTCGGTCATCGCTCAAAGCGAGGCGCGCGTCGATTTCGGACATTCTCGTCATTTGCCAAACCCACATCATGCGCGCCGAGCTGCGATCAGGAAACAAAATGCGCGCAATTTTGTGAAGTAAAAGCATATACCCCCAATCGTTCAGAGCAAGCTGAGCGCGCACTTCGCGCGTTTGGCTGATGACGAAAATGGCCGAAGCGCTGGCTATATTCCAATAATTGCGGACATCCTCTTCGGTGATTTGCTCATTTTGAGGCATCGCCTTGACAAGCGCGCGGGGAACCTGAAATGAGGCAGAGCTTCCCCATAAATCTATCTTGATAGCGACAAGATCGCGCTGCGAGGGAAATGAAGGCAGGCGCGGCGGTTGGGCGTGTCTGAGATTTTGCGGCAATTGCGGTGTCGGCAGATTTTTTGCTGAAGGGTCTTGTGGAGGGGGCAGGGGTTGAATGTTGCGCGGCTTCGGCCTTCGACGATAAGGGTTGCGCGCGCCCGCTTTGAGTTCAAACTCCTGCCATTTTTTTGCGATCAAGTTGGAAAAACCTTTGTTCTTGCGCCGGATTTTTCTCGCAAAATCTTGCTGGCGCGACCCAAGCCGGGATTTTCTATCTTCGAGTCTGCGGTTGAAATCGTTGTGGTTTGATTTGCCCTCGCTGACGACATGCTCGTTTTGCGCCTGACTGCTGATCGGTATCGCAAGCAGAGCGCCGATGATGAGAGTTGATAAACCATATTTCATGGTTTGTCTTTCAAAGTTTGTTGCGCTGCTTATGGCGCTGTTTTTTTGCGCTCTTGGGCGAGCTTGCGCGCGCCTTCGAGACCGACATTCTTTTTGGCTTCACTGATGCGTGCAAGGCCTGCGTCAATCCTGTGCGCAGTGGCCTCACCGCCGTCTCCGGCGAGGATCGCTTCTTTGAGCTCTTGATATTGTTTGTTGCCCTCGATGTTTTTCTTGAAGTCTGCATCTTTGATGCCGACGATCAAATAGAGTTCCCGGCTTTGCGGATCGGTTGCTGTGCTGTAGGGCCGCGATCCGGCGAGGATTCCTTCTGAAAAACTTTGGATGAATTGCTCAGCGGCATCTTGGGCGTTGCTGCCTTGCACTTGCTGTTGGATCAGATTTTCAACGCGCACCGAAATCTGGTTAAGCAATTGGCCTCTTCCATTGAGTGTTGCGATTCTTTTCTGGAAGGCTTCACCTGCCGCCGCTTTTTTGGCGCGCCCGACCGCCCAAGTGATATTTTTTAATTGAGGAATATCCAATGTCTCGTCAAAATTGCATGTCCATGGCGGCGCCTTCGAGCTGTCGGTGAATTTGCATTCGGTGATCAAGCTGATCTGATCACCTGTTGTGCTGCACGCAGCAGCAAAAAAAGATAAAGCCACGACGATGGCTGTAAATTGAATCTTCATGATGTTCCTTCTCGTGTAGATGATTTTTCTTTGACTGATAGAGTTTAATATAAATTGATCCGCCACAATAGTCAAGAATTTCAGTCAAGAATTTTAAGTTTTGCTGCTGCCGCGTAGCGCGCCAGTGCGTCCTAAAGTATGGGGGCGTCCTAAAGAACGATTGTCGGGGTCGATCAAAATTCCCGGGTTGAGAATGCCCGCTGGATCAAAACGCAATTTCACCGCTCTTAAGCCGTCGCGGAAGAGGCCGGGGATTTGCTGATCGTAACCGCTGCGATGGTCGCGCCCAACGGCGTGGTGATGAGTGATTGTGCCGCCCTGTCCCACGACGATCTCATTGGCGGCCTGTTTAATCTCTATCCATTTTTCCAACATCTCCGACAGATCGCCGCGCTTGGTGCCCAAAGTCGTGAATGAAAAATAAGGCGCTGGACCGTCAGGATAAATATGCGTGAAGCGGCATGAGAGTGCTGTGTTCTCGTTGGTGATGCGTTTGAGTTCAGCCTGCATTTTGTCGCACACATTTTGATAAAAGTCATCAAAGTCGGCCCAGCTGATCGCGGTCTCGAACGTGTCCGAGATTAAACCCAGACGAGTCGTCAGATTGCGGTAATAGGGCATGCGCAAAAAAGTGTCGCGCCACGCTCCCATCATGCCTGCGCGGTGAGATGAGTTTTTGGGATCTGAATTTTTGGAAGATGGGTTTTTTTCATAGATGCCGCCGTGATCGGCGGCGATCTCCAAGCCGCGCTCAAACCATGCGTCCACCGGATGATCGGCGGATTCAAAGCCTAACAACAGAACCGACCGCTCGCCAAGACGATTGCTCCGCGCTTCTGCCTCATCGAGCAGGCGGCAATTGGTCGGAAAAAGAGCCGATTGTGACAGGCTGCGCACCGCCGCGACCGCTTGCGTCATTTTTTCAAACCCGATTGTCGCCGATGCGCGAAACCGAGGCCGGTTTTGCAATCGCACCCAAGCCTGCGTGATCACGCCCAGAGCGCCCTCCGAGCCGATCACCCAGCGATCGGGCGACGGGCCTGCGCCCGAACCCGGCAGACGCCGCGTTTGCATCACGCCGCCGGGCGCAACCAAGCGAGTCGATTCGACAAAATCATCAATATGCGTATAGACCGACGCATAATGTCCGCCCGACCGTGTTGCGATCCAGCCGCCTAAAGTTGAGAAGGCAAAACTTTGCGGAAAATGTCGCAAAGTTAAATTATGTTCGCGCAAATGATTTTCAATTTCCGGACCGGTCGCGCCAGCTTCGATCAAAGCGGCGCGGCTCACATGATCGATTTCGAGCACACGATTGAGATATTGCATATCGAGCGAGATCACCCCGTCATAATTTTCACCGACATCACCTTCAACGCCGCCACATACGCTCGTGCCGCCGCCATAAGGAATCACCGCGATATTTTCTCTTGATGCCCAGTCCAAAATATCGATCACATTCTGCTCATTGCGCGGAAACGCAACGAGATCAGGCGGGCAGGGCACATGACGCATCAACATTCGCACGATATCGGGAAATGACTTGCCAAAACAATGAACAAGACGGTCATAAGGTGTCGCCGAAATGATCTCATCAAAAGCTGCGGGCGGCTTGATGCGCGGTGTGCGCAGATCCATTTCATCTTCTGTCGGCGGCGCGATTTCTTTCACCAGATCGCCGACGCGCCGCGCCACAGATTTGCGGATTATCGCCTCTTCTTCCACGCGGAGCGCTTCGTCTTCATAGCCCCAGCCCCAAAAACGCAATTTTTTGCGCTGAGATAATGTCGATGTCATTGTTCTGCTCCCTTCTTCTTTGGTGATGGCCTGTCCCCTTTGATGGTCGCACGAAACATTATCCGTTCAAACTCTTGATAATCATCTGTGGCGTAATGTTGAACGCAGCGATTATCCCAGATCGCCACCGAATCTTGTTGCCACGTAAAGCAGCAGCATAGATCAGGACGCGCGGCGTGCCCGAACAGATAATCAAGCAGCGGGCGAGATTCTTTTTCTGTCATATCCTTAAAGCGAGTCGTGAACATTTGATTGACATAAAGCGCCTTCTTGCCTGTCTCAGGATGTATCCGCACGACCGGATGTTCGACTTCTTCCATAACTTGTTTGCTCCATTTATATTTCATCGGTGCGCGGCCTTCATATTTTTCTTTTGTCTGCGGCGATGTGTAGGCATAGCGCGCTGAGTGAATGGCGGTGAGGCCATCGAGCATTTTCTTCATGCCGTCGGAGAGAGTCTTATAGGCAAGATATTGATTGGCAAATAAAGTGTCGCCGCCATAGGGCGGAACTTTTTTGCCGAACAGGATCGTCGCCATGCTGGGTGCGGCAAAAAACGAATTATCCGTATGCCATCCCGTGCCGAACTGCGCTGATGCGCCCGCAGGCTTGACCACTTTGATGATTTCTGGATATTCACCCATGCCTTCGACGATCGGATGTTCATCCAAGGTGCCGAAGCGTCGGCCAAAAGCGATCTGATCTTCCAAGCTGATCTTTTGCGCGCGGAAAAATACGACGCCATAATCAAGAAAAGCTTGATGGATCGCATCAAAAGCGGCGTTGGAAAGATCGGCGTTGATCTGCACCCCGTCAATCTGCGCGCCGCAATTCCCACTCATAGGCTGTATCGAAATTTCTTGAGAAGAATTCATCGTGATAAGATTATAAAGAAAGATCAAAAAATCGTCCATCATCAAAATAGATGGGTTCATTATGGCTCAAGAAGATCAGGGATTTCCCGCGCCTGTACTCGCGCTCGATCAGGGGACGTCATCAAGCCGCGCGCTTCTTTATGTCGGCGCGAACAAGCCTCAGCTCGCGCAGCAGGCTTTGGAATCGTTCGCGCCCCAAAACCGTGATGCCCAAAATCGAGGTGTATGGGTTGAGCAAGACCCGGAACAAATCTGGCAAACGAGCCTTATCACAGCCCAACAAGTTTTGAATGCACATGAAGGTCAGGTGGCCGCTTTGGGGATCGCCAACCAAAGAGAAACAACTTTGCTCTGGGATCGCAAAACCGGCGCGCCGATCTATAACGCGATCGTCTGGCAGGATCGGCGCACCGCGCCGCTCTGCCAGCATCTGCGCGATGAGGGACTCGGCGATATGGTCGCGGCGCGCACCGGCCTTTTGATTGATCCTTATTTTTCGGCGACGAAGATCAAGTGGATTCTCGATCACGTAGAGGGCGCGCGCCAAAAGGCCGCGCGTGGTCAATTGGCCTTTGGCACAGTCGAGAGTTTTCTGATCTACCGACTCACCGAAGGGCGTGTTCATGCGAGCGACGCCACCAATGCCTCACGGACGATGTTGTTTGATATTCACAAAAGCGCATGGGATGAAGACCTTTTGAAATTATTTGACGTTCCCGCGTCGATTTTGCCCGAAGTGCGCGACTGCGCCGATGATTTTGGCGAAGCGCGCAATCTTGTGCAAGGCTTGACGCTGCCGATCAGGAGCGCGGTGGGAGATCAGCAATCGGCGGCGATCGGGCAGAATTGTCTGAGCGTCGGCCAAACCAAGAGCACCTATGGCACGGGCGGTTTTCTTCTTTTGCATGCCGGATCGCAAGCGCCCAAGCCCGCGCAGGGACTTCTCACGACGACGGCGTTTAGAATCAATGGCCGCAGCTTCTATGCGCTTGAAGGCTCGATCTTTATGGCTGGGGCGATTGTCCAATGGCTACGCGATCTTTTGGGTCTCATTCCCACTTCGCAGGATTCGCAAACATTGGCGCTTCAGGCTAAAAATGAAAGCAATGTTTATTTCGTTCCGGCGTTGAGCGGTCTTGGCGCGCCCTATTGGGATGCTGATGCGCGCGGCGCGTTTTTTGGCCTCACGCAAAGGACAGGATCAGCTGAGATCGTGCGCGCTTGTTTAGAATCGGTTGCCTATCAAACTTGCGACCTGCTCGATGCGATGGGCAAGCATATGAGCCCGAAACTTTTGCGTGTCGATGGCGGCATGGCGACAAATGATTGGCTGATGCAGTCTATCGCCGATATGACCGGCGCTGTTGTCGAGCGTCCCAAAGACATTGAAACGACGGCGCGCGGCGCGGCGATGCTTGCTGCGCTGGGTGCTGGGCTTTATGATTCTTTGGCCGAAGCCGCAGGTGGTTGGCACAAGGAGGCGCGCTTTGTCCCAAATATAGATGAGACCACAAGAGTCAAAAAACTTAAAGGCTGGTACGAGGCGGTGCAAAGAACGCTAACAAAAAACAAACCCTTATGATAATTGATGATATGATGTTCCCAATGTCTCAGGAGGGCCAAAACTATGAAATTCATTCTTCATCACTATCAAGCCTCTCCCTTTTCGGAGAAGGTTCGCGCGGTTTTCGGCTTCAAGCAGCTGGATTACCATTCGGTGATCATTCCACCGATCATGCCCAAGCCCGATTTAACGGCGCTCACCGGCGGCTATCGCCGCACGCCGGTCATGCAGATCGGCGCCGACATTTATTGTGACACAAGGCTGATCTGCCGCGTGATTGATCAGCACCAGTGCGCACCCGCGCTCTATCCTGAGGCGATCAGCGCGGCGGCGGAAACGCTCGCGCAATGGGCTGACGATCATTTTTTTCGGATTGCCGTCGCTGTGGCGTTCTCGCCGCGCGGCATAGAGGCGTTTCGCGCGCAAATATCAGACGAGCAGATGGCGGCGTTCATGGCGGATCGCCAAAAAATGGCAACCTCAGGCAAATATCCGTCGCGCAGATTAGAGCCGGATGTCGCCGAAAGCTATTTCACCGTCTATATGAAAGCCTTTGACGGTCAGTTTGCCAAACAGGATTTCATTTTCGGCGAGCCGACCATCGCCGATTTTGCGCTTTATCATTGTGTGTGGTTTGTCGCGAGCAATCCGGGGCTCGCCTCTGTCATGGAGCCTTACGCCCATATCCGCAAATGGATGGATCGGATCAAAGGCTTTGGACAAGGGTCGCCGCGTGAAATCACAGCGGCGCAAGCGGTTGAGATCGCCCAGCAGGCTGCGCCGCAAACACAGGCTTCAGCAAGCGTCGGCGATCGGATCAGCGTCATCGATACAACATTGGGCATTGATCCGGTGGAAGGCCGGTTGGTAAAATTAGCCGATGATGAAATCATCATCCACCGCACCAGCGATCGCGCCGGAGACATCCATGTTCATTATCCGCGCATCGGCTACCAGATCATCAACCTTGAAGGAGACTCATCATGATTAAAGTGATTGATATAATGTATGTCCGGTTCCGCGCGCCTGATCTGGAGACGATGAAAAACTTTTTGCTCGGCTTCGGTCTTTTGGAAAGCGCTGCCACCGACGAGGCGCTTTATATGCGCGGCTATGGCTCTGACTTCTGCTGCCACATTACCGAAAAGGGCGAGGCCGAATTTGTCGGCTTGGCTCTAGAAGCAGGCAGCGAAAAAGATTTGTATGACCTCGCGGCGAGCGAAAACCTCAAAGTTGAAGAGCGCGCCGAGCCGGGCGGCGGCAAGCGCGTCGCTCTGCGCGACCCCGATGGCTTCTTGGTGGAAGTGGTGCATGGCATCAAAAAATTGCCGGAACAAGACATCGCCATTGCAAGTCGGCATAATATGGACGGCCATTATGGCCGGTTCAACGAGCGCATCGCCAAACATCAGGGTCCGTCTCATGTGCGTCGGCTCGGCCATTGCGTGCTGGGCGTGAAGGATTATCAAAAAAGCGGCGCGTGGTATCGCGCCCGCTTCGGCCTGCTGGTCTCGGACGAGGTTTTTCTCGCCGATGAAAATGACGTGATCGGCGCCTTCATGCGCTGCGATCGCGGCGACATGCCGGTTGATCATCACACGATATTCCTCGCCGGATTAGGCGAGTCGAAGTTCAATCATGCGGCGTTTGAAGTGGAAAATATCGACGACTTAATGCGAGGCCGCGCCGCGCTGGAAGAGATCAACGCGCAGAAAGTCTGGGGCGTCGGGCGGCATATATTGGGCAGCCAAGTGTTTGACTATTGGCGCGACCCGTGGGGTCATATGATAGAACATTGGACCGATGGGGATCTGTTTGATGCGTCCAAAGCGCCGAGCCGCCAGCCCGCCACCGAGCTTCTCGGCACGATCTGGGGCCCGCCCCCGCCGCCCGATATGGGGTGAGATATGCAATTGTCACATATACATTTTGAAAATCAAGGAATCCTCACCAGATCATCATTAATTGGGTGTCTTTTGGTGTAGATCACTCGCAGCTCTGATCTTCGTGAGTTCTACCCATTCCGCAACAATGCGCGGCAGTTCTTCAACGACTTCATAGCCAAAAAGAATTTCATTTACGTAGCCCATGTGTAGAATATCTATTAAACGGCATAGATAAGATTTTCCATCTTTCCACCACGTGTTATAAGCATCGATCATTAGATAATGTTTAACGTTAATATTTTCACGCTCTCGCAATTCTTCTAATTCTAATCCATCTAATAGAGTTTCATAAATACCATCCGCCACGCGGCTGCCAAAAGTGGTGGTATAATAATATTCTTTAATCTCCCATATAGCTATAGGGTTTACAATATCAGGAAAAGCCCCATCAACCCGTCTTGCTTGTGTTCTTAATGGAGAGCCATTCTTTGTAATCGTCATAAGCTGTCTTGGATCATAATCACACGGCAAGCCATTTGATGCTTCTTCTATTATCATGTTGATGATGCAAGTTAAAAAAGCTTCTGCTTTTTTTTCTCCTCTTTGTTTGTTCATGGGTAGTGGGCATTTAGGGTTGAGCTTGTTTTTTAACTTTGTAAAAGTAATTTTTGCACGGTCGCTGTTCATTAACTTTGGTTCAACATGTTCAGCAAGAATTTTAGCTCGATGGGAAAAGTAATCATGGAGTAGAATGCACAATTCTGTAGGTTTTTTACTCTCAATAATTTTATTAGAATCTAAATCTAAATCCTTAAATGTTTGCGCCATTTGTTCTGGCGTTGGAACGATTACTTCTCCTTTTTTGCTATAACCTATTTTTTGGCTTAGTGATCTAACAGTTGCCCAAAAAGGCTTGGGTTGTTGTAGGAAGCGGGCTTCAGGTTTCATAGTCAGGTTTTTTCCTTATTCTTTTTTCTAATTCTATGAAAAAACTTGAAAGATTGATATTCAGAGCTTTGCAGATGGTCATAAATTCTATTATATTTAACCCCCTTTCACCAGATTCATATTTACTAATCGTGGATTGTGTAAACCCTGTTGCTTTTGCTAGATCTTTTTGGCTCTTGTTTCTTTTTCTGCGTTCTTCTTTTAAAAGATTTTGAATAATAATCTGAGTTTTATGGGAATTTTTCTCTTGCATAATACTTAAAAAACTGCTTTTTATTCTAAAATAGAATATTGATCACCTGTTTTTGTAAAATTGAGGACAAATTGATGTCACAAGCTAACTTAACCTTACCGCTTAAATTACCAGAATGTGCTAGGAACACAAGTCTTTGCGTTCAGCCATTTAAGCAACAACTCTTAAAATGGGTCGGAAACAAACAGAGGTTTGCTGATGAGATAATAAGTTATTTTCCTGATTATTTTGGTACATATTTTGAACCGTTTTTAGGTTCAGGTGCAATATTAGGAACACTTGCTCCTAATGTAGCTGTGGCTTCTGATACTTTTGTTCCCTTAATGGAAATATGGGATGTTTTAAAGTACGATCCTGAGCTATTGGAACAATGGTATAGAGATCGCTGGCAATTACTAGAGAAGATGTTGAAACAGGAAGTATACGAACTTATTAAAGAAAAATATAATTCTTCTCCTAATGGTGCAGATTTTCTTTTTCTTTGTCGCTTATGCTATGGTGGTGTCATCCGTTTTAGGAAGGAAGATGGCTACATGTCAACTCCCTGTGGAGTGCATGATCCAATATCACCAGAATCTTTTAGTAAAAGGGTTCATGCTTGGCACAAAAGAGTTTTACAAACAAAGTTTTATAACATTGATTATCTGGATGCTATGAATATGTCACAGGCAGGAGATTTGATTTACTGTGATCCACCATATTCTTTTTCGCAAGCTATTTTGTATGGGGCACAAAATTTCAACCTAGAAGCTCTATTAAGCAAAATACAAGAATGTAAAAAACGTGGGGTTTATATTGCTCTTAGTATAGATGGTTCTAAGAAATCTGGTGATTTGATATGTGATATTCATGTACCTAACAGCTTATTTGAACGTGAAGTAGCCGTTAACTGTGGTCGTTCAATGCTTAGAAGATTTCAAATGGAAGGTAGGACTTTGGAGAATGAAATAGTTACTGATAGGCTTTTGTTGACTTATTAGACTTTCGCCCCTTTTCTGTTTAAGTCTCGTTTGTTCAATGCATCTACACAAATAGTTTACCTGAATTGAACTGACAAGCGCGCTGTCTGTGATATTTCTCAACCATTAGCAAAATCTAGCAAAATCGGGAGAGGGTCTGGAGCGGGCATGACCTCATCTCACCGATATGATTTTTTATATATTGGCTTTTTTCTTGTTTTTCTTACCGGGCTTTTGATGCCGTTAACGGCCAAAGCAGGCATCGTGCGCGATATAAAGATCATCGGGCAGATTGATACGCAATATGATTTTGTTGATGCTGACGATAATCGCAGCCTCATACCGGCCTTTGGCGATCCTGACGGCGATGGCACCGACGCATATTTTTTAGCTCCTGTTCCTGCTTTCGCCAATACGAGCGAGATTCTGCTCCGGCGGCTCAGATTTGGGGTTGATGCGAAGTTTGCGGGATCTTTTCAGATAAAAATCGTGGGCGCGCTGGATCTCAAAAATAGTTCTGGACCAGCGCCCTATGCCGATCGGCGCGATCTTCTCGATCAGGCATGGGCCGCATGGCGCGGCGAGATCGGACATTTGCGGATCGGCTATGCCAAGCTGCCTTTCGGCATGGAGAACCTCACGCCTGCGACCGAGCTGCTGGTCATTGAGCGCTCTCTTGCGACCAACTATTTCACCGGCGTGACGCAATGGGGCGGAGTCGAGGGGCGTCCTTATGGCTATGTCTGTACGCCTTTGGGGCTGGGCGCGCGCGGGGTTTCTGTATTGTGGGACGGCGCGCTGGTCGGTGTGAAATATCATGTCGCGGCGGCGAGCAATATGTACAATCCGTTTGGCGGCGAGGCGAGCAACCGGCGGCAAGATTGGGGCATTTATGTCGGCTTGGCGCACGAGCAAAAAATCGGCGCCATGTTTTATGATGTTGGCATTAATGCGGCGTGGCACTCGCAGGGCGTTGCCTATTTCCCGATTGCGCAGCAGCGTTTCGCCGAGCTTTATGCGCTGAACCCCTATCTCCAATTTGACTATGACCGCTTTCGTTTGCGGAGTGAATATTTTTACGCCAGCGCCAAACATGGGCAGTTTATCACAGGCGGCTTTTATGATGACGGCGCGCCCGACCGCGCCACCGTCGCGCCGACTGCCAACAGCCATGGCGTCAATGTTGTGGTGGATTATGATATTTTTCAAAATCGCTTCGCCATTGTCGGACGCTACAGCTTTCTTGATACTGGCGGCGCGGGTTTTTCAAGCGGCTTTTTTTCCGATGTAATCGCCGGCGCGCCGCAGCCCCTTGAGACAAACAATTTCGACAGAGGCTACGCGCTTTATGGGGGTCTGGTCTATCGCCATGATTTCACCTATGCGTCCGCGCGGTTTTCCCTTGGCTATGAGTTTGTGCGTTCTGACAAGGATCTATCATTCCGCCAGCTGATCGACAGCGTTGATGCGTCAAGCGAACTGGGCGCGCAAGCGCCCGGCCTTTTATCCGCGTCACGCGTGAACATTCATAGCATTAGATTTCGCGTCCAAAGCTCCTTTTAAAGTGCCCGATAACTTGCCCATAATTTGCCCATAATTTGATTGATTATGCTCCGTTTGTGAATTATAATTGAGTGGATTCAACCCGTTGTAAGAGGAGGGCATAAAGATGATTATGCGTCCGGAGCAAATTTTGACAAAAGAAGTTTTGGACTGGCAGGGTCTGCATTTGCTCCACTTTTACTCATCCATTTGCTCGCAAAAGGTGCGCATTCTCCTCAACGAAAAAAATATGGCATGGACGTCTCATCTTGTCGACCTCGTCAAACAGGAACATGTGAGCAAATGGTTTTTGGGGATTAACCCGCGCGGAGTCGTGCCGGCCTTGGTGCATGACGGCGTGGTGCATGTCGAAAGCAATGATATTATGCATTATCTTGACGGCCTGCCGAGTGCTGCGCCGTCTTTTTTTCGCGATCGCGATGAAGAAGAACTGGAGGCAGAAGATCAAATCCATAAGGATATCCGCAATCTGACGATGGGTTTCGCTATGCCGAAGAAACTGGTCGTAAAATCTGAGGAGACCCTCCAGCGTTATGAGACGCAAGGCGTTCAGGATGAACAGCGCCAAAAAGAAGTCGCATGGTGGCGCAGCTTTGCGCAGCAAGGCGTTACGCGCGAAGCCGCTCAAAGCTCGGCAGCGAAACTCCGCGGCGCTTTGGATCACATTGAGGCGATCTTGGACGATGATTTCCTTGGCGGCCAAGCGCCTTCAGCGCTTGATGCTGCCTGGTTCATCAACACGGATCGCCTGCAGCGCGTGGGTTATCCGTTTAAGCTCTGGCATCCAAAGCTGGCACTCTGGTTTCAAAGGCTCAAACAGCGCCCCGCCTTTAACAAAGAAATCCAAACGCCTTTGTTAACCAAAACCGTTTCGGGTGTCTATAAGCTTTATCGCAATTTGATCGGCACAGGGTTTCGGCATTGGGTTAAACCATAATTGTGTCAAACCATAAAGGCCAAAAATTATTCTTGCCAATTATTCTTCTTATTCTTGATTAGCGCGGAGATTATCCATCCACGCTTTGGCCTCTGAGCTCGTTTTGTCATATTCAATCGCCCGGCCTTTTTTCGGATTATGAGGCTGATATTCATATCGTGAGGTTGCGCGTTCAGATTTTTTTCTAGCGGGTTCCTAGATCAACTTCGAGCTCTGAGATCGCGCTGACGAAATTATTGGCCGAGATTTTTTGTCGGCCGGTCCATTTGATGTTGGGAAACCGCTTGAGGAGATGCGCATAAGCGGCTTGGATCTGCATTTGTGCGATCCGCTTGCCCAAACAGACATGAGGCCCAAGCCCAAAAGCAAGATGATCTTGAGCGTTGGCGCGTTCAACATCAAAGACATCGGGGTTGGGAAATATATCCGGATCGCGATTGGCCGCGCCGTAAAACATGATGAGTTTTTCGTTAGCGGCGATTTTCTGGCCTCTGATTTCGGTGTCTTTGGTGGCGGTGCGGCGCATATAGATCACCGGCGAGACCATGCGGACCGCTTCGGAAACCATATTCTCGATCTTGGATGGATCATCGAGCAGTTTTTGTTTTTGTTCGGGGAACTTGGTCAAGAGGCGCATCGTGCCGGAAATGGCATTGCGGCTGGTATCATTGCCGGCGAAAACGATCAAAAGCCATGAGCCGTCAAGATATTGATCGGAGAGCAGATCGTCGCCCACTTTGGCAGCGGCGATCGCCGACAGCAAATCATCACGCGGATATTGTCTGCGTCTGTGCAGAGCTTTCTGCCCATATCTCATCATCTGCCATACTTGATAGGCAAATTTCATAAAAAAGATTGGGCTGTTATGGCCTTTTTCCCGCTCGACAAATTTGAGCTGTGAGGATTCAAGATAATGCACCCAGCGAATAATCTTCGCGCGATCCTTTTTTTCTATGCCGAGGATCTCGCATATCGTGAATAAAGGAATATGATTGGAGAAGTGATGAACTAAATCCAAGATCGGCCCGGCTTTGGCCATTCGATCGATGAGTCGCTCGACCTCTTCCTCGACGCGACCGCGCAGTTTGGCGACATAGTCCGGCGAGAAAAACGAGCGATGCTGCATGCGCAAGGGAATATGATAAGGCTGGTCAAGACAGATCATCGTATTGAGTGAGGCTTCATGCGTTCTCTGATGGCGTTTGGTTTCAGAAGTGCCGTAAAAGGATAGGATGCCGCCTTTTTGAGATGAAAAAATCTGCGGATGCGTTTCGATATAGCGGACGTCGTCATATTTTGTAACGGCCCAATAGCCGGTTGCGCGTGGGATAGGCACCCAAGCGATCGGCGCTTTTTCGCGCAGTTTTTTGTAAAACTCAAAGGGCTGGCCATTCTTAAAAGCGAGCGGATCGTTGAGATCAAAATCTTGCGGCGTTTTAAACATCGCAGGATAGGCCGATTGATTATGATCGATCTGGTCTTCAAGGAACGTCTCACTGACAGGTCTAAGCATTATTCATTCACTCCAAAAAATCAGGATTTTAAGCTCCGTAGAGCTCTTGTTGGGTTTCGCGCCATTTTTTCTCGCTCTCATCGTAATTGAGATAAAACTGCCGGTAATAGCGGCGGAACTCCATAATTGGTCCGTCGCCGTCGCATAAAGAGGGCTGCGGGAAAAATTTCTTATGTTCCCAGATAGGTATGTCTTCTTCCATTTGCTTGCAGATATCCTTGATGATCGCATCGTGGACGCCGCCGACGGGCTCTTTGCCATCGACTTTTTTCTGCATGAAGGCGAAGCAGACATAGGTGTTTTCGACATCGATCGGCGCTGTCATCGACAACAGCACGGTCTCGCAGATTCCGGTGAATCTCGTTGTGCCGAATCCCGGTCCTGCGCTTTCGATGATGATCGCGCCATCGACATTGCCGCGAGGTGTTCGCATTTTTGATTTCATGACAGCGCTGCGTTTGTAGCCATCGTAAGTGGTTTCATAGCGCGGCACGTTGACTGTGCCATGGACGAAGCGAAAATGTGCTGAATCAACGCTATTTTCTGCTTGTTCTTGAATGTGTGATTTGACCACCCAGCTAAATTTTTTAAAATCGCTCCATTCGGAGTTGGTCGTTTCGGCGCAGGTTGGGATATCCCAAAGCGGCTTTTTATTTTCCGGGTGATACCATACATAAATAAATCGATTGCGCTCAATGGTTGGATAGCTATGAATGGCGCTGCTGCGCTGCATCAAAGGCGGAATGCGTTGAGCATAGGGAATTTCGATACATTGTCCCGCGCCGTTCCATCGCCAGCCGTGAAATGGACAAGAGACCGCATCACCTTTCACTTTGCCGCCATAGCCCAAATGCGCTCCTAGATGAGCGCAGAACGCATCGATCACATGAGCTTCGCCGGATTCGGTTCGGAATAAAACCATTTCGCGGCCAAAATAATGCAGCGGCTTGAGCTCGCCGGGCTTGAGATCGTCAGCAAAGGAGATGGCATACCAGCCAAAAGGCACGGGCATCGGAAAGCGCGCCGCGGCGGGTTGATCTATGTTCTGTGGATAGTTCGTTCTGATCTGATTCATTTGAGTCTCCTTGATGATTTTTTGGTTAAATCTTGAAAACGCGTTGAGCATTTTCGTGTAAAAATTTCGGCCAGACATTCTCACGCAGCGGTAATTGTTTGAGCTCGTCGAAGATTCGATCTAATGTCAGGCCGATCGGGAAATAGCCCGCGAACATGATCTTATCGCTGCCGCGGCTATTGGCATAATCGATGATGTCCTTGGGGTAGTATTTTGGCGCCATCGCGCTTGTTGAATAATAAAGATTAGGATATTTCAACATCAGGCTGACAGCCAGAGCTGTCCATGGCATGGCACCGTGGCGCATCACAAAGCGTAGTTCTGGAAAAAACCAGCATACTTCGTCGATCATCTCGACTTTTTGCGCCAATAAGGGAATGCGCGGACCAGGAACGCCCACACAGCAGCAAAATGGAATATCCAGATCGATGCAGGTCGCATAAAGCGGATACCATTTTTTGTCATTGATCGGCAGCGGCGGATTGAGCCCGGCGGGAAAGGCGGTCACGGCTTTGATGTTGTGTTCGGCGTGAAGGCTGCGCAGACGGCGCACTTCGGCCATTCCTTGATGCGGGTCGGCGTTATAGGAAAAGAAAAAGCGATCAGAAAAACGATCACGCGCGATCTTGAACGAAGGCGAGTCTTCAGCGAACCCAACAAGCGCCTTGCAGATATTATGCTTGTCCATCGCGGCGATGATAAAGTCGATATAGGCCTCGTCGGACACGCCTTTCAAAGACGGCACATCGCGGAAAAGATGCTGCGCCGGCATTTGATATTGTGTGCGAGATTCTTCGTCCATCAAAAGCGGCTTGATGAATTCATACCACTCGTCGCGCGATGATGTGTCGGGCAGCGCCATCATCAGATCGACCGCTTCGATGTTTTCGGGCTTGCCGACGAGAGGAGGTTTCTTCTTCAATTCGAGTTTGACATCCATAAAACGCTCCTGCGATTAATCAATCATATCAGCCAAAAGCCTAAGCTGCAAATCTGGCGCTTGCGCTAAGCATTTTTAATTGTGAGGCCGCCATCGACGGGGATGACAGCGCCGGTGAGATAGCTGGCAGCGGGCAAGACGATCGATAAGGTGATATGCGCCACTTCTTCGGGCTGGCCATATCGTCCCAGAGCCGTTCGACGGCGCGCGAATTTTTTTTGTGCTCGTCGGGGATGTTTTGCGTGATGCCTGTATGGATCGGGCCGGGGCAGATGCAGTTGACCGTGATGCCCTCGCGGCCAAGATCGACCGCAAGCGCGCGGGTCAGACCGATGACGCCATGTTTAGCGACGGCATAGGGACTATTGCCCGGCGTTGCGCCGAGTCCTTCGGTTGAGGCGATGTTCACAATGCGCGGGCAGGAGCTTTTTTTGAGATAAGGCAATGCGGCGCGGATCAGCCGCTGATGTGCCGAGAGCAAAACATCAAGGCTTGTGGCCCACGCTTGTTCATATTGCTGATCGTCGGAAATATCGGCGAGGGTCGATAGCCCTGCATTATTGACGATGATGTCGAGGCTGCCAAAGTGATCTGCGATTTGGTCAATGGTTTTTTTTATGACCCCCCGATCGCCGACGTCGAGGGCAAGAGGCAACACGATGCCTTTGGCGCCGCTGTTTGTGATTGCTTCGGCGGCTTCATTGCATGCTTCTTGGCGCAGATCGGTGATTGCAACGTTGGCGCCTTCCTGAGCGAAAAGGCGCGCTGTCGCCAAACCCATGCCGCTTGCCGCGCCGGTAATTAGGGTTGTCAGCCCCTTGATCGATCTGCTCAATGCCATATCTTAAAAACTCAATCCAAATTACAGCCAGATTTTTTGCGTGTCGGATGTGAATGACCGCGCATTGTCATAGGCGTATTTGAACATTATCGAATAATGTTCCATAAATTTCCAGCCCAAAGAGGCATTTCACAGAACGGCAGATTGCCCTAATTTGCAATGTGTTGCATAGAATATTCTGAATTGGTAAAATTATCCTAAATGGTTTCTTATAACGAAGCTTTAGCTATTTTGTTAAAGCAGAAAAAATTTTCTCCGATTGTTCGTTCGGTCGATGAAGCGAGTGGATATGTTTCGCGGCAGGCTGTTGTCAGTCATGGGCGGGTTCCTCCTTTTCGCAATTCGGCGATGGATGGCTTCGCCGTGCGCCGTGCTGATCTCGCGTGCGCATCGGCAGGCGACCCGATCACATTGCGTGTCGCCGGACGTGCGGTCGCAGGCGATGCGCCTTGCGAAGGCAGCGAAGGCGCGTGGGAAATCATGACCGGCGCGCCTGTGCCGACGGGCTATGATTGCATTGTGCCAATCGAAAATGTCGTCATTCGTGTTCGTGATGAAGACGGCAATCCGCAAGAGGTAGTTTTCACTTCACCTGTCTTGGACAAAGACAATCTCCGCGATGCTGGAGAAGACTTTATGCCTGGTGATCTTATTGTCGAGCGCGGCGTTATGCTGACGCCTTTTCATCTTATGGCCTTAGCGGCGGTGGGGCAAAGAGACATTGAGACTGCCCCAAAACCGAATGTCATTGTGTTCAGCACGGGAAAGGAGGTGGTCGATCATGCGACGGCGCCCTTATTGCCGGGGCAGATTCACAATTCAACCGCGCCTTACCTGATGGCGTCGCTTGCAAAGCTGTCTGTTCAAGCGGGTTATGGCGGTGTGATCAAAGACGCGCCAGAGATATTTGAAGCGCGCATTGACAAGGCTTTGCCTAAGAGCGAGATGGTGATTTCGACTGGCGCGGTTTCTGCGGGGAGGCATGATTTTGTTCCTGGGTCTCTGCGCAGACTGGGCGCGGAAATTTTATTTCACAAAGTGGCGGTTCGCCCTGGCGGACCTTTGCTTTACGCGCGATTTTCTGATGGCACACATTATTTTGGCTTGCCCGGCAATCCGGTATCGGTGGCTGTTGGGCTGCGCTTTTTTGTTATGCCGCTGCTTCGTCATTTGCAGGGCAGGGGCGCAGAATACCCGATCACGGCGCGGCTGGCTGCGCCCTATGCTAAAAAATCAGGGCGGCGTTTTTTTTGCAAAGCCCGTCTATCTGTTGATGAGACCAGCACATTGCAAGTTTTGATATTGCCGGGTCAGGAATCATTTAAGATCAGTCCTCTTTTGAGCGCCAATTGCTGGGCAGCGCTGACAGAAGATCAATCTTCACTGGAGGCCGGAGACAAAGTGGATATTTATCCATTGACGCCGGAACATTTGCATTATGGCTGATATTGCCGCCTCCCTGTTGAACAGGGAATCTGCATTGAGTAAAGCGTGCGCGGTTTAGCAAATTAACTTGTATTTTGAATCTTATCCTGCGTTTTGGTCTCAAAATCTTTTGCATCGTGCCGCTCGGGCAGTTGCGTTTCAGGATCACCGAAAACGCGATTGACCATGCGTCCCCGTTTGACCGGCTCTCGCTTTGAAATTCGCTTGCGCCACCGCTCGATATTCGTATAAGTATGCGCGTCGAGAAATTCGGCGGCGTCGTAAGCGGCGTTCGTCAAAACTGATCCATACCAAGGCCAAATCGCCATGTCGGCGATTGAGTATTCATCGCCGACCATATATTTATTTTTCGCCAGATGCCGATCTAGCACGTCGAGCTGCCGTTTGACTTCCATCGCGAATCTGTCGATCGCATATTTGATTTTGATCGGCGCGTAAGCATAAAAATGACCGAAGCCACCCCCTAGATAGGGCGCGCTGCCCATCTGCCAGAAAAGCCATGACAGACATTCTGTGCGCTTCTTATGATCCTTCGGCAAAAAGGCATCGAATTTTTCTGCTAGATAAAGCAGAATGGCGCCGGACTCGAAAACGCGTGTTGGTTTTTTGGTGCTGCGATCCATCAGCGCCGGAATTTTGGAGTTCGGGTTGACGGCGACAAAGCCGCTGCCGAACTGATCACCGACACCGATATTGATCAGCCATGCGTCATATTCCGCGCCGCGATGCCCCAGTGCTAACAGCTCCTCGAGCATCACCGTGATTTTCACCCCATTGGGGGTCGCCAGTGAATAGAGCTGCAGTGGATGCTTGCCGATCGGCAATTTCTTTTTGTGCGTGGCACCTGCCGTCGGGCGGTTGATGCTGGCGAACCTACCGCCGCTTTTCTTATCCCACTTCCAGACTTTCGGCGGGACATATTCATCTTGTTTTTTAGTCATTTATTCGATCCTTTTCATGTGGCAGCCATCATATCATCATATTACCTAATAGCGGCCATATCGTCTTTCGATGTTTGTCATTTTACATTGCCCGTCATTCGCGCTGGGCAGCGCGCATGACGGGGGAGAGGGGAGCACTCAACAAAATTAGGGCGCTTTTTGCCTGCCGGTTTTGTTGGATATCTAGCGTGGAATCATGTATCATACCCTTGATCAGAAACAAGAGGGATAATTTATGAAAAACGGCAAAGATAAAAATCATTTCGACGTGGTGGTCGTTGGCGCTGGAATCTCTGGCATCGGGTCGGGCTACCATCTCCAGCATGAGTGTCCAAACAAGAGCTATGTGATCCTCGAGGGTCGCAACTCAATCGGCGGCACTTGGGATTTGTTCCGCTATCCGGGCATTCGCTCTGACAGTAATATGCACTCGCTTGGCTATAATTTTTGGCCATGGCATGGCAAAAAATCTCTGGCTGACGGGCCATCCATTCTTTCTTATGTCAAAGAAACGGCTGCGAAATATGGCATTGATCAACATATCCGCTATCATCATCTGGTCAAAAGCGCGTCTTGGTCGAGCGAAACTGCCACTTGGACCGTCGAGGTCGAAAGAAAAGGCATGGGCACGACGGAAACTTTCACCTGTAATTACCTCCATATGTGCGCCGGATATTATTCCTACAACGAGGGCTTCAAACCGGAATTCGCTGGCGAAGGTGATTTCAAAGGACAGGTGATCCACCCGCAACAATGGCCCGAAGATTTCGACGCCACCGGTAAAAAGGTTGTTGTCGTTGGCTCTGGCGCGACGGCGGTGACGCTTGTGCCTTCTCTGGCCGAAACCGCCGAGCATGTCACCATGTTGCAGCGCTCGCCGACTTATATTGTTTCAGCGCCTGCGGTCGATCCAATCGCGCGCTTCGTGTGCAAAATTCTGCCGAAGAGATGGGCACATAAGATCAATCGCCGCAGAAGCATTTATTTGGAACGCTATTTCTATAATATGTCTCGCACCAAGCCGAAAAAAATAAAAGACTTTATCCTAAAGCGCGCGCGCAAAGCTTTACCCGAAGGTTTCGATATCGAAAAACATTTGACGCCTAGTTATAATCCGTGGGATCAGCGCATGTGTCTCATTCCGGATTCGGATCTTTTCGAAGCGATCAGCAAAGGCAAGGCTTCTATTGTCACTGAACATATTGACCGTTTCACCGAAAGCGGCATTCGTTTGAAATCCGGGGAGGAAATCCCTGCCGATATGATCGTTACCGCGACGGGCTTGAAACTGGTTGTTGTCGGCGAAGTCAAATTTGACGTCGATGGTGATTCAGTCGATTTCTCACAAGAATGGATTTACAAGGGTCTGATGTATTCGGGCGTTCCGAATCTGTCTTCGACCTTCGGCTATATCAACGCGTCATGGACCTTGCGCGCAGATATTCAAGCGGAGTTTATGTGCCGTCTTTTGAATTATATGGATGATGTTGATATGCTTCAGGCGACGCCGCAGCTTCGTCCGTCCGATGCAGATATGCAGGCGCGCCCCTTTGTTGAGAATTTCTCATCGGGTTATATCCAGCGCGTGGTTGATGTTTTACCCAAACAAGGCGGTGAAGGCTGCGAACCTTGGATCAATAAGCAAAGCTACAAAGAAGAAAAAGAAATGTTGCGCACGAGTCCGATCGATGATGGCGTGATGCAATTCACGCATCCGCGTCATGAGGATTCCGATGCGCCAAGGTTAGGGCATAATCTCGATTCTTCAAGCCCGGTCGTCGAGCACACACAGGTCGTTTGAGTTTTGCCAGCGAGTTCTCATTAAGTGCAGGGCAGGCATCTAAAATTCGGCGAGTGTTTCAAAACTGAGCCGTGAGGCGTAAATAATAGAATGCGCCGTTGAAGCCGAATGGCGCTGACCGGCGATTATATAAAAACACGCCGTCACTTTGCACATAACAGGCATCGTCAGTTCCATCGAGAACGTTTTCAGCGGCGCAACTGCGCGAACGGCTGACTTGTGTGCGATCGGGTGTGGTATCAAATATATTGCGCACACCCAGCGCCACAGAAAATATCGTAGCGAACTGACGGCTGATTTCGATATCAAACAAAGTTTCCGGCGAAAATTTTTGGGATGTCTCACTTTCGGTGATGCGATAAGACCCGTAATGACGCAGCCCCAAAGCCAAGCGCCAGAGCGGCGATTGCCAGACATGCGTCAAGCTGAGGCGAAAGTTTGGCACGTAGCTTTCTATTCTAGCGCGCTCAGTGGGGCTCAAGAGGATATCGGCCAATCCGGGTTCTTCTGCGAGTCGACCGGGCGTGGAAATGCCGCCTTTGATCTTTGTTTCGGCATAAGAGAGGGTGAGCGTAAAATCGGGATCAAAGCCATAAATTTTCGGAAGCTGCCATTGCACGATGGCATCGAGTCCTCGTGTGCGCGTTTCGGCGAGGTTGATAAAAAATTGCGCGGCGTCGACATTATTGTCTTGAAAGAGGCTAATGATGGCGCTTTGCGTGAAATGCATATCCTCTGGATTCGCACTCACTTGTCCGCCCAAGATGATGCGATCCTTAACATTGATTTGATAGAGATCGAGCGTTAAGGAGAGGCTGGGGAACGGACGCAAGACCAATCCTGTGGCGTAATGGACAGAATCTTCGGGCTTGAGTTCAGGTATGTTCAGCGCTCTTGCTATAGGGTGGCTCGCGTTAAACGTGCCGACTTCCAGCCGTTGATCTCCCACGAATTGTGTGCTGGAGCTGTTGAACCAGGTTTGCGACAGAGAGGGCGCGCGGAATCCGGTTCCGATTGAGCTGCGCAAGGCGATGAGCGACGAAAAATCGTAACGCGCGCGGCCATTGATCGCGAAACTGCTGCCTGCATCGTCATAATATTCATAGCGCATGGCGAGTCCGAGATTCAGATCATCAATGATAGAGATTTCGCCGTCGGCATAGACAGCGCCGATGTCGCGTGTTTCATCGATCTCATTGTTTGGTGAGAAGCCGCGAAAGACTTGGATTCCCGGCACTTGGTTTCCCGGCGCATCGCGGCATCGCCCTGCAGGGGTTGCAAGATCATCGGCGCAGTAGTCTAGATAGGAATAGGGTTCGCCGGCATTGATTTCATAATTTTCCTGCCGCCATTCGCCGCCGAAGGTGAAAAGTCCGGTTCGTTCGAGGATAGGCAGCAGCAGTTCGCGTGTGAAATCCAAGCTGAGCACCGTTTGCGAGAGGCCAAATCCGCCGCTATCGGCGGTGGTTGGGGCATCGGTTCCGGCATAGGTGGCGTTGAGCGAATTGTCTACCCCGAAATCGAAGGAATTGATGCCGTGGGATATTGAGAGATCGGTGTCAAATCCTAAGAGGTCATCGGCTTTGACGCCGGTCACGAAAGAAAAGTCAAAAATCTCGGTATTGATGAGCGGCAGGAATCCGTTGGGATAGATCTCTGGATTATTGCCGGAATTGCTTGCGGTGCGATAAAAGCCGCCGGATACGCTGCCGCGCCGAGACAGGAGGGCGAAAAAATAAGGCGTGATGTCATTGCGCAGTTTGACCGCGAGATTGGTGGTGATACCAAAATTAATATTTTCGGCATCGCCGATGCGAAAAGACCCGCGATTAAAGGTTGCTTCGCGGGGGTCATCACAAGCTGCGGAATATTGACAGGTTCCGTCAGCGCCGTTTCTGTTGGTGCGCTGTCGTTCGCTGAGATCGATCGTGATTGTCCCTTTGGCGCTGGAATATCCAAAACCGAGAGCGCCGTTGAGACGAAGCTGCTGGCCGTCGCCTGTATAGGTCTGGCCGATTTGAAGAGAGCTATTGCCTTCGCCTGCGTCGAAGTCGGCGAGGTTGATATTGACGACGCCAGCGATTGCATCGGAGCCATATTGAGCGGCAGCGCCATCGCGCAAGACTTGGACTGAGCCGATCGAGACGGCGGGAATAGCCGCGAAATCAGTACCTGCGGTGCCGCGTCCGTATGAGCCGTTGACGTGCACCAGCGCGCTGGGATGACGGCGCTTGCCGTTGATGAGCACGAGCGTTTGATCTGGGCCTAATCCTCTCAGTGCGGCTGGGCGCACGGAATCGCTGCCGTCGCTGATGGTCGAGTCGATCAGATTGAACGATGGCAGCAGCGCGCGCAAAATCTTACCCGAATCCTGTTCGCCGATCGCCTGTTTGATATCTGCGGCGCTCAGCAAGTCGACCGGCCTCATGCTGTCGAGCGCGCTGCGCACCGGCGTACGGCTGCCGATAACAACAATTTCGTCCACCACCTCTTCGATATTGTCCGACGCTCCCCGCGCTTTCGCTGGCACTATGAGCATCAGCAGACATAATCCGGCGGCGATTATCGCCGTCCAGTTGACCTGGGGACTCAAAGAAGTCAGTGCATAGGCCGAATCGATGCGATCGTCATACATAGCCATTTCGTTATACTATAGATCGGTCGCCGTTGTGAGACATAACAGACAAAATAGGAAATGGCTTGAGATGGGCTCATAAGTAGCATTTTGCCTCACCCGCCAGAGACAAAACCCCGTCCCAGATTTCTTGAATAATTAATTTACGCAGACGAATATCTTAATGTTTTCCGCATAATTAACAATACCGAAAGCGGCGTCGGGAAGCACTTTTAGGCGGGCGCATGAAATCAAAAACCATAAGTTATTGAAAGCAAGATGTTATGCATTTCGATAGGCCCTATATCTAACGAAGAGTGTTGATCGCTATGACTTAGCGGATCATTTTGCTCACCAACATGATTATCAGCTTTGATCTTTTATTGAATCTAAAGAACTAAATGGTAAGCGCGTCATCTTTTGAGTTTCAATAAATCGCGCGCGACGACCCAGCGATGGATTTCAGTCGGGCCGTCATAGATTCTCATTAATCTGATTTCGGAGGCCATCATGTGGAGGGGCAGTTCGCGTGTCATGCCCATCGCGCCGAAGACTTGCATCGCATGATCGAGGACTTCCCACGCCATTTCAGTGGCGAAGGCCTTGACCATGGAGATTTCGACGCGGACATCCAAGCCCTGATCGGCCTTGCAGGCGGCGTGGTAGGCCATGAGTCTGGTGGCGTGGATGCGGGTTGCGGCATCGGCGACCCACCATTGGATCGTCTGCCGCTCGGCGAGGGGTGCGCCGAATGTCCGGCGCTGCGGTGCGTAATCACAGATCATTTCGAGCGCGCGCGAGGCCTTGCCGATGCACCATGAGGCCATTTGCAGCCGCCGGGTCGCGAGTCGCAATTGCATCGGCGCAAAGCCCTTGCCTTCCTCGCCGAGGAGGTTGTCGTCGGGGATGAAGCAGTCATCGAGTTCGAGTTCATAGGTAGAGATTCCGCCGATCATCGCGATGCGTCGCGCGATATTAAATCCTTTCGTGCCTTTATCAATAAGGAACGCTGATACGCCGCGTTTTATTTCTTTATCGGTGACGGCCATCAGGATTGTGAAGTCGGCATCAGCGGCGCGACTGATCCAGATTTTGCGGCCATTGATGACCCAGCCATCATTTTTTCTGACAGCCTTTGTTGTCATCGCTGCCGGATCAGCGCCCGCGCCGGGTTCAGAAATAGCCATAGCCGAGATCGTCTTACCCTGCGCGTAGGGGAGCAGGTATTTTTCGCGCTGCTGCTCATTGACCGTCGCAACGAGCATTTTCAAATTGGGTGAATCGGGCGGGAGCAAATAGGGCGTGATCGTGCGCCCTATTTCTTCGTTCACGCCGATCATCGCCTCAAGGGACAGATCGCTGCCGCCACATTGTTCGGGGGCGTCTAGTCCCCACAGGCCGAGTTCGCGCGAGCGCTCGTCGAGTGGCGCGCGCTCTTCGTCTGTGAGCGCGCGGGGCTGGCCTTCGGCCTCGCGTGCGAGGATGGCCGCCTCAAGCGGGTGCAGCTCGTCGCGCACAAAGCGGGCAACGAGATCTTTGAGCATTTTATGATCTTCGTGAAGGTTAAAATCCATAACCGCCTCCCTTCCTGCGGGCGATCATAGCAGATTTGAGTGATAAGAAAGAGAAAAAAGATTAAACAATTTGACCGATTATGCCTATAATTATAAATTATTATCATCATAAAGCGTGTCTAATACGTATCTGGGGAGGTAAAAATGAATCTGGATTTAGCAAGCACTTCTTTGTTGGCTCGGATGGCTCTAGAGGGAGTGCCCCCGATAAACGAAATGAATCCTGTCGCGGCGCGCATGGCTTTGTCCGAGATCGCTAAACTTTATCGCCCTGGGCCAGAGATGAAAAAAGTCACTGAGGTCAAAATAGATGTCGCGGACGGTCTATCTATCCGCGGACGTATTCTCCAGCCTGATGAAGCGCCGCGTTCAGTCTTTGTCTATTTTCATGGCGGCGGCTGGGTTCTCGGAAATATTGACGAATATGAAACGCTTGGACGCCAGATCGCACAACGGACGCGTTCGGCGGTCTTGTTGGTCGATTACCGCAAAGCGCCTGAGCATCAATATCCGACGGCTGTAGAAGATTCATGGGCTGCGGTTAAATGGGCTGACAAGAATCTCGCGCATATTGCCGGAAAGCGTGTGCCGTTAATTGTCGGCGGCGATAGCGCCGGAGGCCATCTCGCAGCTATTATGGCGCAGCGTTCTAAAGCTGAACAGGGGCCAGAAATTTCACTTCAAGTGCTGGTCTATCCGGTTACCGACGCGGCGATGGATACGCAAAGTTATAAAGATCCCCAAAACCAGCTTATGCTCTCGGCGGATCTGATGAAGTGGTTTTTGGATCATTATGTTCCCAATGATAAAGATCGGACACATCCGGATATATCGCCATTGCGCGCGCCGGATTTTTCTGAACTGCCGCCGGCCATTATCTTGACGGCAGAGTTTGATATATTGCGCGATGAAGGCGAAGCCTATGTCGAAAAATTGCGCGGCGCAGGCGTGCCGGTCGTGCATAAAAGATTCGAACGGCAAATGCACGGCTTCTTTGCCATGCCGGGATTATTGCCGGCCGCGGCCAAAGGGCTTGAATTTATCGGCGAACAAATTGACCGCCATCTGTCTAAACCGTCCCAGATTAACGCCGTCATCGTGGGGGCTGGTTTTGCCGGCATGTATCAGCTTTATAAATTGCGCGAGCAAGGCTTGAAGGTTCGAGTCATTGAAGCCGCCGACGATGTTGGCGGAACTTGGTATTGGAACCGCTATCCGGGCGCGCGCTGTGATGTTGAGAGCATGGCCTATGCCTATTCATTTTCTTCCGAACTGGAGCAGGATTGGCAATGGACTGAAAGATATGCGACCCAGCCGGAAATTTTGCGATATGCCAGTCATGTGGCGGATCGTTTTGATCTTCGCCCGGATATCACTTTCGGCACAAAGGTTGTGCGCGCCATTTTTGATGAAGATGAGAAAAAATGGGTGGTTCACGCGGATAACGGCGAGACGATCTCGGCGCAATATCTGATCATGGCGACGGGATGCTTATCTATTGCCAAAAAGCCCGACATCCCCGGCGCTGATGAATTTCTTGGTGCCACCTATCAAACAGGCCATTGGCCTCATGAAGACGTAGATTTCACAGGCCTCAAAGTCGCTATCATCGGCACCGGGTCATCGGGGATCCAGTCAATTCCTCTGATTGCTCAACAGGCAAAAAAGCTGGTCGTTTATCAGAGAACGGCAGCCTATTCCGCCCCCGCTTTGAACCGGCCGCTCAGTAATTTAGAGATATCAGAAATGAAACAAAATTACCCCGCCTTTCATGAAGAGGAGCGTGTGCATACGATCGGCCTTCCCAACCCCGCTCGCCAATTGGATTCGGCTCTAGGGGCAAGTGAGGCAGAAAGAAAAAAACGGTTTGAAGAGGCTTGGGACATGGGTCTGCTCGCGGCGTTCGTATTTAGTTTTGGCGATATTGCAAGCAATGAGGAAGCTAATGAAATGGTTGCGCAATTTTTTCGCGACAAAATTCGGGCAATTGTCAAGGATCCAGAGACAGCAGAAAATTTGCTGCCCCATGCTTATCCCTATGCCACAAAGCGGCCATGCCTTGACTCGAATTATTATGGAACTTTCAATCTGGATCATGTTTCACTTGTCAGCCTCAGAAAAAACCCGATCGAGCGCATCACGCCAAAAGGCATACGCGCAAAGAGCGGCGAAGGGACCGGCGAAGAGGAATTTGATGCGATCGTTTTTGCCACCGGCTTTGACGCTATGACCGGCGCTCTCACAAATATTGATATTAGAGGCATTGACGATGTTTCACTAAAAGATAAGTGGACGGATGGCCCCCGCACCTATCTTGGGATTGGCATATCAGGATTTCCCAACTTATTCACCATCACCGGTCCATCCAGCCCCTCTGTGCTCTGCAATATGTTCGTCGCGATTGAACAGCATGTTGATTGGATTGCCGATTGCATAAAATGGCTTCGTGAACGGGATTTTTCAAGCATAGAGCCCACAATTGAGGCCGAAGATGAATGGGCTATCCATACAGAACAAGTCGCAGGGCTGACTCTCTATCCGAAGGCAGATTCTTGGTATATCGGCGCAAATGTTCCGGGAAAATCTCGCGTTTTCATGGCCTATGTTGGCGGCTTTGGCGTCTACAGCTATGTTTGCGCTCAAATTGCCGCGTCAGGTTATACAGGCTTTAAGCTGTCTCCTGCGCAGAGCGCGTAAAACATTGAGAAAAATTGACGCCAAAGGCTATTGGGCGGCGACGCTGAAGCTCACGGCGGTTTTGCTTGTCATTTGGTTTCTGGCCTCTTATGGCGCGGGCATATTGTTTCGTGATGTTTTGGACAAAGTGAGTCTGGGCGGCGCGCCGCTTGGGTTTTGGTTTGCGCAAAACGGGTCTATTTATATTTTCGTCGCGCTGATTTTCTACTATTGCCGCGCGATGAATCGCATTGAAAAAACGTTCGGTATCAAAGGACGGCGCGATCAAGAATAGAATCATGGATCAGCTTGTTTGGACTTTCATTTTTGTCGGGGTCACCTTTGCGATTTATATAGGGATCGCGATTTGGTCGCGCGCTTCTTCAACCGAGGATTTTTATGTCGCCGGCCATGATGTTCATCCGGTTGTCAATGGCATGGCGACCGCCGCCGATTGGATGTCGGCGGCCTCTTTTTTGTCTATGGCGGGGCTGATCGCCTTTTTGGGCTATGGCGGCTCGGTCTATCTGATGGGCTGGACTGGCGGTTATGTTTTGCTCGCGCTTTTGCTTGCGCCTTTTTTGCGCAATTTCGGCAAATTTACCGTGCCCGATTTTGTCGGTGATCGCTATTATTCTCATTTGGCGCGCGTGATTGCGGTGCTGTGCGCATTGTTTGTCTCTTTCACCTATATCGCCGGTCAGATGAAAGGGGTCGGCGTGGCATTTTCAGGGTTTCTCGGCATTCCGTTTGAGGTCGGCATTTTGGCGGGCATGGTGATCGTATTTTTCTACACGGTTCTCGGCGGCATGAGCGGCATCACCTATACGCAAGTGGCGCAATATTGTGTGCTGATCTTTGCTTATACTGTGCCAGCTATTTTTATTTCTCTTATCATTACCGGCAACCCTATTCCGCAGCTTGGATTTCTCTCCGATGTCCGCGCGGGAGATATTTCCATCCTTGAAAAGCTGAACATTGTTGTCAGAGATTTGGGCTTTTTGGAATATACGTCAACCGATAAATCAATGACGGATATGTTTTGCATCACGGCGGCTTTGATGTTTGGCACGGCGGGTTTGCCTCATGTGATCATTCGTTTTTTCACGGTGAAGTCGGCCTCAACGGCGCGTGTTTCGGCGGGCTGGGCGCTGCTTTTCATCGCGGTGCTTTATACGACTGCGCCTGCGGTCGGCGCGTTTGCGCGCATTAACTTCATTGATACGGTCAATGACGCAACCTACATCGCCGACGATGAAAATTACGAGGCGCGCGCGAAAGATATTGCGGCGCAAGGCGGCAAGCCTGTCCCCAAATGGTATAAGTCTTGGGAAAAGACCGGCCTTGTGAGCTATCAGGACAAAAATGGCGATGGCATCATGCAATATCGCGGGCCTCATGCGCCCGACGGCCTTGCGAATGAGGTGGTTCCGAATCGCGACATTTTTGTTCTTGCCAATCCGGAGATTGCGCAGCTGCCGCATTGGGTGATTGCGCTTGTTGTGGCGGGGGGGCTTGCGGCGGCGCTGTCGACGGCGGCGGGCCTGCTGATGGTGATTTCTTCGGCGATCAGCCATGATCTGTGTCGCCGCACTTTATTTACCGAGATGGACGATCAAACCGAGTTGATTGTTGCGCGGCTTTCGGCTGCGGGAGCGGTAATTGCGGCGGGGATTTTGGGTCTTTATGCTTCGCAGCTTGGTTTTGTTGCGCAGGTTGTGGCGTTTGCGTTTGGCTTGGCGGCGGCGTCTTTGTTTCCGGTTATTTTTCTGGGGATTTTCTGGAAGCGGATGAATAAAGAAGGCGCGATCGCCGCGATGCTGATCGGTCTTGTGACGACTTTTGTTTATATTGTTTATTTCAAGTTTTTTGGCGGTACGTCTGATCAATGGCTATTTGGCGTGTCGCCGGAAGGGATAGGCTTCGTGTTTATGTGGCTGGCTCTGGCAACCGGCATTTGTGTTGCGCGGGTAACGGCGCCGCCGCCGCAAGAGGTTCAGGATTTGGTTGAGGATATCCGCGTCCCGCATAAAGCTGCGGATGATAGGGTCGCCGCCCCGATCGGATAAATTGCCGGTCATTTCGCCTTATTTGCCAGAGACAAAACCTGCCCCTAGCCTGCGTGGCGGAGAGGGTGGGATTCGAACCCACGGTGCGCAAGCGCACAACGGTTTTCGAGACCGCCCCGTTCGACCACTCCGGCACCTCTCCTATTTATTTTGCGCTTTTTGTGTATAGTATATAAATCGTCATCGCGCACCCTATCGTCATCGCGCACCATAACGAGGAGAACCGACGATGAATTTTGATGTTCCTAGCGATATTGGCGATTATCTTGAAGAATTGGATGATTTCATCCGACGGGAGATCAAGCCTCTTGAGGCGCGCGATGACAATATCCGCTTTTTCGACCATCGCCGCGAGGACGCCCGCACGGACTGGCATCGCGGCGGCCTGCCCAACGAGGACTGGGAGGCTCTACTTGCCCGCGCGCGCCATATCGCCGATGAAGCCGGACATTATCGTTATGCTCTGCCGAAAGGGCTGGGCGGTCGCGACGGCACCAATCTTGCGATGGCGATCATTCGTGAACATCTTGCGGCGCGCGGGCTGGGTCTTCATAATGATCTTCAGACGGAGCATTCGATTGTTGGCAATCATGTGGGGGCTTTGCTGATGAGCATTTATGGCACGCCTGCGCAGAAGGATTTTTTTCTAGAGGATATGCTCGCTGGGAGATCGGGTTTTGCGTTTGGCATCACCGAGCCCGAACACGGGTCCGACGCCACTCACATGGAGACGACCGCTACCCGCATAGGCAATGGCTGGGTCATCAATGGCGAGAAAATTTGGAATACGGGCATACATAAGGTGCCTTATGACCTAATTTTTGCGCGATCGAGCGGACAGGCAGGCGATGGGCATGGGATCACGGCTTTTCTCGTGCCGACCGACAGCGCAGGGTTCACCGTTGGCGAGATGTTATGGACTTTCAACATGCCGACCGATCACGGACACGTCGCGCTGGTCGATGTTGCCGTGCCGGATGATGCGATATTGGGCGGTGAGGGGCAGGGGCTTCAAGTTGTTCAGCATTTTTTTAATGAGAACCGGATTCGTCAGGCAGCGTCGAGTCTGGGGGCGGCGCAATTTTGCATTCGTGAATCGGTTATGCATGCGCAGCAGCGCAAGCCTTTTGGCAAGCCGCTTGCGGTCAATCAGGGGATTCAATTTCCGCTTGTTGAATTGCAGACTCAATGCGAGATGCTCCGCGCGCTGATTCATAAGACTGCCTGGATGATGGATGTTTATGGCGCGTTCAGTGTTTCTGATAAAGTATCGATGTGTAATTATTGGTCTAATAGATTATGCTGCGACGCCGCCGATCGTGCCATGCAGATTCATGGCGGCATGGGTTATTCGCGCCATAAGCCGTTTGAACATATTTACCGCCACCACCGTCGCTATCGGATCACCGAAGGCGCGGAAGAAATCCAAATGCGCCGAATCGCAGGCTATATGTTCGGCTTCATGAAGCAAAAAGCGCCAAAAGGGGTCAAGGCCTAAGGAGATAATTCTCAATGCTCGAAGAGCTCTCTGATTTTTTGAACAAGCATATTAAATCTTTTGAGAAAGTTATTTCGTGCGAGCGTCTGTCGGGCGGAGCGAGTCAGGAAACTTATCGGCTGATCGTTAAAACGCGCGGGCAGGAATTAAAATTCGCTTTTCGCCGCGCGATTGAAGGCAGACAGGAATCTTCTCTTTTTACCCGCACGCCGGGCCCTGAGGTTGAAGCGCGCCTGATGAAGCTCGCGCGCGATCATAATGTGCCGGAACCTTGCGTGCTGGCGGTGTTGTCGCCGGAAGACCAGCTTGGCGAAGGCTTTGTCATGGAATGGCTTGACGGCGAGACGCTCGGCAAGCGCGTTCTGACCTCGCCGGAGCTCGACGACATTCGCCCTGATCTCGCTTTTCAGTGCGGACAGATATTGGCGCGTATCCATGCGATTGATCTTGACAAGGCTCAATTGTCGGATCGCCTCGTGCGGCAAACGTCGCGTGAGACTTTTGTGCAGATCGATCAGGTTTATCAAACGTTCGACACGCCGCGCCCGATGATCGATTACACTGCTGCGTGGCTTAAAGATCATTTGCCGCAGGAGCGATCTCTGACGCTTGTGCATAATGATTTTCGCAATGGCAATTTAATTGTTGCGCCTCAGGGAGTTGTTGCTGTGCTGGATTGGGAGTTGGCCTCGATTTCTGATCCGATGTCTGATTTAGGTTGGATATGCGCTAATTGCTGGCGATTTGGTCGCAGTGATCGGCCTGTGGGCGGGTTTGGCGCCTATGAGGATTTATTCCGAGGTTATGCTTCTGTTTCGGGTGAGGCGGTTGATCGTGAGCGGGTGAGATTTTGGGAAGTGTTTGCGTCTTTTCGCTGGGCGGTGATCTGTTTGAGCATGGCGGCGCATTGGCGTTCTGGGCTGGTTAAATCTTTGGAGCGCGTGGCGATTGGTCGGCGGACATCGGAGAGCGAAATGGATTGTGTCAATTTGTTGATCTCGGGGAAAATTGAGCCTTTTGAAGCTGTTGAGGAGCTTGAAGCGCTTGACATGCCGGAGGCGACAGAATTATTGATTGCGGTGCGCGATCATCTACATGCCGAAAAAGAAGCTGCTGGTCCGACTCATGCGGGTTTTATGGCTCTTGTGGGTGCCAATGGTCTTGATATTGTTTTGCGTCAGTTGACAATGGGCGGTGAACATCGGAGGTTGGAGAAAGAGAATTTGGAGCGGCTTTTGAATCAAAAAGGTGATTTATTTCAATTGCGCTGGGCGCTGATCAAACGGATCAGAGACAAGACGATTCCTTTAGATGATGAACAACTGGCATTTTATTTGAGGCAGCAGACTGCGCGTCAAGCGATGATTGACCGGCCAAATTATTCGGGTCTTAAAATGGCCCATAAAATGGCCCATAAAATTGGAAGTGAAACGGAATCTAAAAAAAAGGAGTAAAATATGCTTTCGGAAAATTTTTTAAGCGCAGAGCAAAAATTATTCAATCAGCTTGACGATATTATTGCGCGTCTTAAAAGAGCGGGTGCTGATGAGGCTGAAGCGATGATCGGCGAGTCGATATCTTTTGATTTGCAATGTCGTCATGGCAGGATTATCGACACCAATCACGCGGAGGGTCGTGATGTGGGTTTGCGGGTTTTTATTGGCAAATGTCAGGCGGGGGTGAGCGTTTCTTTAGATGGCCTGCAAGATATAGACGAGCTTGCTGCGCGCGTGGTCGCGATGGCCAAAGTGATGCCCGAAGACCCTTATTGCGGTCTTGCATCGGAGATCACGAAGTCGGAGATCACGCAAGGCCTTGATCTTTATGATCAAACGATCCCCAAGCCCGATGATCTCAAAGCGACAATTATCGCTGTGGAAGATTTAGCGCTTTGCCAGAAGGGGATCACCAACTCGGAAGGTGCGCAAGCGGGGTGGTCGCTTTCGCAGATGGCGCATATGACGAGTGCTGGTTTTTGCGGTGTTCATAAAGTCAGTGGGCATGGTCTTTCGTGCTCGGTGCTTGCTGAGAAGAATGGAGTCATGGAGAGGGATTATGCGTTTAGCTCGGTGCATCATGCTGAAGACATGGATGCGCCGGATAAAATCGCGCTTGAGGCTGCCACGCGCGCTGCGGCGAGACTTGGCGCACAAAAGCCTCAATCGTGTGAAGTGCCGGTGATTTATGATCCGCGAGTTGCGCGATCTTTGCTGGGTCATTTTGCGTCGGCGATTTCGGGCGCGTCGGTTGCGCGGGGGTCTTCGTTTCTCAAAGATGATCTAGGTCAAAAAATTTTTCCGCAAAGCGTTGACATTATTGATGATCCGCATCGTGTGCGCGGTTTGCGCTCGCAGCTTTTTGACAGCGAGGGCATGGGCGGCAAGAAGCGCCGCCTCATCGACAAGGGCCGATTAACCGGCTGGCTCATGGATTGGCCTTCAGCGCGCCAATTAGGATTGACGAGCACAGGTCATGCGTCGTCGGCGCTTGGGGGTGTTCCGTCGCCTTCGCCGACGAATTTTTGGATCACCGCAGGGACAGCCTCTCCCGAAGAGCTTATCAGCGAGGTCGAGCATGGATTTTATGCCACCGAATTGATTGGATCGGGGGTCAATCTTGTGACCGGCGATTATAGCCGCGGTGCAGCCGGTTTCTGGATTGAAGGCGGCAAAATCACCCATCCGGTTAACGAAATCACAATTGTTGGGCGTCTAAAAGAGATGTTGGCTCATCTGAGTGTCGGCAATGACTTAGTTTTGCGCTATGGTATTGATGCGCCGACGCTTAAGGTGGCGCAGATGACCATTGCAGGTGCATAATTATCTTTATCAAGCTTCCTCTCGGTGGGTGAGAAACAAATCATGATATCGCTTGTCAAAACAGAAAACGTCGTAAGCAAGAGAATATCTCGCAAAAGCGAGTCGCGGAAGTTTGCGGCCAAGGAGCATATTGGCGTCAAGAGCGGGCATAAGCGCAGATCGTTGCGTTTCAAAGTTCCAAAACTCAAGCTGAGGGCGTTGGGGCGGAGAGACAAAAAAAATTCTACCAAGGTTGAACAGGGTTCTTTGCGGATCATTCGCCGTGCGATGCGCTTATGGCTGCTGCCTTATTGGAAAATTATGGTGGGCGCGATTCTCGCCAATATTATTGTGGGTCTATCCACTGGTGCCTTGCCGCTTTTTATACGATATTCGATTGACATTTTATTTGATCCTGAAAGTGGTGTGCCGCTTATTTTAATTTCACTGGCTATTTTTATGATTCTCGCCACGCGCGCGGGTTTTACTTTCTTGGGGAATTTTTTGAGAAGCTATGTCGTTCAGCGCATGACGTCGAGGGTTCAATACGATCTTTTTAAAAATCTTATTTATTCCGATTACCATGCCGTGAGTTCGAGACATAGCGGCCAGATTTTAACATCCTTAATGAATGAAGCGCGGCAGGTTGACAATGCGATTGGCTCGACGCTGATTAATTTTATGCGAAACTCGATTACGTTAGTGGGTATTTTTGCTTCTATGTTTGTGATCAATTGGCAGCTGGCTTCTTTTGTGACGATGATGGCCCCTCTGGTGTTTTTATCATCGCAGTTTTTTGGGCGCCGCACGAAAGGCTCTTTTCGCAATATGATGAACAATGCCGGAGATTGGGGGGCGCACGTTTTAGAAGTTGCGCGTGGTATGCGCATCATCAAAGCCTATGGCGGAGAAGTGCGCGAATTGAATACTTCGCAAGAGCGCATGGGGCGTGTGATTCGCAATTCGATGCGCACGCAGCGTTCGCAGATGGCCTCAGGGCCTATGGCTGAGCTGCTTGTCGGTTTGGGGATGGCCGCGATTTTCTTTTATGTCGGTTATGAAGGTCGCGCGGGCAATTTTTCGCAAGGCGAGCTTGTGGGGTTTATTTCTGCGATGTTGCTGGTTTATCAGCCTCTCAAGGCGATTTCGATGTCGAACGCTTTGATACAGCAGGGCATTGTGGCGACGCAGAGCGTTTTCAAGCGGCTTGATAAGGTGCCTAAAATCACCTCGTTGATCAATGCGCCAGAGTTAAAGGTAGAGCAAAATTATTCTCAAAATCGCATTTGCTTTAACAATGTAAGATTTAGATATCCGAAAAGCAAAGTTTCTGCGCTCAAAGGCATTGATCTGCATATTCGTCCCGGCGAGATGGTTGCGCTGGTGGGTCGTTCTGGAGGCGGGAAGAGCACGATCTTAAACCTGTTGCAGCGTTTTTATGATGCTAATCAAGGACAAGTTCAGATTGATGGTCAAGACATTCGCGGGGTTCAGATTGCGAGTCTGCGCCGCTCGATGGCGCTTGTTTTACAGGATGTATTTTTATTTGACGACACGATTGCTGCCAACATTGCTTATGCGGATCAGGGTGTCTCGCTTGAAGCTGTCATCCGGGCGTCCAAGATCGCCAACGCGCACGATTTTATTATGAAGCTGCCAGATAATTATCAGACAAAGATCGGCGAAAATGGTGCGACGCTTTCCGGCGGACAGCGCCAGCGCATTTCGATCGCGCGTGCTGCTTTGCGTGATGCGCCTATTTTGCTGTTAGATGAGCCGACCTCTGCGCTTGATTCGGAGTCTGAGCGCGCCATTCAGGAGGCGATGCAAAAGCTGTTGAAAAATCGCACTGTGCTTGTGATTGCGCACCGGCTATCGACCATCATGAATGCTGACAGAATTTATGTTCTGCATGAAGGACAGATTATCGAAGAAGGCACACACGAAGATTTGATTGAAAAGAACGGCGCTTATACCAGACTTTATAAAATTCAGTTTCCCGATCATCAGATTGAAAAAAATAAAAATTTGAAATCTATGGTCTGATGGCGTTTTTGTCTTTGACTTTCTATCGCTTGGTTTTTTTGATCGCCACGCCCTTTTGGCGATTTTTTTTGCGTTATCGTGTGCGGCGTCACAAGGAAGATCAAGCGCGCTGGCGCGAGCGGATGGGGAAGACGTCATCATCTTGGCTGAAGCCGCCGGGGTTTTCATTGGTTTGGATCAATGCGGTTTCGGTTGGCGAGGCGCTGACGGTTCTGCCTTTGATTGAGCGTCTACCTGAATTATTTAGCGGTCGTGTTGAGGTTCTTTTGACGACCGGCACACATTCTGCGGCTCAATTGGTTGGGCCGAAATTACCGGATCACGCTTTTCATCAATATACGCCGTTGGATCATCCGTTTTATGTGCGGCGTTTTTTATTGCGCTGGCAGCCGGACATGGCGATTTGGGTTGAGTCTGAATTATGGCCGAATTTGATCACGCAAACGGGGAGGCGACATATTCCTATGGCGCTGATCAATGCTCGGCTTTCGGCGAGCTCGCTGAAGCGCTGGCTTGCGCAGAAGAGTTTAGCGCGTTTATTGATGTCGCATTTTGATCTTTGTTTGGCGCAAAATGAAATGACAGCTCAAGGGCTTGTTCAATTGGGCGCGAAGGATGTGTTGATGGGGGGCAATTTAAAATATGATGCCCTGCCTTTGAGCGCGGATGAAATTGAGCTCAACATTTGGCGTCAAGCTTTTGCATCTCGGCGGGTGTTTTTTGCTGCGAGCACGCATCGCGGCGAGGAGGAGATCATCGCACAAGCGCACTTGCGCGCGCGCGAACGGGGTCATCAGGTGGCGACGATTATCGCGCCGCGTCATCCGTCGCGCGCGGGTGAGATTGCCGCCAAAATGCGCGCACGAGGCTTGACGTCGGCCTGCCGCAGCGAAGCTGCCTGCCCGGAAAATTTTTCTGACATTTATATTGTCGATCGACTTGGTGAGATGGGTCTTTTTTATCGTCTTGCTTCTATTGTATTTATGGGCGGCTCGCTGGTTCGCCATGGCGGGCAAAATCCGTTAGAGCCTGCGCGTCTTGATTGCGCGTTGATGAGCGGGGAGCATATATTTAATTTTTCGGATATTTATCATCTTCTTTTGCGGGCCGGAGGGGTTGAGATGGTGACGCAAGAGACTTTGGGAGATCATTTATCTGACTTATTGGGCAATCAAGATCGTGTTGATGAGATGAAAAGGTCTGCTAAAGCGACAGCAGGGAAATTGACAGGCGTGTTAGATTTCACACTTGCTCAGTTAGCGCCGCTCGCCGAGAGCGTGTCAGAGAAAACGCGTAAAGAATGGAAAAAATGATGCATCGTGCTCCGGAATTTTGGAAGAGGCGAAATCTGTTGAGCCGATCTCTTTTGCCTTTTGCGTTTTTTTTTCGCTGGCTGACAAGATATCGTCTTGGCAGGTCTTCGCAAAAAGCGGATGTTCCGGTGATCTGTGTTGGCAACATTGTTGTCGGCGGCGCGGGCAAGACACCCAGCGCTATTTTTTTAGCGCGCCAGTTGCAGGATATGGGCGAGAGATGTTTTATTCTCAGCCGTGGTTTTGGCGGCAGCGTGTCGGGGGCGTGTCGGGTTGATGCGTCGCGCCATGATGCGCGCGAAGTTGGTGATGAAGCTTTGATGATGTCAGCCTATGCGCCGGTGATTGTCAGCAAAGATCGCGTCGTCGGCGCGCGCCTCGCCATTGAAGAGGGCGCGCGTGTCATTGTCATGGATGATGGATTTCAAAATCCATTTTTGCATAAGGATTTTTCATTTCTTGTGATTGATGGCGGTTATGGTTTGGGCAATGGTTATGTGCTGCCTGCCGGTCCGCTGCGTGAGCTGCCGCAAGATGCTCTCGCGCGTGCGGATGCGCTTATTGTCATTGATGATGTCATCGGCGATTCGAATTTTTCTTTACCGCAAAATTCTTTACCGAATTTTCCTGCTGCGATCAGACCGAGACAAAAAGGGGCGTTTCCCCAGCCTTTGATAGCTTTTGCGGGCATAGGTCGTCCGGAGAAATTTTTTGCGCTTTTGGAAGAGGATGGCGCGCGCTTGATTGAGCGATATTGTTTTCCAGATCATCATGTTTTTCGTAAAAAGGATGCAATTTTTCTTCTCAACCGCGCTGATGCGCGAGGCGCGCATCTCATGACGACCGAAAAAGATATAGCGCGGCTGTCGGCAGAGGCAGAGGCAGGGCCATTGGCTCGGTTAAGAAAAATATGTCATAGTTTGCCGGTTGAGCTTGTGATTTATAATAAGGAGCGGATCAAGGCTATATTGAAAGAGGTTTGCCGAAAAAAATGAAGAAAAAATGGTATGCGCCGTCATATTTTTTTGAAGCCGCTGGGGGGGCTTTGCTTTTGGGGTTGAGCAAGGCTTTAGGCCTTGATTTGGCTTCGCGTTTTGGCGGCTGGCTTGGCGGCAGGTTTGGCTCTTATATTGGGCGCGGCAGAGTGGCTAAGGAGAATCTCGCTTATACGATGCCTGAATTGTCTGCACAAGAGATTGAAGTCATTGTCAATAATATGTGGCGTAATATCGGGCGCACGTTTTTTGAATATGCGCATTTGAAGAAGTTTTCGAAGCCCAAGCATAGATGGCGGGTCGAGATAGAGTTTTCGCAAAAGGCGCGTGATGCTTTGCGTGATCATCAAGGTCGTGTGGTTTTCTTTTCGGGACATTTCACGAATTGGGAATTGCTTCCCTTGCCGTTAAATCTGGAGAACATTATGGCAGCTGCAATTTACCAGAAAATGAGCAATCATTACGTGGATTTCTGGCTCAGTCGTTTGCGTCGCAAAGCGATTTTACCTTATCAGGTTTCGAAAGGCTCGAGCGTGCGTGATATTATTCATCATATTCGCTCCAATCATGCGTTTGCGGTTCTTGTCGATCAAAAGATGCTTGATGGTATTGTCGTGCGGTTTTTTGGGAAGCGTGCGATCACGTCGGAGTTTCCGGCGACATTGGCGCTGAAATATAATTATGCGCTGGTGCCGGCCTATATCATTCGGGCAGATCGCGGCTGGCGGACGCGGTTTCGCTTAATCGTCTGTGATCCGCTTGAGATTGATCGCGCCACTCAAAATATCCGGCGGATCACGCGGCAAGTGAATGATACCCTCGAACAGATTATCAGGGTGAGGCCGGATCATTGGCTTTGGCTTCACCACAGGTGGCCGCTGCCCTGACGACGACGGCGCCCGTTTTGCATATTGTTCCGCCAGTGACGATCAAAGCGGGATCAAGATTGCGCCGCTGCCATTTGATTCGCCAATCGAGGTGAGCGCCAGTTGATCTGCCTGTTGAGCCGACAAAGCCGATGAGATCGCCTTGCCGCACGGCCTGTCCGACGCGCACGTTAATTTTGTCGAGGTGTAGGAAAGCGCTGGAGAGTCCGAGTCCGTGATCGAGGAAGACCAATCCGCCTTCAAAATAGAATCCTTTTCCGGTGAGGGTGACGATTCCGTCGGCGGGCGCGATGATTTTGGTATTGGCTTGCGCGGAGATATCGAGGCCGTAATGCGGTCGGCGCGGCTGGCCGTTGAGCACGCGCTGCGAGCCATAGATGCCGCTGATCTGCCCGCTGATCGGCCAGACGAATTTTTGCGCAAATCCTGCGAGGGAGAAGAGTTTTGTGCGAGCGGCGCGTTTTTGCTGGCTTTCGCGGCGGATTTGCGGCCAAGCTTTGGGTGGCGGGGTGACTTTGTCATCATCGAGGCCGTCAATATGCTGGATATCATATTGCCGCTGACGGATATTTAATATTTGACGCTGCGTTTGGCCATTTGATTGGATGAGTTCGAACAAGGCTTGAGCGCGCTGGGTGCGTCCAAAACCGATGACGAATTGTCCCGAAGGCAGAATCGGGATGGGCGCGCCGTCGAGAAGAATTTTTGTATCAGTATGAGCTTCGACCTTGATCACGCCGACCATCATGCCGCCTTGCGCGGCTGTGCCGTGCAATTCGATCGCGGATAGGTCTGTTGAGCAGAGATATAAAAGAAAGCTGGCGATAAGAGTTCGGATCATCAAACATCCTGCTCGCGCTTGAGAGAGATTTCCGCCGATGCATAGGCCTCTTGTCGTTTGACGCTCCAGTAGCGCAGATCGGCGAGCGGAATTTTTTTTCTGGTAACGGCGCATAGAACATAATGGCCGTTTTTGACGATCTGAAAATCGCCATCAAGATAGACAAGCTGCGCTAAATCCGGATCAGTCATTTTGATTTCTTTGATTTTCTTGTTTTGTGTTATCAAACAGGCTTGGCTGCTGTTTTTCGTTTTCGTCGATGCGTCGGGCGTGGATTTGCTGGCGGTGGGCGAATTCTATTTTGAGACGCTGCCCTTTATGCGTTTGTTCTGCGCGCTGGATTGGGCGGTTATGTTCGTCGCGCACGAGCGCAAAGCCGCGTTCAAGGATATGATGATAGCTCACCGCATTGAGCATACGCATCACCCCTTGTAGGGATTTTTCTTTTTCGCGCCATAGGGAGTTCATAACGGATTCCATCTGTCGGCGCAGGCTGTTCAACATCTGCCGGTTGGCGTCGAGGTGCTCGGCGACGCGCTTGATCGACAACAAAGCGGCATAGCGGGTCAGTCTTTCGCGATAAAAAGCGAGCTGGCGTTGAGTGATGGCGGGCAGGCGCGCGGTCATATCGTCGAGTCTTTGTTGAATGAGATTGATGAACTCGACGCCGCGGTTGAGACGAGCGCTCATATCGTTGAGTCGCTCCTCGCGCAGGTTGAGGATGATCTCGCCTGCTTTGAGTTGTCGGCGCGCGAGATCGTACAGGCTGGCGAGCAGCTCGGTGCGCACGGGCACGGCGATTTCAGCAGCCGCTGTCGGCGACGGCGCGCGGAGATCGGCGACGAGATCCAACAAGGTGTGATCTGTTTCGTGGCCGATCGCCGAGATGATTGGCAAAGCGCTGCGGCTTGCGGCACGGATGATTGTTTCTTCATTGAAAGGCCATAAATCTTCGAGGCTTCCGCCGCCGCGCGCGACGATCAACAGATCGGGTTTTAGTTTTTTTTCCAGCCTGTTGAAGCCATCGATGGCGGCGGCGACTTCATTGGCGCATTTTTTGCCCTGCACTTGAACCGGCCAGATGAGCACGTGCCGCGCGAATCGCGCTTTGAGGCGATGCAGAATATCGCGGATCACCGCGCCGGTTGGCGATGTGATGACGCCGATGCGCTCGGGCAGAAAGGGCAGAGTCTTTTTGCGCGCGGCGTCGAAGAGGCCTTCGGCGGCGAATTCTTTGCGTTTTTTTTCGAGCAGAGCCATCAAAGCGCCCTCGCCGGCGATGGTCATTGCCTCGATGATGATTTGGTAGCGCGACTGGCTTGCATAGGTTGTCAGCCTTCCGGTGCAGATGACCTCGACGCCTTGTTCGGGATGATATTGCAGTTTGCTTAATTGCCCTTTCCAGATGATGCCCGACAGGACAGCTTTGTCGTCTTTGAGATCGAGATAGGTGTGGCCGGATGCCGGACGGCTGACTCGTCCGATTTCGCCGCGCACACGGACATAGCCGAAATTTTCTTCCACGGCGCTTTTGATGAGCTGTGAGAGCTCTGAGATGGAGAGCTCTTCATTGACTCTCATCATAGATTTTGTCGCTTGTGTCATAGATGTTTCATTTTATTTAGGGTTCTTGTTTAGGGTTCAGGTTTTTGATTTCATGATAATATAGGATATGGGGATAAATGTGTTGATTATTGGCTCTGGTGGACGCGAAGATGCGCTGAGTTGGAAGATCGCGACTAGTCGGCGTGCGGGAAACATTTTTTGCGCGCCGGGCAATGCAGGGACGGCGCGTATTGCGCGCTGTGTGCCGCTCGCGATTGATGACCATGAGGCTTTCGTAGAATTTTGTGGTCGGGAGAAGATTGATCTTGTCGTGATTGGTCAGGAGGCGGCTTTGGTTGCAGGTCTTGCCGATAGGATGCGCGCGCATGACATTCGAGTTTTTGGGCCATCTGCGGCGGCGGCGCGTTTGGAGGGGTCGAAGAAATTCACGCGTGAATTATGTCGAGCTTATGATATTCCGTCGCCGTCGTGGCGGGTGTTTGATGAGCTGGAGGCGGCGCAGCGTTTTATTGCAGAGCAGACTTTTCCGCTGGTTGTCAAAGCCGACGGGCTTGCGGCGGGCAAGGGGGTGGTGATCGCCGAGAATCGACAGGCGGCTGAAAAAGCAGTTGAGGATATTTTAAGCGGAAAGTTTGGTGCGCGCTCTTTATTGATCGAGGAGTTCATGGAGGGTGAAGAGGCGAGTTTTTTTGCTCTGAGTGATGGAGAAGATGTGCGCCTATTCGGCACGGCGCAGGATTACAAGTGCGTTTTTGATGGAGATCAGGGGCCTAACACGGGCGGGATGGGGGCTTTTTCACCGGCGCGGATGATGTCGCCTGTGATGACACACGAGATTATGGATAAGATCGTCAACCCGACTTTTGCGGCGCTGCGTGAAAATAACACGCCTTTTATTGGTGTTTTGTATGCGGGTCTGATGATGACGTCGCAGGGGGCGAAATTGGTTGAATTCAATGTTCGTTTTGGGGATCCGGAATGTCAGGTTTTGCTGCTGCGTCTCAAGTCGGATTTACTTGAGCTGTTATTGGCGGTGTCGGAGGGTCGTCTGGCGTCGCAGGAGATTGTCTGGCATGATGATTATGCGCTCACGGTGGTGATGGCGACGAAAGGCTATCCGGGCAGTTACGGGCGTGGCAGCGTGATTGGAGGGCTCATTGCCGCTGAGGCGCTTGATGATGTTAAGGTTTTTCATGCGGCGACTTCATGTGAAGAGGGAGTTTGGCGGGCGAATGGGGGTCGTGTGCTGAATGTATCGGCTTGGGGTAAAAGTCTTGAACAAGCGCGCGCGCGCGCTTATGGTGCGGTGGATCAGATTAATTGGCCGGAGGGGTTTTTTCGCACAGATATTGGCCTGAAATGTTGAGGAGGGGAAACTATGACCGAAGTTGAAATCAGCCGTCAGGAGCAATTTTCCGGCACGAAGGATGTCATCGAGCGCCTGCGTTTTAACGAGAAGATACTTGAAGATTATATGGCCGCGCACGTTGAAGGTTTTGCTGGGCCTTTGACGATTGAGCAGTTTAAGGGGGGGCAGTCTAATCCGACCTATAAGCTGACGACGCCGAAGGCGCGTTATGTTTTACGTCGCAAGCCACCGGGGAAGTTATTGCCCTCGGCGCATGCGGTGGATCGGGAATATCGGGTGATTTCGGGTCTTTATCGGACGGGGTTTCCGGTGCCGCGTCCGTATCTTTTATGCGAGGATGAGAGCATCACTGGCACGATGTTTTATATTATGGAGTTTGTTAATGGCCGTGTGCTGTGGGAGGGGGCTTTGCCGGATCAGACGAAGGATGCCCGCGGCGCGATTTATGATGCGATGAACAAAGTGATTGCGCAATTGCACATGACTGATATTGAAGAAGCAGGTCTGGGAGATTTTGGCAAGCCGGGCAATTATTTTGCGCGCCAGATTGCGCGCTGGTCGAAGCAATATATTGCCTCTGAGACCGAGTCGATTCCGGCGATGAACAAGCTCATAGAGTGGCTGCCGAAGAATATACCGCCGGGTGATGAGATGTCGATTGTTCATGGTGATTACCGGCTTGATAATATGATCCTGCATTCGGCGCGCAGCGAAGTACTTGCGGTTCTGGATTGGGAATTATCGACTTTGGGACATCCTTTGGGGGACTTCACCTATCATCTGATGCAATGGCGGATGCCACAAACAGCGGGGACGTCATCGGGTGGGATGGGCGATATGGATTTGCCGTCTTTGGGCATTCCGACTGAGGAAGAATATATTGCTGCTTACTGCCACCGCACTAGCCGTGCTGGCATTGATAATATAGATTACTATTTTGCCTATAACTTCTTTCGCATTGCTGGAATTTTGCAGGGCATTGTGGGGCGTGTGCGCGACGGCACGGCGGCGAGCGAACACGCGGCGAAGAACGCGGAAAATGTGCGCCCGCTCGCTGAGGCCGGCTGGCTCTATGCGCAAGGTGCGGGAGCGGTTTAGATTTTCGCTTCGAGGTGGTTTGAGAATTTGTGGAAATATAGAAAATAGAGAGTCGCAGCCCAAAGCGACACATAGACGATGACCGCAGTCGCCATAAACGAATAGCCGGCATATGAGCCCAAGAGCAATTCGCTGTCTCTTTCGCGCTTGATGATTTCAGCCAATAGGCGGGTGTAATATCCGAGGACGATAAAATCCGCGATTGTTTTGGCAAGCGAAAAGGTCGAGACCAGCGAATAAAGAAACATGACCGCATGGCGGACAGTGCGATCATGGACATCGCGCAGGAAATAGATAACGGCAAAGACGGCAAACTGAACGCTGGCAAAGAGCGCCATCATATCGGTGATGGAATCGGTGCGTGTTGTGATGAGGTATTCGGCCTCAAACCAGCTCATTTTGCCAGCTCATCTTGAGTGTTGTCAGTTGAGTTTTTTATTAAAGTGGCGCTTGAACTCGATGCGGGCGATCGTGCGGCAATGGACTTCATCTGGCCCGTCGGCGAGTCGCAGGGTCCGCATGGAGGCATAAGCGCGCGCGAGGCCGGAATCGGTTGTGACGCCTGCGCCGCCATAGGCTTGGATGGCGTCGTCGATCACTTTGAGCGCGATGCGCGGTGCGGCGACTTTGATCATGGCGATTTCGGCGCGCGCGGTTTTATTGCCGACAGTATCCATCATGTAGGCGGCTTTCAGGGTGAGCAGGCGCGTCATTTCGATATCGATGCGTGCTTCGGCGACGCGCTGTTCCCAGATGGAATGTTCGGCGATTTTTTTACCGAACGCTTCACGCGCGAGGAGTCGCTCGCACATTTTTGCTAGGACTCGCTCGGCGACGCCGATCGTGCGCATGCAATGGTGGATTCGTCCTGGGCCTAGGCGCCCTTGCGCGATTTCAAAGCCGCGTCCTTCGCCGAGGATCATATTTGTTGCGGGGACGCGGACATTATTGAGCACGACTTCAGCATGGCCATGCGGCGCGTCATCGTAGCCGAAGACGGGCAGCATGCGTTTGACTTCGACGCCGGGGGTATCAAGCGGCACAAGGATTTGCGATTGCTGCCGATAGGTTTCGGCTTCGAAGTCGGTTTTGCCCATGACGATTGCGATTTTGCAGCGGCGGTCGCCGACGCCGGACGACCACCATTTGCGGCCATTGATGACATATTCATCGCCTTCGCGTTTGATGCTGGTTTCGATATTGGTTGCGTCCGATGAGGCGACGCGCGGTTCAGTCATCAGGAAGGCGGAGCGAATTTTGCCTTCGAGCAGGGGTTCCATCCATTGTTTTTTCTGCTCGGACGATCCGTAGCGCGCGAGCACTTCCATATTGCCGGTGTCGGGTGCTGAGCAGTTGAAAGCCTCCGACGACCATCCGACGTGCCCCATAATTTCGCACAAGGGCGCATATTGCAGATTGGTGAGTCCTGCGCCATCATCGGATTCGGGCAGGAAGAGATTCCATAGGCCTTCATCGCGCGCTTTTTGCTTGATCTCTTCCAAGATTGGCGGCGGCAGCCAGCGATCTTCTCCGGTGGCGTTTTGTGCGTGTTCGTTGAATATATGGTCGTTGGGATAGATGTGGCGATCCATAAAGCTTTCGAGCCGCGAGCTCAGTTCGCGCACTGTATCATCATGTTCAAAATTCATAAGTTTTCCCCCTCGATTTTTGTTTTATCATAAATTAACTTTGTCTTTTTCGCAAATTCTGAAAAAAGCTCTGTAGCAAGGCTTGAGCGTCGCTTTCGGCGACGCCCTCATAGATTTCAGGCGCATGGAGGCAGCCGGGAGAGCTGAAAAAGCGCCCGTGATGAGCGACCGCGCCGGTTTTGGGATCGGCAGCGCCATAATAGAGCCTCCGGATGCGGGCGAGCGAGATCGCTGCGGCGCACATTGCGCAGGGTTCGAGCGTCACATAGAGATCGCACTGGTTGAGGCGGGTGGCTTGGAGTGTGGCGAAGCCTTGTTTGAGGACGAGCATTTCGGCATGGGCGGTCGGATCGGCGCGGCGGCGCATTTGATTGCCTGCCTGCGCGATGACGTGGTCGCTTGTGCTGTCAACGAGGCAGGCGCCGACCGGCACTTCATCTTGCTGCGCGGCCTGTCGAGCTTGTTGGAGGGCGATTTCCATAAACCTGTTCTTCATGGTTTTTCATATTAGCGCATTTTATGCGCTAAATTGCTTGAATGAAAATCGCGCGTTATATTCAGCAGGCGGGATTGGCTTCGCGGCGCGAGGCTGAAGCGTGGGTGCGCGCTGGACGAGTGCGCGTTGATGGCGTGATTGTTCGCACACCGGCATTGGTTCTTGAGGCGGAGGAGGTCATTTTACTTGATGGCAAGCCTTTGCCGCCGCGCGAGCAGGTTCGATTATGGCGTTATCATAAACCGGCGGGGGTGATTGTCACGCGCCGCGATCCGCGGGGCCGTCCGACGATTTTCTCGACTCTGCCGAAGCAATATCGGAATCTTATTGCGGTCGGGCGGCTCGACGTGGCCAGCGAAGGGCTGATCTTATTGACGAATGATGGGGCGTTGGCGCGTCAATTAGAGCTGCCGGTCAATGGTCTGGAGCGTCATTATCGGGTTCGTGTGTTTGGCTCTGTGACGCAAGACAGGCTAGATTGTCTTGCTGCAGGGGTTGTTGTTCAAAAAATTCGCTATGCGCCCGCCAAAGCGCAGCTTGAGAAAATAATGACAGGCAGCAATCACTGGATCAAAATAACATTACGCGAGGGTAAAAACCGCGAAGTGCGCATATTAATGGAGTCTTTAGGGCTTCAAGTGAATCGTTTGATTCGCACGGGCTTTGGCATGTTGCGACTCGGACGCTTGTCGCGCGGCGAGATTGCGCCGGTGGCTTCGTCGTTGCTGCGCGCGCAGTGGAAAGAATGGGAGCGTGTATGACAGGAGGCATTCGGCTGACCGGCGGCAGGTTTGCATCGAGGATGATCGCAGCGCCTGCGGGCTTGACTCGACCGAGCGCTGCGCGCGCGCGCAGAGCTCTATTTGATATGCTGGTTCATCGCATCGGGCTGGATTTTGCGGTCTGTCCGGCGCTGGATATTTTTGCTGGCGCCGGGACTTTGGGTTTTGAGGCTTTATCGCGCGGCGCGCCGCACGTTGTTTTTGTTGATCATCGGCGCGCTGTGCTGAAGCAGATCATCAAAAATGCGCAGATTTTAAATGTAGCGCGTTTTTGTCATCCGCTTTATCGCGATGCGCTGCGGCCTATGCGCCGTCCGCGAAGATTTTTGCCGGTGCGGCTAGTTTTTGCCGATGCGCCCTATCGTTCAGATTTGGCGGCGGCTTCAATCGCCGCCTTTGATTGCGGCGGCTGGCTGGACGAAAATGTGGTTCTCGTCATTGAGGAGGATATTCGACATCAGACAAAATCGCCTGAAGGCTTTGTTCATGCGACGTATCACAAAGCGGGCGGCGCGCGGTTTGATATTTATTACCGGCGGTGAAATAATTTTTCGATGCTGGAAAGCTTCATCTCAATATAGGTTGGCCGTCCATGGTTGCACTGGCCTGAATGAGGCGTTGTCTCCATTTGCCGCAGCAGCGCGTCCATTTCGGGCAGAGTGAGCTTGTGTCCGGCGCGAATCGAGGCGCGACAGGCGATGTTGCCAGAAATTTGATCAAGCCGCTCTTCAAAGGAGGTGTTTGCGCTTGCCCCTGTCTCATGTTCGGCGAAATCATCGGCGAGTGCGCGCATGATATCGGCGAGGTTGGCGCTTTGGCATAAGGCTGGGATTTCGCGCACCAAGATCGCCTGTTCGCCATAGCGCTCGATGGCGAAGCCGAAGCGGGTGATATCTTCGCTGTGCGCCATTAAGTTCTCGATCTGCATTGCGGTCAGCTCGACGATTTCCGGCACGAGCAGGCTTTGCTGCGCGATGTTTTTATTTTGAGCGCTGGCTTTCATCTGTTCATGGATGATGCGCTCATGGGCGGCGTGCTGATCGACGATGACGATGCTGTCGGCGGTTTGGGCAAAGATGTAAGTGTTGTGCAATTGGCCGCGTGCTGCGCCGAGCGGCATATTTGTTGGGCTGTGCGGTTCGGGCTGTTCTTCGGGAGCGCTGGGGCTGGGTGTAAAGGCTGCGGGCTGATGACGCAGATTCAAATGTTGCGGCGCGGTTTGAGGATAGGGCTTGTGAGTTTGTGGCGATGGCGCGCGCGGCGCAGAAGGCGCGGTGCGAGCATTCTGAGCCATAAGATTGATAGCGCTTTCGGCTGTTGGGCTAGCGGTTTTATGTTGCGTGTCGGCGAGCGCGCGCTTGAGCGCGCCGACGACGAGCAGACGCACCGCCGCCGCATCGCGAAACCGGACTTCGGCTTTGGCGGGATGAACATTCATATCGACTTCGCCTTCGGGCAGGGTTAGGAACAAAACGAGCGCCGGGTGGCGGTGGCGGAAAATGAGATCAGAGTATCCCGCGCGCACGGCTCCGGCGAGGACGCGGTCGCGCACTGGCCGTGAATTGACGAATAAAAATTGATCGTTTGTGTTGGGACGGTGATAGGTTGGCAGACTAGCATATCCGTTGAGCGTGATGCCGTGGTAATCCGATTTAACAGCAGTGGCGTTATCGATGAATTCCTGTCCCATGATTTTGATTATTCTTTCGTTGCGCGCATTAAGTGGTTTGGCATCGAAGCGGATTGGCCGCGCCATGACGCCGGATAGTTCAAACTCGATTTCCGGCCAAGCGAGCGCGAGTCTTTTGACAATATCGGCGATGAGGGATAATTCATAGCGCGTGCTTTTGAGGAATTTGCGTCGCGCCGGGAGAGCATGGAATAGGTCTTCGACGCGCACGAGTGTGCCTTTTTGGCCGCTGGCAGGGCGAGGTTCTTGGTGTGTGCCATATTCGATGTGGATTTTCGAGGCGTTGGAGCTGTCTTGGGTTCGGCTCGTGATCGACAGGCGGCTGACCGCGCCGATAGATGACAACGCCTCGCCGCGAAACCCCAAGGTTGAGATATATTTGAGCAGATCGGTGCTTTGGTCTGCGGCTTCGGCGAGTTTTGAGGTGGCGTGGCGTTCGGTGCAGAGTTGGAGGTCGTTGGTGTTCATGCCTTGGCCATTGTCGCGCACTTGGATTGTTGCGCCGTCTTGTTCGACATGGATGGAGATATTTTGCGCGCCAGCATCGATCGCATTTTCGACGAGCTCGCGCGCCACCGAAGCGGGCCGTTCAATGACTTCACCTGCGGCGATGCGATTGACAAGATGTTGCGGTAGGCGGCGAATCCGAGCTTTATGATTCATCATTTTTTTCCTGCATAAATTCAACGAGATCGATTTTACCCTGTTCAATGGCGGGCTGGCCGAAAGGTGAGACATTCCAGCATTGCGCGAGCACGAGGATTTCTAGCACGAAGCGCATCAACAAGTCACCATAGGTGGTTTCATCTATTTGAGGAATCTTGATAATTCGTGTTGGAAGCTGGTTGCGCGCGAGAGAGGTCAGCGCCACTTTTTCTTGTCCTCGCGTGAGGTCGCTGAGGTGTTTATTTTCGAGCCAATAGAGATTTTTTTCACCGCGCGTATTGATGGTTGCGGTGCATGTCTGTGTGAGGCCGGTGAGGCAGGTGAAAATTTTATCCTCCGGGCCGTCGAGATAGAGCTGGAAGCGGATATGGAGATCATCAGGCAGCTGCGCGCAGATTGGCGTGATTGCGTTGTTGTTTTTGCCAAGGCTTTCGGCAAAGATCTGCTGCCACCAGGAGCTAAAAGCTTTAAGTCTTGGATCGGTGATAATCATTGCGTGAATGTTTTTACCGCGCGCGCCGCCCCAAACATTGAAGGCGACGCTTGTCAAGATATCGTGCGCTTCGTTTTTAGCGATGGCATCGAAGAAATCGATGATGCAGTGGCGTGCGTTGCGTCGCAGCGCTTCGGCATCGAGTCCCATGACCAATGCGGGAAACATGCCCAGCGCGGTGAACAGCGAGAATCGGCTGTTGATATTGGCGTCGCTATCGATTGTGCGGATGCCGTAGGATTTGGCAAGACGGCGCAGAGTGCTCTGGCCTTTTTGGCAGATTGCGATCACATATTGATGCGGTGCGGCTTTTTTTTGCTCGAGCCAGTCCAAGATCGATAAAAATAAAGACAATGTTTCAGCGGTTTCGCCGGATTTTGACACCACCAGAAACCGGGCCCGCGGCGGATCAAGTTGTGCGAGGAGCTTTGTCAGCGCGCGCGGATCGGGTCTGGTCAATCTATGAACATGGATATTATTTTTGGCAAAAGGGGCGAATAGATAGGGGGATAAAATCGAGCCGCCGATTCCGGTCAACACGACATGCAAAGGCTTGTTATTGGGGTTGAGCAAGAAGTTTTCAGCGATGCGCGCCAAGCTTTGCATGTCGCGGGTTTCGCAGACCTCGCTGATGAGTCTCACCTTGTCCGACCGGCATTGCTGTGCGAGGTTTTGCGCTGCGCGCCGTGCGTGTTTGATACATTCGGCAAAGTCAGTTCCGAGCTCTTGATTTATTCTTTGATCGAGAATTTTGATCTCCTCCTACGACCATCATAATCATTTTTTCAGGCTGTAGGAATTTTTGTGTCAGCCGCGCAATATCTTTTTGTGTGACATTCATAATCAGGGCGTTGCGTTTTTCGACATAATCGATGCCCAGCCTGTGGCGCTTGATATAGGTGAGATTGCGCGCGATTGCCACGGAGCTGTCAAAATTGAGGCCGTAAGAACCGATCAGGTAGGCTTTGGCGTCGGCGAGCGCTTTGGTGCTGACGCCTTTTTTGCGAAAACGCGCGAGAATCTTGATGATGAGGCTTTGTGTGATCTGCGCCCGATTGTTGCGGGTGGCGGCTGCGCCGAGAATAAAGCCCGCCGCGCGCAAAGCCAGAGCGCTCGTGCCGATGCTATAGACGAGGCCGCGCTTTTCGCGCGCCTCGACGGCGAGTCGCGAGGTCAGCCCGCCGCCGCCGAGGACATGGTTCATCACATAATAGGCGATAAAATCGGGATCGTCGCGCGTGAGGCCGGGCAGACCAAAATATATCGCCGTTTGCGGACTTTGGTGTTTGATGAAAATTTTACGTGCGCGCCATTTTATTTTTTTTGCTTTTGATTTTTTGATTTTTTCTCCTTTGGGCAGGCTGCCGAAAATTTGATCGAGAGCTTGGGCGAGATCGTCAACCGTGATGTCGCCAACAGCGACGATCGACAGGTTTTTTTGAGTTAAAATTTTTTTATGTTGGTGGCGGAGGTTTTTTTTTGAAATGGCGCGGAGGTCTTTGGCGAGTCCCTCGACGGGGAAAGCATAAGGATGATTGCCGAACGCGGCGCGATACCATTGAGTTTTTGCGAAGCTCTGCAGGCTTTGATTTCTTTGCGCAGCGAGGGTTAGAAGTTGCGCGCGGATTTTTTCTATCGGCGCGCGATCAAAACGCGGGCGCGTGATGGCTTCGCGCAAGAGGCGAAACGCGGTGTCTTTATTTTCGGACAAAGTGCGCATTTCGCCATAGACAGCATCATGTCCGGCGTCAAAGCGCATATTGATCGAGCGATCTTCCAATTTTGCGCGAAAGTTTTCCCAATTCATATCGGCGGCGCCTTCATCGAGCATGGCTGCCATCATGGCGACCGCGCCGGTTTTAATTTTTGGTGAGATTGGTCTTTCCCAAGCCGCTGACAGGGCGATGATCGGCAAAGCGTGATTTTCGACCAGCCACGCTTCAATGCCTTTCGGGCTCACCACTTTTTTGATTTCAAGCGCGTGTGCGGGAGCGGTCAAACATCCGACACAAAAAACGAGGAGCAAGGGTTTTATTAATTTCATTTTGTTTTTTCCGGCAGTAAGAATCCATTGATTGCGCGGCTGGGGTTGAGCATATATTTCGCGGCCTGCCGGACATCATTGATCGTCACGGCGCGAATATAACTTGACAATGTAGTGATCTCGTCGAGTCGATGTCCGTTGGTGATCATCCGCCCGATAAAATTAGCCAAGCGATATTGGCTGTCATTGATGTAGACGGCATCGGCGATGAGGCGGTTTTTGGCGCGCATCAGCTCGGCTTCACTGATCGGGTTTTTGTTGAGATCAGACAGAATGCGATCGATGGATTTTTCGATTTTTCGAAGATTTTTGAGATTTTGCTTTTGTCGCGGCGCGAGCGCAGCGCGCAGAGAAAATTCGCCCGGCCCGCGGCCATCGATTGAGAGGTAAGCGCCTGCAAAGCTTGCGATTTTTTGCTCAATAACAAGGGCGCGATAAAGCCGCGAGCGTTGCCCGCCCGCGAGGATTTCGGTCAAGACCTCAAAGCCCGCCGATTGCCGTGCGCCGAGCACATGGCGATTGGTGTTGGCATAAATGCGCGAAAAGATTGCTTGACTGACATTTCGGTTGCGGTGGATGAGATGCGCTTTATCCGACCAGCGCTTGATGACGGGAGGGAAATCGCCATGCGGCTTAAGGGGTTCATCTTTTGCGGGCTTGAGATCGCCGTAATATTTTTCGGCGAGCTGCTCAGCTTCATCAAAGCCGATGTCGCCTGCGAGAACGATCACGGCCTGCGACGGATCATAATGTTGATGGTGAAAGTCGAGCGCATCTTTGGCGGTGAGTGTTTTGATGTCTTTTTCATAGCCGATGATGTCGCGGCCATAGGGATGGGCAGGGCTATAAAGGGCGGCGCGCATTTTTTGACGCAGGACAGATTGAGGATTTGTGCTTAAGCGCGAATGCAATTCTTCAATGACGACGTCGCGTTCTTTGGCGGCGGCGTCTTCTGAGATTTTGATCCCGCGGGCGCGGCTGGCCTCGAGCTGCATGACCAGTTCGAGTTTGTCACGATGGATGCGCTGAAAATAGGCTGTGTAATCGTAGGAGGTGAAGGCGTTATCGCGTCCGCCATGGCGCGAGACGATTTTTGTGAATCCGCCTTTTTGCTGATGTTCTTCGTCTTTGAACATCAGATGTTCAAGAAAATGCGCGAGGCCTGTTTTATTTTTTTGTTCATCGCCCGCGCCGACGCGATACCAGACCATGTGTGTTGCGACCGGCCAGCGTCGATCGGGAATGACGATCAGCCGCATTCCATTGGATAATTCGGTTTCGCGCGCTGAGAAGTCGGGTTGAGCTGCGTCGCAGCCGACCATCGCCGCTAGTCCGACAAGAAAAAATAAACGCCGCCCAAGGGTTAACGGGCTCATTGGGTTCATTTTTGCGGCGCCTGTTTGGGAATGATTTTCTTGATGAGCTTGCGCGGGTAAAGTCCTTGTCCGCCATCATTGGCGATGAGCTCGCGGATATTGGCAAGCGCTTGATCGACGCCGATCTGCTGTGCTAGAGCTTTTTCGCCCGGCGACATTTTTTTTGCGCGCGCGGCGGTTTGGCCATAAATAGATTGTTCAGCAAGATTTGACGGCGAAGTGCGCGCGACCTCTTTCGGATTTGAGGGCGCGCGCAAGGCGATATTGGGCGGCACCGTCAAAGGCGGATAGGTTAGGATCAGAAACTCGTTAGGCGGCGATTTGCCGAAACCTAATCCTTGGTCGGCGCAAGCTCCGAGCAAACAAAAAGTCAGCGCGCATAGAGATAGGGGTTTTTTTTTCATGATGTTGCTTCCATTTTATCTGTTTTATCTGTGATAACTTCGGCCCAAAAGAAGAGGATGATGCCGCAAGTTAGCCATATATCGGCGAGGTTAAAAACATACCAATAATAGCCGAGCGCATGAAGGGAAATAAAATCGATGACCGCGCTATGGACGAGGCGATCATAGAGATTTCCCAGCCCTCCGCCGATGATGAGGCCTAAAGCGAAGCTGCGCAGGCGATCGCGCAGACGTGTCAGCCAGACGAAGCAAATAGCGATCACGGCTAAAGTCAGCGCGGCGAGCAGCCATCGTCCTGCTGGGCCCATTCCGGAGAACAGGCCATAGCTGATGCCGCTATTGCGAATATGGACGAAATCCATGAAAGGCGTGATTGGGAGTTTTGTGCGTGAATGCGGCGGCAGATAAGCGGCGATGGCATATTTGCTTGCCTGATCGAGCGCGAAACCAACGCCTGCAACAATGAGGCTTTTATAGATTGCCGGGTTCATTGCTGTTTTTGTTCATATTCAGCGACGGCGAGAGCGTCGCGCGGCGAGAGGTCGGGATAGGCGCTGACCGATCCGACATCGGGCAGGATTTTCCAAGATCGCGCGCATCGCTGGCCTTTGGCGCGTTCGGGCACGACAGCGATATTGGGGACATCGCTAAGATGAAAGGCTGTTTGAGGGATCGGCGCGGTTTTGATCTGTATTTGCGAAGTGATTGCGATTTCAGCGAGGTCAACATCGCAGATTGCATCACGGAGCTGAGGGTCATTGATAAAGACTTCCGGCGCGGCCTCAAGAGAAGAGCCGATGCGTTTTTCTTTGCGCTCAATTTCGAGTGCGGCGACGATCACTTTGCGCATGGCGCGGATATCATTCCATTTTTGTGCGAGTTCTTGGTTGATCCAGTTTTGATCGGGCTGTTTGAATGTTTGGAGGTGAACGGAGCTATTTTCGCCATAGCGCGAGATCCATGCTTCTTCTGCGGTGAAGCAGAGGATCGGGCTGAGCCATTTTGTCAGGAACAGGAAAATTTTATCGAGCGCCGTGCGGCAGGCGCGCCTTTTGATTGACGAAGCGGCATCGCAATAGAGTGCATCCTTGCGGATATCAAAATAGAAAGACGAAAGATCGCTGACTGCAAAATTAAGCACTTCTTGGGACACATTTTTGAAATCAAAGTTTTGATAGGCCTTGCGGATGCGGCCATCGATTTCGGCGAGTCTGTGCAGGATGAATTTTTCAAGCGAAGGCATCTGGTTGAAAGGCACGGCTTCGTTTTCGGAAAATTCGTGAAGGTTGCCCAAAGTGAATCGCAGCGCATTGCGTAATTTGCGATAGGCGTCTTTAGTTGTCGTGATGATTTCTTTGCTCCAACTGAGATCGTTTTCGTAATCGCTGCGCGCAATCCACAGGCGCAGAATATCGCTGCCGGAATCTTGCGCGAACGAAATCGGCGAAACCGCATTATCGCCGGATTTTGACATTTTGTGTCCGTCCTGATCGACGATGAAGCCATGGGTGAGCACCTGTTCGTAGGGCGCGCGGCCTCTTGTGCTGCAGGCTTCGAGCAGGCTCGATTGGAACCAGCCGCGGTGCTGATCGGAGCCTTCAAGGTAGAGCGAGGCCGGCCAAAGCAGCGCTGGATTATTCTCGAGAACAAAAGCGTGGGTCGCGCCTGATTCGAACCAGACATCAACGATATCTTCGACTTTTTTCCATTGTTGAGTATCATGTTTGCCGCCGAGAAAATCCTCTGCCGGACGATCAAACCAGACGTCTGATCCCCCTTCAGCGATGGCTTTGACGATGCGCTCATTGACTTTTTCATCGCGCAGAATATCACCGTGTTGATTGGCGAAGATTGTCAAAGGCACGCCCCAAGCGCGCTGGCGCGAGATCACCCAATCAGGCCGCGTTTCAACCATCGCGTGCATCCGGTTGCGGGCGCTGGGCGGATGCCAATTCACCTGCTCAATCGCTGCGAGCGCCTTTTTGCGTAAATTATATTTGTCCATAGAGATGAACCATTGCGGCGTTGCGCGAAAGATCACCGGCGTTTTTGAGCGCCAAGAATGCGGATAGCTATGCCGCAGCTTGCCGCGCGCGAGCAGCGCGCCGCGCTCGCTTAAAGCCTTAATAACTTTTTTAGCGCCTTCACCCTTGCCGCCAATTTTGTTCACCACAGCCTCGCCGGTAAAGCCGATGGCATTTTTTGTGTAGTGGCCCTCTTCGTTAACCATGTCGGGGACTTTAATATTATGCGCGCTGCCAAGTTCATAATCATCGCGGCCATGGCTGGGCGCGATATGAACAAAGCCGGTTCCGGTTTGTGCATCGACAAAGTCTGCGGCGAGCACCGGAACATCAAAATCATAGCCCATCTCTTTGAGCGGATGCGCGCAGGTGAGCTGGCTGGGGTCAATATCTACGAGCCTCTGCCAAGAATTAATCTCTGCGGCTTGTTGCACATTTTGCGCGAGCTGGTCAGCGATGATAATTTTTTCACTATCGGTTTGATAAAGCCCGTAAGACATGGTTTTGGAAAAAGCGATTGCACGATTGCCGGGGATTGTCCAAGGCGTTGTTGTCCAGATGACGATATGGGCGTCTTGATGCTGGCCTTGCGTGATCGGGAATTTGACCCAGATCGTGTCTGATGTGATTTCACGATATTCCACTTCCGCTTCGGCGAGAGAAGTTGTCTCGGCGACCGACCACATGACCGGCTTCAATCCGCGATAGAGCGCGCCGGACATTGCGAATTTGATGAATTCTTGCGCGATGATCGCTTCAGATTGCGGCGCCATCGTCAGATAGGGCCGATCCCATTCACCCCACACACCCAGTCTTTTAAATTGATCGCGCTGTCGGTTGATCCAATGTTTGGCTTCTTTGCGGCAGGCATTGCGCAGTTCGGATCGCCTAAGTTCTAGCGGGTGGACACCTCTAGCGCGAAGGTCTTCTTCTACCTTCCATTCAATTGGCAGGCCGTGGCAGTCCCAGCCGGGGATGTAGTGGGCGTTTTTGCCGAGCATTTGTTGCGAGCGATTGACGATGTCTTTGATGATTTTATTGAGCGCGGTGCCGAGGTGGATGTCGCCATTAGCATAGGGCGGTCCGTCATGGAGGATGAATTTTTCGCGTGTTGCGGAGAGTTTGCGTTGTTGATGGTAGGTTTTTTTTTCTTGCCAATGTTCGAGCATGCGTTTTTCGAGTTTTGGCAAACCGGCTTTCATGGGGAAATCGGTTTTGGGTAGGAAGAGAGTATGTCGCCAGTTTTTTGGATTTTGATCGGGCATTATTTGCAAGTGTTATTTGAGAGTGTTTTTGGTGTTAAAGTTTTGGCACAGCTTTTGTGCGGTTGTGCAGTCTTGAGCGATTTGTGTTTTGAGCGCATCGACGTTTTCGAAGTGTTTTTCTGCGCGGATGAAATATAGCGGAAAAACGCGGGCATAGGCACCATAAAAATCACCTGTCGTGTTGAGCAGGTGGGCTTCAAGCAGAGGCGTTTTGTTGCCGCCGAAAGTGGGCCGCAACCCGACATTGATGACGGCGTCATATATTTTGTTGTTGATCTGGCAGTGCGCGGCATAGACTCCCAACGCGAGCGGGGCGTAATCTTTGAGCGCGAGGTTAAGCGTTGGGAAGCCGAGTTTTTGGCCGCGTTGATCGCCATGGCGGACGGCACCGGCAATTTGCCACCAGCGTCCGAGCAGGCTGGCGGCTTTTTTGATCTGTCCTTGGCTCAGAGCGCTGCGGATGGCAGTTGATGAGATTGCGCCCTCGATTGTGCTCTCATCGGTCATGACGGGCTTGATGATATCGACGCTGAAGCCGCTTTTTTGCCCCATTTTGGCGAGGAAGTTGGCATCGCCGCGGCGACCGGCACCGAAGCGGAAGTTTTGTCCGACGGAGATATGAGAGACTGCCAATTGTTGATGCAATATATTTTTAACAAAATCATCTGCCGAGAGATTGGCGAGTTTGCGGTTGAAACGGAGATTGAACAGAATATCGATGCCCATTTGTTTTATCAGTTCGGCTTTGATTTTGGCTGGGGTGATGCGTGCGTGGGGCTGATTGGGCTGGAAGAAGTTTCGCGAATGGGGCTCAAAGGTGATGATCGCTTTTAGCTGGGATGTTTTTTTGGCGTGTTGGATGGCGGCGTCGATGACGGCGCGGTGGCCTCGATGGATGCCGTCAAAATTGCCGATCGCATAGACTGCGCCTTTGAGGGTTTTGGGCAGATTGTGGGTATCGCGCAGTATATTCATAAGGATTTGCCAAGCAAGGATAGACTATATATAGAGTTATATATGCAAAGTCCTACTTTATATAGCCGTGAACAAGCAGGGAAACTAGCGATGTCCGTGATTCGCACATGCTTTGTTCTAGTTTTGATGCTGTTGTTTGGGGAGCGGGTTGAGGCGTCATCGGGTCGAGGTGTGATGCAGGAGGTTTTTGATCAGAGTCGTCAGCATAAGGATCAATTGGCGGAGGTCAAGCTGGTCATTTTGGATAAGACGGGCCGTGAGCGGGTTCGTTATTTTCGTTATCTTTATAAGATTTTTTCTGATCGGACGAAGAGTTTGATCAAGTTTTACCAGCCGCCGTCGGTGCGTGGCACGGGGCTGTTGAACGAGGCCGAAAATGGCGCTGTACAGACCGAACAATGGATTTATCTGCCTGCGCTCAAGGCGGTCAAGAAGCTGAGCACGAACGATAAGCATAAAAGCTTTATGGGGTCTGATTTCACCAATGCCGATATTTCTGGGCGGCAGGTTGATCAAGATCGTCATGAGATGAAAAAAGATGATGGTAAGATCATCATCATCGTCTCGACGCCGAAAGACAAAAACGAGCCCTATGGCCGGATTGAAACGCATATTCTCAAAAAGTACAATGTGCCGCGCCGTGTCATTTTTTACGATCATCAGGGGGTCAAGTTAAAGACGCTTGAAAATCAAGTTGTGAAGGAGGTCAAGGGCATGTTCACGGTGATGAAAGCGGTGATGGTGAATCATCGCACCGACGGCAAAAGCCGCATACAAAAGGAGAACTTCAGCGTTTCAACGCGCATTGACGCCAATGAAGTTGGCTTTAAGGGCTTGAAGAGGTAGCAAGAATAAGATATTCAATCAACAGGGTTTTTAGATTGAGAGGTTCAATTGAGAGGTTCAAAGGTGAAGCTTTTTTCATTTGTTTTTTTCTTAGTGTTGGGCATTGTGTTGGGCATTTCACAGGCTCAAGCGGCGGATGACGATTTGATCATTCTGGATGAGGACAGCGCGCCGCAAACGCAAACGAGTCCGACATTAGATTTTTTACAGCGTCATTTTCATATTATTGGTGGTGGTTTTTGGTCAGGCGGCAGCGGATCATTTCAGCAGATTCTTGGTTTTGGATCGGCAAGTTTTGATTATCCGTTTGATTTTTTATCGCGCAAAGGGCGTCTATTGGTGTCGGGTGGCTATTCCTATCGTCAGGTTGAGCTGTCGCTGACATTTGGAGAAAACTTTCAAGATGCCACGAGTCAGAGAAGACAGGAGCTTCAAAATCCTGAAAATGATGATTCCGAATGTCGGTTTGCCCCTGTAGATGTGCGCGGCCTGAGCGATGAAGGAGTGCGCAATGTCCGCCGCTCTTGCGAGTTTGACGTCAAAGTGACAGACAGTTCAGGCGAATTGCGCGAAGCTTTTTTTGAATATGAGATTCGTTCAGATTTGGTTGTGGCGGTGGGTCGTCAAAGGCCGGCTTGGGGTCAGTTTGATGTTTTTTCTGTCACCAACGCGCTGCTGCCGATCGAGTTTCAGAGCAGAGAGTTTGGCTTTTCCAACAATAATTTACGTTATCCGCAGGATGCCGTCATCGTTTCTTATTTTCCGACCGAGCGCGTTGAGCTTTCGGGCTATTTGTTTTTTCAAACCAGTCTTGATCCGATATTGGAGAAAGGGCTGATCGGCGGAAGCTATAATATATTTGTTGAGGGGGAGCCTTCATCCGACAATCCGAATTTCAGGGGCCGCGAGAATTTTATATCGTGTGATACGAGAGAAGGCGTTTCTGAATGTGAATTTCCGTTTTCTGGCGATCTTGAGGGAGAAGACAAGCTCGGCTATGCGGGGCGCGCTTTATGGCGTTTGGATGATTTCACTTTGGGCTTTACTTTTAATCAGGGTCGTTTTTCGCTGCTGAATCTTTTTAACCGCCTGCCGATGGTGGAAAGATTCTGCTTGAGCGACACAGATTGCGGGGATGAGCGGAATGTCATTGGCTATAATGTCACGGACCGCCTGATCTTGGGAGAGGCCACAGCTTTCGCCGGAGAGTTTTCCGTGCCGATCAATGAATGGACGATCAAGGGTGAATTTGTTTATGTGCAAGGCCAGTCTGATATTGGTCTTTTCACGCAGAGGCGGATTTCGATATGTCCGAACGATCCTAACAATCCTTTTTTTGCCGAGTGCCAGCGCTCGCTGCAGCGTCAAGATGATCTTTTTAATTGGATCTCGGATATGAATGGCGGTCGGGGATATGTTGATGTTGATGCGATTATGGTGCAGCTCGGATTTGATGCGCGTTATGATCGCTGGAATTTTGGTTTAAGTCTTCTTTTATTTCAAACTTTATTGTCTGATGAGGCGGATCGTGCCAATGCGCTTTATAAGGCGGCGTTTCCGGGCAGCGATTCGGTTTTAGACGAAAGCGATTTTGGTGGTATTCCTCTGCCGACGGCCTATGTGTTTTATGATTTTGGTGCTGAACAGCAGCATACGCTAGGTTTTGCGGGCGGGTTTTTGGGAGTTGTGGCGGGGGTGAGCGTTTTTTACACCGGCTCCAAACTGCTGAACGAGCATTTGAACTGGACTGTTTCGGTAGATTACACGACGAGCATTGCCAACCAGCTCATTGCTGATTCCAACGAAAACAGACAGCAGGGGGGGGATTCAGAGCTTTCTGATGATTTTTCTTTGAGCTTTCGCGTCGGCGCGACGCTTGAGTTTTAGCGGTGAAATTGGCGGGCATCGCCTTTTTGTGGGCGGTTGTCCTGGCGATTTTGATTGCGCCTGCCACACAATTAAGTTTTAACAATGACGATTGGCTGCCGGAGACTCATCCTCAGGAAGTTCATTTGGATTATCTCTCGGAACAGTTTGCGCCCGGCGATGATTTAGTGATTGCGGTTGATGTGCCTCGTGGGTTTTTCAATTCTGATGAGATGGCGCGCATTGAGCGTCTTGAGGCGGCATTAGAAGAAGGTTTAGGCCAAGATTTGATTTCTATGCGCTCGCCGCTTTCGGCGACGCGGTTGAGTGATCATGGGGGTGTCATCGAGGTAGAAAGTTTTTCTGAAGCGTTTGCTCGCGGCGCGTTCAAAGACTTTAGAGCTTTTGCGCGGGCTTTTGCGCAGAGTTCTTATCGGGGTCGTCTTTTATCAGACGATCATCAGGTTGCGGCGCTGGATTTGCGTCTTGATACGCGCGAGCAGGCTGAGCGCCGCCGCCGTGCTCTTGAGCGTGTGCGCGCGGTATTGGTGCGCGAGGGCTGGCAGGGGCAATATCATTTGATTGCGCGCGCGGCGCTCAAGGATGCGATCAACATTCAGACTCGCGCGGATATGATGCCTTTGCTGGCGGGGGCGGCTTTGATGCTGGCAGTTTTTTTGTGGCTGACACTTGGGCAATTTTTCACTGCGGCTTTTGTTTTTTTAACTGCGACGATTGCGGTTGTCGGGAGTCTGTCGATGATTGTTTTGGCTGGGCATCACATGACGGCGGTTGCGTTGACTTTGCCGGTCTTGGTTGGTGTGATTGCGGTGGCGCATGGCTTGCATATTCTTGCGCATTACAGGAAGCTTGGGGTCGCGCGCGATGTGATTGGGCGTGTTTGGCGTCCGTGTTTTTTTGCCAATCTGACGACGGCGATTGGTCTTGGCTCTTTTGCGGTTTCGGGGTTGATTCCGCTGCGAAATTTTGGCTGGGATTCGCTTGTGATTATGACGATGCTTTATTTAGTTGTGCTGGCGGCGTTTTGGAGTCTGTTTCGCTTTTTTGAAAACAGAGTGGTGCTTTCAGCGCAAAGTCGGTTTCAGGGGTTTTTAGATCGTTTTCTTGTTTTTTGTCATGATATAACGACGGCGCATCCGGGAAGGGTTTGTTTGGCGACATTGCTCTTGACGAGTTTTTTTGGTGCGGGTCTGATGAAGTTTCATACTGAGACGAATTTTCTTTCTGTTTTTTTTCTGCCCGACAGCGCGATCCGGCGGGATTTTGCGCTAGCGGATCGTCAGCTTGGCGGTTCTGGCGCGCTGGATGTGATTATCAGGCATCGAGAGGCGGATCATTTCAAGCGGCTTGATGCGTTTGATCGCGCGCGCGCGCTCAGCGAGCGGCTTGCGCGCCATCGGCAGATCAATCACGCTGAGGCGATGGATATTCCTGTGGGTCAGGCGCATGAAGCTTTTACCGGCAAGAAAGCTCTGCCCGACAGTGATGAGAAGCTTGCGCAAGAGCTTTTTTTTCTTGAGCTTTCGCGCAGTGAGGCGAAGGATGACATTCTTTCGCCTTATGCGAATTTTGACTATACGGCGACGCGCATTCATTTGCGCACGCCCGATTTAGGCAGCGGGGCGATTGAGCGTCTGATTGGGGAAGCGACGGCGGTCATCCGATCGAGCGATCATGCGGGCGAGGTCATTTTAACCGGCTTCAATGTTTTTGTTCATGCTTTAGGCGCGGAGATATTGCGCACACAATTATCGAGTTTTGCGCTAGCGGGTGTTTCGGTGTTTGTGATTTTTTTGGTTCAATTTGGCTGGCGTATAGGGGTTTTGGGTTTTTTATCGAATCTTGCTCCGGTGGTTGGGGTGCTTGGCTTGATTTCGTGGTCGGGGACGCCGTTTGATTTCACGACAATTTTGGTAGCGTCGATCACATTGGGATTAGCGGTGGATGATTCGATTCATTTTTTGCATAGCTGGCGTCGCGCGCGTGGGGCGGGGCTGTCGGGGGAAGCGGCGCGCGGTTCGGCGCTGCATTTGACGGGCTGGGCGATTATTTTGACGAGTCTTCTTTTTTGTGCGGGTTCGGCGGTTTTTCTTTTATCGGAACTGGCTCTGCTGATAAAATTCGCGATTTTTATGATGATCGGTTTGGGTCTAGATCTATTTTCGTCGGTTTTGTTTTTACCTGCGCTGCTTGCTTTTGGCGTGCGTGATGATATAGACTGAGCCGCATGACCTACATCGTGACTGAAAAATGCATTAAGTGTAAATATATGGATTGCGTTGAAGTTTGTCCGGTCGATTGTTTTTACGAGGGCGAGAATATGCTTGTGATCCATCCCGATGAGTGCATCGATTGCGGCGTGTGTGTGCCGGAATGTCCGGTTGATGCGATCTTTGCTGACACTGAGCCGGTTGATGATCTGGACAAATGGCTTAAAATCAACACTGAATATGCTGAGAAGTGGCCGAACATCACGATTAAGCGTGATGCGCCGCCCGATGCCGATGAGTATAAGGATATGGACGGCAAGTTTGATAAATTTTTCAGCGCCGAATCGGGCGAGGGGGATTAGAATCAGATATGGCCGTCAAGAAACCAGCACAGAAGAAATCCGTGAAGAAAAAAGCCGCGAAAAAGGCTGCGGGCAAAAAATCTTCACCCAAAAAAAAGATTGAGACGAAGGCTGCGCCGCCTGCCAAGCCGAAAGGCCCTATTCGACAGCGCGCCTCGTTTCGTTTGAATGAGTATGTTGTTTATCCGGCGCACGGTGTTGGGCAGATTATAGAGATCAAAGAGCAGCAAGTGGCTGAACAGAGTCAGGAATTTTTTGTGATTGATTTCAAGCAGGAGCGTCTTGTGCTCAAAGCGCCGGTGAGCAAAGTGTCGTCGATGGGCATGAGGAAGCTCGCCGACGAAAAACTAATGAGCGCTGGGGTTGCCGTTTTGAAGGAGCCCGCGCGGATCAAAAGGACGATGTGGTCGCGCCGCGCGCAGGAATATGAGGCAAAAATCAATTCTGGCGATTTTGTTTTGCTCTGCGAGGTGGTGCGTGATCTTTATCGCTCGGAGATGCAGCGCGAGCAATCTTATAGCGAGCGGCAATTATATGAGTCGGCGTTTGCGCGGTTGCAGCGTGAGGTTGCGCTCGCGCGCAAAATTGACGATGAGGCGGCGGCTGAAGTTTTAGTTTCGGTTCTTGGCGCGGCGCGTCGTGCTGCGGCTGCGGCTGGCGATGCGCCGACTTCATCATCTTGATGATCTTGAATATAATGGGTTTGGCTGGGTCCCGTAGTTCAGTCGGATAGAACACCAGATTCCTAATCTGGGGGTCGGAGGTTCGAATCCTCCCGGGATCACCAAAAGAGAGGTCGGCTCAAAATGCTGTTGGGAAAAAATCAAAAGATGCTGGTGGCGGCGACGGATTTCGGGATGCTCGTTTACTGGCTTTTGGTTTTTCTCAATTTTTTGGAGATCATCAGCCTTGATCCTGAATATATGTATTCAGATTATGGCGATCCGACGATTGTCGCGTGGAATTTATCTTTTTTGCCGATTGATCTAGCTTTTTCGGTTTTGGGCCTGATCGGGATTTTTTATGCCCTTGCCGACAAGACGAAGGAATTATTCAACGTCATTTCGTTGAGTCTCATGTTTTGCGCGGGCATTATGGCGATATCATTTTGGCTGATCGTCGCAGATTATAAGATATTCTGGTGGTTGATAAATTTATGGCTGGTCGTTCTTCCGGTCGGGCTATTGTTGAATTGGCGCGCGCAAGATCAGGCGGCGCGTTGAGTTGCGCGCGCGGCGGCTTCACAGATGGCGTCGGCATAGGTTTCGTAGAGTGCGGGGGGGATATCGTGCCCCATGCCGGGGATGCGGCGCAGTTGAGCGCCGGGGATTGTTTTGGCGGTGTCTTCGCCGCCTTGGATGGGGACGAGGGGATCATCTTCGCCATGCAGCACGATTGTCGGCGCGGTGATGGTTTTGAGTCGTGAGCGGCGGTCGCCATCGGCCATGATAGCGGCTGTCTGGCGTGCGACGCCTCTGGGGTCATAGGAGCGCTCGACGGTGCGTTTAACATATTGATATAGGTCGTCGTCGTCGCGCGGATATCCCGGCGAGCCGATAGTTTTCCAGATATGCACGCCGCGTCGGGTGGCTTCTTCGAGATCGTTCGGGTCGTTGACCGGCGCGAGCAGGGCTTCCATAGCTTTGGGGGTGCCTTGGGGCATTTCGGGATTGCCGGTTGTTGACATGATCGAGGTCAGGCTCAAGACGTGCTCTTTGTGGTTGACCGCGATCAATTGAGCGATCATGCCGCCCATGGATGCGCCGACGATATGCGCTTTTTTGATATCGAGTGCATCGAGCAAAGCGGCGGCGTCATCGGCCATATCGCTGAGGCTGTAGGGGGTATCGATTTTTTTGCCAGCGGCGACATCCATCATGAGCTGCATCATATTGGGGACGGGTGCGTTGTCGAGTTTTGTTGACAGGCCGATGTCGCGATTGTCGAAGCGGATCACTTGGAAGCCGCGCTGGACGAGCAGATCGACCAGCTCGTCGGGCCATTGGATCAATTGTGCGCCCAATCCCATGATGAGCAGGATTGTTTCTTTATCAGGGTTGCCCTTGCGTTCATATTCGATTTGGATTCCGTTAGCTTGCACTGATGTCATGATGATCTCCCTGTTGACTTGATTGTTTTGCGGATTGCCCCCAGCCTTGATTTGGATTTTCGGCGAGGAAGGATTTTTCCTGATCTGTATTGACACGACCTAAGATTGCATTGCGGTGTGGGAATCGGCCGAAGCGATCGATCACTTGCTTATGGTCTTGGGCAAATTTCAGATGTTTTTCATTTTTTGCTAATCTCTCGCTGAAACATTTGAGCGCTAAAGATTGAAGTTCGGGATTTTCCGAATGCATCAAGGGCATATAAAACCAGAGGCGATCTGGCTCATCGAATTTGAGATCGTAGCCGCGTTTTAGATTTTGCTGTGCGACCTGTTGCGCTTTGAGATCACAGGCGAAAGCGCGCGCCTCACCGCGATAGATATTGCGCGAAAACTGGTCTAACACGATCACGAGCGCCAAAGCCGTTTCGGCCTTGCCCAGCCAATGAACAAGCTTGCCGTTGGCGGCATCTTGATGAAGCTTGTGAAACTGATCTCTGATTTTTGCATCAAATGAAGGATCGGAACGCCACCAGCTTTTTTCGCCTGCCGCGCGCCAAAATTTCAACACATCGTGCGCGGGTTCGCTCATATCAGAGTCTCATGCCGCCGGACATGATTTTTTCATAGCTTGGGCCATCAAGCGGGGCATAAGACTTTGTTTCCGGATTGTTGAACAAGATCGGGTCGGAGATTTTTGCCGGATCAAACCCATCCTTGACGAGGTCCACTTTGCGATGTTTGAACGTGCCGGTGACTTCCATTTCTTTTTGCATTCGCAGGAAGACGGGCCGGGCATAAGCGGGCAGCTGGCTTGAGATATGTTCGTGGAACTTTTTGAAGTCGACATCGCCTGCGACGACAAGCGAAGCCATGCCGGCGCGGCCATCAGTGCCGGGGACATTGACGCCATAGACATTGACATCGCTGATGCCGTCAAAGGTGGACAGCACTTCGGCGACCTCTGAAGTAGCGACATTTTCGCCCTTCCAGCGAAATGTGTCGCCGATGCGGTCGATGAAATAGAAATAGCCTTTTTTGTCATATTTCAGCAGGTCGCCAGTGCGGAACCATCGGTCGCCTTTTTTGAACACGTCGTGCATGATTTTGCTCCGTGTTTCCTTTTTGCCGACATAGCCTTCGAAGCGGGCGAAGGGCTTATCGGGGTCATCGTCGAAGATTTCTCCGAGCAATTCGCCGACCTCGTCTGGACCGCATTTGATGCAAAAGCCTTCTTCATTGCGCACGGGCTCTTCTTTTTCAATGTCAAACTGCGCGATTTCGAGGTTGGAGCGCGAGCGCGCCCATCCGGGGACGCGTCCGACAGCGCCGACATGGCCGTCGAAATTGATCAATGACACATTGCCTTCGGTGGCGCCATAAAATTCAAGAATTTTGGGTATTTTGAAGCGCTTTTGGAATTCCGGCCAGATATCCGGCCGCAGGCCATTGCCGACGATTCTTTCGAGTTTATGGTCTTGTTCGTGTTCTTGCACGGGGGCGGTGGTGAGATAGCGGCACAGCTCACCGATATATTGGAATTGTGTGATGCCATGTTTGTATATGTCGTCCCAGAAATCACGCACCGAGAATTTGCGTTTCAACACCATCGCGCCGCCTGTGAGCATTGTCGTACCGACGGCGCACATGCCGCCCGCCGAGTGATAGAGCGGCAGGATTATATAATTGCGGTCATGCGGCTTAGATTTGGTGACTTTGGAGAAAATCGACATGATGCCCAGCATGCGGCGGTGCGAGATGCGCGCGGCTTTAGGGTTGCCGGTTGTGCCGCTGGTATAGATGTAGAGCGCATCGTCGTTAAAATCGATTTTTTGATTTTCCGGCAGGATGAAGCGTTCGCTGGGCATAGATTCGAGCGCCTCATCGATATTTTTTGAGCCTTGCATCTGTCCTTCCTGTGTCCAGAGCTCTGGCGTGAATTCAAGCATATCGGCGGCGCCGGCATATTGCTCGCCCAGTTCGGTGCCGAGAATGATATGTTTTGCGCCCGATATGTTCAGACAATGAGCAAGCGGCTTGCCGATCAAATGCGTGTTGATCAAAGCGGCCGTGCCGCCTGCGCGCAAAATGCCGACCCAGCACATCAGATATTCCGGACGATTTTCCATCATCAAAGCGACGACTTCGCTTCTCTTTGTGTTTTGCGCTTTCATCCAATGCGCATAGGCATCGGCGCGGCGGTCAAACTCATCATAGGTGATGGTTTTGCCCTCAAAGATGAGGAGCGGCTTGTCGCCATGCTTTTTGATGACCTTATCAAATTCCGTGATGAACGTCGTTTCGGTCTGTGCGCTGAGCCTTTTCAGCTCATTGGTCATGCCGATCGCGTCGATGGCAAAACGGATTTCTTTCAACAATCCCATAATGATACCTCCCTGTTTTTCCCTTTGTCTTATTATTATAGCATAAATGGTGGCGCTGGAGAGACTCGAACTCTCACATCCTTGCGGACAACGGATTTTGCATCACACTGCGGTTTTCACCGCGAAGAGAGGCCTCTTCTTTGTGCGCTGGACTATGCCTTCGGCCTATGGGGTAGTGAAAACTTATACACCGCCGCCACTTAGCTGCCCGCCGTCTAGTCTCTACACGTTCCCCGCCCTTGCGGGCTGGGGCTTCGCTCGGCGTTGGCCTCAGCCGGACTGGAGGCGTTCACCGAATTTGACGAGTTCTACTTCCGGCGTTTCCCCCGGAGCAACCCCTTTTGAAGTCCGTCGCGTCTACCAATTCCGCCACAGCGCCCTTCCTCTTTTTACTATCATATTTACGCTGCGCGGACTAGGCATGTCTGCGCGGCGCGGGCTAGGCATATATGGTCGGGCGGGCGGCTCGGCGCTAGGCGCACGCTAGGCGTGGGGGGAGGGGATTTGGCAAGATAGAGGCTGCGGGGTAAGGTTGGTCAGATGGAGACGGCAGCGACATTTCCGCCATTTTATCGGCGTTTGCGCGAGGGGGTTCGTTCGCGCTGGGCGCTGCTGGTTTTGGCGGCGGCGAGCGTTTCTGAGGCGATTATTTCTCCTCTGCCGCCTGACGTTCTGCTCGCGCCGATGACGATCGCCTCACCCGCGCGCGCTTGGCGCTTGGCCGGATTGACGACTCTGTTTTCGGTTGCGGGCGGCATTGTTGGCTATCTCATCGGCGTATTTTTCATGGATTATTTTGGCTGGGCTTTGCTTGATCTTTACGGACTGCGCGAGCAATTTGCGCGCTTTGAGGGTCTTTATCAAAATTATGGGATAGCGGTTGTGTTGGTTGGCGCGTTCACGCCGATTCCTTATAAAGTGATCGCCATCACGAGCGGCGCGGCCTCTTTGAATCCATTTGTTTTTATTTTTTTCAGTCTGCTGGGTCGCGGCGGGAGATTTTTTATTGTGGCGGGTCTGTGTCGTGTTTGGGGGCCTGCGGCGGAAGAGTTTTTGCTGCGGCTGGCTTTCGGCACAAAATTGAAACAGGCTTTGTTTTTAATTCTTGCGGGTGTGTTGATTGTTTTGCTGGGGGTTTTTTATTTTGAATATGTTTTGGGACTTGCGCCGTGCGAGCTTTGTTTGTGGCAGCGCTGGCCTTATTATGCGGTGGCCGCTCTTTGTTTTGCGGCCTTGTTTTTGCCGCTTGAGCGTCTTCGCTGGAGCGTTCTGGTTTTATGTTTCTTGATATTTATCGCAAGCGCGATATTAGGAGGCTATCATGCGGGCGTGGAATGGGCTTGGTGGCCTGGTCCGGCACAATGCGCGGTGGCAGCAGACATCGCCGAGAGCACACAAGGCCTGATGACGCAGCTCGCCACTGCCGAGCCGCTCCGCTGTGATGAAGCGCCATGGCGCTTGTGGGGAGTGTCGCTGGCGGGGTATAATTTTTTAATCTCTCTGGCTTTTGCCGGATTCACCTTATTTACCTTATTCACCGGGTGGACGATTGGGAACTTTGATGAGTCAAGAAAAGAAAACTGATGTGATGGCGCGCGTCAATCACGCTGGAGAATATGGCGCGGTGCGCATTTATCAAGGTCAGGCGGCTTTGTTTGACCGCAGCAATAAGCGCGCGGCGCGCCAAGTCAAGGAGATGGCCGCGCATGAGCAGGAACATCTTGCCTTTTTTGAGGAGATGATCGCGCGGGAGAACATTCGCCCGACGGCTCTTTTGCCGGTTTGGCACGCAGCTGGGTTTATGCTGGGCGCTGCGACCGCTTTGCTGGGACGGCAGGCGGCGATGGCCTGCACGCAGGCGGTGGAGGAGGTGATTGACGATCATTATACCCGCCAGCTCGACGAGCTAGAGCTCGATGGACTGGGCGAGGAGGATAAAGTCTTGAAGCAGGAGATCGCGCGCTTTCGCGATGATGAGCGAGCGCATCGCGATATTGCGCTTTTGGAAGGCGAGGATAATTTCCCTGTGATGCGCTTAGGGATTGCGGCGGCCTGTCGGCTTGCGATTGCGCTCTCCTCGCGTTTTTAGGTGCGCGTTTAAGGATTTGGATTAGCGAAACCCTCTCCGAAAGAACCGGTTTTGCGCCGCGTATGATGAACGAGCTCGCCGCGGCGATCATCTTTGTCGGGCAGCGAGGCGGCGCGTTTGAGCACATCGAGATAGGAGGCTTCGGTCTCCATGTTTTCGGTGAGGCCGTTTTGCACGAGATATTTTTGCAAGCGCGGCAGCCGATAGCACGGCACCCACATCAGCAAATGATGTTCAATATGATAATTGACCCAATAGGGGGCGATAAAGGCGCGCGCGCGCCATCCGGCGCGTGTTGTTCTGGTGTTGCGCAGGGGGTCGTCATTATCGGGCACGACGGCGTGTTCGGCGATATTGCGGATGCGCGTGACCAATTGATGCCAGGTCAAAAAGGGAATGAGCCAGAGCAAAAGATAAAGTTCGGGATATCCGGCGAAGGTGAGGATGGCTAAGATGACGAGCTGTGCCGCGAGGGGTCCTCCTAATTTGCTGATGAAATATCTGCATCGCGCTTTGAGGCTCCATGCGGGGTTGCCTAGCGCGGCGATGATCTGCGCTTTGCGCTGCTGGTATCCGGTCTGGCCGGTCAGGTCGCGAATGAATTTGCGCCGCAGGCTTGCGCGCGTGATCGGGAAAGGCGCAGAGAGGATCAGATCGGGATCATCTTCCTGCTGTGTGCGCGCATGATGTTTGAGGTGATAGCGGCGATAGGAGTCGGTGCGCGCGATGACCGGCCAAGCGAAAAACAGATCGCTGATCCAGTCATTGATATAGCGGTTTGGATGGATTGTGCCATGGGCGGCATCATGCATCAGCACGGCGAGGCCGAGCTGCCGCGCGCCGATCAGCGCAACCGCGAGCGGATAAAAGGCGGCGGCGATCGCCCAATGCGGCGCAAGCACAAACGCTGTCATTGTAAGCGCGATCACGCTCCAAGCATGAACGATCAGCCAGAGATTGCGCATATAAGAGCGTTTGCGGATCTTTGCCTTCTGGCTTTCGGTAAGAATCTGGTTCAGCCGCATGAAATTATTATAGCATGATCTGCCCTGATAAAAGAAATCAGTTATTTCAAGGTCTTATCGCTGCTTAAGGCGTTTTGAGATGTGTGGCTAAAAACAGCCCGCCCAATTCGAGGCCGTCAGGCATGATCGTATGGCCGCCGCCGCGGCTGATATGATGTTTGGCGTCAAGTCCAGCTTCGCTCAGGGCTTGAGCGGCGGTCAGGCTTGCGGTTGGCGGCACCATTGGATCTTTATCGCCATGGATCAGCAAAATTGGCGGCCTTGCCGTGATTTGGTTGAGTTCATCGCTGGCGATCAGAGCACCTGAATAGCCACAGATTGCCGCCGGCGCGTTGTTGCGTCGCAGACCGGCATGGAGCGAGATCATTGTCCCTTGACTGAAGCCGACGAGGGCTAGTCTTGAATCGTCAATTTGGAGTCGGGATAATTCGTGGGCCAAAAAGTTTTCAAAGAGCTGGGCGGCATTTTCGACGCCGCGGCGCATTGCTGCGGGATCATGGCGTGTGATCGCAAACCATTGATAACCCGAGCCTCCGGCGTCGCATGGATCGGGCGCGTTGGGAGAGGCAAACGCTGTGTTGGGCAGAAGTTTTTGCCAATAGGGGGCGAGCCCGATGAGATCGGCGCCGTTAGCGCCGTAGCCATGGCAGAACACGACGAGGCTGTCGGTCTGTCTTGAGGCGGCATCGAGTTTAGGTCCGTCGAGTATATTTTTTTTCATCTATGTTATGCTCTTTGATGATCTATTTTGCTTTGCTTGGTCTAGGGTTTGTTGCGGCCGTGTTATTTTTGGGTTTTTATAACATGGTGCGATCGGATCGCTCTTCTTTGCGGGCGCAGACATTGATGCGTGTGCGGGTATGGGGTCAGTTGGCTGTGGTGGGTCTTTTAGCTTTGAGCGCGTGTTGGGTGAGTCAATAGCCAGCTTTGTTCAAGGCTTCTTCTAGTTCGGGGATGGCGGTGAAGAGGTCGGCGACGAGGCCATAATCGGCGATTTGCATGATGGGCGCTTCTTCGTCTTTATTGATGGCGACGATGGTTTTGGAATCTTTCATGCCGGCGAGGTGCTGGATCGCGCCGGATATGCCGACGGCGATGTAGAGTTCGGGCGCGACGGTTTTACCGGTTTGACCGACTTGGTAATCATTGGGGACGTAGCCGGCATCGACGGCGGCGCGCGAGGCGCCGATTGCGGCACCGAGCTTGTCGGCGATTTTTTCGAGCAGCGCGAAGTTGTCGCCTGATTGCATGCCGCGCCCGCCGGAGATGACGATTCGCGCGGCGGTCAGTTCGGGGCGATCGGATTGCGTGAGTTCTTCGTTGATATATTCGGACAGATTGGTTTTGAGGTCTTGGGCGTCGATTTTTTCGACGGCAGCCGCGCCGGTTTCTTGAGCGGCGGCGAAAGAGGTGCCGCGCACGGTCATGACTTTTTTGCTGTCTTTGCTTTTGACGGTTTGGATCGCATTACCGGCATAGATGGGGCGTTCGAACTGATCGGGGTTGATGACCGCGCTAATTTCGGAGATCTGCGCGACATCGAGCAGAGCGGCGACGCGCGGCAGGATATTTTTACCCATTGTTGTGGCGGCGGCGAGGATATGTTCGTAATCAGCGGCGAGTTTGACGATGAGGTCGGCCATGGGTTCGGCGAGATGTTTGGCCAGACTTTGATGTTCGGTGTGCAGGACTTTTGCGACGCCTTCGAGTTTTGCGGCGCTTTGAGCGGCTTGATCGCATTGGTGTCCGGCGACGAGCACGGCGATATCTTTGTCGATTTGCGCAGCGGCACCGACGACTTTTGCGGTTGCCGCATTGAGCGTCTGGTTATCATGTTCAGCGATGACGAGCACGGCCATATTAAATCACTCCGGCTTCGTTTTTGAGTTTTTCGACCAATTCGGCGGCGCTTTCGACTTTTCCGCCGCCTGTGCGTTCGGGCGGCGGCGTGGTTTTGAGCACATCGAGGTGCGGTGTGATATCGACGCTATAATCAGCGGCGGTTTTTGCGGCGATTTCTTTTTTCTTGGCTTTCATGATGTTGGGCAGGCTTGCGTAGCGCGGCTCATTGAGGCGCAGGTCGGTGGTGATGATCGCGGGCATTTTGATTTTGATCGTTTGCAGACCGCCATCGATTTCGCGTGTGACTGTCGCGTGATTATTTTCGATTTTCAATTTGGAGGCAAAAGTTCCCTGCGCCCAGCCGAGCAAAGCGGCGAGCATCTGGCCGGTTTGATTGCAATCATCGTCGATGGCCTGTTTGCCGAGGATCATCAAATCGGGTTTTTCTTCATCGGCGACGGCCTTGAGCAGCTTGGCAACGGCGAGAGGTTCGGGCATAAGGTCGGTGGTGATGAGGATGCCGCGATCAGCGCCCATAGCTAGAGCGGTGCGCACGGTTTCGGCGGCGGCTTTGTCGCCGATGGAGACGGCGATGATCTCTTGAGCGTCGCCTGCTTCTTTGAGCTGCACCGCCTGTTCGACGGCGATTTCGTCGAACGGGTTCATGGACATTTTGATATTGGCTAGATCGACGCCGGAGCCATCGGGCTTGACGTGGATTTTGACGTTATAATCGACGACGCGTTTGATGGGGACAAGGATTTTCATGGAACCGAAACTAAGGGAGAGAAATGGGTCTGTCAAACCCTCATTAGGCAAACCCTCATGAGGGAAATTTTCATTGAGGGTTGTTTTGGCTCCAAATGCCTTCGATCTGATAATAAGCGCGCACTTCGGGCCGGAAGATATGGACGACGATATCACCGGCATCGACGAGCACCCAATTTCCGGCGGGGAGGCCTTCGATTCGCGCGTTGATTTTGGCGTGTTTTTTGAGGTGTTCGGCGCAGCGTTCGGCGAGGGCGATGACGTGTCGGGCGTTCATGCCGGAGGCGACGACGATATAATCGGCGAGTGCGATGTTTTGATCGAGATCAATATAGAGGATATTTTCGGCTTTGCCGTCATCGAGGCATGTTTTGACGATCTCGAGGTTTTTTGTCATCAAGTGACATCCAGCCAGTGGATGGAGAAGAGCTGATTTTTATCGGTCCAGCTTTTGCGCGGCCGGAAGCCGGTTGAGCGCGCGAGTTGTTGGAATTGGTCGATTGTGAATTTGTAGGATTTTTCGGTATGGATGGGCTCGTCTTTGTGGACGGCGAATTGGTGCGGGCCGATCGTCAAGGTTTGATCGCGCAGGCTGCGCAGGCAGATTTCGATGCGGCCTTTTTGTTCATTATAGACGGCTTCGTGTTTGAAGCCGGATTGATCGATTTCGCCATTGAGTTCGCGGTTAATTCTCGTAATGAGGTTGAGGGTGAAAGCGGCGGTGATGCCTTGTCCGTCATCGTAGGCGGCGTGGACGAGGTTTGGGTCTTTTTTGAGGTCGACGCCGATGATGAGGCTGCCTTGTGCGCCGAGCGTTTTGGCTATAGAGCGCATAAGTTTTTTTTGTTCATCGGGGAGGAAGTTTCCGATCGTTGAGCCGGGGAAGAAGCCGATATTGCGCCGTGCTTTTTTATTTTCAGGGAGAATGTCCAGCTTAAAGAAATCGGCGCAGATGCCGCCCACCCCAACGGCAGGAAAGTCGCGGGCGATCAGCATGATGCGATCATGCAGTTGCTCACGATTGATATCGATGCCGATAAACCCGCGCGGGTTTTGCAGCTTGGTTAAGATCATGCGCGCTTTTTGTCCGTCGCCCATGCCGAACTCGACGAGGTTGATATGATGTCCGGCGAGTTTAGCGAGCTCGTCGCCGATTTCGTTCAGCAAAGCGATTTCGGTGCGGGTGATGTAATAATCTTTTGTGCGGCAAATATCTTCGAACAATTTCGAGCCGCGCTCGTCGTAGAGATATTTTGGCGAGATCGATTTTGGCGTCTGCGCCATGCCCGCGAGCATATCGGTGAGGAAGTCGCCTTGGTCGGGTTTGTGATCTTCAAAGAAAGTGAGTTGAGACATCAGCCATCCTCAGCAAGACGCAGGCCGGAAAATTGCCAGCGCGCATCGGGCGGGAAGAAGTTGCGATAGCTGGGGCGCGCTTGTTCTTTGGCAGTTGCGCAAGAGCCTCCCTTGAGCACGAATTGGTTGCACATGAATTTGCCATTATATTCGCCGATAGCGTTTTTTGCGGCACGATAGCCTGGATAGGGGATATAGGGGCTTTGGGTCCATTCCCAGACATCGCCATAGATTTGGCGCAGGCCTTCGCCTTTTGCGGCGGTCGGATGGACAGCTTGAGCCGTGTCATTTTTAATCATGCGGCCAAGGTTGCCGCTGATCGGCATCGACTTTGAGGCAATTTCGATTTCTTCTTCACGCGGGAGTCGCTTGTTTTGCCACGCGGCATAGGCGGCGGCTTCGTAATAGCTCAGATGGACGACCGGCGCGTGATCGTCGAGTAGCACTTCACCGCTGAGGGTGAATTCCATCCAGCCTTGGTTTTTGTCTTGACGCCAATAGAGTGGTGCGGCCCATTGTTCATTTTGTTTTTGCGCCCAGCCATCGGAGAGCCAGAGCGCAGGATCGTCATAGCTGCCATCTTCGATAAAGTCGAGATAGTCGCGATTGGTGACGAGTGTTTCGGCTAGTTTAAACGGTTGGATGAGTTTTTGATGTTTGGGGGTTTCATTGTCGAAGCGGAAATCGCGTTCTTGCTCGCTGCGTCCGAGTTTTTTGATGCCGCCTTCAAACGCGATCCACTTTGAGGGTTCAGGCGTGATTTTTTCCTCTGCCGCCTTTGAATAGATTGACGGGCGCATAGGATTATGCGCGATCACATGTTTAATATCGGTGAGCAGTAATTCTTGATGCTGCCATTCATGATGGAGTCCGAGCAGGATCAAAGATGAGATTTGATCCCAATTTTTTGAGCTAGTTTTGTCGATGAGGCTGGCCATGTTTTGATCGATATAAAGGCGGTAATCTTGAATTTCGCTGACCGAAGGACGCGAGAGCAATCCGCGTTGAGGTCGCGGCCATTTTGGTCCGATTTGCTCGTAGTAGGAATTGAACAGATAATCATAGGCGGCGGATTTTTCTTCATAGGAGGGCAGAAAGGGTTTGAGGATAAAAGTTTCAAAGAACCAGCTCGTATGAGCGAGGTGCCATTTTGTTGGGCTGACATCGGGCATGGTCTGGATGGTTTGGTCTTCGGGGCTGAGCGGCGCGGCGAGCAAAACGGTTTGTTTGCGCATATTGAGATAGTTGGTTTTGATGCCGTAGCGATCGTCGGGCGCAAAGTTAGAGATGAACACGTTGATTGTCCTCCATGCTTTATCTGTAGACTCGCATGAGTCGGCTAGTTGCGTCAAATGTTGTGTTCAGCGCAGGATAGAGCTTGAAATATCACATGTCGGCGCGGAGATAAAGGCGATGGCGGGGGGAGATAATTCGATGAGGCTGCGGGTTTGGTTTGCGGGCAGGATATGGTCGGCGAGCTGTGCGGCGAGACGGCTATGGCGCGCAGATCGGCTGTAGCCGCGGCGCGGCAGAATGGCGAGCGGCATCAGGCGAGGAATATCCTTGCCGCGATGCCAGAGCGGCAATTGGCAGAAAAGATCATCTCCGATCAGAAAGGCGAATTTTGTGTTTTGATGGCGGCGCTTGATTGCGCGCAGGACATCGAAACTTCGCGTGAGGCCGAGTTTTTGTTCGAGATCGCTGACAATGATCCATGAGGGTGTTGCTTTGTCTTGGGCTGTTTTGAATCTGCGGCGAAAGGGCGGTTGATCAGGTTTGAACGGATTTTGCCGCGCGACAAGCCAGATGACGAGATCGAGTCCGAGCGCGCGGCGCGCCACGCGGCTGATATGGAGATGACCTTGATGGGCAGGATTAAACGAGCCGCCTAAAATGCCAGCCCGCAAATGGTCTAGAGGGGGTTGGGACATATATTGGGGCATATATTAGGGTCGTATTAAGGCCGTGTTTGACTGTTGCCGCGCACGATATATTTGAAGCTGGTCAGTTGTGCGACGCCGACCGGTCCGCGTGCGTGGAATCGTCCGGTTGCGATGCCGATTTCGGCACCCATGCCGAATTCGCCGCCATCGGCGAATTGGGTTGACGCATTATGCATGACGATCGCGCTATCGACTTTGGATAAAAAGAGCTCTGCGGTTTGGTCATTTTCGGTGATGATCGATTCGGTATGATCTGATCCGTAGCGCGTGATGTGATCGATCGCGCCTTGGACGCCATCGACCGATTTTATGCTGATGATCGCGTCAAGATATTCGGTGTGCCAATCTTCTTCGCTGGCGGGTTTAACTTGCGGGTTAGTGTTTTGCGCGCTTTGATCGCCGCGCACTTCGCATCCGGCATTGAGGAAAGTCGTGATGAGCGGGGGTAAAATTTTATCCTCCACGGCTTGATCGACAAGCACGGTTTCAGCAGCGCCGCAAATGGCGGTGCGCCGCATTTTTGCGTTCAAAGAGATTTCACACGCTTTTTGCAGATCAGCCTCGCGGTCGATATATATATGACAGATGCCCTCCAAATGCGCAAAGACCGGCACACGCGCTTGGGTGAGGACGCGCTCGGTGAGGCTGCGACCGCCGCGCGGCACGATGACATCGATCGCGCCGTTGAGGCCGGTGAGCATATCGCCGACTACAGAGCGATCGCCCAAAGGCGCCAGGGTGATTGCTGTTTGGGGCAGTCCGGCCTCGCGCAGGCCCTGCTGCAAGAGATGGTGGATTATCGTGCTGCTCGCAGCGCTTTCCGAGCCGGGGCGCAAAAGACACGCATTGCCGGCTTTGAGACATAGGCCTCCGGCATCGGCGGTGACATTGGGGCGGCTTTCAAAGATCATGCCGACAACGCCGAGCGGCGTACGACGGCGCTCGATTTTGAGTCCATTGGGTCTTTCCCAAGCGTCGATCACTTGGCCGATCGGATCGTCGAGCGCGGCGATATCTTCGAGTCCTTTGGCCATAGCTTCGATGCGGGCATCATTGAGTTTCAAGCGATCGATTTTAGCGGCGGTGAGGTTGTTTTGCGCGGCTTGGACGTCGTGTTCATTGGCAGCGAGGATATCTTTTTGCTGTTCGCGCAGAGTCTGTGCCATTGCGTTGAGGGCTTGATTTTTTTGTGCGGTTGCGGCCTGAGCCATTTGCGCGGCAGCTTGGCGCGCGGCCTGCCCGAGGGCGAGCATTTTGTTCAAGCGATTATCTTGTTCAGCGCGTCGTGCCATTTTATCCTCATTTATCTTCTTTCAAGATTACGAGATCATCGGTATGGATCATTGCGGTTCTTCCACGATAGCCTAAGATTGCTTCGATTTCACTACTTTTATGTCCGGCGATCATTGCGGCGTCTTGGCTTGAATAGGCTGAGAGTCCGCGCGCGATTTCGTCGCCGTTGGACATTTTGATGAAGATCGCATCGCCGCGAGAAAATTGGCCTTCTATTTTTTTAACGCCAGCGGGCAGGAGGCTCTTGCCTTGGCGCAGGGCATGAGCTGCGCCTTGATCGATGATGACCGCGCCGCGAGGTTTCAAAGTTCCGGCGATCCAAGTTTTGCGCGCGGCCTGAGGCGTTGCGTGTGTCGGGAACCAGCTGCAGGGCAAGCCGTCGCGCAGAGCTTTGAGCGGATGTTCGTTCATGCCCTGCGCGATGATCATATGACATCCGGCTTGCCTGGCGATCTGTGCGGCGGCGAGTTTAGCCTTCATGCCGCCGCGATGGAGTCCGGCACCGGCGTCACCGGCGAGCGCTTCGATGTCGGGGGTGATCTGGTCGATTTGCGTGATGAGCGCGCCGCCGCCTTGTGCCGGATCGCGGCTCATGAGGCCGTCGACTGTGGATAGCAACACGAGACATTCAGCACCGATCATATTGGCGACGCGCGCGGCGAGCTGGTCATTATCGCCGTAGCGGATTTCATTTGTGGCGATGGTATCGTTTTCGTTGATGACTGGAACCGCGCCGAGTGAGAGCAGAGTGGTCAGCGTATTGCGCGCGTTGAGATATCGCCGCCGCTCTTCGGTATCGCCTGATGTCAATAATATCTGCGCGACATGGACGCCGCAAGCGCCGAGTGCCTCGTGCCAAGCGCGGGCGAGGTGGATTTGTCCGGCGGCGGCGGCGGCTTGGCTTTCTTCGAGTTTCAAGGACATTGCCTGTAGGCCGAGATTTTGCCGTCCCAGAGCGATTGCGCCCGATGAGACGATCAGGATTTTTTGGCCGCCTTTGTGGAAGTCGGCGATATCTTCAGCGATGGTGCGCAGCCAATTTTTGCGCAGCGCGCCGTCTTGCTCGCCGACGAGGAGCGATGAGCCAATTTTGACGACAAGGATCGACAAAGATTTGAGAATATCGGAGGGGGTCAGGGCTGCCATGAATATCTCTTTTGCTTCTGGTCGGCTTGATTTTCGGCGATATTTTGTCTGATGGTTGCGTGGATTGATTGTTTGGCCTCATCGAGGCCTTGATGGGTGAGCGCTGACAATGCGCGCGCATCTTTTTTTGTGATGTCGCGCAGATGGTTGATTTTGGCGGTGAGGTCTTTTTGCCGCAGCAGATCGCTTTTGGATAGGATGATGATTTCTTTTTTTTGCGCGAGTCCAAAGCCGTAGGCGGTAATTTCATCGCGGATGGTTTTCCAGACCGCAGCGACGTCATCATGTGAGGCGTCGATCAAATGAACGAGCACACGACAGCGTTCGATATGGCGCAGGAATTTTTGTCCCAGTCCGGCGCCGAGATGAGCGCCTTTGAGAAGGCCGGGAATATCCGCGAGTACGAATTCTTCGTCGCGCGAACGGACGACACCCAGTTGCGGCTGCAAAGTCGTGAACGGATAATCAGCGACTTTAGGCTGCGCGGCGGACAGCGCTTTGAGCAAGGAAGATTTCCCCGCGTTGGGCAGACCGATCAGACCGGCATCGGCGATTAAACTCAGACGCAGACGCAGCCAGCTTTCTTTGCCTTTTTGTCCGGGTTGAGCGTAATACGGCGCTTGGTTTTGCGGGCCGCGGAAGGCATAATTGCCGAGTCCGCCGTGTCCGCCGCGCAGCAGATAAATATGCTGGCCGATTTCGGTGAGCTCGCCGAGCAAAACTTGACCTGTTTCGTCAAAGATCTGCGTGCCGCAGGGGAGATAGAGGATTTTATCTTTGCCTTTGGCACCGCTGCGATTTTTTCCCATGCCAGAGTGGCCATTGTCGGCTTTGAAATGCTGGCGATAGCGATAATCGATCAAAGTGTTGAGGCCTGCGACACATTGAGCGATGATGTCGCCACCGGCGCTGCCTTGACCGCCATCTGGACCGCCGCGCGCGATGAATTTTTCGCGCCGAAAGCTCACCGCACCGGCACCGCCATCACCTGAGCGGGCATAGATTTTTGCTTCATCTAAAAATTTCATAATCTATCAGCGCCATCTATCAGCGCCATCTATGAGCACCGTTATATTTACCGGCAAAAAATGATTGCCATGATTGGCACAGGGGCGCGTTATGATCGTTATGATTCGAGCGGCTCGATAGAAATGATTGCCCGCCCGCCGCGTCCGCGTCCGAAGGCGACCGTTCCGTTTTTGAGCGCAAAAAGAGTGTGATCTTTGCCGATTCCGACATAACGTCCGCCGCGCCATTTTGTTCCGCGCTGTCGGATCAGGATTTCACCGGCGCTGACTTTCTCGCCGCCAAATCTCTTGACTCCAAGGCGTCGTCCGATTGAATCGCGTCCATTGCGCGAAGATGATCCTGATTTTTTATGTGCCATAATTTTATTCCGTAATTTTTTCGATTTTGAGCCAAGTCATATCTTGGCGATGTCCGCCGCGACGGCGATAATGTGAGCGCCTTTTCTTTTTGAACAGGAGAATTTTTCTTGTCCGCGCTTGCTTGACGATCTCAGCTTCGACGACGGCGCCCTCGACGAAAGGCGCGCCGATCTTATCGCCGACCATCAGCACGGATGAAAGCAGCACTTTTTTTCCGACTTCGCCGGGGAGTTTTTCGACAGCGATTTCACCGCCTTGCTCGACGCGATATTGTTTGCCGCCGGTTGAGATGATCGCGGACATTTAAGGCTCCTATTCAGATGAGGCTCTCTCGAAGAGATAGGGAGTATAGGGGTATATATAGCCTATTGTGGGCGTCAAGTTCAAGTGAAAGGCTTTAAGCACAGGGCTTCAGGCGAAAGATTTTGGCGCCGTGCCGCCGCTGGCCCAATCGAGCAATTGGACGAAATGAGCGGTTGTGGCTTTCAATTCGGGGGCGAGGTGCATGAGGCAGCCCATGTTGCCTGAGGCGATGATATCGGCGTTGCAAGCATTGAGCGCGTCGGCTTTGCGGGCGCGGATGTCCAAAGAGAGCTGGTTTTGGAGCAGGTGATAGGTTCCGGCCCATCCACAGCAGGCGTGAGGGTCGCGCGGCATGACGACGTGGTAGCCTGCTTGAGTGAGCAGGCGGCGTGGCAGCTCGTCGATGCGCTGCCCGTGCTGGAGCGCGCAGGCGCCATGCCAAGCGATTGTCTGTCCGGCGCCGGGCGGCTTAGCGAGAGGCTGGTAGCCGAGATGTTGAAGCATTTCACTGACATCCAAGACGCGGGCGGAGAAGTTTTGCGCGCGCTCATTGTCAGGGATGAGGTGGCTGTAATCTTTCATGGTGAGGCCGCATCCGGCGGCGTTGGTGATGACGAAATCGGCATTATGTGGCAGGGCTGAGATGTTTTGCCAAGCGAGGCTGCGGGCTTCTTCGCGCTTGCCGAGGTGGAGAGGCATTGAGCCGCAACATCCGGCACCGCGGATTACGGTCAGCTCGATATTATGTCGTGTGAGAATACGGATGGTTGCGGCATCGATTTCTGGCGCGAGCACTTGTTGTGCGCATCCGGTAAAGGCGACGGCGTGCAATCGTGTTGGCCCTAAAGCAGGATGGATAACTTCATGGGTTGCTTTGGATTTGCTCAAGGCGCGCAGATCGGCTGGGGTAAAGTCGAGCGCGGGCTTTAACTTTTTTGGCAGAAGCCAAAAGAAGAGTTTTCCGAATAGAGCAAAAAATAATGTGATTCTGAAGATCAAAGGGTGGCGCGTTAGATAATAAATAAAGGAGCGATAGGCGCGCTGATGCCAAGGCCGGACTTTGGCGTCCTCGATTTTTGTGCGCGCGAGATCGGCGAGGTGCATATAATCGACGCCCGAAGGGCAGGCCGACATACATGCTAAACATGAAAGGCATCGATCCATATGTGTCACGAGCGCTGGTGTAATTTTTTCGCCTTCGAGGGCGTCTTGAATGAGGCCGATGCGTCCGCGCGGTCCGTCGAGTTCGTCGCCGAGCGTGTTATAGCTGGGGCAATGCGCAGTGCACAGACCGCAATGGACACACGCGCGAAGGATCTGCTGCATTTCAGCGATTTCCTGGTCAGCGAGCTGTTCGGGGGTAAAATTTGTGCGCATAGTTTCTTTTAGCTCATCTTGGCTAAATGCCAAAGTATAAGCGCCCCGGATTGAGGATCGCTTTAGGATCAAAGGCTTGCTTGATCCGCGCGGTGAGTGCTGCCATCGGCTGAGAGAGTGGCGGGAAGAATCCGACGCGCTCTTGAGCGGCTTGACTCGCGCGAATCAACACGGCTTCGGCGCCATTTTCGACGCAGATATTGCGAATATAATTAGCTTTTTGGACGAAGCTTGCTTGATCTTGAACGTTGTTTTGCGTGTCGTGGCTGAGCCAGATCAGGCCGCCGCCCCAATCCATAAAATAGACCATGTCTTCAAGCTCAATCGAAAGCCGCGCTGTGACGCTCGCGGCCAATGAAGGCGGCGCTAAAATTCGCCAAAGCGGCGCGGGCGATGATTCTGTTGAAGGGACGGCAAAGAGCTCGACATCGCGGATAGATTTCCAGAACCGCGCTGACGTTTGATTGTCGATGGTTGTGATCCGCGTTGTCGATTCGAATAATTTTCCGAGCTCGTTGATGGCCGAAGCTGTTGCGCGCGCCGGGCCTTCGATGCGCAGAGCGGTGAGGGTTTCTTGAGCGTTCAATTCGGGCCAGTTTGCCGCTGCGCGCGCCGACAAGTGAACTGCGCCATTGACTCCGTAATGATGGCTCGTCGCGCGCGCCATCATTTGGACGGCGAGCGTGTCATCGAGCCCGTGCAGAAACAAAGATTGAGTGGTCTCTGGCGCGGGCATAGTTTTCAAAATGACTTCGGACAAGACAGCTAACGTGCCCCATGATCCTGTCATCAGTTTAGCGAGATCATAACCGGTGACATTTTTGACGACGCGCCCGCCTGCTTGGAACTCGACGCCGCGTCCGGAGATGGCGCGGAAGCCTAAAACATGATCGCGCGCAGCGCCCGCGACGATGCGTCGCGGTCCTGATAAATTGCCGCCGATGACGCCGCCAATTGTGCCATCAATTGTGTCATCAATTGTGTCACGGCGCGTTGGCGTGTTGGCGGCGTTGTTGGGGAAAAGGGCGCCCCAATCGGGAGGCTCAAAGGCGAGCATTTGTCCTTTTGCGGCAAGCGCGGTGTTGATTTCGTTCATGGGGGTTGCGGCTTGCGCGGCGATGACGAGCTCTTCGGGCTGGTAGAATAAAATGCCATTGAGCGCTTTGACGCAGAGCTGATGGGCATTTTTGATCGGTCGGCCAATGGCGCGCTTGCTGCCACCAGCGAAGATTTCGAGCGCGCGATCTTCGTCGCGCGCCCAGCGCAGAGCTTCGGTGATGTCTTTGAGGTTTTGCGCTGCCACTTGAGCCATGATCTAAAAACGCTCTAAATCGGGGAAAGGCAGGCGATTGTGATGGATGTGCATGCGTCCGAGCTCGGCACAGCGGCGCAATTGCGGGAACATCTTGCCCGGGTTGAGCAGATGGTGAGGATCAAAGGCGCATTTGAGTCTTTGCTGCTGGTTGAGGTCTTCTTCGCTGAACATGAGGTGCATGAGGTCGCGTTTTTCGACGCCGATTCCATGTTCGCCGCTCAGCACACCGCCGACATCAACGCAAAGTTTGAGGATTTCCCGTCCGAAAGCTTCGGCGGTTTCGAGCTGTCCGGGCTGCTGCGCGTCGTAGAGGATGAGCGGATGCAGGTTGCCGTCGCCGGCGTGGAAGACATTGGCGACGCCTAAATGATATTTTTTGCTCAGCCGCGTGATCTCTTGGAGCACACGCGCGATTTGCGCGCGTGGGATTGTGCCGTCCATGCAATAATAGTCGGGCGCGAGGCGTCCGACGGCGGGGAAAGCGTTTTTGCGTCCGGCCCAAAAGAGTTCGCGCTCCTGCTCGTTTTGCGACAGCCGGATGCTTGTCGCACGATGATTGCGCGCAAGAGATTCGATCCGCGCCATGAGTTCAATGACTTCGGCTTCAAAGCCGTCGAGCTCGATGATTAAAAGCGCTTCATCATGGATGGGGTAGCCTGCTTGGATATAGGCTTCGGCGGCGGCGGCGGCGATTTTATCCATCATTTCCATGCCGGCCGGGATGATGCCGACACTGATGATGTCGGCGACCATATGGCTTGCTGCTGCGACCGAGCTAAAGCCGATCAAAGCCGCTTGCGCAAATTGGGGTCGCGGCAATAGACGGACAGTGATTTCAGTTGTGATGGCGAGCAGGCCTTCCGATCCGGTTAAGATGCCCATGAGATCATAGCCGCCGACCGGCTCGATCATTTTGCCGCCGATTTCGACGATGCTGCCATCGATCAAGATAGCTTTGAGGCCGAGCAGATTATTTGTCGTGAGGCCATATTTGAGGCAGTGGATGCCGCCGGAGTTTTCAGCGACATTGCCGCCGATCGTGCAGGCGATCTGGCTTGAGGGATCGGGCGCGTAATAGAGTCCGTGCGCCTCGGCGGCTTTGGTGATGGCGAGGTTGGTCACGCCTGGTTCGACCACCGCGCAGCGATTAGCGAGATCAACGTCCAAGATGCGGTTAAACTTTGACATGCCCAAGATGATGCCGTCTTCAAGAGGCAGCGCGCCGCCTGAAAGAGATGTTCCCGCGCCGCGCGCGACGATCTTGACTTTGTGCAGCGCGCAATAGCGCAGGATTTGCGACACTTGCTGCGTGGTTTGCGGCAGCACGACGAGCATAGGAGGCTGTCGATAGGCGGTGAGGCCATCGCTGTCATAGATTCGCAGGGCGTCGGGGTCAGTGATGACGCCTTCGCCCGGCACGATCGCCGACAAAGCATGGGAGATTTCATTGCGGCGCGACAAAGTTTGTTGATCTGGTTTTGGCATTCGCATTTTGTTTTTCCTTCACTCTATTTACAACAGAAAGTGATTGACAATGTGAAGTTAATTTTGATGGCCTGATATTATCCTAAATTACATGTCGCGTAATATCTCTTCTCCATCTCAACAGGCCCAACAGGTTTCGCGCCTGCCTGCCCAAGGAGCTTCCCAGAAGTCTCAGCCATCGAGCGATATGGCAGGTCGCGCGCAGCTTCATAGCGGCCCTCTCCCTTTGCGGGCTAGGGGGTTGTCTCAGGGCGAAGGGAATTATAACCCTGTTCCTTTGTATCAGCGCAAGGCTGAAAAGGCGCCCGATTGGACGAGTTCAGTGTTATCAGGAACTCAAGGTTCTAACGGGCAAGCGATTGGGAGTGAGCTTGTTCACGGATCAGCAGCAGGGACGGCACCCAAAGATTTGGTTGTTAAAAAAGGCAGCGTGGATGCTACTCTGGCCTCCAAAATTACCAAAAAAATTGAATCGAATCAATTTTCGAAGGCTGATCGCATGCAGTTGGGAGAAACTATAAAGTCAAATCTGAAGGCTCCCGAAAATATATGGCAAGCGGCCTCTGAGCGGAGCGCATGGAATTCGCTGAATCAAGTGTTTGAGTATACCGAAAATGCTCAAAAGGATTTTGATCAATTAACGACTCTTTCGAACAAATGGAACAAGACTGGCAAGCTCAGCGGCAAGGAGAAGAAACAATTTACCCAGCTTTTATGGACGCATCGGGAAAACATTCCGGTTTTGCAGGAGCATCTTGCAAGTGTGCGCGAAGGTTTGGGAGACGAGTTGGGCCTGACACAGATTGTAGACAGCGCCATCACGGTTTTGGCCAATCAACATATGGCGTTGGCCAATACCATGAGTCTGCATTCGGAGCACCTGCCCGATCGACCTGCGACGAGTCGCGATGAGCGGCTTGGCTTTCATCTGCTTGAAGCTCAAGGTAATCGCGAGGCCATCGCTGCGTTGAAGAAATCTTATCCTGACGATGTGTTGAAACAGCGCAAGCTTGATGGGATTGACCAAAAGCTCGCCGCACATGAGACGTCTTTGAGGAAATTAAAAGACGAAGGGATTCCAAGAGATCCTAAAGATCTTGACCTTCTTTTAAAAATGCCGGTGCGCAAAAAGGGTGACATATCTGCGAAAGCTAAAAGAGAATTAGAGACAAGCTTGCAGAGCGGTAAAAATCTTCCGATTGCGCGGCGAGATATGACTCAGCGCCAAATGATCAATTTATTTTTGCGGCACGAATTAAAAAATGCAGGATTTGATATGCGCAGTCTGCCGGACCTCAAATTTTTACAAAAGCAGGGATTCATTCAGGCAGTCAATAAAAAACCTTGGCCGAAAATCGATCATGAAATCAATGTTAAGATTGGCGCCCAGTCCGGCCGCTTCCGCAGCGTGATCACGCCGGCGGCGGCGCATTCTAAGGATCTGGCGCGGCCTTATAGAGGATCAGGTGTTGGGGCGGAGGATCGGCTGCAATGCGATCACGCGATCAATTTGGCGCGGACATCGCTGACGAACTCATCGGGGCAGGAAGTTTTTAAAGCTCATCGTTCGGGTGTGCTTGACGCCTATGATATGACGCCGAAAAACCTCGCGAAGATGAGTGATTCGGCGCTGAAGGATCTTTTCAAAACCCTTTTGACAGATCGTGGCCGGGATTCTGCGGGCGCTGAGCAGCTTGTGAAAAGGTTTCGCACCCAGCCTGATGAAGCGCGTCGTCTTGCAAGACTTGTGCGGCAGGAAGCCTCCAAAGTGATGGCCGAGGATGTCGCCGCCACGATGCTGTTGGATGATCCCGATTTGCTTAAGCAAGCGCTGGAGGGCAAGGAGGTTACTCTGCCGATCACGTCGATATCGCTGATGACGCCGGATTATCTGCGCGAGCTTTCTAGCAAAGGTGGTGAGAAAACAATGCTGCTCCATCACGAGCAGGGATTGCAACATTTGCGCAATCAGGGCGTGATGCCGATCGAGCTCACTCTGGGTCAGGGAGCTGCTAGGAAAAAAGTTAGCGTTAGAGTTGAGCCGCGCGTGATGAGTTTTGGCGTCAATGCGGGCGCTTTGCGAGGTTTGGGTGTTGTTTCGGGTAATCGGCTGCCCTTCTGGAGGAGGCTGATGGGCTGGGGTTTTTCGACTCATCGCAATGAGCCCGTGCTGACCGATATGGTTGGCGCGCGCAATGATGGCAGTGTGGGTGGGCGCGCGGCTAAGCGGATCGATGAGCTTCACGAACAACAAGACGCAATCATGCAGAAATTGGAATCACCGAATTTAGATTCCGATGCGCGTCTCCAAGAAACACAAAAGCACAAGGAGCTGGTGCTTCAAGAGGCCAAGCTCACCCAGCTTGCCGGGCAAGTGAAGGATATTTGGAATAACGGCAATTATGTCCGCGAAGGGCAAGACCCTTATAAGATGGTCGCGCGGGTTGCGATGTTGTCGGATGCGCTGGGCGACAAGACTTTATTTCATTGCAAGAGCGGCAAAGATCGCACTGGCCAGTTGGATGCGGAGGCGAAATATCTATCGGCGGTTTTTGATCAGACGGGGTTCATTCCCACGCCGGATCAAGCGCCGCTTCCCAAGACGCGCCGTTTGCGCACTTTGTTTGCGCTCAAGACGGGCAATCACGAGATGCAGCGTTACAATACGGGCCTTGCGGGCTTTAAGCTGAAGGGCGTCCCGGCTCTGGACGCGCAGTTTGAGAGCAGCGCGCTGCCGGCCTATCGTGGTGGCTCGGCGCTTATCGACAGTTAATCGATGAGGGGGTTGAGCAGATCATGACAAGTACCATCGGCGCGGGCGCGCAGAACGTCAATACGCAGAGTCCTAAGAAAAATTCGGAGCAGAATGTTTCACATAAATCTTTTATTGAAGTGACGGATGAAGGTGTTTTTATGTCGAATGGCCGCGCGTTTGATCTTCTAGGCCTTGTGTTTCAAGTGCAGCGCCAAACGGGCAAGCTCGCGCAAGAGCGGCTGGCATTTGTTGCTAAAGAATTATGGGATACCAACCGAAGAGCCAAGATGGTGGTGTCTTTTCTGAATGGCCTGCGCTCCGTTCGCCCGGACGGCGGCGCCGACAGCAAAGCTGATGCGCATGATCTCACTGAGCAAATTTGGAAATTTGAAAAAACTTATGGTGATGACCCTTTTGATAAAATTGGCCTTGAAGATATGAGACCCGACCCTCTTTATGTGTTCTATAAATATGATCGCAAGAAAAAAGAATGGGTCAAAGATTCAGACCTTTCACAAAAGCAGATGGAAGGCCGTTATTATTTTCATCCCAATGACATTAAGACTCTGGAGAATCTAGGCTTGGAAGAGAGGAAGGATTGGCTCCACGGCACACAAGCGAGCAAAGAATATGATTATATAAAACAAGCTGAGCTGGATCAAATAATTGAAGGGGTCAAATCTCAATTGAGCGCGATCAACAGCAAGCAGCAGCTTATGCAAACAGCTATCGAGAGATACACCCGCATGTCGGATGAAACCAAAGAACAGATGTCGACAGTGGAGAAAACGATTTCCAACAATCTTCAGACTGGAGCAAATAAGTTTTAGAAGCATATTTCATGTTTTCGTGAAGTGGAGATGATCTTCATGACATTTTGGCGACATTGCTCTTAATCTGTCATCATAGGGTATAATTCAGGAACTATGTCAATCAATTCAGTATATCTCAATCGCAGTTCTTATTTTTCGCAACCGCCGTCTGAGGAAAAAAGCGATGCCGCGCGCAAACAACAAGAGGCAAAACAAACAGCGGAGGCAGAAGAGAAGGGTCGTATCGAGATTGATCATGAAAAGGGTCATTTTATGATCGATGGTGAGCCCTATTCTTTGGCGACGGTTTTTTCTAAAGTCGGTTCGAAAGTGTCTTTGTATAAGAAAGAGAGTTTCGAGATTCCATTTCAGCGCCTGCAAGACATGAACAAAAACGCCCAAGCTGCGGTTGGGTGGGTCCGCACATTGAAAATTCTCACATGGATAGACAGCCCAGACGGCGCTGTCAGCGCGGAGAAGGTCAATCAGGCGAGAAAAGGGTTCGAGGATAAATATGGCTTTGATCCCTTTGAGAAATTCAGCCTGAGCGATCAGATCAAAATCAGCGGTTCTTACAAGCCGGCCGAAATGGACAAGCTCATTGAGGGGACGAAATCTTTTTTGGGGACGATCAGGAATGACCAGCAGGAGCTATTTTTTGATATTGAGCGCTATAACGGGGTGTAATTCAGAAACGATGTCAATCAACCCGATAACTTCCCAGTTCGATCCTAATCTTCTGAAGCTGCCGTCTGAGGAAAAAAGAGCGGCCGCGCGCAAAGAGAAAGAGGTCAAACAAAAAGAGGAAGAGGTCAAACAAAAAGAGGAAGCAGAAGAGAAGGATCGCATCGAGATTGATCATGAAACCGGCCATTTTACGATCGATGGTGAGCGCTACACTGTGGCGGAGATTTTTGCCAAGTTGGGTGCGGAAGCGTCTTTGCGCGCGAAAGAGAGTCTTGCGATTACGCTTCAGAGTCTACAAGATGCCAATAAAGAGGCCAAAGCTGCGACGGAGTGGCTCAATACATTGCGCTCTCTCACGCCTGAAGGCAGCTCATCCTCCACCGTCAGCGTGGAGAAGGTCAATAAGGCGAGAAAAAAATTCGAGGATGAATATGGCTTTGATCCCTTTGAGAAATACAGCCTGAGCGATAAGGCCAAAACCAGCGGTTCTTACAAGCAGAGCGAAATGAAGACCTTCACTCAGGGGACGACATCTTTTTTGGAGACGGTCAATAATAACCAGCAGCAGATACAGCTTGATATTGAGCGCTATACCCATTTGGTCGAGGAGTTGAACCAGATGATGGCTTCGATAAATAAATCGAACTTCGACACTGATGTCAGCATAGCCAACAAGATAGTCTGAGTGGAATGATGTCTCAATCACCTGAAATACCGCAACAGATCGGCGCTGCTTTGGAAGGTGCGTTTGGCGCTTTGACGCAAGGTGTCAGTGTTGCGCAGCTGCACGAGATTGATCCTGAGAAGATCGAGGCGTTTTATGCGCTGGGTCATCGTTTTTATATGCGCAAGGATTATCGCAAGGCGGAGGAGGTTTTTGCGTTTGGCTGTCTTTTGGATCATTTTCATTTGCCGATCGTCAAGGGATTGGCGTCGGCGCGCAAGATGCAAGGCAAGTTCAAAGAGGCTCTGCAAGCTTATGCGATGGCGGCGATCATTGATATGGAGGATCCGACGATTTCGTTTCATGCCGGGGAATGTTTTTTTGCGCTGGGGGATTATAGTGCTTGCGCGAAGGCTTTGGATGCTGCTCAGGGGCTTGCCGAGTCTCAAGACGGCTTTGGTGAAATGATGAGGAAGATTGCTCAAATGAAGAAGGTGCTTCCGCAACAAGAAGGAGAAGAAAATGTCAAATGATGAATTTGATGAAGATGTCAAATTTTTGCCGACCATTCCCCCGATGCCTATGCCGCCGGATAATACGGATGACCTCGCGGCGTGGCAGGCTCATATCAAAACGATAGATCAATATCTTCTTGATCTCAATGATGCGATTCAAAAAATTGATGGGGATCGTTTTGCCGAGGATTACAAACAGCATTTAGTGAAGCTTGGCATTGATCCAGATGCGGATGTGATTCTTCCCAAGCCTGTGATGGAGGAGATCGGCAGAAAAATCAAAGTGATGATGGATCGCTTGCATGTGTTTGGCCGTCATTTGGGCATAGATCATGATCCGACGCCGCCGCGCCGGGTCAACAAATCGAAACGCAATATACAATCTATATAGGGAGAGTTGGCGATCATGGAAGAAAAAAGAAAAATTAGCGAGGAGCAAGCGATCGCGGCCATTGCGAGCGGCAAGGAGCTCGCTGAATTGCGCGGCGTCAATGAGGCGACCATTGATTTTATTTATGCGTTTTCAGCGTTAAACTATCAGCGCGGTCGATATCGCGATGCGGCGAGAGGGTTTCGTTTTTTATGCCGCCATAAGCATCGTGATCCTGACATGTGGCTGGCGCTTGCGCGGGCGCTTTTTCACGATAAGGCGTATGTTTCGGCTATGGAGGCCTATTTGATGGTGGCGCTATTGCGACCTTCGGCGTCTTTATGTCTTGAGATCGCCCGTGCCTTTATGACGATCGACATGCGGACACAGGCCAAAGTTTTCACTGCCGCCGCCGCGCGTGTCTTATTGCCGAGCGATCGAGACGAATTGCACGATGAGATTGCTGCCTTTGGCAAGCAACTGGAGGCTTTGTCTTGATGAGTAAGATTGAATCTTCATCGTCGCGTGTGCCGCGGAGTTCTGGTGCTCGAGCGCCTAAGGTTCAACCTAAGGCTGACGAACGGGCTCACGGCTCTGAGCCACCGGTTCAATCGCCGATCAGCCCTGAGGATCAGCTTCTTTTCAACACAATTCCTAATCTCGCTGTGCCCAACATTGACCAGCAAGTGTTGGTGGGCATTTTGAAGAAGCTCGGCGTGGATTTTCTTCAGTCTGCGCTTTCAGGAGAAGTTTCGACGATCAAGTTTGATCAAGAACGTTTGCAAACACTTGCCAAAGACAATCAGAAAAAGCTCGCCCATATGTTGAAGAAAATCGAAAAGCGAAAGAAGGCGGGTCTGTTGGGCAAGATTTTTAGCTGGATTGGGGCGGCGCTCGGCACGATTTTAGGGTCTGTTTTTGCGGTTCTTTCTTTTGGTTCGGGTTCGGTGGTTGCGGGCATGCTGATTTCGGCAAGTGTGGCGCTTACGATATCGCTTGCGGCGGCCTCTTCGACCGGCGGGATGGAAAAGCTGGTTGATGCTTTGGCGAAGGGATTTTCCAAAATGTTTGAGGCTTTTGGCATGGATGCCAAGCAGGCGAAGCGCATATCGAAGATTGTAGCGGAAGTGGTGATTGCGATTATTGTGATTGCAGCTCAGATCGTAATTGCGGTTTTTTCAGGCGGCGCGAGTCTTGAAAGTACTGTAAGTACTCTTGCTAATAAAATTATGAGTCTTTCGGTCAAGGCGGCGAGTGTAGCGCTGGGGCTTGTGGCGCTTGCAGGCGCGGGAACACAGACCGCAAGCGGCGTTTACAATTTTGAGGCGACGCGCGATCAGGCGGACATGACCGAGAACAAAGCGTTCTTGCAAAAGATGCACGCTTTGATTGCTATGGAACAGGACATGATCCAAGAGCTCATTCGCGATATGATGAGCACGCAAAAGAATATGAACCAGCTGATCAAAGATGAAAATAAAACCCGCGGCATTCTTGCCGATATTGATGCTCAACCCAGCGCTGTTTGAAAAAAGGAGAAAGAAAATGACGACGACGAATATTAACAATCAACAGATTCCCATCAAAAATTTGCAGGTGGCGCTCGCTTCGGTTCAACAAAGCAGCAAGTCGGCGGAGGCTTCGGGGGGGAATGTTTCATCGCCGCAAGCGCCGAAATCCGAGCCGTCGAAGCTTCCATCGCGACAGGCACCGAATGCGTCTGATGTGGCTTCGCTGCAGGATGGTCTTGATAATATCAACATAACCAATTTGTTGTTTTCGGTTGAAGTTTTGGTGCGCTTGCTGTTCGAGATTGCTTTGAAGCAGCGCGATGTGAATCGGATTAGCAATATGCAGGATATAACCGTCGCGCAGAGCATGGGGGACGCGGCGGCGGAGGATTTGCGCGAGGAGGCGACGATGTCGCTTGCGGGCTCGGTGGTGATGGCCTCGATGCAGGTGGCAGGCGCTGCGACGGTGATTGGCGGGAGCATCCGCACGGCGAAGATCAACGATACGATGACTGTGACCAATAAGATGATGACCTATCAGGCGGCGAGTCAGGCATTTGGGGCTACGGGCACTTTGGGGCAGGGCGGGTTCACTGCCGCCGCCAAGACGGATGAGGCGAACAAGGCGATGCATGATGCTATGGGCACGAAGGCGAAGTCACTTGGAGAGATAGAGAGCGACGACGCTAAGGATGAGTCGCAGCTTCTTCAGTCGATCATTCAGATGATGGAGAAGCTGGAGGAGACGCGCCATCAAGCGGTGAATACTACCGCATGAGCTTGTTCAAACAATAAGGGAGGGAATGGAGGGGTTTATTTAGGAGCCAGATCATGGAGATACACAACAAAAATTTTGATCGCAAAATGATGGAGATTGGTTATATCGGCGCTTTTTACGGCATGGCGAATCAGGCGCAGACGATTTTCAGTTTTTATCAAGATGAGCGCTTTCACGATCGTTCGGTTCAGATTGCGGCGAAGCTGGGTGCGGCGCTGACATTCATCGGCGAGCATAATTACAGTGCCGCGGCCAAGCTGCTTGAAAAAGACCTCGCCGAGTTTAAGGACGAGCAGTTTCTTGAAGCGAAAGTATTTTTGGCGCTTATTTATAAGAAGGCCAAGATTCGCTCGGATCGTGTTGAGGCTCTGCTCGGCGAGTTAAAAGTCGCGCTCTCAAGACCTATCACTGACGCTGTGAAAGCGCTGGCGGCGAGGTGATGGCCAATGCGCAAAAAAATATTTTTATCCTCATCGCGGATTTTGGCTTTTTGCGCCTGTCTGGTGTTTCTCGCGGGCTGCAAGACGGAGCTTTATCGCTCTGTGCCGGAGCGCGAGGTCAATTTGATGGTTGCGATTCTTTTCAATCACGACATCGAAGCGATCAAGCAAGAAAGCAGCGAAGAGGGATTTTATTCGATCTGGGTTGAAGAGAATGAGTTTTCTCACGCGGTTGAGCTTTTGGTGGCGCAAGGTTATCCGCGTCGTGCGCATGAGACGTTAGCGCAGCTTTTTCAGCCTTCTGGTCTTGTGCCGACGCCGTTTGAAGAGCGCGTTCGTTATATTTATGGTCTGTCGGAGGAATTATCGCATACGATTTCGCTATTTGACGGTGTCATCGACACGCGAGTTCATGTTGCTTTTCCGGTTGATGATGTCGGCAAAAAAGGTCAATTTGACCGGCATGTTTCGGTTTACGTCAAATATGATCAGAACGTTGATTTTGACACTCTTATTCCGCAGATTAAGAAGTTAATTTCTGACAGCATTGGCAACATCACTTACGACAATGTCGAGGTGCTGGCGGCGCCGACCTATCTGCGCAAAAGCGAAGATCGTGTAATTGCGGCTTATAAGTTTCCGGCGGGCATTCGAGTTTTGCCGGAATATTATGGATTTTTCATTACGTTGGTGGTCGCGATTTTTTTAATTATCGCGCAGGCTGTGGGGGCGGCGGGGTGGTTTTACTGGCTTTGGCGCCGCGCCTTTGCCAAGCAGGCGCAAGCGCTCGATCAGCAGGCGATGGCTTTGCCGCCCCAAACTCCGTCTAGCGGCGGTGCGTCGAAAGAAGGGTCAGCAAATGTTTAATGATGAGCGGCAATTTTCTTTTTTATGCAATCCGGCGGTGTGGATGCATCCGGACTGGGAGCAGCATCTGACGTGCTGGGGTGTGCCGGAGGAGCTTGCGCATATTTTGTGGCGGGAGCGTCATCATAATGGAGCCTTGTCGCGCTTTTTGGCTGAGCGCTTTGAACTGCGCCCGACGCCCATTCTTGATTTGGAAGATTCCGCGCAGCGTTTTTTGCTGTTGGACATTGAACAATTTGAAGCTTGCTTGGTTCGGCTTGGCATTGTTTTTTTATCGCCGCGCGCGCTTTATATATTGGATGGCGCTCATTTGCGCCGTTTGAAAGGAGAGTTTGGCGGTGAAAATTTCAAATTCATGCGTGGTGAAGCGCAAAGTTTCATTCAAGTCAAATCTTTGGCGTCTTTTGCCATATCGAAGCAATCGGCTTTGAATTTGGGGATTGCCGCTTTTTTGAACAGGCTTCCGACGTGCTCGGATGTTTTGACGCGGCTATGGTTCAAACTGCCTCCTTTTGCCGACGAGCCTGTCGCGCCAAGAAACTTTGCACAGATTCGCTCACAGCTTGATCAGATCGGCGTTTTGAGGCCTGACGCGATGGATGGCATTTTTGCTGCCGAGGCGGCTTGATGATGATCAGCCGCATAAAGTCAGGGCGTCTTCATTTAGATTCTGGGCAGGTGATTTTGCGCAGCGGAGATTATCAGCATTTTCTTCAATCGCGCGAGATCACGAGTTCAGCGCATCATTATGCGCATTCAAAGCGCGCGCAGGCCGACGCCGCCTATGACGAAGTGCGCCGTCAAGGTTATCAGGAGGGCTTGGCTGAAGGGGAGCATCATCTCATTTCGCGCCATGTTGATTTTGTGCGCCAAGCGATAGATTTCACCGCGCGACTTGAGGGGGACATATGCTCTTTAGTCAAGGAGACGCTCGAAAAAATTGTCGGCGAGATGGATATCGACGAGCTGACGCGCAAGGTTGTGGCGCGCGCGCTGTCGCATTATGGCAGCTTGCCGGAGGTCAAATTGCGTGTTGCGGCCTCGCAAGAGAAAATGGTGCGCGCCGAACTCGAGGCGATGAATCAAGCGCATGGGGCGAAGCATCGCGGCGTCAAATTTATTCACGTGCAGGCGGATGATCAAATGCGCCCGGGCGATTGTGTATTGGAAAGCCCGATCGGTTCAGTTGATGCTGGCCTCGACACGCAATTGGCGGCGATCTTCAAAGCGTTTGATGATCCTGCGGGAAAAAATCTGCGCTTTCAAAAAAATGATAATGAGGAAGATGAGGCGCACGATGAGCAAAATTGAATTTCAATCGAATCCGCTTGCGCTTTTTACGCGCCGTCTGTCGGCGCGTCTTTTGGATGTGCAGCCTTTGCGCGTGACAGGGCGGGTGATCGAAGTGATTGGCACTTTAGTCAAGGCGCATGTGCCCAATGTTGAAATTGGCGAAATTTGCCAGATGGTTTCGCCGGAAGACGAAGTGGTCGCTGAGGCCGAGATTGTTGGTTTTGTCGGCAGCGCGGCGATCTTGACCGTCTATGGCGACTTGATGGGTATTTCGGCCCAGACAGAAGTTGTGCCGACGGGCCGCACACAAGAGATTGGCGTGGGCGATCAATTGCTTGGCCGCGTCATTGACGGCATGGGCGCGCCGCTTGACGCTGCGGCCAAAGGCGCGCTGGTGTTTGATCAATTTTATCCGATTTACCGCGAGGCGCCTGATCCATTGAAGCGGCGTTTAATTTGTGAGCCTTTGCCTTTGGGGCTGCGGGCATTGGACGGGTTGTTGAGCTGCGGCGAGGGTCAGCGTGTGGGTATTTTTGCGGCGGCAGGTGTTGGCAAATCGACTTTATTGTCGGCGCTTGTCAAGGGGACTTCTTCTGATGTGACTGTGATAGCTCTGATCGGCGAGCGCGGTCGAGAAGTGCGCGAGTTTATCGAGCATAGTTTGGGCGTCGAGGGTATGCGTCGCGCGGTTCTTGTGATTGCGACTTCGGACCGCTCGTCGATGGAGCGGGCGCGCGCGGCCTATGTGGCGACAGCGATTGCGGAATATTTTCGTGATCGCAACCGCAAAGTTTTATTTTTGATGGATTCGATCACGCGTTTTGCGCGCGCCTTGCGCGAGATTGGTCTGTCGGCGGGGGAGCCTCCGACGCGGCGCGGTTTTCCGCCTTCGGTTTTTTCGACTTTGCCGCGTCTGATGGAGCGTGCGGGCATGAGTCATCGGGGTTCGATTACGGCTTTTTATACGGTTTTGGTTGAGGGCGACGATATGACTGAGCCGGTTGCTGATGAGACTCGCTCTATTCTTGACGGGCATATCATTTTATCGCGTTCGCTTGCGGCGGCGGGTCATTATCCGGCGATTGATGTGCTGCAGAGTGCCAGCCGTGTGATGGCGAATATCATCACGCCGGATCATCAGCAGGCGATGCTCACTTTGCGGAAATATCTTTCTGCTTATAAGGATGTCGAGTTTCTCATTAAGATCGGCGAATATAAAAAGGGCAATGATGCGGTGACCGACAAGGCAGTTGAGCTGATTGATGATATTAACGATTTTTTACGTCAGGCTCCGGGTGAGTTGAGCACTTTTGATCAAACCATTTCTGCGATGCGAGAGCTTGCGGCGCGATAGGAGGACAATTGATGAAGATGGATGAGCTTTTGCTGAAAATACGCCGGAAGAGGTATGAAAATGCACAGGCCGATGTTGCGCAAAGCCGCCTCGCTTTGGATCAAGCGCGCGAGAAATTATATCAGGCGGAAAAGGCCGTTGAGAGGTTTGACACGCATCGGCGCGGCAAGATCAATGATATATATAACTCTTTGATAGGAAAGGAAATATTACGAAGCAAATTAGATGAAGCGCGCGGCATTGAGCGCGCGCTCAACGAAAGGCTTGCTGCGATGAAAGTGGGGGCGAATGATTGTGCCGATCAAGTCAAAAAAAAGAGGGAGCTTCTTGCTGCCGCGCAGCTTTATTTGATGGATTGCCATAAAGGGTTGGAGAAAGCGAAGGAGGTTCACGCCGAATTTGTCAATGAAAATCTGCGTGCGGAGGCGCTGCGCAATGATGAGATCATCGATGAATTTGCGGGCCGCATGAAGTTTTGAGCGATGCGCGCTTTTATTTTGGCGATAGTGGTTTTTTGTGCTCCGGCGGTTCACGCGGCGGAGACGATTTATTATCGCGCTTTTGATCAGAATCTGCCTTTAGCGCTCAGAGATGTTGCTGAGAGCTTTAACTTATCGATTAAGATGCAGGATATTCCCAACCGCCGCTTGAAGGGGGAGTATGAACTGCGATCTCCTGATCAATTTTTAAATCCTGTAACACGGCGCTATCTTTTGGACTGGTTTATTTTTGACCGCACACTTTTTGTCGCGCCGACGCAATCGCGCCAGCGGCTGATATTTTCATTGAGCACATCGGATGATCTTGAAGCGTTTCACCTTTATTTTCAAAAGGAAAAGCCTGTGTCAGGGACACGATTTCCGATCAGCCTTAATGCTGAAAAGTTGCAGTTTATCATTGAGGCATCGGAAGCCTATTTGCGGCGTGTTTCTCTGCTGCATAAAAAATATGTTGACGGACATAGGCATGAAAGCATGTTTGAAAAAGCTGTGGGAGAGGGTTATGGCGTGATGATGTTTCGGCTGCAGCACGCCTGGGCGACGGATAAAACATATCAATTTTCTGATGCGTCTTATTCTGTATCTGGCGTCGTGACTCTTTTGCAGCAGATCACAGGGGCTAAGGAGCAAAAGGAGCAGGAAGCCTCAGCTTTTGGCGGCGGTGAATCTGTTCCTGAGATTAGAGCTCTGGCGGCGCCGCGCCGCCATGCTTTACAAGAGCAGATGAAAGATAAAAAGCAGGTTCAAGAAGCTCCTCAAGAAGGGTCTCAAGAAGACAGGCCGCATCAAAGCGCGACCATTCTCGCTGATGAGAGGCTCAACGCTATTCTGATTTATGATGATCGCAAGTTTTACGACTATTATAAAAATTTGATCAAGAACTTGGATAAGAAATCCGATCTTGTTGAGATCGAAGCGATGATTGTCGATGTAGCCAAAGATCACATTAATGATTTAGGCGTCAACTGGAGTATCAGCAAGGGCAGGGATGCGATTGGCTTTGGCGCTTTTGGCGAGAATTTAGCGGCGGAAGGGGCGATCGCGCTATCGGGCGGTCTGGGCGGTTTGGGGACGGCGCTGACGAGCAATTTAGACGGCATTCTCGGGCGTATTAAGTTTCTTGAGACGAAAGGAGAAAGCCGCATTGTTTCGCGGCCTTCGGTTGTCACGATGGATAATCTTGAGGCGCTCATCAACACGACGCAGCGTTTTTTCGTTCGCGTAACGGGTTTTCAGGATTCGTCGCTTTATCCGGTGGAGGTCGGAACGACATTGCGTGTGACGCCTCATATCATTGCGGGCGGTGCTGCGCTGCCTCACATTCAGATTTTTGTTGCGATCGAAGATGGCGCTGTGGATGAATCGGAAAGCACGAAGGTTGATGGTCTGCCGCGGATTCAGGAGAACAAGGTGAGCACACAGGCGGTGATCGAGCAGGGTGAGAGCTTGTTGATTGGCGGTCATATTCATACGACGACATCCGATTCGATTTCGCGCGTACCGATTCTTGGTTATATTCCGCTTGTGGGCTATTTATTTTCGTCGCGCAGGAAGGTTGAGAAGGAATTTATTCGTCTTTTTATTATTCGCCCGCGGATTCATGAATTTCATCCCTCTCGCCCATGAACAGGGCATTGACAGAAAAAGAGTTTATCGATGAGCGTGTCTGGTCTTTGCCGCGGCGCATCGACAGTCATAACGCGGATGGGATGCAGCAACATATTGTCAATGTTGTTCAGCTTGAAGAGGGTGCGCGGCTCATTTTGGATTTAGAGCCTCTGGCGCTTTTGGATTTTAGCGGTGTCGGGTTTTTGCTTGATCTGATCGCGCGCGCGCGGAGGAAAAACATTCATGTTGTGCTTCAGACGAAGAATAAATCTTTAGCGGCTTTGTTGCACTTGATGCAATTTGATCTCGTCGCTGACATTGCAGCGGGCGAGGTCATCATTGATGTCGAAAGTTTCAAATAAGGCGGCCTTCTCTAAAAACGTGCTGAGTTTTTTGCGACAGGCGATCACGCGGCTGAAGGCGCGCTCTGGCGAGGTGCGCAGTGTGGAGGTTGCCCGATCGGATCGGGTGCATAATGTAAATAGCCAACCTTTGGGTCGGCGCTTTTCGCCGCGTTCGCTTTTTTCACGCCAAGCGCGTTTGTTGGGGGAGTCTGCGCAGCGATCTAATCTTGAATCGACTGGGTTGACGGGCAAAGATGGCCAACAAGATGGCGCGCAGCTTTTAGAGGTTTTTCGCAGCGGCACACGGGAAACTTTTTTGCGCACCGCCCATGACAGTGCGATCAATCCTGATGTTCAACATGAGGAAGTGACTAAATATGGCGGCGACCTCTATGTAAGCTTTCACGAAGGGCTTACGAAAATGACAGATAAAGATGTTCTCAAACTCTATAAAAAATTGAATAGACGAGATATGAAAGAATTACGCGCGGGATTAAAATTGGCTTCCGAGCAAGATGGGTTGTCTTTGGGTGTCCGAAAAGAGTTTGGCTTCACTTTGCGCCATTTGGAGGTTTTGGATCGGTTAATTCTAGCGGAGGTTAGTTTGCGGCGTTCTCTTGTGGAGGATTTTCCCGAGCCGCCGCGCGGTGAGCGCATTTCGAAAAAAACGCGCAATATCTTGGCGCGCTTTGGCGAGGAGCTCGTGCCGCATATTTCTTCATCTTCGGGGGCTGTGCCGGCTTCGATTGCAGCACGCTTCGAGGAAGATTTCACGAAGCTGGCGCATGAGTTTGAAGAGGGGGTGCCGAATAAAAAAGCGGGGAAAGAAGGGGGCATCTGTCATCTGAGGCGGGGTGATGCGAGCAGCGAGGAGCTCAATGTGTCTGAGATTTATATTACAGATTTTGCTCGCATGCCAAAAAGGTTTGATGATGGCCATCGCGTGGTCACGAATCATGAGCTTCGCTGGAATTTTCAGAACCGCAAGGAGATTTCGGATCATCTCACGCAGTTTTGCGGAGGTGATGCCAATCAGGCGCGCCGCGTGAGTTCGTTGTTATCGCAGCAGGCTTTGGCGGGACTTTATAAGTTGCAGCACAGCGGGGAGTTAGCGCCGCACCCAGAGATCGATCAGGATCAAGTTGGCCCTATCGATGGTTTTAACGGAAATAATTATTTCTCGCATACGATAACGCGTCTTGAGAATGGCGATGTTCGTGTTGGGGTAAGCAAGCTCATGGAGCCTTCTGTGTTTGAGCAGATGAGTGAAGACGGGCCAAAGGCTCTGCCCATCGGCGGCAAGAAATCACTGCTGCGTTTGGATCTGGATGTGCTTGTGCCGTTGAAGCGCAGCGCGCCGCCTAAGATCACGGAGTTTCGTCATTCATCGCATATTGTGATTGAGCCGCCGGGCCACGAGTTTATATAATGAGCGGATTGTCATTTAATTGCGATTTAGATGCGCACGGCGCCGCCGCTTGAGATTTGCGGCGTGTCTTGATCTTTTTTGTCGTCGTCGTGTGTGATTTGCAAGACGCCATTTTTGACGCATCCAGCCCAATATTCCAGAGCGTTGACGAAGCGCTCCATTTCATTTTCGAGGATTTGGGTGGTGATCACATAGGCGGGCAGGGCGCGTGTGAGGAGGATTTCTTTGCTTTCGGGGTCGAAGGCGAAGGCGGCGCCGCCCATGATTGATTCCGAGAGGTTGGCTTGCAGGAGGTTGTGGTAGAACTCAGTGATCTGCGCGGCCTCTGAGAGTTTGGGGTTTTCCGAGATTGCTGAGATCAAGAACATGGTTCGGATATCTTTATTGGGTTCGCCGAGCGCTTGGATTTCGACAAGGAATTGATCGTCAAAGATGAGCGAGGAGACAGCGCGATTGTCGAATTCAAGATTACGCAGGCCGATATTTTGTCCGAATTGCATCAAGGTTTGGTTCAATTGTGAGAGAGGGATGGTGATTGTATTCATGTTAGTTATGTGTTTCCTTTTTTGCTGATTTTTTTTGATGATGCGCGATGTATTGTTGCAGGCGGATCAGGAGGTCATTTTGGTCTTTGGCGAGTTTTTGGGAGTCGAGGGGGTTGAGGCAGAGTTTGGCTTCTTGGAAGGCGTGTTGTCGGATGAGGCATAATCCGGCGCCGAGTTTCCATCGCGCCTCGTCTTGATCGATGGCGGCGAGGAAGCGATAGATTGTGAGGGCTTCGCTGTCTTGTCGCACGAGGGTTCTGTGATAGGCGAACATAGCGAGTGTTTTGATATCGTCGGCGTTGAGGTTCATCAGCATGGTGTGTTGATGGTGCGTTGTGCGTAGAAATCCTGTGCGAGCGCGATTTCGTTTTGGATGGCGGTGATGAGTTTGTCTGTTTCGGGTGTTTGATTGATCAAAGTGAGGATTTTTTTGCGTAGATTTTCGAGCTGTTGAGCGTGACTGCGGGGCACGAGGTTGCTCCGCTCGATAGATTGACACAGATCAAGGGTGCGCGTGGTGATTTGATCGAGGTGGTTTTGCGAGGTTGGGTCTGTGATTGCAAGCCAAGGTCGTTCGATGCTTGGCGGCAGAGGCTGGTGGAACCAGGGTTGATTTTTGCGCAGGAAGGGATCACGTGCCTGTTGTGCGTCTTGGGTTGAGGGTGCTGATTGAGGCTGGGGCTGTTGAACAGGGTTTAGAGTTGTCATGATGCGCGCGGTTTTTACATTCGCTGGACGATGGCTTTGAGCATATCCTCAACGGATTTGACCATAGACGCTTGAAGTTGGAACGCCATATTCATGTGCATCATGGCGAGCTGCATTTTGACCATATCAGCCGGTGAGGTGACATCGAAGTCGCCATTGGCGAGGTCTGCGACTTCTTGGGCGCCTGCGGAAGCTTTGTCGCCGATATTTGAAACGAAGCCATCGATATTTATTCCTGAGGACATAATTTTCTCCTTATTATCTTGTTGGGGTTTTTTTTGAGAAGCTAGTTTATTTTGTGGCGGGTGCTGTGCCAAAACAGATCGACGATGCGGCGCGCAGCGTTGAGCATATTGAGTTCGCTGTCGCAGCGGGTTTTTTCTTCGGCGGGCAGGCCTGAGGCGATTTCTTTTTTCTTTGCCGAGATTTTGCTTTCGATTTCTTTGAGGAGCTGTTCATGTAGGTGGCCTTTGGCATCGGCCATCAAGTCGCGCCCGAGATCGGTGAAGGAAGGCATTTTTTTGGCTGTTTCGTTCATTTGAACTACCTCTGTTTAATTTTCATAATTCATCATTCATCATAGAAAAAAATGGAGGGTTTTTGAAATCACATTTAAGTTATATGAGGTTGTTTATGTGTTCACGTTAGAGATAGCGGATGTTGAGATCTACGGAAGGGGCTGCGGCGGTTTTGACCGGTGCGAGCTGTTGTTGTGCATGCTGCGCCCAGCTGAGGAATCTGGCGACGATATTCTGGAATTTGTCTTGTGAAATGTCGGCGGCGTCGGCGCGGCAGACGAGAGAGATATATTCGCCTGCATCGCTCAAAGTGAGGCCGAAGGGCTGCTGGCCGATCATTTTGTGATTGAGGCTGAACATATCGACGAGCGCGGTTTTGCGGCGTGTTTCGTCATAGGGCAGGGGTGTCAGTCTGATCCAAGCGAGCGCGTCGCCGTTGGGATTGAGGGGGTCGTGCTCGATGACCAGATGGAGATTGTCGCCGATGAGCGCCTCATGGCGGCTGATCGCTCCTTGAGCGCGCGCTTTGACGCCGTGCGCCTCAATCCAATTGATGAGTCTGGTGCGAAAGCTGCTCATAATCGGGCTTTGGTCTGTGCGATGTAGCGCAGGGCTTCGGCGACGGGTATGATGAACTCGCTGGTGATGTAATGGCCGAGCTCGACATCGTGGAAGAGTCCCTGGGCGAGGTTGACATTTTCGTAGATCGGGATATTTTCCTGCTCAGCGATTTTGAGGATTTCATGCGCGATCGCGCCCTCACCTTTGCCGATCACGAGAGGCAACGGGGTTTTGTCTTCGTCATAAAGGAGTGCGACGGCGTAATGGCTGGGGTTTTTGACGATGACGCTTGCTTTGCGCACCGAGTTGAGCATGGAATCGTCGAGGATTTCACGATGGGCTTGGCGTCGCTGCGCTTTGATTTCCGGATTGCCTTCCATTTCTTTATATTCTTTTTTGACTTCCTCTTTGGTCATTTTGAGTTCTTTCATGTAGAAATATCTTTGAAAGATGAAATCGATGATGGCGATTGGGATATAGAGCGCGGCGAGGATAGCGAACAGCCATCCTAGCGCGCGCGCCGCCGACCACATAATACACGGCAGACCGCAAAGTTCAGCGGAAAAGAACTCGCCGATGAAGCTTTTGACGATCAAAAAAGCGACATAACCAATTGATAAAATTTTGATAATGTTCATCGCAAAGTTGAATAGATTGCGCGGCGCGAACATCTGCTTGGCGTTATTGATGAAATTGATTGCTTGCAGGCCTTTTGAGAGCTTGGCAGCAGAAAAAACAATGCCGGTTTGAGAGAGGTTGGCGAGGATGGCGATTGAGATCGAAGTGGCATAGGTGATGATCGAGATGGTCCCGCCAAAGAAAAAGACATTGCTGAGCAAAATCGGGAAGGCCTGTTCAAAAGGCTGATGGAGGATGTTGAACATTGCGTCGGTCATATTGATCGTGAGGATTATGAATTGAGGCCAGAGGATAAAAGCCAGCCCGGTGAGTGCGATGAGGATCGCACCGGCGACGATTTCGCGTGAGAACAGGAATTGTCCTTTTTCGCGCGCATCGCGGATTTTTTTAGGCGTTGGCTGTTCGGTTTTTTCGCTCATTTTTTTACCGGACGGCCTCGTGCAGGAAGTTGTATCCGGTTTCAAAGAACAGGCCTTCGCGCCAAATATGGCCGAGCATATTGCCAAAATAAAAGAGCAGGATCGCGATGGCGATGATGCTCTTGAGCGACATTGAGATAAAAAACACATTGAGCTGCGGCGCGAATCGGCTGACGAGGCCGAGCGCGATTTCCGAGATCAACATGGACAAGACCACCGGTCCGGCCACGACAAAAGCGAGTTTCAAAAAGGCGCTCAAGGCGCGCGAGATGTGTTCGAAAAGCGCGGGATCATGTTCGGGCAGGAAGGATGTCACCGGCAGAATGGCGAAAGAGGTGAACATAAATTCCATAAAGATAATCATGCCTCCTGCGGCGATAAACCAGACGAGGAATGCTTGAGAGAGCAGCAGACCCAAAGGTGAGGCCTGCCCGCCGAAAGCGGGATTAAACACCGAAGCGATTGAGGCGCCGCGCTGGTTGTCGATGAGATCGCCGATTGCCTGCGGGATCATGAAGGTCAGGGATAGGATGAAGCCGAGGATCAAGCCGATCATCGTTTCTTTGATGACGAGCGCGAAGAGGATATGTCCGCCCATTTGCCCGTCTTCGATTTCGCTCCAGATGAGCGGCCAGATCACGAGGCCGAGCGCGATGATGACGGCATTGCGCGCCATCATGGGGACTTGCGGCGCGCGGAGGAAGGGCATGAACACGGCGATTCCGACGAAGCGCGGCGTGGATAAGAGGAAGGCGGTCCATATTTGTTGCACGAGGGCGTTATCCATCACATTATTTTCCAGATAGCGGCTTGGTCGAAGACGTGTTGAGTGAAGGAGAGCATGTTGGCGCCGATGCTTTCCATTGTTGCGACGAGGGTTATGATGACGGCGATCAGTTTGAAGCCGAAGGATAGGGTTTGTTCTTGGACTTGCGTGAGGGCTTGGATGAGGCTAACGAGCACGCCGACGAAGGCGGCGATCAAGACGGGAGGCAGCGAGGTCAACAGGATCAAATTAATGGCTTGGACGCCATTGCCGAGCACGTCGGAGAAATCCATTGGTTTATCCTCCTTGTGCGAGCGTGGTGCCGTAGCTTGTCAGGAGTCCTTTGATGAGGCGATCCCAGCCATCGACGGCGACGAAAAGGAAGAGTTTGAAAGGCAAAGAGATTGTCACAGGCGAGACCATCATCATGCCCAAAGCGAGCAAGATGTTGGAGATAACGATGTCAATGACAACGAAGGGGAGGTAGATCAAGAATCCAATCTCAAACGCTTCGGACAATTCGGTGATGAGGAAGGCGGGCAAAAGGGAAAGAAAGCGTTTATATTGATCGGGGGCGGCTAGGTCTTCGGGCCAGAATTCTTTGGCATTTTTTTTAAAGAAATCCAATTGTTCGGTGCTGGCGTTATGCTGTAGGAATTCACTGAGCGGCTCTAATGCGAGTGGCAGATATTGCATGGTGTTTTGGCCTTTGGCTTCTTGGGCTTCGATGATTTCGAAGATTTCATAGCCGACCGGCAGCATCACATAGATGGTCAACACAGCGGCCATGCCATAGATCACCATATTGGGCGGGATTTGCTGGACGCCGAGCGCATTGCGGATCAGGGAAAAGATCACTGCCATTTTGACGAAGCTCGTCGCCGATACGATGATAAAAGGCGCGAGAGATAGAAGCGCAAAGAATAAAATGAGCTCAGGTGAGATTCCGATATTATCAAATAAGCCTTCGTTCATATTGCAAGCCTATGGCAAGAGTTTTGTGATTCGAAAGCCGATTTTGCCATCGATCTCGATGAGTTCGCCTTCTGCGAAGGCGCGTCCCGACGCGACGGCTTGTGCGCGTGGAAAGATCAGGCCTGGCAGTTCTGTGAGCGTGAAGCCGGGCGTGAGCGCGGCGAGTTCATTAACCGGCATTGAGATTTCACCGATGCGAAAATTGATCTTCACATGGATGTTTTCCAGAGCGCTGTTTTCTGTTTCATCGCTTTCATCGATTATCTGGCTGTCAGGTTCGATATTTTCGGTGTTAGTTTTGGCGTCTGTTTGATTGGGGTTGGGCTTATCTGGCTGTTCTTCGGGAGGGGAGGGGTTTTGCGCGGTGGGTTGAGGCGCAGCGGGTCTGATTGCGTTGGCTTGTGATGTGGTGGGTTTTTCGGAGACTTTTGGCTCAGAATTGTCCTGCTCATTTTGATGTTCATCTTGAACGGAGTTATCTTGCGCGTGTTTGTCTTGTTGATCTTTTGTGTCTGTCATGCTGTCGCCCGATTTGTTCCCTCATGAGTTAAGTTAGCTTATTGCGAGCAAGTTGAGAGTTAAACTAATAGTGATAATTCTCCATAGAGGTAAAAAATTGGTAGATTAAGTATAAAACCGACTATGAGAGCAAAGATTGTTTATGCCTTTATTTACGCGATTGAATCCATTTTTGGAGAAGATATCGGAGCGTCAGGACGTCATTTTAGCGACTTTCATCGTATCGGTAATTTTCATGCTGATATTGCCGTTGCCGACGCCATTGGTTGATGCGCTGATCGCGTTCAACATATCGATTGCGGTGGTTTTATTGATGGTGGCGGTTTATTTGAGTTCGCCGCTAGATTTTTCGTCATTTCCGGCGGTTTTATTGATCACGACGTTGTTTCGACTGGCTTTGTCGATTTCGACGACGCGGTTGATTTTATTGCAGGGTGATGCGGGTCAGATTGTTGAGGCATTTGGGAATTTTGTTGTTGGCGGCAATTTAGTTGTGGGTCTAGTGATTTTTCTTATTTTGACGATTGTTCAATTTATTGTGATAACGAAGGGCGCGGAGCGTGTTGCGGAGGTGAGTGCGCGTTTTTCGTTGGATGCGCTGCCGGGCAAGCAGTTGAGCATTGATGCCGATATGCGCGCGGGTGCGATCACTTTGGATGAGGCGCGTGAGATGCGCGCGCGGATTCAACAAGAGAGCAAGCTTTACGGGTCGATGGATGGGGCGATGAAATTCGTCAAGGGTGATGCGATTGCTTCGGTGATTATTGTGTTTGTGAATCTTTTGGGTGGTTTAGGGATTGGAGTTTTGCAGCGTGGTCTGAGTTTTAGTGAGGCGATACATATTTATTCTATTTTATCGATTGGTGATGGTTTGATTGCGCAGATTCCGGCGTTATTCATTTCGATCACGGCGGGGATTATGGTCACGCGGGTTTCGGACGGTGTGAATGATGCGAATTTGGGTCGGGATATTGGCAGACAGGTGAGTGCGCAGCCGCGCGCTTTATTGATTGCTTCGGCGATGTTGGTTGTGATGGCTTTTTTGCCGGGGTTTCCGAGCATGATTTTTCTTGTGCTTGCGGCAGTTTTAGGCGCGCCTGCGTTGATTGGCACATTGACGCTTCGCAAGCAGGCGGGTTGGGAAGATGAAGAGGTTCAAAGTGCGGCGCCTGTGGCACCAGATCGCCCTGCTGGGGGGAAGAAGTTTTCGGCGGCGCGTGATCCGATTTTTGCGCCGACGCTTCCGGCTTTGGTGGAGCTGCCGAGCGCCGCGCTAGCGCTGGCACCGCCGCACGAGATGCGCGATCAGATCAATCAGGCGCGTTTGACGCTTTATTATCGGCTTGGCACGCCGCTGCCGGTGATCGAAGCGCGGGTCAATCCGAATCTTGAGAACAATCAATATAAGATATTTATTGGTGAAATTCCGGCAGCTGACGGCATGATTGATCCGGCAAGTGTTTTTGTGATGGATAAGGCTGAAAATTTGGATGTTTTCAAGATTCCTTATCGCGCGGGCGAGAGTTTTTTATCGAACCACTCGACTTTGTGGGTTGATCAGGCTCATCTATTGCGGCTTGACGGTTCAGGTTTCAAGTATAAGAAGCCGCTTGAGTTGATTCAATATCACTGTGAGACCGTGCTTGCGAAATATGCTTCGAGTTTTGTCGGGATACAGGAGACGAAGTTTTTGCTCTCGCGCATGGAGGAGAGCGCGCCCGATCTAGTCAAGGAGGCGCAGCGTGCCTTGCCGATACAAACGATTGCGGAATTATTTCGCCGTCTTGTGCAGGAATATGTTTCGATTCGTGATCTGCGGCAGATATTAAGCGCGATCATCGAATGGGGCGCCAAAGAGAAGGATCCGATTTTGCTTGTGGAACATATACGTTCTTCTTTGTCGCGCCAGATCAGCTATCAATATTCGGTGGGGTATAATATTCTTCCGGCCTTTCTGCTCGACAGCGAGATTGAGGAAACCGTGCGCAATGGGATAAGGCAGACCTCGGTGGCGAGCTATATTGCGCTTGATCCGGAGATCACGAAGAAGATTGTTGAGAGCGTTAAGTCTATGGTGGGCGCAGCACTTGACGGCGACCATATGCCGGTGCTGATCACGGCGATGGACATTCGGCGTTATGTTCGCCGTATTATTGAGATTGATCTGCCGGAGATTCCAGTTTTGTCGCATCAGGAGATCACATCGGAGATCACATTGCAGCCTCTAGGTCGTGTGACGGTTTAATTGCAGGGGGACAGCAAGATCACATCGCCGCTGGTCAAAGAGGATAGGTCTTTTGCTGGGATATGCGCGGCGGCGATATCTATCGGGAAGTTGATATAGAGCTGCGGCGGCCATTTTTTTTTCACCGCCGGGCGCAAAGAGAGCTTTTGCCCGAATTGACAAAAGGGGAAATTGGCGCTGGTAAAGATGTTCAATTGAATGGCTGTCGTTTGATTTTTGAGTTCGCCGCCGATATGGATTTCGAGGTCTTTGGGAGGGGCGGTGTTCATGCGCCAGTCATGCAGAGTGATATCGCTGGGCAGAGTTTTGATCAGATCGTTGAGGATATGGGCAAGCGCGGCACGGATGAGCTCTGGCGATAATTCATGAAATTTCCATGGTGCGCATAGAGTGTTGATCTGTTGAGTGAAGGGCATATTTCTAAATCCGATTTTGATTTCATGTTCGTTTTGAAATGACAAGGAAGCGAGCAGAGAGAGTTTTTGCGGCAGCGCTTGATCGCGCGCATAGAGGGTCAGATTGGTTTGCGCGATTTGTCTTCGGTGAGCAGCGCGCAAGAATTGATTATAGGCTTGGGTTTGTTTTGCGCATTGGCTTGGAAGACGCGGGTGATGGTTCATTTGTTTGTCTCGCTTTTATAATTTTTTGAGGTGTGCTTCGACTTGATTCCAATCGGGTTCGGGTTTTTTATTTTGTTGGTCTGATTGATTTTGATTGGCGGTATTTTGCTCTGAGAGAGGCTGTCCTTGCTCATTGACGAGCGTGATTTGCACATTGAGGCTTTGTGAGTGTTGCATATGGGTGGTGAGTCCGGACTGCGCTTGGAGCAAGAGGTGGGTTGATTGGGGATGATCTGTTGTGAAGGTGAGATTGAGGCTGCCATCGGGCTGTTTTTGGGCTGTGAGCTGTGTTTGCGGCAGGAGGTCGTCATTGAGTTCGATGCGCAAAGAGGCGTTTTGTGCGCCATCTGCGCTTGAGAGGAGGATTTTTTGGCTTACTTTTTCGATGAAGGCGGTGCGTTCAGCCGGAGAGACAGGAGAGATCGTCGCTGCTTGATCTGCGGCGATTGGGGATGAAGTCATATTTGGGGGCGTATTTGGGGGCGTATTTATTGCGGTTGCGGGTGAATCTTGTATGGAGTCTATGGGGTCTGTTGTGTTTTTGTCGTTTTCATTGATCTTGTTTTGAGGAGGGGTTTTATTTTGCTGTTGGAGAGCTGGTGGTTCTTGATGTAGCTTTTGATGTTGAGCGGTATTTTTTTTAATCTTGTTTTGAGGAGGGGTTTTATTTTGCTGTTGGAGAGCTGGTGGTTCTTGATGTAGCTTTTGATGTTGAGCGGTATTTTTTTTAATCTTGTTTTGAGGAGGGGTTTTATTTTGCTGCTGGAGAGCTGATGGTTTTTGATGTAGCTTTTGATGTTGAGCGGTATTTTTTTTGATCGAGTTTTGAGGGGTGGGTTTGCTTTGTGATTGCGCATGAGCGCGTTTTTGTTGAGGCGCTGCTTGTTTTTGATGTTGGGGAGAATTTTCTTTAATTTTCTGCGGTGAAGTTTTGGCGGGCTGAAGTTTTGGCTGTGTTTTTTGTCGAAGGATTTGGCGGAATGAAGCGCTGTCTTTTTCTATTTCGTTTGTTTTTTCGGGCAGTGTTATGGGAGTATTGGAGGCGTTTGGCTCATTTATTATGCTGCTGGCTGCGGGAGGGGTGGATTTGATGTTCATAATGATTTAAGTTTAATCGTGCGGGGCTAATTGTTAATTCACGATTTAGTTTGGAATGGGGTAGATGAAATCACGTCCGCGCCATTTGATTGTGATGTGATCGCGCGCTATTTTTTTCAATGTAAATCCGCTCTTGAGCCGATCGCCGATGCGCGCTGATATTTCTGCGCTGTTATTTTTGCCGTTTTGATTTTTGTAGACCAGTCTGATTTGGGCGTTTTCGCCGGTGACGAGGCTCACGATGCGCGCCGGGAAATGAGGTCCGAAGTGAACATTGAAGTTAGGCATCATGTTTTGCATCAGGTGCGGCGGATTTTTCTGAACGGCTTTTTCCCAAGACTTGCGGAAATTGTTGAGGAGGTTGCCCTCGATGGCAATGCTTTTTTGATGGAATTTGGCCGACAAGCCGGAGAAGTTCGGATATTGCGCGAGCCAAGTTGAGATATTGCTCATGGCCTCGTCTTGGGTGATGATATTTGTTTTGATATCAGAGATGGTGGGCAGATCGTGGTTGAGTTGCTCGCGGATTTTTTCGCGCGCATTTTCTGATTTAATCGTGCCGTAGAGAAAGAGGTTGATGTTGCGCCCTTTACCCGGGGTGAGTTTGTAGGCGAGGCGCGCATCATAAAGCGCGGTGATCACATTGAGTGATTTGTCGAGTTTTTCGATGCTGAAGACATTGAGGTCGATGTGGGCGCCGCGAGAGAGATTATAGAGTCGGTTGAAGTCGGCTGTTCGGGCGACATAGCCGATGAGCTGTTTTTTGGGGAGGGTATTGATGAGCTGGATGTGAGCGAAGGCGGGGTCGGATTTGATATGCGTATGGAGTCGATCGGCGGCTGAATAGGCGATGGAGATCGGCTTTTCGGTGCTGTGGAGGCTGAAGGCGATCATAATGATCACTAGGCTGATGGCCAGCGTGGCGGCGAAGGCGAATTTGATGATGTTTTCGATTTTATGCAGGCCGAGCTTTTGCCGCAGCGTGAGAAGAACGAAAGCGGGGAGAGTGTCGGGTCGCAGCACTGGGACAAGGGTATTATCGCTGGTATTTTCTTTAATGACCTCGTCAATGGTGTTTTGCGCGGGCCAATCGCCATTTTCTGGTCCGAAAGCGAAAGCGATATTGCCGAGGGTAAAGACCTGCATTGGTTCGAGATCAAGCGGCAGTGTTTTGACGGGATTTTGGTCAAGATAGACGGGCGCATGAGCGTGGGTGATTGACAAATAGCTGTCGGCAAAGAATAGGCTTATGTGATGGGGGATAATGTTTTCGCCGATGAGCACGATGTCGCATTCTTCGTTGGTGCCGAGTTTATAGCGCCGCGCGTCTAGAGTAATTTGCGCTCCGGCTTGAGCACCCGAAAGGACACGCAGCATGAAAGAAGTTTCTGGTTCTGGCGCGGCGGGACTATTTTGGTGCTGTTCTTCGCGCCGTTCTTCGCGGGTGGTGATGTCGATGATGGCTTCAGACATGGGTTTGGCCGTCGAGATATTGCGTGAGTTTTTCGAGGAGTTTGAGCGCGGCGTCGCTTTCGTCGCGCGCGCTCGGCGACAGGATATGGAAGCGGATATTTTGCGCGCGATCATGCGAGGCGAAGAGGTCTGGGCCGTGTGGCACGCTCATTGAATGGCAGGCGCGCAGGATTGTCTCAATGCGGTGTATCGTCAAAGAAGCATGAGCGGGAATGATGTGAATCAGTTTTGAGACGGGCGCGTCGTTTTTGTCATCCTCGACTGGGAGGAAGATTTCGCCGATGTGGTCGAGCTCGAAGCAGTGCGGCGGCGCGGCTGTGTTGAGTCCAAAGGCTTGATAGATGGCTGACAGGGAGATCATGGGTTTAGGCGTCCTGTTCAAAGACGAGCTGGTCGATTTCGTTTTGGACGGGGAAGAGGATGCGTGATTTTGCTGTTTTGGCTTCGGCGAAGAGGTAATCGGGCAGGTTGCGGATGCCATTGCGGAGTTCTTGGAGAACGAGCACTTTATCTGAGGGCGGCAGGCTTCGGATTGGCGTGAGGATTTGGCTGTTGAAGCTTTCAGGCGCGGAGATAAATTTAAGGCATCGGGTAAAGAGGTCATTTTGTTTGAGGTTAGTTTGTGTTTTAAATTTTTGAGAAAAGCGTGTGAAGACGCGGCCGGACCAATCGCGCAGAGTGTTAAACACTTTAACGCCTTGGAATTCGGCGAGGATTCGGCGCAGGCGTTCGGGTTGGACGGAGGAGCGTGTTGAGGCGAGGTCATGCGCGGCGGCTTGGGAGAGGAAACCGGTCATGCCGTCGAGTTTTTCGACGCTTTGCTCGGAAGCAATTTTTGTCAGAGCGGGGAGGATGCCTTCATAGGATGTGACGAGGTTTTGGTAGGTTTTTTGGAGCTGCGAGGTTTCGACCGAGATTTGTGGGCTTTGTTTTTGTGCGAGGTCGATGGTGTTGGCACCGGCGAGCAGGGCGCTGGGATTATCGGCGGTCCAGGCGGTGGCGGCGGATCGCAAGAGGCGCACGTTTTCACCGGAGAGGCTGTCGGGCGGATCATTGATGGTTTGCTGTAGGATGGCGAAGCCTTCGGCCTGATCTTGGGTGATTTGCGCGAGCATTTGCCGCAGTTCGTTTTCGTCTTTGGGAGGTTGTTGTTTTAGGCGCGCGGCGAATTCTTGGATGTTATCTTTTTGCGGCTGTTCTTCGGGCGGGTATTCTTTTTGGATTTTTTCGACGATTTCGACATAGAGGTTATCGTGGAAATCTTCGCACTGGAACTCTTCGATATTTTTTTCTTGGGTTTTTTCGCTATGTGCGAAGGAGAGCTCTTCTTGGAGGTCTTGCATATTTTGAGAGGGGTTCGCGCGCTTGGAGACATTGAGCTGCGCGAAATGGCCATCTTTATTTTGCGCGGCGGGGATGTTTGCGGCGATGTTGTGTGTAGCGCCCGCGATATTATTGATCGACTCGACCATAATGAAGATTCACCTTAAGTTGTTCCTCCTCATCGAGCATATAATGTTCGGCGCGAGGTTTTGGTTCACAAAATCGTGGGATTTTGGTGATGAGTCTAAAACGCGGTCTTAAATCCCAGATAAAAGGCGCGCGGCTGGCCGGGAAAATAGCGATCAGAGCCGAAAGCAAAATCGGCGCGGTCGGCATAGCGCTTATCGGCGAGGTTGCGGATATTGAGGAACAAGCGCGCTTCGTGCCAGACGCGCAGCTCGCCATAGACGTTGATCACATAATGTCCGGGGTAAGAATGTTCATTGCTGGGATCGGTGTAATAGTCGCTGACATGAACGAGCTCAAAGGCGGCGCGTCCGCGTTCGTGCTCATAGGCGAGCTCAGTGTTGAGCAGGATGCGCGGCGCGCTATCGATTTCGTCGCCTTTTGTGATATTGCTGGGCGCGTGATCGAACGCATACTCGTGGCGCGCATAGGTGAAGGCCATGCGCCAAGTGAGGCCGAGACCGAGTGGGATATGCGTTTGGAGCTCAAGACCGGCATGACGTGTTTTGCCATTGGCGAAGGTTTCAAAGTCGGCGTCGCGGAAGCTGTGGCGGTTTTTGTTCATATAGAAGCCGACCGCTTCCCAAGAAAATCTTTTTTGTCGCCCGCGCAGGCCGAACTCGATGCTATCAAGTCTTTCGGCTTTAATTTTTTCGCCGTCTTTCTGATTGACATGGAGGCGATAGAGATCATTGGTTTGCGGCGCGCGGCTGCCGCGCGTGTAATTGGCGAAGATGTAGGTTTGATGGCCGTAAATTTGCGGCAGGCGATAATTAACGCCGACTTTCGGCGTAATGGTCAAAAAGTCATCATTGTGATCCGCAGGACGAAAGAAGCGGCCAAAGCCGCCATCATTGGTTTTGTTGTTGTAATCATAGCGCGTCCACTCCAAGCGGACGCCGAGATGAAAGTTAGTGCGATCGTCGGCAAGCTGCCAGCTATTTTGAGTGAACAGCGCGAGGGTTAAAGCGTCGATCTCGTAATCATAGTGAGTGCCTTGGGGGAATTCGTGGACGCCGACGCATTGCGGGCAGGGGCCGAATCCGCTGATTCCTTCGTCTTGCTGTTTTTGACTTAATGAGCCGTTAGTATATTCGATTTCGCCGCCGAAAGCGAGGTTGAGATTTTGTTCAAGGAGCGTCAGGTTTTGGTGCCAGATCGGACGGACGCCGAAACTTGCATGGTTATTTTTTTCAACCGGTGTGCCGCGCAGAAAGTGCATCAGAAAATTCATATTCGTCCAGCGAAACCATGAGGTCAAAGCGAGTTTATTATTTTTACTTTGCGCCCATTCTATATGTGTCTGCCCGCGCAAAGATTGAGCTTTGCGATAGGCATCTGGGTCTTCATTAGTGGAAGCGATCACCTTGTTTTTATAGGGCGAGGGTTCGCCTTCTTGCTGTCGCAGGAAACTTGCAGTCTGCTGATCGAGTCCCTGCGCCGAGAGCAGAGCTTTGAGTTTAATTTTTCCGAAATTGTGGTCATAGCGCGTCTGCCCCTTAAAATGCTGGACGCCGGACGAATCACGCCAGCCCTGATCGAGCAGGTAAGCGAAGCCGAGCCGCAGGGCTGATTGAGACGCAACCGGCGTGTTTTGTGATGTGATGAGATGGGTCAAAAAAGGATTAGCGCCGAAGCGCAAGGATAAGTTGCCTTCATAGAAGGCTTCGGGTTGTTGGCTTTTGACATTAACGGTGCCATGGACGGCATTGGATCCGTAAAGGGCAGAGCCTGGTCCGCGCACGGTTTCGATATTGTTGGCGAGTTCGGTGATGGCATCGAACAGGCCGTTGACATTGGCAAAGCCAGGGGCGCGCAGTGGGACGCCGTCTTCGAGGTAGAGGAAGGAGCCTGCGCCTGCGCCGCCGGTCAAGACGGGCGAGCGGATGGCGGTGAGGTGTTCTTGTCCGCTGCCATGCTGGATGTTAAAGCCGGGCAGGCGATTGAGGATTTGTGATGGATGGTCAGCTTGGAGCCATGAGATTTCATTTTGATCGATGTTGGCGATATTTCCGGCTTCATTGTCTTGGCCGCTGCCGAGTCCGATGCCGGTGACGATAACTTCGTCGAGCGGGTTTTCGGCGTGCGCCTCGGGGGCGGCGAGGACCTGAACTGCGAGCAAGATTGCCGCGAGGATGAGCATCACCGCGTATAGGAATTGTTGTGAGGGCATTAGAGGATTCCCTGTCTGAGGAAGTCGTGGATGTGGACGATGCCGACGGGTTTATCTTGATTGACGACGAACAGGGCGGTGATCTGGGATTTTTGCATCAGTTCGAGGGCGGCGGAAGCGATCATATTGCTGCGGACGGTTTTGGGGTGAGGCGTCATGACGTCTTGAGCTTGTTTTGTGAAGAGGTTGTCAGCGATGTGGCGTCGGAGGTCGCCATCGGTGATGATGCCGATGAGGCTGCCATTTTTGTCGGTGATGCCGATGCATCCCATAGCTTTGGCGGAGATGGTGAGGAGGGCGTCGGTCATGTTTGTTGATTGGGAGCAGAGCGGCATGGCGTCGCCGCGATGCATGAGGTTGCTGACATGTTTGAGTTGTGCGCCCAGCGCGCCGCCGGGGTGGAGGTCGCGGAAATGTTTTATATCGAAGCCGTTAGTTTCGAGCAGGGCGATGGCGAGCGCGTCGCCGATGACGAGCTGTATGGTTGTGGAGGTTGTGGGGGCAAGGCCGATGGGTCCGGCTTCTTCGACGTTGGGGAGCGTGATGGTGATGTCGGCTTCTTTTGCGAGGGCGCTTTGCGGGTTGGAGGTCAGGGCGATGAGGAGGATAGAGAAGCGTCGTGAATAGGTGATGAGCGGACGCAGTTCGGTGGTTTCGCCTGACCATGACAGAGCGAGCACGGCGTCATTTGTGGTAATCATGCCGAGGTCGCCGTGGGCGGCTTCGGCGGGGTGGACGAATTGCGCGGGGGTTCCGGTGGATGCCATTGTGGCGGCGATTTTGCGTGCGATGTGGCCGCTTTTGCCGATGCCGACAACGATGACTCTGCCTGAGACTTTGCTCAGTTGGCTGACGGCCTGTTCGAAGTTTTGATCGAGCGTATTGGCGAGTTTTTTGAGGCCTTCAATTTCGAGCGCGATGGTCTGTTGAGCTGATGTTTGGGTATTTTGTTTAGGCATATTTCTTTTTTTTTCTCTTTTGGCTGATTTTACGCTGGGAAATTTTTTTGTGCAGCGACGATCGCGGATCGTGTGCCGCAATCGAAGCGCTGGCCATCATAGATGAATCCGTAGAGTTTTGTAGTTTTAATTTGAGCGGCGATGGCGTCGGTGATTTGGATTTCGCCGATGGCACCGGAGGATGTTTGAGCGATGGCGTCGAAAATATTGGGCTGGAGGATATAGCGTCCGATCAAAGCAAGGTTAGAGGGTGCTTGTTCGACGGGCGGTTTTTCGACGACGCCGCGCGCGCGGACGATGTTGTTTTGTTGTGAGGCGGCGTCCATGATGCCGTAGCGCGAGCAATCTTGGCGCGGCACTTTTTCGAGGGCGATCATATTGCCGCCGGTTTTTTGCCAAGCGCCGATCATTTGCGCGAGGACTCCGGGTTGAGCGACGAGCAGGTCATCAGGGAGCAGGACAGCGAAGGGTTCTTGGACATGATCGCGCGCGCAGCCGATCGAATGGCCGAGGCCGAGCATATCTTCTTGAAGCAGGTAGATCGCATTGTCAAGGACGAGATCGTGCAGGATTTTGAGTTCTTCGTGGGCATTTTGTGTGGTGAGCTTTTTTTCTAGTTTGGGGTCATGAGAGAAGTAGGATTTTAACCTTTGTAAATTTTGTCCAGCGACGAAGATGAATCGCGTGATGCCAGCGTCGCGCGCCTCATTGACGGCGTGCTGGATGATGGGCAGTCCACCGACCGGCAGGAGCTCTTTTGAGACGGCCTTTGTCATCGGCAAGAGGCGGCGACCAAGCCCAGCCACGGGGAAAACGGCTGTTGTTAAGGGTTGAGTCATAATGATTGGGTCATAATGATTGGGTTATAGAGATTGGATCATAATCGTTTATATATCAACTATTCGAGATTCGTGGAAAGAAAGGGGAAAAGAAGGATTTATGTTGGAAAATATCTCATATAAACTCATGAGAGAGATGAGTGTGTTTTTATTGTGTTTTTATATTGTTTAGTATTTTTGTTTTTCTTGGCACAAGCGGATGTGGCGCGCGCGGATCCGGTTGTCGATCAGGTTGCTGATCCGATTGTGGAGCTGTCTGATCATGATGCGGTTCGTTTTTGGCTGGAGGGGTTTCGCAAGGAGGCGCTTGCGGCTGGCGTTTCGGGCGATTTTTTTGATCGTGTATTTGCGGATTTTGAGCCTTTGCAAAAAGTTATTCTGGCGGCGAATAACCAGCCGGAATTTGTCAAACTGCCGGAGGATTATGTTGATCTTTTGGTTTCGCAGTTTCGCATTCACGAGGGTCGCGCGCGTTTAGCGGAGCATATTGATCTTTTGGAGTCTCTTGAGCGGGTTTATGGCGTTGATCGTCATATATTGGCGGCGATCTGGGGCGTTGAGAGCAATTATGGCGCGAACGTTGGGGGGTATCGAGTTGTTCAAGCGCTGGCGACGTTGGCGATTGACGGGGATCGTGCGAGATTTGCGCATCAGCAATTACTGGCGTTGCTGCCGATTTTAGAGAAGGAAAACTTGTCGATAGATGTTTCGGGATCATGGGCGGGGGCGATGGGACAGATGCAGTTTATTCCGACGACCTATGCTGATTATGCAATTGATCACGATCAAGATGGCAAGCGGGACATTTGGCATAATGTTGCGGACAGTTTGGGTTCGGCGGCAAATTATTTGAAGCGGTCGGGCTGGGTCGCGGGATTGTTTTGGGGCGTTGAAGTTCACTTGCCAGAGGATTTTGATATAGATCAATATGATGAGAGCACGACGCGCTCTTTGCAGGCGTGGCGTGATGCGGGTTATAGACTAGCTACCGGCGAGGATATCCGCATGAGAATATGGCAAACGCAAGAGGCGCGTTTGTTTTTGCCGAAACGGATATCGAAAAAGGTGTCAAAAGAGATAAAGGGACCGGCTTTTCTTGTGACGCGCAATTTTGATGTCTTGCTGAAATATAATTCTTCGAGCATTTATGCGATTGCTGTGGGACATTTATCGGATCGTCTGCGGGGCGCGTTGCCATTTGTGGTTGCATGGCATGGGCAGCCGAAGCAGCGGAAGCATCAATTAACGCGCGACGAGGTCAGGACGGCGCAGCGGCTTTTGAAGCAATTAGGTTTTGACGCCGGACCGGCAGATGGTCTTGTAGGCGAGAAGACGGGAGGCGCTCTGCGTCTTTGGCAGAGTTCGGCGGGTCTCGAAGAGGATGGGTTGTTGACGCTCTTGATGCTGGATAAGATCAGCGCGGCGGCTTTATCTTTATCGCGCGAGGAGATCAAGCTGCTGCAAGAGAGGCTTGCGGGATTGGGCTTTGATCCTGGTCTTGCGGATGGTCTTATGGGTCGCCGGACGCGGAGCGCTCTGCGGCGCTGGCAGGAGGAGTCGGGATTACCGGTGGATGGCCACCCGGATCGTGATATTCTTGCGGCACTCACGACGACACAGGAGTGATGGAATGAATAGGGGGGCATGATGGAGTTGGCGCAAGAGGAGCTTGAAAATATCCGCACGGGTTTTTTGCGCAGCGGTTATATAGCGACGTCTGAGATAGCGATGTCGGTTCATTTAGCGCAAGCGCTGAACAAGCCTCTTTTGATCGAAGGACCGCCGGGCTCGGGCAAGACCGAGCTCGCACAAGCTGCCGCGCAGCATTTCAATAAGCCTTTGATTCGGCTGCAATGTTATGAAGGGCTAGACGAGGCCAAAGCGCTTTATGAATGGAAATATGCGAAGCAATTGCTTTACATTCAGCTTTTGCGCGAAAACCTCTCTCATGTGACCGAAGGCGCGAAAGATTTGCCGCAAGCGGCGGCGCGGATTCACGATTTGGAAGATGTGTTCTTTTCCGAAAATTTTTTAGAGCCGCGCCCGCTTTTGCGCGCGCTGACGATAGAGAGCGGCTGCGTGCTGCTCATTGATGAAATTGACAAAGCCGATGAAGAGTTTGAAGCTTTTTTGCTGGAACTGTTATCGGATTACCGCATTTCAGTGCCGGAGCTGGGCGTGGTGGAAGCGAAGGTGAAGCCTTTCGTCGTGCTGACGAGCAATGGGGTGCGCGATCTAGGCGGCCCGCTGCGCCGTCGCTGTCTGCATTTATTTTTATCTTTTCCGGATGTGGAGCTGGAGAAAAAAATCATCGCGGCGCGGGTTCCTGAGGCATCGGAGGCGTTGCGGGCTCATCTTGTGCGTTTTGTGCAGGCTCTGCGCGAAGAGAGCATACGCAAGCCGCCCTCAATTGCCGAATCGGTGGATTGGGCGCGCGCGCTGGTTCTGCTGCAGGCCGACGATCTCACGCCGGATTATGTCAAAGCGAGCTTGAATGTTCTGCTGAAGCTGGAGAGCGACATTGAGGTGATCGCCCCGAAGGTTGAGGTTTTGTTGAGCAAAGCCGAAGCGGTGGGATGATTGCGCAATTGGTTTCGGCTTGTCGGGCGGCGGGGATCCGGGTTTCGACGGCGGAGACTCTCGATGCGATGCGCGCGGCTGCTGAGATCGGCCTTGCTGATCGCGCCTCGTTGAAGTCGGCGCTGGCGCAGACATTGGCGAAGACGGCGGGCGACAAAAAAACATTCAGCGATTGCTTTGACCGCTATATGCGATTAAGCGGCGAGGATCAGCCGGAAGACGGCCTATCGCCGGAGGCGCACACCGAGATCACCGCGCAGATGATGCAAGCGGCGTCGCAGATTGGCTTGGATCGGATACAGCTTTTCACGCAGCGCGGTCTTTATGTCCGCCGCTTGTTGGAGGCGGCGCCTAAATCTGAAAATGAATCTGCTCCTGAATCGGCCCCGCAGGGCGAAGATGCGGCAAGGGGAGAGCGGCTTGCGGCGATGACGGCGCAAGCGCGTTATCTGGTGGATCGCCAGTTGGAGATCTCGCAAGGGGAGACGATGCTGCGCGTGCGCAGCGAGATGTTGATGGATATGGCGCTGGGCGAGACCGACCAGCGCGATCTGGAGATCATGTCTTATCAGGTGCGGCGTCTTGCGAAGAAATTGGCGGCGCAGACCTCGCGGCGGCGCAAGCGCAAGCGGCGCGGCCATCTTGATGTTGCGCGCTCTTTGCGCGCGAGCTTAAAGAATGACGGCTTGATGATTGATTTGATTTGGAAAAACCGGAAGATCAACCGGCCTCGGATTTTTGCGCTCTGCGATGTATCGGGCTCGGTGTCGTCGGCGGTGCGTTTTTTGCTGATGTTTTTATATAATTTGACCGATGTCGTCGGCGATGTCCGCGCCTTTGCGTTTTCCAACCGGCTGGGGGAGGTGTCCGGCCTATTCCGCGAGAGCGAGTTTAGCTCCGCCTACCGCCAAACTTTGCGGCTTTATGGCGGCGGCTCGACCGATTACGGCCAGTCTCTGCGCGACTTCGCCGAGCAGGCTGGTTCGTCCATTGATCGCAAGACGGTGATCATCATTTTGGGCGATGCGCGCTCCAATTATGGCGATCCGGGCGCGGATGTTTTGGGTCGTCTATCGTCTTATGCGGGTCGGGTGCTGTGGCTCAATCCGGAAAATGAGAGCCTGTGGGGTTCAGGAGATTCGGAGATGCCCCGCTTGAGCGCGTCGGTGGATGCGGCTTATTCGTGCCAGACTTTGCGCCAGCTCGCGGTGATCATTGATGAGACGGTTAAGATGAGGATTTAAGCTGCGGCCGCTTCTTCAAGCGCTCTCTGGCGCATATATAAAAAGAGCGGCAGGCCGAAGCAGACACCGAAGAAAAATGCGCCGACGATGGGCAGCCAGAGCTGGCTGATCCGCAATCTCGCTCCTTCGGTGAGAATAAGAACGCACATCACGATAAACGACAGGATCACATCAATCGCGACGGTTCCGGCGATGCCGTTAGCGAAACCATCAGAGAGAAAAAGCTCTAAAGCGAAGCCATGTTTGGCAAGCCATGGCAGATATTGCGTCATGGGCAGGAAGAAGCCGATGACCGCCAAAATGAGATAGATGAAACGTAAAGACATGATATTTCTCCTTAAAGTTTATTAGAGACTTTTTAGCTGCCGCTCATATGAGCTATTTTACAAAAACATTTTGAAGTTTGTCAAGAATTTCATTAATTATAATTCTTCAAAGAAATCTTCATCAACATCTTTGAACGTATAGGTGGTTTTCACCCGAACACCAACATTGTGTTTGATCATCAATCGTGCCAATTCTTCGCCATCAATTGCGACGATATTTTGAGTTAATTTCTCTGCCGCCTCTCTAGCTTTGCTGCTAAAAGACGAGGAGGTGACGAACAAACCTTTTTGTACTCTATGCATATTGAGACTGCCAGAAAAAGCCTGAATAGCTTCAGGCCCGATAGTTATATCTTTATAGCGCTTGGCCTGAATGTAGACGCGATCAAGACCGAGCGCATCCTGTTCAATTACGCCGTCCACTCCGCCATCGCCACTGCGCCCTAAAGGTTTGCTAGAATCTTCCCCAAAGCCATATCCCATCGCTACCAATAGTTTGAGAATTAGATTTTCAAACTCCACAGGTTTGATGTTGTGTACTTTTGTTATAATTCCATCTAGGAGTGCGCTTTCTTGTCTATTTTGAGCGGCTTCAATCAATTCTTCTGGTGTTGCATCTTCATCCAAAGAAGCGCTTTCTGTTTCTTGTGAAGATTTTTTTCTCAATTTAATTTTTTCTTCATATTCTTTAAATTTTTTACTTCTTCTAAAAAATGCTTTATTTGTTCTTTTAGGGAGATCACCAGCTTCAAGAATTTTCAAACCGTCATCTGTTATGCACACATGTCTATTGGGTAAGTAGACAATCCATCCTGCCACAGAAAGAGCATGCCTTGCCCATCCTATTCTATGAGGGAATTTTTTTGGCCCGCTTAAAATAGTTTCTCTTAAATCATCGTCATTTAAATTGAGTTCTTTTGCTAATTTCTCTGCAACATCTTGCATGTGAATTTCTTTGCTCTCTTTTTTTAAGAGAAGCAAAAAAGGAATATGTATTTCAGATATGCTTGGAATCGCCATAATATCCTCCTATCTAGGCAATTGAGTTGATCCTAGCAGAAATTCATCGACGGCGCGCGCGGCCTGACGGCCTTCGCGGATCGCCCAGACAACGAGCGACTGGCCGCGCCTCATATCACCGGCGGTGAACACTTTATCGAGCGAGGTTTTATAATCGCGGTCATCGGCGAGGACATTGCCGCGCGTGTCGAGTTTAACGTCGAGTTTTTTGAGCAGGCCGTCATGGACGGGGTGGACAAAGCCCATAGCAAGCAGAACGAGATCAGCGCGCAGCGAGAATTCGGAGTCCTCGATTTTTTGCATGGCCTCATCGACGCGCGCGCAATTGAGGTGAGTGATCCGGCCATTTTCACCGGAGAAGCTGCTGGTGATGACCGACCAGTCGCGTTCGGCACCTTCTTCCTGGCTTGATGAGGTGCGCAGTTTAAGCGGCCAGTCGGGCCAGGTGAGCGCTTTGTTTTCATGCAGAGGCGGTTTGGGCATGATCTCCAATTGCGTGACCGAGAGCGCGCTTTGTCGGAAAGAGGTGCCGATGCAGTCCGAGCCGGTATCGCCGCCGCCGATGACGATGACATGTTTGCCGCTTGCGAAAATATCTTGAGCGGCGACGCCTTCACCGGCGATGCGCTGGTTTTGCTGTGTGAGGAAATCCATTGCGAAATGGATGCCGTTGAGCTGGCGGCCTTCAATGGGCAGGTCGCGCGGTTTTTCGGAGCCCCCAGTGAGCACGATGGCATGATAATCTTTAATGATCTCATCGGGCGTTTGGATGTGCTGTCCGCAATGGAAGACGACGCCTTCCTGCTCCATTTGTTCAACGCGGCGATCGATCAGGTATTTTTCCATTTTGAAATCGGGGATGCCATAGCGCAGCAGCCCGCCGGGCTTGGCGTTTTTTTCAAACAGATGGACGCCATGACCGGCGCGCGCGAGTTGCTGCGCGCAGGCGAGTCCCGCCGGCCCGGAGCCGATGATCGCGACATTCTTGCCGGTTTTGCTGGGCGGGATTTCGGGCTGCACCCAATTTTCGCGCCAAGCGCGGTCGATGATGGCGCACTCGATGGTTTTGATCGTCACCGGATCGTTTTCAATGTTGAGCGTGCAGGAAGTCTCACAGGGTGCCGGACAGATGCGTCCGGTGAATTCGGGGAAGTTATTGGTTGAGTGGAGGTTTTGAGCGGCGTCGAGCCATTGACCTTTCCAGACGAGGTCGTTCCAGTCGGGGATTTGGTTATTGACCGGACAGCCGCTATGGCAATAGGGGATGCCGCAATCCATGCATCGCGCGGCTTGATTGCGCTGCGCCTCTTCGCTGAGGGGCAGAGTGAATTCGCGCCAGTGGCGCACGCGATCGCCTGCGGGGAGGTTGCGGCGGTCCTGCCGCCCGATTTCGAGGAAGCCTGTAATTTTACCCATGTTTAGCTGCTGCGTGGTATCGCAAGCGGCTGGCCTGCGGGCGATTGACGCTCCTTGAGTGCGCGTTGGTAATCGACGGGCATGATTTTGACGAATTTTTTGAGGCTGGCCTCCCAATTTTCGAGCAGCGCGCGCGCGCGGGCGGAGTTTGTATAATGGGCGTGATTTTCGATGAGCTGGCGCAGGCGTTCGGCGTCGAAGCGTGTCATATCGGACATCACATCGACGAGGCCGTGCATTTCGAGGTCGCCGCCTTGATGAGCACGTTGTTCGAGTGTGCGGTCTTCGGCCTCAACCGGCTGGAGTTCGACCATAGCGAGGTTGCAGTTTTTTTCGAAATCGCCGTTTTGGTCAAGCACATAGGCGACGCCGCCGGACATGCCTGCTGCGAAGTTGCGTCCGGTTTCGCCCAGCACGACGACGATGCCGCCGGTCATATATTCGCATCCGTGGTCGCCGCAGCCCTCGACGACGGCGACGGCGCCGGAATTGCGCACGGCGAAGCGCTCACCGGCGACGCCGCGGAAATAGCATGATCCGGCGATTGCGCCATAGAGCACGGTATTGCCGACGATGATGCTTTCTTCGGGCGTGATCGTGGAGTGAGCGGGAGGATAGATGACGAGTCGCCCTCCGGCGAGGCCTTTGCCGACATAATCATTGGCTTCGCCGACCAGCTCCATGCTGATGCCATGGGCGAGCCACGCGCCGAAACTTTGTCCGGCCTGCCCTTCGAGTCTGATGGAGATCGTATCTTCTTTGAGGCCTTTATGTCCGAAGCGTTTGGCGATTTCGCCTGAGAGCATGGTGCCGGTGGTGCGGTTGGTGTTGTGGATTTTGGCCGCGATGCTGACCGGCTTTTGATGATCCAGAGCGGGTTGGGCTTGTTTGATGAGGTCGCGGTCGAGAATATCGTGGATCTGATGTTGTTGGGGTTCGCACTTATATAGGGGTGTGTTGACATCGGGTTTAGCGAGTACGCGGCTCATATCGAGGCCGCGCGCCTTCCAATGTGCGATGGCGGTTTTTTGGTTGAGGAAATCGGAGCGGCCAATCATATCGTCAAAGCGGGCGATGCCCATTTGCGCCATGATCTGCCGTGCTTCTTCGGCGACAAAGAAGAAATAATTGACGGCATGTTCGGTCGCGCCGCGGAAGCGTTTGCGCAGCACGGGGTCTTGGGTTGCGATGCCGACTGGACAAGTATTGAGATGACATTTGCGCATCATGATGCAGCCGATCGCGATCAAAGGGGCGGTGGAGAAGCCGAACTCATCAGCCCCCAGTAAGGCGGCGATGACGACATCGCGTCCGGTGCGCAGGCCGCCATCGACCTGCACCGAGATGCGCGAGCGCAGCCGGTTCAATATGAGGGTCTGGTGTGTTTCGGCGAGGCCGATCTCCCAGGGGCTACCGGCATGTTTAATTGAAGTGAGGGGGCTCGCCCCTGTGCCGCCTTCAAAGCCGGAGATGGTCACATGATCGGCGCGCGCCTTTGCGACTCCGGCGGCGACCGTGCCGACGCCGACTTCGGAAACCAATTTGACGCTAATATCGGCGGCGGGGTTGACATTTTTCAGATCAAAGATGAGCTGTGCGAGGTCTTCAATGGAATAGATATCGTGATGGGGCGGCGGCGAGATCAGTCCGACGCCGGGGGTTGAGTAGCGCACTTTGGCGATGACCGGATCGACTTTATGTCCGGGCAGTTGTCCGCCTTCGCCGGGTTTTGCGCCCTGCGCCATTTTGATTTGGATCATATCGGCATTGACGAGATATTCGGCGGTGACGCCGAAGCGTCCGGAGGCGACTTGTTTGATCGCCGAGCGCATTGAATCGCCATTGGGCAGAGGGCGGTAGCGATCGGGCTCTTCGCCGCCTTCGCCGGTATTGGACTTGCCGCCGATGCGGTTCATCGTGCGGGCGAGCGTCGTATGGGCTTCGCGGCTGATTGAGCCGAACGACATAGCGCCGGTGGAAAAGCGCTTGACGATGCTGGCGGCGGGTTCGACCTCTTCGAGCGGGATCGCTTTGCGGCTGATCTCTTCGGCTTTTTTGATGTGGAACAGGCCGCGCAGACTCATCAATTGGGTGTTTTGCTCATTGATGCGTTTGGCGAAGCTTTGATAAGTTTCTGGGTCATTGCTGCGCACGGCATGTTGGAGGTCGCGCACGGTTTCGTGGTGCCAGACATGGTCTTCGCCGCGCAGGCGCACGGCATATTCGCCGCCGACATTGAGCGCATGTTGGAGCACTGGCGCATTGCCGAAGGCTTGCTCATGGCGCTGGAAGGCTTCGGCAGCGATGATGCTCAGGGCGACGCCCTCCACTTGGCTTGCGGTGCCGGTGAAATAGAGCCGCACGAAATCGGAAGCCAGCCCGACAGCATCAAAAATTTGTGCGCCGCAATAAGATTGGTAGGTGGAAATACCCATTTTAGACATGACTTTGAGCAGGCCTTTATTGACGGCTTTGATATAGCGCTTGATGGCGTCCTCAGCGCTGATTTTTTGGTCAAATTTGAGGCGGAGCGCGTCAATGGTTTCAAAGGCGAGCCAAGGATTGATCGCCTCAGCGCCATAGCCGGCCAGACAGGCGAAGTGGTGGGTTTCGCGCGCCTCGCCGGTCTCGACGACGAGTCCGGCGGAGGTTCTCATGCCTTTTTGGATCAAGAAATGATGCACCGCCGATGTCGCGAGCAAAGCGGGGATCGCAACGCGCTGGTGGTTCATCAGCCGATCGGAGAGGATGATGATGTTATAGCCGTCTTTGACCGCGCGAAGCGCGCGTTCGCACAGGCGGGTGATCATGCGCTCCATTGCCGCGGAGCCGCGTTCTTGGGCATAGGTGATGTCGAGCGTTTTGGTGCGGAAATGATCGTCGGATACATTGCCGATCATCCGGATTTTTTCCAAATCCTCATTGCGCAGGATTGGCTGGCGGACTTCAAGCCGCTTGCGCCGTGTTGCGCCGCTGTCAAACAGATTGGGGCGCGGCCCGATGAATGAGACCAAAGACATAACGAGCTCTTCGCGGATTGGATCGATCGGCGGATTGGTTACTTGCGCGAAGTTTTGCTTAAAATAAGTGTAGAGCAGTTTGCTCTGTCCCGACAAAGCCGATAGAGGCGTATCGGTTCCCATAGAGCCGACGGCTTCTTGGCCGGTTTCGGCCATTGGCACGAGCAGGAACTTTTCATCTTCTTGTGTGTAGCCGAAGGCTTGCTGGCGGTTGAGCAGCGAGATGTTGGCGACATGATGGGTGAAGCCGGTTTGCGGCAGGTCTTCAAGAATAATCTGTGTGCGGGCGAGCCAGTTTCGATAAGGCTGCGCGCGCGCCAATTGTTTTTTGATTTCGGCATCGTCAATGATGCGGCCTTGCTCTAGGTCAATGAGCAGCATTTTACCGGGCTGCAGGCGCCATTTTTTGATGATTTTTTCTTCTGCGACGGGCAGCACGCCGCTTTCTGATGCCATGATGACGCGATCATCATTGGTCAAGAGGTATCGCGCTGGGCGCAAGCCGTTGCGGTCGAGGGTTGCGCCGATCTGGAGGCCGTTGGTGAAAGCGACTGCTGCTGGGCCGTCCCACGGTTCCATCAAGGCGGCGTGATATTCATAAAAAGCGCGGCGCTCATCCCCCATCAGATGGTTGTCGGCCCAAGCTTCGGGGATCAGCATCATCATGGCATGGGCGAGCGAGAAGCCGCCGCGCAGCATGAATTCGAGCGCATTGTCGAAGCTTGCGCTGTCGGATTGGTTTTCGGGGATAACCGGCAGCAGGTGTTTCATATCGCCGCCGATCAGCATTGAGCGCAGTGTTGCATGACGTGCGCGCATCCAATTGATGTTGCCGCGCAGCGTGTTAATTTCGCCATTATGGGCGATCATGCGGTAGGGGTGAGCGAGTCGCCATGAGGGGAAGGTGTTGGTTGAGAAGCGCTGATGGACGAGTGCCAGTGCGCTTTCAAGGTTGGGGTCGGTGAGGTCGCGGTAATAGGGCTCGATTTGGTTGGCGAGGAACATGCCCTTATAGACGAGGGTGCGCGCTGACAAAGAGGAGATATAAAAGAATTCGTTGATATCGGGGGCATTGATTTCTTGGGCGGCTTTTTCGATCAGGCGGCGGATGGTGAGGAGCTTGCGTTCAAAATCATCGACGGAGGGGGTTTTTTGACCGCGCGCGATGACGATCTGCCGATGGATAGGCGCGGTGGTTTTGACTGCGGTGCCGAGGCAGCGATCATCGACTGGGACGTCTCGCCAGAAGAGGGTTTGCTGATCGTGTTCGATGATGATTTGTTCAATGAGTGCTTCGAGTTTTTTTTGGGTTTCGTTTTCGGGGGGCATGAAAATATGGCCGATGGCATAGGCGCCTTTTTCGGGGAGGTGGCATCCGGCGGTTTGCGCGAGCTTTGTGATAAAAAGGTGAGGTGTTTGGATCAAGATACCGGCGCCATCACCGGCACTGGGGTCGGCGCCGGTTGCGCCGCGATGTTCGAGGTGGCGCAAGATGAGCAATCCGTCTTTGATGATTTGATGGTCTTTTTTGTTGCGGATATTGGCAACAAAACCCACGCCGCAGGCATCATGTTCGTGCGCGGCGCTGTAGAGCGTCGAGCGATCGAGGGGTGGCGGGCTATGGTTCATCTTATTCATGGTATTTTGTGCGCTGACGCGCATTTTGGCTCCGGTTTCGATTTGTTTCGTTTAGTTGGGAGGCGACCTCAAGGGCCATGACAGGGCTATGGCAATGCGTTAGGTATTTCTTCTGCCTCCTCAGGATTGCCTATCATGCCCTAAATCTAGGGGGTGGGGCAAGAGAACAAAAGCCTCAGAATCACTGATAAAACTACTGGTATTGGCCAAAAAAATGACGAAAACCTCTCGACAGGGTTAAAAATCTGATAATATAGCGCTCTCAAACCATCAATTTGAAATCAAGGAGGTGATAATGCAAACACAGACTCATACACAAAAAGCCACAAGAGCGCTGACGGCGTTGATCGGCACGGCGATGGGAGCGGCTTTGCTGGTTGCTTGTTCGGAGGCAAGCGAGGAGAGCAAGATGGCGGCTTCTGCTGCTGGCAAGGAGAAGTGCTACGGGGTCTCCAAGAAGGGCAAGAATGACTGCGCGGCCGGTCCGGGCACGACTTGCGCTGGCACATCGACGATTAATTATCAGGGCAATGCGTGGACTTATGTCAAGCAGGGCACCTGCAAGAATATCAAGACTCCTTATGGCAGAGGCAGCCTGACGGCGAAGAAGTCTAGGGTTCCGCGCACTTAATGGCGGAGCAGGTCGAGCAGCGTGCGGGGATAGGCGCGCGCGCGCCGCATATTGCGCAGATTTTATCTGAAAGGCCGACTGATATTGGCTGGATCGAGGTTCATCCTGAAAATTATATGAGCGCTGGCGGCGTCTCATTGGAGGAGCTAGCGGCATTGCGGCTTCATTATCCTTTGTCATTGCATGGAGTGGGTCTGTCGCTTGTCTCAAGCGAGGTGCTTGACCGGCAGCATTTAGATTTTCTGAAGGCTCTTGTGGATCGCACAGCGCCGATATTGGTTTCGGAACATTTAGCGTGGAGCGCGTGGGAGGGTCGTTTTTTCAATGATCTTTTGCCGGTGCCGATGAGCGAAGAAGCTTTAGGCGTGGCGGTGGCGCGCATTGATGAGGTGCAAGATTATCTTGGCCGCCGGATTCTTATTGAGAATCCATCGCTTTATGGCCATCTACCGGAGAATGTGATTCCTGAGCCGGAGTTTTTAGCGTCGCTTGCGCGTCGGACGGGCTGCGGTTTGCTGCTTGATGTGAATAACATAATTGTTTCGGCGAACAATCTCGGTTTTGACGCTTATGCGTGGCTCAAAGATTTTCCTATGGACGATATTGGCGAGATTCATTTAGCGGGTCATGCGGTGATCGATTTTGAGGGCCGCAAGATATGTATAGACGATCATGGATCGGCGATTGGCGAGGAAGTTTGGCAATTGGCAGAATATGTTTTGACTCTGACAGGGGCGCGGCCGATTTTGGTTGAGCGCGACAAGAACATTCCGCCGCTTGAGGATTTGCGCCGCGAGGCGCGTCGGGCGCAATTTTTATTGGATCAACTGAGCAAGGAAGAGCGAGGCTCATGGGATTTGAAGATTTCCAGCGCAGATTTGCCAGCGCATTGACGTCGCCGCAAGGAGGGTCGCCGGAGTTTTTTGCTGGTGATGAGTCTCACAGGCGGGCGGCGATGGCGATTTACCGCAACAATGTTGCGCATAGTTTGCGCGAAGCGCTCGCTGAGGGTTTTCCGGTTGTGAAGCGGTTATTGGGGGGAGATTTTTTCAATGATCTAGCGGTGCGGTTTTTGCGCGCGCATTTACCGCGGCGTCGCGCGCTTGCGGATTATGGTCATGGGTTCGCGGCGTTTTTGGCCGAGTCGGAAGAGGTCAGCGATTTGCTCTGGCTCGCCGATGTTGCGCGCATAGAGATGGCGCGGCGTCAGGTTTTTCATGCCGCTGATGATGAGGCTCTATCGGTGGGGTGCTTAAAAGATATGAGTGATGAAGATTTAGCGGCGCATTGTTTTTCTTTGCGCGCAGCACTCAAGATTTTGCGCATGGACTGGCCTGCCGACGAGATATGGCAGGCGCACCACGATGAGAGCATCGGTGAAGGCATAGAAATTGCGCCTGAGGCGGCATGTGTTGTCATTCGGCGCGAGGGAAATGGCGTGGTCATTGAGCGGATCGATCAGGCTTTGGCGGATTTTCTTGAGCGGCTTGATCGCGGGGGGAGTTTGGGTCAAGTTATGAGTTTTATGCTCGCCGAGCATGATGATTTTGATTTAGCATCAGCGCTGGGACATTGCTTGTCGCGGCATTATTTTAGAAAGGAGAGATCAAATGAGTCCATTAGTTGAGTTTATTCGGATTTGGGTTATGCGGCTTATCGGCTGGCTGGAGGCGGTGCCGTGCAGTGTGGTGGCGTTATTTGGGCGCTTAGCGATTGCGCCGGTGTTTTGGTTTTCGGGACGGACAAAGGTAGATGGCTGGGCTCTCAGCGATTCGGCGGTGGATCTGTTTCGTGATGAGTATAAGGTGCCGTTTCCGGAGATTGCCGCGCCGATGGCGGCGCTGGCTGAGCATATGTTGCCGATTTTGCTGGTGATCGGTTTAGCGACGCGGTTTTCGGCGCTCGGCCTGTTCGTGATGACATTGGTGATTCAATGGGTTTATCCATCGGGCTGGTGGTCGCATCATGCGTTATGGTTTGCGATTTTGGCCTATTTGATTGTTTTAGGTCCGGGCAAAATATCGCTTGATCATTACCTCAAGCAAGTTTTTACGCGGGGACTTTAACGCGCTGCGGATGCGAGCATTGTCAAAGCGGCTTCGTGGATTTGAGGGCTGGCTGCGGCGATGATTTGTCCGGCTTGCATCGGGTTTTCGCCGCGCCATGTGGTGATGATTCCGCCAGCGGCCTCGACGACCGGGATCAGCGCGTGGACATCATGAGGGAGCAGCGCGCTTTCAACGACGAGATCGATCTGGCCGAGCGCGAGGAGGCCGTAAAAATATCCATTGCCGCCATAAAGGGTGATTGCGGCGCGGCGGCTAATTTCATTGAATGCTTCGAGTTCGCCAGTTTGCGCAAACAATTGGGGCGTTGTTGCGGCGAGCACGGCCTGTTCGAGGGGAACATTTTGTCGGGTTTTGAGCGCGCGTGTTTGATCGCCTTGCTGCCAGACTCCTGAGCCGTTTTCAGCGACGAAGCGCTCACGAGTTGGCGGGTGGTCGATGATCCCGAGCCGCACCGATTGATTTTCGTTCAGCGCGATGAGGATCGCCCAAAACAAAGAGCCGGCAAAATAATTTCTTGTGCCATCGATCGGATCGATCATCCATAAGGGAGCGTCGGGGGCAGTTTGCGTGAGGCCGATTTCCTCGCCCTGGATGCTGTGATCGGGGAAAGTTTCGCCGATCATCTGGCGCAGGCAGTTTTCGATATCGATGTCGGCGCGGGTGGTGGGATCAAAGCTGTCTGGTCCGGCTTTATTTTTGACGAGTTCAGTTTGGCGAAACTGCGCCATAGCGATCTGAGCGGCTTTGTCGGCCATTTTTTGCGCGAGCGCCAATTCAGGAGTTGGGGAGTTCATTGTGCAGGGGATTTCATTTCATGAGGGGATTTCATTTCATGGGGAGATTGTGTCGGATAGGTCTCCTCCAAAGATTGAGACAGGCCGGTCGATGTAACGATTCGGGCATGATATCGCTTAAGCAGTCGGGGTTCGTGCACTCCGCAGGAATGGGCGATGATGCCGACTTCATGCTGGATTGCGTGAGCATATTCGGCGACGCGCTGGGCTTTATCTTTGACGATGAGTCCGCGCTGGAGGCGCTTGTTATGGGTGGTGATGCCGGTGGGGCAGGTATTTTTATTGCATTGCAGGGCTTGGATGCAGCCGAGCGAGAACATGAAGCCGCGCGCCGAGACGACGAAATCTGCGCCTGCGCATAATGCCCAAGCGATCTCGCCGGGGGTGATGAGTTTTCCTGAGGCGATGATTCGGATGCGTTCGAGCAGCCCGGCTTTAGTGATGACATCGACCAATTGCGGCAGGCTTTCATTGAGCGGCAGCCCCATATAATCGATCAGCGACATGGGGGCAGCGCCTGTGCCGCCATCGGCGCTGTCGAGGGTGATGAAGTCGGGGGCGGATGAGATGCCGCGCTTGTGGATTTCTGCGATGAAGCCATTGAGCCAGCCATAAGCGCCGAGCACCATTTTGAATCCTGTGGGTTTGCCGGTGATGTCGCGGACTTGATTGATCATGTCGAGCAGATCGGCGGAGGAATCTATTTCGGGGTGTCGGTTGGGGCTGATGGAATCGTGTCCTTCGGGGATGCCGCGGATTTCTGAAATTTCTTGAGTGACTTTTCCGCCGGGCAAGATGCCGCCTTTGCCGGGTTTAGCGCCTTGGCTCATTTTGATTTCGAACATTTTGACTTGCTGATGCTCGGCGATGGCGCGCAGTTTTTGATCAGACAATTGACCTTGTTGGGTGCGCACGCCATATTTGGCGGTGCCGATCTGGAAGACGATATCGGCGCCGCCTTCGAGATGATAGGGGGACAGGCCGCCTTCGCCGGTATTCATCCAGATATTGGCTTTTTTAGCGCCACGCGACAAAGCGAGCACAGCGGGTTTTGAGATTGCGCCATAGCTCATGCCTGAAATGTTGAAAAAAGACGGCGCGTGATAGGGGTGGGAACAATTTGCGCCGATGGTCATTTTTTGAGGTTCGGTGGCTTCTTCGTCGAGAGTCGGGAAGGGACAATTGACGAAATAGATCGCGCCTGTTTCGTGCAGCGGACGTGTCGAACCGAAGGCGGCGGTTGCATCGATGCCTTTGGCGGCGCGATAGACCCATGATCTCTGCGCGCGGTTGAACGGCATTTCTTCGCGGTCCATCGCGAAGAAATACTGTCGAAAATATTCGCCGAGATTTTCAAACAGGTAGCGGAAGCGTCCGATGACCGGGAAATTGCGGCGAATGGCATGTTGGGTCTGGAAGCGATCGATGAGATAAATCACGATGACCGCCAACACAGCCAGCGTAAAGATCGCTGCGATGACTGCGGCGACGATGTCGAGAATTTCGATCGCTGTGCTTGAGGCTTCTGTCATCATTGCAGGTATATTCATCTCGGACATGGTCTAGGCCTCCTTTTTGATTTTGAGGATATCGAATTTGTTAAATTGCTCAATGATATAGCTTATATGGCCGAGCAATTTTGTCCAGCCTGCTGATGGGGCAAGCTGTGCTTCATCCATATACAGGGCGCGGTTGATTTCGATTTGGACGGCGTGGATATTTTGATTGGGCTGGCCGTAATGTTTGGTGATGAATCCACCGGCATAGGGGCTGTTGCGGGCGACGCGGTAATCTTGGGCGGCGAAAGTTTTATCGACAAAATCGGATAAAGAGGCGGCGGCGGCGCGGCCATGTCGATCGCCGATGACGATATCGGGCAGATCGTTTTTTTGCGACGGCATGGAGTGGCAATCGATCAGGATCGCCGCGCCGAAGGTTTGAGCTGTTTGTTTCAGCAGTTCGTGGAGCGCGTTGTGATAGGGGATATAAAAGTTTTGAATGCGCGCGAGGCCGTCCTGCCAGCGCAGAGGCTGGTTGTAGATTTGATGTCCGCCGGAGCAGATTCTTGCGATTGTTCCAAGGCCGCTGATCACGCGCGGCGAGGTTGAATTGATATAGGGCGGCAGAGCGCTGTCGAACATTTCGGGGTCGAGTTCGTAGGGTTCGCGGTTGAGGTCGAGGAAGCATCTGGGGAAGCGCGCGCTCATGATCGGCGCGCCGAGTTCGGGCGCGGCGGCGAACAGGTAATCGACGCGATAATCTTCCGAGCGGCGCAATATGCTGAGTTCGAGCGCCGAGCTTTTGAGGAAATCTTTGGGATATTCCGCGCCGCTATGCGGCGAGTTAAACACAACGGGCATGGTCTGTTGCGCTGGCTGTCGGATCAGGAAGCCGTCTGATTTGATTGATGTGTGTTTCATATTTAAGAGGCTAATTGACTCCGATAAATGGTGGGCGCGGCTGGGATTGAACCAGCGACCCCTGCGATGTCAACACAGTGCTCTCCCACTGAGCTACGCGCCCTTGATCTTGTGAGAGAGCCTAAAGGCTGTTAAGGATGGGGGCAAGCCTTGATCTATCAAAACGATATAAAATGTCATCAATAATTTCGAACAGATCGGTTCGGCGACGGACGACGACGAGCGCGGCCTCACATCGAGGTCTGCGCATTGTGTTTATGAGTCTTTTGATGCTGGGGATGGGTCAGTCGTTATTTTTTGCGGTTTTGCCGCCGATTGCGCGAGATATTGGTTTGAGCGAATCGGAGACAGGGGTGATTTTTTCGTTATCGGCGGCTATGTGGGTATTTTGCTCGCCGTTTTGGGGTCGGCGGAGCGATCTGTGGGGTCGTCGGACGGTGATGGTGGTTGGTCTTTCGGGTTTTGCGGCGTCGACATTGCTAATTGCGGCGACGGTTTTTGCTGGGCAGCAAGGCTGGCTGCCGGGTTTATTAATTTTGCCGGTTTTGATTGCGACGCGCGCGATTTTTGGGATATTTGGCTCAGGCACGATGCCGGCGGCGCAGGCCTATATGGCTGATCGGACGACTCGCAAGAAGCGCGCGGAGGGTGCGGCGGCGATTGCGGCATCTTTTGGCATTGGGAACATTGTTGGTCCGGGTTTTGCGGCTGGGCTTGTGGTGTTTGGGTTTTTGACGCCGTTTATTTTGGTGGGGGTGTTTGGTTTTGTTGCTGCGGTGATGATTTTGATTTTATTGCCTGATCGTCATCACACGCGGTTTCGCAAAGGGGAGGCGGCGAAATTGGGCTTATTTGCGCCGCAGATTCGGATTTTCATGTTGATGGGGATATTGTTGAGCTATGCGCAAGCGGCGTTAGTTCAGCTTTCGGCGTTTTACTTTATCGATCGGCTTGCGCTTGAAGCCAGCGAAGCGACGCAAGTAGTCGGCGTCGCGCTGATGGTGATGGCGATGGCGGCTTTATTTGCGCAATTCGTTTTAATTCAGAGATTTAAGCTGTCGGTGCAGGCGATATTGCGCTATGGGGGTATGGCGATGGTTGTGGCATTTGTTGGTCTGGCGCTGAGTGAGACTTATGGGCTTTTGGTGATATTTTTAGGTCTGTCGGGTTTAGGTTTTGGTCTTTTGCGTCCGGGTTTGATGGCGGCGGGATCATTGGCTGTGGGGCGCAAATATCAGGGCTCGGTGGCGGGCACGATGAATGCGACGGCGGCGGTCGGGCATATGATCAACCCGTTCACAGGGGCGGTGCTCTATCAATATTATTTACCGGGGCCGTTTTGGCTGTCTGCGGCCTGCATGGGGCTGTTTTTGCTGATCACGCTTTATCATCCGAAAATCAGGGCTTTGCGCGAGAAAAGCGTCCATAAGGATGATACGCTTGCGGTTCCAGCGCCTCTGGCTGTCCATATACCGCCCTCAGCCGAGGAGAAGTCTGCTGCTAAACCGGTTCGACAATCTTCTGTGAGAACGAAAAAGCACACGAAAAGAAAAAAGAAAAATTGACATTAACCCGCTGAGTTCTTAATTTGGCGCCTAAAAGGAGTAAAGAAAGGAACAAAATGAAAGTTCGCAATTCACTGAGGTCTATTCGCAAGCGTCATCGTGCTAATCGAGTTGTGCGGCGTCGCGGGCGGATTTTTATTATCAATAAGGTCAATGCGCGCTTTAAGGTGCGTCAGGGCTGATGGAGCAGGGAAGAATCTCTGTCCGATTGACGGCGCTTGCTGCGATCATGTTTGGGGCAGCGCTGATGCGCCTTATGCCTCATCCTGATAATTTCACGCCGATTGCGGCTTTAGCTCTTTTTGGCGGCGCTTATTTTGATCGCCGGGTACTGGCTTTGATCACGCCGCTTGCAGCGATGCTCGTCAGCGATGTTTTGCTGGAATTATTTTTTCCCGGCAATGGATTTCATGATTTGATCTGGGCTGTTTATGGCGCTTTTGCGGTTATTGTCGTTATGGGCTTCGTTTTGCGCCGTTTTGGCAATAGGCCGGGGTGGATCGCGACGATGGCTTTTGCGGCATCTTTGTGGTTTTTTATCGCGACGAACTTTGCGGTTTGGCTGACATCGGGGTTTTATCCCAAAACATGGGAGGGCTTGGTGGCCTGTTATGTTGCGGCGGTTCCTTTTTTTGGCCATCAGCTGGCCGGGGATCTATTTTACACCGGCCTTTTATTTGGCGGCTGGCATTTGGCTAGTCGTAATTTTCTAGTTTTGGCCGCCAGTCGGCGTTAATTGGCGGCTTTGTTCTGAGCGACAGCGCCGAGGGCGATTGCCATGATCGGCAGGATAAAATGTCCGGAGCCGATTTCCAGCCACCATTGCGAGACTTTCATATCAATGATCGGCAGCAGAACGAACAGATCAAGCAGAGAATGGAGCAGCTGCCACGACACGCCGACGAGGATGCCTTCGCGCAGATAATCGCCGCTGATCTGCTTGAAATAGACGACGAGCAGCCACATGCCGATCAGCAGGGTCGTCACCATGAATATATTGAAGGTGAGCCCGAGATTGAGGCGCGGTTCGCCGTCGGGGGTGTAGAGCAGGAAGCCCTCAACGAAAGTCGCGAGCCAAACGACCGCCCCAAAAGAAATGATTTTGAATGCTTTGTTCATATTCATGATTTTTCTCCTTTTGTTTGAAAGTCTTTAGTTAAAAATATCGTTGATGAGCTCTATAATTATTATACGATAATCTTCGGCCCTATGTTATGTGCCTGTTTGAACCTAGCCCCTTGGCTCCCCGGGCCGGACTCGAACCAGCGACCCGACGGTTAACAGCCGTCTGCTCTACCAACTGAGCTACCGAGGATCGGGGCAGATTCTTATTTTTAGCACGAATATAATTGTAGCGCTAGGCTAAAGGTATATCCGATGCTGGTGAGGAGCTCTGCAAAAAATTCTTGAGATCAGAGCCTTGAAAGGCCGTCAGCCGCGCCTCGGCGAGGCAGATGTCTGAGCGAATATGGCAATCAAAGGCGCCGACAAAAACACCTTTTTGCTCATCGCTCCATTCATTTGTGGCTCTGATGATGAGCTTTGTTCCCGGCAAAAAGTGCGAGGCTTCACAGCGAAAATCGCGCACGCTGAGAAAAAAGCCGAGCCGCGGCGCTTTGTTGGTTTGTCGCGCCTTGATGCCAGCATAGACAGCGACGGTCTGGGCCATCAATTCGATTCCGACCCATGTGGGCAAGCCGTGTTGCGGTTCGAAGAACAGATTGTCTTGCGCAACAAGCGCCGAAGTTTCGGCCCAATCATGGTCATAATCTTCGATTTGATCGAGGAGAGACATTTGCCCTCGGCGAGGGATAAGTTCATCGATTGTGAAACATGTCGCCATTTGTTTCACAATAGGAGAACGGGCAGCGCTGTCATCAAAGAATTTGATCAAGCTTTTGTGGGCAGGGATTTTTTTATTTCAATTTTTTGTTAATTGAGTTTCAGCCGTGATGTAATTTTTAGGGCTTGCGCCGCTATTGGCGATATTGTTGAGGGTTTGAATCATGAGTTCGGCTTCAGCGCTGATGATGCGCGCGGCGAGTGTTTCGGGTGTGTCGTCGCCGAGCACTTTGACGCGGGTTTGCGCGATAATTTTTCCCTGATCGTAATGTTCATTGACGAGGTGGATCGTCGCGCCGGAGATTTTTTCGTCGGCGTCGAGCACAGCGCGATGGACGCGCAAGCCAAACATGCCTTGTCCGCCGAATTTGGGCAGCAAAGACGGGTGCGTGTTGATGACCGGCGCGCGCAGCGCTTTGAGCATATCGGAAGGGAGTTTGCGCAGATATCCGCTGAGCACGATGAGGTCGGGCTGCGCGGCGTTGAGTTCGTCGATGAGCGGGAGGCCGGTCGGGATATTATGTTCTTGCGCGAATTGCAGGGCTTGGGCCTCAGGATTGTTTGATGCGAGCAGAACGATCTGAGCGTTGAGTTTTTTTTGTGAGATTGCGTGATGGACGGCGCGCATGGCCGATCCGTTGCGCGAGGCGAGGAAGACGAGGCGCAAAGGCCTCATCAGCGCGCCGGTCATCAGCGCACGATGGCAATCTGACGCGCGCGGGCGAGCAACTGCCCTTGTTGCGACCAGATATCGCCATCTTCGGTAAAGAAGCCTTCATAGGCTTCACGGGTTTCGAAGCGCGCGAGCACGGGGTCATGGCCGTTGATGGCGGCGTAGTTTTGCGGTGCGATGAAATAGATCGACAGCTCGATTGTGGGCATACCGCGCGAGGATTGGAAATCTTCCTGCTTCATGATGCTGAACAGGGCGGGCGGCCAGGCATCGCTGATGGCAGCGAGCGTTTCGGGCCAGAGCTGTTCGGGCGGCTCATTGAGAGCCGTCCAGCCGCCGGAGACAGGCACAGCGCCATTGGTGAAGGGAAAAGCTCCGAAAGCCGGGCGCATTTGATAATTCCCGTGGATCGGCAGCATAGCGGGCATGGGATCGCATTGATCAGGCGGGGCGACTTCGGGCATGGATTTGGACGCAAGGCTCAACGTTTCTTGATGCGACAGCGAAAAAGAAGCGCTCGCTTGCGCGATGAGCTTGTCGTCTTGTTTCATATAAGCGATGCGCGAGGTTAGGCTGCGTCCTTGGCGGATGATTTTTGTTTCGATCTCAACGGGCGCGAGCTGCGGCGACGCTAAATAATCGATCGTCAAGGAGCGGGGCAATCGGATTTGATCTTGGTCTTGGTCTTGGTTTTGGGCGATATTCATCGCGCGCAAGATAAGGGCGGCGATGAAACCGCCATTTGGTCCGACGACGATCAGCCAGTTGGGGGTGATTTGCGCTTCAAAGATGCGGGCGCCGTTTTCATGCTTGATCAGGATCGGCGTGATGTCGCTTGCAAATGACATGGAAGCTTTATCGCATGAAAGCGCGTGGATTGCACTTGAAATTGTCTTTAGGCGTTTTTTGATTTATCAGCCGCGTGATCGGGGCAGAAATGTATGCAAGAGCGTCGAGATCAAAAGCAGCACAAGCGCTAAAATAAAACGCGGATCACCTGAGTTCAATGATGTCTCGATCGGCACGGCGATCGTTTTTTGCATGGCGGCGATTTTGAATATATGTCGCCCTTGGAAGGCGGGGTTCGTCGCGATTTCGATCAGATCGCGGCGGCTGCGATAGCGCATGAGCGCGCCTTGTGTCCATATTTGTGCATTTTCAACGCCTTCAACATCGAGCGCGTGGGATATCGCACTGCCTGCGATTGAAGGATGAGATGCTCTTTTGAGAAGCTCCGGCCACATAAATTCCATATAGCGATCAAGAACTTGCTGCGCGCTTTCATCGGGCGCGACGCCTTCAACCGGATCGGGCTTGGCTTTCATGTCGATCAGATTGATCATATGGAAGTCATCGCCTTGATCTTCTTCCATGAAGCGGCGCAGTTGAGCGCGTTGCTCGGGGTTTTGGTTCTGCGCTTCGACTTTTTCCATGTAAAAGGCGATTTCTTTGTCGGTCAAGGAGCCTGTGAGGTTGGTATACCAGACGAAAAAAACCGCATAGATCAGCGCCGGAACGCCCCAGATAAGGTAGTCGCGTTTCATGTGCTTATAATAGTATATATTATCGGTCATGGTATGATTTTATGAGGAGGGGAAGAATGAATTCACCGATTTGCGATATGCTGGGGATTGAGTTTCCGTTGCTGGCGTTCAGCCATTGCCGCGATGTGGTGGCGGCGGTTTCCAAAGCTGGAGGTATGGGAGTCTTTGGCGCGGTAAATCTGCCGCCGGATCAGCTTGAAGAGGAGCTTGCTTGGATCGACAAGCATATTGACGGCAGGCCTTACGGTGTGGACTTGATCGTCCCCAACAAGTTCGAGGGCAAGGGCGAAGAGCTAAGCCCAGCGCAGATTTTGTCGTCCATTCCGCAGGAGCATAAGGATTTCGCCACTGCGATATTGGGCGCACATGATATCGACGATTCCGATCTTGACGATATACGCCAACGCTCGATGCAATTTGGCAAGAACCTCTCCGACAGCGGCGCGGCGAGCTCGCTGGAGGTTGCGTTTCGACATCCGATCAAGTTAGTTGCCAATGCGCTGGGTGTTCCGCCGAAATTCATGCTTGATATGGGCAGGGCGCATAATGTTGCGGTGGCAGCGCTGGTGGGCGCGAAAGAACACGCGATCCGTCAGGTTGAGGCAGGCGTGGATATTCTCGTCGTCGCCGGAGGCGAGGCGGGCGGACATTGCGGCGATGTTTCAACGATGGTTCTTGTGCCGGAAGTTTATCAGGCGATCAAAGAGATCAAAGATGTTCCGATTCTTGCGGCAGGCGGGATCACGACTGGCGGACAAATGGCCGCCGCAATGGCGATGGGCGCGAAAGGCGCATGGTGCGGCTCGGTGTGGCTCACGACCGCTGAAGCCGAGACTAACCCGATCGTCAAGGAGAAAATGCTTGCGGCGAGCTCGCGTGATACGGTGCGCTCGCGCAGTCGGACGGGCAAACATTCGCGCCAGCTCCGCTCGCCCTGGACCGACGCGTGGGAAAAAGAAGGCCCGACGCCGCTGCCAATGCCTTTGCAATCATTGGTCAGTGAACCTGCCTTGAGCAAGGTTGATAAATTATCCCAGAGCGGCCATCGCGGCGCCAAAGCGCTTGCGACCTATTGGGTCGGGCAGGGCGTTGGGCTGATGAACCAGTCAATGTCAGCGGGCGCGGTCGTTCAGGAGTTCAAGGAGGGTTTCCTCCGCGCCTATGAGAGGCTTGAGGCCTCTCTGACAGACTGAAGAGGGGTCATCATGCTGCAACAAGCGATAGATTTTCGAGATGAAAGTGAGGCGCTCCACGAGCTTATCGCTTCTTTGGATGACGAGGCCTTTGCGCAGCCGACGCAGTTCAAAGGCTGGACGATCAATAATGTTCTGGGTCATCTTCATATGTGGAATTGGGCGGCGGATTTATCGCTTCAGGGCGGTGAAGCGTTTGATGATTTTTATCGCGGGATCACGAATTTTGCGAAAGCGGGCAAGGGTCTCAACGCGTTTGAAACGCAATGGCTTGATGGTTTGAAAGGGCAGAAGCTGGTCAAAGCGTGGCGCGATTATTATCTTGAGATGTCGACCCGGTTTCAAGCCGCCGATCCGAAACTGCGCGTCAAATGGGCCGGGCCGGATATGAGTGTGCGTTCGAGCATCACAGCGCGGCTGATGGAGACGTGGGCGCATGGCCAAGAGGTCTATGATCAGCTTGGTGTTGTGCGTGAGAATAAAGATCGGATTAAGAATATCGCTGTGCTTGGGATCAACACTTATGGCTGGACATTTCGCGTGCGCGGCGAGACGCCTCCGGAGCCGATGCCCTATGTGAGACTCAAAGCGCCTTCGGGCGAGATTTGGACTTGGAACGATGAGCGCGATGATGAGATCGTTGAAGGCAGAGCGGAGGAGTTTTGCCAAGTGGTGACTCAAGTGCGCAACATTGAAGATACGAGATTGCGGGTTAAAGGCGCGACGGCGCGTTCATGGATGTCGAAGGCGCAATGTTTTGCCGGCCCGCCGGAGACGCCGCCCGCCCCTGGTGCGAGGGCGACCTTGCGGCGTTGACGTCATGTTGTGGGGTATATGTGGTGCAATATATAGTGCAGTCCCGCGCCAAGAGCCGCGCCGATGATCCAAGCATAACCGCCTAAGCTTGACAAAGCCGGATGCCAGACCGCGGCAATCGAAAAGAGGTCGGCGAGCCCCATCGCGATGAGCGCTTTGCTGTTCCAGCCGTGATGATAATAATAGGCGCCATTGTTGTCGGCAGAGAATAAATGGCTGATGTCGAGGTTTTCTTTTTTGATGATGTAATAGTCGATCATCATGATCCCATAGACCGGCGCGAGGATGGCGCCGAGTGTATTGACGAACGGCAAGATGCCGATCTGGCTGATGACAGCAACCCATAATCCGCCGATCAAGAATCCGGCGCCCGCAGTGATCAGACCACCGGTCCGGAAGCTGATTTTCTCTGGAATCAGATTAGCGAGATCATAGGCGGGGGGCACGAAATTGGCGACGAGATTGATCCCGACCGTTGCGGTAAAAAAAGCGAAGGCGGCGATAAGGGTCAGGCCGAAATGATCGACGTGATTGACGATCTCTATCGGGTTGGTGAAATGTTTGCCGAAGACGGCGATTGTGCCTGCGGTGATCATCAAAGCGATGAAAGAAAAGAGAATCATGTTGAAGGGCAGGCCCCAAAAATTTCCTTTTTTCATTTCTTTTTCGTTTTTGGTGAATCTCGCAAAGTCGCCAAAATTGACGACAACGCCAGAAAAATAAGCGACCATCGTGCCAAAAATAGCCGCGAACGCCGCGAGCGCGCCGTCTTGATATTCACCGCTTGTGGCCAAAAGCGTGCCGATCTGTGAAAGCAGATTGATGTCGGCCTTGATCCAGATCACGATCATTAAGACGATCATGATCGCATAGACGGTCGGGCCGGCAAAATTGAGAAATTTTCTGATGAAGTCGATGCCGTTCCAAAATAGATAGATCTGAAAACCCGAAACAAAAGCGAAAGAAATCCAATCGATGAGAGTCATGCCGAGGAAAAAGCTTTCGCCTTTGAGGCCGGTGGCGCTGCCGATCAGAAGGGCGATTGCGGTTGAAGCAAAATAGGTTTGCGCGCCATACCAGAAAATTGCGACGATGCCTCTCAACATAGCGGGGAAGTTTGCGCCAAAAACGCCCATGCTCGCGCGCGCGAAGACCGGATAGGGGATGCCATATTTGACGCTCGGCGCGCCTGCGAGATTGGCCAGCACCATGACAAAAAGACTCGCAAGCACCAAAGCGCAAAAGACGAGCCAGCCATTGAGGCTGTAGGTCAAGAACAGCGAGGCGGCGAGGCTGTAGCCGAAGAGGCTTTGAATATCATTGGTCCAGACGTTGAAAATTTCAAACCAACCCCATTTTTGATCTTTTTGCGAGGTGGGGGCGAGGTCGGCATTGTAGAGGCGAGGATTTGTGTCGGTCATGAGTTTATCCGCTCGACCGCCGCGCGCCTGCGATGCCATTTTGCAGATCAGTCAGGGCAGCGGCGGTGCTTTGCGGGATTTCAAGCGTGGTGAATAGGCGAAGCATTGAGTTTGGGTTTGTTGCTAGAGGGTTTCGTTTGCGGCGCGGCGATTGGCTTGGATAGCGCCTTCGATTGATGAGGCTAAGGAGAGGCCAAGAAATTGTCAAGCGCGCGTCGGGCGCTTGTCCAGATCAGGATAAAATAAAATGGGGATAATCGACAAAAACGCGCCCAATGCTGGCACGAGCGTCATCACCAAGAAAATTCCGTTAAGTGCTTCAGCGCTTTGTTCTTGATTGGCAATATAGCCCGCCAGCGACATCATCGTGCCTGCGGCCAATGCGCCGATACCTGTGGCGGCTTTGTTGCCGAAGGTCATAAAGCTGAATGACAGGCCTTCAAATCTTTTTCCAGTTTTTTCTTCGGCATAGTCGATCGAATCGGCCATCATTGCGGGAACGATTGCGAGCATAGGGCCTATAAAAAACCCGTTCAATGATGAAAGCAAAAAGACCAAAGGCAAAGAGGAATAGCCGATAAAGAAAAAGCCGGTCAAAACTAAAATTCTTGCGCAAGCGATGTAGATCATGGCTTTGGCTTTTCCCCAGCGCCGGATTATGGGCAGGGTAGCGCTCATGCCCAAGATGATTCCGACAATCCAGGCGAGGCCTAATGGTCCGGCCAGTTTGGCATCGCCTAAATTGTAGCTGGCGAAATATATGGCTGCGCCGGTCGGCGCGGTGCCGAGACCGCCAATGATGATGAATAAAAAGATCAATTGCAGAGGGCGGTTGGCTTTTAAGTTTTCGAAAAGATCAGAGAAGGATAGAGCGGTTCTTTCTGATTGGACGCGCTCTGTGGTTCCCCAGAAAGCGAATGTCATGAGAGGAACGCAAGCAAATACCAGCAAGGCGACAGCACCCAGATAGCCTTGACGCGGATCATCGGGTGCCAGCAATTCGGCGAGAACCGGGAGAAAAATCACCGGCGCCACGCCGCCGATCATGGAAAAGACCCGTGCGATGGTGATGAGCTTGTTGCGCGCATCATTGTGGCGCGTCATCACGCCTGCAAGCGACCAGAGAGGAATATCGCAGGGCGTATAAAAAATGCCCCAGATGAAATAAATGACATAGGCGTAGATCAAAGTTGAGCTATAACTTAGCTGCGGATTATAAAAACATAATATCGTCATGATGCCCAAAGGCACAGGCATAAACAATAGCCAAGGGCGAAACTTGCCCCATCGGCTGCGAGTTCTGTCGGCGATGATGCCCATCGCTGGGTCGTTGGCGGCGTCGAATAATCGCGCGGCGAAAAACAAAGTGCCCACCGCCACCGGCGCGAGCGCCAAAATATCGGTGAAAGCGAACATCATAAACGAAGCTTGAATGCCAAAAATCACATTCTGTCCGCCGAGCGCGGCGCTAAAACTTGCGATTTCTTTGTTGGGCAGATCACGTGTGCCGGTGGTCATATCTGTTTCCCCTAGCTGAGTTTATATCTCGCTGGGGCTCAATGGTCAAAAATTGCTCGTGGCAATTAAGGCAGATATTCTTCTTGGCAAGTATCTTCAGTGCAGTCCTCGCCATTGGGATCGACAGCAGTTAATTCTGCTGTGGGCTCGCTGTCTATTTTGAGTGGATCAATGTTCGCGTTGAAATTGCTTGCGCTTGTTCTAGGCCCGTAATCGACTGTCAGATCGGGATTGTTAAAGTCGGTGTCGATATTGTTATCAAAGATCGTCGTGATGGTCGGGATTTGAGGGCTCGGTTCAAGAATGGCGGGGTCAGTTGCGCCGGATGCGCTGGGATTGGTGTCCTTGGAGATAACATTTTTGGAGACGATATTTTTGGAGACGATATTTTTTTTGTTATCTGACGTGTCTTCTTGACTGTCTGCTGTGTCTTGTTGATTGCCTTCAGTGCTTTCTTGGTTATTTGCGGCTTCCTGTTGATTATCCGCCGTGCTTTCTTGGTTATTTGCGGCTTCCTGTTGATTATCCGCCGTGCTTTCTTGGTTATTTGCGGCTTCTTGTTGATTATCCGCCGTGCTTTCTTGGTTATTTGCGGCTTCCTGTTGATTATCCGCCGTGCTTTCTTGGTTATTTGCGGCTTCTTGTTGATTATCCGCCGTGCTTTCTTGGTTGTTTGCGACTTCTTGTTGATCATCCGCTGTCGTTTCTTCAGTATTGTCATTCTCGCTAGCTATATTCCAGCCTGCCACCAAAGTGAGCGCGCCGCCGCCGTTGATGTTAGCGCTGATCAAAAGGTTTCCCCGCGCGCGGATGGTGAGGTCTTGGCTGCTCATCACACCGCGTCCGCCAACTGAGCTGATGAGGGCGATGTTGCCGCCGTTCAGAATTGTCGGTTTTGCAGAGCTGAAGGCGATCAGATCATCGACGATCAATGTGAGATCGCCTGTGCCTGTGTCAATATCCGCGTTGATGGTAAGAGACCTCGCTTTTATGAAGAGGTTTTGGTTATTTGGCGTCAGCACCGCGTTGGCCTCTAAGGTTATGTGTCCGCCAGGGCCTATCCATGTTGCATCGTCATTGTTGAGATTGATCGTGCCCCCCGCCGTCAAATGGAGCGCGGCGCCGCTAGAAAGGAAGATATTCGTGTTGATGTTGATGTTGTTCTGCGCCATGACGATCAGGCTGCAGTTTCCTGCATTCAAAGTGGCGTCGCCTGTGAGTGTGATCTCGCCGCCGAACAAATGAGCACGCAAGCTCGTGATATGGATCACGCCCGGCGTATTGTCATCACCATCATTTCCATCACCGTCCCCTGCGATCACATGGAGATCACCCGTGCCGGTATCGATATTTGCGCCGAGGTAAATGGTGCCGGTTGCGCGAATGGTGAGGTCTTGATGGCTTGGCGTCGCTCTGAAGTAATGCGGGGAGTCTAAAGTGATCTCGCGGCCAGCGAGCTCAATTGGACGATCTACGCTGAAATTGATCGAGCTGTTTTGTTTGTTTCCCGTGATCAAAGTGAGGCTGCCTTTGCCGGTATTAATGTCGGTGCTGATGAAGATGCCGCCTCTGCCGAACGCGCGGATGATGAGGTTGTGATTGGTCGGGTATGGCTGCCCGTCGGCGGTGAGGATGATCGCGCGGCCAGTGAGTTTAATCGTTTTTTCTCCGGCGAGGGCTGCGTCGATTTTGCTGAAATTGATCACGCCGATATTGTCGATCACGCCATTTTCATCTCTTGTGTTGACGCCTGCTGTCAGGCGGAAGACGCCGCGTCCTGTGTTAATGTCGGCACCGAGCAGGATGTTGCTGGTCGCGCGGATGGTGAGGTCTTGGTTGCTGAGTCGCGGCGGAGCGGAGGCGTCGAGCACGATCTCACTTGCGGTGATTTCGATCGGACGAAGCGTATCGAAATGGATTGCGCCGCGCGTTGTTGCGTCGAGGCCTGCTCTCAGCGACAGGCCTTGATCGCCGAAGCTGAAATCAGCGGCAATTGTCAAATCGCCCTGCGCGCGCATGCTGATATAGGCTTTGCTTGTGATCGCCAGTTTCGATGCGATTTTGATCGATGCGCCATCCACGGAATAAAGAAGGTTGCCCTTAGCGAACGCAATCGACCAGGCATCAAGATTGATCGCGCCGCCATGGCGGATATTCGCCCTGAGGGTCAATTTGCCGCCTGTCTGCAATGATCTGATTGTCAGGTCGCGGCCATCAAGCGCGATATCTTTAGCTGTGATCGCGATGAACGGCGCGCTCAATTCAATAGGGCCTTCGCCATCGAAGGTGATAGTTCCTTTTCTGCCTGCATTCAGCAAGATATGTCGGCGTCTGACGATCATGCCGCCCGCTTCGAGGTGAACTTCAAAGCTTTCTTGTGAGATCATTTCAAAGACGTCATCGATCAGAGTGAACCAAGAGCCGCTTTGTGTTGTGCGTCTGCCATCATCGACTTGCGGCTTGCCTCCATTGGGGATGTTGAAAATCACGGGTGTTGTGGCTGGGAACTCGAAGCCATCTTTTTTCAGCCGCACAGAGGCTGCTGTGATGGTCGTGTTTCTTGTGAAGACGATGTTGCCGCCATGGTTTTTTGCATCTCCCGCCACAAGGATGAGTTTGTTAGTTTCGCCGAGATCGATGCTCCCCACCGTTAGATCGTCCAAAGCGCGGATCGTGAGATCGCCTTGGCCTGTGATTGGGGCAAAGATTTTGATGTTATTGCCAGTTATCGAGGTCTTTTTGACCACGATAATTTTATTGGTCGACAAATAGAGATGGCCTGCGCCGGTATTGATATTGCGTCCAATCACGATTTGTCCTGCGCCATATTCATCATCTCCTTGTCCGCCGCCGGTGTTGATGACCAGCGATCTATTTGAGTCTGTCGGAGACAGCATCCATTGATGGATCTCCTGCGTTCCGGCAGGGAAGTAAAGAGCGAGAGATCGAACTTTGCTCGTTAAGGTGAATAGATCATCGGCGAACGCCGCGCCACTTTGTTGGAGGTGGATCAATTCTGCGGTCAGTAGAGCGGGGGTGCCGCCATTTTTGATTTCACCGAGCGCAAAGATCGTGAGTTCACCGCCTTTGTCGCCCTTGATGTCGCCGCTATCGGGAAACCAGCCAACGCGAATATCACCACTCAGGATCACATTATTTCTTGCCCAAATATCGAGGTTAGCGCGTCTTGTCGGGTAGGATATTCTTGCCGCTGTGAGTGAAACATCATGGCCGCTCAAAATGATGATCGTGCGGCGCGAACCGGGCGCACTGGGGGGGCTTTCAAAATCTATTGTTTCGGCGGTGAGCGAGAGATCGCCTTCGCCGGTGGCGATATGATTAGACAGACGCAGATGCGCTGCTGTGAGTGTGAGGTCTGCGCTTGCGGTGATCGTCTCACTGAACAGGGCAAGATGCCCGCTGAGCGGGATACGATGGAGGCTCAAAGCGTGTGCGCGGAGTTTGACAAGATGGCCGCTCAAAGCGCGCGCGCCGCCAGTGAAAGTGATTGAGGCGCCATCCAAACTGAGGTCGCGGGCGCCCATATTGATGTCGCGGTCGACGATGATTTGGGCATTTATGGCATGGAGGTTAAAGTTTCCATGTGCGCTGATCATCCAATCGTAAATTTTTTGCGGCTGATCAGATTTTGTGCTCAAAATGACATCAGCGTTGAGATTGAATAATGCATTATCTTCAAACGGCGCGTCTTGCTCGATGATGATGGTTGTCGCCGTGAGTGTGGGGGAAGGAACGGAGCCTTTTGAGATCGCATTGAGCGGAGTGTGCTGACCAGCTTTGATATGAAGATCGCTGTTTTGACCTAGATCAATATCGCGAAAGATCTCTAGATCATTTGCCGCGCTGAGCTTGACATTTATATAGCGACTTTCGCTGCGTGAAAATCTATAGCGGCCAGTATCATGTCTGCGGCGTGAAAGCTGTGAATACAAGTTTAAGTCATCTGCTGCTGCGAGTATGAGGTTTGCGCTTATGGTGATCGGGCCTCTGAGAGAAATATCCGCGCCGCGCAAAGCGCGCGCGCCGCCAGTGAAAGAAATTGAAGGGCCAATCAATTTGAAGTTGCCTGTGCCCGTGTCGATATCACGATCAACGATAATTTTGGCGTTTGTTATGAGGGTAAAACCTCTATTTGGGCTGAACATCCAGTCGTAAAGAGGCTGTGGCTCGTCAAGATCTGTGGTCAAGGCTAGATGCCTGGTTTCCAGAGTGAATAAACTATCGGCAGCAAAGAGCGAGCCAGCTTGTGAGAGTCTCACCTGCGCTGCCCTCAATATGCGGCGTGTGCCGCCATTGGTGATTCTGGTGTTCGGGATATTCACCCTTCCGAATTCTCGCTGGAAACTATAGATTTGTCTGCCAGCTGACAGTAGGATGCCACCTTGGGTAATAATGTCGCCATTAATCGCCAGATTGCCCGCCGCCAAGAGCGAGACAGATCTGCGCGCGTAATTTTTGTTTGAAATTATGTTTGCATTCAAGGTCAGAGAGCCCTTTGCAGCGAAAATTCTTAAAATGCGACTACCACCGAGATCAACACGATTTGCATTAATCGTCACAATTCCCGATAAGAGCCAAATCGGCTTTGTGTCGGCGAAAGTCAAGGTGCCGCCGATCGCATTGAGTGTGAGTGTCTCGGTCGTTATCACGATGTTGGGCACTTGCTGATCTCCCTCGCCGCCCAAAGTGAGGTGAGTGACGGTATGGGAATAGGCCGGCGCGGTCGAAAAGGTAATCTCCGACAAAGTCTGTCTCACTTCGGCTTCAGTGATGCTGGGGTGTCTGAGGTTGATATCAATGCGGTGAGCTATGATCTTGTGGTTGCCGCCATTGGTTGTGATGGTGCCTGCTTTTAGGGTCAAATCTCCCCCAATAGGCCCCATATCGATATCCGCGTTTAGAACGATGCGCGTCGTTTCTGGATTGCCGCCGATCGCCTCCAATGTCAAGCTGGCGCAGCACGGGCGGCGGCGGTTCATGCGGATCGGCGCATTGACTTGAATTTCGTCTCTTGCCGCAAGTATCAGGCTGCTTGTGTAATTATTGATCGTTTCTGCTGTAATGTAGAAGTCTCTGTCTACCGGCGCGTCATCTGTTGCCACGCCCCGCCATGGGAAATTTTCTAAAACATTTGCGTTTGTGTCGTCGGGCGCGCTTTCAACGATCAAAATCCGGCGCGGATCAAGCAGCAAAGTGCCGACCTCGATCTCTGCGAGATTAACCGCCGCGAGATTTTGTTTGCCCGAAACTTCCGCAAAGCCGTTGGGCGCTTTGATCTTGCCATGAAACCATGTTGTCTCATCCGACCAGACAATCACGCGGCCTTTCTCTCCAGCGTCGAGCAGCGCGTCGGGTTCAACGAGGGTGCGCTGCGCATTTTGTGCTGCGCCTTTGCCTTGATAATCCCCGCCGACGAGAATCTCGCTCGCTTTGATGCGCGCGCCGCTCTTGACTGCGACATAGCGGCCTGTGATTTCAACTTTTTGATCGGCTTGAACCTCACCCGACACTTCGTTGATGCCTTCATCACCGCCTGAAAGATAAACCACGCCGCCGCGGCGCTCAATCTTTGTTGCTTTGACAACGCCGCCGACCGATACGACATTCGTTCGAACTGCTTGCGCTTCTTGTGCTGTGAGTTTGACGATCCCGCCTTGTGCTTCGATTTTGCCGTCATTGACAAGCGCCGCGCCTGTTGCCGCTTTGTGCACTTCAAACCCGACAAGGCCTCTGGCAAAATCGACGGTGAATGTGTCGCCTGCGCCTAAAGCGACATTGCCGCCGTTTGAGGTGATTGTGCCTTTATTTTCAACCCGCACTGCCGCGAGCACAACGCCGCCTGCGCCTGCGGTGATCGTTCCATGATTGACGACATCACCGCGCGCATGGTTTAACTGCCAGCGTGAGGTTTCAATTTTGCCGATGCGCGCGCTTGTCGCGAGCAGGCCGCCGACATTGACAACGGCGCCCCGACTAAACTGGACGCCGTTTTGATTTTCGATGATCGTGATGCCGTTAGAAGTATAACGTCCAGCGATGTTGGTTGCACCTGCGCCGTCGACGCGAATGAGAAGTCGTGAAGAGGCGTCCGGCTGATGAGCCTGTGCGCTTTCATGTTTTGCAATGTTAAAGCTCGACCATTGAGTTGCTAGAAAATTGCTTTTTTGATAAATGTCGGTGTGGCTGCTGGATTGCTCGATGCGTCCGGACCCTTGCGTTATTTGTCCTCCTTGAGGCGCGGCGAGCGCATTCGTGACAAAACAAATAGTCGCAGAGAAAAAAGTCGCAGCAAAACACATCTGTTTTACTTTGTTGATCGCCATTTTGGCGCCTCCTTTGAACACAGGGTTCATTAAATATAGTATAAAGTTTTGTCTTTGGGTCGCGAACATTTATTATCAAATTTGAGGCTTGCGCTGCGCGCGCAGATGAGGCTGTGATGGCTCTAAAAGAGCCCAAAAGCGCCCAAAAGCGCCCAAAAGTGCCAAAAAGTTGTTGTATGACTATCGACGCGGATGCGGAGGCAGACAGGCTCGCTCGGCTAATCGTTGAGCTCAAAGTCAGCGCAATCATTATTAAAAATGCTATGCTCCAACGGGTCAAAAATCTTTTCTGATGACTCTGTAATATAAAAACCACCCTTGCCTCACTTTTACATTCTTTCTCAAAATGAACCCACTCGAGTCAGATTATCCTTTGATTGTTTATCTCGATTTTAAGAGTCCCTACGCTTATCTTGCGAAAGAGCCGACCGCTGAAATGGCACGCGAGCTCGGTGTGAAGGTGGATTGGCGTCCATTTGTGCTTGATATTCCGAGTTATTTGGGTTCGGCGAAGCTTGGGCGGTCTGGCGTGGTGGTGGAGCAAAACCGCAGCGCCGAGCAATGGTCGGGAGTCAAATACGCTTATTTTGACTGCCGCCGTTATGCCAATCTGCGCGGCATGATTATTCGCGGCACGATCAAAATTTGGGATACGAACCTTGCTGCGATCGGGATGTTATGGGCGAAGCGGCAAAGCGATGAAATTCTTGAGCTTTATATTGACGCTGTCTATGAGCCTTTTTGGAAGCGCGCGCTCAATGTCGAGGATATTGATGTCATAGGCCGGGTGCTGTCTAATGTCGGGGCGGATGTAGCGGGGTTTGAAGATTATGCGCGAGGTCGCGGTGCTGCGGAGAATGCGGTTTTGCAAAGTGCGGCATTTGATGCGGGTATTTTCGGCGTGCCGACCTATATTGTGAAGGGTGAAGTTTATTTCGGACGAGAACATTTGCCGCGCATTCGCTGGCACTTGACCGGCGAGCAAGGTTCAGCGCCCGATATATTTTATTCGGTGCCCGACAAAGAGATATCCGACAAAGTGATAGTGGGGGCGTCGGAGTTTTTAGAGGTCTGTATTGATTTCAAGAGTCCCCATTCTTATATGGCACTGGCGCCGACTTTAGCCGTTGCGGCAGAGCAGGGGGCGGGACATAGGACGGGACATAGATTATCGATTGACTGGCATCCGAAAATGACGACACCGCTCAAATCGCCTTTGGCGCATGGTTTTACGTCTGATCGCAGCATCCGTCATCGGCGTTTTCGTGCTGAGGCCATTGCGCATGACATTGATCTTTATGCGCTGCATGCGCTTCGAGATATTTATGCGGATTTCGATACGAATGCGGCGTCTATGGGTTTGCTCTGGCTCAAGCGGGAAGCGCCGACGAAAGTGGATGATTATGTCGAGCGAGTTTTTGTGCGCTACTGGCGCGACCAGCAGGCGATTGATGAGGTCAAAATCATAGAGCATATTTTAGATGGTCTGGGCGTTGAGAGCGGCGATTTTGCGCGCTATGTGAGAGGGGAGGGCGCTGCGGCGCTCGAGGCGGAAGAGCGTGATCTGCGCGCGCGCGGTGTGATCTCGACACCGACTTATTTGTTGGGTAATGAGCTTTTTCTTGGCCGCCAGCATCTGCCTTTGATCGCGGCGCGTTTAGCGGCAAGAGGGTGAGTTGCTTTTCGGACATTTGCTATTTATAGTGCTCTACTTATAGAGCTTTATGACAGCGCTCAAGGGAGGATAAGATATGCAAGTCATCAATGAAGTTATGCCGTCGTCGAAGGAGCAGATCAAAGCTTTGGCGGAGAAAGGTCCGGACGGGCCGATTTTCATGATTAATCTGTTGAAGTTTAAGGAGAAGGCAGAATATGCAGATGGCCGCCAGAGCGATCTTGCGGGCCGCGACGCCTATATGATTTATGGCCGCGGCGTGAGTGAGTTGATCACGCAATATGGTGGCCGCGCGATTTTTGCCGCCGATGTGACGTTTTTATCTTTGGGGCAGGTTGAGGAGCTCTGGGACGAGGTTGCGATTGCTTCCTATCCCGAGCGCGCCGCGATGGTCAATATGTCGATGTCGAAAGAATGGCAGGAGATCGCGGTGCATCGCGCGGCGGGTTTGAAGGGGCAGCTCAATATCGAGACGGTGCTGCCGGAGGGCTGGCCGATGTCGGACTGGCTCAAGGAAGCGCTCGCACGATGACAAAGATTCAAGAAATCTGGGTTGATCGTGCAAAGCTCAGGGCGACGCAGCATATTGAGCGTGATATGCCAGTGCTGGCCGACGGCGAGGTTCTTGTCCGGATCGACAAGTTTGGGCTCACGGCGAATAATGTGAGTTATGCGGTTTCGGGCGATGTGATCGGCTATTGGAAGTTTTATCCGGCGGAAGGTGATTGGGGCAAGGTTCCGGTCTGGGGCTTTGCCGATGTGATTGAATCGCGCAGCGCCGAGGTCACACAGGGCGAGCGCATTTGGGGATTTTTTCCGATGGCGAGTCATCTTGTGCTGCGGCCGGGTGATGTGTCTGAGGGTCAATTCACTGATGTGGCGGCTCATCGCGCCGAGCTGCCTGCGCTTTATAATCATTATATGCGCGTTCGTGCGGAGCCTGCATTTCTAAAGCCTTTGGAGGATGAGCGCTGTTTATTTTTTCCGCTTTTTATGACCTCCTATGTTTTATATGATTATCTGCTCGACAATGACTTTTTTGGCGCGACGCAAGTTTTGATTGGCTCAGTTTCGTCGAAGACAGGCTTTGGTCTTGCGCATCTTCTTCACCACGATAAGAATGTGATGAAGAAGGTTGTTGGGCTGACTTCATCGAGCAATGTGGCGTTTGTTGAGCGTCTAGGGGTTTGCGATCAGATCGTAGTTTATGGCAGCGAGGACGATATTGCTCGCAGCGAGAAGGCGGCTTTTGTTGATATGTCGGGCAATGGTCCGCTGATTGAAATGCTTCATCGTCATCTTGGCGACAATATGGTGGAGAGCTGCATTGTCGGCGCGACTCATTGGGAAACCGAGCGTCGCGGCGGTGATCTGCCTGGTGCGCGGCCTAAATTTTTCTTTGCGCCGAGTCAGATTGCAAAACGCGAGCAAGATTGGGGTCGCGGCGTTGCGCTGCGCAAGGCTTCTGTTGCGAGCGCGGAAATTGCGGCGAGCATCAAAGATGATATTGAGATCGACCGCATTCAGGGTGCGCAAGCGGCGTCTTGTGTCTGGCGGGACTTGCTCGATAACAAGGTTCCACCCAGTCGGGGCTTGATTTTATCTTTATAAAGAAAGCTGCATAATTGAATTCGTATTCAATCCTCAGTGCGATATAGAATTTCAAGGTTTTGTGCTATGATCGGGGGCATCTGGAGCGATAGGAGGTTGTCATGAGTTTTCGTGAAGAGGATTTATCTGATCAGTCGGGCAAAAGTTTTGTTATCACGGGTGCCAATGTTGGTCTTGGTTATGAAACGGCGCGCGCGTTGGCGCTCAAGGGCGGACGCGTTGTATTGGCTTGCCGCTCGGAGGATAAGGCTCGAGCTGCGATTGATAAAATTAAGGCGCTCAAGAGGGATGCTGATCTGACATTTGTGCTGCTCGATTTGGGCGATCTAGCATCGGTCGAAGCTGCGGCGGTGCAGATAGATCAAGGCCCAAAATTTGATGTGCTTATCAATAATGCTGGGTTGAGGATACCGCCTTTGCAGCGCACGAAGGATGGATTTGAAAGTCAGATGGGGGTCAATCATCTAGGACATTTTGCGCTGGTTGGGCATTTGATTGACAGGATCAAAAAGGACGATGTGCGCGTTGTGGTGATGAGCAGTCTGGGACATCTGAGGGGCGAGATTGATTTTGACGATATTCATGCGGAGCGCGGCTACAAATCGATGCCGCGCTATAATGCGAGCAAGCTGGCGAATATTGTGTTTGCGTTTGAACTCGAGCGTCGCCTGCGATTGACAGAAAGCGGGGCGATATCTGTTGCTTGTCATCCTGGCATGGCAGGCACGCAACTGCCTGCGGGCGCGCCCATCTGGATGAAATTCATTATACCTTTGCTGCTGCCATTTTTTAACAGTCCGTCGCAGGGAGCCTGGCCGACGCTTTTGGCTGCGACGAGTTGTGATGTCAAAGGCGGCGATTATTTTGGGCCGACCAGGCGCATTGAAACATCTGGTCCGGCATCTTATGCGAAGTCATTGCCGCGCGCGCATGATCTGGATTTGGCTGTGCGTTTATGGGATGTGTCGATTAAATTAACGGGCGTCGATCCAAAAATCTAAGCGCGTGCCTCCTATTCGAAGAAGCTTTCATCATCATCATCATCATTGTTGTTGTTACCGTTGTCCGGCCTTATGCAATAGGGGTCGGCGCAACTGAGGTTGGGATGTCGAAAATTCCCTGCCGTAAATGAGCTTCCGCTTTCGAATATATCTAGGAAAGTTCGGCTTCTGTTATCGGCAAATTCGATCGTCAGCATGCCGCTGCCGATGTTAATTTGTGTGTTTCGGCTCATCGTCAACTCTGTCATCTCCAGAATCTGGAGGTTTTGATTGCTTGGCATTGTTGGTGTCGCATCAGCGGTGAAGGTGATGTGATGGCCTTTGAGTATTGTCGTGCGCTCTTTGTTGAAATTGATCGTGCCTGTTGTGCTGTCGCCGAACCCCGCGATCAAAGTGAGGTTGCCCGTGCCGGTGTCGATATTTGTCCTGATTTCGAGATTGCCCTGCGCTGAGACTTTCAAATCTTGGTTGCTCGTTATTGTTGATTGCGCGGCAGAAGTTAAGAGCACCTCGCGGCCTGCCAATGTGATTGCTTTCGAGGTACTGAAATTAATCTTGCCCGTTGTGTCGCTGAGTCCTGCGCTCAAAGTAAGATTGCCCATCCCGATATTGATAGCTGTGTCGATCTCAAGATTAGCGCGCGCCAAAATCGTCAAGTTTTGATTGCTTGGTATTGTCGGCGTGGCATCAGCGGTTAAGGTGATCTGATTGCCGTCAAGTGTTGTTGCGCTCCTCTTGTTGAAATTGATCACGCCCGTCGTGAGATCGCCGAGTCCCGCGGTCAAAGCGAGGTTGCCTGTGCCCGTGCCGATGTTTGAATTTATGTTCACATGGCCTGTCGCGTTGATGATGAGATCATTGTTGTTTGTTTGAATCTGATCAGCTGATCTTAAAGTGATGTTCGCCGCGCTTAATGTGGCTTCGCGCGTGAAGGCGAGCTTTCCGAAAGAGTGGAGCGTGAGATCGCCTGTGCCAAGATCATAGTCGCTACTCACAGAAATTTCGCCTTCGGTTATTGAGCCATCTTCTTTTATTTGATTGTAGACTGTCAAGCTCAAAGAGCGACCATTGGCGACCATCCAAGGATAGACAAGTTGCTTACCGGCGGCGAGCAGTTCGAGCTTTTGCGCGCTCACTTGAGGGAAGAGTTCGCCAAAAGAGTTCTTTTTCTGATTTATAGTGATGATGTCCGCCGTCAAATGAAATAATGAAGCATCTTCTATGTTTTTTAGAAAGCCAACGATCAAAGTTAATTTTGTTTTTCTTAAAGCATCACCGCGGACAAGAATCAGATGTGCATTGAGCTCCAGCGAATCTTGTGCGGTAATGGTTAGATCATTTGCCGTTCCTGCCGAAGGTATCGTTTGAGTTTTGAGACGAATGACTGTTCCGTTCAATTTTACAGATGCTGCGGTCGCAATGGAGAATGTCCCCAGGCCGTTGCTGTTCTGGTGTCCGGCGAACAAAGCTAAATTTTTTGCACCCGTATCGAGATCGCTGTTAATTGTCAAATCATTGCGCGCGAGAATAATCAGATGTTGATTGCTCGTTAAAGGCTCGGCGTCGGCAGTTAAGGCGATGTTATGGCCGTTGAGGCGTGTCGAGGCGGTCATGTTAAAATTGATCGCGCCTGTTGTGTCGCCCATGCCTGCTGTCAAAGAGAGGTTGCCTGTGCCGACATAGAGTCTTGTGTTGATGTTGAGATCAGTCGCGGCTGTGATTGTGAGATTTTGATTTCCCGCTGTTGGTGTTGTGTCAGCGGCTAATGTGATCTTATTGCCTGTTAATGTTATCGCCTTTGAAGTGCTGAAATTGATCGCGCCTGTTGTGTCGCCTATGCCTGCTGCCAAAGAGAGGTCTCCGGAGCCGGTATTGATATCTGTGTCGATCTTAAAATCGGTGTATGCTGTGATCGTCAAGTTTTGATTGCTTGCAGCTGGTGCGTCGGCAGCGGTTAAGGTGATTTTGTTGCCTGTCAATGTGATCGCCTTTGAAGCGCTGAAGTTGATTGCGCCGTTTGTCGCGATTAAAGTGAGTGCGCCTATTCCGGCATTGATGTCGGTGTTGATAGAAAGATTATTATGCGCAGTGATCATCAAATCTTGATTGCTCGCGATTGCAGCTGCGGTAGAGATTAAGGTGATGTTATCAGCGCTCACAGTGATCGAGCTCGTCATGAAATTGATTGCGCCGTCAGCCCTCAAAGAGAGGCTGCCTGTGCCGAGGTTAATGTTTTCGTTGATGCTGATCCCGCCAGCGCCTGTTGTGTTGAGGGTCAAATCCCTGTTTGTCGCGACCATCCACGGGGAAATTTTTTGCCTCACCTGTTGTCCGGTTATTGAGAGCTCTAATGCTTCTACGTCTGTGCCAAAGGTGAACGGCGCAGTTGTGGCGAACACTGGCTTTTGTCTCAGTTCAATTTTTCTTGCGGTCAAGGTCGGATTGTTTTTAAACACGATGCCGTTATCGCTATAATTATTCAGAATAAGCGTGTTCGTGCCGATATTGATATTGCTATCGATTTTCAATGAAGCCATCGCATTGATTGTGAAATCATGAGCTGCCATCACATTGAGAGCTTGCAAGCTAATATTTTGGCCGCTCACTGCGATAAGGCTGGGGTTGTTGAGGATAATGCTCTGGGCGGATAAATGTAGATCGGCAGTATCATAACCAATATGACTTTCAATTTTCAAGGTCTGATTGCTGATGTTTAAGGTTAGATGTCTGTTATCAGCGACCATCCACGGGCGGAATGTTTGCGCCGAACTTGTTGTGAGGTTGAGTGTGCCAGCGTTGTAATTGAACGGGCTGGTTGAGCTAAATTCGCGATGTTGCGTCAAGCTCACGGAGGACGCTGTCAATGTGCGCGCGCTGCCGCCATTGTTGATCTGAGATGTTTGCGCATTTGTCTCCACAATGAGCGCGCCCGTACCGATATTGACATCACTGGCGAGAGTTAAATCCCCAGCGCTGGCCGTGAGTGTCAGGTTATGGTGAGCGAGGGTGGTGTCGTCGATAGCGGTGGTGGTCTTGATTTGATTTGCAGTTATAGACAGTATGCTGCCTGACAAAGTCTGTGCCCCCAACAGATGAATGTTGCCAAAGCTGCCATTGATGATGAGCGCGCCGGCAGAGATCAGATCAGCATGGAGCGTTAATGTGCCGTTGCGCGTTGTAATCTGCACGTGGCGGCCTGCGAGATTAACCTTTCCTGCGGTGATCGTGATGATTGGCGCACGCAATTCGATTGCGCCAACACCGGCAAAGGAGATTGTTCCTGTGCCGGCATTGAGTATAATTCTCTGTGAGCGCGCAATGAGGGCTTCGACTTCGAAGTCTGTGTTTGAGGCGCTTGTGTCTATCACAAATTCTGCTGAGGCAAATGCAAAGCTGGTTGCCCATGAGAGAGTGGGTTGTGTTTGGGTTCCATCATAATCGACTGCGGGCAAGACATTTGCTGAAAGTATGAAACGTGCCGGTTCGGCGGTTGGGAAAGATTGTGCGTCCTGTCTGAGGATGGCGGAGGTTGCTGTGATGGTGATTTGGTTTTGTGGAAAGATGATTCGACCGGTTTGAACCACGCCATTTTTGACGATGCCGCGTCCTGCCTCGAGCACGAGCTGCCCTTTGTGGATATTGATGTCATGGCTCAACGACAAGTCGCTGAGGGCGCTGATCGTGATGGCCGCGCTTGTTAAGAGAAAGCCTGAGACGATGCCTGAGAGCGTAATCTTGTGGGCTCTGATTGCGCGGGAATTGCTGCCAGACAGAAGGATTCTTGATCTGCCGTTCAATGTGAGGTTGCCTGCGCCGATATCAATGTTTTGTCGTCCGATTGTGATGATGCTGCTATTGAGACTCAAAGATCTATCCATGGTGGTCATCCATGGCTGAATGGTTTGCCTTCCGCTTGTTGTGATTATCAAAGAGGTCATGTTTTGGGTAAAAGAGAATGGCGCTCTCGCGCTGAATGCGAAAGTTTGGGATAAAGTCACCGAAGGGGCGATTATCTCGTGGCCATTGCCGACAATATCGCCCTCGGTCGCTATCAGGGTGAAATCGCTATAGGATGTTATTCGATTATTGAATTCGATTGAGCCCGCTTGGATGGTTCGCGTTCCAGAGAGTTCAACTTGTCCTGTTAAAGTCAGGCTGGCTGAGCCGAGATCGATATCGTGGTCGATTGCAATCTTGCCGAAAGGATGTTCCATATTGAGGCTCAAATTGCGACCGTGAGCGAGCATCCAGTTATGAACCGTTTGTTCGGCGACATCGGACAGCAAAGTCATATTAAGGTCGCTGGTGTCAATGGTGGCGGGGAAGTTGGCGCCAAGGGCGACATTCTGCGATAGGCTGAGGGTGCCTTCGGTTGTGAAGGTGTAGGCGGCGTTAGAGATGATGCCGTTATCTCCCGACAGATCGATATTGTTTGTGCCAGCATTGAGGTTGGCAAGGATTGCCAAAGTATTTGCCGCGATGATTTCGATGAAATTATTGGTTCTGATGGCATCAGCTGTTGTGGCTGAGGCTGTCAAGCTGACATTGTGGCCCCAAAGGATGGAGCTGTTGAGTATGATGTTGTGAGCGGATAAATTGACATTGGCGTAAGGATCGACAATATCTGCGTTGAGCGTCAACGTGCCCTCTGATGAGGTGATCGCCAAATTGTGATTATCGACGATGTTGAAGTCGGTGTTGATGTTGATATTGCCTGCCGCCTGGATGGTGAGGTCTAGCATACTCGCAGCCGGAGCTTTGTCGGCGGTTAGGGTGATTGTGCTGCCAGCAAGCGTAATCGGTGCATTGGCGTTTCTTCTATTCAGGGGGATATTGTGATTGAAATTGATCGCGCCTGTTGTCTCGCCATCACCGGCGATTAGCGTCAAGCTGTATGTGCCTGCATTTATGCTTGTGTTGAGGTTGAGATCGCCGCGCGCCCGAATGGTGAGATCAGGGTGGCTGATATGACTCGATATATATTGGGGGTTAGATGTGAGAGTGATGTTGTTGCCTGTCAGCGTTATCGGGCTCTTAGTATAAATGCTGCTCAATGTAAGCTGCCCCGCCGTCAAAGTGAGATCATGCGCGCCTGTGTCGATGCCTATGGTGATAGTGATAGCATCATGAGCTATTAGGTTGAGGTTTCGATTGCTTGTTATAGTCTTCGCGGCAGTTAAGAAAAGCCTTCTCACGCTCTCCAATGTGATTGGCCCGCTGCCGCTGGTTCCGAAATTGATCGCGCCATTCGCCGCCCGCAATCCGATATCGGCTACTCTAATATCCGCATTGATATTGATATTGTTGCTCGCGCTAATGTTGAGTGCGTGGAGGGTCCTGTTAAAAGCTGGGTTTGGCGCAGCGTCAGCCGTAAGGGTGACCTCGCGTCCTCTCAATTCGGTGCTGTGGTAGCTGGGGCCGAAATTGATCGCGCCTGTTGTGTCGCCATCACCGGCGATCAGTTTAAGATCACCCGTGCCGACATCAATTCTTGCGTTGAGGTTGATATCGTTCGCCGCCCGGATGGTGAGATTTTGGTTGTTTGGCGTTGAGCTAACGCAAAGATTACCACTACACTTAAAGGTGATTGTGCTGCCCACGAGCTCAACCGCGCACTCCGTGCTGAAATTGATTCCATTATTATCATTGAATTCCCGACCGATTGCCAAAGTAAGACTACCGTTGCCGGTATTGATATTGCTATTGATTGTCAAAGTGCCGCCTTCAGCGGTGAGCGTCAAATTTCGACCGCCTGAATCGACATTCCCTGCAGTGATCGTGATTGCCAGCGCTTTGAGTGTGATCGCGCCTGTGCCAGCAAAAGTAATCGTCCCTGTGCCCGCATTCAGTGTAATTTTCCTCACAGCGCGGATATTGGCTTCAATCTCAAAACTCGCCCCTGTTTCCTTGACAAAGTCCGCAAGAACAGGAAGAGATAATTGGGGCAGATTTAAGAGAACACCATTTTGTATGAGTGCAGCTGACGCCGCCGTGATGGTGAATCGATCAGCATCGAAAGTCAAGGTGCCGGTTTGATCTGCTCCAAGGCCGGCCTCAAGCAGGAGAGCGCCTCTGCCGATGTTGAAGTCCGTGTTAATGCTGAGATCGCCTGCCGCTTCGATGAGTATATTTTGATTGCTTTCCGCCGGGGCTTTATCGGCGGTCAAGGCGATCGCGCCGCCTGCAAGTCTAATCAGTTGATTGGTACGCCTCCCATGCCACATGGGGCTTTGCTGGAGGGGGATATTGTAACTGAAATTAATCGCGCCTGTTGTATTTCCATGACCGGCGATCAACGTCAAGCTCCGTGTGCCAGCATTAATGTTTGTGTTGATGTTGAGGTTACCGCTCGCCTGTAGGGTAAGATCTTGATGGCTGACAGTACGCGACAGGACATATGCCCAGGAGGGGGTAGAGAGGGTGATGTTGTTGCCCGCCAGCATTATCGAGCGCTCGGCATTAGAAGATTCGCCAAATATAAACCACCATGCTCTCAAGGTGAGATCATGTGCGCCTGTGTTGATATCTGCGTTGAGGCTGGTATGCCTACCAGATATTAGGTTGAGGTCTCGGTTGCTTGCTGTAGGAGTATTCACGGCAGTTAAGCGAATCTCGCTACCGGCCGTCAATGTGATTGGCCCAGTGCCACTGGTTCCGAAATTGATCGCGCCATTCAAAGAATTCAATACGATATCGTATGCCTTAAGGTCCGCATTGATGTTGAGATCGTTTCTCGCAGTAATGTCTAGGCGGGTCGAGAAATGCCATGGTTCTGATGCAGTATCAGCTGTGAGGGTGATTACATTACCTTTCAAATTGATTCTGTAGAAGTTTAAATTGATCGCGCCTGTTGTCTCGCCCTCACCTGCGATCAGCTTAAGGTCGCCCGTGCCAGTGTTAATGTTCATTTTGATGTTGATATCGCCTGCCGCCCTCAAAGTGAGGTTTTGGTTGTTTGGCAGCGGCTGTAGTCGGATATAATTACTCGACGGACCCGGCGGATTCGGGATATGCGCATATGCATCCAAGGTGATTGAGCCACCAACGAGTTCGATCGCGCGCGTCGTAGTGAAACGGATTGTGCCTGCTGGTCCGCTGATTCCTTCTCTGTTGAAGATGTACGCCCCATCCACGATCCTGATTTGGGGCACCAATATACGGAGCGCTCCCCCTCCCGTGTTGATGTTGGCATTGATGTAGAGATTGCCCCACGCTTCGAGCGTTAGGTCTTGATTTTCCGCCGTTCCCGCCGTTCTGATGATGTGCGTGTTCACCGTGAGATCACGACTTGCTATAAGGTGCAGATTGCCGATGAAACCATTGATTGATGAGGCAGCGATGTGAAGTGTCCCATCAGTGGGGGCAGCGTCAGCGGCGATATCGGCTGTAATGGGGGTTCCGGTATCTCCAATGACAATGTCTTGAGGATCGAGCAGCAAAGTGCCGACCTCGATCTCTGCGAGATTAACCGCCGCGAGATTTTGCTTGCCCGAAACTTCCGCAAAGCCATTGGGCGCTTTGATCTTGCCATGAAACCATGTTGTCTCATCCGACCAGACAATCACGCGGCCTTTCTCTCCGGCGTCGAGCAGCGCGTCGGGTTCAACGAGGGTGCGCTGCGCATTTTGCGCCGCACCTTTGCCTTGATAATCCCCGCCGACGAGAATCTCGCTCGCTTTGATGCGCGCGCTTGTCGCGAGCAGGCCGCCGACATTGACAACGGCGCCCTGACTAAACTGGACGCCGTTTTGATTTTCGATGATCGTGATGCCGTTAGAAGTATAACGTCCAGCGATGTTGGTTGCACCTGCGCCGTCGACGCGAATGAGAAGTCGTGAAGCGGTGTCTGGCTGATGAGCCTGTGCGCTTTCATGTTTTGCAATGTTAAAGCTCGACCATTGAGTTGCTAGAAAATTGCTTTTTTGATAAATGTCGGTGTGGCTGCTGGATTGCTCGATGCGTCCGGACCCTTGCGTTATTTGTCCTCCTTGAGGCGCGGCGTGAGCCACAGACCCTAAAATAAGCAAGATCATAATGCAAAGCGCAGTGCTCAAAAGCAACGAAAGCCTTTTCTGATAATTCTTTGAGTATTTCATTTCCCCCCCTCCTTAAGTTTTTTGGGAAACCACGGTGATAGGAGGTGGGAAACCACGGTGATAGGAGGATTGTGGTAAGATCAACAATGATAAGCGCAGTTGCCTGAGATCGCACACAAAAGCAAGCGCAAGGCCGAGCAGATTACACAGATCAAGAAATATCAAGATGGTTCACGGCTTAAGGCGTCTTAATGCTAGATCAATGTTTCGCTATCCCTCAGTCCTACCGCTCGTTTAATGTTTATAATCTTGGCCGCTATGAGCGCCAATGGTGGCGGCGTTATTATCAGGAGAAAGGCATCACGGCGCTCGACGCCGACGTCGACCATCGCCGCATTGTTTTGGAGTTTTTTTAGGATTACCGCGCGCACAAAGATCGCGCGCTCAAGATGCGCTCGAACGCTGAATATGTCTGTGACAAGAAGGGCAAGCATATTGCTTGCGTGAAGGCCGCCGATGTCTTTGGCTGCGACACATCTGTCATTGTGGAGGTGAACGTTTAGGCGGGGGGGCTCGTCCGTCTGATTCAAAAAGCGATTTCAGAAAAACAGGATGATGCGGCTTACCGGTGAGCATATTTTTGGCCTGTTTTGGCTCTATTGGCTCATGATGTTCTTCGAGATAGATAAGAGTTAGGTTTTCTTCTTCTTTTCTTATTTTTTTTGTCACTTTAAATACACTGTCTGGCTGAAATAGAACTTCCGCAGCGTCACAATCTTCTGCTGCTAAGTTTGCGATATTTTTACCCGTCTTGCTGTTGATAACAAAAATAGTTGGCTGTTCATCTGGCGCTGATTTTTCTCCTTCATCAAGATCATAAAAGGCATAATTTGAAGCGAACTCTCGCGAAACGCTTGATGAAAGAAAGCCTGGGTTTGTGACTAAATCACCTTTATTCATTTTAGCGACGGCCTTCACATTTGGCATAGAGCCGTGGAACACAATGCCTTTATAGTCGGGTATTTTGGCAATTCCTTGGGAAAGCAATTTGCATTCTGCTTTCACTTCATTTGCATTTACTCGGTAAAAATGGGTATTTCCGCTCATCAAGTAACTTCGGTAAGCGTGAGCAAACAGCGAATTGCAGGTATATTCTGTGACAACCTTTCTTTCTTCTTGTGTGAGCGGAAGTTGTTGCATTTGTTGCGATGATTTTCCTTTAATGTCTTTAAGAATACGTTTTTCATTGATGGTCTCTGCGACACTAAGGACTCGACAATTACGTCGTTTAAGAGTCGTGTGAATGGGCCTATATGTTTTTTCTGTTGATGCCAGCAAAGGGAATGAGTTGCGCCGTCTCAGCGGTGATTTGTTTATTGCAACAGTTTTTCCGTGAAAGCTGTTGCGTCTTTTTACTGGCGGAGCTTTAACATTCAGCTTTCCTACGGATAAAGAAGTATGATTGCTTATTCTAGACACTAGAAAAGTATAGAAAGCCTTTGTTTTTTCGACAAGTGATTTTAATTCAAAAAAATGTTATCAATAAGACCCTTGAATAATTGTCGAACACCGCCGCCCGTCGTGGCCGATCATCGTCAATCGTTTGCGCGAGGAGCTCGGACACTGGCGCAATAATTCGCATGTCGGGGCGAGCGAAACGTCGCAGACATTATTATTACAGAGGATGATCGCATAGGCGCTAAGTTATAGACTATATCTAATCTATATCTGGAGCGAATTCACCATATAGCTGCATATATCTACCCTCTTGGAAAACTTGGCGAGCCCGTCGGGCTTCGAACCCGAGACCCTCTGATTAAAAGATTGAACTTTGGTGGTGAAACGAATAACCACTCATTGCCGATTGTGCCATTAAGGCACCACAGATAATTGATTTTTTGTCTTGCTAGATGACATGAAGATCCGGTAATATCTGTTCAAAATCTAGCTTCCCTGTATCTAATCTGTATCTAATTTTTCTCTAACGAAAGGCAACAATGAAAGTAAAACTAACGACGAAACTTATCGAAAAAATGAAACTAAATCAATGCTTCTGGGATGAAGTGATTATCGGTTTCGGTGTACGCACACAGACAACAACATCCCCACGCTATATCGTCAAGGCCACTTTGAATGGCCGACAAAAATTGATCACCATCGGTCGTCATGGCGCTCTCACTCTTGAACAAGCGCGCATACAGGCAAAACAGCTTCTAGGAGAATTGGCACAAGGCAAAGACCCCGTTTCTGATCGACGCGCAGCACGGGCAGCCACGCGTTTAACATTGAGTGCTGTTTCAAATAGATGGCTGACTGAACATATAGAGCTGAAGCGCAAACCGAGCACCTGCGAAAGCTATCACCATCTGCTGAAAAAACATATTTTACCGCAGTTAGGTTCGACATCACTCAATGAGTTAAATCGCACGAAAATTGTCCAACTTCATGACCACTTGCGCAACACGCCTCGCACTGCAAATATGGTTTTGGCCGTGTTGTCGAGTCTTTGGACATGGTGTAGGCGGCATGAACTTATCGAAGGCGAAAACCCTGTTCGTTATATTGAACGTAATCCTGAAAGAAAACGCGAACGTTTTTTGTCGTCTGATGAGTTCGTGTGTCTTGGTGAAGCGCTGACAGAATATGAACCGCGTCATTTTTTTGCTGTCATCGCTTTGCGTTTATTGATTTTAACCGGAGCAAGACGGGGAGAAATTCTCTCATTGCGTTGGGAGGAGGTTGATTTTGAAGGCGGATTTTTGAGATTGGCTGACAGCAAAACTGGCCCAAAGAACATTCCTTTGCCTGAGGCAGCAGTCAAAATTTTAACTGAATTGCCACGGGTTAAGGGCAACCCCTATGTGATACCCGGAGGCAGAGAGGGGAGGCCGCTTGTCAATCTCAAAGACCCTTGGGACAAAATCCGGTCTGTGGCTGGGTTAGATGATGTCCGCATTCATGATCTGCGTCATTCTTATGCCAGCATGGCTGTCAGTCGAGGCATGGGGCTTCCCGTGATTGGCAAGCTGCTGGGTCATAGTCAGGCACAGACGACACAGCGTTATGCTCATCTTGCCAATGAGCCCCTCAAATCCGCTGCCGAAATTGTCGCCAGCGATATCGCCCATCTGCTGAATGGTGAGAAAACTCAAAAGAAAGATGTGGTTCGTGGACAGCAACTATAACGAAGAGGATTTTTTGTCCGGCAGGCCTATTTTTTGGCCACGCGCTGTCCCCATAAAGGCTTGAAGACGCCGCTCAAAGCTGAGATAAATATGGAGTCGTGGGAGAGTTTATATTCTGATGTATCCAGCGTTTTTGAGCGGCCATAATCGGAGAGGATCGTGGGGAAGGTCATCAACCATCTCGGCGATGAGGTGATGAAAGTTTTTGAGGGGAGATAATGCAATTTATTCAATCAATCACGTTTCAAGAGAGCCTCACAAAGCTAGAGGCTGGCGAACAAAGAGCGATCAATAAAGCGGTTTTGAAGCTTTACAAAAACCCAGAGCAACCCGGCTTAAATCTGGAGAAGCTTCATCAGGCTAGAGATAAAAACTTTCATTCTATTCGTGTCGGCCTCGATATTCGGGTTATCTTTCACAGAGAGGGCGAGCGTTATGTGCTTTGTTATGTTGATCATCATGATAGGGCCTACGCATGGGCTGAGCGATGCAAAATCGAGACCCATCCGACGACTGGTGCTGCGCAGATTGTCGAGCTCACTAAGCGTGTTGAGGAGGCCGCTGCGATTCAAGCGCCTATCCTGCGGGTCGCCGAGCAACCACCTGAAACTTATTATCAGGGAATTTTTCTTAAGCTGACGAAAAATCAACTCTTGAGCATCGGTGTGCCGACTGAATGGCTAGACAAAGTTCATAATGCGTCTGAAAAGAATTTCACTGATTTTATTGGCTGTATTCCTGACGAAGCATGGGAGGCTTTGGATTATTATAAGGACAAAGGCGAGCTCAAAGTGCCTAAGCCTGTCGCGCCCGGGACGGATCCGTTTGACCATCCCGATGCGCGCCGCCGCTTCCGCGTCATTGAAGGCGAGGACGAACTCCAGCGCGCGCTCGAAGCTCCTTGGGACAAGTGGGCGTTATTTCTTCATCCCTCGCAGCGCGCGCTTGTCGAGAATGATTATGAAGGACCAACCCGAATCTGTGGCGCTGCTGGTACTGGCAAGACTGTCGTTGTGCTTCATCGTGCTGTTCATCTTGCTCGACAAAACCCTGAAGCGCGTGTACTCTTGACGAGCCTGTCCGATCCTTTATCTGATGATCTCGCCAAACGCACCGACCGCCTCATTGGCCACGAACCAGATCTGCGCTGCCGTATCATTACCTGCTCCATCACGCAGGTCGGCAAGGAACTCTATGAACGAGTCTTTGAAAAACCCAACATTATTGAGGCTCATCAAATCCGTGAAATGCTCATCAACATCTCCAAAACCACGCCATCCAATCGATTATTTTCCGAATGGTTTGACATCGTCGACCCATGGCAGATCAAATTATGGAATGAATATCATCGTGTTCCGCGACTCGGTCGCCAGACGCAAATTGACGAGCAGCAGAGCAAAGACTTCTTGGATATTTTTGAACAATTGCGCCATCAGCTTGAAGTGCGTGATCTGCTGACATTATCGGATATGTTTCATCGCCTCACCGAACATTTTCGTGACAAAAATCCTCCCTTTGATTTTATTGTTGCGGATGAAGCGCAAGATCTCTCCATCGCACAGATGCGCCTGCTCGCAATCCTATGCGGACAAAAACACAATGGACTTTTTCTTGCTGGTGATTTGGGGCAGCGCATTTTTCAGACACCTTTCTCATGGAAGGCGCTCGGCATTGATATTCGTGGGCGCTCCTATCCGCTGCAGATCAATTATCGGACATCTCATCAGATCAGCACTCATGCGGCACGCTTGTTGCCGCCCTCTCTCGCTGATGTTGACGGCAACGTCGAACACCGATCAGAAACACAATCAACTTTTAACGGCCCTGAACCCATCATCCAAACTCTTGATAACGAAACTCAAGAAAAAGATGTCGTTGCGCAATGGCTCACCAAACTCCTCGACAAGGGCATTGCATATGATGAAATCGGCCTGTTTGTCCGCAGCATGAATCTCTTAAAAAGGGTCTCCGCTGTTTTGGAAAGCGCGGGCATGAATAATATATATGTCAACGTTATGCACGAAGCCAAAGGGCTTGAGTTTCGTGCTGTGGCGGTTATGGCTTGCGACCAGGAGATACTGCCGCTGCAGGTGCGCATAGAAAATATCTCAGATGAATCCAATCCTGAAGATATCTATAACACCGAGCGCCAGTTGCTTTATGTCGCGAGTACCCGCGCGCGTGAACATTTATTAATCACAGGCGTCAAGCGGGGCTCAGATTTTCTCAAAGATTTGATTTAGTATTTATTGAAGCAAAATTACATAGCTTTCTGAAACGACGATCATTTTCTAGTTCTGGCTTTGATTGTTTGATGGCATGAAGCACGTCATTTAAACCTCGGATAGGATAAGGGGTTTCTCGATCAATGGTTAGATCAAGCAGATCAAGAACTTGATCTGGGAATTTTTTGGGCAAGTTGATTGCTCCATCTATATCTGTTTTGTCAGCGAGGGTATAGAAAAAATATTCTGATCTTTTTGGGTGAAGAAAACCTTTAACTTCATCAAGGATTTTAGGAAAAGCATCCCCCATATCCACGATAAGAGAAATTATTTCTGACAAAACTTCTTCGGTAATAAACTTGGCATCTAAAGGCCAAATTTCACTGAAGATATGTTTTATTTTTTCTTCTTTTTCTTTTTTTGACCTATCCCTTATCTGGATTCTTAAATTTCCAAGAATATAACATCTCGTGTTATCGTCTACTTTTCTTAAGATTTGTCGCATTTCTTTCGCAGTAAAATCATAATCTTGTTGTTCTCTATAAAGTAGAATCAATATGAACAGCCATGTAAGTCGATTTTTTATCCTGCTCTCGTCAGCGATATCATAAGTGATATTAGGATTCACGAGGTCTTGAGCTACGATTTGCTCAGAAGATTTAATGACCGCCAACATTGCCGATTTCATATTCTTAAACAAGCTGGCCGCAGGTAAATTATTATTATATTTATATCCATCCCATAATGCCCACCGCATGGGCGATTCTTCTGTCAATTTGGACAGAATGTTTTCTGCTGTCCATTTAGGGGCGATGTAATAGAGATAATCTAAACGAGGCATCATGGTGGTGCGGATTAATGCGCCACTGTAGTTTTTAAGGTTAACCAGCCTCTTTATGAGCGGCGCTATGTTTTCTTCAAAGCCCTCGCCCTTTTTGCGCTGTTTCCACCATGAGAATACCATTTCTGTGAGTCTTCCCTCGGCACGATTTATGGCATCAGTAAAGGGGTCGGCTCGCTTATGTTTTTTATTATCTTCCTTATCACGATATTCTAATGCGTCCATGAGCTTATGCCAGAGACATAATTTCTGTTCTTCTTCAAAGAGGTGTGCAATCTCCTTCATCCAAAAAGAAGCACTATCAATAAATGACTCAAGATTTTTTTCTGGAATAGATTTGATTGTTTCAAGAGCACTCTTAATGAGATTACGGTCCGATTCTTCGTTAAGATTACACTTTTTCCAATCTTCACTTCCCCAAAAAAATTGTTGCCAAGCCCATTCAGGCCATTCGTTATTTTTTGCTTTTGCCTTTAGGGCTTCAAGCGCTCCTTTGGAGTTGGACGAGCAATATTTTTCCCAAACATGGCGTTGTTCAAAAGATTGGTTTCGTAGTTCTGATGCTCTGTCTATGCGGTTTTCTGGGGGGATTTCTTCTAATAATTTAGGATCACCCTGTTCTCCGCTAAAGGATTGATGATAACTATCAAAATAGGTTGTCCATTTAGGGAGGGTGAGGTGCTCTTTCTCTAGCTTATCAAAAGTTTTTTGAATTTCAGGAGAAAGCTTGTCTTCTCCTCTTGAGATTGCTCGAAGCTTTTTTAATATTTCAAGCTCTTTTGTTTTTTTCCAATCTTCCTCAGATAAATTATCCCGATCAAACTCCCGAGGAGGGCCGGTAAGAATGTTTTTCTCTAATTTTTCACGATCATGTTTCGCAAAATCCGACCAGCGTTGTTGCAGAAGTGTTGCAATTTCCTTTTTTTTATCAATACCCCAAAAATCATTTTCTAATTGTAAGAGGGCGCTTGCCGCTTTTAGCCCCTGATATAGATTCTTTTTTGTTAGGGCATGGAGATACATCCGGTGTATTAGGATAATATCCTTATTTTCTCCCCACATATCAGCAATTTTTATGGCTTTTGCTTTATCCTGCTCTGCAAGGTTTTCCCAAAGGTCAACAGTTAAGCGAACGATCGGATGAAAATCGCTAGCATTTTCTCTATTTTGCTCGTGTCCTTCAATTGAAGGAACATCCAAAACCGCAGACCATTCCAAGTCATTTTCTTTTGCAAATTCTAACTTCTCAACCATGCGATTTGTTAAATCACGGCATAGCTGGAAAGTTGGCTTCGCATCTTCGGGCTGCCAGAGTATCAATATATCTTTGGCATGAACAATATGACTGGTTTCAAATTTAAGGTGCATCAAGCCACCAAGAGTAATTGTGTGAGATTGTTCTGGGCGCTCTCCTTCGATTTGTCTTTCAAGATATCTCCATGAAGTTCCAATTTTTAGATGAGGGTTGATAGCTTTCACAATACCTTTACGAACTTCTTGTCCATAGTCATTATCATTTTTTATTCGGTCTTTGAGTTGAAACCATGGTTCAATTCGTTCAAACTCATGATCTTGTTTATTTTTCGCTGCGTAAAGAATAAGTTTCCACGCTTTCTTGAATGGCTCTTGAAGATTTTTTTTATTGTAGATTTCTGTTTCAAGTGAAGATATGAAACCTCTGCCTTCAGGTGGATGCGCTACAAACGCCCGTACCATATCCGGATGCTCAAAATTTTGAGAAATCCACGGAATTACAGAATATGGGGAGAGTTGCAATTCCTTAACCTCCTTCCACCATGCAGGGGAGGGATTGTTCTCTTTTAAAGCATCGGGATGTCGTTTTAATAAAGATTCGAGCTGATTTTTTTCTAATTTATTTTTCATTTAAGACTCTTCGTCTGGGTTGCCTGAAAGTATAGAATTGATTCTTTCTTTTTCTCGATCGGGGTTTTGTATATATTCGACCCATTCAGCTAAGCTCTTATGGAGTAGCTCATATTCCTGAAAAATGATTGTTGTAACACCGAGTGTTTCCCATAGTTCTTTATCTTCTTCTTTTGAAAAGGCGCAGATCTGCTTCATTTCTTTAAAGATATGCCGATCTTCTATTATTGCGGGCAGCAGCAATTTTAAAAAATAATCTTTCGCTGAATAGCCTATAAAAACAATATGATATTTTCGAGCTATTTTATAAAGAAATCTAGATGCCCAACCCTCTCGCATATATGCTTCTGCAAAATCTTTCAAAGTTAATATTAAGGGGCTGTTTTCTAATTGTAAACTCTCATCTTTGAGTCTTCCATGTAAATGGATTACCCCCTTAAATTCTTCTTCGTCAGCAAAATCGGGAAAAGCTGGTCCGTGATGACTTTTAATTGTATTTACTGCTTTCTCAAATAGAGTGTCAAAATTGGTAGTTAAAATAGGATTTTCTGTTGATAGTTCTAACAAAGTTTTATGGTATATGAGAAAATTGCAATTGATTGTATTATATGGCTCTTGTAAAATTCTATGAATTACCCTCGTAATTATTTGTCTACCCGTTCTTCCTCCACCTATTCTTTTCTCCAAACTCCATAAGGTTTGATCGTAATCTCCTTTACAAAAAGTTTTTAGCTCGATGCCATGTTTTTCTTCTTTTAGATCATCGTAAATTTTTTCAACCAGTTTCTTAAAAAGAGGGAGTTTAGCCACATGGCATGAAACCCCCGCGCCGCAAATGAATATCACTTCGCCATTGTCTCTGGCGGCGATTAGTTCATTAGGGATATCTGGTCCATCTTCTATAAATTGCACAATATTCTTTTCAACATAGTTTTATTCTATTACTAATATAAAGATGTCGTTTTTTCTATCAAGAGGCAAACTTTAATTCACTATCGCTTATTTGTTTTTATTTATTGATCTAGCTGCCTGAAATTTTAAAGAAAGAAATGCTTTAGTGAACCTTAGCAACATGCCCCAAATCTGTGATGTATCGGGAGAAAAGCTGGACTTCTTGGGACAGGCAAACATGGATTGAGCTTCAGGATGGGATTGGCGCATGGAAGGGCATCTGTGGGATTATGGGTGCAATTGTTTGGTGCTTTAGCAGCTATATTCGTATCCAAATCTATTTATTAAGTTCAGGACTGCGTGACGCTTACCCCCTTAGCATTTTGCGGATATTTTTATTAAGGCGGGCGGGGACGGCATATTCGGCAGCTAAAATTATCTGGGCTAACTTTTCTATACCGGAACAATTATTTTTTAGAGCTTTTTCTATAAGAGGTACGTTTTCCATTGGTTGCTTTAGTGAGAAACGCTTCTCTTCAACTACCTTCTTCCATTTTGCACTGATATAAGCTGCAATTTTATCAGCTATTGTTCGTTTAAAATAAGAAGTGCGTAACCAAGTCCACAAATGGTAGGTAATAAGATATAAATCTTGAAGAGAGGGGATTTCCTCATTTTCCAACTTTCCTATACACGTAGCTATAATTTCAGGGAGATTTGTTGAGGAAAATGTAGCACTGCTAAAACATTCGAAGAAAGAGGCTAGAGCACTATTGGCTCCCTCTATCTGTTTCAACCTTTCGATAAAAGATTGATGATCTACTGGCTTCCCATTAACGAGCGAGTTAGCTAGAAAGGCAAGAATAGCATTTTGGGCAAAACTTATGTGAGGTTCTTTCTGCCAATCTTCAGGTTTCAACTCAGGAATACCTATAGTAGTTGGCTCGAAAGATGGCTCAACCCATGTACCTTTTTGTTTGTAAAAATCGGCAGAGATACGCACGTATTCGGGAAGGTACTTTATGAAATCTTCAGTTTTAATCTCTTGTATAACTGATGTTATTATTTGGAAATTTAGATCATATTCGCACGATAGTATACCTTTATCTTGCGTATGAAGTCTTAGTTCCTTGAGCGCTTTATTACCTGCGTGGGATTCCATTTCCAACATGGCCAACTGATATCTTGAAAGCAAGATAGGATGTGCTGGACGCTCCATAATCTCTTTAAGCGGATCAGGATTGCTGCAGTAGCCGAAGGCAATAAACATCTCTTGGCCCGGCCATTTATCAATGTATATCTGTGAGCGCATCCATACTATAGCATTCCCAAGAACCAGTATAATATATCTCTCGCGGTGTCCTCTATTGGGATCAATGCCTTCTGCTTTGTTTAGCGCTTGAATCATATATTCGATAGCTTCAGCAACATTGTTTAACTTAAAAGCTATAACAGCACAATCGGCAAGCAAACCTGTTGCCATTATTTGCATTCCATCAGTTGATTGATTAGCCGCGCTATATGCTGATTCAAAACACTGCTTTGCTTTTTTTAAGTCACCTGTTTCGGCTGCGCTGATGCCAAACTCTCTATAGTCATAAGTTCTATCAACGTAGTTATCTTCAGGTAGATTGTTGATAAAACTTTGGTATGCTTCTACTGCTTCAGCATATCTTTTATGGCGGTAGAAGATCTTTGCACGCTGACGCATAATCGGGAGTTGGCGTGGATATTTTTTATCTGCTTCGTTAAGGGTACACAATGCAGCATCACTTTCATTTGCATATTCATCTAGCGTCACAGCCCTTGCGCGTAAACATGAAACGGTTAAATCGACCTCACTCCATTCTTTTGCTTTATTGGCGAGATTCGAAAAAGTTTCAGCAGCTTGTATTCCATTGATATTGCCTTGTTGATGGTTATATAGCCATGCCTGATTTACCATAAGTTCAACACCGCTTGGGAGTGTCCGCAAGCCTGCCAAGTAGTTTTTTCTGTCGCTCTCGTCGATTTTTCCTAGCTCGTCAAACAGATCAACTAGTTCATCAATCCCCCGCAAATTGGTAACCCGAATGGAAAATATAAATTGGGATGTTGTTAATCCTTCAATCGTTTCTTCAAAATTTTGCATAAATTCTACTATGTTAGAATCTTGATGGGCTGTTTTATCGAATTTTCTTAGTAACGGCATCCATTTACGCGGAGCGATTGGCAAACGCGTTTTAGGAAGAATTATTGAAAGCGCATAGCAGAAGAGGAAGGTGCGGTGAGCTTCAGGAAGTTCACTTGCTTCTTCCACTAATTTGTCTACAATAGTTTCAATGTGATCATGTTTATCGGATGTGATCGTGATGATAAATTGTGCTATGCGAAGTAAATAAGAAAGATGAGGGTTTTCAGGAAAAATCCTTTTATTAGAATCGACTATCTGTAGAATAAAAAGCTCATGAGCTAAATATCTTACTTTCTCCTCTTCTTTTGTCATAAACACTGCTGCCACGATCCGCATTAATCCTACTTCGTGGCGGGCGATAAGAGAGTGAGCTAACAGCTGACCGAACAAGTCTGCTGGAAACGGATTTCGTGTTAATAGTTGATCTACAACTACACGATGAACGTTTTTTTGATCGCTTTCATGTAATGTGGTTTGTCCCGTGTTGCTGACTAAGGGTGAGACTGCATACCGATCTTCAGATTTTTGTTCAATCCACGGCCCTAATAATGCCTCAAAAGTTTCTCCGGGTAATTTCAGTGAAGGGATAGTCTCGGCAATTGCTAGAGCCATTTTACGGTCGAATTTAAGAACTATGAGTGATAAGCGATATAGGAACAAACGTGCGTCATCACTGGATAGCTGACTGATCAGCCTCTGTCTAATTTCTTCTTTTGTATGGTCAATTTCTGTAATTGGTCTTCCCGGAAAAAGGCCATCCATTAGCTCGCCATCTGGCCACTGACGATCCTTTAATCCTTTGATCAGTGCATCTACTAGTTGGGGGTGTCCTCCTCCACAGAAAAGATAGATAGGACGGCTCCATTTTTTAGGATCACCGCCTGCTTTGGCCACAAGTTTATTTACATCTTCTTGACTAAGATAGGGAGCTTCAAGAACAGGTATTTTATGGTTCTGAAACAAATTTTGTACAGCGAATGGCGGGGGTTTTGTAGACATAATTATTAGTAACGCATCGTGTCGGGAAATTTCACTGGCTAATAGCGACAATCTCAAACGCAAATCGGTGCTTGCCTCAGTGGGAAAATCGTCAAGGATTAGGCCGCCGATGTTTTTATTAAGAAAGACTCTTTGGGCAAAATACAGCCTTGATCTTGCTTCTTGGGGGGAGCAGTTCCGCAACTCTACAATATACCATTCGCGTTGAGTTGATTGAGAGATCATATGAGCTAATGTGGTTTTTCCTAGACCACTACTACCATGCAACCATAGTATGCCATGGGAAGCTAGATTTTTTAATTGCTTGCCAACAAATTCTTCACGTCTAGCAATTCCCGATGGCAACATTACTTCTGAGAGAGGAATGATAGAAGAAGAGCCAGCATGGTTTAAAAGGTTTTGGGTATGCGGGCGTAAAATATCTATGATTGCTTGAGGTATCTCCGCTTTATACTGCGATAATGGTATTTGAATGCTAGTAGCTTTATCGAAGGAGCGGAGTAAGTCAGCGCGGGTTAACTTGCGCTCTTTTGAGTTAACAATGAGATCAAGGATTTTATCGATCAGTATGGATTTGGTTTTTTCACTATCTGCTGCCAATATTCCGTATTTTTCTCCTAAATATACCAATGAATCTTTGATGGACTGTTCTAATAATTCGTGATTCTTTGCCCTGCTTTCCCATCTGATATGGCGTAATAATTTCTTTCTCAAATCCTCCGGACTTGCATTTTTTATAAAATCCTTAAGAGAAGTATTGCTAAATTCTAGTTTTATCAGTGCTTCCCGTAATGGCTCAAGATCACTACCCTCACGGGCAGCAGTTCGCCAGAATAAAAGTCCAGGTTGCTCATTGGGAAAAAGGGTGCCCTTTTCTTTTCCTATTTCTGATGTCGTTAAATATTGGTAATAAATTTCTTTATCCTGATTGCTTTCTTGCATGCTCCAAAATGATTCAATGCTCTGTTTAACTGATTGGGTATTGAGTGTGATTGATCCCGAACCTCTTGTATTTTTCACTTGTGTGGCGGTCAAAGCCTCTTGGCAGAGAACCGCATAATCTTCCGCCACCTCAATAAAAAGAATTTCATCTTCTTTCAGGGTCAACCAAGCAGCAATGCTTTGGTATATTTGGTAGATATAGCCCTTCATCGAATCGACCGCCTGTCGTCCCTGCTCTTCCTTGGAAAGTTTTATATCTTGTGTGCCCATTATGCTGATGTATCCCAAATGCGGTTGAGGGTCGCTTTGATATTCTCCTCATAAAGCACGATGAGCTCCTTGTTGCTGTCCACGAGCTTTTGCTCTTTTTCAATCTTGGTGACAATCTCCCCTTGAACTTTTAACGTTGGCAGTAGGATTTTTAACTTTTTAATTATTGTCTGTGAAATATTTGGAATGGTACTGATATTAGTTTCTGCCAATTCTAGCTGAGATGTAAATTCATCTTCATGCGCAATCCCTTTTTTCTGCAATAGGTTTAATAGAGGATCTGGTCTGTCTTTGAGTTCGCCTACTGAAGGCTCTACAAGCTTCTTGCGCTCCATCCAAGAGGCGCAGGGAGACTCCATAAATCCAGTAAGATCGGAGGGAGAATAAACAACTTTATCTGCTTGTTTTCTCATAATGGTATAAGAATATACTATAAAAGTATAAATGGAGGGAAGAATGGCACGATTGCCAGACAAATCAGAAATTTATGAACTTGCGGAGCGCTGGAAGGATGATTGTCTAATCGATGATGGATCATTGCTCTGGAAAGATGAGAAGATATGGACATATGAAAATTTGGAGAATTTTAAGAAATGTTTTGTGGAAAAACCCGATGATTCCCAAAATAGTTTTTGGGAAAAATTTCATAAGCAACTTCAAGGGCAGGATAAAGGCGTTTATAAGTTAGCAAGTGAATTACTTCTAATTCATTATCTTTTTACTTCTGGCGTTACACAAAAAACAAAAATAAATGGTTTGGAAAAAGTTTTAAAGTGGAGCGGTTTGGCCTTGCCTGAAAAAGATATGAGCCTGGGGATAAACCTAGGCAACGGTATTGGAAATCCTAGCTTTTATTATAACAACAATAGATATTGGGAAATGGTTTTTGTGACCAAGGTTGCTTTATCTATTAAAGATCAGTCTAAAGAGCCGCCAGTTGAATTTTTTGGTGATCATGTTTCTTTTAGAAATTTACTAGATAGAGAACAAGATAGTTTACCAAAGAAAGTTCAAGAGCGTGATATGCTACTTCATTTACTTTATCCAGAGCACTATGAACGCATAGCTAGTCAGGGCCATAAACACCTCATCGTAAGTGTGTTCGGAAGCTTCTTAGACGTTGAGAAAAATCCAGAAGATTTAGATGAAAAAATACTTTTAATTCGTGAGAAACTGAAAAGTTTTTTTCCATCTGAGTTACATTTAGATTTTTATACGCAAGATTTGCAGCTACTTTGCCCTCTTGCGGGGAAAATTGATGTTGTACCATTGCTGCAAGCGCTGAAATATAAGAAGCAAATTGTTCTTCATGGGCCTCCAGGTACAGGTAAAACTCATGAGGCGAAAGAGATGGCTCGAACATTCATCCGGCAGGAATTATTTAAGAAGTTGGGCGCTCATGAATATTTTAACAATATAAAAGATAAAGATGTTGGGAAGTATATCAAGCGTGTCCAATTTCATCCTAACTATGCCTATGAGGATTTTGTACGAGGTGTTCAGTTAGAAGAAAATGGTGCAACAGTTTATAAAGAAGGAGTGCTTCTACAATTTATTGAAGAAGTAGAGAAGGAGCCAGGTGCTCCCTTTGTCATGATCTTAGACGAAATGAACCGCGCTGATTTGAGTAGAGTCTTAGGTGAGTGTTTTTCCCTTCTCGAAGATAGAGGAAAAAACAATCAGATTGATCTGGCGGGTTCAGATAGCAGGAAGATTTTTTTTCCACAGAATCTTTATTTTATTGGGACGATGAATGAGATTGATCAATCGTTGGAGCAAGTAGATTTTGCGTTACGCCGTAGATTTTTATGGTTCTTCAGGGGATTTGATTGCGATCAACTCATGGAGATTCTGGGACAGAAATGGGAAAAAGCAAACATGCCCTCAAGATGGGGTTGGGATAAAGCTTCAGAGGAATTTGCGCAGCTTGCTGAGAATGCAGTAGCATTAAATAAAAGAATTTCAGAGTTTAGTTCTTTGGGGAAGAAATATGAGGTAGGGCATACCTATTTTTGTGAAATTGTCGATCTCATAGAGGCTTTTTTGCAAGCAAAGCCTAATTCACATTTTGTGATGTTTAGTAAATCTGGAATTCGAGAAGAAACCATCGGCGCGCTTTGGGAATATTCTCTCAAGCCGTTGCTAGAGCAATATCTTTCAGGAACAGATGACGGCAAAGATGAATTTCTTAAAGATGCCGAAGCAATATTTAAAAGAAAAGATGAAAATAATTAAAGCGCAGGATTGCTCTCCAATCAAGGGAATCTCTTCCGAAGAGAAAGAGTGGCTAAAAGAGCTCGTCAATAGGGTAGATGTTGATGCATTAACGATTCAACTTTCACCCCAAAAGCACAAAGAGCATGATCCTGTGATCAGCTTTGACCAAAAGGGGGAACTAAGAGCAGGCCGCTATATTGGTGAGGTAAAATATAAAGATCGCATCTTGCGCATCATGCCACGTTTTGGAGATATTGCGCTACACAGATGGCTTAGTAAAATCTGGAGCGTTCATCTAGTTTCATCGGAGGGCAGCTATGATTCTTCAAGAAAGCTATGGGTGTGGTATTTACTAGCATGGCTGTGGCAGGCGCGATTGATTGCTTCGGCAAGACATGGGCTACCGTTTCACAGAAAGGTAGAAGCATATAAAGGTTTGATAGCAAAGGGTAGGCTGGATGTTCGTGCAACTATCCAGGCTTTTGCTAGGGGGCAGCAGAAGCTCGTCAGCCAAACAAGAAATAAATATGTTGATGCGCAAATAGCATCAATTCTGCTTAGTGCTTTTGAAATTTTGGATAAAGATGCTCCAGATAGGAACTGGTTTAACAACAAGCGCACTAGGGAAATAATCTCCGCGCTACGTGGACAACAGATTGATCGCTTATCTATCATGGATCTTAAAAAAGGTCTTCCTATACGCTACACGCCAATTACTGATATATATCGCCCGATTGTTGATCTTTCTTGGACGATTATTGAGGGCAAACCTTTATCTTCTATTGTGGAAAACAACAACAAGGTTCAGGGTATTTTTCTGGATATGGCAGAGATATGGGAACTTTATCTCTATCAAATCCTGCGCCAGGGTCTAAGTGGATTTAGGGTTGAATATACGGGGCGCACAGAAAAAAGCGAAGAACACCTATTACATCATAAGGCTGATGTTCGCGGTGGTTTGAGGCCTGATTTTCTGGTTAGAAAATCAGATGAGCTTGTGGCAATTTTAGATGCGAAGTATAAGACCACAAATTCTTCTCGAGAGCGCCCTGACGGTGTCTTGCCTCAAGATCTTTATCAAATGAACGCTTATCTTTCAGCGTTTGGTGATCGCAACAAGCTGTTAACAGGTGCTTTGGTCTATCCCGACCATTTAAAAGGCAAGCTTAAAGAGCCGAAATCTTGGAAGACTAGGAAAAGAGATGATTGTTTTTGGTTTTTAGGTCTTGGCTTTTCTGGTGAGCAGGAAATTGATCAGATAGAAATTTTTGAACAGCAATTCGTCCAGAACATGAAAATGATGTTGGAGCCTTAGGTTATAGGCCGATGATGTTTTTGTTGGCACTAGAGACGAGTTTTTCGGTTTTGCTGCCGGGAGCTGCATAGAGTACAAGGAGTTCGTCAGCGATCTGGGCGACAAGTTGATTGCGTTGTTCAGCGGTTTGGGCGGTTGCGCGCGTGATATTTTTAGGAAAGTCGGCGGCGATGCACAAAGTTCCAGCCTCAAGAGCAGGCTTCCAAGCGGTCGGGACGCGCATTTTATAGATGGAACGCGCAGGAAAGATAATGAGCCGATGTCTGGCGCGCAGCAAGATGCGCAGGATTTCGCGCTCAACCGCGGTGTGGAAGCCGCTGACCGGCAGCACGTCAGAGCCGGTGAGTCCATTGGCCCAATCCTGCGCTTTGAGGATGATATCGCCCGGACAGCGGCTAGAGCAGAAAAGCGCGAGCTTATAGGGGTGTTGGAGCAGATCCGCGTTGCCAAGGGTCTCAAACTGCCTCATCTGTCTAGTGGTGGTTTTGTTTTAAATTTTTTTTAATCATAAACAGCAATAATAAAACTGAGAGCAGCAATGACACAACCGAGGACTGTGAGGTAAAAAGTTATATTTTTTCTCCGATCATCGCGTAGGTTTCGTTCATGTTTCTCTGCATCTGAATGATATTCTATTATGTCTTCTTTTTTTATTTGATTTTGATATATGATTTCACACTGGTTTTTTAGATTTCTTATATCCTCATCATTATTGAGTGGGATCAATTTTTGTAGTGAGTTGGTATTAATATAATCTGATAAATAAAAATAATCATTTAGATTAGGAATTTGTATTATACACCCTAAACCCAAATCTCTAGTTGGATGAATTCCCTTTTCTTTAATATATTCTTTTCGTTTTTCTAAAGGCCAGTCTTTCCACTTTTCTACAATATCCGAATCCAACATCTTCTGCCCAGGTCGGCATGCTACATTGTGAGTTTTAGGGATATATTCAAATAGTTCTGCGTGCACATTTCCTATTTTAGATTTATCGTTAGTCCAGCCATAGAGTTTTTTATTCACTTCTTCCTCCATCATTTATTGCATTTTGAGATTTTATTCTTTCTTGTTCTGCCAAAATTTGTTTTTGACTATCTTCGTCGAAATTTTCCCCCTTCAGCCTTTCGAAACCTTCTGGGTTTTGCTCACAATGATAGTAATAATGTTCTTTTTTGCGCTTTTTTTCTGCTTCTTCTTTTTCGAGCGAGGAAGGCTCTCTATATCCGAGTAGTTTCAGGCACGTATGAAATATTTTCCATAAACTATATACCGTAGCAATAATTGCCAACCACGCTGGACCAAAAAACTGAAAGATAATCCATCCTGCTGGGATAACACCAAGCCACAAAACAAGAATCACTTTTAATCGAGTCTTTAAGCGGCGCTTTTCTTTAACATAGCGATCAGCGTTGATTTTTATGTCATCTTTAGTTTTAGGAGGTATATCAGGATAAATTTCTGCCCAGTTTTGTTTGTTAGGATGCGCTTCACAGAATTCTGTTAAATCTTTTAATTTCCAAGATCTGGTAATTTGATTGGTATCCGGATCAATCCAACCGCTCAGATAGGAATAATCATCGTTAATTTGTATGAGGGAGCCTTTTGGGTCAAATGCAGAAATCATTAGTGGCACCGGATAACGTTTCAGCCAAATTTCTGCTTCCGATTCCATGAGGGAGGTTATTTTGTTCTTTTTAAGCAGCTTAGTGAATGTGAGGCAAAGTGTCGCAAAATGGCAGTTGGGCATGGGAGGCTGGTATGTAACAAAATATGAACCGCGATCTTCTTCTACGGGTTCAAAGTGAATGCCTTGATTGGGTGTCTTATTCATCAGCGCCCATGCGATATTTGATGTCGTAATTGATGATGAAGTCTAGCTCCTCATCGGTGAAGCCATAATGTTTGGCCAGCACTTTGTCGATCTCGTCTATGATGGGTTTTGATTTCTTAATATAGAAATGTTGTTTTTCCATCACAAATTTACGACCTCTTTTAGAATAATTTCTTTTCGCTATTTTACTATTACTCTGATAATTTTTCTGCAATTCTTCACCAAATTTAACAAGAATACTTTTTAAAGCAGGTGAAAGCTGGTTAATATCAAAAGGAAAATTGAAATCCCTGGAATTCATTACCTGACAACTTGCCCAAACAATGTAATAAATAAAATATAAATTTGATGAGAGAAGACTAATAAATAAATATTTAGCCTCCTTATTTTGCAAAAAGACTTTTTTCATTTCTCCAGTGCTTGTTTGAACTCCATTATCTTTGTAAACGGGTTCTTTTTCTAATATTTTGATCCAGTACTGAACTGCACGAAAATAATAAAGCCAATGTGATGTATGAATTTTGCTGAAATAAGTAGCAATGGTTCTGTTTTTAGAAATCATTTTTATTTTGTTAAATATGGAATAGTAAAGCTTATTTGGGATTTTAGGAATGCTTCCAGGAAGTAGAAGTGTTGAGACATCATTATAATTTATATTTTTTAATAAATTAGGCCTATATTGGCTATGCCATTTGTAATAACAGGACGAGTAAGTTTGAGAATTGTTAGATGGTGTTGTTAGAACAACTGATAGTCGCATCTCTGCTCCTTCAAAAAGTTTTGCTGGTCTCCAAGAATAGTTACTAATCCAGGACTTATTCTTCTCTATAAATAGTTTTTGTAATGGATTCATTTTATCTGCGGATATAGAGCTATTTGGTATGATCATTCCAAAAAAGCTATTTTTTGATAAAATGTCATAGGATTTTTCGCAAAAGAAAGCATACAAATTGGCACAAGAGAGTGTTCTAAGATTTTGAATTAAATATTGAATCTTATTTTTAGTATAAACAACATAAGGCGGGTTTCCGATAATCACGTCAAAACCGCTGCGATCAATGATTCCATAAAACTCAATCAGCCAATGAAATGGCCTATGGCTATGTTGCCATTGCTCATAAGCTTTTTGGGCTTGCTTGTCAGATTTCTGGTCGAGATCGATGCCATAATCTTTGGCGAGGTATAGATTTAATTCTTCCTCCAGTTTTATTAAGCGATTTCTTAGGTCGGTCTTATGTCCTGCGGTGATCTCTCCACCCAGTTCGGTTTGTTGTTGGCGGAATAGATCAAAAGCCTTGTCGAGGTCTTGAGCGCTCTCGCGTAATTTTTTCAACGTATCATCAAATTGGAACTTGCCCTTAACCGTTTTCTCAACGTCCTCAAACGATGTATAGCCGACTAAACTATTTCCGGCTTTGATGTTGAAATCAATATCGGGCAGCGGTTCGATTTTCTCTGGGCTTTCGAGCTGAGCGGCTAGCTTCAAAAACAGCCGCAATTTGCATATTTCGATTGCCTCATCCATGATATCCACGCCATAGAGATTAAGGACGATGATCGTCTTGTAGATGAAATAGGCGCGGTTGGGATGTTCCTGAGTGCGCTCTAAAATCTCGCGGAAGTCCTTGAGTTTGATATTTTTTTGCCGATCGTCCGAGCGATCTAGATCATCAACAAAAGCCTGCATATGATCCAGACAGGCTTCATAAAGCCCCTCAAGGATATTCAGCGCTGCGAACAAAAATGCTCCTGAGCCGCAGGCCGGATCAAGCACCGATATTGACTTCAAACCCTGCCAGAACGCGCGGACAAATTCCGGCCCTTCAGCATATTGCACTGCATCGAGCGCAAATCTTTCGATATCCAGATTATAGGTGATGAAGTCTTCAATGTTTTGGATCTGGCCACTTGCGATCTTTTCTTTGATCCCTTCATAGCGCTGTCGGCGCGCAACCACTTCGCGCCAGATTTCTGTCGGCAAGGCATATTCTTTGGGTGCCTTTTTGTTCCAGTTTGTGCGCTTGGATATGTCTTTAATTCCTGCCGCAATCTCTTTTGGCAGCTTCCGGTCAACGCCATGACGCACGGCTTCATAAATATATCGATCGGGGTCGTCTTTCAAAAGACGCCAGAGATAACTGTCTGGTTCAAACGCCACTTTGCATTTTTTGCGGGCGAACTCAAACAGCCAGGGCAGGATTGTGTTGCGCGCGATATAGCCGGTGATGTCCTCCTTTGTGTAATAGGCTCCCATTTGCTTTTGGTTGATGTATTTCTCGAATATATAGCCCAGCACATCGGGATTGATTTCATTGTCTTTTTTGAGGGGGCGCTCATCTAGATGCCACTGGTATTGGTCAAAAAAATTAAACAAGTCCTTAAACGCGCTGTCCGAAATGTTGATGTCAGCGCCATATTTTTCCTCAACCTCGTGTTTATTAAACAGGCCACCATTGAGATAAGGAATATTGCCCAATAATTCCCTTGCTTCCGGCGAACGATCCGGCGCTTGCTTGGCAAATCCTTCAAAGAAGAGCGGGCAGAGAAATCGGCGATAATAATCACCGCCATCTTCTTTCACTTGCTGTAGCTTCGTGTAGAGATAATTAAGATCGTTATTGAGAAAGCCCTTTTTCTGAAGGAAATAAATAAACATGAGCCGGTTCAACATCACTGAGGCGTACCACCGACGAAACTCTTCGTCTGGGATGCCTTCAATGAAATTAAGAAAAGCCTGATGTCTTTTAGTGAACTCATCATAGAAGCGCTTTGTGACTTTCTCAACGTCAAAATTTGCCCGAACACGTGATACGGTATCAGGGAGCGTGAGGGTGTCTTCTTCCTCGAAGCTGAAATAGAGGCCACGAAGTTTTTGAATCAACGATTCGTTGCTTTGTCCTTGATGAAAAGAGCTTGTGCGCAATCGCGCGCCTTTGCCATGTTCACGTTTGACCCACTGCCATTCCTGTCGAGAATTATCCTCGGCAGCAAATATAATCAGATGCTCCCGCCTTAGTTTTGTCAGTGCGTTATCAATTTTACGCCGCAAATTGCTGTCAGGGATGCTGTCATGTCGATAAACAACCAAACCGCGTTTCTCAGCAACGGCTTCCAACGGAATGCTTTTGTCATTAACGGTAATCGTCTCATTTGCGGGTGGTTGATCCCAGCCCAACTCATTAAAAAGATGATTAAACTCAGCATTGTCTAGGTGTTGTCTGATACAATCTGTGTCAAAACCTACCATGATCTACTTTTCCTCTTTCAGCCCCATCGAGCAGATAATCTGTGGTTCTTGGGGGCGTTCTTGATTTTGCACGATACACAGCTTGTCCTCCTCACGCATTTGTAAAACTAAATCTGCTAGGCGATCGTTGGGAATGCCGCTTTTGAGCTGGCGATTTAATGTATCAATCGCAGTTGGGCGAAGTGGGTAGCGATAAATCTCTTCTATCGTCGTTTTGAGAGCGCTAGTTTCAAGCAATGTGCCAGATATTGTTTTTAAATGCTCTTGAAGCCTTTCGTAGGTACGAAACCGAGCACCCGAAGGTCTGCCTAGTGAGCCACCAACCTTTTTCTCTTCCTTTGCAATATACTCCACACCTTTTTTTACCAAAGCATGATGTTGCTCACTTCTTTCTAAACCAGAAGCTTTGGGGAGACATTCTGCTGCTTTCAGAATCTCAAATTGGCTCTCAGTAACATTGTTTCCATCCTTATCAACCCAAACTAACGCGTCATTATTGTTGGGTGTACGAGAATAAATAAGAACCCCCTCAGGTCGATCGGGAAGTGAGAAATGTTGTTTCGTGGAATAAACAACATTCGGCATTTCTTCCATTTTTCTTTTCAACGATGGATCATTGTCAGTTGCATTTTTCCATATTTGGTAGGCATGAGACGACAAATCAACCTCCTTATCATCTTCCCCATCTAATATTCCTGATTTCTCATTATATAAATCATGGACTGCGCGCTCATCCTCATCCTCGAAAAATGTTTCGTCCGTGCCGACCACTTCAGCATTTTCCTGAAGGCGCTGACGAACACGCGCTCGCAGTTTTATAATTTTTTCAATACCTTCGGCAGGTAAGAAGGAATAACAGAGAATCTTATCGGAAATTTGCCCAATTCTGTCTACACGACCGGCACGTTGTATCAGACGTATGATCGCCCACGGTAGATCGTAATTCACTACAATGTGTGCATCTTGCAGATTTTGCCCCTCACTGAGCACATCTGTTGAAAGAAGAACACGCAATTCATCTGCTGGCTTTACATTTTTTTCGTTACTACGTGGGCTAAAATTCCAGGCAAGAGATGTGGGGTTTTCTGTATTACCACTCACGGCTGCAAACTTTTGGATTCCGCAATTTTTTAACTGCTGTTCGAGGTATTTTATGGTATCGGCAAATTGACTAAAAATCAGAATCTTCTCATCGGGGTGTTTTTCTTGCAGAAGGTTAATGAGCGCGTTTAATTTTTGGTCTTTTTGGGGAGCCCATTCATCAAAAGAATTAAGACATCTAATAAGCGCGCTTGAATCTGCTCTTAAATCTTCTGCCAGTCTTTTTTGAAAATGATTAGCTCTAAGCCATCTAAAGCGATTTTTTTCTATGTTCTTATAGATCTTATAGACTTGCTCTGCCCGCTTTTGAAATTCTTTTTCGTCCGTTAATCTTTGCTGATTTTCGTCCCGATCAAAAGAGGATTTCTCATTTTGCCCGTCTTCTGGATTATCCGTTTCGGAATCAGTGTCTGATAAAAGTGTGTCTAGAAGACCCGCATCGGTCGTTCCAATGGGTAATTCAAGATCGTTCTCCATCGCATGCAGGAATATGTAATTGCGGAGTATGTGGCGTTCTAGCGATAGTATGAAGGCTGTTCCACTGCTTTCCATACGCTTAAGCAAGTTGGTTCTGCAAAACCCCATAAGCCTTTTTCCTGCGCGGGAAAGATCTTTAATTATATCGGCTGCTTGGGGGGAAGGAGGAGCATCAGGATTTTCCACAATATAATTTCCAAGCCCATAACGCGGTAACATAAGGCCATTGATGGTTGTGATCACTTCTACAGAGAGTAATTTTGCGTATTGATCTTCTGGATCATTGCTGTCCATCGTGAATTTTATTGTTTTTGGAAGGCGGTCTGGAAAATATGATTTGCTTCCGTCATCAAAACGAAGATAGCTCCGACCAGTTTCATCGGTTTTAGAATAATTATCTCGAATGAAGCTTCGTGTTCTTCTGACTAAATATAAACGCATCAATTCACGCCAATCGTCTGCATATTCAGATTTTTCAAATGCAGCTAAGGATTTTATAGAAGCCTGATAGCGCCGGATAAACTCGGTTTCCCCGATTGATTTAAGTAATTGTTCCGGCCTTATTCCTAAATCCCGATCTTCATGAAGGAACAAACGCAGCTGGTTGGATAAATCATGATAGGCTTTGTTATAAGGTGTCGCAGATAAAAGAATGCATTTGGAATCATTGTTTTGAATATATTCTTGAATAATACGGTATCTTTTCCCTTCACGATTTCTGAGGTTATGGCTTTCGTCAATAATAATAAGCCTATAGCGACGAAGTGTGGGTAGTTGGTTTATCACACTGCCAAGAGAAATAATTTTTGCTCTTAGCCGATATTGATCTTTATAGCCTTCCCACATCTTCACAAGATTTTTTGGACAAATAATTAATGTTTCTAGTCCATGATCATCTTCAAAAACTCTTGCTAGAGCTGTGGCCATCAAAGTTTTCCCAAGCCCGACTACATCGCCGATAATAACTCCATCTCGTTCATTTAAGTGTCGGGCGGCAATCTGAACGGCAGCAGCTTGGAAGCTGAGTAGTTTATTTCCAAAATCTTGCGGGATTTTAAATTCAGTTAAGCCAGCGCGTGCCTCTTGGGATAAATGATAAGCGATTTTGATATAGATATGATATGGCGGAATGATTTCTTCTCGTGCCCAGCTTTCTTCAATAATCTCAACGAGTTCTTCAGAAATATCAACACACCAACGCTCATTCCAGCGATCTTCGAACCAATTAGCAAGCTTTGAACAGGCGTCATCGTCCATTATGTCAATATTGAGTTCCCCTTGCTTGCTTAGCCCTGCTAGGGTGAGATTGCTGCTGCCTAGATATCCAATCTTTGAGTTAATTTTATCTAGCCTGAATAAGAGATAGAGCTTTGCGTGTAATGTATGCCGTAAAAACAATTTTACGATCACTTTTCCAACTTTAATTTGTTCGGCTAAACGTCTGAGACCTGCTTCGTCTTTATTGTTGGGTGCTCCGATAGTCAATTGATCACGAAAATCTTTTGCAATTTCTTTTTTCAGCCGCATGGCTTTCTGATTATCTAATATAGAATCACTCATCTTCTCTAAAATGGACAATTCATCACGTAAAATTTCTTGTGGGCGCTTTGGCATACCGATAAGCAATCGGCAGCATTGTTCATTCCCTCCTGCCCAGTGTTCAATATGTTGGTCAATCTGACGCCAGCCTCGCAGGTTAAAATATCCGATACAAAAATCAGCCCGACTTGAAACCTCAAGAGAATCTCTTAGTGCAGGCAGGAATGATTGTTCTATGTTATCGAAGATCTTTGGCATTATTTCCCCCTTTCTTGCGCTATACCCCTGATTAATTGTTATAGCTTTTTTGGATGCCTTCAACCTAATCTAATTTTCATGTGAGCTTGCTCTTATGAAAGCACAGGCTCACAAACATTTCCACGAATAGCTTATTTGGAGCTAGTTGGCAGCCCTTTTTTTCCCACCTAGTGTCCATCATTGCGCTGTACGGGCTTCTGTGAGAATTCTAGAGGCATTCTAGGGAGGGTTTTTACCTTTAATTTCGGCCTGACGTGGAAAAGTTCTTTGTAAGAATTCACTAGGCATTTCATTGCGGTCTGTTCGGCAGAAGCTGGCACGATGATGCTGTCATGGACGGTATAGGCGGGGATGCCATAGTCGTCTTTGAGGGTAAGCAGGGTGCTTAAGATCGCCTGGCTCTCCAAATACATGAGGTGGTACCAGCGCACCTCACAATTTGGCCAGTCCTGCAAAAGAGGAAACGCCTTTAGGATTTTTTCCTGCACACGCGGCATAGCGAGCTCTCTGCCTGTTTTGATCCCTTTCTCAGATAGGCGCTGTTTGGTTTTGATCGGCCACCTGGTGTGGAATTTATCGAAGCCTAATGTCGAGGTCATCCATGCTTTCACAACATCTCGTGACAGATCCGGTATTTCATATAGGTCTTTTCTATCTGGCAGAGGGTGGTCAAGCAGCGAGTATAAGATGAGCAGATAACTCGCATTGATATCAATTTCGACGACCGGTTCGCCATTGATTGTCATGGCTAGTCGCTCGTTTTTACTCAATTGCTGGTAGTTGCACTCCCCAGTGCTATAGAGGCGTCCTCCCATATTCCAATCAAAGCCATCCCGGTTGCCTTCGTTGAAGATGCGGAGATAGCCTGTAAAATTGCCGCCTTCAAGTTTCTGCCGATTCAGATAATCATTCAGCTCTTTGACTTCTTGCTCGATGAGTTGGAATTTCTCATCTGTCTTATCGAAGCGCAGCGCGCGGCTCGCTTCGTGCCGATCGAGCCGCGCGCCGAGATGGCCGCTCAATATCAGGGACCGGGCAAAGACAATCTCCTGCGCATGGATGGCTGTCGTATGGATTTTGAGCCTTTTGATGTCGCGATCTGCAATCTGGTGATGATGTTCATGGCCGTCGGCGAACGCGCTGAGTTTATCGCGAAGCTCAAAGCGGCACTCAAGCCCGGCGGGGCGATCATCATCGTCGATAAATGTGAGGCTTCAACTAGCTATCAAGCGACTGTGCTCTGGCGTCTGACGCTTGTCGGCAAACTCGCTGTCGGCGTTGCCGCCGACCAGATCCTTGCCAAAGAATTGTCTTTGAGCGGGGTGCAGCGCCCGCTTGATCTGGCGGTTCTGGGCGAAGCGGCGGAATGGTTCTAGTTTGGAGAATTTACCGGATGGCTCATCACAAAATGATGCTAAAATTAAAGAGCCATGTATAAAAATTTTTCTTTATCGATATGCCTTATTTCTATTTTGAGCTTGGTGGCTTGCGCGGATTCAAGGCTGACTCTGTTCCTTGAAGATTATAAAAACATGCCGGATAAGGAGGATTTTATTAGCTTCTCTCAATGGAAAAAACCATCCAGCCCCTTTCACCCCTATCTTGATAGGAATTTTGTTGAAGGTTTGACTCCCGATCAAGTCAAGCAATATCAAAGGGCGCAAAAGCTTCAACGATGTGAAACCATACGTAATTTGGAACAGCAGGGCTTTCTCAATCTTTACCCTTTTTTGCGTCCAGCCTTTGAGCGCGACGATATTCCCGGCATTGAGCAGGATAGGCTGATTATTATTTTTAATAAAAAGATTGCTCGTTTTAGATCCCTTGCGTTTCAGTTTTGCAGACAGCAAAAGGCACTTGAAAAAAGCAATCAGGATGCACGGCGTCTTCGCTTTTCTTTTTCTCCTATTCGCACTTTGGATCAGCCCAAGGGACAAGAGCAAGACGCCATGTTTCTGGGATGGAAAAAGCAAAGTGCGATTTCGAGGAGATGTTCCGCAATAGGAAGTCTTATTTCTCTGGCTTTGGTTGATGAATATAGGTCGGCTGTGAAGGTGGTGCTGCGTTTGATAGAGAAACCCAACACGCTTACTTTGCCGCCGGACATAGAATATTATTTGCGAAAGCTTGCCCGGCGTTTAGGTGTTAGGCAATCTAACCGACGATCCCATGAACGCAGGCTTTTTGCTGCCCTTTCTGCCAAAGAAAAAAAGAATTTAGATAGAATGGGAATCATTGATCGTTGGTGGAATGACACAAAGCTGGATTGCAGCCGGATATAGATATCATTGTCGGTTTTGATCATAAAAGATTACAGCCTTTATTTATGAAGTTATTTTCCTTGGATTGAATTCTAGACTTTATTCTGGCTAATTTTTCAGCGCGTGCATTATTTGCCCGGGTAAAGTTAATATGCATTGCCTTTTTACTGGCTATCATATTTTGAATTCTTCTCATTTCATTGGGGTTTTGTTCCGTTCTCAGTTGCCTTTTCAGATCAGCGATTTCCGTTTCAAGATCAGCCAAAAATGGCTCGGTTCGATCAAATTGCACCTGAGTTTCTCTTTCATCATTTTTGAGCTCTGTGATGTCTTCCCGGATTTGTCGGCAAGTTCGAAAGAGTTCAGGATCAGGAGCGCGTCTTGGTCGTGGAAGGCTTGGTTTACGTCCTCTAGGTACAGGTAAACGAAATCTAGGCATTAAAATATTCCTTTGCTTATTGGGGGTCTATAAGCAATATGGGTTGCCTTTTTATAGGTGGATAAATTTTTCAAATGACGGATTTAACGCATGCGATTGCTCTACAAGGTCGCGATCATTGCGCGATTTTTGAACCTCACCGAGCGGCGCGTGCAACAGCGCGCGCGCGACGGTATTATCCCGAAGGCCGAGAAAGGAAAATATGATCTTGTTCAATGTGTGCATGGCTATGTTCGTTTTTTACAATTTTATTCTTTGCTTCTTTTGGTGAAGGCATCGGGTTTAATGTCATCAATTTGCAGCCAGCGGTCTTTGAGAATGTGCCGATAGAACGCAGAGGTGGTCAACGAGCATTTTTGCGTCAAATCCACGACTGAAACAGGGGTTGACATTGTCAGAAAATAAAGCTATATTTCTGACAAAACAAAATCGGTAGGAGATAACAAATGTCTGATATATCGAGTAAAATCATTAGACGAATGCGTCCCCATAGTAAGGATGGAGGGGTATATACCTCAAAGGATTTTCTGGATCTCGGCAGCCGTGCTGCTGTTGATCAGGCTTTGTCCCGCCTTGTCAAAGTGGAGAGGGTTCGTCGGATTGGACGTGGTCTTTACGATTTACCGAGAAAGAGCGGCATTCTCAAGCGCTCTGCTCCCATCAATATTGATGCCGTCATGAAAGCTATTGTTCGCCGAGACAATATTCGGATTATGCCCGATGGCCTTATGGCCGCAAACCGCCTTGGTCTCACCAATGCTGTGCCAGCCCGGATTGATTACATGACCGATGGCGCATCGAAAACCATCGAGGTTGGCGGCTGGACGATTAGACTACGCCATGCAAGCCCAAGAGTGATGTGCTGGACTGGAAAACCCGCAGCACCGGTCGTGCAAGCATTGCGATGGCTTGGATCAGATGCAGCCAAAGACGAGCAGGTTATCTTAACTCTCAAACACCGTCTGCCTGCCTCGGTAAAGCAGAATCTGTTCCGCAACAGTCGAGATTTACCTCACTGGATGATAAAACTTGTCCATCGTCTTTTGTCTGATGAGGTGATTGCCGCATGATGGATTCCTTCAAGCGATTTCTCAATCTTCCAGAGCAGGAAAAGAAAGATGTGTTTGCAGGTGTTGCAGAACGTCTCAATATTTTGCCTAGCTATGTAGAAAAAGATTTTTGGGTTTGTCTCATCCTCAATTTACTTTATAACGAACTGCCTGAAGGCCACCCCAAGATGTTTTTCAAAGGTGGAACATCACTTTCTAAAGCTTTTGGCTTGATTAAAAGATTTTCTGAAGATATTGACCTCGTTATTTCTCGTGACGATCTTGGTTTCAGAAGAGATCGTGATCCGACAATTCCAAGTGATTTGTCTGCGAAAAAGCAAAAATCGTTATTAGAAGAACTCCGGATTGCTTGCAGCGATTATATTCTCAAAGTTCTCAAGGTAGACGTAGAAAAGCTGATTAAAGATTTAGTGACGGGATGTTTGGTTTATCCCGATGAACAGGATAGAGGCAAGCAAACTCTGCTTATTGAATATCCCACTTTATATTCTGATGGAGGCATTGATTATGCACGTCCTCAAGTGAAAATCGAAGGTGGAGCAAGGTCGGGGCTTGAGCCAAATCAAACATGCACAATCAAACCCGATATTGCCAATGAGCTGGCTGATTGGCCGTTCAGTGTAGAAAATATATTGACGATTGCACCTGAGCGCACTTACTGGGAAAAGCTGCTCATCCTTCACGGTGAATATCACGGGTATCAAGATGGTGGGAATGGCCTCCCCGGTAGAAACAGATTGTCGCGTCATTATTATGACGTTGCGATGATCACGGCTAAGAAAATAGGTCGTGCTGCTCTGTTAGACCATGCACTCCTAGATTCTGTTCGTGAGCACAACCGCATCGCATTTCCCCAGAAAAAGAAGAAGTGGGAGGAAGCTGTTCCGGGGAAATTAAAGCTCATCCCGCAGCCGGAATTACGCGAAATGCTTAAGGAGGATTATGCCGCTATGGAGGGGATGATTATCGGGGAGCCCCCAGAATTTGAATGGATCATGGAACAGATAGAATTTGCAGAAGCGGAAATCAATCGAAGTTAGCCCGATCTGGGCTGTATCTAATCTGTATCTAGCGCGGATTCGCTTTATGGTTGCACATACCTAAACCTTTGCGAATGATGGCGAGCCCGCCGGGATTCGAACCCGGGACCCTCTGATTAAAAGTCAGATGCTCTACCGACTGAGCTACGGGCTCTTGGGATGGCGGCAAGCGCCGAAATGTGCCTCAAGAGGAGGCGCCCAGGGGCGGGATTGAACCACCGACACCACGGTTTTCAGCCGTGTGCTCTACCAACTGAGCTACCTGGGCGTAGATATGTTGTTCTTATCGCATGGTGTGGGCGTGTTCAAGGCGGGTTATTTATATCTGTAGGTGATGCGGCCTTTGGAGAGATCGTAGGGAGTCATTTCAACGAGGACTTTGTCGCCAGTGAGGACACGGATTCTATTTTTACGCATTTTGCCTGCGATATGGGCGGTAATTTGGTGATCATTTTCGAGTTTCACGCGGAACATGGTGTTGGACAGCAATTCAGTGACGATGCCGGGCATTTCGATGAGTTCTTCTTTGGCCATTTGTTGATCCGTTTTGAGGGTGGTTTATTTCATATACATAACACAGACGAGGGTAAAGAGTCGCCGTGCAGTGTTGGTGTTGGTTTTGATGGTTCCGCCGGATTTTTTTTTACTGAGGCTTTGCAGGAGCAATTGAGCGCCTTCATCGTGGAGTTGTCGGCGTGTTTGGTCGAGCTGCTCGACGCGTTCGAGGGGGGCGGATTTGATGGCGTCGTAGTAGCTTTCGCAGACGAGGAAATAGTCGCGCACGATGCGTCTGAGCGGCGCGAGCGAGAGACTTACTTTTGCGCTGTCTTGGATGGAGAAGATGAGGCGTCCCTCCTCGCACGACAGGCAGAGATGATAGGGGCCGCCCTGTTCAGGGTGATGGAAGTAATTATCTTCGAGCAGATCGAACAGGGCGGCTTTGCGTTCATGGTCGAGTTCTTCGCGGCGTGGTCGCGCGAGGCCTTTGCCGAAAGTGAGTTCAATGATTCGATTGGGGTTATTGGTTTTAGCCGCGGGAGTTTTTGCGGCGCGCGCGCGCGCGGCGTGGGGGTTGTGGAGTGTCATGAGGGTGTGTTTTTTCTGAGTCGGATGGCGGCGGCGAAGGCGTGGGCTTGGAGGCCTTCGGCCTCAGCGAGCGCGATGGCTGCGTCAGCGAGGTGATCGAAGCTGCTCGCCGGACATTGCAGGATGGAAGATCGTTTCATGAAGTCGGTAAGCGCGAGGCCGGAAGCATAGCGCGCGGCGCGCGCGGTGGGGAGGATGTGGTTGGTGCCGATGACATAATCGCCGAGCACTTCGGGCGTGTGGGGTCCTAAGAAGATGGAGCCGGCATGACGGATGGTCTGCGCGAAGGCTTGGGGGTTTTGCGTCAAGACTTGGACGTGTTCGGCGGCGATTTGGTTGGCGAGTTCGGTGGCGTCGCTGATATTGTTGACGATGATGATCGCGCCATATTTTTGCCAGCTTTTGCGGGCGATGTCTTTCCGCGTGAGGTGGTCGAGCTGGCTTTCGACGGCGTCGGCGATTTTTTGCGCGAAGGCTTCGTCATCAGTGATGAGGATGCTCTGTGCGCTTTGATCGTGCTCGGCTTGGCTGAGGAGATCGGCGGCGATCCATGCGGGGTTATTTTGCTTGTCGGCGATGACGAGGATTTCGGAAGGTCCGGCGATCATATCTATGCCGACATCGCCGAACACTTGTCTTTTGGCTTCGGCGACATAGGCGTTGCCCGGGCCGGTAATTTTATCGACCGGCGTGATGGAGGCGGTGCCGTAGGCGAAAGCGGCGATGGCCGTTGCGCCGCCCATGCGCCAGACTTCGTCGATTCCGGCGCGCAGCAGCGCGGCCATGAGCAGGGGGTTGAGGGTTGCATTGGCAGGCGTGGCGGCGGCGATGCGCTCGACGCCTGCGAGCTTGGCGGGGATTGCGTTCATGAGCACGGAGGAGGGATAACAAGCATGGCCGCCGGGGATATAAAGCCCGACCGAGTCCAAAGGTTGCCACCGCCAGCTCAGTTGGATTTTTTGTTCGTCGGTGAAGTTGAGATTTTTGGGCCGCTGTTTGGCATGCCAGGTTTCGATGCGTGTTGCGGCGAAATCGAGGGCATCGCGCGTATTTTGGGGGCAGTCGGCGGCGATTTTTTTAATTTCGTCGCTGGAGAGGCGCAGTCTGTCGGGAGCTATTTCGGTATTGTCGAATTTTTGCGCTGACTCGATAAGCGCTTCATCGCCGCGCGCGCGGACATCTTTGATAATCGCGCTGACTGTTTCACGCAGACAAGGGTCATCATTTTGGCGTAGAGCGAGAAAGCTGCGGAAATTTTCGGCGAAGTTTTTATCGCGTGTTTTGAGCCATGCTGGCATTTAGGTGGTTCTCCTAATCTGCGCGCCACATTGAGAGAGTTTAGCTTCAATTGTCTCGAAGCCGCGATCGAGATGGTGGATTTTATCGATGAGGGTTTGGCCCTGGGCGATGAGAGCAGCGATGATGAGCGAGACGGAAGCGCGCAGATCGGTGGCGACGACCTTGCCGCCTTTGAGGGGCGTGGGGCCTTGGATGTGAGCGGTTTTGCCATTGGGCGAGCTGATTTGCGCGCCGAGTTTTTGGAGTTCTTTGATGTGCTGGAAGCGATTTTCAAAGATATTTTCGGTGATGAGCGAGGTTCCCTGTGCTTGGGTCATAAGGGTCATGAATTGCGCTTGGAGATCGGTGGGGAAGCCGGGGTAGGGCGCGGTGGTGATGTTGACGGGTTTGATTTTTGTGTTTGGATTGCGTGAGATGATGATCTCGGTTTTATTTTTTTTGATGCTGATACCGGCTTCAGCGAGTGCGGTGAGGATCGCGTCCATATGATCAACCGGCGCGTTGATGAGGTTGATGTTGCCCCCTGTAGCGGCGGCGGCGATGGCGTAGGTTCCGGCTTCGATGCGATCGCTGGGGACATTGGATTGAGCGCCATGCAGTTTGGGTTGGCCTTCGATGATGATTGTCTCGAAGCCAGCGTTTTGGATTTTGGCGCCCATGAGATTGAGCATATTGGCGAGCGTGACGATTTCGGGTTCACGGGCAGCGTTTTCGAGGATGGTCTGCCCTTGAGCGAGGCTTGCGGTCATGAGCATCATGTGCGTTGCGCCGACGGAGGGGAACGGAAGTCGGAAATGGTTGCCTGTGAGGGGCTTTGAGGTTTGGACATGGACGTGCTGCTGATCGAGCTGGACGCCAGCGCCGAGCGCGCGGAGGCCTTCGAGGTAGATTTCGACGGGTCTTGCGCCGATTTCGTCGCCGCCGGGGAGTGGGACGGTGGCTTGTCGGGCGCGCGCGACGAGGGGTCCGATGATCCAGAAGGAGGCGCGCATTTTGGCGACGAGGTTTTGTGGTGCGCTGGTTGTGGTGATATTTTGTGCGGTGATTTGGATTTGTTGATTGTTGTGGTCGTGAAGGCATTTCGCGCCGAGCGCGGTGAGCAATTGCGCGAGGATGCCGGTATCGGTGAGTTTGGGGACGTTATCGAGGGTGAGGGTTTGGTCAGTGAGGAGGCTGGCGACCATCATAGGCAGGGCGGCGTTTTTGGCGCCTGAGATATTGATGGTTCCGTTGAGGCTGTTGCCGCCGGAGATTTGGATGAGCGGGTTTTGAGCGGGGGGATTTTGAGTGGAGATATGAGTGAGGTTTTGGGTTTGAGTTTTCCGGCGTCGGAGGTTATCGCGCAGGGCTTGTTCTTGGATTTGGATGCGTTGAGTATTTTTCATGAGTTTGTGGATGTCTTATTTGCGGGGTTGCGGTCAAGCGGGGATTATGCGAGTTTAGAGCAAAGAGGGGTCAAGTGAGGAAAAAATGACACTTTTTGATTTAAGCGGCAAGACGGCGATTGTAACGGGCTCGACGAAGGGCATCGGCGAGGCGATTGTGCGGCGTTTTGCGGAGCATGGGGCTCGTGTGGTGGTATCGAGTCGCAAGGGAGATGCGTGCGAGCGTGTTGCGCGCGAGATCAACGCGGAGCGCGCTGATAGTGCGATTGCGGTGCCCTGTAATATAGGTGATAAGGGACAGCTGCAGAATCTGGTGGACAAGACGATGGAGCGCTGGGGTCGTGTAGATATTTTGGTTTGTAATGCGGCGGTGAATCCGTATTTTGGGCCGTCGGGGGGTATACCCGACGAGGCGTTTGACCGGACGATGAACAGCAATGTGAGGTCGAATCATTGGCTGGTGCACATGGTTTTGCCGCAGATGGTGGAGCGCAAGGATGGCGTGGTGATTATCATCTCGTCGATTGGGGGGTTGAAGGGTTCGTCGATATTGGGGGCGTATGCGATCAGCAAGGCGGCGGATTTTCAATTAGCGCGCAATATAGCGGTGGAGCATGGCGGGAGCAATATCCGCGCCAATTGCATAGCGCCCGGCTTAATCAAGACCTATTTTGCGAAGGCGCTGTGGGACAATCCGGAGATATTGAAACAGACGACGAGCACGACGCCTTTGGGTCGGATCGGGATGCCAGATGAGATAGCGGGTGCTGCGGTATTTTTGGCGTCAGCGGCGGGAGGTTTTATGAGCGGGCAGCAGATCGTAATTGACGGCGGCACGACGATCTCTTAAAGTTTTTCTTTTAGGTTTTTCTTTAAGGTTTCCCGCTTTTTCTTTTGTCATTATTTGACTGCCGCGCCATGAGGGTTTGCTCGCTTGGCGGCAGATATTGCCACGCCACCGAAAGGCGTCGATGATTTTAGGCAGATTGTTTTTGATTGGGGTTGAAGCGGGCATAGAATTTTTCGTTATTTTGAGCCATATCGCGTAGGAGTTTGGGGGGATTGAATCGCTGGCCATATTTTTGAGCGAAGGTTTCGCAAGTGGCGGCGAAGTTTTTGGAGCCGATGATATCGATCAGTGAGATTGGCCCGCCGGTCCAAGGAGCAAATCCCCATCCGAGGATTGCGCCGACATCGGCGTCGCGCAGATCGGTGACGACGTTTTCTTCGAAGCATCGCACGGCCTCGAGCGCTTGGATATAGAGCAGGCGGTTTTTGACGTCTTCGATATTGATATTGTCGGGGTTTTGCTTCTGGTTTGCGAGGTTTTTGAGTCCCGGCCAGAGGTTTTTGTCATTTTCGCTGTAGTCGTAGAATCCTTTGCCGGATTTTTTGCCGATGCGCTGATGCATTTCGACCATTTGAGTGATGATCTGGTCGGTGGCGGAGGGTTGATATTTATCGCCGAGGTCTTTTTGAGTTTGACGGCGGACAGCGTGAGCGAGGTCAATGCCGACGGCGTCGGACAAAGCGAGTGGCGGCATAGGCATGCCGGTCATTTGGCCGACGTTTTCGATCATGGCGGGGGGCATGCCTTCGGCGAGCATATGGAGTCCTTCGCTGACATAGGTTCCGAAGCATCGTGAGGTATAAAAGCCGCGGCTGTCATTGACGACGATCGGCGTTTTGCCGATTTGTATAACGAAGTCGATGGCGCGCGCGAGGGTTTCGTTGCTGGTTTGTTTGCCGCAGATGATTTCGACGAGCTCCATGCGTTCGACGGGCGAGAAGAAATGGAGTCCGATGAAGCGGGTTTCATCGGGGCAGGCCTGCGCGAGGCCTGTGATTGGCAAAGTGGAGGTATTGGAAGCCATGATGCCGTTCGGTTTGATCTGTGCGGCGGCTTTTTGGGTGACTTCTTTTTTGAGGCTGCGGTTTTCAAACACGGCCTCGATGATGAGATCGGCGCCGTCGAGTTTGGCGTAATCGTCGGTGGCGGTGATGTGATTGGCGAGTTTTTGCGCGTTGTCTGGAGTCATGCGGTGTTTATTTTGTTCGCGCTCGGTGATTTTATTGACTCGCGCGAGTCCTTGGTTGGCGTCGTCTTGCGATCTATCGATGAGCACGGTTTGGATGCCGGTTTTTGCGGCGGCGAAGGCGATGCCTGCGCCCATCAGACCTGCGCCGAGAATGCCGAGTTTTTCTGTTTTTTGCGGTGCGATATTTTGAGGCCGTCGGGCACCTTTTTTGAGTGCCTGGGTCGATAGGAACAAAGAGCGCATCATGGCATGAGCGCGCGGGTCCATGAGGATTTTTGTGAAATAGCGCGCTTCGATGCGCAGGGCGGCGTCGATCGGCACTTGGAGGCCTTCATAGACGCACGACATTATATATTGTTGTGCGGGATAATTGCCGAAAGTGTTTTTATGCAATTGGGCATTGCTGAAGACGAAGACGGCGCTGCCGCCGCGATCATGAGGGCCGCCGCCGGGGATACGGAAGCCTTTTTTATCCCAAGGCTGCTGGGCGTCGGGCTGATGATTAAGCCAAGCGCGCGCGCGTTCGATCAGTTGATCGGCGGGGGCGATGTCGTGGATGATTCCGGCCTGTTGCGCGGCGTTGGCTTTGAGGAGTTTGCCCTGCAGCATGAGTGGCAGGGCGGCGGCGGCTGAGATCAGACGCGGCAGCCGCTGAGTGCCACCGGCGCCGGGGAAGAGTCCGATTTTAGCTTCGGGCAGTCCGATGAGCAGTTTGGGCAGATCGGCGGCGATGCGGTGGTGGCAAGCGAGTGTGATTTCCAACCCGCCGCCGAGCGCTGAGCCATTGATTGCGGCAACGATGGGTTTGCCGCAGCTTTCGAGTTTGCGCAAAGTGCCGGTCGTGTTGAGGATATTTTGATAGAGCTGAGCGGCGTCCATAGGCCCGCTGCCGAACATTGAGACATCCGCGCCGAGGCAGAAATCTTGTTTCGCGGAGGTGATGATCGCGCCTTTGATGTTTTGGTTTTCGGCGATGTGATCGGTGATGGCGCTGAGGTCGGCGAGGACATCGCCATTGATCAGGTTGGCATTGCGTCCTGCCATATCGAAAGTGATGAGCGCGATGCCATCGGACCCGGCATCGAATCCGAAATTTTTATATGTTTGAGTCATGACTTTTTTCTCCTTGATCCCTCTTTAGGAGTCATTTTGCGATTTAATTTTGGTTTGTTTGAGCGTTAGACTCTTTCGATGATGGTCGCGGTTCCCATGCCGGCACCGACACACAGGGTGACGAGCGCGGTGGATTGATCGCGGCGCTCCAATTCATCGAGGACGGTGCCGAAGATCATCGCGCCGGTTGCGCCGAGCGGATGACCCATAGCGATTGCGCCGCCATTGACGTTGATTTGGTCATGGTCGATATCCATCGCGCGCATATAGAACAGCACGACAGAGGCAAAGGCTTCGTTGAGTTCAAACAGGTCGATATCGTTTTTGGTCATGCCTGCGTTTTTGAGCGCTTTTTGTGTTGCGGCGAGGGGCCCGGTGAGCATGATGCAGGGTTCGGATCCGATGGAAGCGAAGCTGCGGATTTTTGCGCGGGGCTTCAAGCCGCGCGCATGACCGGCTTCTTGTGTTCCGAGCAGCACGGCGGCGGCGCCATCGACGATGCCCGACGAATTACCGGCATGATGGACATGGTTAATTTTTTCGATTTCGGGATAGCGTTGTTGAGCGACGCTGTTGAATCCGGCGGCTTCGCCGTGTCGTGCGAAGCTGGGTTCGAGAGCGCCGAGCGACTGCATGCTTGTATTGGGTCGGATATGTTCGTCTTGGCTCAGGATTGTGAGGCCGTTAATATCTTTGACTTCCAAGACGGAGTTTTTGAAGCGATCTTCTTGCCAAGCGCGCGCGGCGCGTTTTTGGCTTTCGAGCGCATAGGCATCGACATCATCGCGCGTAAAGCCGTGTTTGGTTGCGACGAGGTCGGCGCTGACTCCTTGTGGGACAAAATAAGAGGAGAAGGCGATTTGCGGATCGGAGGCCCAAGCGCCGCCTGATGCGCCCATGCCGACGCGCGACATTGATTCGACACCGCCGCCGATTGTCATTTGCGACTGGCCGGACATAATTTGTCCGGCGGCCATATTGACGGCTTCGAGCCCGGAGGCGCAAAAGCGATTGATCTGAACACCGGGAGTGTCTTCGCCGATACAGGCGTTGAGCGCGGCGATGCGGGCGATATCGCCGCCTTGTTCGCCGACGGGATCGACGCATCCGAAGACGACATCATCGACGGCGTTTTTTTCGAGCTCATTGCGTTCGCGCGCTGCGCGCAGGACTTGGGTTCCGAGCTCAAGGGCGGTGACCTCATGCAGGCTGCCGTCTTTTTTGCCGCGTCCGCGAGGGGTGCGCAGGTGATCGTAAACATAACATTCTGACATGATTGTCTCCTTCGTGTGTGGCTTGATCTGGGTTGATTTTACACAAAATTAACGCTGTTGGAACAAAATAAAGCGGCAAAAACATGAATCGGAAAATCTTCATGTTAAGATGAGGCTAGGCAAGAGAAGATATGGTTTCAAATAATCCTCCTCCGCGACCGCCGTGGTTTCGCGAGCCTCCGGCGAGAGGCTCGATGCAAGGGCAGGGCTCAAGCGGCACACCTAGTGGTGCGCCGCCGGGTTCGGATCGTCCGCGTCCTGGCTCGGCGGGGGAGCAGGCGATCATTTTGGATCGCGGCGAGAGTCCACCGCCGCCTGCTTCTGGTGGGCGGTTTCCGGTGAGGCCTGAGCCCTATCAGCCGCCTTCATCGCCTTCATCGCCTTTGGGTCATCGGACGGTGTCGTCGGGGGAAGCGCCGGTTTCTGAGAATCGTCAGGCTTCGGTTGAGGCGCGGATGTTGGCGCTGGAGCATGATTATGCGCAATCTGCCGAGAGCTGGCGCGAGAGTTCTCTAGCGATGGTGCGGGCGCTGGAGATATTGGAGAGTCGGATTGGTCCAAGCACCGGCCAGCCACTTGGAGGCATGGGCGAAGGAGCGATCAGCAATGAGCTTTCAGCACTGCGCGCTGATATTGCGCAATTGCGCACACGCATAGACGGTTTTCTTCCGCCGCCGCCGGGTCAAGGATTTAGCGCGCCGCAGATGCCGCGCGCGGGCATGACAAGAGACAATATCGGCGTGCAGCACACGCCGCCGCATGGGACAATGCCGGGTGCGACGCAAGGTGCTGCGCCTTATGCGGCGCGTTCTTATGCGCCGCCGCGTCCGGCGCGTTTGCAGCGTCATGCGGGGCAGGCGATTTTATCTTTGCTGATCACTTCGGTGGCGATCACTTTGGCATGGTTTGTCGCGACTCATCTCGATAGTGTGAGGGACACGGCATTGCGGGAGGGATTTCGCCATGTGGTAGGCGACAAGCCTGAAGTGAGCCTTTATCGCCCACCGGCGGGCAGGTTCACGCGGCTGCCGACCGGCGACGGCAAGACGTTAACGCCACCGGCGCATTATGAGAAGGCTTTGGTTCTTTATCGCGGCGCGCGCGGCACACAAGATATAACGCGCGCGGCGGCGCATTTTGATGCGGCGGCGTCGCAGGGGATGGCGGCGGCGCAATTTTGGCTGGGCTATTTTTATGAAAAGGGCTTAGGTGTTGAGGCGTCGGTGCCGCAGGCGGCGAAGCTTTATGGACAGGCGGGCGCGAAGGGGCATATTAAGGCAATGCATAATTTAGGCGTGTTGTATTTAGAGGGGCGCGGCGTTGATTATGATGTGGCGTCGGCGAGTGAATGGCTATTGCGGGCATCGAGTTATGGTTTTGCTGAGAGCATGAACTTGCTCGGCTACATCAATGAAGAGGGGCTGTTGGGGTCGCGTAATTTAAAATATGCTTATGCGTGGTATAGCCTTGCGGCGCGCATGGGACATCGCGGGGCGCAAGAGCACGCGCCGCGTCTTGTGGTGAGTCTTTCGCGCCGCGATCGCCGTGAGGCCGAAGCGCTAGTCAATGGCTGGCGGATCAACGATGCCGATCCGGTTATCAATGAGGGTCCGGCCATCAAAAAAGATATGCCGATGATAAAGTTTTCATCGCCGCAGGTTCAGGGCGGGCCGCGTTTGGCGCGAGGTTCAAGCAAGATGCAGGCGAGCAAATTATTTTCACATCGTTCTGGCGGCGCGTCTTATGCAGCGCCTTATGTAGCGCCTCGGCGTCCGCATCGTGGCAAAAGATAAACCATCATATTAAAGGAGATTTTCCATGCAGATTTATCTGCCCATCGCGGAAGTCTCACTGGATGTTTTTATGCTGCTTGGGATTGGCGGCATGGTGGGGGTTTTATCGGGGATGTTTGGCGTCGGCGGCGGATTTTTGATGACGCCGCTGCTGATTTTTGCGGGTGTTCCCGCGCCTGTCGCGGTGGCAAGCGAGGCGAACCAGATTGCGGGCGCTTCGGTGGCGGGGACATTAGCGCATTGGCGGCGTCAGGCGGTAGATTTCAAGATGGGCGCGGTGCTGGGCGCGGGCGGCGCGGTGGGATCGGTGATCGGCGTGGGAGTTTTTACTTGGCTGAAGTCTTTGGGACAGATTGATTTGCTGATTGGTCTAGCCTATGTGGTTTTTTTAGGGATTATGGGATCGCTGATTATGGTCGAGAGTGCGCGTGCGATTCATGCGAGTTGGACGGGTCATCCGGTGCCGATTCGCCGTCGCGGACAGCATAATTGGCTTTCGGGGTTGCCGTTGCGGATCAGGTTTCGGCGTTCGCGGTTATATATTTCGTTTGTGCCGCCGGCCTTGATCGGGATGGTGTCGGGATTACTAGCGGCGATCATGGGTGTAGGCGGCGGGTTTTTATTGGTTCCGGCGATGATTTATCTTCTGCATATGCCGACCAATGTGGTGATCGGGACATCTCTGTTTCAGATTATTTTTGTAACGGCCTTTGTGAGTTTTCTCCACGCGCTGACGAATCATTCGGTGGACATTGTGCTGGCGATGATTTTACTGGTGGGCGGCACGATCGGGGTTCAGTTAGGGGTGATCGTTTCGTCGCGTCTGCGCGCGGAGCATTTGCGTGCTTTATTGGCTTGTTTGGTTTTGCTTGTGTCGCTGCGTCTGGCGCACGGCCTGCTCGTTGAGCCGGAAGATTTATTTTCGCTGCAAATTATCGGTTATGGGAGTCTTGCGCGATGAGAGCATGGTTTTTGATAGCGCTGATAGGGCTGATTTTGCTGCCGATGAAAGTGCTGGCTCTTGAGGCGGGTTTGCGCTCGGCGGCTATAGAGATACGTTCAGATTTTGCGGGAGCGCGGCTTTTGGTATTTGGGGCGCTCGAAGATGCGCGCGCGGCGGGGCAAGATGTTGCGATTATTGTGCGCGGCCCGAAGCGGCATGGCGTGGTGTGGCGCAAAGAGCGCATTGCGGGCATTTGGATGAATTATACGCGCAAAGATTTTCCTGAGCTTTTGGGTTTTTATGGTCTTGCCTTGACGCGGCCGATCAAGGAGGAGATTGCGGAGTTTGCGTTTGCGCCGGGCATATCGCCGCGCTCAGATTTTGGCGTCGCGCTGAAGCGATTGATGAGGAATAAGGGATTATTTTATGAGGCGCCGCAGGCGGTGGAGTTTCTTGGTGCGCGGCTATTTCGCGCCGAGATTATTTTGCCTGCGGCGGCGCCAGTGGGTGATTATCGGGTTGGGGTTTATTTTTTGGATCAGGGACAATTGCGTGCCAAGCGGGTTTTGTTGCTTCACCTTGATAAAATCGGTTTTGGACAGTCTATTTTTTATTTTGCCAATGAGTGGCCGTTTTTCTATGGTCTGGCGGCGGTTTTGATTGCTTTGTCATTTGGCTGGCTGATGTCGGTTGTCTTTCGCCGGTTATTTTGATCTGTTATGATGGTTTTTTATTTTTAAGGGAGGGAACGATGTTTCAACAAAATCTTTTTAAAGGCAAGCGCATTTTGGTGACCGGCGGCGGCACGGGGCTGGGCAAAGTGATGAGCGAGGCCTATTTGAAGCTGGGCGCAGAGATTATCATTTGCGGCCGCCGCGCCAATGTTTTGGAGGCGACCGCCAAAGAATTGATGGACAAAAATGGCGGTCAGGTGAAGACCTATCCGATCGACATTCGCGTTGCTGATGCGGTAGATCAGATGATCGGCGAGGTTTGGCCTTTAGATGGACTTGTCAATAATGCGGCGGGCAATTTCATTTGTCCGACGAAAGATTTATCGCCGCGCGGCTTTGATGCGATTGCCAACATTGTGTTTCACGGCTCGTTTTATGTGACTCATGCGTGCGGGCGGCGCTGGATTGAAGATAAGCGCAAGGCGAGCGTGATTTCCATTTTGACGACGTGGATTTGGAATGGCGGGCCGTTCACGGTGCCTTCGGCGATGTCAAAGGCGGGGCTGAACATTATGACGAAATCTTTGGCTGCCGAATGGGCGCGCTACGGGATCAGGCTGAACGCGATCGCGCCGGGTCCGTTTCCGACGGAAGGCGCATGGGCGCGGCTCAATCCGGGCTCGACGGCGGCCGCTGACAACGGACAAGAGGTAGGCATTCCGATGGGGCGCAATGGCGAGATGTCGGAGCTGGCCAATCTCGCGGTATTTTTGATGGCCGATGGCTGCGAATATCTGACCGGCCAGACGATCGCGATTGACGGCGCGGGTCATTTAGGCGGCTCGGGCAATTTTTATCAATTGTCGGCGCTGGGTGATGAGCAATGGGAGGAGATTCAAAAGATGATCCGCAGCACCAACGACAAGGACAAAGCCAAGCGCGCGGTTTAATTCTTGTCCGCCGCGCGCGACTTAGTTTTTCGTCGCTGTCGCGGCGGCTTTGCGCACGAGCGCGGTGATTTTATCACCGGCTTTTTGCGGCGATCCGGCGTCAAAGGGCGGCTGCGGATCATATTCAATGGAAAGCTGGATCGCTTTGGCGAACTCTTCGCCGGAGATTTTCGCCGTAAGCAGCAAAGCCATATCAATGCCGGAGGACACGCCTGCCGAAGTGATGATCTTCCCCTGTTCAATGACGCGCTGGCCGGTATAATGCGCGCCGAATTTTTCCAGAGTGTCTTGGGCGTTCCAATGGGTTGTGGCGTTGCGGCCTTTGAGCAGGCCAGCGGCGGCGAGCAAGAGTGAGCCGGTGCAGACAGAAACCGTCCATTGGGTTGTCTCATGGATGCGTTTTATATGATCCAATAGAGTTTGGTCTTCAAGCAATCTGCGCGTGCCGTTGCCGCCCGGGATTAGAAAAATATCGGCACTTTCAAGTTCAGACAGAGTGATGGTTGGCGAAAGCGCAATGTTAGGGATTGACGTTGATGCGGCTTTTTGATCCGCCGCGACGAGCTGTAGAGAGCGAAGTTCAGGCAGGCGCTTCAATACTTCGAGCGGCCCGATCAGATCAAGCAAAGTGATATCTTCAAAAATCAATGCGGCCAGTTTCATTTCATTTTTCATTTCATTCTCCGATCATCAGGCAGACTTTGCCGATGGCGCGGCGCTGCTCAATAAATTGCAGTGCCTCAATGGTGCGATCAAGCGGGAATTTCGCGCCGATATAGGGTTTGATTTTGCCTTCATGCGCCCATTTTTGCAGATGAGCTTCGACGGCTTGGCCTTGTTCGCGATCACGGCGGCCAAATTCTCCGGCGCGGACACCGATGATCGACAGACCTTTAATTAAAGCATAATTGACTCGCAAGATTGGCCAGCGTCCTGAGGCGAATCCGATCACGAGCAGCCGCCCCTGCCATTTGAGACAGCGCAAAGCGAGATCGAACATATCGCCGCCGACCGGATCATAGACGACATCGACGCCTTGGCCGTCATTGGCCTGTTTGACTTGTTCTGGGAGGTCGGCGTCGGGGGCGAGCACGACATCAGCGCCGCGTGTTTTGACGATGGCGCGTTTTTTGTTGGAGCTTGCGGTGGCGATCACTTTAGCGCCGATGAGTTTGCCGACTTCAACGGCGGCCATGCCGACGCCGCCGGCAGCGCCGATCACGAGCAGGGTTTCACCTTTGCGCAGTTGGCCGCGCGGTGCGAGCGCGACCCAAGCGGTGCGCCAAGCGACTGCCCAAGCTGAAGCTTCGGCCCAATCCATATGGGGCGATTTTTTTGTCAAAGCGCTTGTTGGCAGGTTGATTTTTTCGGCCATCATGCCTTGTTGAGCGCCGATGATGACTTCATCGCCGACGCGCCACTGTTTAACTCTTGCGCCGCATTGAGCGATGCGACCGGCGGCTTCCATGCCGGGCGTGAAGGGGAGGGCAGGCTTGAACTGGTATCCGCCGCGGCACATGAGCAGATCGGGGAAATTGAGGGCGGCGGCTTTGATATCGATTTGGACTTGATCGGGCGTCGGCGGCGCGAGGGGGGTCTCCTCGACGCTGACGCCGGACAGATCGTCGGAGAGTTGTTTGACGCGCACGGCTTTCATAGGACTGGACTAGCACACGATAAAGGCTTATGCCATGCGTTATGGACACGTTCACTCAGATGGCGTTTGGCGCGGTGATTGGGCAGGCGGGGTGGCGGCATCGCTTTGGCCGCCGCGCGCTGGTGGCTGGAGCGATCACGGCGCTCGCGCCTGATATGGATGTGCTGGTTCAGACGGGCGATCCGCTGGTGGGCTGGCTTTATCATCGTGGGTTGTCGCATTCGATCATTGCCGGGCCGTTTTTTGGTTTGGCGATTGGTTTGGCGTTTTGGTTTTATTATCGCTGGCGTCGCCGCCGAACGGGCGATTCGTCTTTTGATTCTTTGGCTGATGAAGGTGCGCTTGTTTCATGGCTATGGCTGGGGCTGATCGTTTTTGTGAGTCATGCGTGGCTTGATGTTCTGACGCCTTACGGCACGCAATTGCTTGCTCCTTTAAGCGACATTCGTTTTGCGGTCAATGCGATGCCGATCATAGATATTGTTTATAGTTTGATTTTGGTTGCGGCGATTATTATCGGGTTGAGGCCGAAAATAAAGGCGAGCTGGGCGCAGGGATTAGCGGGTGCGGCGATTTTGCTATCGATTGTGTGGCAGTTTCATGGCTGGGATGTGAATCTGCGCGCCGAGATGAAAGCGCGCGCCGATATGCGCGGGCAGGGGATTATGGCGGCTGAGATTCGATCTTATCCGATTTTATTGACGCCATGGCTGCGTCGGATCAATGTTGAGACGCGCGACGAGATTCATGTGGGCTATTGGTCGCTGACGGACGGCAGCGAGATTGTATGGACGAAGTTTGCGAAGCAAGATCATCCTTTAACGCGCCGGGTTGCACAGACGCGGGCTTATCGCATTTTATATTGGTTTGCGCGCGAGCGTGTTTTCTGGCGCGTTTATGATCGTGAGGATGGCGGCGTGAGGATCGAGGCGCATGATCTGCGTTATTTGCGCAATTTGCCGGGCGAGCCTTTAGGGAGCTTGTGGGGGATCGCGCAGGATTTTGATTCTACGGGCGCGCCGTTGAACGATGCGGATCGCTGGACATCGCGACCGTCGCCGGATAGGATTTATTGGCTTTTCGGGCAGATTTTTTAGACTCGGTGCTGATGCGAATGATCTTGGCTTTGAGGTTTTTGCGCGGGCGGATTAGGGTGTGTGGCGCGCATTTGCCTGAGTTTGCGGTCAATGTTCTCTTTTTTTCTGTGGTTGATGTTCTTTTTAATTCTCAATCTGATGCCTCTAATTTTGCGCGCGCACGATCGCAAGAATAGTTGCAACCTGTTGCGACGTGTGTTGGTTTTATATTGTGCGGCGCGATGCGTGTGAGTGTGTTGGCTTCTGGACGATCGAAAGATGGGGGGCATGGGAAAGACCTCGCTGATTGTTTGGGTATATTTTGGTCATATTATGCTATTGAGCGAGATAGCTTGTTCAAATTGGTGCGCGTTTTCGTGAAAATGAGGTTATTTTGGCGTGATACGCAAGAGTTGTCCTTTGGTTTCGGCGAGCAGGTAGATTGCGCCGTCGGGTCCGATGCGGACATCGCGCAGCCGCCGGTCTAGATCATCAAACAGGATTTCTGGGCGCCCGACCACTTTGCCGCCTTTGAGATCGAGCCGTTCAACACGTCCAAACACCAAAGAAGTGACGAACAGATCGCCGCGCCATTGAGGAAAGAGCGCGCCTTGATAGATCGCCATGCCGGACGGGCCGATTGACGGGGTCCACTGCCATAGAGGCTGTTCGAGGCCTTTGCGATGTGTCCAAGGCGAGATGGTCGCGCCGCTGTAATCTTTGCTGTAGGTGATGAGCGGCCAGCCATAGTTTTTACCGGCTTGGATGAGGTTGACTTCATCGCCGCCGCGCGCGCCATGCTCGTTCATGAAGACGCGGCCTCGGCGATCGACCAAGATCGCCTGTGCGTTGCGATGTCCATAGGACCAAATTTCGGGCAAGGCGTTGTTGCGTCCGATGAAAGGATTATCTTGCGGCACTTTGCCCTGATCGGTGAGGCGGACGATCGTGCCGTAATGGGTATTGAGGTTTTGGGCTTCTTCGCGGTAGTCGAAGCCGTCGCCGAGTGTCAACAAGAGGGTTCCGTCGCGCATGAAAGCCATGCGTCCGCCATAATGAACGGCGGTATTTTTGCGCGGACGTGCGGCGAAGATCACTTTTGGGTTTTCGAGTCGCGTGCCATTGAGTCGCGCGCGCATCACATGGGTTGCGTTATTATCAGGATCGCCTGCGGCGTAGGAGAGGTAGATCAGGCGATTGCGCTGGTAGTTTGGATGTGGCACGACATCCATGAGTCCGCCCTGTCCGTGATAATAGACCTGCGGCACACCGGTGATCGGCTTGGCCATGAGCTGTCCGCGGCGAATGAGTCGCAGCCGTCCGGGCAATTCGGTGATCAGCATATTGCCGCCGGGTAGAAATGCGATTGACCAAGGCGTATCAAAATCTTGCGCGACGACTTCGACTTTATAATTGGGAGTGGTATAATTGGGGGCGGCAGTTGTGCTGATTGAGCTAATCATCAGCGCCGCGCCTAAGGTGAGTATTGCGCGCATGATAAATTCTCCTTTCCTTTTTTGGCTAGACTCTCTTGCGGAAATATCGCATATTTTACTCTAAAATCAAAGGAGATGGGAGGAGAGGATATGCCGGATATAAAACCTATTTTGCGCTCTATTTTGCGTGTTCTTTTGCGATCTGGGGGGGCTTTTATCATTGCGTGGTTTGTTTTTATTGTGGTGGGGGCAACGATTTGCACACAATATGTTCTTGCCGAGTTAGCGGCTTTAGGCGCTGATGTGGATTTGGGGCTGAGGCTACAGGTGACGGCTGCCGATATTATTGGCATGCAGCCTCTTTATGGGGTGATTTTCGGCACTGGGCTGCTGATCGCGATGGTGGCTGCGTGGGGTGTTGAGAAATGGGGAGCGCCGCAGCCTCATATTGTTTTTACGACTGCCGGTTTTGTTGCGATTGCTGTTACGCTGCTGGCGCTCAAGAGTCTGCTTGAGATCACGGCGATTGCCGCGACGCGCTCGACGAGTGGATTTTTGATGCAATGTTTGGTGGGGGGTCTGGCGGGTTATGTATTTATCCGCGCGCGCGAAAGGCTTGAGGTTTTAGCGGCGTCGCTGGTGTCGAGCCGCGACGTTTAGCTTTTCGCCATAACGCCGAAAGAAAACACCTCAAAAGAAAACGTTATTGCGAGCTGCTTGCGGCGCAGCGAATCCGTGATGTGGCAGTCTCGTGAGACAGCAGCTTGCTTTTTGCGACATCAACAAATCGCGCGGCATGCTACAAGAGCATATATAGATCATATAATGAGCGCTTCTTCGACATCGGGCATTTTGTCTGCCGAACTGACTCCGCAAATGCGCCGTCGCGGTCTTGTGGCAGCGATAGGCTGCACGGCGGCGGCGTCTTTGGGTCTGGGGGGATTGCTGCCGTTGCTGTCGATCACGATGGAGCGCATGGACATTCCGGGTTTTTTGATTGGGCTCAACGCTTCGATGCCGTTCATATCGGGTTTGCTTGTCATGCCTTTTTTGCCGCGGATTATGTCGCGTGTGCCGATTGTTCCGCTGCTTGTTGTGATGGTGCTGTTGTCGTCGCTGATGGTGCTGAGTTATGGTGTTCTTGCGGATATTTGGCTTTGGTTTCCGGTGCGTTTTATCAATGGCATAGCGCTTGGGGTTTTGTTTGCCGCGAGCGAGGCGTGGATCAATTATTTTGCCGAAGAGCGCCTGCGCGGACGGATCATAGCGATTTATGCGACAGTTTTGTCGGGGTGTTTTGCGTTTGGGCCGGTGATTTTGTGGGTTGCAGGGACGCAAGGTTTAGCGCCGTTTATGCTGTGTGCGTTGCTGATGCTTTTGACGCTGCCCTTGGTGGCGCGCGCTTGGACTTTGCCGGAAGCTTTTTATGGCGGCGGATCGGAGCGATCGGCAGCGCCGAGTTTCACGCGTTTTTTGTTTATCGCGCCGACTTTGACTTTAGCCGGAATCGTTTACGGCGCGATTGAGGTTGGCGTTGTGACGTTTGTGCCGATCTATAGTCTTCGTCTGGGTTTATCGGAGCTTCTTGCGGCATCGACGTTGACGGCTTTTTCGCTGGGCAATATCTGCTGTCAGATACCGCTGGGGATGCTCGCCGATAGATATGATCGGCGGAAAGTGTTGTTGATGTGTGCTGGGGTGGCGTCATTATCGATGTTAGCGGTGTTTGGTTTATTCACGTTGGCGCAGGGAATGACATTATGGGTTTTGATTATTTTTGGAGTTTTGCTGTTTTTATTTGGGGCGTCGGCGCTGGGGATTTATACGCTTGCGATGGTTTTGATTGGCGAGCGTTTTCGCGGCGCGGATTTAGCGGCAGCGAATGCGGCTTTGGTGTTTTGTTATAATTGGGGGAGTTTATCGATGCCGGTCGCGACGGGGAGTTTGATTGATTTTGCGCCGCGATCGGGGCTGCCATTGTTATTGTCGGCGCTTGCTTTGAGCGTTGTGCTGCCGAGTTTATGGCGTGTCTTTCAAATGAGGAGGGGAAGGTTCGCATAGCGCTTGACGCGCGTCTTTTGCGCGTGAAGTGAGGGTGCGTGTGCCGTTTTGTCTTGTGTCTGCGCGGCAAAGACTTAGCGAGTCTAAGCGAGTCTAAGCGAGTCTAACGAAAAATTTGTTTTAAAGAGTCTTTACCCGCCCATATAAAAGGCGACGAGTTTATTGCCGTCGGGGTCGCGGAAGTAGCCGCCGTAGAAGGCGCCGGATCGCGGGCCGGGTGGGCCTTCGTCTGCGCCGCCGAGCGCGATGGCTTTGTCATATATTTTATGCACCATGTCTTTGGACCCGGCATTGAGCGCGACCATGACGCCATTGCCGACGGTGGCGGCGTTGCCGTCATAGGGTTTGCACAGCGCGACCATGCCGCTGCTGCCTGTGCCCCAGACGATCATTCGGCCTTCATCCTCCATGATTCGTTTTGCGTCGATTTCACTGAGTAGCGCGTCATAAAATTCAGTTGCGCGCGGCAGGTCATTGGTGCCTAATGTTATGTAGCCGATCATTTTGTTTCTCCTTTTTTGGTTTGGTTTGGTTGGATTATATCATCTGTTTGAGGTTTTGCGCGATGGTGGCGTTAGCGGTTGCGGCGGCGGGGACGAGTCCGGCATAGGCGGTGAAGGCGTGAGCGAGTGTGTCTTCGCAGCGATAGATGACTCGCACGCCGGTTTGTTGCAGCTGTTCGGCATAGGCTTTGCCCTGATCGCGCAGCGGATCGAATCCGGCAGTGACGATGATCGCGGGCGCGAGGTCGGCAGAGATAGAGCTTTTCAGGGGTGATGCGAGTGGATTGCTGCGTTCGTTTTCATCATTGAGCCAATGTTGACCGAACCAATTCATGATTTCGGTTGTGAGCGGCGGACATTCGCCGCAGCTTTGCATGGAGCTGTCTTCGGCGGTGAGGTCGGTTGCGGGGTAGATCAGGAGCTGGACGTTTGGCTGAGGCCGTCCGCGGCGTTTCATTTCTTGGCAAAGGACGGCGGTCATGCAGCCACCGGCGCTGTCGCCGCCGACCGCGATATGGTTGAGGTCGATCTTGAGGGAGTCGGCATGATCGCGCAGCCAGATATAGGCGGTGAAGGCGTCTTCCATAGCGGCGGGGAATTTATGTTCGGGCGCGAGGCGGTAATCGACCGACATGACGTGCGCGCCGATTCGCGCCGATAGGAAAGAACAGAACTGGTCGCAAGTATCGAGATCACCGATGACCCAGCCGCCCATGTGGAAGTATAAAATTGCTGGGAGGTTTTTTTCGTCATTGCCTTTGGGGCGATAATGTCGCACGGGGAGGGAAGTGTTGTCTGGGCCGGGGATGTTGTCGTCGCGGACTTCAACGCCTTTTGCGCGCGCGGCGTTGGTGAGGTTAAAGGCGTTGCGCGCTGCGCTGCGCGCGAGCGGCGGGGTCATTGATGTAAGCGAGGGGCCTTTGGCACCTTGGACGCCGATGAAGTGCATGCGCAGATCGAGCTTGCGGCCATCAATTTCGAGCGGCGGCCCGGCCATGCGGATCAGCATTTTGTCCGGCATAGACAGCACTGTGCGGGTTATGAAGCGCAGCAAACTCATATTGTGTTTCCTCTTTGATTGTTTTGTGCATTATGGCCTGTGCCGACGGCTTGGGCAAGGCTAGAGAATCCGTCTTGGGCGAGGCGGGCGGCGAGTTCTTGATTGATGCGTGTAATGAGGGCGGGTCCGTGCCAGACGAGGGCAGAGTAGAGCTGGACGAGGCTTGCACCGGCGCGGATGCGCTGGTAGGCGTGGGTGCCCGATGAGATGCCGCCGACGCCGATGATCGGGATTTTGCCCTGAACGGCCTGATAGAGGAGGCTTGTGATGTGGGTTGAGCGTTTGCGCAGCGGCGCGCCGGATAGGCCGCCTTTTTGCGTGTAGTTGTGTTTGATTGTCGTATTGACGGCGATGAGGCCGCTGACATTTTTTTCTATGGCCAAAGCGGCGATATCGCGGTAGGCGCTGTCTTCCATATCGGGCGAGAGTTTGACGAGCAGCGGCGATGTTGTTTTGAGTCGGTCGAGCAATTTTGTGAGCTGCTCGACTTCTTCGAGCTGTCGGAGGTTTTTGGTATTGGGCGACGAGACATTGATTGTGATGTAAGCGGGGGGCTCTTGGCGCTGCGCGATTTGTTCAAGACAGGTGATGTAATCTTGGATGTGGTCGGAGCTGTGTGCGTTAACGCCGATATTGATTCCGGTGAGATATTGAAATGATCTTTGTGTGAGCGCGCTGATGCCTTGGTTATTAAATCCCATGCGGTTAAGGATCGCTTGATCTTTAGGGATGCGGAAGAGTCGGGGACGTGGATTGCCTTTCTGCGGTTGAGGTGTCAGGGTGCCGATTTCGACAAAGCCGAAGCCGAGCGCCGCCATTTTATCAGCGACGATGCCGTTTTTATCGAATCCAGCGGCAAGTCCGATCGGCGAGGGAAACTCCAAGTCGAAACATTTGATGCGCAATGTGTCGGGGGTTTTTTGTCGTCCAAGAGGCTGCCACAAGCGCAAGAGCGTGAGCGTGAGATTATGCGCGCGTTCGGGATCGAGCTGCAGTAAAATCGGTTTGAATAAAGGAAAGAGAATTGCGGGCAGCTTCATCGATCAATCACTTTTTTTGAGTGCTTTGTCGATGAGGTCTTTGGTGCGATCGAGTCCATAAAGAGCGACAAAAGAGCCAAACCGCGCGCCGCTGCTCTGTCCGAGCAGGATTTCATAAAGCGCTTGGAACCAGTCGCGATTGTCAAACTTGTGCTTTTGACCGACGGCATAAATGACTTCATGAATAGCTCGTCCGTCGGCTGTTTCATTGAGGTCATTGAAGCTTGCGGCAAGCTCTTCAAGAGCGTCGCGTTCTTTTTTGGATGCCGGGCGATAATGTTTGTTAGGCAGCACGAAATCTTCGGAGTAGCGGATCGCATAATGGATCAGATTGTCGAGAAAAGGGTGTGTTGCGGCGGTGGCATCGGGAGCGATTGCGTGGACAAAGCTCCAGAGCATTTCCGGATCGCGCGAGCTGCTGGCGCTGACGAGATTGAGCAATTGCGAAAATGTCACGGGCGCGTTTTTGTCTTTTGGCAGTTTGCCGCCCATGAACCAGATTGGGTTTTTAAGCTGTTCGGCTTCATTTTCATTTTTCCATGCGGTGATATGATTGAGGTAGTCATCGACTTGGCGCGGGATCACATCGAAATGCATGCGTTTGGCGGTTTTGGGCTGACGGAACATAAACAAAGAAAGGCTTTCGCTCGGCGCATAACGCAGCCACTCTTCCATTGAGAGTCCATTGCCGCGTGATTTTGATATTTTTTCCCCCTTGGCGTCTAAGAACATTTCATAGGAGAATCCTTGCGGCGGGCTGCCGCCGAGTGCGCGGCATATTTTGCCAGACAGTTTCACCGAGTCGATGAGGTCTTTGCCGGCCATTTCGTAATCGACGCCGAGCATGATCCAGCGCATGGCCCAATCGACTTTCCACTGGAGTTTGCACGCGCCGCCGGTTATTTTGACGGTGATTTTTTCTTGTGTCTGAGGGTCAAGATAGGCGATTGTCTGCGCTTTGACATCATGCGCGACCACTTCAGCAAGCAGCACACGGCCTGTGCGGGGACAGATCGGCAGGAACGGGCTATAGGTTTTTTGCCGCGCTTGGCCGAGCGTTGGGCGCACGATCTGCGTGATTTTGTCATAATGTTCGAGCACGGCGATAAGGATCGCGTCAAACTGCCCGGAGCGATAACATTGTGTGGCACTCTTAAAATTGTAGTCGAAGCCGAACTCATCGAGGAAGGCGCACAGCCGCGCATTATTATGGGCAGCGAAGCTTTCGTGGGTGCCGAAAGGGTCGGGAATATCTGAGAGTGGTTTTTCGAGATGTTCGGCGAGCATATTTTGTTGAGGCAGGTTTTCGGGGATTTTGCGCAGGCCATCCATATCGTCGGAGAAGCAGATGAGGCGGGTTTTTGCGCTGGTAATATGTTCGAAGGCGCGGCGCACCATTGAGGTGCGCGCGACCTCGCCGAAAGTGCCGATATGTGGCAAGCCACTTGCGCCATATCCGGTTTCAAAGATCACAGGTTTGGCATCGGCTATTTTTTTACCGGCTTTGTCGAGGCATTTTTTGAGCTCTTGAGCTTCTTTGAAGGGCCAAGAGCCGGGTATATCTGCGATTTTCATCATAGGCACACTATATATAATATAAATAATATAAGCGCGGGTGGTTTTGCGTTAATCTCGGCGCGAAGATGGCACGTCTGAGCGACATACCGGCATTAGCTTTAACGGGTTCTCACGCGGCTCTGGCGCAGGGAGACGATCACGCGCGGCGTTTATCGCGTGATGATGCGGCGCGTTTGCTCACGGGGAGGGCGCCGCTGCTTTTATGTCATGGGCTTTTGACGTCGCGGCCTTTGCTGGTGGATCGGCCGACGGCGCCGATTTTTGATGTGATGGAGTTGTTTGCGTTTGTTTATCCGGCGCGCCATGTGATTCCGACGCCTTCGGGTCTGGCGCGTTGTTTAGGCTGCGCGCGGCCAAAGGATGCTTATGCGGCGGCGCTATTTGTGCGTCGCGCGGCGGAGGTTTTACTCGAGCGATTAGCGCAGGTGAATGAAGAGGACGCTTTGCCGATCGCCGAGATGATGAAAAAAGGCGGTTGGCGCTGGGGTGATTTGGTCTGTCGAGCGCTGCGGCGTCCGGCGGGTTCGAGAGGATCGGGTTTGTTGTTTTCGATTTTGTCGCGTCGTCTGCCGGAGTGGCAGCCGCCGCGCACGAGGGCGAAGAAAGATAAAGAAATAAAGTCGATTGATCCGCAAAGGGCATTGTCGCTGCTCAAAGAGGGTTTGGGGACGCAAGCCGAGCCGCGCGCCGGACAGGTGGATTATATGCGCGATGTGCTTGATTTTTTCGAGCCGCGCCGCGGCATAGCTGCGCCGCCGGTGATGTTGGCGGAGGCTGACACGGGCATAGGCAAGACGATGGGTTATTTAGTTCCGGCTTTTTTATCGTCGGAGGGGTCAGGGTCATCGGTTTGGGTTGCGACTTATACGCGGGCTTTGCAGAGTCAGATTGATCGCGAGACGGCGCGGCTCATTCCTGATGAAAAGCAGCGCGCCAAGCGGATTGTCATGCGCAAGGGGCGCGAGAATTATTTATGCCTGTTGAATTTTGAGGAGGATTTGCGTGTTGGGAGTTATCAGCCTGTTCTAGCGGGTTTAGTGGCGCGCTGGCTGGGGCACACGCGCGATGGTGATATTCGCAGCGGAGATTTTCCGTCTTGGCTGATTTCGGGGCGTCAGATGGCTGGCTGGCTGGGCTCTTTGACTGATCGGCGTGAGACTTGCATTCATTCGGCGTGTCCGCATTATCGACGCTGTTTTGTTGAGCGGCAGCGGGCGGCGTCGGCGGGAGCGGATTTAACGATTGCTAATCATGCGTTGGTTTTATCGCATAGTCTGTTTGGCGGTGAGCGTCAGAAGGATCAGCCGCCGCCTTATTATATTTTTGATGAGGGCCATCATATTTTTTCGGCTGCGGATAGCGCGTTCACCTATCATTTGACGGGTCGGGCGATGGCTGAGCTGCGCCACTGGCTGATGGGCGAGGAGGGCAGCACGCGCGGTTGGGCTTCACAGGGTTTATCTCGGCGCATGGAGGAGATTTTGCGCCGCCACAAACATATTGCGGTTTTGCTTGATGATGTTTGCGTAGCGGCGCGTTTTTTACCGCGCGCGGGCTGGCGGCAGCGTGTGGCGCGAGGACATCCTTCGGGCGTTGCCGAAGATTTTTTGCATGAGGTTCGTGAAATTGTTGTTGCTGATGCGAGGCGAGGTCAATTTATTTCAAATGATTATTCGCTTGAGTCGGAGATGGCCGTGCTGACGCGCGTGGAGCTGCTCAAGGGGGCGCTTGAGGATTTGCAGCAGAAGCTAAGCATTTTTTCGAGCAGCCTTGCGGTATTGGATGAAGAGGAGGCGTCGTCATGCATATCCATTCGGCGGGTTTTAGAGCGCTGGGTGGAGCAAGATCTTCCGGTGTGGGTATCGATGAGTTTGCGTGCGCAGCAGGCGGGGGGTCTTGTGCAGTGGATTGATCGTCTGGTGATCGAGCGCGATGAGGGCCGCGAGTTGGATGTTGGCATGTGCCGCAGCGCGTTGGATCCGGCGCGCGCTTTTGCGCAGCATATTTTATTGAAGTCGTCGGGGACGTTGATCACTTCGGCGTCGCTGCGCGCGACGCGGGCGTCGTCGGCGTGGCCGGGCGCCGAGCAGCGCGTGGGAGCGCATTGTTTGCCTTATCCGGCGCGTCATATATATGTTTCTTCGCCGTTTGATTATGGGCGACAGGCGCGCGTATTCATCGCGACCGATGTTGAGCGTAATGGGGCCAAAGTTGCGCATGCGATGGCGCTTTTGTTTATGGCGTCGCGTGGAGGGGGTTTGGGACTTTTCACGTCGGTTCGGCGTTTGAAGGCGGCGCATGGCTTGATTGGGCGTTATATGCGTCGCAGCGGACGTTTAGTTTTGGCGCAGCATATTGATCCGATGGCGACAAGCGCGCTGATGGATATATTCCGTGAGGAAGAGGATAGCTGTCTTTTGGGCACAGATGCGCTGCGCGACGGGATTGATGTGCCGGGGCGCAGTTTGCGTTTGATTGTGTTTGATCGGATGCCTTGGGCGCGGCCTGACATTTTACATCGAACGCGGCGCGGTTTTTTTGGACGGCGCGACTATGACGATATGATTGGGGGCTTGCGTTTACAGCAGGCTTTTGGGCGGTTAATCCGCCGTCGGACAGATCACGGAATCTTTACTTTACTTGATCGAGGTTTTCCGTCTCGTTTAAGGGGGGTCTTTCCGGAAGGTGTTGAGGTGGAGCGTTTGCCGCTTGCGCAGATTCTGCGCCGAATTAGGGGATTTTTCAATGAGTCGCGATGAAGAATTATATTTTGTGAGTCATGCAGCTGATGGTCTTGCGGGATTTTTTCCGGAGTTTTCGGCGCGCGAGGGATTAGCGCGCTGGGTCAGATGGTTTTTGCTTGTGGTTTCGTTAGTGATTTTGGCGGGTGGTTTATGGAGGCCTGATGTTCTGCCTGTGTTTTTAATTTTTATTGGTCTGATCTGTTTAGCGGGCGGATTATTGCGTTATGTTCCGGTTTTTATCGGGCGGCCTGTTGAGGAGGGCAATTTTTCTCAAGAGCAGCCGGTCGGTGACGAGCCGATTTATACGATTCTTGTGCCGTTATTTAAGGAGGCGCATATGCTGTCGGCGCTGGTCGATCATTTGCGCGCTCTGGATTGGCCGCGGGACAAATTGGACATTAAGATCATTTTAGAAGAAGTTGATGACGCGACGCGCGCGGCAGCAACAGAGCTTAAACTTGAGCCGCCTTTTGAAGTGGTTATTGTGCCGGATTATTTTCCGCGCACGAAGGCGAAGGCTTGTAATTATGCGTTATTTTCGGCGCGAGGCGAGTTTGTGACGATCTATGATGCTGAAGATCGCCCACGCGCCGATCAATTGCGCTGCGCATGGGATATTTTTCGCGTGGCGCCGCGCGAGCTGGCCTGTCTTCAGGCGCCGCTGAGGTTTTTTAATGCCGATAAGAATTGGCTCGCGCGTCAATTTGCGATTGAATACATATTGCAATTCATGTTTTTTCTGCCTTTTATTATCAGGATGAATTTGCCGATTTTTCTTGGCGGTTCTTCCAATCATTTTCGGCTGGAGGTGCTGCGCGAGCTTCAAGGCTGGGATGCTTATAATGTGACGGAAGATGCCGATATTGGTTTGAGGTTGGCACGGCGAGGTTATTCATGTGCGATGCTGCCGTCGACCACTGAAGAGGAAGCGGTCTATCAATTGGGCAATTGGATTAGCCAGCGTTCGCGCTGGATCAAGGGGTGGCTGCAGACATGGCTTGTGGCGATGCGCGCGCCTCGTGTGCTTTGGCGCGAGATTGGCTGGCGCGGGTTTATTTTTCTGCAATTACTGGTTCCGGTTTATATTTTGGCGCTTTTTGTTCATCTGCTGACTTGGCCGACTCTGCTGATTTTGATGCCGGACCAAGTGGGTTGGATTGCGCTGATTATTCTTGTGACTTATGGTTTGATTAGCCTTGCGGCGCAATATGGTTGTCGTCGGACGCCGATCATTGTGGATCGTCAACTGAGTCGACAATGTTGGTTGATGTCGTTTTATTGGCTGCTGATGGGTATTGCGGCGTGTCGGGCGTTGTTTTATCTTGTTTTTGATCCGTTCTATTGGGATAAGACGGATCATGGCGAGGCGGCTCTATACAAAAAGAGCTAAAAGAGCTAAATAAGATATCAAGATATAAGGATATTCAGACGTGAGGCGTTATTGATGAAAGCATCAGATTTATTGGTTCAATGTTTGGAGCGCGAGGGCATCACGCATATTTTTGGTGTGCCGGGAGAGGAAAACGCCGATTTTATGATGTCGCTTGAAAAATCGGACAAAATCGAATTTGTGCTGACGCGCCATGAGCAGGGCGCGGCTTTCATGGCGGAGGTCTATGGCCGTCTGACAGGGACGCCGGCGGGATGTTTGGGGACGCTCGGGCCAGGGGCAACAAATTTGATCACGGGTGTTGCTGATGCGAATATGGATCGCGCGCCGATTTTAGTGCTGACCGGTCAAGGCTCGACGACGCGGCAGCATAAGGAAAGCCATCAGATCATGGATGTCGTGGAGATGTATCGTCCGGTGACAAAATGGGCGACATCGATCATTCAGCCCTGCACGATTCCCGAAATTGTGCGCAAGGCGGTGCGGGTTGCGCGCTCGGAGAAGCCCGGCGCAGTTTTAATTGAGCTGCCAGAAGACATTGCGAAAGAAGAAACCAGCGCGACGCCGATCACGCCGCATAGGTTTCAGCTTCCTGAGCCTGAGGATAAGATGATCGCGCGGGCGAGCGAGCGCATTCGCGCTGCCAAATGTCCAGTGATCATCGCGGGTAATGGGACGATCCGGCGCCAAGCGCATCGACCTTTGCGCGACCTGTGTGAGGCGACCGGCATCGGTGTGATGTCGACTTTTATGGGCAAGGGCGCGGTAGATATGAATGCGCCCTATAGTCTTTTCACGATCGGGCTGGGGCAAAAAGACCTCGTCACTTTGGCGATTGACGAAGCTGATCTTGTTATCACGGTTGGCTATGATCTGGTTGAATATCCGCCGAAGCTGTGGAATCTCGATAACAAAAAGGAGGTGATCCACATCGATTTTGATCCGGCTGAGATTGACAGCAACTATTTGCCCGATATTGAATTGGTTGGAGATGTTTGCCGTGCTCTTGAAGGGGTCAGGGCGCATATAGCGCGGCAGGGGATTGTGAAATATGACTTAAGCGGTCAAAAGAGAATTCGCGAGCAAATGATCGAAGAGTTTGAGCGCTACAAGGACGATCAAACTGAGGGTTTGATTCGTCCGCAGAAGGTTTTATGGGATGTGAGGTCTGTTTTAGGCATTGAGGATATTTTATTGTCGGGGGTTGGCGCGCATAAGATGTGGATTGCGCGTTATTATCATTGTCATGCGCCGAACACTTGTTTGATTCCGAACGGATTTTGTTCTATGGGGATGCCGTTGCCCGGGGCAATTGCGGCTAACATTGTTTATCCTGATCGCAAAGTGATGGGGATCGCCGGAGATGGTGATTTCATGATGAACGTTCAAGAGATGGAGACAGCGCGGCGTTTGAACTCAGATATCACGATGTTGGTGTGGGAGGATAAGGCGTATGGCTTAATTGCGTGGAAGCAGCAAGGTCATTTTGGTCGTCATACGGATTTATCGTTCACCAATCCGGACTGGCTCAAGCTTGCGGAATCGTTTGGCTGGCATGGGCAATATGTATCCAACGCGGCGGATTTGAAACCGGCCTTAAACGAAGCGGCTGCGCATCGCGGGTCGTCATTGGTGGTTGTGCCGATCGATTATTCGGAGAATATGAAGTTAACGAAGCATTTGGGCGAGATCACGCTTCAGTGCTGATTTTTGTGAGGGGGAAGGATGAAAGGGCTCAAAACGGAATACCCACTTTATTTGGCGAATGAACCTCAAGCGTCGAATTATGATTTAAAGGTGCTGGATAAATATTCGGGTGAGGAGGCTGCGTCGGTTGCTCTGGCGAGCGAGTCGGATATTGACGCGGCGATTGCGGCGGGTGCGGCGGCGTGTGAGGCGATGGCATCGCTTGCGGCTTATGAGCGCCGCGAAGTTTTGGAACATTGCGTTCGCCGTTTTGAGGATCGGTTTGACGAGCTGGCGTTTTTACTTTGTGTGGAGGCGGGCAAGCCTTTGGTTCACGCGCGCGGTGAGGTCGAACGACTGATTGATACGTTTCGCATTGCGGCGGGTGAGGCGGAGCGGATCTGCGGCGAGGTTTTACCGCTGGATATTTCGCCGCGCGCGGGGGGGTATCGAGGTCAATGGAAGAGGGTTCCGGCGGGTTTATGTTCGTTTATATCGCCGTTTAATTTTCCGTTAAATTTGGCGGCGCATAAGGTGGCGCCTGCATTAGCGTGTGGCTGTCCGTTTATATTGAAGCCGGCCTCGTTGACGCCTCTGGGGGCGCTGGTGATTGCGGAGGTTTTAGCCGAGACGGATTTACCAAAGGGCGCGTTTTCGGTGCTGCCGAGTCGGCGTGATGGCGCGCGATTATTCACGGAGGATGATCGGATCAAGGTTTTGAGTTTTACGGGTTCGCCCGGTGTGGGCTGGGGATTGAAGGCGCGTGCGGGGGAAAAGAAGGTGGTGCTGGAGCTAGGGGGCAATGCGGCGTGCATCATTGATGAGGGGACGGATTTATCTGATGCGGTGCCGCGCGTGATTTTTGGCGCGTTTTACCAATCGGGTCAGAGCTGCATTGGCGTTCAGCGTGTGATTGTCCATGAGAAGATTTATGATGAGTTCAAGGAGCGTTTTGTTGCTGATGCACAAAAGCTCATCAAGGGCGATCCCAAAGATGAAGCGACTTTTATCGGTCCGATGATTTCGGAGAAAGAAGCGGCGCGACTGCATAGCTGGGTTGAAGACGCGGTGGCTTCGGGCGCGCGTTTATTGTGCGGCGGCGGGCGGGCGGGCGCGATGCTGGATGCGACAATTTTGGAAGCTGCGCCTTCTGACAGCGAGATTGTCCGCAAAGAGGCGTTTGGTCCGGTGGCGGTGCTGTCGCGCTTTTCGGATTTTGACGAGGCGCTGGCCGAGGTCAATGATTCTGATTTTGGCCTGCAAGCGGGGATTTTCACGCGTGACATACATAAGGCGCACCGCGCTTGGGATATTTTGGATGTGGGCGGCGTGGTGATTGGCGATGTTCCGTCTTTTCGGGTGGACAATATGCCCTATGGCGGTGTGAAGCAGTCGGGCTTGGGGCGCGAGGGCGTGCGTTTTGCGATTGAGGATATGACCGAGATTCGCTTGCTGCTCGTGCGCGACCTGCCTTGAGAGAAGATTATGGAAAAGCGACCTGATCTCTGGCCAAAGCCTGATCCGGTTGGCGCGGGTCAGGAGAGCGTTTGGGATTTCCCCCGCCCGCCGCGTCTTGAGCCGGTGCGCTTTGAAGTCCGGGTTGCGTTTGCTGGATGTGAGATCGGCGCGAGCCGCCGCGCTTTGCGCGTCGTCGAGACGAGTCTGCCGCCCGGCTATTATCTGCCGCCTGAAGATGTTGATTTTTCGCGCCTCGTTTTGACCGACCGGACGACTTTTTGCGAATGGAAGGGCGATGCGATTTATTACGATGTGCTTGTATCAGATGTGATTGTATCAGATGAGCCTGTATCAGATGAGCTTGTGTCTCATGCGGCGTGGGCCTATCCTGATCCGGTTGAGAGTTTTGCCCAGCTCAAGGATTTTGTGTCTTTTTATCCCTCGCTGGTGGATTGTTTTATCGACGGCGAGAAGGCAGTTGCGCAAGCAGGCGGTTTTTATGGCGGCTGGATCACGAGCCATATCGCAGGCCCCTTCAAGGGCGCCCCCGGTAGCGAGAGGTGGTAGGCAGTAATTGCCTGTTAGTGCATGAGGCTATTTATAAATCAAGCCCTTGTCGCCAATCACCCGCTATTACCCACATATCTTTTTCAGGTAAGAATATCTGCCAGTCGCGCCAGCCATTGCTGCTTGTGTTGGTGATGATATTGGATGCTGCTGTAAGGGATTTAAATTCTTCTTGTACATGATTAAGATAGATTTTGCCTTTGGTGATTTGTCCAAGATATTCTCTGCCTTTGTAAACAAAGCGGCATTTTGTTTCATCAGGTAGTTCTGTTAATTTTCTTTTCTGTCCATCACTATCTTCATGTGTATTGCTCTCTTTTTCCTTGAGCCACCATTCTTTAAATTTGGTTTCATTTTGATTGCCCTTAGGGTGGCACCCTTCGTGCATTAAAGCACCATTTTCTATTTGCGTTATCCCGCCTTTTCTATGTGGTTCTATATGGTGGAATTCTGCTTCATTCCATAGAACTGTATGGGACTCATTTTTCATTTTGCACCATTGACATTGTTGTTTATCACGCTCATATATGATTTCGCGTTCTATATCACCGAAGATTCTTTTAGGGTCTCTATTTTTCAAATGGGGAGATAGTAATTCCAGCATTTTGTCGAGAAAAAATTCATGCCGTCTCGCGATTGTTGCCCCGTCATCACTGCTTGAGCGTGTCCAGACATGATATCTCTTCCAGTAGTTTTCGTATTCAGATTCTTTATTCTCTTTTTTTGCGTTGTTCGCTAGTTTACACCTTTTTCTGAATTGAATAAAAGCCTCTAACAAATGATCTTCCCAGCTTGATGTATATCCTTGTGTCAGGAGGTCTACCAGTAAGATTAAATGAATGGCTTCATGTCCTTTAAGTTTCTGTGCGCGGTTGCCGATAAGATGTGTCAATTTTTCCAAAATTTTTCTAAAATCTCTAGCTGTTTCGTTGTTATCATCAAAATCAATGTTGTGATGATAAAATTTATCAATGTTATGAGATTTAATAGAAACCAATTCTTGTTGGTTGCTCTCTATTTTTTGGAAATAGATCATAACAAGCTGTGCTGCCAATGTTCTTTTTTTTCTTGGATCAGTATGGCCGACAATCTCTCGGAAAAATGGCCATCCAATTGTTCCTCGCCCTTCTTCCTTGTTGAGTGCACTTTTTCCGGCAATTTGTAAAATATATTTTGTAAATTGTCCTGGCCAGGCGTCTCGTTTGTCTTGAGCAGTTAAGGGGGTGCCGCCTTGTAAGCGTATAAAAAGATCTCTCACCTTATCTTTGTTGTCTGTCTTTATTTCAAAAATAATGATTTTTTGCTTTAAAAACTTCTCCTTTAAATTGGCGTCTAACCGTGAATATGGTTGTCCTCTCCAATCACATTGTTCTCCTTGAACAAAGTTGGGAAATTTGAAGTCATCTTTTTTATCTGGGTCAAGCAAATCAAAACCATCTTCCCGAAATTCTTGAATGGCACGGATTCTTTGTTGTCCATCTACGACGTCGTATTTTGGAAATTGAGTATCTTCTCCAGCGGGTTGGAAGTGTCCCTTTAAGTAAAAATAGAAGGCAGGAATGGAGTAACCACGAAGAATGGAATCGATAAACATCTGCTTTTGAAATGTTGTCCACGTAGCTGCCCTTTGATATTCGTCATCAAAACGTAAACCATCCTGATTTTTTTGATTTATGAAAAACTCAACAGTTTTATCTATGATAGTTTCAATTTCCATTTTTCCCTCCTCTTTCTGTTATCTTATTAAAAATTAGAAGTTGAGTCAAAGACAATGGAGCGGGTGAAGGGAATCGAACCCTCGACACCGAGCTTGGGAAGCTCGTGCTCTACCACTGAGCTACACCCGCAGGGTGCGCCACCCGCACGGCGTCTTAACGCCCGGCGTTTTAATGCTCGGCGCGCTGGCGGTTATAATCGACATAGATGGGCGACGACCAAGCCATTTCGGGTTTTTTGGCGAGGCAGTCATTATCGCGCGCGACGCGGTAATCGCCGTGGCAAGGATTGCTCTTGATGCATTTGCCGGAGTCGTCATAGGTGCATCGGAGGTTATCGCCATTGACGACGGGTGTTGGTTCTTGATGGGCGCGGACGTAATAGACGGCATCGCGGCGCAGTTTTGTGAATTCGGGGTCGGAGAATTTGACGACGCATCCTTGACCTTTGTCGTTGCAGGGGAGTCGTTTCCAGGGATCTTTGATGAGGCGGGCGATATTTTCGCCGGGTTTGTCTTGAGGCAGGATGCGGATGACGTCGACATGGGTAATTTTTTTGCGTTTATTGGAAGGGTGATAGCATTGGCCGAGGCAGAGTGTATCGAGGCGTTTTTGGCCGAGCGCTTGGAGTGCATGAGGCGGGCATCCGGGTTTTTGTTCAAACGCGCCGGCGACGCGCACGATGAAGCTGGGGGTGCGGTTCATGATGGTTTCGCTGCCCATGTGCAGTTTGCCTTGGGGGGCGTTTTGGAGATCGAACCAGAGCAGGATTCGGTCGCCGGTTGTGCCATAGACTTCGCGGCGCTCGAGCGCGTCCCAGACGCCGCCGCGCGAGCGGGCGGTTGAGTGGACGGCGACAAGGCCGCCGGTTGTGAAGAAGGAGCCCTGTCGTTCTGCTTCAAACTGGGCGAAGCCGGAGACTCTTTGGTATGCTTTAGGGAACGGGATTGGTTCAGATAGGGGTTTGCCTCTGTTGGCCTCGACGTCGAACACGCTGCCGGGGATATCAGTTCCGGCGACTTCGGTCATATCGTGTCGGGCGAATTCTTTATATCCGGTGCCGGGCTGGGCGTTGTGATTGTCGCTGGCGGCGATGAATCCCATGCGGAATCTTTTTTTCTGCCCTTTGGAGAAGTCGGTGAGCGCGAGGATATATTGAGCGGATCCGGCTGGGCGATAATTGAAGGCGGGCAGGATGCAATCATTGCATTGTCCGGCATTGAGCCAGTCTTCGGGGCGCGTGCCGGAAACCGTGAGGTGGCCGCGCACGCCTTCTTCGGCATAATTTTGTCTAGCTTGGCGGGCGCGCTGGGCGCAGACATTTTGAGCCAAGCCTTCGGCGCGGCAGCGCTTGAGGATGATTTCGCCTGCCTGCCAGCAAGACGGCAGATAATCTCTGGTTGGCGCCGGACACACAGCCTTGCCCGATGCGTCAAAGCGCACGGCGCGGAAATTGCGATATTGCTCGCCATTGCCGTGTCCTGAGAAGACTTCAATCAGGGTTTGCCTTTTGGGATCTTGAGTGATGAGCTGTTTGTCATAGGAGCTGCCGCCGGGGGTATAAAAGCCCCATGTTGTGCCATGCGGAATCACGATAGAGGGCATATCCCATTGGTCTAGTTTGGTGAATAGCTCTTTGGGTGTTACCACGCTTTCAAAGCAGTCTAGCGGCAGATCACGGACATGGGGGCCGCTCGGGCAATCTGCGGTTGATGTGACCTCTTTGAAGAAGCGATTGAGCTCAATATATTCGTTGCGCCTGCCGCCGGGAGCAACCACGGCGCCGAGAAAACTAGCGATCCGGCTTCTCTGAGCAATGAGCGCGCGCAATCCGCCGATTTGAGTGCCGGGCGCAGGCGCTGAGGAAATAGGTCGCGTCGGCGTTTTATCTTCTTCTATGTCGCGCATGATGACGTTTTTATGGCCGTAGTGATTTTGCGGATTTGTGCCGACTTGTGTCCATTCCCAGCCGAGGAAGGAGACGAGGTCTTGATTGTCTTTATCGCCCGACGCCGCATCGCATTGGCGAATTGAGCGCTTTGTGTCCTGCCAGTTTTCGGGCGTGATGCCTTCGGCGTGGTCATTGATTGACCAGAAATCAAGGTTGGAGCAAAAGCGTGCGAAGTCGCAGGCATCGGCGGGAGGATGTGCGCCGCGGCCCCGCAGCATCGGCAGCGAGATCAAAAACGCATCGAGCGAGAAAGTCGTATGGACATGGAAGTCGCCGAATAGAATTTGTTTGCGGCTTGTTGATTGGACAGCGCGCTGGGTTCTTTTTTGCGCCGCGCGTTTTTGTGCGATGATTTGAGGCGGCAGTTGGGTTTCGAGTACATTGCCCGCGCCGCGATGTTGCGCGAACCAGCCATCGGCCATGCTGTAGAATATGAAAACTCCGACGACAAGGATCACACCGACCGAGCCTAGGGTAATTTTGAGATATTTATTCATGCTGTTCCCTCCCTGAACTTATGCTGATTTTAGCGCAATTTTTTATATAAGGGCAGTAATTTTATGGAAAAACAGGCGATTTAGCGGGGTGCTTGGCGCGAGGTGTAGTCGATGAAGATCGGCGATGACCAAGCCATTTCGGGTTTTTTAGCGAGGCAGTCGTCGCTGCGCGGGGTTCGATAATCGCCGTAGCACGGATTGACCTTGACGCATTTTCCGGACTTGTCATAGGTGCATCGGAGGTTATCGCCATTGACGACGGGTGTTGGTTCTTGATGGGCGCGGACATAATAGACGGCGTCGCGTTTGAGGCTGGCGAACTCGGGATCGGAGAAGCGGACGACGCAGCCTTGACCTTTGTCGTTGCAGGGGAGTCGTTTCCAGGGATCTTTGATGAGGCGGGCGATATTTTCGCCGGGTTTGTCTTGAGGCAGGATGCGGATGACATCGACATGGGTGATTTTCTTGCGTTTGCCGGAGGGGTTATAGCATTGGCCGAGACAGAGTGTGTCGATGCGTTCTTGGCCGAGCGCGTCGATGGCATGGGTTGGACAGCCGGGCTTTTGCCCAAACGCGCCGGCGACGCGCGCGACGAAGCTCGGCGCTTGATTCATAGCGACTTGGCTGCCCATGGGTGCTTTGCCTTGCGGAGCGTTTTGGAGATCGAACCAGAGCAGGATTCGGTCGCCGGAGGTGCCATAGACTTCGCGGCGATCGAGCGCGTCCCAGACAGCGCCGCGCTCGCGGGCGGCGGCGTGGACAGCGACGAGTCCGCCGGTTGTCCAAAACGAGATCTGATGTTCTAAGAACAGCAGGAAGGCTGTGGAGCGGTTTTCTAAGGCTTGAGGGAAGGGGGTTGGTTTGGATGAGGGTTGTCGTCTGATCTGTTCGACATCGAACGGGCTGCCTGGGATATCTGTGCCGGAGGTTTCGGTCATATCGTGTCGGGCGAATTCTTTATATCCGGTTCCGGGCTGAGCGTTGTGGTTATCGCTTGATGCGATGAAGCCGATGCGGAATCTTTTTTTCTGGTTTTTGGAGAAGTCAGTGAGCGCGAGGATATATTGCGCTGATCCTCCCGGGCGATAATGGAAAGCGGGGATGATGCAGTCTTTGCATTGACCGGCATCGAGCCAGTCATTGGGGAGCGCGCCAGCGACGGTGAGAAAGCCGCCGACGCCATTGAGGACATAATTTTTTCGTGTCATCGCGGCGCGTTTGTCGCAGGTATTTTTATTGCTGCCTTCGGCGCGGCAGCGCTTGCGGATGATTTCGCCGGCCTGCCAGCACGAGGGCAAATAATTTTTACTCGGCGCCGGACAGATCGACTTGCCTTGCTCGTCAAAGCGGACAGCGCGCCAGTCGCGATATTGTTCGCTGTTGCCGTGGCCGGAGAAGACTTCAATGAGCGTTTGGCGTTTGGGGTCGTGAGTGGGGAGCTGTTTGTCATAGGAGCTGCCGCCGGGGGTATAGATGCCCCATGTTGTGCCGTGCGGGATGACGATCGAGTCCAAGCCCCATTGGTCGAGTTTGGTAAAGAGTTCTTTGGGTGTTTGGACGCTTTCAAAGCAATCTTGAGGCAGCTCGCGCACATGGACGCCTTGGGAGCAGTATGGGACATCTAAAATTTCTCTAATGAAGAGGTTAAATTCGAGATAGTCGCTGCGTCTGCCGCCGGGTGCCGATAGAGCGAGCAGGAATCTTTGTGCTGCATTGAGGGCGAGGAAGCTGCGCAATCCTCCGGCTCTGGATTCTGTGGGTGGTTCGGCGGCGATTGGTCTTGTGGGTATTTTGTCTTCGGAGATGTCGCGCAGGATGACATTTTTGTGGCCATAATGATTGGCGGGCTGATCGCCGGATTGTGTCCACTCCCAGCCGAGGAAGGAGACGAGGTCTTGATTGTCTTTGTCTCCGGCGACGGCGTCGCATTGACGGATGGAGCGTTTCATATCGGCCCAGTTTTGGGGTGTGATGCCTTCGGCGTGGTCATTGAGCGACCAGAAATCGAGGTTAGAGCAAAAGCGGGCGAAATCGCAGGCGTCGGCGGGAGGGTGTGCGCTGCGTCCTCGGAGCATTGGCAGAGCGAAGAAGAATGAATCGATCGAGAAAGTCGTATGGACATGGAAGTCTCCGAATAGAATTTGTTTGGGGCTTGTTGATTGGACAGCGCGCTGGGTTCTTTTTTGCGCTGCGCGTTTTTGCGCGATGATCTGAGGCGGCAGTTGGGTTTCGAGCACCTTGCCCGCGCCGCGATGGCCTGCGAACCAGCCATTGGCGGTGCCGAAGAATCCGATCACGCCGATCAGAGTGATGGCGCTGATGGAAAGCAGCGTCATTTTAAGATATTTTCTCATTTGCTGTGTGTCCCCCGTTGGAATTTGTTATGATGAGTTTAGCGTGATTGAGTGCGCGGAGCAATTTATTTAGGAGAGCAAGTGGAGACGAAGCGGAAGTTTCGTCAAGGGCTATTGCTGCTGGGCGCGGTGATGGGTTTGGCGATTGCGGCGATGGAGGCGATTACTTTGCGTCGTGCGCCTGACGGGCGCGATGCGGCGGCGATTGTCAATGATGTTGTAATTTCTCAGGCGGATTACCGCCGCGCGCTGCGCGTTTTAGCGACGGTGCGCCGCGGCGCGCTCACGGAGTCTGATCGTCGTCTTGTGTTGGATCGTCTAGTTGAGGAGGAGCTGTTATTTCAGCGTGCGGCGGAGATTGGCTTGACTCGCTCGCACGGTAAATTGCGTGCTTCGGTGATGCGGGTAATGGTGCAGTTTATTTTAGATGATGCGGCTTCTTTGTCTGATCCGTCTGATGATGAGCTCAGGGTGTTTTATCGAGAGAACAGGGTTTGGTTTGCGCGCGGCGAGCGTTTGCGGGTTGCGCGGATTTATTTACGCAAGGGTTCGCGCGCGCGCGCGGGGAAGATCGCTGAGGCTCTGAGGCGGGGCGAAGATTTTGATAAGTTGGCGCAGCGAGGGGATCAAGCGGCGATAGATATTCCCAATATTTTATTGCCGCGCGAAAAATTAGCTGAATATCTAGGTTCCGAATTGATGGAGCAGCTTGATCGGATGAAGCCTGGGGACATTATCGGTCCAGTGATGACGTCATCGGGGATTTATTTTTTGCTGCTGCGAGGGCATGAGAAGCTCAAAGCGCCGCGTTTTGAGGATATCAAGCCGCAAGTGGCGCGGCATTATGGGCGGCGTCGCGATGATGAGAGGCTTAAAAATTATATTGAGCGCTTGCGTGAAGAGTCTGAGGTTAAGCTATTTCCATGAGGTGGTGGATGGCTGGTTTTTTTGCGGTTTTTTTATTATGGCCGCAGGCTATGGGGGCTCATGCGCTGAGCAGGTCTTCATCGACTTGGCGCCTGACGCCGGGTGCAGGGGGTTTTTTGACGGCGAGCGTTATTTTTGTTGTGCCGACGGTGGCTGCTGAATATGTGCCTTTTGGCGATCCGACGCTCACGGCGGCGGCGCGTTTTTCGCGGCATTTATCTCAAAACATTGATTTGAGATTTGACGCGAAGCCGTGTGAGAGAGAATCTGTGCGGGTCGAACAGATTGAGATCAGCCGTTTGCGCGCGGTGGCGCGGTTTCGCTGCGGCGAAGCGGCGAGTGATGTCAGCAAGACATTGCAGGCGCGGCTGTCGATTTTTTTTAACAGCGATGCGGGACATATTCATTTTGCGCGTTTTTTATGGCGCGGCAAGACGGTTGAGCGTCTTTTTACTGATAACATTCGAAGCCATCAATTAGCGATCAGCGCGGGGGGGCAGGCTTTACGAAGTTCAGGCTGGGAGGTTTTTGCGTCTTATGTGCCGATCGGGATTGAGCATATTTTATCTGGTTTGGATCATATTGCGTTTTTGGCGGCTTTGCTTTTGGTTTGCGGACGGCTGAGGCTGATTTTTTGGGCGGTGACCGGGTTTACTTTGGGTCATAGCTTAACTTTGGGGCTGGCGTCGCTGGGCATTTTATCGACGCAGACGAATTTAATTGAGGCGTTGATTGGCTTCACGGTGCTGCTGATGGCCTTAGAGAGTGCCGCGCTTGCGCCGGGACAATTTCGCAAATTTTGTTTTATTTTATCTGTGTTGCTTGGGGGATTTTTCATTTTGTCGTTTTTTGGGGTGAGCGCGCTGGGTTCTTTAGCGTGGGCGGGGTTATGTTTGTTCACTTTGTGCTGGGGATTTTTCATTCGCGATCACGATCATGCGGGACGCGTGGCGCCTTTTCTTTCGATTTTATTTGGTTTGATTCATGGTTTTGGATTTGCGTCTGTTTTGGCGGAGGCGGGTTTGCCGGAGGCTCATCTTTTGGTGGCGCTTTTGGGGTTTAACATTGGGGTCGAGCTTGGACAGCTCGCGCTTGTGCTGGCGCTTATTTTGCTTGTTTGGGGTTTTCGCGGGCTTTTGCCGTTATGGAGACCGTCGGGTGTTTTATCGCATGAGCTTCCTTATTTGGCGTCTTGTTTATTGGTTGGGCTGGGGGTTTATTGGTTTGTCGGCCGCGCTGTTTTGTGAGAAAAGAGGTTCATGTCGGATAGATCGAAATTGTTAATAAAATTAACTTCAAGCCTTGCTGCGTTTTATGGCGTGATGTTTGGGTTGATTTATATTTTTCGCTGGCATTATGAGCATTCTGTTTCGGAATGGCTGACGGTTATTTTATATATTGGTGTGATCGTTTTTTATATCAGGGACATTCAAAGGTATTTTGGTTTTTATCCTATTGTGCTATTTTTGCTGATAATCAACCGCGAGCTTTCTTTGAGTCACACGACGGCGGAGGTTTTTGGCATTGACGAGCTTTATAAGATGCAAGTATTCAAGGTCATTATTTTATTGCCGGTTTTTGCGGTGGTGGCGGTAGGGATGAGGCGTTCGGCGGGGAATATCTTGGTATTTTTGCGTCAGATGAGGTATTTGTGTTTTTTACTTGCGATGGTGATTGTCGCGCTGAGCTCGCAGATCGCCGACCGGTTTAACATTCCCACGAGATTTTGGCTGTCATTTGAGGAAGCTGGCGAGGTTTTTTTGCCAATGATGTTTCTTTTGCTGTTTGTTTTGTTAAGATCGGAGGTGATATTTCAGGAGCTAGAAAGGAGATAGAGATTGCTGCGCCGAAAAAAATTTCACGATCGCGAGATCACTGCCGATGGAGAAGCGCGTGCGGTGGTTCATTTGCGTCATTTGGATATTCTTTGGTTCAACACTGGGACATTATGCAATATAGAATGTGCCAATTGTTATATTGAATCGAGTCCGACGAATGATCGCCTGATCTATATCAGCGTGGCAGAGGTGGCAGCGTTCCTTGATGAGATCGCTTCGGAGTCTTTGCCGACGAAGCGGATTGGTTTCACGGGTGGCGAGCCGTTTATGAATCCGGAGATTATCGAAATTTTAGCCTTGAGTTTGTCGCGCGGGTTTGAGGTTTTGGTTTTGACAAATGCGATGCAGCCGATGATGCGCAAGGGGGTTCAAGAGGGTTTGAGCCGCTTGCGCGACGCGCACGGCCTAGAGCGCTTGATCGTGCGCGTGAGTTTGGATCATTACGCCCGCGCGGTGCATGATTTAGAGCGCGGCGCGGGGTCGTGGGAGAAGACTTTGCTGGGATTAGATTGGCTGTCGCGCGAGGGTTTTCGGGTTCATATTGCGGGTCGGCAATTATCGGGCGAGAGCGAGGCTGTGTTGTGCGCGGGTTATCTGGCGTTATTTGAGCGCGCTGGGATCAAGCTTGATGATGATCCCGAAGCTTTGGTGGTGTTTCCGGAGATGGACGAGACAGCCGACGTGCCGGAAATCACGACGCAATGCTGGAAGAAATTAAATGTTGATCCGAACGATATCATGTGCGCGTCGAGCAGGATGGTTGTGAAGCGGGCGGGGTCATCGAGGCCGGTTGTAGCGGCGTGCACGTTGCTACCTTATGATGATCGCTTTGAGATGGGCGCGAGCTTAAAGGAGGCGAGTTCATCGATTTGGCTCAATCATCCGCATTGCGCGCGTTTTTGTGTTTTGGGCGGAGGGTCTTGCTCGTCGTGATGCGAGGCAATTCTTTTTTGGTTTTATTTTCTGAAATGTTTTGAGAGCGCGAGGCCCTGTCCCTGATAGTGAGCGTTATCGCGGTTATCGTAGTGGTGTTGGCTGGCCATGATGAGTCGCTCAAAGACGAGGCGGCCGATCGTCTGACCGTGTTCGAGGATAAAGGGTGTTTCGCGCGACCGGATTTCGAGGACGGCTTTTGCGCCTGACGAATTGGGGTTCATGCCGAAGCCCGGATCAAAGAAGCCAGCGTAATGAGCGCGGAACTCGCCGATTTGGGAATCGAAGGGCATCATTTCGGCGGCGTGGGTCGGGGGGATGCGAACGGCCTCACGTGAGGCGAGGATATAAAACGCATCGGGGTCTAAAATAATTCTTTTATCTGCCGGAGCGGCGATGGGCTCCCAGAAATCATCGATGGCGCAGGCATCATTTTGATCGACATCTATGAGTGGCGTGTGCTGTCGCGCGCGATAGCCGCACAATTCATTAGTTTGGGCGCTGAGATCAACCGAGAGCAGTAATCCTTGATCGAGGTTGAGCTGTTTGTCTTGAGCGATAAGGGCGTTTTGTTTATGCAGGGCGCTGAGGCGGTAATTGTCGTAGGCGGTTCGTCCCTGACGGAAGCGCAGTTGCGCGAGTTTTGAACCGGCGCGGACGATGATGCCGAAGGATCGCGGCGCAACTTCGAGGAAGAGCGGGCCTTTATAGCCTTGCGGCACTTGATCGAAATAGCTGCCGAAGTCGGTGATGAGTCGTGTGAAGACGTCGATGCGCCCTGTGGAGCTTTTAGGGCTGGCGCGCGCGGTGATATTTTCGGGCAGAGCGAGGTTTTCGTCGAGTTCGATGAGATAGACGCAGCCGGTTTCGAGCACTTGATCTTGGCTGGGGTTGAGTTCGAATTGATGGAGGCAGAGCTGCTGCGCTTTTTTAGCGATGCGGGCGTGAGGCCCGGGGAGGAAGCTGGCTTGGATACGGAAACCTCGGCGTCCGAGTTTGAGGTCGAGGCTTGCGGGCTGGATTTGAGTTTGTTCGATGTGATTGCCAAAGATGGCGCGCCGCGAGATGAGCTCGGTGATTTTTGCTGCCGACAGGAGGCCGTGATTGGCCTGATCGGGTTGGGGTTCTGTCCATGAGGGGAAGGGCAGGTGGGCAGCTTTTATTGGGGCGGACATGATGGCCTTTTATAGCGGAAACTTTTGCCCAATAGGTTAAGTGAAGCGCCCACAAGCTGCCGCGCCTCTAGAGGTCTTTAGAGGCCTTTAGGGCAAGAGAGGCTATTTATCCCCATATTCCACAAAAGGACTTATCCCCTGACTTCCACTGCTTGACTTGCGCGCTTAGAGGGTTCTTAAATCCGCAAATGGCGAAAAATCGGAAAGATAAAAATCAGCGCACGCTGCCCACGCGCATGATTCATGACGGTCAGCCGCGCTCGGCCTATGGCGAGACGGCGGAAGCGCTTTATTTGACGTCGGGCTATGTCTATGAGAGTGCGGAGCAGGCGCAGGCGCGGTTTGCGGGCGAGGCTGAGGGGTTTATTTACAGCCGCTACGGCAATCCGACGGTGCGCACATTTGAAGAGCGCATGATTGCTCTGGAAGGCGCTGATGATGCGCGCGCCACCGCGACGGGCATGGCGGCGGTGACGACATCTTTGTTATGTTTTTTGCGTCAAGGGGATCATGTGGTATCGGCGCGGGCTTTGTTTGGCTCTTGCCGTTTTGTGCTGGAGACGATCCTGCCGCGCTATGGGATTGAAGTTGATTTTGTTGACGGCACCGACATCGCTGCTTGGGAGGCTGCCTGTCGCTCTCAGACGAAGGCGTTTTTTTTGGAAACGCCGTCCAACCCGACATTGGAGATCATCGATTTAGCCGCGGTGGGCGCGCTGGCGAAACATCAAGGCGCGCGCCTGATCGTGGATAATGTATTTGCGACGCCGATCTTGCAAAAGCCTTTGGATTATGGCGCCGACATTGTTGTTTATTCGGCGACAAAACATATTGATGGTCAAGGGCGCTGCATGGGCGGGGTGATTTTGGGCAGCCAAGATTATATCGACGAAGACCTCGTGCCATTTTATCGCAACACCGGGCCTTCTCTGTCGCCGTTTAATGCGTGGGTGATGTTGAAGGGTCTGGAAACTCTGGATCTGCGCGTGCGCGCGCATTGCGCAGCCTCTTTGGGGGTGGCGAAGTTTTTGGAAGGCAAAAAAAATGTGCGGCGGGTTTTTTATCCGGGTCTGCCATCGCATAAGCAGCATAATTTGGCGATGCAGCAGATGAGTCTGCCGGGCTCGCTTTTATCCTTTGAAGTTGAGGGTGGCCGCGCTGAGGCGTTTCGCTTAATCAATCATCTGCGTTTAGTCAAAATTTCAAACAATCTGGGCGACACGAAGAGTCTGATCACCCATCCGGCGACGACGACGCATTCCAAACTGACGCCAGAGGCGCGCGCCGAGCTGGGGATCAATGAGTCTTTGTTGCGTCTTTCGGTTGGTTTGGAGGCAGGCGAAGATATTTGTGATGATTTATCGCGTGCGCTTTCGGCGGTAGTTTAGCTTGCTGACCGACGATGATTAATTTCCGCCCGATTTTATTGGTGGTCGGCGTGCTGTTGACTCCTCTGGGGTTTTTCATGTTCATTCCGGCGATTTTGGAGCTGGCGCTGGGTTCGAGCGACTGGTTTGGTTTTTTTGTTTCGGGTGTTTTGACGCTGATTTTTGCGGCGACGTTTGTTATAGCGAACTGGGATCGGGTATCGGGGTTGAGCATACAGCAGGCGTTTATTTTGACGTCGGCGTCGTGGGTTGCGCTGGCGGCGTTTTCGGCTTTGCCTCTGGTGTTTTCGGGTGTGGGGATGAGTTATACCGATGCGTTTTTTGAATCGATGTCGGGCTTGACGACGACGGGCTCGACGGTTGTCAAGGGTTTGGATGATGCGCCTATGGGTTTTTTGTTATGGCGGGCTTTGTTGCAGTGGATTGGCGGGATTGGGATCATTGTGACGTCGCTGGCGATTTTGCCGATGCTGCAGATTGGCGGGATGCAATTGTTTCGGATGGAATCGTCGGACAATTCGGAGAACATATTGCCTCGCGCGGCGCAATTTTCGGGTTATATCACGGCGACTTACGGGCTGCTGACGTTTTTTTGCGCGCTGTTTTATTTTATTTTTGGGATGGACCTGTTCGACAGCATCTGCCACGCGATGACGACGGTAGCGACGGGCGGGTTTGCCAATAGCGATCAGTCTTTTGGATTTTTCAACAGCCCGTCTTTGGAGGCGACGGCGATGATTTTCATGGTTTTGGGATCTTTGCCGTTCACACTTTATTTTCAGGGTTTGCGCGGACATTTTGGCGCGTTTCGCCGCGACGATCAAGCGCGCTGGTTTTTGATCACGCTGATCGGCGCTATTTTAATTTTATCGATCTATCATTATGTGAACAGTTTGGATGATTTTGGCCGTTCGCTTCGCTATACGAGCTTCAATGTAATTTCGATCATCACGGGCACGGGTTATGCGAGCGCGGATTATGGTCAATGGGGCGGTTTTGCGGTGGCGTTTTTCTTTTTGCTGACTTTTTTGGGCGGCTGCGCGGGATCGACGTCGTGCGGGCTGAAGACGTTTCGGTTTATTATTATTTTTCGAGTTCTCAAAGCGGCGATTAGCAATGTGGTCTATCCCAACGCGATCATCGTGCCGCGTTATAATGGTGTAGCGGTGACGCGGGTGATTTCGGCGTCGGTGATGAATTTTGTTTTTCTTTACGCGATTTGCTGTGCGGTGGTGGCGATTTTATTGAACATATCAGGGCTTGATGTGATCACGTCGATTTCGGCGGCGGCGACTTCGGTATCGAATGTGGGGCCGGGTTTAGGCGGGATTATTGGTCCGGCGGGTTCTTTTGCTGATCTGAGTGATTACGTCAAGTGGATTTTATCTGCGGCGATGCTCGTGGGCCGTCTGGAGGTTTTCACGATTTTTGTTTTATTCACGCGGGTTTTCTGGCGTAATTAGGCGGGTCGGGCTGGAGTTAGTTGTTGGCGTCTTGTGAAGCGTGTTTTGATGTCGTTGAGGATTCCGAGGAAAGAGGGCACGATGAACAGGATAATGATCGTGCCGATTCCCACGCCCCAAGACATGGTGATTGCCATGGGTTTAAGGAATTGTGCTTGCAGGGAGCGTTCAAACAACAAAGGCAGGAGTCCGAGCACGGTCGTTGCTGAGGTCAAGATGACGGCGCGCAGCCGTTCTTTTGTGCCGATGATGATGGCATCGCGGATGGGCATTTTTTGATCGACATGTTCTTGGATCTGGACGACGAGGACGATGGAATCGTTGATGAGGATGCCGGCTAGTCCTAATAGGGCGATCATGGCGAGCATGGTGAGATCATAGCCCATGACAAAATGGCCCATGACCGCGCCGATGAATCCAAACGGGATGATCGCCATAATGACGATCGGGCGTCCGTAATTGCCCAAGACCCAGGCGAGGATGAAGTAGATCATCGCGAGCGCAAGCGCGAGGCCTAATCTGAGATCGCCGAAAGTGTTGCTTTGTTCTTCGGCGCGGCCGCCATAGGAGTAGCTGATGTCGTATTTTTGCGCGAGATCGGGCATAGTTTTTCTCTCGAGCTCTTCCTGCAGCCGCACGAGCGGCAGCCTGCTTTGATCGAGTTCGGCGGTGATGGAAACTGTGCGCAGACCATCTTGGCGCGTGATGCGCGCGAATCCGACCTGCTCGCGAATGGCGACGATATCGGTTAAGGGAACTTTCTGTCCGTTGGGCGCGCGCAGATAGATTTCGGCGAGAGATTTTGCGTCGGAGTCGTTTTCAGGCAGACGGACGCGCACGGTGATTTCTTCATCTTTGGACGGGAAGCGTCGCGCGATGGAGCCTTCGAAAGCGTTGCGCATTTGTCGTCCGACCTCTTGGGTTGTGAATCCGAGCGCATAGCCTCGCGGCGTGACTTCAAGGAGGACTTCGCGTTTCCCCCAAGGGAGGTTATCTTCGATATTGCTGATGCCGTCGAAGGCGCTGAGTTCTTTGATGAGTTCTCTGGCGGCGTTTTTGAGGGTTCGGATGGGGGCGTCTTCGAGGTTAATTTCGACATCGCGTCCGGGCGGTCCGAGGCGCTGCCCGATGACGATGAGGCGATCTAATGCGGGGAGGTTGGGTATTTGTTTGCGCCAAGCGGGGATGAAATCGACGGTGCGGATATCGCGCACTTCGCTGGGGAGGAGTTCAACGGTGACCTGACCGAGGTGATCGCCGACGCTTTCGCCAGCGGTGCCGGCCTGACTGAAATGGGTTTTAATGATTGCGCCTTTTTTTCCAGCGAGGTCGATTTCGGCGCGCACGAGGGCTTTTTCCATTTCTTCGAGCGCTTGATTGACTTGTTCTCTGGGTGTGCCTGGGAGGAAGATCGTGCGGCCAAAGACGGTTTCGGCTTCAGGCGAGGGGAAGAATTGGAATCCGACATGGCCGCCGATCATAAAGCCGATTGAGATGAGCAGGGCACCAAAAATGGCTGCGGCGGAGGTATAGCGGTGGTCATAGACACGCGAGACGAAGCGATGGAAGATACCTTCGCGGAAGGCGATGAATTTTTTATTGAAGCTAGATTGGATTTTCGCGATGAAGCCTTTGCGCTCCTTGCCGATATGGACGAGCGCGTGGCGCATATGTCCGGGCAGGACGAAGAACGCTTCGATGAGGCTCATGATGATAATGATGATGACGACGATGGCGAGTGATTTCATAAATTCGCCGAGGATATCGGAGATGAGGAACATGGGCATGAAGGCGGCGATGGTTGTCAGCGATGATGCGAAGACCGGCGCGGCCATTCGTGTGGTGCCTTGTTCAGCGGCGTCTATGGGTTCGAGGCCTTTTTCGCGCAGGAAGGCGGTATGTTCACCGACGACGATGGCGTCATCGACGACGATGCCGAGCATCATAATGAGGGCGAACAAAGTGAGCATATTGATACTGAGGCCAGCGAGGAAGATTCCGGAAAACGCTGCGATCATGGCGATCGGGATACCAGCGGCGACCCATATGGCGACGCGGCTATTTAAGAAGAGGAATAGCACGGCGAGCACAAGCACGAGGCCGCCGGCGCCGTTTTTGATCAAGATGGAGATTCGCTGTCGGACGCGATCGGATTGGACGTTAAACTTTTCAATTTTGAGCGATTGCGGCAAAGAGGGTCGAATGCGCGCGAGATAGGCGTCGGCTTTATTGGAGACTTCGAGGATATCGGCGGTTGCGGAGCGTTCGATATCGATGCGTATGGCGGATTGTCCGTCGATGACGCCGACGGGCTCTTTTTTATCGAAGGTTTCGCGGATGATGGCGATATCGCGGAGCAGAAGTTTTTCGCCGCTCTTCATCGATCGGACTTCGAGGCGAGAGATAGCGCGCGGTCCGGCTTTGAGTCCGAGCGATCGGATTTGTTTTTCGACGAGTCCCGACAATGTTCCCGATGGGAGGTCTTCGCTGGAATCGCGGATGCGCCGGGATATATCATCCAAAGTGAGGTCGAAGCGTCGGAGGTTTTCTTCGCTGACTTCGACCCAGATTTCGTCTCCGCGCAGTCCTTTGAAGGAGACGCGATCGATGCCTAACCTGAGCAGATCGTTGCGGATTTTGAGTGCATAGGTTTTGAGCGCCTGTTCGGAGAAGGGCCCGGAGAGAGACAGGCTCATCACGGGTTCAAAGAATAATAACCGGCTAATTTGCGGGGTTTCGGAATCTTTGGGCAAAGTGGTGACATCTTTGACGCTTGATTCGACATCGGAGAGGCCGCGCTGCATATCGGTTCCGATTTTAAATTCGAGCAGGATGATTCCGCTGCCTTCTTGTGCTCTGGCTGTGATGTGGTCTAGTCCGGCGATGGATCGCAGGCCGGGCTCGAGGGCTTCGATGATATTAGCTTCGACGTCTTCGGCGCTGGCACCGGGCCAGATAACGGTGACGGTAATAACGGGGACATCGACGGTGGGAAAAAATTGTGTATTGAGCTGTCGCAGGAAGAAGCCGCCGGTGAGGATCATGATGGCCATCAGCAGGTTATGGGCGTTGGCATGGCGTGCGAAGAAGCTGATGAGGCTCGGCGCTTTGACGTGCGCGGTGTGAGGGGCAGTTTGAGAATTATTGTTTTGGGGGTCGCTCATTTTGGGATCAGGGATTTGGGCTCATTGAGTTGAGGGAGGTTTTTGGGCGGCGGTTTTGATGGTTTGGACTCGGATGCCTGGTCCGGCTTCAGCGAACCAAGTTGTCATAACGACGTCGCCATTTTTGAGTCCGCTTTCGACGATGACATCGCCGCCGATCGTGCCGACGATTTTGATCGGACGCGGTTCGAGGCGTCCCTTGACGATGACATAGACGATATCGCCATTATAGAGGACATCTTCGGGGAGTCGGACGACGTTTTGATAGGGGCGATCGTCGAGCTGCACTTGGACGAAAGCGCCTGGGCGCAAAGTTGAATCGATGCTGGCGGTTTCGATGGCGGCGAAGACGCTGACGCCGCCGGCGATTTGCGAGATTTCAGCGCCGATGCGGATAATTTGCCCTTTGAACGGGAGGGTTTTTTTTCCGATTCGCCATAGGACATCGATGTTTTGCCCTTTGAGGCGGCCTGCTGAAGTGACGATGCGGCCAAATTGCTGGTCGGAGAGATGGAAGCGGACTTCGAGCTGATCGGCATCGGTGAGGGTGGCGATGCGGTCATTGATGTTGAGGTGGCGGCCTTCGGCGGCGGTAACGTTATTGAGGAATCCCCGAAAGGGCGCGGTGAGTTCAGTTCGCGCGAGGTTGCGCTCGGCGAGCGCGACGGAGATTTTGCTGCGTTTAACGGCGCCTTCTTGCTGTTCGAGGCGCGCCTCTTGGATAGCGAGGCTGCTTTTGCGCATTTCGACGGCCTGTTGTTGGAGGCTAACGGCGAGTCTTTTATCGTCGAGGGTTTTTTGCGAGATGTGTCCGGCGCGGGCGAGTTTTATGGCGCGATCGAGGTCGCGTTTTTTGAGCAGAGCTTGCTCTCGGGCGCGTTTGAGGAGGTTTTGTTCTTGAGTGTGTTGGGCACGGAGTTCTTCGTGTCGCGCGCTGGCTTCGGTTTGTCGCGCGCTGGCTTCATCGACGGCGTTTTCGTAGGTGAAGGGATCGATTCTGAGGATGGTGTCATCGGCCTCGATGATTCCACCATCGCGGAGGTTAGGGGAAGCTTCGACGATTTCACCGGCGACGAAGGTGCGCAGATCGACGCGGCGTCCGGCGACGATTTCGCCGAACACATTGAGCGTGGGCTGGATATTGCCGAGCTGAACGCGCTGAGAGGTGACATTCCAGACTCGCTCACTGGGCGCGGTGGTTTGGACTTCTTCCTTCAGCGAGACGAGCAAAAAGAACGCGCCGAACGAGCCGACGAGCACGGCCAGCGGCAGGAAGCGTTGAGCGAATTTGCGCAAAGTCAAAGTTTTTTTTAGTTTTTGCGTTGCGTTTTCGGGCGTATTTTTTGGCGTTTTTTCGGACATAGCGAGATTATAGCGCAAGCATTTGCAGAGCCCACAATAAAATAGCTTTTTGTGCATGGAGGCGGTTTTCGGCCTCGTCGAAAATGATGGATTGGGGTCCATCGGCGACTTGGGCGTCCACTTCATTGCCGCGCCAGACCGGGAGGCAGTGCATGAAAACGGCGTCTTTTTTGCCGTGCGCCATCAGTTCGGGGGTGATGCGGTAGGGGATGAGGTTTTGGCTTTTGGCCTTGCGCTGGCTTTCGGGGTCGCTGAGCGAGACCCACGTATCGGTGGTGATGGCGTCGGCGTTTTGAGCGGCGTCTTGGGGCTGGTCTGTGATTTGGATATAGGCTTTGGGGTTGAAGTTTTGGCTCCATTGGAGAGCTTGGCGGATTGTGTCGGTTTGGCGCGGGCAGGCGAGGTGGAGCGCAAAGCCGAGCTGCGCGGCGGCGTGAATCCATGAGAGCGCGACATTATTGGCGTCGCCGATCCAAGCGATTTTGCGATTTTCGATATTGCCGCGATGTTGTTCAAAGGTCATGATGTCGGCGACGATTTGCGTTGGGTGGCTTTGCTGCGTGAGGCCATTGATGACGGGCACGTTGGCATATTTGGCCATTTCGACGAGGCGCTGATGGTCTCCGGCGCGCAGCATGATTGCATCGACATAGCGCGACAGAACGCGCGCGGTATCGGCCATGCTTTCGCCGTGCGAGATGTGGGCGCTGGCGGCATCCATGACGATTGCTTGGCCGCCGAGCTGGCGCATTGCCATATCGAACGATATTCTTGTGCGCATCGAGACTTTTTCAAACACCATAGCGAGCACGTGATTTTTGCAAGGGCGATCGTCATCGGGCGCGCCTTGGGGTTTGTCGCCGCGATTTTGTTTGCGCTGTTGCGCGTGATCGAGAATCTGGCGCAAGGTATTTTTTGGGAGCTGATCTAGATCGAGGAAGTGCGGCATATTTTTAATCGGGCTTTTCGAGATCTTCGGGCTCTTTGTTGATCGCATCGACGAGAGCGCCTTGCGGTGTTTTTGAGAGCGTGGCGCAAGCGGCTTCTAATTTTTCGGCAGCTTCGGTGAGATGGGGCTCTTCGATATTGAGTGGCGGCAGGAGTCGAACGATTTCATTTTGAGCGGGGGCGAGGAGAAGTTTTTGTTCGCGCGCTGCTTCGGTGATCGCTTGAGCGCCTTGGTGGCAGAAAAAGCCATAGATCAGACCGCGTCCCTGCCACGTGCCGATGACATCGGGAAACATTGCGGCCAAGATTGCCAGACGCTGTGTCAAGGAGAGTCCCATCCGCCGCACATGAGCGAGGAACTCATCTTCAAGGACGATATCCATCACGGCCTGTCCGACGCTCATCGCGAGCGGGTTGCCGCCAAATGTTGATCCGTGCGTGCCGATTTTCATCGCGGCGGCGGCGCGGTTTGTAGCGAGGCAGGCGCCGATCGGGAATCCACCGCCTAATCCTTTGGCGACGGCCAATATATCGGGTGCCACCTCGCAGCTCTCATGCGCGAAGAGCGCGCCGGTGCGGCCTATTCCGACCTGCACTTCATCGAAAATCAATAGAGCGCCACATTGATCACAGGCGCTGCGCAGTTCTTGAAGGAAGGTTTCTTCGATCACTCTGACGCCGCCATCGCCTTGGATTGGCTCGATCATAATGGCGGCGGTTTTATCGCTGAGCGTCTGTTGGAGCTTCTGCTCGTCCTCAGCGGGGAGCTGGATGAAGTCGGGCAAAGCGGGTCCGAAGCCATTGGCTTTGTGCGCTGCCGAGAGTGCGGCCATTGTGCGGCCATGGAATGCGCCTTCAAAGGTGATGATTTCGGTTTTATTGCTGCGCCCTTGGTGCTGATGAAAGGCGCGCGCCATTTTGATCGCGCATTCGACGGCTTCGGCGCCTGAATTGGTGAAGAAGACGAGGTCAGCGAAGCTTGCTTCGGTCAGTGTTTTAGCGAGGGCTTCTTGTTGTGGGATTTTGAACAGGTTTGAGACGTGCCATAATTTTTCTGCTTGTTGCGTGAGAGCTTCGACGAGCTTCGGGTGTGCATGGCCGAGCGTATTGACAGCGATACCGGAAGCAAAATCTAGATAGGTTTCGTTGTTTTGGGTGAAGAGATAGGGTCCTTGCCCATGCGTGAAGGCGAGGTCGACACGCGGGTAGACCGGCAAAAGGTGAGGAGAGACATTAGAGATGGAGGTCATGATGATCTTTTGAGGTTTTCAATTTTTGAGGCGCCAGCCGCGCCGCAGGATAGCATGACAGATGATCCAAAGCACAACATTTAGTCCGATGACGAGGTAGATGCCGGTGGTGATATTGCCGTCGGCATATCCGGTGAATCCGTATCGCATGCCGTCGATCATGTAGAAGAAGGGGTTATATCGGCTGATTGTGTAAGCGAAGTCGGGCAGTTGAGAAACCGAGTAGAAGGTTCCGGAGAGGAAAGAGAGGGGGAGGATAATGAAATTGATGACGGATTGGAGGTGGTCGAATTTTTCGGCCCAAATGCCTGTGATGATTCCGAGCAGCGACATCATCAGAGCGCCGCCGATTGTATGGAAGATGATCACGGACAGATAGACGGGCGTGAGGTCAACGAAGAAGGTCATAGAGATTCCGGTTCCGAGCGCAACGACGATGCCGCGTGTGACTCCGGCGAGCGCGAGGCCGGTATTGAGTTCTCCGGGAGACAGAGGCGGCATGAGGTAATCGACGATATTGCCTTGGACTTTGGCGATCAGCAGTGAGGACGATGTATTAGCGAACGCATTTTGGATAATGGACATCATCATGAGGCCGGGGGCAAGGAATTTGATGAAGCTGATGCCGCCGATATCGGGACGAAACTCGCCCATGGCGAGTGAGAAAATTGCAAGGAATAAGAGGCCGTTAATGATCGGTCCGATGAGGGTTTGGAGGAAGACTTTGAGGAATCGCCAGACTTCTTTGAAATAGAGGGTCCACAGGCCGATCCAGTTCACGCCGCTGAAGTAGCGTGGGACGCCCTGTTTTGCGGCGATTTGGTTTATGGCGGGTTTCGCGGCAGATTTCGCAGATTTCGCAGATTTCGCAGATTTCGCAGATTTCATTGAATTTTTATATCATTTTTCTGTTGATAAAGCGAAAAGCGGTCTTTTCACTCCCCCCTTATGTTGTTAGGTAGGGGATAGGAAACACAATATATGGTTATCACAACGATATATAGTTGTTAGATCGAATCAACACACCAGAAAGGGGGTTATTATGGCTTGGGATATAGATCAGGTTCAGATATTAGAGAAATTGTGGAAGGCTGGGCTTTCGGCGAGTCAGATCGCGCGCCAACTGGGAGGCGGTGTGACGCGCAATGCGGTGATCGGCAAGGTTCACCGGATGGGTTTTGCTGATCGGGGACTGCCATCTCGCGGCGGCAAGAGCGGCGGACGCAGGCCAATGGTGGAGCGTGTAGCTGCACCGGGTCGTAAGAGTGCGCGTTCTGTGTCTTATGGCAAGAGTTTAGCGGCGCCGATTCCGCAGTTGAAGCCGGCGGAAGAGGATGTATGCATTCTTGATCTTGCCGATCATAAATGTCGCTGGCCGATGGGCGATCCGCAGGACAAGGAAAATTTCCGATTTTGCGGCGGCAAGCTTGATGCGGACAGGGTCTATTGTGATTATCACACGCATGTTGCTTATCAGCGTTCGAACAAGGCTTTAGCAGCGCAGGAGGCAGAGGTTTCCACGCCGATCAAGGGATCAGCGAAGATTTCATCGCGGAGCTAGAGGGTCATTCCTGCAAAGAGTGGTCGGCTCTGGCTCGTTTTCAAAGACTAGTTTTCAAAAACATAGCCGAGGCTGCGGACGGTGCGGATTGGATCATGGCCGCAGTTTTTTTTGATCTGCTGTCGCAGTCTTTTGATGTTGGCATCGACGGTGCGCGGTTGGATTGCGCTGTGGTGTCCCCAGATGGCGTCGAGCAGGCTTTCGCGGCTGAAGACATGGCCGGGCCGATCGGCGAGGTGAACGAGCAGTTGAAAGCCTATTGAGCTGAGCGCGATGTGTTTGTCATGGCACGATGCGATTTTTGTGGTTTTGTTGATTTGGATGTCGCCGCGCACGATGATTTCGGCGTCGAGCTCGGCGAGGGCGCGGCGCAGCAGAGCGCGGATGCGCGCGATCAATTCTTTCATGGAGAAGGGCTTGGTGATGTAGTCATCGGCGCCGGAGTTGAGTCCTTTGATGCGATCGGGTTCTTCGCCGCGTGCGGTGAGGATGATGATCGGCATGGATTTGAGTCGCAGATCGCGTCGCAGGCGCTTGCAGATGTCGATGCCGGATGGACCGGGCAGCATCCAGTCAAGGAGCAGGAGGTCGGGGGTTGGCGTTTTGGCGGCTTGGAGGAGAGCTTGGCGTCCATCGGCGGCGCGTCGGATGGCGAAGCCCTCGCGTTTGAGCGTATAGGCGAGGAGGTCGATGAGCGCGGTTTCGTCTTCGGCGATGAGGATCAAAGGCGCGGGCATAGATTATTCCATTTGTTCGGGATTGATTTTTTTGCCTTTGGGGCGATCATCGGGAGGCGGCTGGCCGGTTGAGACGAAGATGATCGTTTCGGCGATGTTGGTTGAGTGATCACCGGCGCGTTCGATGTATTTTGCGGCGAACAGCAGGTTGATGCACGAAGAGATGGCTTGGTGATCTTCGAGCATATAGGTGAGCATTTCGCGGATGGTGGCGTTATAGAGCTCATCGAGTTCCTGATCGCCTTTCCAGACGGCGAAGGCTTTTTGGGTATCGCGCTCGCAATAGGCGTCGAGGGCGTCTTTGATTTGTTTGAGCGCGCGCTTGCCCATATGGCTGAGGCCGCCATAGAGCGCGCGCGGCAAAGAGAGCGGGATTTCGCTGCTGCGCTCGGCGACGTGTTTAGCAATGTCGCCGATGCGTTCAAGGTCGGACGAGATTTTGAGCGCGGCGATGGTTTCGCGCAGGTCGCGCGCCATAGGCTGGCGACGGGTGAGCAATTGGACGACGTGGTTATTGATGGCGATATCGAGGTCGTCGATATCTTTATCGTTTTGGATAATTTTTTCGGCTTGAGCGGGGTCGGGGTTTTGCATGACTTCGAGGGCTTTGGCCATTTGGGCTTCCGCGAGGCCGCCCATTTGGAGGATGAGGTTGGACAATTGGGTGAGGTCTTTATCGAAGGCGTTAACGGTATGTCGGCTGGGCATGATGGTCTCCTTAATTTATCCGAAACGTCCGGTGATGTAATCTTGGGTGCGCTGGTCTTGAGGCTGGGTGAATATATTTTTTGTGGGTCCCTGCTCGACGAGAACACCGAGGTGGAAGAAGGCGGTTCGCTGCGATGCGCGCGCGGCCTGCTGCATGGAGTGAGTGACGATGACGATCGTATAGAGGTGGCGCAATTCGTCGATGAGCTCTTCGATATGGGCGGTGGCGATCGGGTCGAGCGAGGAGCAGGGTTCATCCATCAGTATGATATCGGGGCTGACGGCGATGGCGCGCGCGATGCACAACCTTTGCTGCTGCCCGCCCGAAAGTGAGGGTGCGGGGTCGCTGAGGCGATCTTTAACTTCGTCCCATAATCCGGCATGTGTAAGGGCTTGCTCGACAATTTGGTTCATTTCGGCGCGGTGTTCGGCGAGGGTGTGGATGCGCGGACCATAGGCGATATTTTCGTAGATGGATTTAGGAAAGGGGTTGGGTTTTTGGAACACCATGCCGATTTGTCGTCTGAGGGCGACGGGGTCGATTTTTTTATCGTAGATGTCTTGGCCGTCGATTTCGATGATGCCGGAGATGCGACATTCGGGGATCACATCGTTCATGCGATTGAGGCAGCGCAAGAAGGTAGATTTACCGCAGCCCGAAGGCCCAATCAGAGCGGTCACTTGATGTTGCGGGATCGTAATTGAGATATCGAAGATGGCCTGTTTGGCTCCATAGAAGACATCGACATTTTGTGTCATGATTTTAGGCTGTTCGGGCATAGTTTTTCTGTTCACTATTTTTATTCACCATCGATGAGCGAATCGCCGTCGGAGGAAGACAGCGACAGCATTCATACTAACAAGAAAAAGCAGCAGGATCATGATGGCGGCACTGGCTTTATCGGCGAAGGCGCGTTCGGGGCTGTCGGCCCAGATATATATTTGCACCGGCAGGACGCTTGCGGGATCGGTGAGGTTGCGCGGGGTATCGGTGATGAAGGCGACCATGCCGATCATGAGCAGGGGCGCGGTTTCGCCGAGCGCGCGGCTCATGCCGATGATCGCGCCGGTGAGGATGCCGGGCAGAGCGAGCGGCACAACATGATGAAAGACGCTTTGCATATGCGAGGCGCCGATGCCGAGCGCGGCCTCTCGAATCGAGGGCGGCACCGCGGCGAGGGCGGCGCGTGTTGAGATGATGATTGTCGGCAGGGTCATCAAAGAGAGCACCATGCCGCCGACCAGAGGTGATGAGCGCGGCAGGCCGAACCAGTTGAGAAACAGAGCCAAGCCCATGAGGCCAAAAATGATCGACGGCACGGAGGCGAGATTATTGATGTTGATTTCGATGAAGTCGCTCCAGCGATTAGCGGGGGCGAATTCTTCGAGGTAGATTGCAGCGAGCACCCCGATCGGAAAACTCAGCAGCAAGGTGATCGCCATGAGCCAGAGCGATCCGATGAGGGCGGCGTAGATTCCGGCGTGTTCGGGGTTGCGGCTGTCTCCGGCGGAGAAGAATTCCCAGTGAAACGCGAAGCGGATATGGCCGTTGGCCTGTAATGTTTCGAGCCAGTTTTTTTGTTGTTCGGTCAAGTTTGCCGCGCCGGTTTTGAGGAAGCCGTCGGCGGTGTCGGACATTGGCAGCCAAGTATGAATCAGATTAGATTTTGTTTGGCTAATTATTTCGGGATCGAGTTGTTGCGGCAGATGGTCGGCGGCATGAGCGCCGAGCAAGATGCGTTTGAGGTCTCTTCTCCCGCGACGGCTTTGTGCGGCTTCGGGAAAAAGTTCGGCGAGCGCTGTTTTGAGGACTTGATGATAATCTATCTCTTCGTTATTGATTGAGCCGTCGATTGAGCCGTCTTGCGAGAGTTCAGAGATTTTGATGGGCAGTTGGATTTCGGCGTGGCGCAATGCCGCCAAGCCGCGAGCGCTCACCGTGCTGATGAGGATGACGAGCAAGATCGCGGCGAGGCCGAGCATAGCGAGTCCTGAGAATTGGAAGGCGCGTTCGACGCGGCGTCGTCGAGGCAGTAGGGAGGATAATTTAGTCATATTGCTCTCGATATTTGCGCACGGTGAACAAAGCGAGCGTGTTGAGGAAGAAGGTGATGAGAAACAAAGTAAGTCCGAGCGCGAAGGCAGCGAGTGTTTTAGCGCTGTCGAATTCTTGATCGCCGACGAGCAAAGTGACGATCTGGACGGTAACGGTGGTGACGGCTTCGAGCGGATTAGCGGTGAGGTTAGCAGCGAGTCCGGCGGCCATGACGACGATCATAGTTTCGCCGATGGCGCGCGAGATGGCGAGCAGGAAGCCGCTGGCGATGCCGGGCAGAGCGGCGGGCAGGACGACGCGGATGATAGTTTCGGACTTTGTCGCGCCGAGCGCGTAGGAGCCGTCGCGCAGGTTATGGGGCACGGCGGTGATGACGTCATCGGACAAGGATGAGATGAATGGGATAATCATAATGCCTATGACGATTCCGGCGGCGAGCGCGGATTCAGATGAGGCGCTGAGGCCGAATCCTTCGGCGAGATTACGGATGAAGGGCGCGAGTGTCAGGGCGGCGAAGAAGCCATAGACGACGGTGGGGATTCCGGCGAGGATTTCGAGCATGGGTTTAGCGGTGGCGTGGACTTTTTTGCTGGCATATTCGGCCATGTAGATTGCGGACATGAGCCCGACGGGTCCGGCGACGAGCAGCGCGATGAAAGTAATCAGCAGGGTTCCGGCGAAGAGGGGGATGATGCCGAACTGGCCTTCAGCGGCGATTTGTCCGGGGCGCAAAGCGGTTTGCGGACTCCATTGCAGTCCGAACAGGAAGTCGGCTGGGGCGATGAGGTTAAAGAAGCGGATTGCTTCAAAGATGAGCGAGAGGAAGACGCCCGCAGTGATGAGAACAGCGATGGTGGCGCAAGCAAACATGAGGATATGGACGAGTTGTTCTATTTTTTCGCGCATTTTTTGTGCTGGGTTGAGTCGCATCAGCGCGCCGCCGCCCGCGAGGATTGCGAGCGCGATGGCGCTGAGTGTCATCCAGAGGCGGCTTGTGGCGCTCGCGGCCTGATGTTGATCGCGCATGGCGTTGAGGGCGGGGTCATCGAGCGCGAAAGCAGCCGAAGGGTTGGTGATCTGGCTTGCGATCAGCGCGATTTCCTGTGCGCCGCGCTCGGTGAGATGATCGCCAAGTTGCGCAAACAATTGCGCATTGAGGACGAATTGTTCAGCGATCAGCCAGATAAAGATGAGCGTTATGCTTGCGCCGATGCCGCATAGAGCGCTCCAGGTTCCGTAGTGGATCGGCGCTGAGACGAGGGCTGCGCCTTGGGCGTGTAGAGCGCTCATGCGTCCGCGTCCGGCGAGGACGAGCCATGCGCTCAATAAAGTGAGGAGCGTGAATAGGCCGGGCAGGGTCATTTTTGCTTATTTGACTTGAGACAGGCGGAGCTCGGTGAGCGCGCGCGCTTTGCGGGCGACTTTTCCGTGCTCGCCCTGAGGCAGAGGGATCAGGCCGCGTTCGGCGAGGTATCCGTCATCGCCCCAAGCTTGTGGGCTTGTGAATTCTTTGATGAAGCGGCGGATACCGGGGATGATTCCGACATGATTATTTTTGACATAGAAGAAGAGCGAGCGCGAGATCGGATATTTACCGGCGGCGATATTTTCGAAGCTGGGGGTGTAATCTTCGACGATTGCGCCTTGGAGCAGGTCGCTATTATTGTCGAGGAAGCTGAAGCCGAAAATGCCGAGTGCGTTTTTATTGGCGAGAAGTTTCTGGACGATGAGGTTGTCATTTTCACTGGCTTCGATGAAGGCGCCGTCTTGTCGGATGGTGTGGGCGATTGCTTTGAAGGTTTTTTTATTTTTTTTGCGCAGGCTGGCGAGGGATTTGAATTTTTTAGCGCCGCCCTCCATAGCCTGTTCGACGAAGGCGTCGCGTGTGCCGGATGTCGGCGGCGGACCGAGCACTTCGATTTTGACATTGGGGAAGTTTTTATTGATGTCGCTCCATTTGCGATAGGGATTTTTGCGCAATTTGCCTTTGACGGGGACGCGCTCGGCGAGTGCTTGAAAAATTTCCTTGCGCGTCAATTTGAATCTTTTGCCGCTTTTAGAGTTTGCGAGCACGATTCCATCAAAGCCGATTTTGACTTCGGTGATTTTAATGCCGTTTTTTTGGCATTGCTCAAACTCGGATTTTTTGATCCTGCGCGAGGCGTTGGTCATATCGGGGTGGTTGGTGCCGATGCCGCTGCAAAACAATTTCATGCCGCCGCCGGTGCCGGTCGATTCGACGACGGGCGCGCGATATTGAGATGAGCGGCCAAATTGCTCGGCGACCGCCGATGAGAACGGGAACATGGTCGACGAGCCGACGATTTTGATCTGCTCGCGCGCTGCGGCGGGGAAAGCAAGCGCAAGGCTTGCGAGCGCATAAACGAGATATTTCATGGGTGTCTCCTTTTGATCGTGTGGCTGGGAGGAGTCTATGTGTCAAATGTGATAGTTTTATGACACTTTATGCGCAGGTATGTATGTGTAAAGGTTAGATTTGCGGCAAGATGGCGGTAAAGGTAGAGCCTTGGCCGGGCTGGCTTTCGACGCGCAATTCGCCGCGATGTCGCGTGAGGATATGTTTGACGATGGCGAGTCCGATGCCTGTGCCGCCGAGTTTGCGTTTTTCTTCGGGATTGACGCGATAGAATCGCTCAGTGAGTCGCGGTGCGTGATGGGGAGCGATCCCCTGCCCGAAATCGCGCACGGCGACTGCCCAAGCGGGTTGGCCTTCGAACGTGTCTTCGGCGAGGCTGATGTTGATATTTTTATTTTGGTTTTGATTGCCTGTATTTTGATCATTGGCGCCGTGTTGGATCGCGTTATTGATGAGGTTGCTGATGGCTTGGACGAGTTCTTTAGCGTCGCCTTGGCTTTGAGCGGCTTTGGAGCTTTCTTTGATATTGATATTGATGTTGGCCTGCTGCGCGGCGGAGGCGTTAATTTTGACCGCTTTGTCAATGATGGCGATGAGGTCGACATTTTCGCTGGGGGGTCGATGTTCTTGCTGTTCGATTCGGCTCAGCGACAGGAGGTCATCGACGAGCTGGCCCATCAATTGTGACTGCTCTTCCATGACCGAGATAAATTTTTGCCGTGTTTCTTGATCTTGAGGCTCGACGTCGCGCAGGGTTTCGAGGTAGCCGCTAAAGACCGAGAGCGGCGTTTTGAGTTCATGGCTTGCATTAGCGATGAAGTCGCGTCTCATTTGATCGGCGATGTGGATATCGGTTTGTTCATCGAAGGTCATGAGGATAAAGGGCTTCATGCCGTGTCGCGGCGCAAGCGCTGCGGCGATATAGACATGAAAATGTCGCTCGATCGGGACAGAGATGCGCCAATTGACTTTTCGTGTCTGGCCGTCTTTTTGGGCTTGAGCGAAGGCGTCGAGGAAGGCGGGATCGCGCACGAGTGCTGAAATATGAAGGTCGCGGATATTTTCGCGTCCGAATAGAGAGGTTGCGACGCGGTTGGCGAGTCGGATATTTCCATTGAGGTTTGTCAACAGGAGAGGATAGGGCAAGAGGTTAGCGGCATCGCGTCGAAGGGCATAGAGTCTCTCGGCGCGCCATCGCCGCGCGGTGCTAGCGGGCAGCTCTCCGGTGTAGATGAGCGCTGAGGCAAGCAGGAGCGCCATGCCGCTGGCAGCGAGCGGCAGGCTCACCGAGCCTTCGATGACGAACAGGATGAAGATTCCTGCGGCGAAAGACAGGACGATCGCATGGCGCGCGAGGCGGCTTGAGAGCTCGCGGGCGAGTTTTTGTCTGCCGCGCGGGGCGTTGGGCTCGGAGATTGGGGGTGTGAGGGGATTTTCGATTTTGGCTGTCATTTGCCTAAAATAGCGCAAAATGGTTTAAGGTGGTTGACTAAATAATGAAACCTTTAGGAGAGCAGGGAGGCGATTATGCGTGATTTTACGGGAGCGACGGCATTTGTCACGGGCGCGGCGAGCGGGATAGGGCGCGGTCTAGCGCTTGCCTTAGGCGAGACAGAGGTGCGCCGTGTGGTGATCTGTGATGTGAATCGCGAAGGTCTTGAGCAGACTCGCGAGGATATTCGGGCGGCGGGGGGTCGTCCGGAGGCGCATGTTTTAGATACGGGCAATCGCGACGCGGTGCATGAGATTGCGCAGCGCATCCAGCGCGAGCATGACGGTGCTGATATTGTGATTAACTGCGCGGGGATTGCGCAAATATCATCGACGGCGGATCTGACCTATGATGATCTCGATCGCGTGATGCGGGTTAATTTTTGGGGGATGGTCTATGGCACAAAGGCTTTTTTGCCGCAATTGATTGAAAAAGGCCGCGGCAATCTTGTCAATGTATCGAGCATATTTGGGATGATCGGCGTACCGAATCAGTCGGCTTATAATGCGTCGAAATTTGCGATTCGGGGGTTCACCGAGGCGCTGCGTCAAGAGATGCGCAAGAGCGAGATCGTGATTTCGTCGGTTCATCCTGGCGGGATCAAGACGAACATTGTCCGCAATATGAAGCTGCCGCAAGAACAAAACACGCCGCAGGAGCGTGAGCGCCTCAGCGAAGTATTTGATGAGTTTGCGCGCAACACGCCAGATTATGCGGCGCAGACGATCATTAAGGGGATGCGCAAGGGCAAAGCGCGGATTTTGATTGGCCGTGATGCGCGCTGGATGGATCGGATTCAGCGTTTATTTCCTCAGTCCTATCATCGGATTTTGTTTCGCAAGCAGCCGGCCCTGTTTGATGAGATAAACAATGATGAGAAAAATAATGATGAGAGCAGGGGGGAGGAAAAATAAAAATGCTGCGCGTTTTATTTTTTGGCTTTGTGTTTTTGGGTCTAGCGTCTTTGGCGCAGGCGCGGATACCGGCGGGTCTGTTGAATTGCGATGAGACTCAGCGGAGTCGATGCGACAATTTCTGGAAGCGGCAGTCTGCGGAGCAGAAGAAGTTTTTGCTGTCTTTTCCGGTTGGGGATCGCAACGCAGCCATAACTTGTTTTGCGCTGCATGGCTATGGCAAACCGACCGAGAAGATGCGCGTGTGCGCGCGCACGGTGATCGGCGACCGGAAATCCATGTCGCATTGCGAGAGGCAGGGCCACGAATTGATGAGCGAGGCAATGGTAAGATGCCAAAATAATTATCGCCGCAAGCATGATTATCCTTTGCCTTATTGATGGGAGGGCAAGGAGGTCAAGACGGCTCAGAACATAGCGGTTTTTGCCGACGGCACCGGTCAAAGCGAGGCGGCTCAATATAAGAGCAATGTGTTCAAATTATATCAGCGGGTCAAAAAGGTCGGGGGCAAGCAAAGTGTTTTTTATGATTCCGGCGTCGGCTTGGGCTGGGATATGAAGGGCAAGGTTTTAGGGCGCGGCCTGTCGGAGAATGTCCGACAATGTTATCGTGAGATATGCAAGCGTCATCATGAGGGGGATAAAGTTTATTTATTTGGCTTCAGCCGCGGTGCGGCGGCCATGATGAGTCTCGCCAATTTTTTAACTTTGTTTGGCTGTATTGAGGTCGGCGATGGCGATGAGAAAAAAATAAAAGAAGCGTGGAAAATATATCAGGGACCAAACAAGAAAAAGCATGCGGATCGTTTTTGCCGCGCGCATAAAACGAAGGCTTGCCGGATAGAATGTCTGGGTGTTTGGGACATTGTTCCGGCTTTGCCGGAGGATCAATCATTTCATAATTTTGATTTGCCTTTGGGGGTTCATCATGGTTATCACGCATTGGCGCTGGATGAATATGATCCGATGTTTGCGCCTTTTGTGTGGCGCGTTCCCAATACGCGCAAGAACACGCTGCAAAAGACGGTGAAGCAAGTTTGGTTTATCGGCGTTCATTCCGATATAGGCGGTGGCTATCGCGATCATGCTTTATCGGACATCACTTTGGATTGGATGATCAAGAATGCGCGGCGTCATGGGCTCAAAATTGCCGGAAGTGATTTTGTCAAGCCGAGCGCGATCGGTCGGCTTCATGGTCGGCGCAGCGATGAGGATTGTCGATCTCGACTTCGCTGGCTTCGTAGGCTTGGCAAGCCGGTTTTTCACAAGAGCGTTTTGGCGCGGCATCATCACTTTAGATTTTTGAAAGACACGAAGGATCGCCGTTATTACAATCCGCTTTGGCTGTCGCGCGGTTATTATCGCGTTGAAACTTGAAGGCGATTTTTGGCTGGGGTTGTTTTGGGGTCGCGCGTGATGATCTCGCTTTTATTGTGTTTTGACTTTTTCCATCATCACCGACTCATAGCCGCAAAAGCGCCCCGCAGCCGGACTTTGCGCTCTGATCTCTCCCGACAATCCTGCAGCAGCTCCTGCTTTCAATTCGCGCGCCAAAATCCGCGACACATCCACCGGACCGGGGAAAATAATTCCGTGTGTCTGCTCAAAACCGGCGCGGCGATAATAGGCTAAATCGCCGATTAAAACGATTAGTTCGTGGTTTTGTTGCGCGGCCTGCGCACAGCCATGCTCAATCAGCGCCATTCCGGCGCCTTGTCCCTGAAATTTAGGATTGACCGCCAGAGGTCCCAGCAATAACGCTGCGCGCGCGCCGATCAGCACCGGCCAAAATCTGATTGCCCCAGCCAGCCTGCTGCTCTCCTTCTCACAAGCGACAAAAGACAGGTTCGCAACACAAGCGCGTCCCTCGCGCAGGCGGTAGGCCGCGCGCGTGAAGCGTCCTGGCCCGAAGGACACATCCATCAGCCGTGCTATATGAACCGCATCTTGTTGCCGCTCTGGGGTAATCTCAAACATCATAGCAGCGATTATATACGATAGCTTGGCGGCAAGTTAACTCTTGCCTCGCAGCCCCCTTCACGGATAACATAAGTCCTCAAAACAGCAAAACAGGGAGGAGCATCATGGGTGTTCTCGACAATAAAGTCGTGTTGGTCACGGGTGCTGCGCGGGGCATCGGGCGTGAATGCGCCATTCTTGCGGCGAAAGAAGGCGCTCAAGTTATTGTCAATGACCTCGGTGGCGGCGTCGCGGGCGGCGACAGCGGCGATCAAGCTCCGGCCGAACAAGTCGCCGATGAAATCCGCAAAAATGGCGGCCAAGCTCAAGCCAACTCCGACTCTGTCGCTGAGCTGATCGGCGCGAAAAACATGATCGCTCAAGCGATTGACACTTTTGGCAGTCTTCACGCGGTCATCAGTCCTGCCGGAATTTTGCGCGATGGCATGTTCCACAAAATGTCCGAAGAAGATTGGGACACCGTCATCAATGTCCATCTCAAAGGATCGTTCAACATCTGCCGCAGCGCCGTCGAGCATTTCCGTGAGCAGCAGGAAGGTAGTTTTGTTCTGTTCACATCAACGTCGGGAATTATTGGCAATATTGGGCAGGCCAACTACGCTGCGGCAAAAATGGGCATCGCTGGCTTGTCGCGCATCATCGCTATGGAGGGCGCGCTCAAAAATGTCCGATCTAATGTGATTGCCCCTTTTGCTTGGACGCGCATGATCGCGACCATCCCGGTCAAAGATGAGGAGCAGGCCAAACGCATGGAGCGCTCTAAACAAATGACTCGCGCCGATCAAGTGGCGCAAGTTGCTGTTGCGCTCAGTGCGTCGCAGTGCAAACTTTCCGGACAAATTCTCGTTGCGCGCGGCAACGAAGTTGTCATGATGAGCCAGCCGCGTCCGCTGCAAAATGCGGCGCGCATCGATGGCTGGACACCCGAAACTTTGCTCACGCACGGCTTTCCCGCGATCAGCGGCACCGCTCCAGGTCTTGAACAGACCGGCCGCGTGTTTGACTGGGAGGCGGTTTGATGAGCTCTCAAAAGCGCTGAGTCGAACTCACGGAGATGACCTCACACTTACATTGCATGCCTTAAAGGTATAAGATCACAGCCATGAAGGGAGATTATTTAAAATTAGACGGGCTGGGGCTCGCCGCCGCCATCCAAAAACGCGAGATCAGTGCTCGTGAGGCGCTCGATGCCGCGCTGGCGCTTGCCGACAAGCTCAACCCCAAGCTGAACGCGATCATCATGCGCCACGATGACCTCGCGCGCGAAACCGCTCAGCGAAATCCTTCAGGGCCGTTCGGTGGTGTTCCCTTTCTGTTGAAAAATCTTCATGTGATGCTCAACGGGACAATAACAGACTCTGGATCGCAAATCCTCAAAGATCAAACTGCCAATCATGACAGCGTTCTTGTCGAGCGATTCAAGCAAGCGGGCTTTGTTATTTTTGGCAAAACCAACTCGCCCGAATTTGGTCTCACCGGCACGACCGAGCCACGTATCTATGGCGCGACAAAGAATCCTTGGCAGCAGGACCTCTCACCGGCCGGATCAAGTGGAGGCGCAGCGGCTGCAGTTGCGGCGGGCATTGTGCCGATAGCGCACGCCAGCGATGGCGGCGGCTCGATTCGTCTGCCAGCCGCCGCTTGCGGATTGTTCGGCCTCAAGCCGACGCGCGCACGTGTCACGATGGCGCCCGATCGCGGTGAAGGCTGGGCGGGCATGTCGTGCAATCATGTAGTGTCGCGCTCGGTGCGCGACAGCGCCGCCGCGCTCGATGCCGTGAGCGCGCCCGTGCCCGGCGATCCCTATCATGCGCCGACGCCTCAGCGTCCTTTCCTTGACGCGACAAAGACGCCACCTGGCCGATTGCGCATTGCAGTCAACACAAGGCGTCCGGATGGCGGCGAGCCTGATCAGCCGACCATCGACGCCATTCATCGAGCTGCCAAGCTCTGCGAGGCGCAAGGACACCTGATCGAACCTGCCGCGCCCGAACTTGACTATCAGGAAATTGGTTTTCATCAGATCAATCTGATTGGCGGCAACATTGCTCTTTTGCTCGCGCAGCTCGGCGAGGCTCGCGGCAGCGCGGTCAATGAAAATGAAGTTGAACGTGCCACTTGGCGCATTGCGGAATGGGGTCGCCAGACCAGCGCCGAAAATTACATAAGCAGCATCAACTTCATCCACGCGCTTGGTCGGCGGATTGCCGCGTTTCATCAAAGATATGATGTTTATCTCTGTCCGGTGTTTGGGGTCAAAAACTTCACGCTCGGCACGATTGATATGATGAGTCCCGACGCCAACGCCTATAATCAAGCCCTGCGCGAGATCATGCCTTATACGGGTCTTGCGAATATGACCGGCCAGCCCTCGATGTCGCTGCCTTTATGCTGGGATAACGATCTGCCGCTCGGCGTGATGTTCACCGCGCGTTTTGGTGAGGAGGCTTTGCTGTTTCAGCTTGCGGCGCAATTGGAGCAGGCTCAGCCTTGGGCTGATCGCTATCCGGCTCTGCTTGAGCGGTTTGCGTAATTAGTCTCCCCCGTCATTCCCGCGACAGACTTGTCTGTCAGCGGGAATCTAGTCAAATATAATTGTCCCCAAGATATTGAGTATGATAGGATAAACGCAGAGTTAGATGGTCTAGCTCTAGGGATCTTAAAAATCTCGCACAAAGCGGCTGACATCAGCCGCGATGATGTCTCCTTTGCTTTTTAGGCTGGGGAGGCAATGGCGTATGTTCAAGGCTCTACAGCCCAAAGGCCATTGTTGCCGTTCAAAAACGGTTCATAGGCTCCCCGGTCACCTCGCTGGCCTCAACCACAGCAGAAGGGGGAAGCACAAAATGTCCGGACACATACAATCCAAGCCAAAAGTTTTTCAAGCCTCTCGTTTCCGTCATTCCCGCAAAGATGGGTGAGGTTCTCGGCTCAACTTCTGTCAGCGGGAACCCAGTGAACGGACATCATTAACGGAGCGGTCGGCTACGCCTCGAGAGGTTTCGCCTCGAGAGGCTTCGCCGACGATTATATTTCACTGGATCCCCGCTGACAGACAAGTCTGTCGCGGGGATGACGAAGTTGGGCTAGCATTGTATATAAGTCCGACAAATTACCCTGACGCTTTCGCCGTCTACCCTATATAATCCCCTCTATGGATATTGTGAAAAGCATTCAAGCGACGGCTTCCCCGAAGGGTCTGCCGCCGGTGGAGAAATGGAATCCGCCGTCGTGCGGCGATATTGGCATGAGGATCGCGCGCGACGGGCAGTGGTATTATCAAGGCTCGCCGATCGGTCGCAAGAAGCTCGTGCGGCTATTTTCGACGGTGCTGCGCCACGACCCCGACGGCGTTCATTATCTGGTCACGCCGGTTGAGAAAGTGCCGGTGGAGATTGAAGACGCGCCTTTTGTTGCTGTTGAGATGGGGGTTATCGGACAAGGCCGCGCGCAAAGTTTAAGTTTTCGCACGAATGTGGATGATGTTGTGGTAGCGGGCGCGTCGCATCTGCTGCGCTGCGAGATCGATGCGGCGACGAGCGCGCCTTCGCCTTATATTCATGTGCGTGCGCGATTAGAGGCGTTGATATCGCGTGCGGTGTTTTACGATCTTGTGGCGCTGGGCGTGGAGGAGGGCGATCAATTTGGTATTTGGTCTGACGGGGTATTTTTTCCTTTTGAGTCGATTGGGGAGCTCGATGGAGAAAATGAGTAATGGGTAATTATGGATAATTATCGCGAGGATATAGAGCGGGCGCTTGCGGATCAGAGCTGGCCGTCGCTGGAGAGTTTGATTTCGACGAAGTCGGCGGATCGTTCACCGGCGGCGGTATTGGTGGCGATCATCGAAGCAGAAGAGCCGCGCGTTTTATTGACGCGGCGGGCAGATCATTTATCTTCGCACGCGGGTCAGGTGGCGTTTCCGGGCGGCCGCTGGGAGCGTCAGGATCATTCATTTGCGCGCACGGCGCTGCGCGAGGCGCAAGAGGAGGTTGGACTTGATCCGTCTCATGTTGAGCTTTCGGGGGCATTGGATATACATCATACGGGTTATGGTCAAGTGATTGTTCCGATCATTGGTTTTGTTGATGGGTCGGCGGTTTTTTCGGCGGATGATGGGGAGGTGGCGGAGATATTTTCGGTGCCGCTGCGTTTTTTGATGACGCCGGAGAATTACGAGTCGCGCGAGCGAAAATGGGAGGGGCGTGTGTGGCGTTATCGGGTCATTTCTTGGGAGGGTCGCGAGATTTGGGGCGCGACGGCGAGCATTCTGCATTCATTTTACCAGACGGTTTTTGCTCAGACCAAAGAGGATCAAGAGAGGGTTTGATGGAAGGGAGTTTAGCTCACGAGCTGTGGTTGCGCTCGCCGGAGACGAAGCGGGTCGTTGAGGCTTTGGGCGCTGATGGTGCTTGCCCGCGTTTTGTCGGAGGGATCGTGCGCGATAGTTTAACGGGGACGCTGCCCGACGAGATCAAAGAGATCGACATGGCGATTGACCGCAGACCGGATGAGGTAGCGGCTTTATTGGAGCGCGCGGGGATCAAGCCGCACCCGATCGGCGCCGATCATGGGACGATGATGGCGCATATGAACGGCATCAATTACGAGATCACCTCGCTTCGGGTGGATGTTGAGACTGATGGGCGTCATGCGCGGGTGGCGTTCACGCAAGACTGGCTTGAAGATGCCAAAAGGCGCGATTTTACGATCAACGCGATTTATGCCGATATGGACGGCACGATTCATGATCCGCTAGACGGGCGCAAGGATTTGGCGATCGGGCGTGTGCGGTTCATCGGCGACGCTGGCCAGCGCATTGACGAGGATTATTTGCGGATATTGCGGTTTTTTCGCTTCTTTGCTGCGCTTGAGCAGGGTGCTGCCGATGACGCGGCTTTGCGCATTTGCGGCGAGAAGAAATCCGGCTTGAAGCAGCTTTCGGTGGAGCGCATTGCGGTGGAATTGTTGAAATTGCTGTCTCTGCCGCGCGGCCCTGAGGCGCTCAGGCTGATGGCGGCGGCGGGGATATTGCCGCTCATTGTGCCGCGGGCATCGCGGCTTGATCTTTCGGCGCGGCTGCATAAATTGGCGATGACGGCTTTTATCCGGCCTGATCCTCTGCTGCTGCTGGGCGCGCTTTATGGCGCGGCTGAGGCGGCTGAGGGCGATGGGGAGCGGCTGAAGCTTTCCACAGCTTTGCGCGCGCGCCTGCGCACGATGCTGACGCCGCCGCCGATCAAGATCGTCAGTTATTTATCGATGCGCGAGGTGCGTCGGCTGTTATATCTTTTGGGGCAGGAGGTTTTTTGCGATCATGTTTGGCTGGCATGGGCGGCGGACGACAATCCGCGCAACGGGATAGGCTGGCGTGCTTTGCTGGCCATGTCGGAGAATTGGGAGCGTCCCAAGTTTCCATTGACCGGTCGGATGGTTCAAGCGGCGGGTGTCGCCGAGGGACCGGAGGTTGGCCGCGTAATGAGCGAGGTTGAGGAATGGTGGGTGGATGCGGACTTTATAGAGGACGAGTTTTCGCTCATTGAGCGTCTGAAGGCGGTGGTGCAGGCGACGATTTACACCAAAACCGGCACTTTATAATTAAACCCAAACAACTTGCGGCGGCAGAGACGAGAGGATCGCTTCAACATTGCCGCCGGATTTTAGGCCAAATTGTGTGCCGCGATCATAGAGCAGGTTGAACTCGGCGTAGCGGCCGCGCCGGATTGCTTGAGCGCGGCGGTCGTCATGGTTCCACGTGCTTGCCATGCGTCGGCGGAGCAGGCGGGGATAAATATCCATAAAGGTCGTGCCGACATCTTTCGTGAAGGCAAAATCTTTATCCCAGTCGCCGCTATTGAGGTCATCGTAGAAAATGCCGCCGATGCCGCGTTCTTCGTTGCGATGCGGCAGGAAGAAGTAGCGGGCGCACCAGGCTTTAAGTTCGTCATAGTTGATCTGCTTGTGTGCGGCGCACATATTTTTGAGCGCGGCGTGGAAATCTAGGCTGTCTTGGTGGGTTGGCGAGCGATAGGCATCGAGCATAGGTGTCAGATCGGTGCCGCCGCCGAACCAGAGGTGATCGGTGGCGATATGGCGCGTATTCATATGAGCACTCGGGGCGTGAGGGTTGCGCGTATGAACGATCACTGAGATGCCGCAGGCGCGGAATTGCGCATCAGCTTTGGCATCGGGGATTTGCGCCGCGAGGGTTTCGGGGAGTTGGCCATGGACATCGGAGATATGGACGCCAGCTTTCTCGATGAGTCGGCCATTGCGGATCATGGCCATTTGACCGCCGCCCTGATTTTCGCTTCTATTTTGACCTCGTTGCCATTTTGTGATTTCGAAGCGCGCAGGAGGCAAATCGGGGTGATCGCGCGGGGCGGGGGCTTGAGCGTCGAGGGTTTGGAGGGCGTCGCATAGGGCGTGCTGCAACTGAGCGAACCACTCGGCGGCTTTATTGAGTTTAGCATTGAGTTTGGCGTCCATAGGCTTGTCTGTAGGCTTTTGCGAGGGGCTAGACAAGGGCGAGGGTTAGTGTCAAAACATGGCTAGTCAAAAGATTCTCTTGGAAGAAGAGCCAGATATGAGCGAGCACAGCGAGCCGCCTACGCGGCGCGATTTTCTTTATGTCGCGACGGGGACATTCACCGCGATTGGCGCGGCTTTCACGGCGTGGCCGCTGGTGGATCAGATGAATCCGGATCGTTCGGTTTTGGCGCTGGCCTCGACGGAGGTGGATCTTGAGGGGATTGATGCTGGGCAGGGGATCACGGTGAAGTGGCGCGGCAAGCCGATTTTCATTCGCCACCGCACGGCGCGCGAGATTCAGCGCGCTAAACTTACGAGGCTCGAAGTTCTCAAAGACCCGCAAGCGGACAAGGATCGGGCGATCAAGCCTGAGTGGCTTGTGATGATCGGCATTTGCACACATTTAGGCTGTGTGCCGCTGGGGCAGCGCGGCGATTTTGATGGCTGGTTTTGTCCATGTCATGGCTCGCACTATGATACGTCGGGACGCATTCGCAAAGGGCCGGCGCCTGCGAATTTAGAGATTCCGCCTTATAAGTTTATTTCAAACAATAAAATTAAGATCGGCTGAAGATGATACAAGGTGATCCTTACCAACCTCGAAGCGATTTTGGCAAATGGATGGATGATCGTTTGCCGATCTGGCGTTTTGTTGCAGATCATGTGAACGCCTATCCGACACCGAACAATCTTAATTATTGGTGGACATTTGGCGGCATTTTGACTTTTTGCTTGGGGGTTCAGATTGTCACGGGCATTTTGCTCGCGATGCATTATACGCCACATATTGATTTCGCTTTTGAGAGTGTGCAGCACATTATGCGCGATGTGAATTATGGCTGGCTGCTTCGGTTTGCTCATGCGAATGGCGCGGCGTTATTTTTCTTGGCGGTTTATATACATATTTTTCGCAGTTTATATTATGGCTCTTACAAGGCGCCGCGCGAGATTTTATGGATATTGGGCGTCGCGATTTATATTTTGATGATTGTGACGGCGTTTACCGGCTATGTTTTGCCTTGGGGCCAGATGAGTTTTTGGGCTGCGACGGTGATTTCGAATTTGCTTGGGGCGTTTCCTTTGGTCGGCGATGCGGTGCGCGAATGGCTCTGGGGGGGGTTTTCGGTTGACAATCCGACGCTCAACCGATTCTTTTCGTTGCATTATTTGCTGCCCTTTATCATTGTGGCTGTGGTGGTGCTGCATATTTGGGCGCTTCATGTTGTGCGCAATAATAATCCGCAGGGCGTCGAGGTGCGTCCCGGGCCGGACACTGTGCCTTTTCATCCTTATTACACGCTCAAAGATGCCTTTGCGCTTTCGCTGTTTGCGATATTATTTGCGTGGTTCATCTTTTTTGATCCCGATGTGATGGGTCATCCGGATAATAATATTCAGGCGAATCCGCTCTCGACGCCGGAGCATATCGTGCCGGAATGGTATTTGCTGCCGCCTTACGCGATCCTGCGCGCCATCCCATGGAAATTGGGTGGTGTGCTTGCGATGTTTGGCTCGCTTTTTATACTTTTTTTGGTGCCTTGGCTGGATCGCTCGGCGGTGCGATCGGCGCGTTATCGACCTCTTTATCGTTTTTTCTTCGTGATTTTTGTTGCGACCTGCCTGGGTTTAGGCTGGCTCGGCGGACAGCCTGCCGAAGGGGTTTATATTTTATGGGCGCGGGTGCTGACTTTATATTATTTCGGATTTTTTCTTGTAATCATGCCGGTCTTGGGCAAGATCGAAAAGCCGCGTCTGGTGCCTGAGAGCATCGCGCGGCCTGTTTTATCCTCGACGGAGGCGGGATCGGTCTAGATGAAAAAACATTTTTTATTTGCTGTTTTGCTCTTGACGATGACACCCGCTTTTGTCGCCGCGAAAGAGGCGACCCCGGATTATCTGCCGACGCAATGGTCTTTCACCGGACCTTTTGGCCTGTTTGATCGCGCCGAGCTTCGCCGCGGCTATCAGGTCTATCACGAGGTCTGCGCGGCGTGCCATGCGATGAAATATATGCATTTTCGTGATTTAGCCGAGTCGGGCGGGCCGGAATATAGCGCGCCGCAAGTGGTGGCGATCGCTTTGGGATTTGAGGTGGAAGACGGCCCTGATCGCGAAGGCGATATGTTCAAGCGACCGGCGCGGCCTTCGGATCCTTTTCCGTCGCCTTTTGCCAACGAGCAGCGCGCGCGCGTGTCGAATGGGGGAGCTTTGCCGCCGGATCTGTCATTGATCGCCAAAGCGCGGTTTGGCGGCGCGGATTATATTTATTCTCTGTTGCAGGGCTATAGCGCGCCGCCGATCGGCATGGAGGTGCCGCCGGGACAGTATTATAACGCTTACATGGGCGCGACATTCGCGATGTCGCCACCGCTCGTGGAGGACCAAGTTGATTATGAAGATGGGACAAAAGCGACGATCGCGCAGATGTCGCATGATGTCGCAGCGTTTTTGACATGGGCGGCTGATCCGCATATGGAGGCGCGCAAGCGCATCGGCTTTCAGGTGATGATCTATCTTTCGATTTTGGCGGTTCTGTTATTTTTGACGACGCGCCGGATTTGGTCTAACCGGCATGAGGGTTGAAAATGTCAAAATGGGTTTTGGGAGTCATTGGCGGCTCCGGTTTTTATGATCTCCCTTTGGACAATGAGCATTTCGAAAACATAACGACGAATTGGGGCGAACCTTCGGCGGCTTTGCGTTGCGGACAATTGTCGGGGGTGGATGTCGTTTTTGTGCCGCGACACGGGCAAGGTCATCACCTTTCGCCCGGTCAAGTGAATTATCGCGCGAACATTGCGGCGCTGAAACAGATCGGTGTGAGCGATATTTTGTCATTATCGGCGTGCGGCTCGTTTCGCGAGGAGATGGGTCTGGGTCATTTTGTCATCATTGATCAATTCATCGACCGGACGTCGAAGCGCGCGACGAGTTTTTTTGATGCGGGGTGTGTTGTTCACGTGCCGCTCGCCGAGCCGGTGAGCAAGCGGCTTGGCGATCTCATTGAGGCGGCTGCGGCTGCGGAGAATATCACTTATCATCGCGGCGGCATCTATCTCGCGATGGAAGGGCCGCAATTTTCGACGCGCGCCGAGTCGGAGCTTTATCGCCAGTGGGGCTGTGATGTGGTGGGCATGACGAATATGCCTGAAGCCAAGCTCGCGCGCGAGGCCGAGCTGCCCTATGCGACATTGGCGATGGTCACCGATTATGATTGCTGGCGCTGGCCGCAAGTCTCGGAGATGGACATTGTGCTGAAGACACTCGCTGACAATACGCAAAAGGCGATGCAGCTGGTTGTTTCACTTGCGAAAAAACTGCCTGCCGCGCGTTCTGCGGATCCGCAGGGGATCGAGACGATTTTAGATCAAGCGGTCATCACGTCGCGCGCGGCGCGGGTTGAGGGTTTTGCCGAGCTTTATGCGCCGATCATCACGCGCTTTGCGCAGGCTGAGAGGTGAGTTGAAGGGACTCTGTTTAAGGCAGATGCGCTTGAAAATGCGCAAGGGTGCGTTCGCGCGCGAGTGTGGCGCATTCTTTATTGTAATGCGGCGAGACTGCGGAATTGAATCCATGCCCCGCCGGATAGATATAGACTTCCATATCGGGATGGGCGGCTTCGATCTGGCGGACATTATCCATCGGGATGGTGTCGTCGGTTTCACCAAAATGGAGAATGGTCGGCACTTTGGGCTGTTCGTTGACATGATCGATGATGAGGCGGCCATAATAGCTGACCGCTGCGGTTAAGCCGCGACAGCGGCACGCTGACGCCCAAACCACCGAGCCGCCATAGCAATAGCCGGTGAGAAATACTGGCGGTTTGAGAAAATCGATGCAAGCTTGGACATCAGCAACGGCATTATCCACGCCGTTTTGTTGTGCGAGCTCCTGCGCGCGCGCGATCTGTTGGGGTGAATAATCGCCCTGGAAGTTTTTCTCAAGCCGATCAAACAAAGAAGGTGCTACGACTTCGTAGCCTTCTTCGGCGTAGCTTGCGCAGATTTGGCGGATGTTTTCGGTGAGGCCGAAGATTTCCTGCACGAGGATAAGACCGCCAATGCGTGTGCCTTTTGCTTTGACGTGCCACGCGCCGATTTCATCGCCGCCGATTTTGAGGGGAATTATTTTTCCTTCTGCCATTTTAATTTTCCTTTATTTTTCTGGATGTCGGCGCTCGATCAGGACTTGTCCAAAAAATCTCATGACGATTTTGTTGTCCTGATTTCGTCCTTCGTTGAGATTTCGTGCAATACCCCATTCGGGACGCGATTTCAACTTGATAATTTTATGCACTTGGGCAGCATAGGTAATTTCATCTCCGGGGCAGACCGGATGCGGCCAAGCAAGGTCGAGAAAGCCGGGCGAGGGCCCCATGCGGGCGGGACGCTCACCGGTTTGTTGCGCGGCGGGGTCGGACATAGCCTGCCAGAAATCTGTTGCCCGTGTTTGGGTCATCATTTGCATCCAGACGGCGATCACGAACCAGCCGCTCGCGACGAGCGCGCCGAACGGGCCATTTTGAGCGGCTGCGGCGCTGATATAATAATCGCGCGGGTCGTAGGCGCGCGCAAAGGCGATCATCTCAGCCTCATCGAAAATATGTGTGCCGAGCCTTTGTTGAGCGCCGACGATGACGTCTTCAAGATAGCTCATATTTTTGGGCTTTTTTTGGGCTTTCGTTTGATTGTGCTCCAGCCGGTGATCTGAGTTTTTTGTGTGCCATGCTGATCGAAAACATTCCAGCGAAACTGACATTTGCCGTGTTCATCGGCTTTTTCGGCCTTGAGGCAGATGCGCTTGACGGTCAGTTGATCATCGGGGAAGACCGGCTTTATCCAGCGGCACTCTTCAATTTGAGTCGCGCCGACTAGAGCCGTTCTGTTTTCATAGCCCTCATAGATGATGCGTGAGAAAATCGTCACGATTTGCCAGCCACTCGCGCATAGACGGCCTAAGAAAGTGTCTTTGGCGAGCTCCTCGTCGAGGTGGAAGGGCTGAGGGTCATAGCTTTTCGCAAAGGTGACGATTTCGTCGCGGGTGATTTTTCGTGTGCCGACCTCGACTTCGCTGCCGGGCTCGAAATCCTCCCAATAGAATTGCGTCATAATTTTTCCCTATTTTTTTTATGTTCCATTTTAATTATTCGTCCGAAAATAGACGACATCGCCGTCTTGGACAATATAATCTTTGCCTTCGAGGCGCATTTTTCCGGCTTGAGCTGCGTTCGTCGCGCCTTGATGGGTGGTGAAATCCTCATAAGAGACGATCTCGGCGCGAATGAAGCCGGTTTCAAAATCGCTGTGGATTCGTCCGGCGGCGGCAGGCGCGAGGGTGTTGGCCGGGATCGTCCACGCGCGCGCTTCTTTGGGACCGGCGGTGAAATAGGTGATGAGGTTGAGCATTTGGTATCCGGTGCGGATCAGACGATGAAGGCCGGGTTCTTCGAGGCCGAGCGTTTGCAGATATTCGACGGCTTCGTCTTGGTCGAGCTGAGCGAGTTCGGCCTCGATGTTGGCGGCGAGGATCATCATTGTTGCGCCGCGCTTTGCGGCGAAGTCTTGGACGGCCTTTGTGTGAGCGTTGGTGCGGGCGGCATCATTTTCGGGAACGTTGCAGACATAAAGGGTTTTTTTCGTTGTGAGCAATCCCGGTATTTTCTGGATTTTCTCAGGGCTAATTTCGCTGCGGAGGTTTTTCCCCGCCTGTAGGTTTTCGAGCGCCTGTTCAACAATAGGCAAAAGCTGCTTGGCTTCTTTATCGCCGCCGCGAGTCGTGGCTCCGCGAGCCTTTTTCTCGAGCGCCGCGCGTTGCCGCTCGAGGCTTTCCATATCGGCGAGCATCAATTCGGTTTCGACGAGCTCAATGTCGGCGACAGGATCGATGCGGCCTTCGACATGGGTGATGTCATCATCGTCGAAGCAGCGGACGATATGGATGAGCGCATCGACCTCGCGGATATGTCCGAGAAATTTATTGCCGAGTCCCTCGCCTTTGGAAGCGCCGCGCACGAGGCCAGCGATATCGACGAAGCTGATTGCGGCGGGGATCTGCCGCGCCGACTGCGCGATTTCCGCGAGCCGGGCGAGACGCGGATCGGGAACGGCGACCTCGCCGACATTGGGCTCGATGGTGCAGAAGGGGTAGTTTTCGGCCTGCGCGTGAGCTGCGAGCGTGAGCGCATTAAACAAGGTGGACTTGCCGACATTGGGCAGCCCGACGATTCCACATGAAAATCCCATAATTTGTTTGTTTTATCCGATTGAAACGAGATTCAACAAGAGAATATGAGGAAGAAAGAGGAATAAATTATCGTTGAGCAAGATGGCGTGCCGCCTTCCCTGTCCATAGAAAGAGGTTTCAGAAATTGCCCTATCTGTGGCATGATGAGGATCGAGCAAGCTAGGAGAGAATCCATGAGCATCGGTTGGTTGCAGATCGCCATTGTCGCGGTGATCGTAATTTTATTATTTGGGCGCGGCAAGATCGCGTCGCTGATGAGCGAGGTCGCACTGGGCATCAAGAGTTTCCGCAAGGGGCTTGATGACGGCAAGGCTGCGCCTCTTGATGCCGACGAGATCACTTCCGACAAAGATCGCGCCAACAAAGATCGCGATTAATGCTTGATATTGGCTGGTCTGAGCTTTTTCTGATCGCGGTGCTGGCTTTGCTTGTGCTCGGGCCGAGGGATTTGACGCGGCTGGCTTTTCGGCTTGGCCATTGGGTCGGACAGGCGCGTCAGGCGATGGGCGATCTGCGCCGCGCCTTTGAGGATATGGCCGAAGAGCTGGAAAGCGATCAGGCGCGCCAAGAAGCTCATCAGATCTTGCCGTCGACAGAGAGTTCCGAAAAAAAGGTGAAGCCTAAAAATGCCAGAAGCCAGAAAAACCAAAAAAGTCAAAAAAGTCAAAAAGCGCGCAAGCAAAAATAAAAAGGATGCGGCCAGAGATGCGTCAAGAGAGGCTGTTGAAATAGATGAGCTTGCGGCGTCGCAAGCGCCTTTGTCAGAGCATCTTGCTGAATTGCGCAAAAGGCTTGCGATTTCGCTAGCGGGGTTTGCGGTGGGTTTTGTGGTGGCGTTTATTTTTGCGGCGCAGATTTTTGACTTTTTGCTGATCCCTTATGAGCGCGCATCGGGAGAGGGGCGCGACATTCGTTTGATTTTCACTGCGCCGCAGGAGTTTTTTCTCACACAGGTGAAATTATCTTTTTTTGGGGCGTTTGTGATTTCATTTCCGGTGATAGCGCAGCAATTATATCGTTTTGTTGCGCCTGGGCTTTATCGTCATGAGCGCCGGGCTTTTTTGCCATTTTTGTTGGCGGCACCTTTGTTGTTTTTTGCTGGGGCAGCTTTGGTTTATTATGCGATCATGCCTTTGGCGCTGGGCTTTTTTCTGTCGATGGAGATGGTGTCGTCTGAACGCGCGATTGAAATGTTGCCGAAAGTGAGCGAATATCTGAGTCTGATTACGGTGCTGATGGCTGCCTTTGGCCTATGTTTTCAACTGCCGGTGGTGATGGCACTTTTGGCGCGGGCGGGCCTTGTGACGGCTCAAGGGCTGGCGGCGGGGCGCAAATATGCGGTGGTCGGGATATTTGTGCTTGCGGCGATCTTGACACCACCCGATATAATCAGCCAAATCGGATTGGCGGTGCCGGTTTTGCTTCTTTACGAGGTATCGATTCTCACCGCGCGCCGGATGGCAAACAAAAGCAAAAATGAGGAGGCGTGATGCGCATTCTTTTGACAAATGATGATGGTATAGAGGCCGAAGGTCTCGCTGTGTTGGAGCGCATCGCGCGGCGCTTTTCGGACGACATTTGGGTCGTCGCGCCCGATAAAGAGCGCTCTGGTTCGGGTTGTTCGCTGTCTTTTTCGAGTCCGATGAGGCTGTTTCAAAAAGACGAACGCAGGTTCGCGGTGGATGGGACGCCGGTCGATTGTGTGATGATCGCGGTTCATAATTTAATGCAAGACCAGCCGCCTGATCTTGTGCTGTCGGGGATAAATCACGGCCAGAATGTCGCCGAAGATTTGATCTATTCGGGCACGGTTTCGGGGGCGATTCAAGGCTGTATGTTTGGCGTGAGGTCGATTGCTATCAGTCAGAGTTTTGGCTTCTCCCGCGCGCCCGAGATTAACTGGCAGACTGCCGAACATCATGCGCCTTTGGTGATCTCAAAACTTCTTGAGCAAGATTGGGAAAGGGATCTGGTGATGAACGTCAATTTTCCCGATCGCGCGCCCGATGAGGTCGAGGGGATCAGCGTGACGCAGCAGGGGCGGCGCGATCATCCTTTGCTGCGCATGGTCGAGCGCCGCGATCCGCGCGGTCGGCCTTATTATTGGGTTGGTTTTCATCGTTTTTTATCGGTGCCGGAGATCGGGTCAGATCTGCACGCCGTCTATGCTGGGCAAATATCGGTGACGCCGCTTCATCTCAATTTGACCCACCAGCGCATGCGGGAGAGTCTGAGCGCTCGCCTTAACAGCTCTTTTGAGGTGATCCAGCGAGCTAAAAAAGATATAGCGTGATATAGTCGTCGCGTAATTTTCATAATTTTCACAGGTTTTCACATTCATAGGTTTTCACGAAGGAGTAATGATCCAATGCGTTTTTTGATATGTTTTTCGGTCTTTTTGAGTCCGATATTTCTCGCTTATCCGGCTTGGGCGGTCAATGGCGATGGCGGTCTGATGGGCAATCTGGGGGTTTTTTTCCCACTGATCGCGCTAGTTGCGATTTTTTACTTTTTTGTCATTCGGCCACAGAATAAGCGGCTGCGCGATCATCGGGAATTGGTTGCGGGCTTGCGTCGCGGCGATATCGTTGTGACTGCGGGGGGAATCATCGGCAAGGTGCACCGCGTCGGCGAGGAGAGCGAATGTATCGTTGAGATCGCCGAGAATATCCGCGTCAAAGTGGTCAAGACGACGATCACCGGCAGACACGCGACCGCTGAAAGTGTGTCGAGCGGCAAGGGGAAAGAATAGGCTCGATGTTGCACTTTCAACTATGGAAACAGGCTCTGATTTTGGGCGTGGTGATGGCCGGGTTTATTCTCGCCGCGCCGAATGTGATGTCGCCTGCTTGGCACAAGGCGCTTGCTCCCTACTGGCCGAGCGATGGGGTCAATCTAGGTCTTGATCTGCGCGGCGGTTCGCATCTTTTGCTTGAGGTTGATCTCAAAGCGGCGCAAAAAGAGCAGCTTGAAGAGCTGCGCGACGAAACAAGACGACAATTGCGCAGTCAGGGCATCGGCTATCGCAATTTGCGGGTTGGGAAAAATCATGTCCGTCTGTCCTTGCGCGATCGCAAACAGATCGAGCAGGCGCGTCAGGTGCTCAAAGAGATTACCGGGTTTTCTGGTGGAAATATTTTGTCTACGTTCACGCAGTCTGCGGCGGGGCTTGATGTTGATGTTTCGGCGCAAGGTGATGTTCGCGTTGGCTTGAACGAAGATGCGCAGCGTGAGCAGAATCTGACGGCGCTCGCGCAGTCGATCGAGATCATTCGCCGCCGGATCGACGAGCTCGGCACCACCGAGCCGACCATTCAGCGGCAGGGTTTGGAGCGGATTCTTGTTCAAGTGCCGGGTCTGGACGATCCAGAGCGCTTGAAAGCCCTGATCGGGCGCACGGCGAAGCTTTATTTTCAGTTGGTATCGACGCAGATGGATGCGTTCACGGCGCAGCGTCGCGGCGCTCCAGCAGGGACACAGATTTTGTTCATGGCTGATGATCCGGCGCGTCCGGTATTGGTCGAGCGCCGCGCGATGTTGAGCGGTGAGAATCTTGTTGATGCGCAGCCGGCGTTTGAGCAATTTTCCAACCGCCCGATTGTGACGTTTCAGCTTGATACGCAGGGCGCGCGGCGGTTTGGTGAGGTCACGAGCGAAAATGTTGGCAGGCCGTTCGCGATCATTTTGGATGGCAAGGTGATTTCGGCACCGGTCATCAACGAGTCGATTCTGGGTGGACGCGCGCAGATCACGGGCAATTTCACGATCGAGGAGGCCAACGATCTGGCGATATTATTGCGCGCGGGTGCCTTGCCTGTGCCTTTGCATATTTTAGAGGAGCGGACGGTGGGACCGGGTCTCGGCGCGGATTCGATCAGAGCGGGCAGTTGGGCGGCGGTCATCGGCTTGACCGCGGTTGTGGTGTTTATCGTGCTGGTTTATGGGCTGTTTGGGCTTTACGCGAATGTTGCACTGATTGCCAATCTTGTGTTGATTTTAGGTGTTTTGTCTTTGTTGCAGGCGACTTTGACTCTGCCGGGGATTGCTGGGATTGTGTTGACGATCGGCATGGCGGTCGATGCCAATGTGCTGATTTTTGAGCGTATCCGCGAGGAGATCGGCAATGGCAAGACGCCGATCAGCGCGATTGATATGGGTTATCGCCGCGCGCTGGGGACGATCGCCGATGCGAACATCACGACGTTCATTGCGGCGGCGGTTTTGTTTTTTGTCGGCTCTGGGCCGGTGCGAGGGTTTGCGGTGACGTTGAGCATTGGCATTGTGACATCGGTGTTCACGGCGTTTACATTAACGCGGCTGATGGCGGCGTTATGGATCAAATATCGCCGACCGGATCGGCTACCGCTCAAGCCGATCAAGCCTGCGGCGATCAGTGAGGTTGCATGAGATGATGACTTTGACTCTGATGCCGTCCGTGGTGAGGACGCCGATCTGCCGGATGCGCTATATATTTTATGTTTTGTCGGGGCTGCTGGTCTTGGCGAGCGTGGCGCTATTTTTCACGCGCGGGCTTAATTATGGGATTGATTTTCGCGGCGGCACATTGCTCGAATTATCGAGCGCTTCGAAAATAGATTTAAGCGTGTTGCGCGCGCGGTTGAATGGGTTGGCGCTCGGCGATGTTCAAGCACAGCATTTTGGCTCGCCGAAGGAGGCGCTCGTTCGCATTGAGGGGCGCGGCGCAGGTCAAAAAGGCCGCGCGACGGTCGAGCAAAAGATCGTGCAGAAAATCCGCGATGCGCTCGGCGAGGATTATGTGTTCCGCCGCGTTGAGACGGTGGGGCCTAAAGTCAGCGGCGAGCTCATTCGTGCTGGGTTCATTGCGGTGATTGCTGCGGTGATGTTGGTTCTAGTTTATATTTGGATCAGATTTGAATGGCAGTTTTCGCTGGGCGCGGTTCTGGCTCTGGTTCACGACGTGATATTGACGATCGGCGTGTTTTCTTTATTGCATTTTGAGTTTAACCTTTCGATCATCGCGGCGATTTTGACGATCATCGGCTATTCGCTCAACGATACGGTTGTCGTCTATGATCGTGTGCGCGAGAATTTGCGCAAGTTCAGAAAGGTGGAGCTCGATCAATTGCTTGATATGTCGGTGGCGCAGACTTTATCGCGCACGATCATGACATCGGTGACCACCTTGCTGGCGATAGCGGCGCTTTATATATTTGGCGGCGCGGTGATTAAGGGCTTTGCGTTTGCGATGATCTGGGGCGTGATCACCGGCACCTATTCGTCGATTTTCATCGCCTCGCCGATCCTGCTTGCGCTGCGAGTCAAACGAGAATGGACGCAGGCTAAGCTCTCGTCATGAGAGAAAACTTTTGCTAAAATCGGAATATGGAAAACAAGGAGAACCAAATGTCGGATATTATTGAGAGTTCTACCGAAAACACCCAACCGCCTGCGCCTGTTCAAGCCGAATGGGGTCCGGAGATGGATCGCCGCGCGCACCTTCAAGGCTATGCGACATTTTTGCGCGTGACGATCGCTTTGGGCGGCATGACGGCGCTGGTGCTGCTTTTCATGGCGTTATTTTTGACATGAAGCTTGTTTGTCTGCGTCAAGAGTTAAATGAGCCGCGCGCGGCGCTGGTGCCTGATCTTGTGGCTAAGTTTGAGGCTTTCGGCTTTGATGTCGCGGTGGAAAGAGGCGCAGGCGAGGCGGCGGGTTTTTCCGATCAAGCCTATCAGGAGGCGGGGGCGCTGTGCGGATCGCGCGATGAGGTTTTGCCCGATGCCGATATTGTGTTGACGGTGCGGCCTCCCTCGGCTGAGGCGGTGCGGCAGATGAAGAAAGGCAGCGCGCTGATCGGCGCGCTCGAGCCTTTTGGCGATCAGGCGCGGATTGAGACCTATGCGCAAGCGGGTCTTTCGGCGTTTGCGATGGAATGGCTGCCGCGCATTTCGCGGGCGCAATCGATGGATGTTTTGTCGTCGCAGTCTAATTTGGCAGGTTATAAGGCGGTGATTGATGCTGCGGCGATGTTCATGCGTGCGATGCCGATGATGATGACGGCGGCAGGCACGATCGCACCGGCGCGTGTTTTTGTGATGGGCGCGGGTGTTGCGGGGTTGCAGGCGGTGGCAACGGCGAAAAGGCTAGGCGCGATCGTTTCGGCGACCGACATTCGTCCTGTGGCCAAAGAGCAGGTTGAGAGTCTCGGCGGTCAATTTGTGATGGTCGAGGATGAGGAGAGTGCACGTGCTGAGACATCCGGCGGTTATGCGCGCGAGATGAGCGAAGATTATCGCCGCCGCCAGCAAGAGCTCATTGAGCAAACGATTGCCTCGCAAGACATTGTGATCTGCACGGCTTTGATTCCCGGCCGTCCGGCGCCGAGATTGGTCAGCGCTGAGATGGTGCGTTCGATGAAGGTTGGTTCGATCATTGTTGATCTTGCGGCAGAGCAGGGCGGCAATTGTGAATTATCTAAGCCGGATCAGGTGGTTGAAGAAAATGGTGTTCGGATTATCGCTTATAAAAACATGCCCGGGCGCTTGGCGCGAGACGCTTCGACGCTTTATGCGCGCAATCTTTTTCAATTTGTCAGCGAGATGGTGGATCAAGAGGCGAAGGCGCTCGCGATTGATTGGGAGGATGAAATTTTTACCGCGACTGCTTTAACCCGAGAAGGTCAAATCTGCGAGAGGAGGGCTGAGTGATGGCGATTGATCCGATTATGTTTTTGTTGAGCATTTTTGTGCTGGCGATTTTCATTGGCTATTATGTTGTTTGGTCGGTGACGCCGGCATTGCATACGCCGTTAATGTCGGTGACGAACGCGATTTCTTCGGTGATTGCGGTATCGGCGCTGATTGCGATTGGCGCGGGCGGTTCGGGCGATGGGCAGTTCTGGACGCGTGTTTTGGGCTTTGTGGCGCTGACTTTGGCCTGTGTGAACATTTTTGGCGGTTTTTGGGTCACGCAGCGCATGCTGGGGATGTATCGCAAGAAGGAGCCTGCCAATAAAAAAGAAATGGGCAAAAAAGAGATCAGTCAAAAGACAGAGTCGGGCAAATGAGCGACCTCATTTTAGATTTTATCGCCACAGCGACATTGCCGCCGAATTTAACGGCGCTGCTTTATTTGGTGTCGGGCATATTGTTTATTTTGGCGCTGCGCGGGTTGAGCTCGCCAGAGACGTCGCGGGCAGGCAGTTTTGCGGGTCAGATTGGCATGGCGCTGGCGCTGGTCACGACCTTGTTTTTGTTGGAGGAGCGCACGGCGACCGTGTGGGGATTAATTGGCGGTGCGATCATTCTTGGCGGCGGGGCGGGGATTATCATCGCGCGGCGCATACCGATGACAGCGATGCCGCAATTGGTTGCGGCTTTTCATTCTTTAGTGGGTCTTGCGGCGGTGCTTGTGGCGTTTGCGGCTTTTCTTTCACCGGCGGCTTTTGATATTGACGCTGTTGAAGGCATTCGGCGGCTTTCGATGTTGGAATTGTCATTGGGTCTTGCGATTGGCGCGATCACTTTTTCGGGTTCTGTGATTGCGTTTGTCAAATTGCAGGGGATCATGTCGGGCGCGCCGATCATTTTGCCTTTGCGTCATGCGATCAACCTGCTTTTGGGTTTGGGGGTTATCATTGCGATCGCCCTGATGTGCTGGGACGCCGCCTATCAAACGGAGGAGATTATTTTAGCGATGGCACTGGCGTCTTTTGCTCTGGGTTTTTTGCTGATTATCCCGATCGGCGGCGCGGATATGCCCGTGGTGATTTCGATGTTGAATTCTTATTCGGGCTGGGCGGCGGCGGGGATCGGCTTTACTTTATCCAATATGGCGCTGATGATCACTGGTGCGCTGGTGGGGTCATCGGGGGCGATCTTGTCTTATATTATGTGCCGCGCGATGAATCGCTCTTTTGTGAGCGTCATTCTCGGTGGTTTTGGCGGCGGCGATCAAGCGAGCGCGGCGGATGCGATGGATCGTCCGGTCAAGCGGGGCAGCGCTGATGATGCGGCGTTTATTTTGAAGAATGCGCGTCATGTGATTATCGTGCCGGGCTATGGCATGGCGGTTGCGCAGGCGCAGCACGCGCTCAGGGAGATGGCTGACGTGCTCAAGGCGCAGGACGTCAAGATTTCTTATGCGATTCACCCCGTCGCCGGACGGATGCCGGGGCATATGAATGTGCTGCTCGCCGAGGCCAACGTGCCTTATGATGAGGTGTTTGAGCTTGAAGAGATCAACAGTTCTTTTGCGCTCGCGGATGTCGCTTTTGTGATCGGCGCCAATGATGTGACGAATCCGGCGGCGCGCGATGATTCTTCGAGTCCGATTTATGGGATGCCGGTGCTTGATGTGGATAAAGCGGCGACGGTGTTATTTGTCAAACGTTCGCTGGGTGTGGGTTATGCGGGGATCGGCAATGAGCTGTTTTTCCGCGATAATACGATGATGTTATTTGCCGACGCCAAAAAGATGGTCGAGGGAATCGTTAAAGGGCTTTAATTTGGAGCGTTTTATCGCAGGATGAGTCCTTTGCCGACGAGTCCCTCATGGAGGGCGCGTTTGCGGGCGAGTTTATGGACGCGGCGGATTGATTCAGCTTTGACGCGGGCGCGTTTTTGAGCGGGTTTTTCGTAGGTGTGGCGGAGTTTGACCTCGCGGAAGACACCTTCGCGCTGCAATTTGCGCTTAAGCGCTTTGAGCGCCTGCTCGACATTATTGTTTCTGACGTTCACTCCGATGGGCAAGTTGCTCTCCCTGGGTTTTGTTTAAGGTTGGCGAAAGATGTGGATTTTAACAAAAATGAATGTTGATGTCTATTATTTTGTTATGATGGCTCATGGAAGTTTCGGACGAAATTAAAGAGATGCGCGCGCGATTTTTGAGTTCGGCGGCATCTTTTGTGGGCCGCACGGGCTGGCTGGATCTTGATGTGGGCGAGGTGGCGGCGGCGTCTGACATCAGCGTGGATGAGGTGAAGCTGTTATTTCCGGCGGGAGCTTTGGATATGGCAGATTCTTTCCTTGCCCTCGGAGATGAGCGGCTGCGTGATGAGATCGGCGAGGCGGAGCTGCCGACCTCTGTGCGCGAGAAGATTGGTCATTTGATCTGGCTTCGTCTGGCGGTGGACGGAGATCGGGAGCGCAAGGAGGTTTTGCGTCGCACGAGGTCATTTTTTATGCTGCCGCCTTATGCGCCGCGGGGATTGGTTTGTTTGTCGCGCACAAGCGATGCGATATGGCGTCTTGCGGGGGATAAGTCGACGGATTTCAGCTATTACACGAAGCGTTTCACCTTGAGCGGCATTTTCGCGGAAGCTCTGACGGTATTTTTATCGCCTTTAGGCAGCGAAGAAGATCGCGTCAAATCTTTTATTGCGTGGCGGATCAATCATTTGATGAGCTTGGCGCGTTTGTTTGGACGTCTGCGCGGTTAGGGCAGGGTCGCGTCGAGCGGGAAAAGCTGAGTGATGTGTCCCATTTTACGTCCTTTGTGTGTTTGTCCTTTATTGTAGATGTGGATCGCGCTGTTGGGCGTTTGAGCTTGTTGTGCCCAGTGCGCAATGTCTGCGCCGATGATATTACGCATTACGATATTGGCGAATCTCGTTGTGTTGCCGAGCGGCCATCCAGCGATGGCGCGGATATGCTGCGTGAATTGACCTGTGAGGCACGCATCCTGTGTCCAATGACCTGAATTATGTACGCGCGGTGCCAGCTCATTGACGAGCAGACGCCCTTGCGCATCAAACATTTCGACCGCGAGAACGCCGACATAATCGAGAGCATCGGCGATTTTATGCGTGATGGTGATCGCTTCATCATATAGATCGGGGCTGATGTCCATAGGGACGCGCGCTTCGCGCAAAATGCCGTCGTGATGTTTTGTTTCAACCGGATCATAGAAAAACAATCGCCCTTGTTCGTCGCGCGCAGCGATGATTGCGAGTTCGCGCGAAAAATCAATCGCTTGCTCAATGATTGTCGGCACTGCGAGTCGATCGATCGCGGCTTTGATTTCTTGATGTTTGTTGGCTTTGATTTGCCCTTTGCCATCATAGCCGGAGCGCCGCGTTTTGATGATCGCAGGCAGCGGAAATTGATCTTGGTTCTCGTCAGGGGTTGTGAAAGAGACTGTGGCAATGCCGAGTTCATTGAAAAATCTTTTTTCGACAAGTCGATCCTGCGAGACTTGCAAAGCGCGCGCAGGGGGGTGAAAGGGCTTGAGCTGTGATAAGAAGCGTGCGGTTTCAAACGGGATATTTTCAAACTCAAAAGTCAGAACATCGACACTAGCGGCGAATTTTTTGAGCGCATCGAGATCGTCATAAGGCGCGCAGAGATGTTGAGCGGCGATTTGAGCGGCGCACGGGCTGGATTCGGGGGTGTAGATATGGGCTTTGAATCCGAGTTGAGCGGCGGCAAGCGTGAGCATACGGCCAAGTTGACCTCCACCGAGAATGCCTATCTTTGCACCGGCGGCCAGCATTTATTTTTTGAGTGTCTGCGGTGTTTGCGGCACCTTCGGTGTCTGCGGCACCTTCGGTGTCTGTGCGACTTTTTTTGTTTGGCGGGCGCGCCATGCGTCGAGCCTTTTGGCGAGGTCTGGGTCTTGCAGAGCGATGATGCTGACGGCGAGCAATCCGGCGTTTTTGGCGCCGACCTCGCCGATCGCCAGAGTGCCGACCGGAATACCGGCGGGCATTTGGACGATTGATAAAAGACTATCCATGCCCGATAGGGATTTTGTCGCAAGCGGCACACCGAGCACGGGCAGAGGAGTCATTGCGGCTGCCATGCCGGGCAGATGTGCCGCGCCGCCCGCGCCGGCAATGATGACGCGCAGACCGCGCTCTTGAGCGCTGCGCGCGTAATTATAAAGTCGTTCAGGGGTGCGGTGTGCCGAAACGATTTGCGTTTCATGCGGCACTTTGAGCTCTTTGAGGATGTTGGCGGCGTTTTGCATGATCGGCCAATCCGATTGGCTCCCCATGATGATGCCGACCAGTTTTTTATCAGCCATGATCTTCTTGATCGGGCGAGTCTTTATCGGGGGAGTCTTTATCGAGCGAGTCTTTGCCGGGCAGATCGAACAGGGTTTCGGGTGTGGGTTCATCGAGTTCTTTGGGTTCTTCGTGTTCTTCGCTGATTATTTCTGCTTGGTTCAATGGAGCGTCTTGGGCTTTTTGTTTTGCCGCGCGTTTCACAGCGCGTTGTTTTTCTTTTTCCAGCCGTTCGAGGCGGCGCGCGGCGATGTTGACGGCATCATCGAGTTCAGCCTGTTTGCACAATCCGAGGCTGATGGGATCGACGGGTTTGATGCTCGACGAGTTCCAATGGGTTCGATCACGCACGGCGCCGATGGTCGATTTTGTTGTGCCGATCAGCTTGCTGATTTGTCCATTAGTGAGTTCGGGGTGATTGCGGACGATCCAAGCGATGGCGTCAGGTCGGTCGCGTCTTCGGCTGACGGGGGTGTAGCGCGGTCGCTGGCGCGGTCGCGACGGCGGATCCGAAATTTTTTTAACCGCAAGCTGCAATTTCAGATTGGGATCGCTCTGGCATTTTTCGATTTGCTCGGCGGTGAGCTGGCCGTTTGCGATCGGATCGAAGCCTTTGACGCCGTGGGCTACGTCGTCGTTGGCGATGCCTTCGACTTCAAGATCATGGAGGCCGCAAAATTCGGCGATCTGCTTAAAGGTGAGGCTTGTGTTATCGATCAGCCAGACAGCGGTTGCGGTTGGCATGAGAGGTTTTTGATCCATGAGGGTCTCGCTTATGTTTTATCCTGCTCTTGTTTGGCGGCGCTGGTTTTATGCCCAAGATTGAATTGTTCGTATCTTCTGTTGAATTTACTGAGCTGTCCGCCGCGATCGATGAGATGCTGGCCGCCTTTGGTCCAAGCGGGGTGGACTTTGGGGTCAATATCGAGGATGAGCTGGTCGCCGGTTTTGCCATAGGTGGATCGCGTCGTGAAGCTGCTTTTATCGGTCAACACGATCGTGATTTCATGGTAGTCAGGATGGAGGTCTTTTTTCATAGGTTTTATTAGCGAGTCTCGTCGAGGAGGCTCTGTGAGGTTTAACGCGAGGACAGGATATGGTTTCTTATAAAGCGCCTCGCTTAGAGGCGCAAGCGGCTTGTGCGTCTTGGGCGGGTTTAGGCGGTGAGGTGGCGCGTTATCGGGCGATTTTGTGTGATTTGTGGGGTGTTGTCCATAATGGGGTTCGGCTTTACGACGCAGCGGTAGAGGCTTTGGCGCGCTATCGGCGCGGTGGCGGGCGTGTGGTGTTGATTTCCAACGCGCCGCGGCCATCGGCGATTGTGCGGCGGCAATTGGATAAACTGGGGCTTGCGCCGCAGGCCTATGATGCGGTCGTGACGTCGGGGGATTTGACCCAAGAGGCTCTAGTCGACGGGATTTATGGGGTGTCTTGTTATCATATCGGGCCTGAGCGGGATTTGGGGCTGTTTGACGGCGCCAAAGTTGTGCGCGCTGGCCGTGAGGCGGCGGATTTTATTTTATGCACCGGCTTTGACAATGATGAGACCCAAAATCCTGAAGATTATCGAATGCGCTTGGAGGCCTGTCTGGCGCGGGGTTTAGTTTTTGTGTGCGCCAATCCTGATTTGGTCGTCGAGCGTGACGGGCGATTGATCCCGTGCGCCGGACAATTGGCGGCGCTTTACCAAGAGCTTGGCGGACAAGTTATTTATTTTGGCAAGCCGCACGCGCCGATTTATCGCAAAGCGCGCGGGCTGATCGGCGCTGAGGAGATGGACTCGGAGCGGATTCTCGCCATCGGCGACGGACTGCACACCGACATCGCCGGAGCTCACGGGCAGGGATTTCACGCTTTGTTGATCACGGCGGGCATATCGCGTGATATTGGCAGTGACGAGGTCGTTGAGGCCTGTCGCCGCGCTGGGTTCATGCCGCATGGCTGGATGAGCGCGCTTGCATGGTAGGCGATTTCAGATTATAGATAATTTTTCATCTTTAACATTTCATCAGGAGAGATTGATGGCGCGCCGCTGCGAATTGACTGGAATAGGTCCTTTATCAGGAAACAATGTGAGCCATGCGCAAAATAAAACTTTGCGCCGTTTTCTGCCGAACTTGAATCAGGTCACTTTGGCGAGCGATCTGCTGAAGGATAGGATCAAGCTAAAAATTTCGGTTAAGGCTCTGCGCTCGGTTGAGCATGCGGGCGGCATTGACGCTTTTTTGGCCAAAGCCTCTTCGGATAAATTGTCGCCGAAAGCGCGGCGCTATCAAAAACGCATCCTTGAAGCGATGAATGTTGATGTCTGATTTCTTATCGCGTGGCGAGCTCCAAAAACTAATCATCCCCTTTACGGCGATGGTGGGGATCCTCGTTGTTGCTAATTTTGTTGTGCAATATCCGTTTGAGCCTTTTGGTCTTGCGCAATGGGCGACATGGGCGACTTTGGTTTATCCGATCACTTTTCTCGTCAATGATCTGACGAACCGATTTTACGGCACACAATTGACGACCAAGCTGATTATGACCAGCTTCCCCGCAGGCATCGTGATTGCGGCGGTCATTGTTGATCTGCGCCTTGCGATAGCTTCGGGCGTCGCCTTTTTGATTTCGCAGCAATTGGACAACAAGATTTTCGACCGCTTGAGAGACAGACTTTGGTGGCAGGGTCCTTTGATTTCGTCTTGTTTGGCCTCGCTTATTGATACATGGATTTTTTATGCCGCCGCCTTCGCGGGCAAGACCGCGCAGGGCGTCTATTTTGGAGGCTCTTATTTTGAATATGAAGCGCCCTTATGGGTCGGTTGGGCGCTTGGAGACCTTGTGTTTAAGTTTATGATCGCTGTGGCGCTTCTTCTGCCTTATCGGCTTGTCCAGCTGGCGTGGCTATCTCGGCGAAGTGCCGTCGCGCCTTGATCTGCGCGCGGCCCGTGCCTTTGACTTGATGGCGGCGGTCAAACAGATCGACAAATTCGTGGATCATCGCCTCGCCGAGCTGCTCGACATCAACGATCGTCACAGCGCGGTGGTAATAGCGCGACACATCATGGCCGATTCCGATCGCGAGCAATTCGACCGGCGAGCGGTTCTCAATCTCGGCGATCACGGCGCGCAGATGTTTCTCAAGATAGTTGGAAGTGTTGGCCGAGAGCGTCGCATCATCGACCGGCGCGCCATCGGAGATGACCATCAGAATCTGTCGCTCCTCCGAGCGCGCGAGCAGACGCTGATGCGCCCACAGCAGCGCTTCGCCATCGATATTTTCTTTGAGCAGGCCTTCGCGCATCATCAGGCCGAGATTGCGCCGCGCCCGCCGCCAAGGTGTGTCGGCGCTTTTATAGATGATATGGCGGATGTCATTGAGTCTTCCGGGCTGGGGCGGTCGGCCGACTTCGAGCCAGCTGTCGCGGGATTTGCCGCCTTTCCATGCTTTGGTTGTGAAGCCGAGAATTTCAGTTTTGACGCCGCAGCGCTCTAACGTTCGCGCGAAAATGTCGGCGCACAGAGCTGCGACTGTGATCGGTCGGCCTCGCATCGAGCCGGAATTGTCGAGCAACAGAGTCACGACCGTGTCGCGGAATTCCATTTCGCGCTCCACCCGATAGGTCAAAGGTGAGATCGGCGTTACCACCGCGCGCGATAGACGCGCCGGATCTAAGACGCCCTCATCGAGATCAAACTCCCAATCGCGCTTATGGCGCGCCATTAAATGGCGATGCAGCCGATTGGCCAGCCGCGCGACGAATTCGTGTAGATGGATCAATTGCTGGTCGAGCGATTGGCGCAGGCGCTGCATTTCTTCTTGAGGGCAGAGGTCTTCAGCAGCGATGGTTTCGTCAAAATTACGGCAAAAGATGTGATAGCCGCTGCGCCTGCCCTCGTCGCCGCGCAGGGGGTGGGGCGCGGCTTTCATTTTGCTTTCTTCGACCTGATCGCGCTCTTCGATATCTTCGGCGGCTTGAGCTTGTGCTTCCAAGCCATCGTCTTGTTCGTCGCTTTCGCCGCCTGTGTCTTCGAGGTCGGGCTGCGCGGCGTCGGCGCTGGCGTCTCCGGCGGGATCATCTTCGCCTTCTTGTTCATCGGGCTGATCGCTTTTTTGCTGATCTTGGTCTTCGCCTTCGGGGTCGGGCTGCAGCGTGTCGGCGAATCCCATTTTGGAGAGCACTTGATAAATCTGTTTTGCGAATTCAGCCTGATCACCGATGAACGCAGAGAGCTCGTTGAGCGCGCCGCCGACTTGCTGTTCGAGTCGCCGCCGCCACAACGAAGTCATCTCGGTTGCCGGAACTTGCTGGCCGGTAATTTTTTCCCAGATCGCAAGGCCGAATGCTTCCGCAGGAGGCGGCACATCAGCGCGTTCGGGCGGCGCGAGCTGCGCGCAGCGTCGATGCCACGCAGCGGTGAGATTATGCGCCACACCTGCCATATCGCGCGCGCCGATGGCCTCGACGCGCGCCTGCTCGGCCATGTCAAACAGAGCGCGGCTTGTGGTTTCCGATGGCATGAAGCGCGCAGCGATTTTTTCGTTATGGTGGGCGCATTTGAGTGCTTGGCCGTCGGCTTGACCGCGTTCGATTGTGCGGAGCTTCTTATCCTGTCCGGAGCTTGGACGCGGCAGGAAGATGACGTCGCCCGCAAGGTGAGGTGCTTCATTTTTGAAAATAACTTCGACGCCGTTTTTGCCGGAGATGGCGCGTGCAGTTTTAGCAAGCGCGCTTTCAAAGCCTTCTTGTTTTTGCGCCGCGTTCTTTTTGAAGTTTGAGCGGCGCAGCGGCTTTCTTTTGGGAGGCGGCATTTTGCTCATAGATAGTTCAGTGATAGTTCAGTTGGCAGTTTCGGAGGGGTGAAGCATCAATTCTTCATTAAAGCATCTTTGATAGAATTCGCCAACGGTTTGGCGTTCGAGCTCGTCGCATTTATTGAGGAATGTCAGCCGGAAAGCGAGGCCGATATCGCCGAAGATTTCGGCATTTTCGGCCCAAGTGATGACGGTGCGCGGGCTCATCACGGTTGAGATATCGCCATTGATGAAGGCGTTGCGCGTTAGAGTCGCGACTTGGATCATGGACGAGATTGTTTTGCGTCCTTTTTCGTGGTCAAAGTCTTTGGCTTTGGCGAGGATAATTTTCTGTTCGGCGTCATGCGGCAGATAGTTGAGCGTCGCGACGATGTTCCAGCGATCCATCTGGCCTTGGTTGATCTGCTGGACGCCGTGGTAGAGGCCGTTCGCGTCGCCGAGTCCGATCGTATTGGCGGTGGCGAACAGCCGGAAGGCTGGATGAGGCGACAGGATGCGGTTTTGATCGAGCAGAGTGAATTTGCCTGAGACTTCAAGCACGCGCTGGATGACGAACATGACATCAGGGCGACCGGCGTCATATTCGTCGAAGACGAGCGCGCAAGCGTGCTGGATTGCCCAAGGTAGGATGCCTTCGCGGAATTCGGTGATTTGCTTGCCTTCGCGCAGCACGATGGCGTCTTTGCCGACGAGGTCGAGCCGCGAGATGTGGCCATCGAGATTGACGCGAATGCACGGCCAGTTCAGTCGTGAGGCGATCTGCTCGATATGGGTAGATTTTCCTGTGCCGTGATAGCCCTGCACGAGCACACGCCGATTGAACGCAAAGCCAGCGAGCAAAGCGGCGGTCGTATCGCGGTCGAACAGATAGTCGTGGTCGAGTTCGGGGACATATTCACTTGTTTGAGAGAAAGCGGGCACGTCCATTTCAAAATCGATGCCAAAGAGCTGGCGCGCCGAGACTTTGATGTCGGGCGTTGCGGTGGTGGTATCTCCGTTGATCATTGGGTTCGTTCCTTGCGCAGTTCGTTGTAGGATTGAATGACTTTTTTCAGGCGGTGTTCATGTTTTCTATTTCCGCCATTGCGGTCGGGATGATAGAGTTTAACCAATTCTTTAAACCGAGATTTAATTTGGCGCAAGTCGGCGTTGGGGCTGAGGCCGAGCACTTCGAGCGCGCGCGCTTGGTGGGCGAGGATTCGAGGTCGTCGCGGCTTGTGTTTGTGGCGTTTTTGGCGAAAGAGGTCGAAATAATCACGCAGGCGGTCGGCGTGGAAGTTTCGCGGTCCCTTAGCGCCGAGGTTCCATGTAGGTCGATGGCCGATCACCGAAGATTTTTGAAAGGCGAGGATTTCCGTTTCGCTCATATAGGCGAAGAAATTATAGGCTTTGTTGTAGTCGCTAATATGCTCAAGGCAGAAATACTGCCACTGGCCTTCTGCCGCTTGATGTTTGGGTGCGCGATAGAGACCGCTAGCATTGCATCCGGCCATTTGACAGCGTGTCTGACAGGCTTCGCTTTGAGATGGCGTCTTGCGAGATCGCGCCCGCACCATGTTGAAATATGCTGAGTTAAGCTTCATAACGGGCTATATTCGCCTTTTGTTGACATAAGTGCAAGATGGGATCAAGATAAGAAAAAATGAGCACACGCAAAGCCCGTTTGGAAGAGCAATTGGCTCACCTTGCGCCGTCGCGGCTTGAGATCACTGATTTCTCAGCCGCGCATGAAGGTCATGCGGGCGCGCCTGAGAATGAACAAGAAACTCATCTCAGTATTCTCATTGTATCAGAAAAGTTTGGCGGCAAAACGCGCCTTGAGCGCCAGCGCATGGTGCATCAATGTCTCGCGGAGCAGTTTTCTGAGGGGCTGCACGCGCTGAATATCAAAGCGCTGACCAAAGCCGAAAACGAAGCCGAATAGATCTTCGCAAGATCAAGAGGCGAAGCGACGCAGTCGCAATCTTGTGACTTTTTGCCCGCGCCGTCCGAGCACATCGATATGGACGCCATGGGGATCGAAATGCAGATCGAAGCTTTCTCCCATATTGGGAATTTCTCCGGCCTGATCAATGACGAGGCCGGCCATTGTCGATATGTTGGGGCTATCGGGGAGTCTCCAATCGAGGGCGCGGTTCAAGGCGCGGATCGGGATCGAGCCATCGACGATCACTGAGCCATCGCGATTTTTCAGAAGCTCGAGCTTGTCTTGATCGTGTTCGTCTTCGATTTCGCCGACGATTTCCTCGAGGATATCTTCGAGCGTGACGAATCCGAGCAGGTCGCCATATTCGTTGACGACGAGCGCGCAGTGATTTTTGCCCTGCAAAAACGCATTGAGCTGCGTGTGCAACGAGGTCGTATGCAAAACGAACCAAGGCTCGCGCGCGAGGTTGGCGATGTTGAGTTCGTCGATCTGGCCGTCATTATGGATCACGGCCTCAAGGACATCTTTGGCATGAATGATCCCGATGATATTATCCGAATCATTGTGCCACAGAGGAATGCGCGTATGGCCGCCGGCCATGATTTGCTCGACCAATTCGCGCGGAGGCAGATTGGCATTAGCTGTTTGGATCTGGGTGCGGTGGATCATCACATGAGCGATATCCACTTCATCGAGGTCGAGGATGCTGTTGAGCATATCTTTATTATCTTTGACGACAGTGCCTTCCAGATGGTGAAGGTCGATGGCGCCGCGCAATTCTTCGCGCGCGCTGAGTTCATGGTCTTCAGCTTGGGCGCGGCGGCGCGTGGGGGCGAGCAGTTTTCGGATCATCATATGCATTGTGATCGCGGGCAGGCCGAGCAGCGCGAGTGCGCCGCGTGAGAATCGCGCCAAGAACAGCACGGCATTATCGGGGCTGATGAGCGCCAATGTTTTTGGCAGCAGCTCGGAAAACGAGACGATGAGCAGGGTCATCAGTATGGTCGCATAAATGATGCCGGTTTCGCCGAAGAGGCGCAAAAGCACTTCGGTGGCCAAAACCGAAGCGAGAATGTTGACAAGATTATTGCCGAGCAAAATCGCGGCGATGAGTTTTTCGCGCTGCTCGATCAGGAACTCAGCGGTGCGCGCACGGGCATGTCCCTGCCGTGCTTTTTGATGAATGCGCGCATGGGATGCGCCGGTGATCGCGGTCTCGGAGGCGGAAAAAAGCGCCGAGAGGAAAAGCAAAATCGGGATGCACATTATTTCAATGAGCGTTCGGGTGGAGAAATTAAAGTCCGGGGTCCAATCTGTCAGCGTGTTGAGAAACTCGGTTATAAGATCGGTCATGGGGCGGATGTATCCTGTTTTTGTGTAAAGAAAGCGTGCAGATCATCGAAGTGGAGATCGCGGGAGATGACGGCCTCACCGATGTTTTTGGCAAGGATTAAAGTGAGCTGTCCTTGCTTAGTTTTTTTATCTTGGCGCATGATATGAACGATTTTGTCGGCGTCGTTGAGCAGGCAGCTCTGGGTTGGGAGGCCGACGGCATTGAGGTGTTGCGCGACGCGCTCGGCTTGTTGTTGGTCCATCAGGCCTCGCGCCGCCGACATTTTACACGCGAGTGTCATGCCGATCGCGACGGCCTCGCCATGGAGCAATTGGTGATTGGAGGCGATTTCGAGCGCATGGCCAAAACTATGTCCGAGGTTGAGCAAAGCGCGCTGGCCATGTTCTTTTTCATCTTGGCTGACGATTGCCGCTTTGGCGCGGCAGCTTGTTGTGATGGCGTGGAGCAGCGCGTGTTTATCGTGCGCGATGATTTGATCTGCATTTTGTTCGAGCCAGCTAAAGAAATCTGCGTCGCCGATCACGCCATATTTGACGATTTCAGCATAGCCGCTGAGGAATTCTTTTGCGGGCAGAGTGTCGAGCAGAGCGGGATCGATGATGACAAGGCAAGGCTGATGAAATGTTCCGATCAAGTTTTTGCCGTGCGAAGTGTTGATGCCGGTTTTGCCGCCGATCGCGGAATCGACTTGCGCGAGCAAAGTGGTGGGGATATGCGCGACGCGCACACCGCGCCGAATCAAACTTGCGGCCAAGCCAGCGAGGTCGCCGATCGCGCCGCCGCCAAAAGACACAATAAGATCATCGCGTTCGATATGGGCATCAAGCAGGCGATCGCATATTGTTTCCAGAGCTGCGAAAGTTTTGGCGCGCTCGCCCGCATGAGGCGCATCGATGATTGTCGCGTCGAGTTCAGCGCGCGCGATCGCGTGCGATAATTTATCGCCTTGGGCGGCGCGCGCTTGAGGATCGGTGATCACGGCGATTTTGCGCCGCGACAAAAGTGGCGTGAGCCAGCGACCTAGCTCGGATAAAATATTCTGTCCGACGAGCGCTTCATAGGGTTGAGACCCGGCTGATACAAGAATCGATGTGGGTGTATTGTATGGGTTCATTTTGCGGTTGAGGGTCGCAAGATCTTTTTGATCTGTAAAGCGTGGATGATGTTCTCCATAATGAGTTCGCTTGAGGCGGCGGCATCGATGATGATGTCGGCGTTTTGATAGTTAGGTTCGCGCTCAGCGAGCAATCTGTCAATGGTAGCATATTTATTGCTGTCAGCAAGGAGGGGCCTTTTGCTGTGATCGGCATCGACGCGGGCGCGCAGGACTTCCGGCGGCGCTTTGAGCCAGATTATGGCGGCCTTTTGCCTGATAAGGGCGCGGGTTGACGCGCTGCCAAGCGCGCCGCCGCCGAGCGCGATAATTCCTGTTTTGGTCATCATGAGCAGGTTGGCGATGATGTCGGCTTCAAGGATACGAAACTGCGCTTCTCCGGCCTCAGAGAAGATTTGAGCCACAGATTGGCCTGTTTGGGCTTCGATGGCGTCATCGCTGTCGGCGAAGGGGACACCGAGATATTGCGCCAGCTTTCGCCCGATCGTTGTTTTACCGGCACCCATCATCCCGACCAGCGCGACGGGCTGTGCGAGCTGATCCTTCATATTTTTGATATTTTGGGTCATCTTGTTTTATTGTGTATCATGCGATTCATTAAAATTACCTTTTTGGCAACCCTGACGATTCTGCTGATCGGGCTGATTTTTCTGCAGGCGTGGGATTCGCCGCAGCGTCAAATCAATAAGATCGTGCCCAATGAGCAATTACTACAGTAAGGATAAGGATATCTTTTTCAGGCGCTTTTGGGCGATGATTCTGATTATTTTTGTTGCTGAGGCTGATGTTGTTGCCGCGCCCAAAGATACTTTACCGCCCGGCTTTCATTCTACGCCTTTGTCGCAGCCGAAAGTGTCGCAGCCGGAAGATGAGTCCGAGCCAGACGCCGTGCCATTGGGTAAAGACGCGCCGCCGGTTAGCGAAGAAGCCCCTATTTCATTTTTGCCTTTGCTGGAGAAAGGTCTTCTTCTTCCGTCGAAGACAGGCCTGCTTTATGGCAGAGCGGGTCTAGGCGAGGATATCTGGCTTGAGGGCGACAGCGAAGCGATCATTGCTTTAATGAGCGCGTGGCGTGTCAGATTTCGGAGTCGGCCTGTTGTTGATCTTGCGCGGCGGCTTTTGCTGACTCACGCGAGTGTGCCTTCCGACATTGATCCTTTTGATTTTATGAAGCTCCGGTTGACGAAAATATATCAGATGGGTGATGTATCTTCTTTGGAGAAATTTTTTATCAATTTTCCGGTTTTGGCGCTGGATAGGAATTTTTCGCGACTCCATGAGCAAAAGGCTTTTGCGCGAGGAATTAGAAATGGCCGCGCGGTTAGCGAAGGCTGCGCTTTATGGCTGGCCAACCGGCGCAGTCCCAGACAATCTGAGGAAGCGCTGCTGCCGCTTGAGCCGATCGATCAGCAGATTGCCGCTTTATGTCTGGGTTTTTCGGGGCAGACGGGTCGTGGGCTGTCGCTAGCTGAGGATCTCAGCGATTCGGGCCGAGCGCCAAGAGAATTTTTTGCGCTTTTGACGGCAGCTTTGACTGCGAACAAAAGAGTCAGACACGATGATTCAATGAGTTCTCCCGCGCCGCGGGAGATCAATTCAGTGATGTGGTCGCTTTACAAGATTGTCAAGAAACAGCCGCGCTATATTTATTTGGATCAGATTGAGCCCGTGCTTTTGCCTTTGTTGGCGCGCGATGAGTCGCTGCCTTATAGCTGGCGTTTGGCGGCGGCGCAGCGCGCGATGCTGCATGGCTTGATGTCGCCGCGTTTTTTGCAGAGTTTTTATCGCTCCTCTCGCCGTGAGAGGGATGGGCGTCCTTTGAGGCGGCGCTCCGAGTCTGATCGCAGCCAGGAGATTGATCGCGGCCAAGTGCGCAAAATTTCCAATATTCTCGCCAATGCGCCCAACCGCACGGCCTATATTGCTTCTTTACACAGCTGGGCGCGCGACATTGCTTTTTTGAATCTCAGGAGCGGTTATCGGCGTTTGGACGGTCTGCGCGCCTCTCTTTTGTTGAACAATGAGGCACGCATGAAGGTTTGGCTGGGTTCATTGGGGGATCAGAGCCTGTCGCTGCCGATGCGCTCTATTTTGGCGGTACTGGAGGGTTCAAAGAGCTCTTCGCATCGCGGCATTGCCCCGCAGGCGATCACGCGCTGGCAGCAAAGAACCGACATGATCGTCAAAGTGATCGGCAAGGAATTTTTTAACATTGATGCTTCAGACATTCCCGACGTTGATGATACGAAAGAAGGCGAGGCTCTGATTAAAGCTGTTGAAAAAAAGGTGCGCGCGGAGATTGTTTTAGGCACGTTGGTCGGCATGGATAATGTGGCGCTGGCGCGCTCGCCGTCTTTTTTGCGCGCGGTGATCCGCAGTTTGAGCGCGATCGGCCTCAGGAATGAGGCGTGGCGGATCGCGATCGACGTTTTTCTGATCGAGGCCTGGGGGCCTTAAAATGGTCTTGATTTATGTCAACTAACGAAAATAGGATCGATCAGTTTATTGAGATGATGAGTGCCGAGCGCGATGCGGCGGCAAATACGCTTATTGCTTATCGGCGTGATCTAACTTCATTGGCAGTTTTTTTGGCGCGCAAAAAGCGAGATCTTGACAGCGCTGATGGTGAATTGATTCATGCTTGGCTGGGCGGGAATTGGGGGGCTTCGACCCAAGCGCGGAGATTGGCGGCGGTGAGGCAGTTTTATAAGTTTCTCGTTCTTGAAAATATCCGGCAGGACAATCCGTGTGATGGCCTTGATGCGCCGCGCCGCGCGCCGCGTCTGCCCAAGACGCTTTCGGAAAGTGAAATTGATCGATTGCTGAAGTTTATTCATCAGGCGCCGGCCAAAGATGAAAAGGAGCTTTATAAAAAAGCGCGTTTTATCTGCATGATTGAGATTCTTTATGCGACAGGCTTGCGGGTTTCTGAGCTTGTTGGTTTAGCGCTGGATTCTGTTTGTGAAGATCGGCGATTTCTTTTGGTGCGCGGCAAGGGCCGAAAGGAGCGCGTTGTGCCGTTGTCGCACAAGGCGCGCGATGCGCTTGCGGCTTGGCTTGCGATGCGCCATGCTGACAAAATTGCGCGGCAGAGTTTGTGGCTTTTTCCATCGGGGCGGGCGCATATTTCCCGCCACCGGTTTGCGCAATTATTAAAAAGTTTTGCGCAAGATGCTGGGTTAGCATCTGAGAAAATCAGTCCGCATGTTTTGCGTCATGCGTTTGCGAGTCATTTGCTCGCGCATGGCGCGCCGCTGCGCGCTGTCCAGCAAATGCTCGGCCATGCTGATATTTCAACGACGCAGATTTATACGCATGTGATGGAAGAAAAGCTTCGTGTTTTGGTGCAGGAAAAACATCCTCTCGCGCGCAAAGCGGGGAAATTAATCGGCAAAACTTGACTTGCTGCGCCTTCCCCGTCAGACTGGTCTAGATATGGTTCATTATCTTGATTTTGAAAAGCCGTTCGCCCGGCTTGAAGGCGAGATCAAAGGCCTCATGGATCTTGAACGGCAGGATAATTCAGTCAATCTAAAAGAGGAGATCGCCACGCTTGAGGCGAAGGCCGATGATTTATTGCGTTCGCTTTATGGCGCGCTGGATCCGTGGCAAAAGACGCAAGTGGCGCGTCATCCGTCGCGGCCTCACTTTGTGGATTACATTCGCGTGCTTGTCCCTGACTGGACGCCGCTTGCCGGCGATCGCAATTTTGCCGAAGACCATGCTTTGATGGGAGGGCTGGGTTCATTTGAGGGTCGACCTGTTTTGGTCATCGGGCATGAGAAGGGGTCGGATACGCAATCGCGGGTTCACCATAATTTTGGGATGGCACGGCCTGAAGGTTATCGCAAGATTGTGCGTTTGATGTCGCTGGCGGAGAAGTTCGATCTTGCGGTGATTTCGCTTGTTGATACGCCTGGGGCTTATCCTGGTGTTGGTGCTGAGGAGCGGGGTCAATCGGAGGCGATTGCGCGCTCGACTGAGAAATGTTTATCGTTGAGGGTTGCCAATGTTGTCGTGGTGATCGGCGAGGGGGGATCGGGTGGCGCGGTGGCGCTGGCGAGCGCCAACAAAGTGCTGATGTTGGAACATTCGATTTATACGGTGGCGTCGCCGGAGGCATCGGCGTCGATTTTGTGGCGTGATGCGGCGCGCGCCAAAGAGGCGGCGAGCGCGATGAAAGTGACGGCGCAATCTTTGCAGGAGCTTGGCGTGATTGACGGCATCATCGCCGAGCCGCTGGGCGGCGCGCATCGTGATCCCAAGAAGATGATCACCGCGACAGGTGCTGCGATTGCGAAGGCGCTCGGCGAGCTAGCTGGTCTTGGGCCGGATGAGCTGCGGCGGCATCGGCGCGATAAGTTTATGACGATGGGGCGTCCGGAGAGTTTGAACTCTAAAGCGCTGCGATAAAGTTTTGGATTTCCTGAACGAAGAGTTTGGGCTGTTCCATAGCGGCGAAGTGGCCGCCGCGGTCAAACTCGACCCAGCTTTGGACGTTATATCCGATTTCGACCATGCGTCGCGGCGGGAAAGAAATAAACTCTGCTGGGAAAGCGGCAATTCCGACGGGCACCTCAATTTTTTGACCGGCGGGGATATCGGCGCCACCTTCTTCGAGCATACCGCGATAGAACCAAGTTGCGGTGTTGAAGCTTTTGGTCAAGAGATAAATCATCACATTGGCGAGCAGCTGATCTTTGGTCAAGGCGTTTTCGATATGGTCGCTGCCGTCAGCGCCGCGTCGATCTGACCAGCGGTGGAATTTTTCGACGATCCACGCGCAGACTCCGACGGGGCTATCCATCATGGCGTAAGAGAGGGTTTGTGGCTTGGTCATTTGTAGTCTGAGGTAGGCGCCTTCCATTTCGAACATTATTTGAGCGGCGGCGGTCCAGTTTTTTTCCTCTTCGGTTTGAGGGGATGCGCTGGCGGCGCGCAGGCCATACATATTGAGGTGGACAGCCTCGCAGCCGCCTTGTGGGGCTGCGTGATTGAGTCCGAGATATCCCGAAACCACCGAGCCCCAATCGCCGCCCTGCGCGATGTAGCTGTTGCAGCCGAGGGTTTTGCGCATGAGCATATCCCATAGTTCGGCGGTGCGGCGCGGCCCGACGGGTCTGGGCGGCTTGCCCGACCAAGCATAGCCGGGCAGAGAGGGCGCGACGACATTGACGCCATCGTGAGTGTTTCCGCCAAATTGTTCGGGGTGCGCGAGCGGCTTGATGATCTCGCGAAATTCCAGCACCGATCCCGGCCAGCCATGGGTGAGCAGCAGAGTTTTGGCGTCTGCGCGCTGGGCTTTTTCATGGATGAAATGAATTTCGAGGCCGTCAATCTCGGCAGTGAACTGGTTGAATGAGTTGAGGGCGGCTTCGGTTGTGCGCCAGTCAAACTGGTTGATCCAATAATCGCTGAGCTCTTTGAGATAATTCATATCGGTGCCATAGACCCATCGGTCTTGGTTGGGGTCTATTTCGGGCATTTCGTGCCATTGGTAGGCGCGCACTTTTTTGAGGATGGCGTCGATGTCTTTTTGCGCCGCGTCGATTTTGAAAGGCTTGGGCTGGCTCATTTTGGTTTCCCTCTATTTGAGGTTTTTATGCTATAGGAGATAACCAACCGCGCCAAGCCCTTCGGGGATATGGGGGAAGCATAAATGGCTGATAGGCATAAAGAACAGCGGAATGATTGAGAATCGGACCATATTTACCGCCGACAATCTTGACATCCTTCCGGGGATGGATTCCGAGAGCGTGGATTTAATTTATCTTGACCCGCCTTTTAATTCGAATCGCACTTATGCTGCGCCCATTGGCAGCAAAGCGGCGGGTGCGGCTTTTAAGGACACTTGGACTCTATCCGATACCGATGACGCATGGTGGGGATTGATTGCCGATGAACACCCATCACTTTACAAAGTGATAGACGCTGCTGGCGAAGTTGGCGGTAGAGGCGATAAAGCCTATCTGATTTATATGGCAATGCGGCTCTTGGAAATGAAGCGCATATTAAAGTCTACAGGTTCAATATATTATCACTGCGATTCAACAATGAGTCATAGCGTGAAGCTGGTGATGGATTCTATTTTTGGCTATAAAAATTTCAAAAATGAAATTATATGGAGAAGAACAGGCGCTCATAACGACCCTAACAGATTTGGCAGAAATGCAGATAACATTTTATTTTTTACGAAAAGCAATAATTATATTTTTAATCCTGTCTATACGGATTACGAACCAGAATATATTAAAAAATTTTTTAACCATCAAGATGAACACGGAAAATATCAACGCGTCGTTTTAACAGGATCAGGGGTTTCCTCAGGGGAATCGAATGTAGAATGGAAAGGTTATCGCCCTTCTCAAAGCCAAAGGCACTGGTCAGTGCCTAGGAGAATCGTCAATCGGCTTGTTGGGGAAGAGCAGGCTTCAAAGATGTCCATCACAGAAAGGTTGGATTTACTGGATAAAAATAATTATATTTATATAAGCAGGAATGGCATACCAAGGTTTAAGCAGTATTTGCATGAAATGTCGGGCGCGCCAGTTCAGATGATTTGGGGCGATATTCCGCCTATTTCTGCTCACGCAAAAGAGAGACTGGGGTATCCGACACAAAAGCCTTTGGCTTTATTGGAGCGTATCGTTAAGGCGTCTAGCAATGAAGGTGATGTGGTTTTTGATCCATTTTGCGGTTGTGCCACAACACTCATCGCCGCCGAGAAAGAAAAACGACAATGGATAGGCATAGATATAAGCCTAAAAGCTGTTGATCTCGTAAAAATTAGACTCCACCAGACTTTCCAAATTGGAGAAGGTAGCGAAGGAGAACTCGACTATAAAAGCGCAGATATTATCCATCGCACCGATATACCGATTAGATCAGACCATGCAACACCGCCATCAAAAGACATCAAGCATATTTTGTTTGGAAAACAAAAGGGTATCTGTAATGGCTGCAAACATGATTTTCCGTTCCAGAATTTTACTCTAGACCATATTCAACCCACTTCAAGAGGCGGCGCGGATACGGACGCAAACCTTCAACTGCTATGCAATCATTGCAACAGCGTCAAAAGCAACGGAACAATGGCAGAATTGATTGCGCGGTTGCGTGAAAGCGGCATTTTGCATTAGCAAAAATCAAGCGGCGCGGCCATGGCAATGTTTGTATTTTTTTCCTGAACCGCAAGGGCAGGGCGCGTTGCGCGGTGTCTTTTGCTCGCTGCGCTGAGGTGTTTGGGGAGGCATCTGTTGCGGCGCGGCGTCTCTGGCCATAATCGGAGGAGGTGGTGTTTCTATCTCAGGGTTTTCATGGTGCAGCTCCATTTCGGGCAGTTCGAGTTCGTCGTCGATTTGTTGATCTTCGCGCTGGCCTTCGACGATTTGCAGGCTCATCATTTGCCGCGTGACATCTGAGCGCAGTTCAGCGAGGAAGCTTTCGAACAGCTCGAAGGCCTCGCTTTTATATTCATTGAGGGGGTCGCGCTGTCCGAAGCCGCGCAGGCCGACGACTTGGCGCAAATGTTCGAGTCTTTGCAGATGTTCGCGCCAATGATGATCGAGCGAGCGCACAAGCACGGCTTTTTGGATTTGGGTGATAACTTCAAGTGGTGCGGCGTCGAATCTTTGTTTGAGCGCTTGATCGCAGATTTCATTGACGCGGCCGCGCACTTCTTCGGCGGTGATGCCTTCTTCCTGCGCCCAGTCTTTGATGGGCAATTGGAGGCCGAGTTTATTTTTAGCGTTTTCGTCGAAGTTTTGGATATCCCATTCTTCGGGCCAGGATTTTTCGGGGATGTGGTCAATGATGATGCGATCGATAATTTCCTCGCGCATATCATCGATGATATCGGCGACGTTTTCACTGCGGATGAAATCGAGTCTTTGTTCAAAGATGACCTTGCGCTGGTCATTCATGACGTTGTCGAATTTGAGCAGGTTTTTACGGATATCGAAGTTGCGCGCCTCGACTTTTCTCTGTGCTTTTTCGAGCGCTTTATTGACCCAAGGGTGGATGATGGCCTCGCCTTCTTTGAGGCCGAGTTTTTGGAGCAGGCTGCTCATGCGCTCGGAGCCGAAGATGCGCATGAGGTCGTCATCGAGGCTCAGGAAGAAGTGCGAGCCGCCGGGGTCGCCTTGGCGGCCTGATCGGCCTCGCAATTGATTATCGATGCGGCGGCTTTCGTGGCGTTCGGTGCCGAGCACAAACAGGCCGCCTTCCGCGAGAGCTTTGTCGCGTTTGGCAAGGATTTCGGCTTCGAGGTTTAGGCGGGTTTGGCTGCGGGTTTCTTCGTCGAGGATTTCGGCGAGTTTCATATCGAGGTTGCCGCCGAGCTGGATATCTGTTCCGCGCCCGGCCATATTGGTTGCGATGGTGACGGCGCGGGGTATGCCGGCTTCGGCGATGATCTGGGCTTCTTGTTCGTGGTAGCGCGCGTTGAGCACGTTATGGGGGACTTTTTGTTTTTTGAGCTGTTCGGACAGATATTCTGATTTGCTGATCGAGGTCGTGCCGACAAGGACAGGCTGACCACGCTGGTGGCAGTCGTCGATTTTTTTAACGATGGCGTCATATTTTTCTTGCTGCGTGAGATAGACTTCGTCGTCTTCGTCGATGCGCTGCACGGGCAGGTTGGTTGGCACGGAGATCACATCGAGGCCGTAAATATCTAGGAATTCTTCGCGTTCGGTCATAGCGGTTCCGGTCATGCCTGCGAGTTTTTGATACATGCGGAAATAGTTTTGGAAGGTGATGGAGGCGAGCGTTTGGTTTTCGGCTTCGATGGGGACATTTTCTTTAGCCTCGAGCGCTTGGTGGAGGCCATCGGAGTATCGGCGTCCGGCCATCATGCGCCCTGTGAACTCGTCGATGATGACGACTTTGCCATTGCGGACGATATAGTCGCGGTCGCGCTGGAAGAGCTTATGCGCGCGCAGAGCCTGATTGATATGATGAACGAGAGAGATATTTTCGGCTTCATAAAGAGCTGATGCGGCGAGCAAGTTTTCACGACGCAGCAGATCTTCCATGACTTCATTGCCGTCATCGGAGAGGCTGACCGAGCGGGTTTTTTCGTCGATTTCATAGGCGCTGGGGTTGAGTGCGGGGATCAGGGCGTTGATTTTTGTATAGAGATCGGATTTATCTTCGACCGGTCCGGAAATAATTAACGGCGTGCGCGCTTCATCGATCAGGATCGAGTCGACTTCATCGACGATCGCAAAGGCATGCCCGCGCTGCGCCATATCTTCGAGGCTAAACTTCATATTATCGCGCAGATAGTCGAAGCCGAACTCATTATTGGTGCCGTAGGTGATATCGGCGGCGTAGGCCTGTTGGCGTTCGAGGTTATCGATGTCGTGGGTGATGCAGCCGACGCTCAGCCCGAGGAATTTGTAGATTTGCCCCATCCACTGGCTGTCGCGCTTGGCGAGGTAATCGTTGACGGTGATGATATGGACGCCTTTGCCGGTGAGCGCATTGAGCACAGCGGGCAGGGTTGCGGCGAGGGTTTTGCCTTCGCCGGTTTTCATTTCGGCGATATTGCCCTCATGCAGGATGATGCCGCCGGTGAGCTGAACATCGAAGGGTCTCTGGCCGAGTGTGCGTTGAGCGGCCTCGCGCGTGATGGCGAAAGTTTCGGGCAGGAGGTCATCGACCTCGCGTTTTTTTTGCAGAGTTTCGCGCGCGGCGGCGATGCGCGCGCGCAGTTGGTCATCGCTGGCCTGCTTGATTTCGTCTTCGAGCGCGCTGGTTGCCTGCACGAGCGTTTGCAGAGAGCGAACTTTGCGTTCATTGCGATCGCCGAACAGGCCGTAAAAGATTTTGTTGGTGAATTTATCGATGCTGAGCATAAAAGACTCTATCACGATTTTTTATCACGAATCAGGGTGAGGGCGTCAGCCATTTTTATTTTAGCCGAGCCGGGTTTGAGGGGCTGGGGCTGGCTTTGATCGGGTGCCCATCCGAGCAGCCAAACGACGGAGAAGCTTGCTCTGAGGCGTCCATCGGGGTCGGTGAATTTTTGGGCGTAGATTTCTTTGGCGCGCGCGAGGGTGGAGCGTGTGAGTAAAGCTGGGCTTGCGAGGTTGAGGGCTTGGCTTTCGGCCATATTTTGGATGTCGTGCATGAGTTGATTGACGGTGTCGTATCTTGCGGTGAAGTGGCTGATGTCGGCGACGGGCATGGCGAAACCGGCGCGCGCGAGCAGGTTGCCGAGCGTGTGCGCATCGGTGAGGGGGATGATATGGGGCGTAGCCCCTTGACGAGTTTCGCTTTCGGCGGTGATCAGACAGGTGCGCAATTCGCGCAGGGTTCCTGCGGCGAAGACGACAGCGAGGAAGACGCCATCGGGTTTGAGGGCTTGGCGGATTTGTGTGAGACAACCGGGCAGATCGTTGATCCAGTGGAGGGATAGGATGCTTGTGATGAGGTCGAGTTTTTGCGGTTGGAGCGGCAGGGCTTCTTCATCGGCAACGAAAGCGGGGGTATGAGCTTGCCGCGCCATATTCCAAGCGAGGTCGGACTGGAACCAGTTTTTGACTTTTTGCGGCTCGGCGAGCGGCGTTGTGCCATGCCATCCTATATTGAGCGCGTTGTCGAAGTTTTTCGTGATGATGTTGAGTCTTTCGGCCATTTCTTTGGCGAGCAGGTCGAACAGGAAGCCTCGCGCGGAGGTTTTGTGCGCGGCGCGCTCGCGCCGGAGGCGCAGGAGTCGTCGGTTAAATATCGGTGTTCGATCGGTCATGACAAAAGCGGCACAATGGGGACACAATGAGGATATGAATATCATAGAAGGTCTAGAGAAGCTACGCGATCTTATTTTACCGCCGAGCTGTTTATTGTGTGCGGCGCGTGTCGAGTCGCATGCTTGTTTATGTTCGAGCTGCTGGCGTCGCGCGGATTTTATCACGAAGCCGCGCTGTGAGGTTTTGGGTGTTCCATTTGCGCATGAATGGCCGGAGGGGACGCAGAGTCGTTTGAGTCGGATTTTTCCTCCGGCCTATGATCGCGCGCGGGCGGTGCTGCGTTATGACAGCGAGATTGGTCGGCCTTTGGTGCTGCGGATGAAATATGCCGATCGGCCTGAGATTGCTTTGCGCGTCGCGCTGTGGATGGCGCGCGCGAGTGCTGATCTTTTGCCGCAGACTGATATGATCGCGCCGGTGCCTTTGCATTGGCGTCGATTATTTTGGCGGCGGTTCAATCAGGCGAGCGAGCTGGCGCGTTATTTAGCGGCGGTGAGCGGCAGGCATTTTTGTCCGCAGTTATTGTTGCGTGTGCGTCCGACGCCCTCGCAGATTGGCTTGGGCCGAGCGGCGCGGCGGCGCAATGTTCGCGGGGCGTTCGAGGTTGAGGCTGCATGGCGTGGTCGTTTGAAGGGCAAGTCGGTCTTGCTGGTTGATGATGTGATGACGTCGGGCGCGACGATGGAGAGCTGCGCGCGGGTTCTGCGCCGCGCCGGAGCGGGCGAGGTCAATGTTGTGACATTGGCGCGGGTGGTTCACGCTGAGGAGGTGGTTGTTTGAGCTGCGCGTTTGATCGTGCGCGCCATATAATTGACGCGCATATTGCTTGACAGATGAAAGCGCTGCAGCAGCGGATTATAAACGACGCCGGTTTGGTCTGAGATTTCCATGCCGTTTTGATTGAGTGCTTGGCGCAGCTCATCGGGTGTGACGAGTTTTTCGTAGTGATGGGTGCCGATTGGCAGGAAGCGCAATATATACTCACCGCCGATGATCGCAATGAGCAGCGCTTCAAGTGTGCGGTTGATGGTTGAGATGAACATGACGCCATCGGGTTCAAGACGCTGCGCGCAAGCTGAGATGAATCGCTGGACATTGCTGACATGTTCAACGACTTCCATATTTAAGATGAGGTCAAAGGTTTCGTTTTGGAGATCGCTGACGGTGCCGATGCGATAGTCTATTTGGAGTTTTTGCGTTTTGGCGTGGAGGCGGGCGGTTTTGATTGTTTCGGCGCTGGCATCGAGTGCGACGACATGCGCGCCCAATCTTGCGAAAGGCTCGCTGAGCAGCCCGCCGCCGCATCCGACATCGAGGACGCGCAGGCCTTCAACGGGTTTTGTGATCCCCTCGCGGATGTAGCGCAGTCTGAGCGGATTGAGTCGGTGTAGAGGCGCGAAAGGTCCGTCGCTTGCCCACCATTCTTCGGCGAGCGCGGAAAATCGGGCGATTTCGTCTTGATCTTTATCGCTATGGCTGTGTTCTATTGCTCTGCTCTCGGCTTGGCTTTATGAATAGGGGACATTCTAGCACATTATATAGGAGTTTTTATGGCTCGCCTCGTGATGAAGTTTGGTGGCACCTCTTTGGCTGATATGGATTGCGTCCGCGCTGCGGCGTCGCATATTATTGCGCGTGTGTCGGGAGGTTATCAGGTTGCGGTTGTTGTTTCGGCGATGGGGCGCGAGACCGATCGACTTGTGGCGCTTGCGCGCGCGGCGCGGAGCGATCAAAAGGGTGATGACGCTGAGCATGATCTGATCCTATCGGCGGGCGAGCAGGTCAGTGCGGGTTTATTGGCGCTTGTGTTGAGCGGTCAGGGTTGTGCGGCGCGTTCTTTTTTGGGCTGGCAGGTTCCGATTCACACGGATGGCTGTCATGGCGCGGCGCGTATGATCTCGATTGAGATTGATCAGCTTGAGCAGCATTTGGACGCCGGGCAGGTTATAGTTGTCGCGGGGTTTCAGGGGATCGGCCCTGACAGGCGCGTTACGGTTTTAGGGCGCGGCGGCTCTGATACGAGCGCGGTGGGGCTGGCGGCGGCGCTGGGCGCTCAGATGTGTGAGATTTATACTGATGTGGAGGGTGTCTATACGGCGGATCCCAATATCGTGCCGCGCGCGCGTCGACTTGATCGTGTGGCCTATGAAGAGATGTTGGAGATGGCTTCGCAGGGAGCGCGTGTTTTACAAACGCGCGCGGTGGAGTTGGCGCTGGCGCGTCATGTTCGTATGAAGGTTTTGCCGTCGCACGCTGATCCGGCAGAGATCGCTGGAGATCGGGTGCGCGGCACTGAGATATGTGATGAAGGAGATGATGCTATGGAGCAGAAAAAGATCAGCAGCGTTGCCTGCGCGAGAGATGAGGCGAAGATCACTTTGACGGACTTGGCCGATCGTCCGGGCATAGCGGCGCGTGTTTTTTCGCCTTTAGCGAATGCGGGGATATTAGTTGATATGATTGTCCAGACTTCTGCGGGCGATCAGGGACAGACGAACATTACGTTCACAGTGTCGCAGCAGGATTTATCGCGCGCGCTGAAATTGTTAAAGGAGGCGCAAAGCGAGATCGGCTACGGAGATATTGACGGCGATGCTGATGTAGCCAAAGTATCTGTGATTGGGATTGGGATGCGCTCTCATGTTGGGGTCGCTGAGACGATGTTTCGGACATTGGCGTGTGCCAACATCAATGTTCAAGCGATTTCGACCTCGGAGATCAAGATTTCTGTTTTGGTGGCGCGCGCTGAGATGGAAGAGGCGGCGCGTTGTCTTCATGAGGCCTACGGATTAGATGGCTGATCCAATGACTGATCCGAAGGCAGCGATGAGTTCTGCATCGAGCGGCGGTGCGCTTTTGAAGCGTCTGCGTGAGATGATGGCGCAGCCTCTGCCGACGCAGCAGCGGCTTGACCGGATTGTTTCTTTGATTGCGACCCATATAGGAGCTGAGTCTTGCTCGATTTATCTGCGCGACCGCGCGCGGCATTTTGAGCTTTGTGCGACGCAAGGGCTTGATGAGGGGGCGGTTCACCGGACAATTTTGACGCCGGGCGAAGGTTTGATCGGCAACATAGCGGCGCATGCGCGGCCTCTTAATTTGACGGATGCGCGTTCCCATCCGGCCTATGCCTACCGCGAGGAGACGGGTGAGGAGGCTTTTCGTTCTTTTTTGGGTGTACCGATTTTGCGCAATGGTCATGTGATTGGGGTTTTGACGATGCGCAATCGCGCGGCGCGACATTATAGCGAGGATGATGTCGATATTTTATTGACGATCGCGATGCTGCTTGCCGAGCTGCAAGCGCATGAGGTTTTATCGTCGAATGGCGCGACGGATTTGGGTTTTCGTTCGCCGGTGAAGCTGTGCGGCGCGGGCTGGGCGCCGGGGATAGGTTTAGGCCATGCTGTTTTGCATGAGCCGCACGTTCATATTGGCGAGTTCATCGCTGATGATCCGGAGCATGAGCATCAAAGTTTGAACGGCGCGATTTATGATCTGCGCGAAGAGATTGACAATATGTTGACCATGCCGGTTTTCAAGAATATCGGCGCGCATCGGGATATTTTTGAGGCCTATCGGATGTTTGCCAATGATCAGATTTGGTTTCAGCGCATTCACGAGGCGATTGACACCGGCCTCACGGCTGAGGCGGCGATCGGGCGCGAGCGCGATGAGATGCGCGCGCGATTTTTGCACCAGAGCAATCCTTATTTGCGCGAGCGTCTGCATGATTTAGAGGAGTTGGCGAATCGTCTTTTGCGTCATTTATCGGGGACGCAGCATGAGGCGGCGTCGCTGCCGGACGATGCGGTTATATTTGCGCGCAATATGAGTCCGGCGGAGCTGCTTGATTATCCGCGCGAGAAGCTGCGCGGCGTCGTGATGGAGGAGGGCGCGGCTCATGCGCATATTACGATCGTTGCGCGCGCGCTGGAGATTGCGCTTGTCGGACGTCTGCCCGATATGCAGGCGCAAGTGGAGTTTGGGGTGGAGGTTATTATTGATGGCGATAGCGGCGAGGTTTATTTATCGCCGGATGAGGTTGTGATTGCGTCTTATGCGGAGAAGGTTCGTTTTCGGGCGCAGCGTCAGGCTTATTATCGCGCGCATGCTGCTGATCCTTCTGTGACGAAGGACGGGGTTGAGGTTGAGCTCTTGATGAACGCTGGCCTGCTTGTTGATCTGCCGCACCTTGAGGAATCGGGAGCGTCGGGGATTGGCTTATTCCGCACCGAGCTGCAATTCATGGTGGTTTCGAAGATGCCGCGGCTTAATGAGCAGGTTCAGGTTTATCGCCAAGTTCTTGAGGCGGCAGGTGGCGCGGTGACTTTTCGCACTTTGGATATTGGCGGCGACAAGATATTGCCTTATATGGATCGTGCGCTCCATGACATGGAGGAGAATCCGTCTTTGGGCTGGCGTGCGATACGCATAGCGTTGGATCGACCGGCTTTGCTGCGTTATCAATTGCGCGCATTGTTGGCGTCGGCGCGCGGTTATGATCTTAATGTCTTGTTTCCGATGATCAGCGAGGTGGAAGAATTCACGACGGCGCGTCGCTGGCTTGATCACGAGGTCAGCCGCGCACACAAATTGAAGCAGGCCGTGCCGCGCCGGATCAAAGCGGGCGCGATGCTTGAGGTTCCGGCGTTGATCTGGCAGTTAGATCGTCTTTTGCCTTTGGTGGATTTTTTATCGATCGGGAGCAATGATTTGCTGCAATTTTTGTTTGCATCGGATCGGAGCAATACGCGGCTTTCGGGTCGTTATGATGAGATGAGTCTGCCTGTGCTTCGTGTTTTGCGTGATATTGCTCGCGCGGCGAAGAAATATAATGTTCCTGTGATATTATGCGGCGAGCTGGCCTCGACTCCGTTAGCGGCTTTAGCGGTTGTGGGTTTGGGTTTGCGGCGCATAGCGATGGCGCCGACAATGATCGGGCCGGTCAAGCAGGCGATCAGGGCGGCCGATTATCGGCGATTGAGTGCGCTGATGGCCGAAATTTGTGATAATGGTAGTGATGGCAGCGCGGCGTCGCCGCGCGAGCGTTTAGCGGCATTTGCCAAAAAGAATGATATTCCGGTTTAATCGATGACATCAGAGCTTTCACAAATACGACTTCAGCGCTATGGGGGGGGCTATGTGGCGCGCCGCGCGACGCGCGAGATTTCTGTGGGCGGGGTGAAGGTTGGCGGCAGCGCGCCGATCAGCGTTCAGTCGATGACGAACACGCCGAGCGAGGATGTCTCGGCGACTTTGGCGCAGATCCGTCAGCTTGAGGCGGCGGGCGCTGATATGGTGCGCGTTTCGTGTCCGAGTGAGGGATCGACAAAGGCGCTCAAACAGATTGTTCGTTTGGCGAAAGTGCCGATCATTGCGGATATACATTTTCATTATGCGCGCGCGATTGAGGCGGCGAAAGCGGGTGCGGCGTGTTTGCGGATCAATCCCGGCAATATTGGCGATCGGCGCAAGACGCTTGATGTGATCAAGGCGGCGAAGGATTATGGCTGTGCGATGCGCATTGGAGTCAATGGCGGCTCGCTGGAGCGGCGTCTGCTGGAGAAATATAAAGAGCCCTGTCCCGAAGCGATGGTTGAGAGCGCGCTGGGTCATATGCGCATTTTGCAGGATTTAGATTTTCATGAGTTTAAGGTCAGCGTCAAGGCGTCGGATGTTTTTTTGACGCTTGCGGCCTATCGGCAATTGGCGGCGCGCACTGATTATCCTTTGCATTTGGGGATCACTGAGGCGGGTGGTTTGCGATCGGGCACGATCAAGTCGGCGATCGGGCTGGGCATATTGCTCGCCGAGGGCATTGGCGATACGCTGCGTGTTTCGCTTGCGGCGGATCCGGTTGAAGAGATCACTGCTGGGTTTGAGATTTTGAAGTCACTCGGCCTGCGGCATCGCGGCGTGAGTATTATTGCGTGTCCTTCATGCGCGCGTCAGGGTTTTGATGTAATCGCCACGACGCGCCTGTTGGAAGAGCGTCTTGCGCATATATCGGCGCCGATCACGGTGTCTTTGATTGGCTGTGTGGTCAATGGTCCGGGGGAGGCGGCGCTGAGTGATATAGGGTTCACTGGCGGCGGCGCGGGTCATGGGATGGTTTATGTTGCGGGGCAGATGTTGGAAAAGATTCAGCATGAGGATATATTGGATCGCCTTGTGGCTCTCGTTGAGGACAAGGCCAAGACATTTGATCAGCCGTGATGATTTTGCCTGTGCAGCTTGAAGCGATTATCGCGCGGATGGATCGTCTGGAAGCTCAGATGCGCGCGGCGGACCCGTCGGGCGAGGCCTATGCGGCGCTGGGGCGCGATTACGCTTTATTGGGTCCGCTTGCGAGCGCGGCGCGCAAGCTGCAAGCGGCCTACCGCGAGCTGGAGGGCCTTGAGGATTTGCGCTGCGGTTCGGATAAGGAGATGGCGCAATTGGCGGCGGAGGATTTTGACGCGACGAAGAAGCTCATTGCCGAAAAAGAGGAGGAGATTGCGGAGCTAATTTATTTTCAGGAGGATGCGCAAGCTGGCGATAAGCTCATTCTTGAGGTGCGCGCGGGCACGGGCGGCGACGAAGCGGCGCTTTTTGCCGGTGATTTATTGCGGATGTATCAGCGTTATGTTGAATCGCGTAATTGGCAGTGGGAGATATTGTCGCAGGCTTTTTCGGATATAGGCGGCGTCAAGGAGGCGATTGTTTCGATCACGGGGGTTGGAGCGGTATCGCGGTTGCGATTTGAGTCAGGGGTTCACCGGGTTCAGCGCATTCCGACGACGGAATCGGGCGGACGGATTCACACATCGGCGGCGACGGTGGCGATTTTGCCCGAGCCGGAGGAGAGCGATATTGAGATCAATCCTGCGGATTTGCGCATTGATGTATTTCGCGCGCGGGGTCCGGGGGGTCAGTCGGTGAATACGACGGACAGCGCGGTTCGGATCACGCATATGCCGAGCGGACTTGTGGTGAGTCAGCAGGATGAGAAATCGCAGCATAAGAATCGGGCGCGGGCGCTCAAAGTTCTGCGGGCGCGGCTTTATGAGCTGGAGCAGACGAAGCGCGATGAAGAGCGCGCTTTGGCGCGGCGCGGGCAGGTTGGTTCAGGGGATCGTTCGCAGCGCATACGGACGTATAATTTTCCGCAGGGGCGCGTGACCGATCACCGCATTGGCTTGACGGTTCACGCGCTGGAAAAGATTTTAGAAGGTCCTGCGCTAGATTTGCTGGTTGATCCTTTGTTGGCGTCGCGGCGTCAGGAGCAGCTGGCGCAAATGGCGGAGGTCAGCGAATAATGAACATCGCGCGTTTATTGCAGGAGGCAACTGCGCGTCTTGATGAGCGAGGCATTGAGACGGCGCGTCTTGACGCGCGTTTGTTGTTGGAGGCGGCGGCGGGATTATCGCGGCCGCTCTTGCCGGTTCCGGATGAAGAGGGGCTAGCCGAAAAGATTGATGAGGCTCAAGCTAAGTTTGAGTCTTATTTGGCGCGCCGACTTAGGGGTGAGCCGGTTTCGCGCATTTTGTGTCGCCGCGAGTTTTGGGGTTTGGATTTTGTGATCGGAGCGGGTGTATTTGATCCGCGTCCGGAGAGCGAGACATTGGTTGAGGCTATTTTGCGTTATCGGCCAAAGGAGACAGCGCACATGGTTGATTTAGGTGCAGGGTCGGGCTGTTTGTCATTGTCTGTTTTGGCTGAATGTCCTGATATGCGCGGTGTTGGGATTGACGTTTTGCCTGAGGCGGTGCACATGGCGCGTCATAATGCGCGAGTTCTGGGTTTATCGTCGCGGGCGCATTTTTTTATCGGCGACTGGATGTTTGATTATCAGGGGGCGTTTGATCTCGTGATTTCGAATCCGCCTTATATTTGTTCGGGCGAACTTGGGTTTTTAGCAGCGGAGGTTCGCTGTCATGACCCGCTCAGCGCGCTCGATGGCGGCACGGATGGGTTGTCAGCCTATCGCCGCATTGCGAAGTTGGCGCCTGTGCTTCTTGTGCCGGACGGACGGGTGATCGTCGAGGTCGGCGAGGGTCAGGCCGATGATGTTGGCGAGATATTCACTCTTGCCGGATTGAATATAGATGATATAATGAAAGATCTTTCGGGCTGCCAGCGAGTGGTGGTGGCTTCTTGAAAAGAGAGTTTGAACCACCCCAACAGGACAGATTATGAGACAAGATCATCAGCGGCATGGCCAGAATCATCGCGGTCAACAGCGTCCGCGCAACAAGAATCGGAACCAGAACTTCGCGCAGCGGACATTGGACAGCAACGGCCCTGATGTCAAAATCAGGGGGACGGCGGCGCATATTTGCAAGAAATATCAGACGCTCGCGCGCGACGCGCAGTCTTTGGGCGACCGCATCCGTGCTGAAAATTATCTTCAGCACGCCGATCATTATTATCGTCTGGTGATGGCCGCGCAATCACAGCAACAGCAGGCGCAATCACAGCCACCACCACAGCCACGACATCCTGATGAATCAAAGCCTTTTTCGCCTGATGAGCAAGACAGCTACAAGAATGGAGCGACCGAAGCCGAATCTTTTGCTAAAGCCGCGACCGAAGAAGAAACTAGCTGATCATTTTGATCACACTATTTGCGGCGAAAGCGGCAAAGATGATCGCGCCACAATCCCGATTGGCATGAAATATCTTTCCGGCTTGTTGGGGGTCGTCTGGATTCAAAGCGACGACCTGCCAGATCAGATGGGCTCCTGCCGCTGCCATAGCGCCATAAAATCCGATTGACGCATCGAGGGCAATGCCGGAGAGGATCATCAGTGTCCAAGCGGCGCCATAAAAGATTCCGAGCGATAATTTAATCCGATCATAAAGGACGAGAGCGGTGGATTTGAGTCCGAGCAGAGCGTCATCTTCTTTGTCTTGTAGAGCGTAGATCGTGTCATAGCCGATGACCCAAAAGATGCTGCCTGCATAAAGGCAATAGGCGCTCAGAGGCAATTGATTGGCGACTTCGGCCCAGCCCATCAGCGCGCCCCAGCTAAAGGCGAGGCCGAGAAAAAATTGCGGCCAAGAGGTAATTCTTTTCATAAAGGGATAGATCGCAATGAGCGCGAGGCTCGCGACGCCGAGCATGATCGTCAAAAGATTAAACTGCAGCAGCACGAGAGCGCCGCCTGCCAATTGAATGAAGAAGAACATCCAAGCGGCATTGCGGCTGATTTGTCCGGAGGGGAGGGGTCTCGTTTTGGTGCGCGCGACTTGTTTGTCGAATTCGTGATCGGCGAGATCATTATAGGTGCAGCCTGCGCCGCGCATGAGCAGCGCGCCTGCGGCAAACAAGGCCAAAACATAGAGGATTTCTGTATCGGCTGGGCTATAGGGCCAAGCGGCGATTGCCGACCAGCAGCACGGCCAGAGCAGCAGCCATGTGCCGATCGGGCGATTGAGCCGCGCAAGCTGGATATAGGGCAGCAGTGATTTTGTGAGTGATTTTGTCATTTGCCTATCTTTAGATTAAATATATCAGGATGGTCATTGGAAAAAATCATTCTGTGGGTGCCTCGGTTGGCGGTTTTGTGCCGCGGCTTTATGTATCGGCTGATCTTGCTGCTGCGGTTGATTTGCAGCTTGATGTGAAGCAGACGCATTATATATCACATGTGATGCGCCGCGGTGCTGGAGATGTGCTGTTATTTTTCAATGGCCGCGATGGCGAATGGGTGGGGCGGATCAAAGAGATCATCGGCAAGCAGGCGGCGATCGTGATTGAGGCGCAGACTCGCGTCCAGACGCGCGCGGTGGATTTATGGTTTATGTTTGTGCCGTTGCGTGGCAGGAGGTCGGTCTGGCTGGGGTGCAAGGCGGCTGAGATGGGGGTCAAGTCTATCCGACCTGTTTTGAGTCGCCATAAGGTTGCCCAAGAGGTTAATTTTTTACGATTAAAAGCGGGTGCGATTGAGGGGGCGGAACAAAGTGAGAGTCTGTTTGTGCCGGAGGTTGAGTCTGCGTGTCCGTTGCTGGATGTGCTCGCGGATTGGCCTGAGGATCGGCGTTTAATTTTTTGCGATGAGATGCTGGCGCGAGACTCTTCGCGGGGATCATTTTCGGCGGTTGATCGTCTGATGACTTTGCGTGGTGAGAGAAGTTTTGCTATTCTGGTCGGCCCTGAAGGCGGTTTTGCTCCGCAGGAGCGCGAAGCAATTAGCGCGCTTGAAGCGAGTGTGCCGATCAGTTTAGGTGCGCGCGTGATGCGCGCGGAGACGGCGGCGCTTGCGGCGCTCACATTGTTTCAGGCGATATTAGGTGATTGGTAGATAATGGGTAAAGGCTGTTGACTATGAAGAAAAATGAATCGACGAAAAATGAATTGCGCATTTCGCGTGATGATCTGATTGCTTATATGGCTTCCGGCTGCAAACCGGTGGAGCAATGGGCTTGTGGGACGGAGTATGAGAAATTCGCTTATCGGCGCAAAGATCTCAAGCCGCTTGACTATGATGGCGCGCAGGGCATTGAGGCTTTGCTGCAGGAATTTCATCACAGGTTTGGCTGGGCTTTGATATTGGAGGATGGGCATATTGTCGGGTTGCAATCGCCTGAGGGTCAGCCGAAGGCATCGATCACGACGGAGCCTGCCGGTCAAGTTGAGCTATCAGGACAAATATGCCGCAATGTTCATGACAATGCCGCCGAGATTACGCTTTATCATCGTCAGATGGCCGAGACGGGCAAGGCGCTGGGCATTGGTTTTTTGGGGATCGGCTATGCGCCGAGCTGGAAGCTCACCGATATGCAGCCGATTCCCAAAGCGCGTTATGCGGTAATTTCGCGTTATATGGTTCTTAACAGCGTGATGGGGATAGATATGATGTATCGTTCTTGCACGGTGCAGGTGAACATGGATTTTTCTAACGAAGCCGATATGGTGCAAAAGATGCGTTTAGGTTTAGCGTTGCAGCCATTGGCGTCGGCGTTATTTGCGACGTCGCCGTTTATGGACGGCGCGCCGACGCGGTTTTTGACCAACCGGGTTAATGTGTGGCGCTATTGTGATTCGGCGCGCTGCGGGCTTTTGCCTTTGGCTTTTGAGGATGGCTTTGGGTTTGAGCGCTATGTGGATTACGCGCTTGATGTGCCGATTTATTTTGTCTGCCGCGACGATCGTTATATTGATGCGCGCGGCCAGACCTTCCGTGATTTTTTAGCGGGACGACTCGAGATTTTACCCGGCGAGTATCCGACGATGAGTGATTGGGAGGTTCATCTAACGACGGTTTATCCCGAAGCGCGGCTCAAGAAATTCATTGAGATGCGCGGTGCCGATAGCGGCTACACGTTGGAGCATTTATGCGCCTTGCCCGCCTTCTGGACGGGGATTTTATATGATGCGGCCTGTCGTGAAGCGGCTTGGGATATTGCGAAGGCTTGGGACGAAGAAGATCGCGAGGTTTTGCAAAGGGAGATCATCAGAACGGGGATTTCCGGCAAGTTTCGCAGTCGGCCGGTTTTGGATATGGCGGCGCGGCTGGTTGAGATCGCCCGTGAAGGTCTTGCCAAGCGCCATATTCTCGACGCGCAAGGGCGTGATGAGACGCATTATCTTGCTGTGCTGGACGATCGCATTGATAGCGGCAAGACGGCGGCGGATCGTTTGCTTGATCTTTATCACGGCGCGTGGGGCGGCGACATCAACAAGATTTTCAGTCTTGATGAGGCGAATCTGCCTGATTAGAATATCAGCCGAGCATAAGCTTTTGATGTCTTCTAGTTTATCTGAGGGAGTTGTTTGGCAGCAGCCTGTTTTTTGATTTCTTTTTGCAGTTTTTGGAAGGCGCGGGCTTCGATTTGTCGCACCCGCTCGCGAGAGATATTGTATTTTTGGCTAAGCTCTTCGAGTGTGGCGGGCGCATCGCTTAGTTTGCGCGCTTGGATCACTTCGCGTTCGCGCGGTTTGAGGCCTTGCAGAGCGTCGAGCAGCAGGGTTTTGCGATGAGCGAGTTCTTGCTGTTGAGAGATGAGGGTTTCTTGATCGTCTTCGTTGTTTTCGAGCCAGTCTAGCCATTCGCTGTTTTCGTCGTCGCTTGAGATGGGGGCGTTGAGGGACATATCACTGCCGGACATGCGTCGGTTCATAGAGATGACTTCGTTTTCATTGACGTTGAGTTTTTCAGCGATGAGGCGGACATTTTCGGGTTTGAGGTCGCCGGTTTCGAAGGCTTGGATTTCGCGTTTTATTTTGCGCAGATTGAAGAAGAGTTTTTTTTGCGCGGCGGTGGTGCCGATTTTAACGAGGCTCCAAGAGCGCAGGACATATTCTTGGATGGAGGCTCTAATCCACCAGATGGCGTATGTTGTGAGGCGGAATCCTTTGCGCGGATCGAAGCGTTTGACGGCCTTCATGAGTCCGACATTGCCTTCGGAGATAATTTCAGCCAAGGGCAGGCCGTAATTGCGATAGCTGACGGCGATTTTGGCGACGAGTCGCAGGTGGCTTGTGACGAGCTGGTGAGCGGCTTCGATATCTTTTTCGTTTTGCCAGCGTTCGGCGAGTTCGCGTTCTTGCTCGGCGGAGAGCATGGGATAGTTGCGCAGCGAGGCGAGATAGCGCGACAGGCCATCTTCGGGTGAAAGTGCGGGAGTCGGTGCGGGCACGGGCAGACGGGGGTCTGTTTTTTTGTTTGTGTTTTTTTTGTGTTTTTTTTCGGTCATGTGTGTCTCATCGGATTTGGTCATTATGGGGGAGGCATTTGATGCCGTGCATATAATTTATTGTGTGTCGTTGTGTTGTTATTATTGTATCACAGATGGTTCAGATCTGAGGGCGGAAATGACGGCTTTGATGTCGGGGGGCAGGGGGCTTTTGAAGCATAAAGGTTTTTTATGTCGGGGGTGGATAAAGCCGAGCTGGGCGGCATGGAGCGCCTGTCGCTTGATGAGAGGGAGGTTTTTATGTTTACGCCTTTGGTAGAGGGGGTCGCCGATGATCGGCCAGTCGCGCGATGTCAGATGGACGCGGATTTGATGTGTCCGTCCGGTGAGCAGGCGACAGGCGAGCAGGCTTGCGATTTCATTTTTAGGATGACCGAAGCGCTCACGCAGGCGGAATTCGGTGATAGCAGGTTTGCCGCCATATTTGCGCACGGCCATTTTGCGCCGTTGGATCGGATGACGACCGATGGGCGCATCGATGCGTTCAGGTCCGGGCGGCGGCCAGCCCCAGACGAGCGCGAGATATTCGCGTGTGAGTTTGCCGTCTTGTCCGTGCGCGGCGAATTGCTGCGCAAGGCCGTGATGAGCGAGATCGGTTTTAGCTGCGACGATCAATCCACTTGTATCCATATCGAGTCGATGGACGATGCCTGGGCGCTCTTGGCCGCCGATGCCGGAAAGATTTTTACCGCAATGATGGAGCAGCGCATTGACGAGCGTATCATTTTGATGGCCGCGCGCCGGATGAACTGGCAGTCCGGCGGGTTTGTTGATGACGATGAGATCGTCATCTTCGTGGACGATATCGAGGTTGATCTTTTGGGGCGTGATCGCACAGGGTTCAGGCGGCGGCAGAGTGATCGTGAAGACATCTCCGGCGGTGATTTTGCCGCTGGCATTGTCGAAGGCGAGGTTTTGCCGCCGGACGCAGCCGGTTTTGATCAAAGCGGTGATTCGCGTGCGGCTGAGGCTCTGATCGGGCAGGGCGGCGGACAGAGCGCGGGTAAGGAATAGATCGGCGCGCAGGCCTTGATCTTCCTTTTGGGCGATGATGTCTATATTCTGTTGAGGGTTCATAGATTGAGGTTATCTGTTTTGTCGCATTCTGTCCCGCCGAAACCGCCGCTATATGGGGCTGCGCGCTGGCCTTTTTGGGCGCAGACAGCGCTAAAAATAGCTGTTATCATAATGGGGATCGCTTTGGTTGGCGGTTTATTTTTTGTTTTGGCTGCTATCATTTGGAGGTTGATGACATGATGAATAGACTCGCATCCGTTCCCTGGATGATTTTATTTTTGCTTGGCGTGTTCAGTTTGGCGCGCGGAGTGTTTCACTATCTTGCGCCCGACAGCGGCGCGGGGATTGTCGCGGGGATGGATTTATCTTTTCCCAACGGCGCGGATATTGTTTTTATGCTGGGCGCCGTCGGCGTGATGCAGATGGCGCTTGGCGTGTTTTACATCTGGTTTGCGACAAAGGGGCGTGAGTTTTTACAATTTGCGCTTGTGGTAGAATTCGCGAGGAGCGCGCTTTTTGTTGTGATGGAATATAGCTTTAAGATGCCTGCTGATCCTGTTCCGGGGCGTTATGCGCATATTGCGGTTTTTCTTTTGGTGACACTGGCGCTGGCTGTGCATTTGTGGGTTCAACATCGAAGCCCGTCAGTTTCTCGCAGAGTTGCGTGAAGTCCCCTTCGTCTAGTGGTTAGGACATCGCCCTCTCACGGCGAAAACAGGGGTTCGAGTCCCCTAGGGGACGCCATTAAGGGGACGCCATTTATATCGTATGTTATATTGTTCGGTTTAGGGGAGAAGAATTATGTCGGACAAGAGACAAGAAAATCAGCCATCAAGTGAGGCATCGCTTGCCGCCCATAAGAAGGTGGCGCTTGCGGCGGAGCAAAAGGCGTCCAAGCAGGTCATGGACGGGCTTGCCGATAGCGCGCCGGAGAATACGCTTGCGCCCAATCCGATTGTGGGTTTTAGCGCGCGCGATGTTCGAGAGAGTTTGACGCAGCTTTTTGGCGCTTCGATGCGCCGTCCGGCATCTGTTGTTGCGCATATTGGGGCGTTGTGGGCGGAGTCGATCAACATTTTTGCTGGTCGTTCGACTCATGCGCCGCGCGCGGGGGATAAGCGTTTTATGGATGTCGCCTGGTTTACGAGTCCTTTGCATAAGCGGGTCATGCAGAGCTATTTTGCTTTGTGTGAGGAGGTTGACGAGTTGATTGATGATTTAGGCTTTGAGCCAAAAGATGCGGCGCGAATTCGCTTTGCGACATCGCTGCTGACCGATGCGGTCTCGCCGACGAACACGCCGATCAATCCGATGGTTCTCAAGCAGGCGGTGAATTCGGCGGGATTGAACGCTTTTTTGGGGGCGCGGAATTTGGTCAACGATCTGGTGGCGGGTGAGTTTCCACGTCAGGTGGATGGGAGTCAGTTTGCGCTCGGCGAGAATATCGCGACGACCGAAGGACAGGTGGTTTATCGCACTGAGATGTTCGAGATTTTGCAATACCAGCCGCAGACGAAACAAATGCATAAGCGGCCTCTTTTGTGTATTCCGCCGCAGATCAACCGTTTTTATGTTTTTGATCTTTCACCGGAGAAGAGTTTAGCGAAATATCTTGTTGAGCAGGGTTTTTCGCTATTTGGTCTTGTGTGGCGCAATCCGACGGCAGAGCAGGGTCATTGGGATATGACGTCTTATGTGCAGGCCACACAAGAGGCGATCGACGTGGTGCGATCGATCAGCGGGCAGGAGAGCATAAATCTGACGGCTTCCTGTTCGGGCGGCATTTCGACGATTGTCACTTTGTCGCACATGGCGGCGACGGATCAGCTGCATAAGGTCAATGCGCTGACTTTATTTGTCAGCGTGTTTGAGACTGGCTTTGATGAATCTTTGCTTGGCCTGTTTGCGACCGAAAAGGGCATGGAAGAGGCCAAGCGTTATTCTGCGCAGCGCGGGGTGCTTGACGGAAAAGAGATGGCGCGTGTTTTCAACTGGATGCGGGCGAATGATCTGATTTGGAATTATTGGGTCAATAATTATTTGATGGGCAACAAGCCGCCGGCGTTTGATGTTCTTTACTGGAACGCGCATACGACGCGGTTAGCGGCGGCCTATCACGCGGATATGATTGATCTGTTTCACCATAATTATCTCAAAGAGGGCGGCTTGGAGATCATGGGCGAGGCGATTGATCCGAGCAAAATAGATATTGATGTTTTTGCGCTTGGCGGGGTAACGGATCACATCACGCCATGGCAGGGTTGTTATCAATCGGTGGGTCTTTTATCAGGCGAGGCGACTTTTATTTTGAGCAATAGCGGTCATATTCAGAGCATTCTCAATCCGCCTGGCAATCCGAAGTCGAATTATTTTCACAATGCGGCGCATCCGGAGGATCCGAAGACATGGTTTGCTGAGGCAAAGAATGAGCGCGGGAGCTGGTGGCCGGTTTGGGCGTCATGGCTGATTGAGCGTTCGGGCGCGAAAATTGCGCCCTCGAAGTCTTTAGGCAGTGCGGACTACCTGCCGCTTGATCCAGCGCCGGGAATTTATGTCCATGAATGAGGCGTCGGTCAGCGAGGCGCGCGGTGTTTTTTCGATAGAGAAGGTCAAGCTCGGCGAGCAGCTTTTGCGGGTTGGCATCAGGCGGGTGCCGAATGATCACCCGCCGCTTTTGATTTTGAATGGCATTGGTGCGAACATAGAATTATTGACGCCGTTTGCCGAGGCGTGGCCGGAAGTGTCGCTTTTGACTTTTGACGCGCCTGGGACGGGGGAATCGCCGACGCCTTTATGGCCTTATCGTCTGTCGGGTTTATCGGATTTGGCGGTGCGTTTGCTGGATCATTATGGCTATCGGCGTGCTGATGTGATGGGCATTTCATGGGGCGGCGCGTTAGCGCAGCAATTGGCGCGGCGTCATCCGGGTTATTGCCGCCGCCTTGTTTTATGCTGCACGAGCGCGGGAGCGTTCATGGTGCCGGGGCGATTAGAGGCGCTGTTGCATATGGTTCATCCGCGCCGTTATACGGATCGTGATTATATGGCACAGCATGCGTGCGAGCTTTATGGCGGGAAGTTCTGCGATCCGGACAACAAGGCGGCGCGCGGTCATGCGCGGCGGATCAAGCCGCCTTCGGGCTTGGGCTATTACTGGCAGATGTTGGGCGCTTTAGGCTGGACGAGCATTTACTGGCTGCACCGTCTTGAGATGGAGGTGATGGTCATGGCAGGACGTGATGATCCGATTGTCCCTTTAGTGAATGCGCGGATTCTTCACCGCGCGATACCCAACAGCGTTCTTAAAGTTTATGATTGCGGTCATCTTTTCATGCTCACCTGTCTTGACGAAACCGTAGCTGATCTCAAATGGTTTTTGCGTCAATCGTGAAGGAGCTTTATTGATTTTCCAAATAACAATAAGTAATAAGGAAGCATAAAATGAATAGAGTTAATCTCTTGAGTTTTGCTGGGCTTGTTTTTTTGTTTGGCTGTCCGGGTTTTTTATCAGCGCGGGAGCGAAATATCGAAGGGATAGAGGAGATTGTCGTTTCAGCGACGTTGTCGCCGCTAACGGCGAAACATTTATCGAGCTCGGTGACGATTTTGACGAAAGAGGATATTGCTGCGAGTGGTCTGCCTTTTCTTGCTGATATTTTGCGCCGTGTGCCGGGCGTTGCTCTGACGCAGAGCGGCGGCGCGGGCGCGCTTGCGAATTTGCGCATTCGCGGTGGTGAGAGCGACCATACGAAGGTTTTGATCAATGGCGTTGAGGTCAATGATGCGAGCTCGGCGCAATTTGATTTTGGCTCTTTGATGTCGAGTCAGATTGAGCGGGTTGAGATCATTCGCGGCAGCCAGAGTCTGATTCATGGCGCGAATGCGACGGGCGGCGTCATTGCGATCACGACCAAGACCGGGCGCGGCGATCCCATTGTAGATTATCAAGCTGATGGCGGCAGTTTTGGCACATGGCATGGGGCGCTCAATTTTGGCGGCGGCGGCGAGGGTTTCAGCTTTGGCGGCGGGCTGGATGTCTATCACAGCGACGGCCATGATATTTCCACCTTAGGCCGCGATGAAAAAGACGAATATCGCAATTATACCGCCCATGCGCGCGCCGACTGGAGCAAAGACGTCCTGAACATGAGATTCACGCTGCGTCATGTCAATAGCCGATCTGATGGCGATAGCTTTAGCGCCGCGACGCATCCCGATGGCCCAAGTCTCGATCGGACAAAGCAAACGGAAGCGGGTCTGGGTGCGAGTCGTGATTGGTTGCTGGGCAAGAAATTGAACTGGCATCATGAGGTCAATTTGTCTCTTCTGGATGTGGACAGACGGATAAAAGGCGATTTTCCCTCTTCGCTCGGACAGCAGCGTGTGAATGCTCATTACAAGACTTCGCTCAATTACAGCGATCAGGCTGATCTTGCTGTGCTGCTCGGCTGGGAGGAGGAGGAGCTCAACACCTCAACCGATTTTACCGAAGTCGAGCAATTTATTGCGACGGAAGCGCAGCTTAGCCTAGGAGGTTTTGATCTGACCGCTGGGGTGCGCGGCGAGTTTTATAACAATAGCGAGGACGGCGCGCTTTGGCGTTTGACGGCGGCGCGCGATTTGCCTATTGGGTCTGTTATGCCTGTTCGTGTGCATGGCTCTTATGGCACGAGCATCAACAAGCCGACGCTTTACGATCTTTATGGATTTTCGCCGACGACCTATTGTCCTAATCCGGACCTCAAGCCGGAAGAGGCTGTTTCATGGGATATTGGCTTAGATTTTGATTTCACTTCATTTGTCAGCGGCTTGAGCTTTGGAGCAACGGCTTTTGGCATTGATGTCGAAGATGAGTTTGAAAGTGTATTTGGCACGCCGCCTCGTTTGGGCTGTCCGGCGGGGACGACGAGCTCGATCATCAATGTTTCGCGACGTTCAAAGCGCGTTGGCGCGGAGCTGCAAGCTGACTGGCAAGTTTCGACCAATCTGCTTGTATCGGCGCATTACACTTATACCCGCGCCCAGCAGGCTGATGGCGCGGAATCGATTCGCCGTCCGAAAAATGTGTGGAGCGTCAATGTTGTGTGGCGGCGCGGGAGCTTTTCATTAGGCGGGGATATGATTTGGACAGATCGCCAGCAAGACATCGACGCCGAGACATTTGCATCGATCACGACCGGCTCGCATTTTTTGCTGAACCTGCATGGAAGTTATGCGCTTGATGAGAGGTTGGATGTTTTTGTCAGGCTGGAAAACATCACCGACGAAGGGACAATCATTAACGGCTATGATCGCCGTGGCTTTGGTGTTTATGCTGGGATCAAGGGTCGGTTTTGAGGTTGGGGTCAAAGATGGCGGCCTTGTCCTCTTGGCTGCGCGCCCATGCCAAGATCGCAGGCAGGACGACCAAAGCGCAGATGATCATAAAGATCATGGCGATCGTCAAGGTCAGACCCATTGAGCGCATGCCTTGGTGAGTCGCGATTGACAGCGCACCGAAAGTGACCAGCGTGGTTGTGTTGCTCAGGAACACGGCGATCGGCGTTGAAGAGTGCATGACCTCGCGGACATTTTTTTCTGTTTGCGCGCGCGACAGAATATGGATTCCATTGGCGACGCCCAGACCTAAGAGAAGCGGCAGCAGCAGCACATTGACGAAATTAAACGAAATATCAAGCCACACGCAGCTTGCCAAGGTATAGGTTCCGGCGAGCGCAATCGGCGCGATCACAAGTGCGGTGTTCTTGATCGAGCGCAGACTTAAAAGCAGGATCAAAGTGATGGAAGCGCTCGCCAGAAACAAAGAGATGATGAACGCATCGACGGTGAGCTCGCCGACGGCATATTCGACGAGCGGGCGTCCTCCGGCTTCTTTTTCGGCTTTTGTGATCTGTTTGACGAAGCGCACGAGGGCATCGGGGTCGGCCATATCTTCGTCGGGATAGATGGTGAGTTTGATGCGGCCATCTTGAGCTTCGGTTTCAGCGCGGACATTGTCGGGCAGGTCGTCGAAAGAGAAGGTCTCTGCATTGAGCGATTGCTCAAGGCGGTCGAGTCTTTTGGAGAAATCTCCGGTGAGGGCTTTGTTGAGTTGGTTCAGTTTGTGGAGCGCATCGGGGTTTCGCAGCAGGGCAGTGAGTTTTTCGCCTAATTTTTGTTGTTCGGGGTTGAGTGTGCGGTTGCGTTTTTTCTTCGCGCCGAGTGTGCGCACGAGTTTTTTGGCGGATTGCTGAAAATCGATCGAAGTTGGCGCGCGGGCGAGATCGGCGGAGAAGACGGGCGCCATAAAGAACGAGGCTTCGGACAGGATTTCGGTTTTTTCGTTTTGATTTTTGGGGACGTAGATTTGATGGGTTTCGACTTTGCGCACGAGCGGCAGGGCGGCGAGCTCTTGGGCGCGGGAGATAGCGGTGCGGCGATCGGGTGTGAGGACGGTGGCGGTATAGCTGGTATAGAGGCCGCGCGCTTGGAGTTCTTTGAAGCTGATGATTGATTCAGATGAGGGGTCTTTGATGACGAGCGCAGAGTAATCGAAGCCCATTTGGATAGCGAAGGGGGCGGCGGCAAAAGCGAGCACGAAGGCTGATATTGTTATCTGGCGGAAATGGCGCCGGATCCACGCATAGAGTCCGACGGAAAAGCGTCCGATGATGTTAGGATCTTCATTGAGATCATCTTTTTGATTTTCTTTTTTATCTTCGGCGCGTGGAAGGACATCGTGCAGCGGCAGATAGCTCAGCAGAGCGGGCAGGGTGGTGAAGCTCGCAAGCAGAGCGAGGAACATACTGCCGCCTGCGATGGTGCCGAGATCGCGCAGTGCGTAATAATCGGTTGGGACGAAGGATAGGAAGCCGATCGCCGTTGCGATGCCGCATAAAGATACCGCGCCGCCCGCGCCGCGAATGGTTGTGCGCATGGCCTCGCTGGGATCGCGGCCATTGATTTTGCGCAGTTCCTCGCGGTAGCGCAGGGCGACATGGATTGAAAAATCGACGCTGATTCCTAAAAACAGCACGGCAAAGGCGGCTGAGATCATGTTGAGCTCGCCGACCGAGATCGCCGCCCAGCCGAACGACCAGCTTATGCCGACGAACAAAGTGGTCATAATCATCGCGATGATGCGCCATGAGCGAATACCCAGCCCTAAAACAAGAATGATCGCAAGCACTGAGATGATTCCGGCGGTTTCAATATTGAACAGGATGCTTGCGAGCTCATCGAGGGTGAGAGGCGTTCGGCCAGTCAGGCGCACTTGGATGCCATCTTCGCGCAGCCGGAGGTCGGCGGCGATTTGTCTGAGGCCGTCAATGGCTGGCTTGCCTGAGAGAAAACTCGAATAATCGAGATGAGGCTGAACGATCACGACTTGCAGGGCGTCGGGATATTCTTTGTTGTCTTCGGTGATCCAATTTGGGAAGGCGTCCTGCCAGATGTCGGGGGGTGGGCGCGCGGCAAGAAATTCTTCGATAGCAATGGCGATGCGTCCGACGATTTGATCGAAGTTTTCCGGCAGGTTTTCGCCATCTTCTTCAGTTTTGAGGCCGTCGTCTAACAGATTGAACAGGCCGCGCAGGTTGGGATCAGCGGCGAGTTCGGCCATCGCGGCTTGAGCGGTTGCGAGGCCATCGACAAATTCAGCGAGGTCATCGGTTTCGAGATAGAGCAGGCCGTTTTTCTGAAAGAAATCCGTGCTTTGAGGATGAAACACGTGCTTGAACAAATCGGATCGCTGCCGCAAGACATTAGCGAGGCGCTCGGCGCTCTGGCTGACCTTCCACGGATCAGAGCCGCTAACGAGAACCAGAATCGTATGATCTTGCTGCGGAAAGGCTTTGGAGAGCATCGTCTCGCGCTGGAGGAATTCGTTTTCACGCGAGACTAGGTTTTCCTGATCGGAATTGATCGGCAGGTTAAAGAAGGCGTAGCCGAGGCTCACCAACGCCGCGATCATCCCGACGGCGAGCGTTATCACCGGACGTCTCATGCAGGCGGCGGTGAGGCGAAACAGGTTTGCCGCATAGAGTTCTTGTATTTTGTTGATAAACTTCATAATATCGTTTTACTATATACATGAGATTTGAAAAATAGATTCCAAAAATAAGGAGTTTTTCGTGAAAAACCTATTTTTTATGGCGCTGGCGGTGATTGCGCTGATCGCAGAACCTGCGGCAGCGACGGAGACTCCAGATGAGGCGGTGCTTCAGTTAAATGAAGGGATTCGCTCGAACGATCCGAACCTCTTGATGCGGACGATCGGGCAGATTTTTGACCTCAATCGCGTGGCGGTTTCGAGCGTCGGGGTTCGGCGCTGGCGGGAGTGGAGCAGCACGCAGCGTAAAACTTATCGTGAAGTGTTCATTGGTTATATGCTCGCGCTTTATCTCGACCGCTTCCGCGACTATGAAGGCGGCGGCCTCAAAATATATAAAGTGGAGGCGCAGAAGAATCGGGCGCGGGTTCGGGCGCGGATCACGCCTCAGGTGGATGACAAGGCGCTGAGTAAGGCCGATCCGATTAAGATTGATTTTGTGCTGTTTTCGCGCAAGAAGAACGGCAAGGATGATTGGCAGATCATTGATGTCTATTTTAAGGGGACGATCAGCGAGGTAGCGGGCTTTCGGGCGCAATTTTCTCAGCTCGCGAAAGATGAAGGCTGGGCGGGTCTGGTGCGCGAGATGAGAGCCAAGAAAAAAGATTTTGATGTCCGCAGTAAGCGTTAATTTATATTCCTTATATTTTTTATATTCCTTCTTCTTCCTCGGGCGCGCCGAGCGCGCCGTGCGCGAGAAAAGGCGGATTGGCACAGTTATCTATATCGGTCGGAGGTAAGCGGCCATAAGAGATTGCGCCGTTATCGGTTTGGAGGTTGCCTCCAGCGGCTTTGAGCACGGCGTGTCCGGCGGCGATATCCCAGATCATGGTGCGTCCTTGTCGAGGATAGAGGTCGGCTTCAGCGGCAGCGATCAGGCAGAACTTGATTGACGAGCCCATCAGGATAATTTGGCTTGCGTGGTATTTTTGTCGCAGTTCTTTTTCGGCGGCGTCTTTGTGCGAGCGGCTTGTGATGAGCACGGGGTTTTGCGGCACATTGCGCGCTTTTATTTTTTCAGCGGCGGCGCCGTAGCGTGATTCGAAGGCTTGCTCTTGTGTTGCGAAGAAGAGTCGCCCGAGCGCGGGCGCATAGACGACGCCGAGCACGGGCTCATGGTTTTCGATCAAAGCGATATTGACCGTGAACTCGCCATTTTTTGCGACGAATTCTTTGGTGCCATCGAGCGGATCGACGAGAAAAAATCTTTCACCGACTTTGGGGAAATAGCCGAGGCTTGCTTTTTCTTCCGAGATGACGGGGATATTGGCCGCGACGCGCCCTAGTCCTTTGAGGATGAGCTTTTCGGAGTCGCGATCGGCTTTGGTGACGAGGCTAAGATCGGCTTTGAGTTCGGGCTTGGCGGGTTCGTCATAATGGCTCATGATGAGCTCGCCGGCATCGAGTGCGATCTGGCATATATTTTGGACGAGGTTTGTTTTATTTTTGGAGATGGACATGGCATCACGCGAGCAGATTGATCTTATGGGCTTGTGGCTGAGCTGGATTGTGCATGATGTGGCGAATCCTTTGTCGGCTCTGCGCTCGGGTTTGGAGATGGGCGCTTCGGGCCGCGATCTTGCCGAACGCGGTGCCGATCAATTGACGGCGCTGACTCATTGTCTGAGGCTGATCGGTGCGGCCATGCGAGATGAGGCTCAAACGGCGCCAGCGCCTCAAGATTGGTTTGCGCCGCTCAAGATGCTCGCGCAGGGGCGGGATGTTGAATTGACGGTTCATTTGACCTTGCTTTCTTTGCCTTCTTCTTTAGCTTCAGTCGGTCTTTTGACGGCTTTTGCCATGCCGCTGATCGGCTGGACGATGGCGGACGGAAAGCTCATTATTCGCCAGCATCCAGACGAGATTTACCTTGAAGCCTCCCCCCTGTCTGACAAGAGAGCTCACCATATCAAAGAAATTCTTGAGCGGCAAGATAAACATATCTGTGAGCCACCGGATGTTCCTTTTTATATTGCGCGTCTGATCGGTCAGAAGATTGCGGCGCAGGTCCGAGTCGAACTCGACGATCACAAGCTCATTTTATTGGTTAAGTTTTCGTGAATTATCCGGCGATGGCGCGTTTTTGTTCATCTTTGTGGAGTTGGACTTCATTGTCTTCGGGTGGATTGCGCAACACATAGCCGCGACCCCAGATTGTCTCGATGCAATGTTGTCCGTCGGTGGCTTTAGCGAGCTTCTTGCGCAGTTTGCAGATAAACACATCGATGATTTTGACTTCCGGCTCATCCATGCCGCCATAGAGGTGATCGAGAAACATTTCTTTTGTCAGGGTCATGCCTTTGCGCAGGCAGAGCAGTTCGAGGATTTGATATTCTTTGCTGGTCAGATGGATTGGCACACCATGAGATTCGACGGTTTTGCCTTCGAGGTTGACCGAGATATTGCCGGTGACGACGATGGGCTGGCTATAGCCGCGCGCGCGTCGGATCACGGCGCGCAGCCTTGCGATCAGTTCGGTGTGGTTGAAAGGTTTGGTGAGGTAATCATCGGCGCCGGTGACAAGGCCGCGCACTTTATCATTGATCTCATCTTTGCCTGAGAGGATCAGCAGGGGTGTTTGGACGCCGACTTGTCGCAACCGCCGCAGCACGTCATAGCCGTCAATATCGGGCAGTTTGAGATCGAGGATGACAATGTCGTAATCGTAGAGTTTGCCGAGTTCAAAGCCGTCTTCGCCGGTTTGAGCGGTATCAGTTGTCCATCCTTCATCGATGAGCAAGCGCTCGATGCTGCGTAGAGTGGATGTGTCGTCTTCGATGACTAATGCGCGCATTCGGCAACCCCATTTTCTGATGCCTAATTTTCTGAGTTTGCGAACGAATCACATTCAGATTCATTAATTTGACGCAATGTTATAGCAGAGGTCAATCAGAATTTTTCATTGCGCGTGATAAAAATGTCGAATCGTTAACAAAAATTAACGAGATATGTTAACCATTTTTTTCAGGCACGACGAGAAGCACGGGTCCTTCATTGCCGACGATGCGGATTTTCTCACCGGCTGACAGATCGACTTCGGCGCGGATTTTCCAGATTGTGTCGCCGATTTTGATTTTGCCGCTTCTATTTTTGATCGGCTCGTCGAGCGTGAAGATTTGGTTGAAGTAGCGCTGGCCGCGTCGGTTGAGCGCGCGCACAGGGGAGGGGGTGGTGCTTCGTCTGATGATCTTATGGCCGATGAACAAAGATATTGGGATTGTGATGGCAGCTAAGATGGCTTCAACCTGCCAGTCGAGGGGAAAGAACAGGTGGACGAGACCGACAAGTGCGAGTGCGAGCGCGATCCAAAGGAGATAGATGCCAGGCACGATCATTTCTCCCATTGCGAGCAGGAGGGCGACGATCAGCCACCAATTATCGATTGAGGCGAGCCAGTCTCTCATGTTTTAGTTTTCATTTAGTTTTGATCGTCGCGCGGGACGAGCGGCGTGGAGGTTGAGGGGGTATTTTTATTTTTGCCTACGTCGCGCACCAATTCGGTGATTCCACCGATTGCGCCGATCAGGTTGGCGGCTTCGAGCGGGATCATGAGAATTTTTTCATTGGGCGATGTCGCGAGTTCTTTCAGCGCTCCGATATAGCGTTCGGCGACGAAATAGTTGATTGCCTGAATGTCGCCTACGGCGATGGCTTCGGAGACCATGCGTGTGGCTTCGGCTTCGGCTTGAGCTGAGCGCTCGCGGGCTTCGGCGTCGCGGAAGGCGGCTTCGCGGCGGCCTTCGGCCTTGAGGATTGCCGCTTGTTTATTGCCTTCGGCTTGCAAAATATCTGATTGCCGTGTGCCTTCGGATTCGAGGATCACGGCGCGTTTTTCGCGTTCGGCCTTCATTTGGCGTGCCATAGCCTCGACGAGGTCTTGCGGCGGTCGGATGTCTTTGATTTCGACACGCGTTACTTTGAGTCCCCAGGGCGCGGTGGCGTCGTCGATCACTTTGAGCAATTGTGCGTTGATCTGGTCGCGCTGCGAGAGCAGCTGATCGAGGTCCATGCTGCCCATGACGGTTCTGATATTGGTCATTGCGAGATTAAGGATCGCGCGCTCAAGATCAAAGACTTCATAGGCGGCGGATCCGGCGTCGAGCACTTGATAGAAGAGGACCCCATCGACTGAGACCATCGCATTGTCGCGGGTGATGACCTCTTGGGTGGGGACATCGAGCACCCGTTCCTGCATATTGATTTTACGTCCGATCCGGTCGAAAAAGGGGATGATGATTCCAAGGCCCGGCTCTAAAAGGCGAGAATAGCGGCCAAAGCGCTCGACCGTATAGGCATAGCCCTGCGGCACGACGTTGACGGCGAAGTAGAGCGCCACCACCGAAAGAAGCAATATCAAAATGCCGAAAGTATCGAAAAAGTCCATTAATCTCCTCCGCGAAGCTTGGAATTCTTGATAGTGGTTGGTATTTGTCTAAAAGACAAGGTTTATTTATATGGCCAATAAGGTTTAGCGATAGAGCTTGAGTCGTGTGGTTCGCAGGCCATCGAGTCCGTGGCGATCGATGAGTCTCTGCCACGAGGCGAGTTCTTCCTGGGTGAGTCGATATCGTCGACAAGCCTCATCGAGATCGAGCACGCCGTCTTTGACGGCTTGAGCGACTTGCGCCTTGCGTCGCGCAATCCAGCGCGTGGTGTTTGCGGGCGGCAGCTCTATCGATTTTGGGCTCTGAAGGGCCTCTGGTTTTTCTGGGTTCATATTCATTCTCTTTTTAGCGAAACCAGAGACCAAGGTAGGGTGATCTGATTAAAGATGCCTAAATGAACATGGTTAATTTTTTGGTTAATTTTGTTGGGCAAAAGTTCTATGATGACGGCATGAGAATTTCGGATCAGGATATGGAGGATATTATTGTGGGCGGTCTGGCGTTTGAGGGGCATCTTGCGGCGCTGCGTGATCGGACGATTGCGGTCGCGATGTCGGGGGGAGTGGATTCGTCTTTGGTGGCGGCTTTATTGAAGGCGCGCGGGTTTCGTGTGGTTGGCCTGACGCTGCAATTATACGATCACGGCGCGGCGGTCGGTCGGGCGCGGAGCTGCTGCGCGGGGCGCGACGTTCACGATGCGCGGCGTGTTGCGGCTTTGCTGGACATTCCGCATTATGTGTTGGATTATCAAAAGGATTTTCACGAATCCGTGATTGAGGATTTTGCCGAATCTTATGCGCGCGGTGAGACTCCTGTGCCCTGCACCCGCTGTAATGAGCGAGTGAAGTTCAGCAAGCTGCTCGATTTTGCCCGCGAGATCGGCGCGCAGGCTTTAGCAACGGGGCATTATATTCGCCGCGAGGAAACGCGCGAAGGGCCGGCGCTTTATCGCGCGCGCGATCTTGCGCGTGATCAGAGTTATTTTCTTTTCACGATGAGTTCTGCGCAATTGTCGTTCAGTCATTTTCCTTTGGGCGGCTTGCGCAAAGATGAGGTGCGCGCATTGGCATTGAAGTTGAATTTACCGGTGGCTTCAAAGCCGGACAGTCAGGATATTTGTTTTATTCCATCGGGGCGCTACGTCGATCTTGTGCGCCGACTGCGTCCGCAAGTTCAAAAAGCGGGGGATATTATTCATGTTGACGGCACATATTTAGGGCGTCATGAGGGGCTGTATCAATTTACGGTTGGGCAGCGTCGCGGTCTTGGCGTTTTTTCTTCTGAGCCGCTTTATGTTGTTGCGTTGGATGTTGCGCGCGCGCGTTTGGTTGTCGGCGCGCGCGAACATTGCGCGGTGCGCCATATCAGTTTAGCAGGCGTGAACTGGCTCGCCGCCGCCGCGATAGATGCCGAAAGGGAGGTTTTCGTCAAGTTGCGTTCATCGCAAGAGCCAGTTGCGGCGCGGCTTGAAATCTCGTGTTCAGGGGTTGAGGTGGCGCTCAAACAGCCTGAAATGGGCGTGGCGCGAGGTCAGGCTTGCGTTTTTTATACATCTTGTGGTAATGAACAAAGGATGGTCGGAGGGGGTTGGATTGGACAAACTAACCTCACCCGTCTCTATCAACGACTTGCCTCATCCCCTCAAGAGGATGGCCGAACCGAAGAGGAATCTAGAACCGTGAGTTTAATGCCGTGAGCACCGTTCGTTATCCGATGGACTCCCATGCTGTTCTGCGCGCCTATGATCGCTGGGCGCATGTTTATGACATAAGCTTTGCGCTGTTCATTCGGCCTTATCATCTTCGGGTGATCAATGAGGTTAATGCAGGCTGCGGCGCGGTGTTGGACGTAGGGGTCGGCACGGGGGCGATGCTGCCTTATTATAGAGATCATCTTGAGATCACCGGCATTGATCTGTCGCCAGCGATGTTGGAACGTGCGCATCGCCGCACAGAAAAGCATGATCTGGGGCATGTCAAGGAGCTGCTCGTGATGGACGCGACCAAAATGAATTTTCCCGACAATCATTTTGAGATGGTCGTTGCTGCCTTTGTGATGACGGTTGTGCCTGATCCGAAGAAAGTGCTTGCGGAGCTTGCGCGTGTCTGCAAGCCGGGTGGTGAAGTATTTATTCTGAATCATTTTGGCCATGAGAAAGGCTTGCGCTGGTTTGTCGAGCGCATGATAGCGCCTTTATCGTCTTCGCTGGGCTGGCATCCGGATATGCCGATTGAGGTAGTGACCGAAAATGATCATTTAGACTTGGTTTCGCGCCGCGAGTTCAAGCCTTTTGGCATTTTTACGATGTTAAAGTTCCGCAAACCGCATGCCGACCGCACTTAAACCGCGCTTAGGGGCGGAGTAGCTCAGCTGGTTAGAGCAGCGGAATCATAATCCGCGTGTCGGGGGTTCGAGTCCCTCCTCCGCTACCATTTTATTCAGGCTCACGCGGAAAAGAGATGAACGATTTTTCCATCCCATTTTTTGCTGTCGATTTTGCTTTCGACCGCATCGAGCATGAACGCCGCGCCGTCGCTGCGTCCGACAAACATTTTTCCTGGCCGCTCGCCTTCGTTGCGGAGTAAATATCCCTTTTTTTCTTTTCTGTCTAAGAAAGCGGTGGGACGCACGATGATCACCGCGCAATTTTCAGATTGCGCCTCAAGCGCGATTTTTTCTGCGGCTTCCATGTCGTCCCAAATTTTTCGCCCGATGCAGGCGATCGTGAATCTCGTCAAGAGTCTGCCGCCCGCAAAAACAGAATCGCCGCAGCCAATAGAAGAAAGGTGAACATATTTCTTGATTGGGTGTGTCTTGATCGCCTCGGCGAGAATGCGCGTGCCGGCCTCGACGATGACCTTCTCCTTCGGCCTTGAGCCTAAACACGAAACCACAACATCAGCGCCCTCCAGGAGTCTGCCGACGGCGTTGGGATCAAGCACACTGCCCTCAATGGCGGTGAGGCGCTCTGATGATATGTTTAGTTTAGAGGGTGAGCGCGCCAGCGCTCTGACGGTCATTCCGCGCCCGATGGCATCGCGCAGCACATAGCTGCCTACGCGTCCGGTGGCGCCGAGCAAGGCCACAACATTTTTTTCAATTTCAGACTTCATCATATATAATCCGCATCTATATATAATATAGGCATATGAGCATAGGATTCGAAGAATTTATGATGGCCGACGTCACTTCAAATAGAGCGCTTTCGGATGAGGCGCTTGATCAGGTTTTTCGCGCCGCGCGCACGCACAATGACTGGCAGGACAAGTCCGTCAGCGACGATCTGCTCGCGCGTCTTTATGAAGTGATGAAATATGGGCCGACCAGCGCCAATTGCTCACCGGCGCGGATTATCTTCGTCAAAAGCGAAGCGGGCAAAGCGCGTCTGCTGCCTCATCTTTTGGACACCAACCGCGCAAAGACGGAAAAAGCGCCGGTCTGCGCGATTATCGGCTATGACCTTGAATTTTACGAGCGCATACCGGAATTATTTCCGCATAATCCCGCCGCGCGCGATTGGTTTGCCGACAATGAGGCGCTTGCACAGGAGACGGCTTTTCGCAATGGCTCTTTGCAGGGGGCTTATCTGATATTGGCGGCGCGCGCTCTGGGGCTTGATGCCGGACCGATGTCGGGGTTCAATCCGGCAGGCGTTGATAAAGAGTTTTTTCCCGATGGGAAGGTGAAATCAAACTTTTTATGCAATCTAGGCTATGGCGACTCGAGCGCTCTGTTTGCGCGCGGCCCGCGTCTTACCTATAATGACGCTTGCGAAACAATATAATCGGAGGGCAGCAATGAAAAATGCGCTTTATTTATTTTTATTTTGTGTGCTTTTACTGTCTTGCGCGCCGTCGAAATATATCAATGTTTTTGAGAACTCTTCGCTTGCGGGCAAGTTCTCGGCGGGTGAATATAACGAGCAGCGGGATCTGGCTTTTGCGAAGTGCCGTCTTGAGGCGCTCAAGATTCCGATACCGGCGCCGAGATGCGAGTCTTTTATTGAGAGCTGTGAATCCAATAAGGAGACGAATGTCAAATGCAATACGCGGGAGATCTGCGATTATACGGCGGTGGATGCCGCGCGTGCGGCGCAAAAGGAGACACAGGTTCTTTGCATGAAGGTCGATGGCTGGGAGACGATCAGAAAGGTAAATCCGAAATGGATTGAGTGGCAGCAATCCAAATGATGGCGCGCGCTTATGCGGTGGCGGGCAGGCCGATCTCCCCTGTCATTCTGATCGCCGCGGGCGGCACAGCGGTGATGCTTGTCGTGCAGGGGATGCAGGATCGCATTGCGCCGCTGGAGCATACGGCGGTTTTGCTCAAGGAGGAGTTTGGCGGACGGGTGCGCGTCGCTGAGATTGAAAATGCTGGTCACGCGCTCCTACCCGAGCAGCGACGAGCGATCAGCGCGGCGATCGTTGATTTTATCGGGGGGAAGACATGAGGGTCGTGCTGATGTCGTTTTTGGTGATTATCGGGGTTGTTGTGGCTTTAGCGGTGGGGCTGTTTGCCTATGAGCGCAGCCGTATGAAGCCGCTTAATGATCAGGCGCGGCGGCAAGCGCCGGGCGATTTTGTTTATCTTTCGCATGGGGCGGTGCATTATCAGCTGCTCGGTGAGGAGGATAAGCCGCTCATCGTGTTTGTTCATGGATTTTCGACGCCGAGTTTTGTTTGGCGCGGCTTGCTGCCGTCTTTGACGGAGGCTGGGTATCGCGTTTTGATCTACGATCTTTACGGGCGCGGCTGGAGCGCGCGGCCTGATGTTCGCCATGATGCGCAGCTTTATGACGATCAGCTGACTGAATTGCTTGCCGCCCTTCATCTGGAGGGCAAGATGTCGTTTGTCGGCTATTCGATGGGCGGTGCGATTGTGACTTATTTTGCGGCGCATCATTCTGATCGTGTGAGCGCAGTTGGGCTGATTGCTCCGGCGGGTTTATCGGTCAATGCGGGGGGCGGGGCTGTGCTTTTTCAGCTTCCGCTCATCGGCGATTGGCTGATGGCGGTGCGCGGGCGGCAGTTCATGCTTGATGTGATGAGGCGGCCAGAAAATCAGGGCAAGGCGGTGCCGGACATTGTCGCGCGCTACGAGGCGCAGATGGATTATGAAGGTTATTTATCGGCGCTTTTATCGACTTTGCGCAATTTTCCGATGGATCGGATGGAGGGCGAATATCGCGCGGTCGGGCGGGAGGATTTTCCGGTGCTCGCGATTTTTGGCGGGCAGGATCAAGTTGTGCCGATCTCGAATGTTGAGCGCTTGAAGAGGCTTGTGCCGCGGGTGCAATTGGCTCGGCTTGATCGCGCGTTTCATGCGCTGACTTATAGCGAGCCGGAGTTTGTCTCACGCGCGCTGATCGATTTTTTGGGCAAGCGTAATCATTTGAACGCCCAATAGCGCGCGAGGAGGAATGTCATGGTTGGCGTGATGGAGATCATCAGGGGCAGGACGAAAAAATCGGGCAAAGCGAGTTTTGTGATGATCACAAACACAAAAAACGAATTGAGCGCATAGCCGCATAAAGCGGTGATGAGAAAACGCGGCACGGTGTGAAATCCGCTGGCTTTGAAAGTCCAAAAATAATGCCCGCTCCATGAGATCGAAAACGCGATGACAAAGCCCAAGAGGTTCCCCGCCTGTTCAGACCAGAGCAAAACGCGCAGAGCCAGCATAAACACGAGAGAGTAAGTTAATGTAGCCGTCAGACCGACCACGCCGAATTTGCTGATTTGGCTGAAGAGCTCAATTTTCATCGGCGCGATAATTTTTGCGAATGATATAAAGCGGGCGTTTTTTGCTTTCGGTGAAAGTGCGGCTGATATATTCGCCCAAGAGTCCGATGCCGATCATATTGATGCCGCTGGTGAGCAGGACCGCGGCCATCAGTGACGTATAGCCCGGCACATCGCGGCCATAGATTAGCGTTGTCGCCACGATGGTCGCCGCGATCCCTAAAGCGATGAAGGCGGTTAAGAATCCGAGGCCTGTCCATAGGCGCACCGGGATTGTCGAAAAAGAGAGAAACGCGTCAAGCGCGAGCATAAAAAGCTGCACAAACTGCCAGCGTGATCGGCGCTTTGTGAGGTCTTTTTGATAGGGCAGAATATGCTGTTTGAATCCGAGCCATGCGAACAGGCCTTTATTGAATCGGCGGCGCTCGCCGAGTTGCCGGTAGGCCTCGATCACTTTGCGATCAAACAGGCGGAAGTCCCCGGCGTGAGGCACAAGCTTGGTGTCGCCAATATAATTAAAGATGCGGTAAAACCAGTCCGATGATCTATGTTTGATCGTGATATTCTGGCCGACGACCATTTCAGCGCCCTGCCGCCAATGTTTGATGAATTCAGGGATGACTTCGGGGGGGTCTTGGAGATCGGCGTCCATAGTGATGACGGCCTCGCCGCGCGCGTGGTGCATACCGGCGGCGAGAGCGGCTTCTTTGCCGAAGTTGCGCGATAGATCAAGCGTGCTGATGCGTTGATCTTTTTTGATGAAATCGATCAGCCGCGCGAGTGTTTCATCTGTGCTGCCGTCATTGACGAAGAGGATTTCTGTTTCAAAGTCGAGGCCGTCGACGACTTGAATGAGGCGCTCGAGCAGAGGCTGGATTTGATCGGCTTCATCTTTGACCGGAATCACGATTGACAGGGTGATATTTGGTTGTTGGCCCATGGCAGTATAATATAGACATATTTAAGGTAAAAATTTTGATAACGAGGATCGACCAAAAGATGACAGATGAAGCGGCGCGTCGCGCGCTGGTTTTGGTGATGTTGGTTTTTGTCATTTTGTGGACGGCGAGCGCTTTTGCGGCGCATTCCACACCGCCTTTGGATGTCCTTGAGGGCTTGATCTGGGGCAATGAGTGGCTTTGGGGGACGGATAAGCATCCGCCTTTGTCGGCTTGGCTGATCGAGATTTTCTGGCAGATGAGCGGGTTGGCGGGGGTTTATTTTCTTGCGAGTTTGGCACCGGCGCTGGGATTGTGGTTTGTGTTTTTGCTGGGAGCTCGGCTGATGGATGTGGAGCGGGCATTTTTGGGTTCTTTGTTATTGCTGGGGGTTTTTTATTTTTTGTGGCCGGTTCCGGAGTTTAATCATAATACGGCGCAGCTGCCTCTTTGGGCGGCGGTGATTTTTTTATTTGATCGCTGTGTTGTATCAGGTCGGCTGCATTTTTGGTTTTTTCTGGGTTTGGCGGCGGCTTTATGTGTGCTGATGAAATATACTTCTGTATTTTTGCTTTTATCTGTTGTGGTCTGGCTGTTTGTTGATCGCCCAGCGCGGCGCTTGTTGCTGACATCTGGGCCTTGGGTGAGCTTGTTGATATTTTTAATTGTGCTCGCGCCGCATTTGAATTTTCTTGTGCAGAACAGCTTTTTGCCGCTTGAATATGCGGCGAAGCGCGCGGATGAGGGTCATTCGGCTTTTTGGTTTTTGCTCGCGCAGCTTTTGAATCACTTGCCGATGATTTTGATTTTGACCGCTGCCGGTTTTGTCGGACGCGGCGCTGTGGTTTTTTCTTTCCGATCATTATCGCGCGAAGATCGTTTTTTATTATTTTTTGCTTTTGCGCCTCTTGCGCTGTTCGTGTTTGTTCTGAGTATTTTTGGCGCGGGGTTTCGCTCGATGTGGGGCGCGCCGTTTTTCCTGCTTTCAGGATTATTGGCGGCGCGGTTTTTCGGCGGACGCTGGAGTTCAGAGCGTTCACGCCGCGCCTGTTACGGCGCGGTGATGTTAGCTTGTGTTGCGCCTTTATGTTATGGCTTGTTCACGGCTAGACCCGTCTGGGTTTTGGGGTTGCCCAACCGGAATAATTGGCCGCAGGCTGAGATCAGCGCTCAGGTCTGGGATCATTATCGGCAGCAGACGTCTCGACCGCTTGAGGTGATCGTCGGACGAGTTGAGATCGCCGGTCTTGTTGCGATGGGGATCAAGACGGCGCGCGGTTCGTGGCCAACGGGCGGTTCGCGGCCAACGGGCGGTTCGCGGCCAACGGGCGGTTCGCGGCCAACGGGCGGTTCGCGCCCTTCGGTGCTGATCGAGGGTGATTTTGAGACTTCGCCATGGATCAAAAAAGAAACAATATGCGAGGCAACGCTTGTTGTTTGGAAAGGGGAGACGCCACAAGAGGAGTTTCGCTCGATCATAGATCAATGCGATCGTGATACGCCGATCACGAGGCTGGTGTTTCCGATAAAAGGGTTTGCCGCTGCGCCGCCGCTTATTTTAAATATGGCTGTGCTGGCTGCGGATTAGTTGTCGTCGAGCTGGCGGACGAAAGTGACGGCGTAATAGGTTTTGCCCTCGAAGAGGGGATCGGCCTCGCCGAGTCCATCGGTGAGGAAAAACTTTCTTGGTGTGACGCGTCCTTCCAAGCGATATCCTTTGGCGCTCATATTGCGGCGGTGGAACTCCATAGCGGCGGGGGTGAATTCGCGTGCCAAGACGGTGATTCGTTCGGGCAGTTGATCTGGATCTTTATCGGCCATGCGTTTTAAGCTCCCATCAATTGCGCGCGTTTTTGGAGATAGTTTTGGTGATAATCTTCAGCGGCGAAGAATTTCAGCGCAAGTGAGATTTCGGTTGTGATGTGCAGGCCTTGCTGTTCGAGTGCTTGTTTGGAGGCCTGCGCTTTTTCTAATTGCGCTTGGCCATGGCAGAAGATCGCCGAGCGATATTGTGTGCCGACATCCGGGCCTTGTCGGTTCAAAGTGGTTGGGTCATGGCTTGTCCAGAAGGTTTTGAGCAGCGCGTCATAGCTGATTTGCGCAGGGTCAAAGACGATCTCGATGGTTTCGGCATGGCCGGTGGTTCCGGAGCAGACTTCTTCGTAGGTGGGGGCGTTTTTTGTGCTGCCCATGCTGCCCATATAGCCGACTTGCGTGGCGATGACGCCCGGCAATTTTTGGAATGTCGCTTGGACACCCCAAAAGCATCCGGCGGCGAAATGTGCGATCTCTTGACTCATGAGGGGAGTATGACCGGGATTTCAGAAACCTTCAAGTGTCGCGAAGCGGTTGCGGTGGTATCGAGCGTCGCCGAAGGCTGCGGCCTGCGCGCGCGCGCGTTTGAGGAAGAGGCCGATATCGACCTCATCGGTCATGCCCATGCCGCCGTGCATTTGGACGGCCTCATTGGTAACGAGGCGCGAACATTCGCACAATCTGGCTTTTGAGAGGCTTGCGAGGGCAGGGATATTGTTGCGGCGTTCTTGGGCAGCGCTTGCGGCGTCGCGCGCGACCGAGTGGGCGAGTTCGATTTCGCAGAACATTTGCGCGGCGCGATGTTTGAGCGCTTGAAACGATCCGATGATCGCGCCGAATTGTTTGCGCTCTTTGATGTGCGAGAGGGTCTGTTCGAAGACAGCGCGGGTGGAGCCGAGCATTTCACACGCGATGCCGATACGCGCGAGATCGAGGACGGGATCGAGGATTTCTGCGCCTTTGCCGATTTGGCCGATAATTTGGTTTTCGCTGACGGTGAGGTTGGCTTCGACCAAAGCGTAATTGCGGCTGTCGGCGAGATGCATATTTTGCCGCGAGAGCTGCTGCGCATCGAGGAAGAAGAGCGTGCTGCCTGCTCTTTCGTCTGGCGCGCCGGAGCTGCGCGCGGCGAAAATGATCTGATCGCTGGCCATGCCATCGATGACGAAAGTTTTTTTGCCTGAGATTTTGATTCCGCCATTTGATTTTTCTGCGCGCGCTTTGATTTGATAGGGCGCGTGATGAGCGCCTTCTTCCAAAGCGAGCGCGACGACGATCTCGCCGCTCGTAATTTTGGGCAGGATTTGTTGTTTTTGCTCTTGGCTGCCGCCCAAAGAAATGCAAGACGCGGCGATCAAAGCCGTCGAGAGCAAAGGCGAAGGCGCTAGAGTGCGTCCGGCTTCTTCGAGCGCGAGGCACAAGCCCAGCGGTCCGAAATTTGTGCCGCCATATTTTTCTTTGATCAGCGTGCCGGTGAGGCCGAGCGCAGCCATTTCGCGCCAGAGTTGAGGGTCGAAGGCTTGAGGGTCTTGTTTGTCGCGCAGTTTTCGCAGATGAGCGACGGGCATTTTTTCTTGAAAGAATCTACGTGCGGCATCTTGCAGCATGGTCTGTTCTTCGTTGAGCGTGAACGCCATTGTTTCTCTCTTTTTGTTTATTGATTAATCCGGCAGGCCGAGGACGCGCTTGGCGATGATGTTGAGCTGCACTTCGGAAGTTCCGCCTTCGATCGAGTTGCCTTTGGAGCGCAGCCAGCCGCGTGTTTGGTCGAGCTCGCGGGGAGAGAATCCCGCGCCCTGCCAGCCTAAGGCTTGGACGCCCATAATATCGAGGTGAGTTTCATAGCGGCGTTTATTATATTCAGCGCCGTAGAACTTCAAGATCGAGGTTGCCGCCGACGGCCCTGATTTTGATTCTTCCTGCACTCGGCGGATTGTCAAAGCGAAGGCGGTGCCGTCCATTTTGAGCTGTGCGACGTCTTTGCGCGCGTCGGGGTCGGCGATTTGGCCGTTTTGTTCGCCGAGATAATCTTTGGCGATTTGTTCACAACCGCCGCTGCCGAGGATGCTGCCGCCGAAATCGGAGATGGAATTGCGCTCAAACTGCAGCAGTCTTTTGGCGACTGTCCAGCCTTTATTGAGCTCGTAGACGAGGTTTGTTTTGGGCACTTTGACATTGGTGAAGAAAGTTTCGCAGAAGGGCGAGGCACCGGAGATCAATTTAATCGGCTTTGTCTTGACGCCTTGGCTGTCCATATCGAAGAGGATGAAGGAGATGCCGTCATGTTTTTTAGCTGTATCGGTGCGCACGAGGCAGAAGATCCAGTCGGCTTGATCGGCGTAGGATGTCCATATTTTCTGGCCGTTGATGAGGTAATGGTCGCCTTGGTCTTCGGCGCGAGTTTGCAGGCCGGCGAGGTCGGAGCCGGCGCCGGGTTCGGAATAGCCCTGGCACCAGCGGATTTCGCCGCGCGCGATTTTGGGCAGGTGTTCTTTTTTTTGTTCTTCATTGGCGAATTCGAGCAGAGCCGGTCCGAGCATCCAGATTCCGAAGCTCAACAGAGCAGGTCGCGCATTGATGCGCCGCAATTCCTGATTGAGCACTTTAACTTCTTCGCGGTTGAGGCCGCCGCCGCCATATTCTTTGGGCCAGTCGGGAGTTGTCCATCCGCGTTTAGCCATAGCGTCGAGCCATTGTTTGCTTTCCGGATTTTGATAGACGGCGCTGCGTCCGCCCCAGACTTGATCGCTTTCAGCTTTCATTGGGGTGCGCATGGATGGCGGGCAGTTTTTTTCGAGCCAAGCGCGTGTGTCTTGTCGAAATGCTTCGAGATCGGACATTTTTTTATTCGGGGATTTATTCAGCGGCGGAGAGGTTATCCATCGACAGGTAGCGCGACGAGCCGCCATTGAGTCCGATGAGATATTTGATGCCATCTTCGGCGATGTCATCGCCGACCATGCGATCGCTTTCATTATGTAGCTCTTTCATATCGATGAAGGCGGCATAATTGTCTTGGGTGCGCTCGGTGATGATTCCGGCTTTGAGCAGGGTTTTGATCAGCACGCGGAAGATGAAGGATGATCTCTGCATATCCTCGCGGATGACATTATCGGTCATGGCTTCCATGAAGGCTTCCTGCACCCATTCCCATTCAAGGCCGACTTGAGCGTAGATGTGTTTTTTCTGCTCGGGGCTGCCGAGGTTATAGAGGAGGACATGGAACACTTCCCACGCCCAGTCTTCGATCATTGCGCGTTCTTGTTCGGGGAGATGGGGGATGGTGCGATCGGCCCAGATTTTACCGAATTTGTGATGGAAGGCTTCGTCGGTCATGACGAGCTGGCAGAGTTTGCGCATGACGGGGTCATTGCCTCTTTCATAGAAGCTGGCGAAGGCGCCCATGGCGAGGCCTTCGATCATCATCTGCATACCGACGAGCTTTTTCCAGACCAGCGGTGAGGCGACGATGTCTTTAAGCAGCCCGCCGAGCGCGGAGCCGACTTGGCAAGGCTTGCCCCATCGCGCTTCCATATATTTGGAGAAGGCTGTGACATGGCGAGCTTCTTCGCGGGTTTGGTTGGCGGCATATTCCTGCGCGCCCGGGTCTTTGAGGATGTGGCACAGGCTTGCCGAAAGAGCGAGCGCGCCCTGTTCGCCATGCAGGATGGACGAAAAGGACCAATGAACGCTGAGGTTGGTCAGCTTGATTTTCTGCTTCTCATCGAGCTTGTCAGCGACAGCGGTATGCAATTCGCCGATCATCTCGGGGTCGGAGATATATTCATTCTCGAGATCAAAGGGTTTGGAGAAGTCGATATATTTGGTGTCAAGCGGATCCCAGAAGTGGTCGTGTGTCGCGGAGATGATTTTGTCGAAGGCGGAGGATCGCTGGCCATAGCGATCGACTTCGATCATGGCTTCGAAGTCATCGGGGGCGACGGCCTCGTAGGCGCTGTCGATGTTGAGCTGTTGGTCTTGGTCTGACATTATATGCCTCCTTGTTTAAGTGTTCTCCTCTTATGATAGGCAATTCTCGCTTGAGAGCAAGCAAAAAACGAACATTTAATCCGTTGATAAAAAATGGTTTTTTATTCGTCATTCCCACCTAGTTCCCACGGCGTCATCCCCGCGACAGGCGAGCTTATCGCAGGAGTGATGAGGGTTAGTGAGTATCGCGCATTGAGTCCCTATTTTTTCTTTCCGAAGTTTTTGTTTATCTTGGCACTAAAATGCCTTTTGCTCCAAGCTGGATGGCGTCAGAGATATCTTTAAAATATATTCTAGGATTTTTCTTATCCACAATTACTACGCCTATGGGAGTGTTATAGACATTATATTTTTCTCCCTCTTTAATGAGTTCATAGTCAAAGAGGGAAACATGTTGAAGGTTTTCTGGTGGAATTTTTCCCCACATTATTATTTATGCAATAGCCTCTCTTTCCCGCTTTTTGGGGGATAAAAGTGGGCTAACAAATTGCCTAATCAGCTTTACTTTTTCTTCCACAGGGGGAAGGTATTTTGGTCCCCGTATGTTGGTAGAAACTTTTTCCCTTTCACTTAACACCAAATCAGCAGGCTTCGCGTTAACTCCGTGGAGTTTAGCATAAAGGACAATAATTTCTCTTACAGCATCTTTTACCTTTTCCTCTGTGTTTTGTTCAATACAGAAAAAAGGTTCAGAATCTGAATAAGCAAAAAAGCTCTCGCCATTTTCCCTTTTGGCGAAGGTGATAACGAGATCAGAGAGAGTTTTTGCTAAATGGCTCTCTTGGAAAAATGGTTTAACAGTCATGTCGTGTCTACTCCAGGATGTACGGGAAAGGCACAAAATAACACCTGCGCCCGTCCCCCGCAGATAATCTATTTTATAAAAGTTAACAATTTTTTGTCAGAAATTTTTAATTTCCGCTGTCACGGCAGCTTTCCGTCTCTAGGTGGGGGATTAGGGGAGAGAAAAAGGCCAGAAAGCAAATCAATTAGTTCTTACGCAAGCCGGTCAAACAAAGCGGGATAGCGATTGGCCCAAGGGTTAGGCCTCTTCCAACTGCGCGGCGGTGCGCAAGCGGTGCCGCCGGAGTGGATCGAACACTCGACCTCACCCTTACCAAGGGTGCGCTCTACCACTGAGCTACGGCGGCGATAAAACTTTTGTAGAGGCTTTATGGCTCATTAAAAAGGTTTTTTTGAGGGGCAGGGCTCGCCGATGCTGACCGAATTTCCTTTCATATCATCAACGTGATAGACTGCGCTTGGAGCTAGGTGATCTAGCTCTGGGGGATTAAGAACCTCCTGAAAAGCGGCGGGCATCAGCCGTAATGATGCCTCCCCCTTGCCTTAGGGCTGGGGAGGCAATGGCGTATGTCCAAGGCTTCACGGCCTAAAGGTCATTGCACCGTCTTTTCACGGTTTTCTTAAACTCCCCGGTCACCGGTTTTGGTGGCCTTTAACTGAAGCTAAGAAGGGGAGAGGTGAAATGTTTTTTTGGAAGAAAAAGCCTGCACCGCTAGAAAAAAATCCATTGGATCATGCGCTTGAGCTCACCAGTCTTGCGAAGCGGATTTTTAACAGAAGCTACCGCGACAAGCGTCACATTCCGACAAAGGCGGAGATAGAGAAATATCATCTTATCCAAGGGCGGCTGCGGCGGACTTACAAGAAAGCGCGGCGGGTCACCGCAGAGCTTCAACGTCGTTATGACAGAAAATACCGTCCCTGATAGGCTCGAATGGGTTAAAACGCCTCTTGTCGTCATCCCCGCAATGATCGGCGAAGCTCTTGACTATTATATTTCACTGGATCCCCGCTTCCGGCACGTCATGCTCCGGCATGTCGTGCCTGCGCGGGGATGACGAAGAGAGGGCGAAACGGCGCGCCAGCGCCGTCATCCCCGCAAAGATCGGTGAGGTTCTTGGCGATTCTTCTGTCAGCGGGGATCTAGTGAACGAGCATCCTTAACGGAAAAGACTTGATTTCTAGCCCGGAACTGGGCTAGGTTGGTGGTTCTCACTTATTTTTTAAGGAGATGCGCCCGCGCGGGCTTTAGAGGTCGTGCGGCTAGGGCTATTTGACATCGTGCAGAGATGGAAGCGTGAACGGCGGCGTTTGCGGATGCTTCTTCATGGTTCTCACCATGGAGATATACGCAAGAGCCGATCGTTCATTGACGTATCTTATTGCAAAAGAGATTTTGCAAAAAAGGTACAGTGATGTGCAAAAAGCTCTATTAAAAATAGAAGTCAGTTTCTGATTTCTGTGATCAAAACTTGAGAGTTTGATCCTGGCTCAGAACGAACGCTGGCGGCAGGCCTTACACATGCAAGTCGAACGAGAAGCGCGTCTTCGGATGCGCCAAAAGTGGCAGACGGGTGAGTAACGCGTGGGAACTTACACTAAGGTGAGGGATAACTCGAGGAAACTTGGGCTAATACCTCATAATTCCGCAAGGACAAAGATTTATCGCCTTAGGATGGGCCCGCGTTGGATTAGTTAGTTGGTGAGGTGAAAGCTCACCAAGGCGACGATCCATAGCTGGTTTGAGAGGATGATCAGCCACACTGGGACTGAGACACGGCCCAGACTCCTACGGGAGGCAGCAGTGGGGAATCTTGCGCAATGGGCGAAAGCCTGACGCAGCCATGCCGCGTGAGTGAAGAAGGCCTTAGGGTTGTAAAACTCTTTCACTCGTGAAGATAATGACGGTAGCGAGACAAGAAGCCCCGGCTAACTCCGTGCCAGCAGCCGCGGTAAGACGGGGGGGGCAAGCGTTGTTCGGAATCACTGGGCGTAAAGCGCGCGTAGGCGGATCGGTCAGTTGGGGGTGAAAGCCCGGGGCTCAACCTCGGAACTGCCCTCAATACTGCTGATCTTGAGTGCGAAAGAGGTGAGTGGAATTTCCAGTGTAGAGGTGGAATTCGTAGATATTGGAAAGAACACCAGAGGCGAAGGCGGCTCACTGGGTCGCAACTGACGCTGAGGCGCGAAAGCATGGGGAGCGAACAGGATTAGATACCCTGGTAGTCCATGCTGTAAACGATGGGCACTAGCTGTTGGATTTTCATTCAGCGGCGCAGCTAACGCATTAAGTGCCCCGCCTGGGGAGTACGACCGCAAGGTTAAAACTCAAAGGAATTGACGGGGGCCCGCACAAGCGGTGGAGCATGTGGTTTAATTCGAGGCAACGCGAAGAACCTTACCAGCTCTTGACATCCCGATCGCGGGGATCAGAGATGATCTCCTTCAGTTAGGCTGGATCGGTGACAGGTGCTGCATGGCTGTCGTCAGCTCGTGTCGTGAGATGTTGGGTTAAGTCCCGCAACGAGCGCAACCTTCGCCTCTAGTTGCCAGCGGATAAAGCCGGGAACTTTAGAGGAACTGCCGTCGACAAGGCGGAGGAAGGTGGAGATGACGTCAAGTCCTCATGGCCTTTATGGGCTGGGCTACACACGTGCTACAATGGTCGTGACAATGGGATGCGAGCGTGCGAGCGCAAGCTAAACTCTAAAAGCGACCTCAGTCCGGATTGCACTCTGCAACTCGAGTGCATGAAGTTGGAATCGCTAGTAATCGCGGATCAGCTTGCCGCGGTGAATACGTTCTCGGGCCTTGTACACACCGCCCGTCACACCATGGGAGTTGGTTTTACCCGAAGACAGTGTGCTAACCTAGCAATAGGAGGCAGCTGGCCACGGTAAGGTCAGCGACTGGGGTGAAGTCGTAACAAGGTAGCCGTAGGGGAACCTGTGGCTGGATTACCTCCTTTCAAGGATGGGGGGGTTGAGGCTCTTTGGAGCTTTAATCACTTCAACACCTGAAATTGGCATTTGTGGGCGCCGTCGTTCTCGCTTCCGTCTCTGTGGTTGTTGTGCTATCGTTGCTTGTTAAAGGAGATTAGCGATGAGTCTTGTTTCTGTTTATGATGCCCTCAAGGCAGAAAGCGCACCGGAACAAGGACATATTGAACGTCGGCTTATTCGCCTTGAGATCAGTGTTGCGGTGATTATTGCGCTGCAAATTGGACAGATTCTGCTCATCTTGCGTATTTTGACAGGCTAATACGTCTCGTCATTTAGACGTCGTTATCGCTTCCGTTTCTGTAGTGATACCGCTATCGGCTAGGCGGCGCGGATTTTCTTGACCTTGATGCTTCTTTCTAAAGACCGCGAATGTGCCAGATCAAAAGCCATCTGCATTGACAGCCAAGTCTCCGGCGTTGAGCCGAAGCCTTTTGCGAGCCGATAAGCCATTTCAATGGATATGCCGGTTTTGCCATTGATCAGGTTGGAGAGGGTTTGCCGACACACGCCGAGTCGCTTTGCGCCCTCGCTGACCGGCAGGCCGAGAGGCTCCAAACATTCCTCTGCGACAATGCGTCCGGGGTGGACAGGGTTTTTCATCGTCATTTTTGCACCTTCCTTCTTTTGTTCAATGGTAATCCAAATAATTTACGTTAACAGCTTTGCCGTCCTCAAACTGAAAGGTGATGCGCCAATTGCCTGAAACTCTGACGGCATAATGTCCTTTCAATCGGCCACGGAGCTTATGCAATTTGAAGCCCGGAAGGTTCATTCCTTCTGGCTGGCTGCAATTATCCAGCACGGTCAAAATTCTCTGCACTTTGTCGAGATGATCAGGCGAGATTTTTGCAGGTCTTCCCTCATAAATTGCTCTGAGTTCTTTATGGCGGAACGATCTAATCACTTATTTTAAAGTGTCGCATGTCTATTGACATTTGTCAATCTTTTGACTGGAGAATTTTACTCCGTCATCCCCGCGTCAGACTTGTCTGACAGCGGGGAGCCAGTGAAATGTAATCGGCGGCGGAGCCTCTCGAGGCGTAGCCGACCGCTCCGTTAAGGGCGCTCGTCCGCTGGATTCCCGCTGACAAAAGAATCGTCAAGAGCTTCGCCGGTCATTGCGGGAATGACGGCGCGGCCTCCGAGAGGCACGCGCCGTTCTTGTCGTTCTAGAGAAAATCGGAATGACCGGGGAGCTTTCGACCGTTTTTGAGCGGTAACAATGACCTTTGGGTCGTCAGACCTTGGACATTCGTCATTGCCTCCCCGGCCTTAAACCAGAGAGGCACTTTGCGGCAGTGCCATGCCGTCTTTTAGTGGGGCTTTTCAAGTCCCCGGAGCTGAGCGCCAATCGTTCAGCTTCCGAAATCAAGATAGCATATTTTACCGAAATGGTATATTGAGTTGACTTTCACCTCATACAAAGTAGGCTCAAGAAATGAGAAGATTCAAAACGATAGCCGCGATGACCGCGCTTTTAGCGCTGGGGGTGATGGGTTCAGCTTGCGCGAGCCAATATCAAAGGAGCGTGGTGGGCGATAATTGGGAAAATCATTTGGAAGAATGGCATAAGGAGCAGCCTTTTCGCATTGTGAAGAGTCATTTTATTTTCTGGGGTCTGGGGCAGACCGACGTGATCGATGCGGCTGCGGTTTGTGATGGTGCCGATCGCGTGGTGGCGGTGGAGGCGTATAAGTCTTTGTCTGACACTTCTGCGACGCTTTCGACGTTGGGCATTTATTCGCCGCGCAGCGCGAACATTTATTGCAGGAGATGAACATGAAATGTCTAAAATATATGAGCGGCCTATCTTTGGCTTTGTTGCTTATGATTGTGGCGGGCTGTTCGACGCAGCAATTTACGTTTGGCGATCGAGGCGTGGAGACGCGAGGCGTGGAGACGCGAGGCGTGGGGACGCTGCGTTATTTAGGGGATCAGCCTTTTACGCATGGAGGCGCGTGGCAGGTTTATGACGTCAATATCGCTCAGATATGCGGCGATGCGAGCAAAGTGGGCATGGTTTCATATACGTATACGGCGAGCAATATCTTGGTTGCTTTGGCGACGTTGGGCATTTATGCGCCTCGCTATGCTGAGGTTTATTGTCGATAATCTAGCAGTGCGGCGCGCTTAAAAAGGGCGCGCTTAAAAAGTGATTGTATATAAGCCGCTAAAAGGGCCCTCTTCAAATCACTGAAGAGGGCTTTAATGTTTTGCGGGATTATTCTAGCGCTTCCGCTTAGCGGTTTTTTTCTTAGTGGTTTTTTTCTTAGCGGTTTTGCGTTTTGCGGTTTTCTTCTTGGCCGTTTTCCGTTTTGTTGTTTTGGCGGCGGCTTTTTTAGCCTCTTCGAGGTCAACGATCACGGTTTTGGTGGATCTTTTGACCAGCCTGATGGAGTGGATGCAATCGACGCGTCTGCGGTATCCCTCTCCGGAAGCGATGATTTCGTAATTTGTAGCTCGCAGGCGCCAGCGCCACTCGCCGCGGCGATCTTTATAGACTTCGTATTTCATAATTTTATCCCCTATGAATTTGGTTGATGAATTGTTTGAAACTCTTAACCTCAGAATCAACAGCGAAGCTTACGGAAGAGATTCACCAAGACGACTCTGACGAATAAAAAGGCTTTTGTCTATACATCTTTTATTGGTAGATGTGTTTATATTCGTTGAGACGATATCGATTAGGGGGCCTGTAGCTCAGCTGGTTAGAGCGCACGCCTGATAAGCGTGAGGTCGGGTGTTCAAATCTCCCCAGGCCCACCACCACCACCCCCGAGACATTTTTTGCACCGCAGGTCTTGACAAGGGACGCAAGGGGGCCTATCTATAGGTGATTAGCACTCTAGCAGTTGAGTGCTAGTCTGCCAGAAGAACTTAAAAAGGGAGCTTTAACATGGGTTTCAGACCATTACATGATCGTGTTCTTGTCCGCCGGATCGAGGGGGATGAGAAGTCGCCGGGGGGAATTATCATTCCCGACACGGCGCAGGAGAAGCCCTCTGAGGGCGAGGTGATCGCGACCGGCCCGGGCGCACGAGATGAGACGGGTCAGATCAGGCCGCTGGATGTCAAGACGGGCGACCGGATTTTATTTGGCAAATGGTCGGGCTCGGAAGTGGAGATCAGCGGCGACGAGATGCTCATCATGAAGGAGAGCGATGTGATGGGCGTTTTAGAGTAATTCCATTTCGACAACATCTTACAGGCAACAACATCTTAAAAGGAGGTCAACATGGCCAAGCAAGTGATTTTTGGCGCTGAAGCGCGAGAGAATATGCTCAAGGGCATTGATATTTTAGCGCGCGCGGTGCGTGCGACATTGGGGCCGAAAGGACGCAATGTAGTTTTGGACAAGTCGTTTGGCGCGCCGCGCATAACGAAAGATGGCGTCACGGTGGCAAAGGACATTGATCTGGAGGACAAGTTTGAGAATATGGGTGCGCAGATGCTCCGCGAGGTGGCCGCCAAGACTAATGACGAAGCCGGCGACGGCACAACGACGGCCACTGTGCTTGCGCAGTCGATTGTCAAAGAGGGTGTCAGAGCGGTGGCTGCGGGGATGAATCCGATGGATCTCAAACGCGGCATTGATATGGCGGTCAAGAAGGTCGTTGACACGCTCGAGCAGAACTCGAAGAAGGTTCAGTCATCGGGCGAGATCGGCCAAGTCGCGACGATTTCGGCCAATGGCGAGACCGAAATCGGCGAGATGATCGCCAATGCGATGGATAAAGTCGGCAATGAGGGGGTCATCACGGTCGAGGAGGCCAAAGGGCTGAACAGCGAGCTTGAAGTTGTTGAGGGGATGCAGTTTGATCGCGGCTATTTGTCGCCTTATTTCATCACCAACGCCGAGAAAATGGTTGCCGAGCTTGAGGATCCGCTGATTCTGCTCCATGAGAAGAAGCTGACTAATCTGCAAGCGATGCTGCCGGTTCTTGAGGCGGTGGTGCAAGCGGGCAAGCCTTTATTGATTATCGCTGAGGATGTCGAAGGCGAGGCGTTGGCGACATTGGTGGTCAATCGACTGCGCGGCGGTCTGAAGATTGCGGCGGTCAAGGCGCCGGGCTTTGGCGATCGGCGCAAGGCGATGCTCGAGGATATTGCGATTTTGACTGGCGGCCAGCTCGTTGCGGAGGATTTGGGCATCAAGCTTGAGAATGTGCAGATCAATATGCTGGGGCGCGCAAAACGTGTGCGGGTGACCAAAGAGGACACAACGATCGTTGATGGCGCGGGCAGCAAGCAGGATATTGATGCGCGTGTCGCGCAGATCAGGCAGCAGATTGAGGAGACGACCTCTGATTATGACCGTGAAAAGCTACAAGAGCGTTTAGCGAAATTATCGGGCGGTGTTGCGGTGATTCGTGTTGGCGGCGCGACCGAAGTAGAGGTCAAAGAGCGCAAGGATCGCGTCGACGACGCGCTCAATGCGACACGCGCGGCTGTCGAGGAGGGCATTGTGCCGGGCGGCGGCACGGCTTTGCTGAAGGCGCGGCAGGTGATTGAGGATATGAAGTCGGGCAATGATGATATTGACGCCGGCATTTTGATCGTTCGGCGCGCGCTGGAATCCCCGATTCGCCAGATTGCGGAAAATGCTGGTGTGGAAGGCTCGATCGTTGTTGGCAAAGTGGTCGAAAATAGCGACATAAACTTTGGCTTTAACGCGCAGAGCGAGACCTACGGCGATTTAATCACGCAGGGGATTGTTGATCCGACGAAAGTGGTTCGCGCGGCGCTGCAAAATGCGGCGAGTGTCGCGAGTCTGTTGGTGATGACCGAAGCTGGTGTAACCGACAAGCCTGAGCCGAAAGGCGCGCCCGCAATGCCCGATATGGGTGGCATGGGAGGCATGGGCGGCATGGGCGGCATGATGTAAGACGGCGCTCAGCGTCATTTTCGTCATCCCTGTGGCAGGTTCGCCTGCAACAGGTTTGCCTGCAACAGGTTCGGATCGAGTTTAATTTCCTTGAACAATAATTGAGCGGTTTGGCGCATGGCGTCATCCCAAGCGGCGCGTCGTGAGACGAAGAGCGCGGCTTGGCTTTCGATGATGCTGCCATCTTCGATCTGTTTGAGGCCGTTTGCTTTGAGAGTCGCGCCGGTCGAGACGAGGTCGGTGATCGCTTCGGCGACATGATTGATGGGCGCAGCTTCTGTCGCGCCGAGGCTCTCGATCAGGCGGTAGTCGATCAGGCCGTGCCGCGAAAAGAAGGCGCGGGTCAGGTGGGGATATTTTGTTGCAAAGCGCATACGCCGCTTATGCTTTTGGCGAAAATTGATAGCGGCGTCATCGAGGTCTTCCATGTGATTGACATCGATCCAGCTTTGCGGGACGGCGACGGCAAGGCGCGCGCGCGCGAACGGCAGGCGGGTGATCGGCGAGATGGTCTTTTCCCAAGTGGGCGAGGTTTCACGCACGAGGTCTTCGCCGGTGAGGCCGATATGAACATCGCCCTGCCGCAATTGGTGCGCGACTTCAGCGGCAGGCAGGAAGACGACGATCATATTGGGAATGGCGGTGGAGCGCATTCTCAGGATGCGGCTTTGATCGGGGCTGAGGAATTTGTCGCGGAAATTGCTGTCGAAGAATTGGTGAGCCTCTTGGCGTATGCGTCCTTTGGAGGGGAAGGCGAAGATCAGATCAGACATTGCGAGCGAGCTCGTTGAGGTAGATGGTGGCGCCGACGCCGGTGCCATTTTCGACGCCGAGCACGCGCAGCAGGCCATTATAGTGGCCGCCGCCGGCGAGCGGGCTGTCGGTGGTTGAGGTGAGCGCGTCTTGGTGTGACGGCAGGAACGCGAATACGAAGCCGGTATAATAGTTAAGGTATGCGCCTTGGAAATAGGTAGCGAAGATTGCGTCATTGGCTGAGAAAATATCATTGATGTTAGTTTTTTTCATAGCCTCGAAGCGATGTGCGATTTCCGAGATTTCGTCATCGAGTCCGAGCGTGTTGTTTTGCGAGAATTGCTGGATATTTTCGAGCGCGCGTTCAGGGTGATCGGCGGGGATGTTGAGGAAGGCGCGGATGACCTCCATGACCTGTTCGGGCAGATCGGGGGCATAGAGTTCATTTTGTTCGCGCAGGCGCTCGATGATTTCACTGCTTTGTCTTCGTCCGATGTGTGTGATGTTATTTTTTTTCAAGAAGGCGTTGAATTCTTCGATGGTGTGGATGCTGGTTTCGGCGGTATTTTGGACGCGGGCTTGCAGGGTTGCTTGGGCTTGCTCAAAAAATTGAGTGAGCTGAGCCGGTCCGGCGTTGCGTCGGAACAGCCGCTTGAGGCGTGACTGCCAGTTTTCGGGCAGATCGAGCGCGGTAATGACGATATCGAACAGGCTGGGATCGCCCATGCGCAAGACGGGCTTAGCGATGCCTGCTTGTTTGAGTGCGGCCTGCGTCGCGGCGAGGATGTGCGCAGCGGTTTCGGCCTGATTTTTCGCGCCGATATGTTCGACGCCCATTTGATTTTGTTCGTGGCGTGAGGCGGTTTTGACATCCCAGAGCCAGACCGAGCCTTCATAGAAAAAGCGCTGGACTTCATCTTGATCTTTATTGTTTAAGCTGCGCGCATAATGCAGACAGATCGGCAAAGTGAAATCGGGCCGCAGGAAAAAAGTTTGTCCTTCGGCGTCGGTGAGGATACAGAAATGGCGGCGGACATCGCGGTTAGCGTGATCCAAGAAATCGGCGGTGGATTGGAGCAGATCGGGGATCAAGGTTTGGTAATCGAGATCGCTTTGCAGCTGCGCGGCCATATTGTTGAGCGTTTTTTTATTGAGGGACACACTCATTTTTGGGGCTCACATTCTGGAGGCTCATTTTGATTAATCTGTTCGAGGCAGGTTTTAACGAGGTCATCGCGATTAATTTTTATTTGCGCGTGTTGGCTTGCGCGCCATGTTTGGTTATCGCGGACATTGGCGGCTTGTTCGGCGCCGCGCGCGAGGTCTTTAATCGTAATTTGTCCGGCGGCGCGTTCGTCTTCGCCTTGGATGATCGCGAGCGGCGCGCGGCGTTTGTCGGCGTATTTTAATTGCGCGCGCATATTGCCGCCTCCCATATAGGTTTCGGCGCGCAGACCTGCTGCGCGCAGTTGGGCGGTCATGGCGAGGTAATCGCTCATGCGCTCCGGCTCCATGACGAGCACGACGAGAGGGCCATCCCAGTTATTTTGGGTTTGCTTGCGCCGCATGAAGGCATGGAGGCGGCTGACGCCGATCGACATGCCGGTCGCGGGGACGCTCTCACGAAAGCGTGCGAGGAGGTTGTCATAGCGGCCGCCGCCGCCGAGCGAGCCGAAATTTGGGCATACCGCTTCAAAGACCGGGCCGGTGTAATAGCCCAGCCCGCGCACGATTGAAGTATCGAACATGATGCGCGTTTCGTCATATTGGCTTGCGGTGAAGAGCTCATCCATTTGGCGCAGTTCAGTGATGCCGTCATGCGCGCCGATAATTTTTTCGATCTCATCGCAAACTTGGCCGCGCGAGGTTTGATTTTTTCGGCTGCCCATGTTCAGGAATTCGAGCAGAACGTCAATTTGCGCTGACGTCAGTCCGGCACCTTGGGTGAAATCGCCGGAGGGGTCGCGCCGTCCTTCGCCGAGCAGCAAGCGCACGCCTTTGCCGCCGAGGCGATCATGTTTATCGAGCGCGCGCATGATCTGTGTTTTGCGCGTCGGCTGCTCGACATCGACGCTGATTTTACGCAATGCGCCATCTAGGATTTTCCGGTTATTGACGCGAACACAGAAATCACCGCGAGAGATACCGACATTTTCGATGCAATCGGCCATGAGCATGCACATTTCGGCGTCAGCGGCGGCGGGTGGCGCGCCGATTGTGTCGGCATCGATTTGGGTAAATTGGCGGAATCGGCCTTCGCCGGGTTTTTCGTTGCGCAGCACAGAACCTGCTTGGTAGCGTCGGAAGGGCTTGGGCAGGGCGTCGAAGTTTTCCGCGACATAGCGCGCGAGTGGCGCGGTGAGATCGTAGCGCAAAGCGAGCTGGTTTTCGCCGTCTTGGAGGCTGAAGACGTCATCGGACACGAACGCGCCGAGTGTGTCGGCATATTCGAGCAGACCGGTTTCGAGCGGCGCGAAGCCATAGGAGTCACAGATCTCACAGATGGCCCGCGAGATATTGATGCGTTGATGCCATATTTGTTCGCTGATTTCTTCCATGCCGCGCGGATGTTGGGCTTTGATTTTGCTCATAATATCCATGTTTAGCGGATTTTGGCGTGTTTGTCTTGATAGGGGCGAGTTTAGATGTTAATAACGTCTTTTGGTCGAATGAGGGGACACAAGTATATGAGCGCCACAACAGCAGATAGCCATAGCGTTGACGCGCCTGACGGGATTCGTGTTCGCGGCGCGCGTGCGCCGGGATATGAGCGCATTTTGACTAGACCGGCTTTAGCCTTCATTGCCGATTTAGAGCGGCGATTTGGTGCGCGGCGGCGTGATCTGCTCGCGGCGCGGCGCGAGCGGCAGAAAGCCTTTGATGCTGGCGCTTTGCCCGATTTTCTTCCCGAAACGAAAGAGATCCGCGACGGCAATTGGACGATCGACGCTGTCCCGGCTGATTTGCATGATCGCCGGGTCGAGATCACCGGTCCGACGGATCGCAAGATGATTATCAATGCTCTCAATTCGGGGGCGAAGGTTTTTATGACCGATTTTGAAGATGCGCTCTCGCCGACTTGGCGCAATGTCATGCAGGGGCAGGTCAATCTGATGGATCTGTGGGATCGCAAAATCGATTTCACCGATATTCGCAATAACAAACATTATGCGCTGGGCGATCATCCAGCGGTTTTGATTGTTCGGCCTCGCGGCTGGCATTTAGACGAGGCGCATATTGAAGTCGATGGTCGGCCGATCACCGGCGCTTTTGTTGATTTTGGGCTTTATTTTTTTCAAAATCACGCGAAGTTTGCTAAGTTCAACACTGGTCCTTATTTTTATCTGCCCAAGATGGAAAGCCACAAAGAGGCGGAGTTATGGGATGAGGTGTTTTGTCATGCGCAAGAAATGCTTGGCCTGCCGATCGGCACGATCAAGGCGACTGTGCTGATTGAAACCCTTCCGGCGGCTTTTGAGATGGATGAGATTCTCCACGCTCTGCGCCGTCATATTGTCGGGTTAAATTGCGGCCGCTGGGATTATATTTTCAGCTATATCAAATGTCTGTCGAGTCATCGGGATCGGATTTTGCCCGACCGCGCGCAGGTCGTGATGGGCAAAGCGTTTTTGAATGCCTATAGTTTGCGTTTAATCAGCGTATGTCATCGCCGCGGCGCGTTTGCGATGGGCGGGATGGCGGCGCAAATACCTGTCAAAGGCGACGAGGTCGCCAATGAGGCTGCTTTCGCCAAAGTCCGCGCCGACAAAGAGCGCGAGGCGAAAAACGGCCATGATGGCACATGGGTTGCGCATCCGGGTCTTGTGCCGGTGGCGATGGAAATTTTTGATCGCCTGCTGCCTTCATCCAACCAGCTCGATAAAATCTCCGACCAGCTGCCGGGGCAGAAGGAAATGCTTGAAGTCCATGAAGGCGAGCGCACCGAAGAAGGGTTGCGGGAATGTATTCGTGTTGGGGTTCAATATATCGAGGCTTGGCTGGGCGGCGCGGGCGCGGTGCCGCTCTATAATCTGATGGAAGACGCCGCGACCGCCGAGATCTGCCGTACGCAGATATGGCAGTGGCTGCGTTATGGCGCGAAGCTTAGTGATGGCCGCGTTGTCGATGAAGCGCTGTTTCGCGCGGTGCTCGACGAAGAGATGGCCGCTCTGCGCGGACAGATCGGCGAGACGCGCTGGACAAAAGGATATTTTGATCGGGCGATTGGGATTTTTTCTGATCTTGTGATGTCTCGTTCTTGTGAAGCGTTTTTGACCCTGCCAGCCTATCAGCATTTAGCGCTTTTTATTGCGTAGAATTTATGTCATAAAAGCGTAAGGCATGAGGAGTTTTGAAGGAGACAAACATGGCTCGTTTTGAAGATTTAGTTTCGTCGGCTCCGGCGGGTCGTTTTGAAGGCGTTGAGCGCGCTTACAGCGCGGCTGATGTTGAGCGTCTGCGTGGTTCGGTGGTTGTGCAGCACACGCTGGCCGAGCGCGGCGCGAACAAGCTCTGGGAGCTTTTGCACAGTGATGATTATGTCCACGCGCTTGGAGCTCTGACCGGCAATCAGGCGATGCAGATGGTGCGCGCCGGTTTGAAGGCGATTTACCTTTCGGGCTGGCAGGTGGCGGCTGACAATAATACGGCGGGGACGACCTATCCGGATCAGAGTCTTTATCCGGCGAATTCCGGGCCAGAATTAGCGCGTCGGATCAACCGGACTTTGCAGCGCGCCGATCAGATTGAGCATAGCGAAGGCGGCGCGCAGCGCGATTGGTTTGCACCGATCGTTGCCGATGCCGAAGCTGGTTTTGGCGGGGTGCTGAACTGCTTTGAGATCATGAAAGCCTATATTGAAGCGGGCGCGGCGGGCGTGCATTATGAAGACCAGCTTGCCGCCGAGAAGAAATGCGGTCATTTAGGCGGCAAAGTTCTGATTCCGACACAGGCGCATATCCGCAATCTGAACGCAGCGCGGCTCGCGGCTGATGTGTGCGGCGTGCCGACCTTGATTATGGCGCGCACCGATGCCGAAAGCGCCAAATTGATTACTTCCGATGTCGATGAACGCGACCATGAATTCATCGAGCGCGATCAGCGAACGCCGGAAGGCTTTTTCCGCATCAAAGAGGGAGTTGGCTTGCAGCATTGCATCAAGCGGGGTCTGTCATTTGCGCCTTACGCCGATCTGTTGTGGTGGGAGACTTCGGTGCCTAATCTGGATCATGCGCGCGCTTTTGCTGAGGCGGTCAAGAAGCAATATCCTGATCAGATGATGGCGTATAATTGCTCGCCCTCATTTAATTGGGAGGCCAATTTGGATAAAGATGAAATCGCGCGCTTCCAGCGCGAGCTGGGTGCGATGGGATATAAATTCCAGTTCGTGACGTTGGCGGGTTTTCACGCTTTGAACCACGGCATGTTCCAATTGGCGCTGAATTATCGCGATCGCGGCATGACGGCCTATTCTGAGCTTCAGCAGGCGGAGTTTGCCTCTGAGGCGCAGGGCTACAGCGCGACCCGCCACCAGCGTGAAGTCGGCACCGGCTATTTTGATCTGGTGTCCGACGCGGTGTCGGGCGGGCAATCGTCAACGACGGCGCTCGACGAATCCACTGAGGCCGCGCAGTTCAACGCCGCAGAATAATCTCATTTAAGGCTTTTTGTTCGGCACAAAATAAACCAGAGCCGCGCCGCTCAGAGTCGCGAGCGCGTTGATCGTCTCGGTGTTTGACCATTGACCTAAATCGACGCCCGCTCCAGTCAAGAGCACAACGATCGATGATAAAAAGGCGGCAATTGCCTTATTGTAAGCTGTCATCCATATCTCCTTATCTTCTTGATGTCTTCAAAGAGATATGGGATCAAAAAAATAGGCGGGGATAACTTCTCTCGAGCTCGCTTTAGAAATTCACCGTGAAGATGATACCGACACCGACGCCATTGGCGTCTTTTGAAGGCAGGCTGGTTTCTTCGACTTTGGACTGGACATATTCGACCATCGTGCTGATGGCCATATAATCGGTGAATCGATAGCTGCCGCCGACTTCGATTTCGTTGGTTGTTTCTTCTGTTCTGCCGTTGCTGCTTCGGGCAGTGTTTTTCGCGTGGCCATAATGGATGCCGGTTTTCCATGAGTTTTGTTCATAGGCGATGCCGATGATGAAGACTCTGTCATCTTCGCCGATGCCCGAAGCATCTTGCCCGACGAGATAGCCGCCGCCGAGGCTCACTTGACCTTGTCCGATCTCAGTGCCGATTTTGCCGCCGATATTCCAAGCGAAAGGATCGGCCTCGCCGCCGACGCGCTTGGCGATGAGCAGGCCGCTGGATGCGTCGAACTTCAATCCGGCGCGCTCATTTTCAAAGGTGATGCTCAGCGCGACGCCATCCTTGATGTCTTTTTCGCTATTTTCGCCTTCATCATTTTCGACGGTTCGCTCTTCGAGGCCTTGATTGTTTTGACCGCTGCCCGTTCTGTCGAGGTTGGGCGCATAAGAGACGCCAAGCTGAAATCCGATGATGCACGGCGTATAATAGATGATTTTATGAACATCTTCGTCATAGTCGATATCGGTTTCGTCCTTTGTGTCGAAATATCTGGTGCGATCACCTTCTGCGTTTTTCGGCCCATCGATTTTGCTAAAAACTCTGAAGTCTTGTCCTTCAATGGAGTTCAAGTCTTTGGCGAGAAACTCCGTTGCTCTGACTTGGCTATCACCGGCGACGCCTTTATCGGAGCCCAGCACCAATTTGCCATAGCGTTTGCTTTTGAGCTCGATGTAAGTTTCATCGAGTTCAATGTCGGTTAATTTGCTGTCGTCTTGACCGAATGAGCTAAGGCGCGCCTCGAGCTTAGCGCCGAAGGATAAATCTTCATTGATTTTGCCTTTATAGACGAAATCGATTTCGCCCTTGCCTCTGACCGAGGCCGGATCGTAATTCGGCGCGCGCGGCTCATCGATCGACAGGACGTGATAGAAAGCGCCGTAATGGAGATCGCCTTTGATCTCAAACTTGTGCTTGTCGTTCGACCAGAGCTCGATCGCCTTCACCGTATTGCTGATCACTAGGCAAAGCCCAATGACCGCAAGACTGCTTATTTTGATCATGTCATTTTAGAACTGATAGGTGAAAAGCAGCCCGCCATTATAAGATTGCAGGGTCGTCGAGAGTGTCTCTTCAGGATATGGGTTGCGATCTTCGACATATTCGACCATGCCTGAGATCCACAATCCTTTGCCGAGGTTATAGGCAGCGCCAAGTTCGACTTCTTTATTGATTTTATCCGCTCTTGACGAATCTTCATCGCGGCGCGAGGTGCGGAAAGCAGCACCGACCTTCCATTGATCCTGTCCATAGCTGATGCCGAGCGCCCAGACTTGATCTTTGACTCTGAAATCAGAATCCAGATCAACCATGAGATCGCGGCTTGCAAGCCATGAGCCGCCGAATTCCCAGCCTTTCCAGCCCAAACTGAAGCCGATATTATAGGCGGTTGGGTTTGTGTTGTGTGCGGATTTACCCCCGCCGATCAGATAGCTGCTGGAGATGCCCCATGCGACGCCGAATGTCTCTTGGGTGTAATTGGCGGCGAGGGTGACGAGGTTTTCCGCGATATTCTCAACGCCTTCAAAGCGATCATGACTACCATCATCGATTCGGCCTTGTAGGCCGCTGCCGCTGGAATTATCAAAAGAGGCGGTTGGATCTGGCGTCCAGCCAATGCCGAATTGAAATCCCTGAATGCGCGGGCTGATATAATTGACCTTGTGTGAAACTTCATCGTAGACGATGAAAGTCGAGTCGCCATATTGCGGTCCGTCCGCAACGCTTGAGCGGCCATAGGCTTGAAAATCAGGATAATCAACAGTGTCGATGCCAGGGGCAAGAAATTCCGGCGCATAGAGTTGCAATCCTACCGAGACGTTATCGATCTGTCCGACTTGGATCTCGCCGAAGGCGCCCGAGATAAAGATATAGGCCTGTTCAAGACTGCTCGTCAGTTCGAACTCAAACCGCGTGCCGACTTTATAGCCATTATCGAGCACGGTATCGGCCTGAATGCCGATTCGGCCATCAGCCCTGACTTGGCCTGTGGAATATTTTTCCACCCGGTCAACGATCGGATTGCCATTTTCGTCTATGAGGAGGGGCCTATCATCTATATCATCGCCCTCACCGACACCGACGCCGAAGGCTGGGAATTGTTCATCATCCTGTCCGGTGATGAATATGGCGGAGGTGATGTCGCCATCAATATAGAGATTGACGTCTTTGGATTTATAGACTTCTGCCGCCAACACTGGCGATGCAATGAGGCCGAGTGAGGCTGTCAGAAGGATGGTTTTAATTTTATTCATTGAGATTTCTCCCTTCCTGCTTTGTTATTGCTGATTCTCCCTATCTGCTATTCTCAAATATGACAATTCTGTGCTGATGTCTAGTTGTTTTTTGCTTTTGCGAATGATTCTCATTTTTGGCTGTCATTTTGGGCTGTCATTTTGGGCTGATTGTCGCGCGCTTGGGCAGACAGACAAAAAGGTGGCCAGAAGGCGGTCAATGGATAAGAAAAAAAGATTAACAAAGCGCGTTGAGCATTTTGGGAAAGGGGCGGTTGGCGCGGTATAGCCAATTTTTGAGTATAGTTTTCTTGACCCCTGATATGCGATATGTAGATTGATATGTCCACGACACCACTACATATGGTATTACATAGGGTATTATTTTAGAGTGTTATCGCGTGTCGGGATGTTAATCAAGGAATATCAAGGAATATTAGGGGAACAAGATGTCGAATCTCTTATTGAAAACAGAAGCCAAGAATATCGATCTGTCAGCGGCGGATTCATCGGGAGAAGATCAGTCGAAGGGCCAGATCGTTCAATTTCCGAACAAAGGCGCTGTCGAGACCGATCCGGCGCGCGATCTGTTGCTGACGAATTTCGGCAAAGCGATGCTGCGCGATCGCTATTTGATGCCTGGTGAGAGCTTCCAAGACCTTTTTGCTCGTGTCGCTTCTGTTTATGGCGATGACGAAGCGCATGCGCGTCGTCTTTACGATTATATGTCGCACCTATGGTTTATGCCCGCGACGCCGATTTTATCCAATGGCGGCTTGGAGCGCGGCCTGCCGATTTCGTGCTTCCTCAACGAGGCCAATGACAGTCTCGAAGACATCGTCGATCTATGGAATGAGAATGTGTGGCTCGCGGCCAAAGGCGGCGGCATCGGATCTTATTGGGGACATTTGCGCTCGATCGGCGAGATAGTCGGTGGCAATGGTCGCACGAGCGGCATCATTCCGTTCATTCGCGTGATGGATTCGCTGACTTTGGCGATCAGTCAGGGCAGTTTGCGCCGCGGCTCGGCGGCGGTTTATTTGCCAGTTGATCATCCTGAGATTGAGGAGTTTCTCGAACTGCGCCGTCCGACCGGCGGTGATCCCAATCGCAAAGCGTTGAATTTACATCACGGCGTTCTTCTCTCCGACGCTTTCATGCGCGCGGTTGAAAATGATGAAACTTGGGCGCTGGTTTCACCGCGCGACGGCTCGGTGCAAAAGGCGATCCAAGCGCGAGAAATATGGATCCGCATTTTAACCGCCCGCGTCGAAACTGGCGAACCCTATCTGGTGTTCAAAGATACGGTCAATCGCTTGCAGCCCGAACATCATAAGCTCGCGGGTCTTGAGGTGAAAACTTCCAATCTATGCAGCGAGATCACTTTGCCGACCGGGTTGGATCACCATGGCCGCAAGCGGACGGCGGTTTGCTGTCTGTCCTCGTTGAACGCCGAGACTTTTCTTGAATGGCAGTCTCACCCTCGCTTTATCGGCGATGTCATGCGCTTTTTGGATAATGTGCTCGAAGATTTCATCGTGCGCGCGCCGTCGGAAATGGCGCAGGCCGCTTATGCCGCGCAGCGCGAGCGATCTGTCGGGCTCGGCGTGATGGGGTTCCACTCATTTTTGCAGGCGCAGATGATCTCGTTTGAAGGCGCGATGGCCAAAGTCTGGAATAAGAAAATTTTTACCCACATCAAAAAAGAAGTCGATGAGGCCTCGAAACAGCTCGCCCAAACCCGCGGCCCCTGCCCTGATGCTCAAGAATATGGCTTCATGGAGCGCTTTTCGCATAAAACCGCTATTGCGCCCACCGCTTCGATTTCGGTCATTTGTGGCGGCACCTCGCCGGGCATCGAGCCGATCGCCGCCAACAGCTTCACCCATAAGACGTTGTCGGGTTCATTCAATGTCCGCAACCGCCATCTGAAAAGCCTGTTGCGCGACAAAAATATGGATAATGATCAGATCTGGTCGTCCATCGTGACCAATGGCGGCTCAGTGCAGCACCTCGAGGAGCTGACGCCGGAAGAAAAAGACGTATTCAAAACCGCTTTTGAAATCGACCAGCGCTGGATCATTGAACACGCCGCCGACCGCACCGATCTGATCGATCAGGCGCAATCAGTCAATGTGTTTTTGCCCAGCGATGTCCATAAGCGCGACCTGCATCAATTGCACTTTCAGGCGTGGAAACGCGGCCTTAAAAGCCTTTATTATTGCCGCTCTTTGTCGATCCAGCGCGCTGAGACAGCCAACGCCGCCGTGAGCACACCGCAATCTGAGAAACTCGACGAAGCCGACGAGAAAATCGATTATGATGAATGTTTGGCCTGCCAGTAAAACAATGGATCAGCCAAAAAAATAGGGAAAAGAATCATGTCTTTGCTTGAAGAGCGCCTTGTCTATAAACCGTTTCGCTATCCTTGGGCCTATGATGCGTGGCTCACGCAGCAGCGGATTCACTGGCTGCCGGAGGAAGTGCCTCTTGCGGAAGATGTTCGCGACTGGGCGCGCAAGCTCAACGATGCCGAGCGTCATCTTTTAACACAGATCTTTCGTTTTTTCACGCAGGCCGATGTTGAGGTCAATAATTGCTATATGCGGCATTATGCGCAGGTATTCAAGCCGACCGAGGTCGCGATGATGCTCGCGGCGTTTTCCAATATGGAGACGATACACATCGCCGCTTACAGCCACCTGCTCGATACGATCGGCATGCCAGAGAGCGAATATGAAGCCTTCCTCAAATATAAGGAGATGAAGGACAAATATGATTATATGCAAAAGTGGGGCGTGGACACTAAACAAGACATCGCCAAGACTCTAGCGGTGTTTGGCGCGTTCACTGAAGGGGTTCAGTTGTTTGCCTCGTTTGCGATTTTGATGAACTTCCCGCGCTTCAACAAGATGAAGGGGATGGGTCAGATCGTCACCTGGTCGGCGCGCGATGAGAGTCTGCACACGAACTCGATCATTCGGTTATTTTTGGTGTTTGCGGAAGAGAACCCCGAAGTGATGTCTGATGCCGTCTATCAGGAGATAGAGCAGGCCTGCCGCGAGATGATCGCGCATGAGGATGCCTTTATCGATTTGGCCTTCAGTCTGGGCGGGGTTGAAGGACTGGAAGGCGCGCAGGTGAAGTCCTATATCCGCTATATCGCCGACCGCCGCCTGCGGCAGCTGGAGATGGCGCCGATCTTTGGCGCAGAGGATAACCCGCTGCCTTGGATGGATGAAATGCTCAACGGCATTGAGCATACGAACTTTTTCGAGAACCGCGCCACCGAATATTCTCGCGCCGCCACCCGCGGCCAGTGGAAAGACGCTTTTGTCTAATACGCCGAATCCTCTATAATCTTGTGAAAGAGGGAGGAGGGGATGTTAGCAAGACTCGTTGGAATGGCTGGAGGCTTACGAAAAGCGCCGCAAATAGATTTCTTATTAGGAGAAAAAATGACTGATTCACAAGATGATTTTGAAAAAAATCTAATTGCCTTTGATGTTAGAGATCATCCCACAGATTTTCAATCACTCCTCAAACTTGCTGAACAGGGTGATAGGAACGCACAAGTTGACATTGTGTCGAGGTATACAGGGGGACGTGGCGGCGAGCAGGATGACCACAAAGCATTTTATTGGTATCACAAACTCGCTGAACAAAATGACGCTGTGGCACAATTTAATATCGGATGTATGTATCAAGAGGGACGGGGTGTCGCACCTGATGTTGTGCAGGCGTATAAATGGTTCAAAATTTCTGCTATCAATAAATTTGAGCACACAAATATCAATGAATTTGAGCACACAGATATCAATAAATTTAAGCACGCAGATGACGAGTTGCAAAAGATTAAAAAACAGATGACCGCTGAGCAAATTACCCAAGCGGAAAAACTCGCCCGAGAATGGTTGCAGGCTTACGAAAAGCGGCGCAATTAAATCTTTATCTTTATTGAGAGGGGGGACCTATGACACGAAACACAAAAATTCTAATGACGATCGCAGGCCTGTTGGTTGTGTTGGCGGTCATCGTGCTCGCGCGCACTTTCACGCCGACGGCGGCAGGCACGAGCGGCACAATCTATGCCTATCAGCCAGACGCTCAAAAGCTCGCAAAAATCATGAGCCGCGCGGTTGCTTACAAAACGATTTCCTACGGAGGCGACCGCCCGATTTCTGGAAGGACGTTTCTTGCATTTCATAAATTTCTTGAAACAACATTCCCGCGGGTTCATCGCACCTTAAAGCGAGAGACAATCAATCGCTATAGTCTGCTCTATCATTGGAAAGGCAAAGGCGGAAATCGGAATAAGCCGGTTGTGCTGCTCGGTCATTTGGATGTTGTGCCGATTAGTCCGGGCACGCAAAAGCAATGGCAGCATCCGCCTTTTGCGGGCGTCATCGCCGATGGCTTTATCTGGGGACGCGGCACGCTGGACAATAAAGTCAATATGGTCGGCATTCTCGCGGCGGTTGAAGACATGCTCAAAGCGGGCATCCAGCCGCAGCGCGATATCTATATCGCCTTTGGCCATGATGAAGAAATTGGCGGCGAGCAAGGGGCGGGGAAAATCAGCCGAGCGCTCGCCGCGCGCGGCGTTGAATGTGAGTTTCTGCTTGATGAAGGCGGCTGGATTCATACTGAAATCATTCCCGGTTTCAAGAAAAGCGTGGCGATCATCGCGCCAGCGGAGAAAGGCATTATGACACTCAAGCTGACGGCGAAGGGTGTGGGGGGACATTCTTCCGTGCCGCCCAAACAATCGGCCATTGGCATTTTGGCCGCCGCGATCGCAGAGCTGGAAGCCAACCCTTTCCCCAGAGATTCCTCCTATATGGAGGCATTTTTGGTCTCCTTGAGTGATCACATGCACTGGACGCGGCGTTTGCTGATAAAAAATATGTGGCTGTTCAGACCGCTGGTCATATCCGGTTTTGACGATGATGCGATCGCGCAGGCGGTCATGCGCACCACCACGGCGGCTACGGTGATTTCCGGCGGCGTGAAATCCAACGTGCTGCCGATTGAGGCCACTGCTCTCGTCAATTTCAGGATTTTCCCCGGCGAGACGACTGCTAGTGTCAAAGCGCGTGTCATCGACGTGATTGATGACCCGCGCATTACGGTGGCCTATCAGGGAGACTGGGGCCTTGCGCCTTCACCCGAAGCGCCAACACGGGGCTTTGGCTGGGAGCAGATCACCGCCGCGATCCGCGATAGTGTCGCGCCCGAAGAGATTATCATCGCGCCGCAATTATTAGTGGGTGCGACCGATACCAGACATTATCGCAATCTATGTTCCAATCATTACCGCTACAATGCTTTGCGCCTGCCTCCGGAGGGGCTGAGCATGTTCCACGGCACCAATGAACGGATCAGCATTGAAAATCTAAAGGATGTCGCGCGCTTCTTCCACCGCCTGATGTCCGCCGTTTAGCAGATCTCGAACAGCCCCGCCGCGCCCATGCCGCCGCCGATGCACATTGTCACGACGCCCAGCTTCGCCTTGCGGCGATGGCCTTCGATCAAAATGTGGCCGGTCAACCGCGAGCCGGTCATGCCATAAGGGTGGCCGACCGCAATCGAGCCGCCATTGACATTGTAAATCTCCGGATCAATCCCGAGCTTGTCGCGCGCATAGACGCATTGGCTCGCAAAGGCTTCATTGAGCTCCCAGAGATCAATGTCATCGACTTTCTTACCCTGCCGCTCCAAGAGGCGCGGCACCGCAAACACCGGCCCGATGCCCATCTCATCGGGCTCGCAGCCGGCGACATTGAAGCCGCGGAAGAAGCCGAGAATCTCCAGCCCGCGCTTTTCGGCGAGTTTGGCGTCCATCAGCACGCAGGCCGACGCCCCATCCGAGAGCTGACTCGCATTGCCTGCCGTGATGAATTTGTCTTCGCCGCGGATCGGCTCTAATTTGGCGAGCCCTTCCAGCGTTGTTTCCGGGCGATTGCATTCGTCGCGATCGACGCAGGCTTCCTCGAAGCTTTCTTCGCCGGTCTGCTTGTTGACTTTTTTCATCATCACATTGATCGGGACGATTTCGTCGTCGAATTTCCCACCCTGCTGCGCGGCGGCGGTGCGCCGCTGGCTTTCGAGGGAATATTCGTCCTGCGCCTCGCGGCTGACGCTGTAGCGCTCAGCGACGGTGTCGGCGGTATCGATCATCGGCATCCAGAGGCCGGGCTTTTCTTTCATCAGTTTCTCTTCGGTGATGTTGTTCATATTCATGCCCTGCAGCTGCACCATCGAGATCGACTCGACGCCGCCGCCGATCGCGACCGGCACGTCTTCCTGCGCGACCGCATGGGCGGCCATCGCGATCGCCTGCAGGCCCGACGAGCAGAAGCGGTTGATCGTCACGCCCGATGTCGTTGCGGGGCATCCGGCCCAGATTGCGGCTTGGCGGGCGATATTGTGTCCAGTGGCGCCCTCAGGGTTGCCGCAGCCCATATAGACGTCTTCGACCTCTTTGGGATCGAGTCCGGCGCGCTCAATGGCGCTCTTGACCGCATGGCCGCCCATCACGGCACCATGCGTCTGGTTGAAAGAACCGCGTCCGGATTTCGCAAGGCCGGTGCGCGCGGTGGCAACAATAGCAACTTCTTTAGACATGATGAGTTTTCTCCCTGATGGCTGGTGTTTTTGTTTTTGCAAAGAGCCTAAATGGGTTTTGATTTTTTAGGCAGGTTATCGAATTGAGGTGCTTGTTTATTCTGTTGAGCGACGAAGCTTTTTTGCATATCGGGCGGGTTGAACATGCCGGCCTGCCACAGCGCGATATGTTTGAGTCCGTCGGCGATGGAATGGTCGCGCGCGTGATTGATCATTTCTTTGGAGCCCCAGACAGCGAGCGGTGCCTTTTCGGCGATCTGGGCGGCGAGTTTCATCACGTGTTTCATCATATCGTCGTGGGTTGCGAAGGTTTCGTTGACGAAGCCGACGCGCCGCGCTTCTTCAGCGCCGAGTCGTCGGCCAGTATAAGCGAGTTCGCGCACGAGGCCTTGCGGAATCAAATGCGGCAGACGCGGAAAAGTTCCGACATCGGCGGTCATGCCGATATTGATCTCTTGGATGCAGAAGAAGGCGTCTTGGGTGCAGTAGCGCATATCACACGCGCTCGCAAAATCGACACCGCCGCCGATGCACGCGCCATGCACGGCCATCAAGACAGGCATGCGCGCCTCGTCGAGGCACGAGAACGTATGCTGCAATTCGGGGATCGTCCGCATCATAGTGATGCGCCTGTCGAGGCTGCGCGCGCCGCTGATCGCATTATCTTTATTGTTATCGCTGATGCCGCCAAAGACCGCAAGATCAATTCCGGCGCAGAAATGCTTGCCCGTGCTCGATATGACAATGACCCGCGCGCGCGCGTTGTCGTCGATGTCATGGACGATCTGCGGCAGCTCATACCAGAAATCAGGGATCATCGTATTGAGCTTCTCAGGCCGGTTGAGCCGGATATGCGCGATATTGTCAGCGATATCGACCTCAAAACATTTATGAGTTTCGATTTGGCTCTGTTCGAGCTTTGGCGCGCTGGACATGATTATTTCCCCTACTTTTGTGTAGCGTACACTATAGCAGATCGCAAACCCTTGGGCAATTGTCGAAAGGATGGATTTATATAGGCCTAATATATATGGCTATATCGGGCTTTTTGCTATAATCACGCAATTATCACCACCGGATTATACAGGGAGGCTATTATGGCGATCAATTATGACAAGGTTATGGGGCTTGAGAGCGCGGATGAGCGCTTTGCTTATACCGACCGCGAGACGATGCTTTATGCGATCGGCGTCGGCATGGGGCGCGACCCGATGAATGAAAAAGAGCTGGATTATGTGTTTGAGAACAACCTCAAGACGATCCCGACTATGGCGACGACGGTGGCTTTTGGCGCGGGCAGGATCGGCGAGACCGGCATCAATTTTATGATGATGGTTCATGGCGAGCAGCGTCTGACGATGCACCAGCCTCTACCGTCGGCGGCTGAGCTCACCGCGAGCAGCCGCATCACCGGCTGTTATGATAAAGGCGAAGGCAAAGGCGCATTGATCACGAGCGAGACCGACATTCATCTCGCAAAATCGGGCGACAAATTATGCACACTGGGCTCGACGATTTTTGCGCGCGGCGATGGCGGGTTTGGCGGTCAGAGCCAAGGCGCGCCGCAGCCGCATAAGATTCCAGACCGCGCCAAAGATGACCAAGTAGAAGTGGCCACGCGCGATGACCAAGCGATTTTGTATCGCCTGTCGGGAGATCGCAACCCGCTGCATATCTCGCCGGAGTTTGCCAAAGGCGCAGGGTTTGACAGACCGATCCTGCATGGCCTGTGCAGCTATGGCACCGCCGCGCGCGGCATTTTGACCAAAGTATGTGATTATGATCATACGAAGATCAAACAATTTGATGTGCGTTTTTCAGCGCCGGTCTTTCCGGGCGAGACGCTCGTGCTGGATATATGGAAAGATGGTGCGGAGGTTTCTTTTCAGGCGCGCGTCAAAGAGCGTGATGTGATGGCTTTGTCCAATGGCCTGTGTGTGCTGGCGTCTTAATCTATGATTGATTTTGAAGATAAAGTTGTTGTCATTACCGGCGCCGCACAAGGGATTGGTCGGGCGCTGGCCTTCGAGATGATCCCGGAAAATGCGATCCTTGCTTTATCCGATACGCGCGCTGAAAAGCTCGAAGACACAGGCCGCGCATTAAAAAGAGCTGGCGCGCGCGAAGTTCATTGTTATCCGTGCGATATATCTGACGAAGATTCGTGCAATCATTTTGCGGCGCGAGTCGCGATGGATATTGGTCCGGTGAGTCTGCTTTGTGCGCATGCGGGCATTGGTGTGCCGGGAGGGATCATGCGGATCAGGAAAAATAATCGTGCATGGGCGCTGGCGGTCAATGTGGGGGGCATGTTGAATACGTTGACGGCTTTTCTCCCCGGCATGCAGGTCGAAAGCGAAGGCGAGCGTCATATTATGATGACAGGCTCGATGGTGAGCTTCTTGCGACCGCGTCAAGGGATGAGCTTTTATGCAATGACAAAATATGCGGTGCTCGGCATGGCAGAGGCTCTGCGCGCAGATCTATCGGGCACCGGGATTACGGCGTCTGTTTTATGTCCGGGTCTTGTCAACACGCGCATCTGGGCGAGCGCCGAAGCGCGGCAGGAAAAATTCGGCGGTCCGCGCGAAGTCGATGAAAATGTCGGCAAAGCGTGGGAGGCCGGATTGTCGTCTGATCGTGTCGCCAAAATTGCGATGGCTGGATTGCGCGCTGGAGATTTTTATATTTTCGTTCCCTGCCTTGATCGCGGCGACGAAGATTCCTTCATCGCGCGGCTTGAGGAGCTGCGTCAAGCTTTTGAGGTTTCTATGGGGCGCTACCATCGCCAGATCGACGCCGAAGAAAAAAGCGCTCAGGAAAATGAATCCGAAACCCCCAAATCTTCTGTGCAAGCGGCTCGATCGGCTCCATAAAAAACGGCCTTTTGGGCAAAATGCCGCAAAAGACCGTCAGTCATTCGTGCGCGTGCCTGCTTAAGGGAGAGAGAGGAGGAAAATTAACCAAAACAAACCCACACACGAATAAATGATACTATAGGTCAGAAATTGACTTTTGCAACATTTTTTTTATTAAAAAAATATAATTACCGAGTAAATTATTTTTTAACTTATTTAACTTTTACTATACTTATCGTGATTTAGCTGTGAAGCGCTAAAAAAAAGCTTGAAATAGAGATTTATGGGCAATATGGGGACTATGGCAATATAAATAATACAAAAATTTCTCGTTGCAGTGCGGCTCACGCAGGAGTGACAAGAATTGGCTTGTGAGATAATAATCCGCATGATAATAATATGTAGTGAAAGAAAGGAGTTAAGGAGTTGAAGATGAAATGGGTTTTGGCTCTGGCTTTGGGCCTCACCGCAAGTTTCGTGAGTGAATTGTCTTATGCACAGGAGTCTTCCCGCGCTGTTTTGACAAATTATCAGCCTGCTGATCCGCTTAATACACGAGGACCTTATATTAGTGGTGGGGTAAAGGTTATTTTCTGGGGCGATAAGACCGTTAAGGCTGATGTCGCTACGAGTTCCGGCGGCGCAGCGCATGATCTCAGAATCAAATATGATGATGCCATCTATTATCAGGCCATCTGGGGCAATGCTTGGGATTCGAGCTTTTTTCGATTCCGCTTCGATACCGAAATCTATTTCGGCAAAAACGATGTCGAAATGACCCGCGCCGGATTGTCGGCAAAGGGAAAAATTACCTCTTATGGCCTCAATCTGAATGCCTTTTACGATCTGCCGACTTTGTTCCGGCTCACGCCCTATGTCGGCGCTTCGGCAATGGCGATCGGCGTGAAGCTCGAGTTCGATAATATCCCTGCCGCGCAGGCGTTAGATTCACGCCAGATTGAAGATTATCTCGCCGTCGGCACGGGCATCGGAGGCAGTTCGGGCGACACAGAGAATTTCAACCTGCTTTATGGCTATGGCTTTATGGCCGGGTCGCGCATCGAGCTCGCTTCCGGATTGGCGCTCGGCGTGGATTATCGCGTCATCCGCTTCGAGGATTGCGTCGTCAATCGTGGTTGTGCTCTCGTCTTGCAGAAGACCAGCCACGAAATTCGCGTCGAATTAGCTTTGCGCTTTTAGATTTGTAATATAATCGCGGGGCCGTAGCTCAATTGGGAGAGCGCCTGCTTTGCAAGCAGGAGGTCGTCGGTTCGATTCCGTCCGGCTCCACCAAAAATTTATCTTAATTGAGGCGGAATTTAGCGTATAATTTAGCCATGAATTTATCTATGAAAATGATAAAATTAGCGTTCACTGGATTGCTGTTGTTGCTGGCACCTGGCTGTGTTTTGGTGCCGGGTGATGTGTATATCGTGATGGAAGGCGGCTATCAGGAAGTGGAAACTTCCGAAAAAATATCCGGCGGTGGCGAAGGCGTCTTTGAGCATAATGATTACACTTATGGCGCTGCGCTCGGCTACGGGCTTTCGCTTGTGAACCTTTATGTTGGCGGTGAGCTGGGCTTCGCTTACACCTCTTTTAAGGATGATCTCGCGATCAAGGGGATCGGCGCGCGTGAGCGCGATCGCTTCCCGACGGCGCGGGTCGAGGAGAATTTCATTCTTAGCGCTGTCGGCGATGCGGGTTTTTATCCGATGAGGGATCTGCTTTTATTTGGCCGCGCTGGTTATGTCTATGTTGATCGTGATATCGCCATTACCCCAGCGACGGGTTTGGATCCGATTAGGGTTCCGATAGCTGATGAGCTTTCAACCTTTGCGTTTGGCGGCGGCGCGGAATATAACATTGGCTTAGGCCTGGGTGTGCGCGCGACCTACCTTCGTCATGAGGGCGAGCGCGATGCCGATGACATTCGCGTCGGCATTGTGTGGCGGTGGTTTTAGCTAGTCGAGTTTTCTGCCCGGAAAAATAAAGCCGCTCGGTCCGAGTCGTCCTTCATAGCAGCGCGAAATGCCCCAGCACGACGCATAATATAAAGCCATTTGTTTGTCTTTGCGCCGGACTTCAAAGCAGGCTTCGCCGCCATAAAACCATTTGTCAATCGATTGACACAGCCAATTGTCTTTGATCCACCAGCGTCCCCACGACCAAAACTCGCGCAAAGTTATATCACCGTGCGGCGTCTTGGCTGCTTGCTTGGAAAAGCGCGCATAAAGATAGCCGTCGCGCCGATAATAAACCCGCCAGTTGACATCATGACGCACCCGCTCATCTGCGCGCCCAAGTGAGCCGTCGGCAAAGCCGTTCGTGCCGATCAAAGTCCATCCTGACAATATCTTTTTCATCTCCTTGCCTGAGACAAACTGGCCTTCGGCTTTTTGATCTGATCCGCCCAGGCCTTCGTCGCCGCCAATGTCGCGTCCGGGGTTTTGCGCCCGCGCCGTGCCGCGCGCCGCATCGGCTGAAGCCTGCGCCGGCGCCGAAGGCAGCGCATTGTCGCGTGTTTCGGACTCATCCCTCTGCTTGGCCTTTTCGCCGAGATCGCCAACGCTTTCTTTTTTGGTATTGGCAGAGGCGTCTTGCTCGGTTTGGTGCTGCGCGAGGATGTCGCGCCCCTGCGACGGCACTTCAACGATTTCAACGCGCAACACTTCGCCTTCGGCTTCAAGCGCTTTATCCTCATCGCCGAACTCGCCGCCGGCTTCGGTCAGGCCGATTTCGGCGGCCCAGCGATGCCCGCCGCGCGCGCCGAGCCAGTCGGGATCGATCGCGCCGTCGGTGAGCTCTGATAGCAATCCCAGCAGCACCCAAGGATAAAGCAGCGCCAAGATCGCCGTGTGCCCCACGATCGAGGCTAAAGGGCCTGCGATCCGCGCGCGTCGGAAGACCGCCATGATCCATTTGCTTCGCCGTTGATATTGCTGTCTTTTTTCCAATTTGCTCCCTCAGATAATGCGCCAATTATATATATTATACCTTGCATTGCGCGCCGGATTGCGGCAAAATAGAAGCCTCAGAAGTCGGGGATTCTCCGACTTTTTAACCCTGCACATCAAGTTTTTGTGAAAGCCTCACGCGAGGCTCTCGGCGAAAGCGCGATATTGTCGCAATATGTCGCAATATGTCGCAATATATGGACAGGGCGTTTGACATCGTGAAGAGTATGTGATCAACGGATTCGTTTTTAACGAATCCTGATCCAACATAATTGTCTGATCGTTCTGTTCTAATTTCAATGTCAAACATTGAGATTGAGAACGGTCAAGCGCAAAAGGGCATTTGGTGAATGCCTTGGCGTCAAGAGGCGATGAAGGACGTAGAATGCTGCGATAAGCTGCGGGGAGTTGCAAACAAACTTTGAGCCGCAGATTTCCGAATGGGGAAACCCGATCTTTTTAAGATCATCTTGTGCTGAATAAAATAAGCCCAAGAAGCAAACCCGGGGAACTGAAACATCTAATTACCCGGAGGAAAGGACATCAACCGAGACTCCGCAAGTAGTGGCGAGCGAACGCGGATCAGGCCAGTGCCTGCTCGTTTTGTTACCGGAAGCTCTCTGGAAAGGAGCGCCATAGACGGTGAAAGCCCCGTATGGGAAAACGAAACAAGCGGGACTCGCGTAGGGCGGGACACGTGAAATCCTGTCTGAAGATGGGGGGACCACCCTCCAAGCCTAAGTACTCCTTGACGACCGATAGTGAACAAGTACCGTGAGGGAAAGGCGAAAAGAACCCCGATGAGGGGAGTGAAATAGACCCTGAAACCGAATGCCTACATTCAGTCGGAGCCTTATCTGTCTTCGGACAGACGGGTGACGGCGTACCTTTTGTATAATGGGTCAGCGAGTTGGTCTGGCGAGCGAGCTTAAACCATGAGGTGTAGGCGCAGCGAAAGCGAGTCTGAATAGGGCGCCATAGTTCGTCGGATCAAACCCGAAACCGGGTGATCTAGCCATGGGCAGGTTGAAGGTGCGGTAACACGCACTGGAGGACCGAACCCACCTATGTTGAAAAATGGGGGGATGACTTGTGGCTAGGGGTGAAAGGCCAATCAAACCCGGAGATAGCTGGTTCTCCGCGAAATCTATTTAGGTAGAGCGTCGCAGTGAGGCTCTCGGGGGTAGAGCACTGGATGGGCTAGGGGGACGCAAGTCTTACCAAACCTAACCAAACTCCGAATACCGAGAAGCTATATGCGGCAGACACACTACGGGTGCTAAGGTCCGTGGTGGAAAGGGAAACAGCCCTAACCGACAGCTAAGGTCCCTAAATTGTGGCTAAGTGGAAAAGGATGTGAGAAGGCCAAGACAGCCAGGAGGTTGGCTTAGAAGCAGCCATCTTTTAAAGAAAGCGTAACAGCTCACTGGTCTAGTTAAGCCGTCTTGCGCCGAAAATGTAACGGGGCTCAAGCCACATACCGAAGCTTCGGGTGCAAGAGGTCTCAGTCAGCACTGAGAAACGGGATAAGGAAGGCAAAGCGTGATCGCTTTGTCTTCCTCCCTGTGATGTTAAAATAAGGAGATGAAAGTGATAAAACAACAAGCAGCTCATGGACGGATATTTGCTTTTTTAGTCTGCTGTTTTTTGATGCTGGAAGGCTCTGTTGATGCCTTCCCGGTGAAAAAATCGGTTGAAATCATTGGCCTACAAGCGCAAATCATCATTAAAGATGTTGTTGTTCTCAGGAATGGCCGCCGCCTCATCGAGGGCGTCCTCAGGCTTCCTGATTTTGATCAAAATGTCGATAAGTTTATGAAGAAAAAAGGCGATCTGCTCCGAAAAAAATGGCGGATTGATGTCTATTGGCTCGGCGAAACCGATACCCAGATCCGAGGCCGTCGAGTTGAGGGCAAAACAAAAATGGATATCAAAGTATGGATTAAGCCGATATTTAAGATTCTTCTATTCAGAAATAAGAATTTTGTTTCTTACTCTCTTGGGCCGCCTGTTTTTCGCACGATGGACGATGGCCGGAAAAGATTCTTTTTAACCGCTGATCTAAAAGATATCAAAGGCGTTCCTCGTTTTATCGAGAGACTCTCCGGAGCTTTGGAAAAAAGAGACATTACGAGATTTTATCTGCCTGATTTTGAATATGGCGCAGGCGAGTTCAACAAGTTCAAATGGTGTGCTCTAACAAAGCCGAAATATAATTTTACCTATACTAAAGAAGGGGAAGACCTTCTGATGAATTTCAAGATCAATGCAAAACTTAGTGAAAAAGAATGCGACAAAAAATAGCAAAGAAAAATAACAACAAAAACTAAAAATTGAATCAGTGCTGTCTGAGGCCTCTTGCGCGGTAGCGGAGCGTTGTCTAGGCCAATGAAGGGTGATCCGCGAGGACACCTCGAGGCATGACAAGTGAGAATGCTGACATGAGTAGCGATAAAGAAGGTGAGAATCCTTCTCGCCGAAAGTCCAAGGTTTCCTGCGTCAAGTTCGTCTGCGCAGGGTTAGTCGGCCCCTAAGGCGAGGGCGAAAGCCGTAGTCGATGGGAATGAGGTTAATATTCCTCAACCAGCGGGTGGTGACGGACATGATCCCTTGTCGTCTCTTATCGGATTGAGACGGCAACCCTTCATGTTCCAGGAAATAGCCCCCGCATCAATGACCGTACCCCAAACCGACACAGGTGGACAGGTAGAGCATACCAAGGCGCTTGAGAGAACGATGTTGAAGGAACTCGGCAAATTGCTCCCGTAACTTCGGAAGAAGGGAGCCCGATCCGTGCGCAAGCGCTGATCGGGGGCACAGACCAGGGGGTAGCGACTGTTTACTAAAAACACAGGACTCTGCGAAGCCGCAAGGCGATGTATAGGGTCTGACGCCTGCCCGGTGCCGGAAGGTTAAGGGGTGGAGTGCAAGCTCTAAACCGAAGCCCCGGTAAACGGCGGCCGTAACTATAACGGTCCTAAGGTAGCGAAATTCCTTGTCGGGTAAGTTCCGACCTGCACGAATGGCGTAACGACTTCCCCACTGTCTCCAACATCGACTCAGCGAAATTGAATTGCCCGTGAAGATGCGGGCAACCTGCGGTCAGACGGAAAGACCCCGTGAACCTTTACTATAGCTTTGCAGTGGCGTGGGTGTGATCATGTGCAGGATAGGCGGGAGACTTTGAAGCTGTGGCGTCAGCTGCGGTGGAGTCGCCCTTGAGATACCGCCCTTGATCATGTTTGCGTCTAACCGCGGTCCGTGAAACCGGATCCGGGACCCTGCATGGTGGGTAGTTTGACTGGGGAGGTCGCCTCCCAAAGAGTAACGGAGGCGCGCGATGGTAGGCTCAGGCTGGTCGGAAATCAGCTTTATAGAGTGCAATGGCATAAGCCTGCCTGACTGCGAGAGTGACAGCTCGAGCAGAGACGAAAGTCGGTCATAGTGACCCGGTGGTCCCGCGTGGAAGGGCCATCGATCAACGGATAAAAGGTACTCCGGGGATAACAGGCTGATGACGCCCAAGAGTTCATATCGACGGCGTTGTTTGGCACCTCGATGTCGGCTCATCACATCCTGGGGCTGGAGAAGGTCCCAAGGGTTTGGCTGTTCGCCAATTAAAGTGGTACGTGAGCTGGGTTTAGAACGTCGTGAGACAGTTCGGTCCCTATCTGCCGTGGGTGTTGGAAATTTGAGAGGAGCTGCCCCTAGTACGAGAGGACCGGGGTGGACGCATCTCTGGTGGACCTGTTGTCGCGCCAGCGGCATAGCAGGGTAGCTAAGTGCGGAAGGGATAACCGCTGAAAGCATCTAAGCGGGAAGCCCGCCTCGAGACTAGATTTCCCTATCAGGGCCGTGGAAGACCACCACGTTGATAGGCTGGGAGTGAAAGCGCGGCGACGCGTGAAGCGGACCAGTACTAATCGCCCGATTGGCTTGATCGTTTTCATTCCCAGTGTTTGAAGACGGAGCGCTCAGGCATGATTGTTGGATCAGATCACATATTTTCATTTTGTTAGGTGTAAGGCCGCCCCGTTTTTTCAAGCGGGGCGGTCGCTTTTTAGCAGCAAGATTTAGCTTGCGATGTTTAAAGAGCGGATTCTTTGTCCCAGGGATCGTTTTATATTTATGTCGATATGGTATCTAGGTAAGATGGCTGCTGTAAGTGCGTCTTCACTCCACAATTCATCTATTTCTTGTTTAGCCCATTTCTCACTTTGTTTGAGTGCATGGGCACTCATAATAACTTCCACCAATTGTTGTTGAAACCATTCTTGGACAACTTCTTTTATTATTTCTTTTTCAGATTCTGGTATATTCGAATATTTTTCAAGCCAGCGAGCTTCCATTTCTTTGAAAACAAAAAAGTCAGCGTTAATGAGAAGGTTGTGCTGGCCTTTACCCCAATATCTAGCCGCAGATTTTTCCATATCTCCTTCTTTACGCGTACCATTTTCTACCGTAATCCAGGTAACTTTTGGTTCGGGGTTGTCATTCTTTAAGATATCAGCTTCTAATCCGTCAACTGTTGGAAATAGAGCGTAGATGTCTGGTTCTTTTTTTCTTGGTTTTTTAGTGTGTGATTTGACCTCTTCATCATCGTTGCTATCATCTTTTAAGGTAAATGCTTTTTTAGAGACAGCTTGATTACCAAGAGGGGATTTTTGATTTCCATCAATGAAATATTTTCCTTTCGGTTTTGCTCTAAATCTTCCAAATTTGAACAAATCCTCAATAGATTTCAACCTATTAGCAATAGCCTTTTGCCTATCTTCTGCATTATCCTCTTGAGACAAGATGTTATTTTGATAATCTTGAATTTCTTGAGGCATATTGTCACGAAACTCTTTTGCGTAAGCATCCCAATCAAGATCATCTTGATTGATTCTTAGACGGATACGCGCTGTGTCTGTGCTAATCACCTTGTCATTAGGCTCAATATAAATCACCACCCGATCAACACCAAAAAGCACTCCAAAGGACTGTAATTTTTTAAAATTTTTCCTGTTAGGAGCTTCATAAATTTCATTTTTGTGGAGAGCGGCTACATGTCCAGGAGGCATACGCATTCCAGAGTCTAAATCCGTCCCCTCTTTTATAATCCACCAATGAGCGGTTGCATTGGTTTCTTCCAAAAATATTGTTCCCTTTGCTTGATGGTTGTCATTTAGCCAAACACCATAGCCTTTAATATTGAGGCGGTAATTGTGTTTTGTATTCTCCCTTGGAATCTCCCACCCCATTCGAGTCTTGAGTTCTATACCCTCAGGGATTTTGAAATACCGTGAGTCGAGATAGCGCACAATCCAACCTTTAGGATTGGGGGATTTTGGAGGAGCTTGCATTGTGTTGTCCTCTTTGCTTTTACCCAAAAGGATAACCTTTGTTCCATGCTGATCAATAATTTCGGGTTTAAGATCATCGCTTATGCGTTGCCAGAATTCTCCCGAATCAAATCTTGCTAGACCATAATTCCCCTTTTGTTCATCTTTATGTAATTGGATCATGTATCCTTGTCCATCTTTCCAGCTAATATATACAAGTCCTTCAGGATTAAGAGGCGCGGCAGCTATTTTAGCCCCAACACCATAATTGCCATCTATTCCCTGCCTTTGCGTGGAGGCAGCAAGATGGTTTATATATTGCACCATTTCTTCACCGGTCATACCGGTTCCATTATCGGTAATAGAGAGTTTGAAAATATTCTCAAGCTCATAGCGTGGCCAGTCAACATCCCATAGGATTGTCCCCCCTGGCTCATCTAATTTCTGAATGCTTTCAATAGAGTTTTGGGTTAGCTCACGCAAAAATTGTAAAGGACCACAGTCCTCGTGGAGCTTTTCAAGGAAAAACCCCATATTATCAACACGTATATCAAGAAAATCGCCCTCAGGGGCAGGTGCGTAAGTCATAAAGACCTCCTTATAAAAGTTAGAAGAGCGGTTTAGGGCTTCTAACAGGTTACAAAAATGCAGATCAGTAGGATGCCAAGGCATGCGACTTCACCACGTTCTGTTATTTTGTTAAATGAATTACAACTTTTTGTCAAGAGCTTTATACCGAAGCTTCGGGCGCTTGTGAGAATGCTGACAGGTTCGCCTGTCGCGGGAGTGGCGAAGTTTGTGTTGAGCCAATAAGTTCTTGAGGCCAGCGCTGGCGCTTCGACCGTTATCCATCGCAGGCGTGGCGCGCATAAAATTAAAATTTGACTCTTTAGACTTTTTCTATAGTCTAGTCTTTATGTCTATATTCAAGGAAAAAGCCCCTAGGAAACCCCCTGCTCAATCTGCCTCTCAAACTCAAGAGAGACAGAGCGATATTGATAAGGAATTAGAGCAAGCTCTAAGCCCAAAGGCACTCAAAGCGTTCAAAAATGGTTTGGGACGCTTTAGCCGTCTTTATAGACAGCTCGCCAAATAGTGGCGGAATATCTTACCGTCAGAGCTATCATTGCTATTCATAAAATGAATTTTCAGTGCTGTCTGAGGCCTCTTGCGCGGTCGCGGAGCGTTGTCGAGGCTAATCCACCGCAGGGGTCGAAAATTCACGAAAATCGCGGGTTTTACGCATATCAGACAATAATGACTTATAAAAGGAATGTTCGGCATAAAACCAAACATCTCAAACGCAGATAAAAACCCGCAAAAGACCTCTTCCCTTGCTGGCTTTCTTTATATCTATTCGTAATAAGGCTAAATAATACAGGGAGATATTTATGGCTGTTATCGTGTGCCGAAGGTGCGAGCAATCGACCGCATCGCCTGCGAAACAATGTCCGCATTGTGGGCTGGTCAAAACCTATATGCCTGAGGAAGAAACTTTGATGTTTAAGCTCACGCCTTTGATCGGTCTCGTGTGGCTGATCGGATTGCTCGTGATGATATTCTGGTGAATCGGCGGGAGTAGCCACGACTCGAAAAAACCGCCTATTCAAGGGCGTTTGAGAGATTCTAGGCAGTGCGAAATATGCACAAAGAGGCTCATATTTGCTATAATTAAGCCGCACGATCGGGTCATCGACGCGTTGCTCGGTGACGTGAGACGATCGCTGTATCAAACTGGAGGTATTGAAAACAGATGAAAAAATTTTCTTTTATTTTGATCTTGACGCTTTTTATTTTTGCGTCTCTATCGGCAAGCGCCGCCCCTGGCTCCACGCTCGAGGAAATTGAGGCCAAAGCCAGCCAAGGGGATATGCAATCTCAATTTACGCTTGGGGTGCTTTATTTCCAAGGGCGTGGTGTGTCACAAGATTATGATGCCGCCGCTAAATGGTTTAAGAAAGCAGCCAATCAGAATATGGCGGCGGCTCAGTCTAACCTCGCTGTTTTTTATGCCAATGGCTGGGGAGTTGCACGCAATTTAAAGAAAGCGCTGTTTTGGAATCGCAAAGCGGCGGCGCAGGGGTATGCGGCAGCGCAGTTGAGCTTGGGGCAATTTTATTTCAACGGGATCGAGGTCAAGAAGAATCTAACTCAAGCGCGTCAATGGTTCGAGAAGGCTGCCGCGCAAAACTTTGCGGCGGCACAGTTTAATTTAGGGGAGGTTTATAATCAAGGTTTGGGGGTCAAAAAAGATCATAAACGCGCACGCAAGCTGTTTCAAAAAGCTGCCGAACAGGACTATCCTGTCGCGCAATATCGCATCGCGCAATTTTTACAACACGGCTTGGGCGGATCGAAAGATTTGGGCTTGGCAAAAACTTGGTTTGAAAGCGCCGCCCATAATAATGTCCCTGATGCGCAATTTGATTTGGCAGGCATCTATGCGCAGGGCAATGAGGAGGTCGAGCAGGATTATCAGCAGGCTTTTGAACTTTATCACAAAGCCGCCGAAGCCGGCCATGTGTTTGCTCAATATAATTTGGGATTTTTTTATGCCAGTGGTTTAGGCATACAGCCAGATCAGGAGAAAGCTTTGGCCTGGCTTAATAAGTCGGCCGATGCCGGTTATGCCCGCGCACATTATTACCTTGGCAACATCTATTCGCAAGGAAAGGGCGTCAAGCAAGATTATGCTCTGGCCTATCAGCATATGTGGCTGGCTGTCAAACTCGGTGATAAAAAGGCGAAAAGACTGCTCAAAGCAATCGGCAGTGCGCTTGATCCGCAAGCGCGCAAAGCCATAGAAAAAACAGCACAGACCCGCTTCGCCGAAATGCCAAAAAAACCCTAGAAGAGACTAGCTAATCTGCGAAGGCTTTGCTAAAACAGACATAGCGCTCAAGCTGGCTCGGTGGTTATGGCGGGGGGCAACGCACCCGATCCCATCCCGAACTCGGTCGTGAAAACCCTCAGCGCCGATGGTACTGCGCCTTAAGGCGTGGGAGAGTAGGTCGCTGCCGGGCCTGCTTGAGCGCTAACCGAACATTTTGCGCTTGAATGCGCGCAGACGCTCTCGCCAGAGCGGCGCTTGCGTTTCGGGTTTGAAACCCGCGACGATCTCGCGGCGCAGCTCATCTAATTGAGCGACGCGATCCTCGATCCGGTGATGACGCATGACATATTGATGGCCGCGCTGCGCAAGCGCTTGGCGCTCTTGTGGATTGTTGATTAACAAACGCAAGCTTTCGGCGATGGCAGCGCCTGAAACTTCTTTCAAATAGAGCGCGCCGTCAGGACCTGAGACCTCTTTCATGCCGCCGCGTCCCGATGAAATCACCGCGCAGCCGGTCATATGCATTTCGAGAAGCGTTAAGGGGAAAACTTCATCCCAATTGGAAGGGACAACGCCAATTTGAGCCTTCTTGTTCCAAGTTTGAACCTGCGCGCGCGCGGCATTCGTAATCCACACGCCTTGATCCTCGAGCGTTTTGTTGAACAGCATTTCTTGTTGTTGGAAAAAGTCTAGCCCAGAAGCTCTTTTTGATCCCAGCACGACGATGCGCCAGTCGGCAAGAGCAGGCCGGATTTTCGCAATGCCTTGAATAAATTCTTGAATACCTTTGCCAGGAAGGATTTGCCCGCAAAACAAAATAATTTTTTCTTTCCCATGATCTTCGGCAAGCCAATCTTCTATGGGCAGGGCGTTGAGAATCACGCTTGCTTTCGCCTTATGTTCCGGATAGTGCGCGACAAAATTTTGATGCGCAAAATGACACACACAAATGATATGCGCTGGTCGGCTGAATTTATTTAAGTTATGCTCCCTAGGCCGGGAGTGAGGGTCATGCGAATAAAAAACAACAGGTATATGAGGCAAAGCACGGGCAAGATAAGACGCATAATGTATTGTTCCATGAACTTCGATGATATCAGGATCAAAGTAGCGGATCTGTTTGGTAAAAAGTCGCGCCTGTTCTTCCCAATCATATTTGGCGGAGGCTTGCGGCAGAATATTTGCGTTAGGATCAAGGGCCGCGGGTGTCCAAGTGCAAAAATATCGGATTGTGTCTCGAAAGGCGCTCAGCTGTGTTTGGCTGTAAGACAAAGTGCCGGGTGACATCGGGTTTTTCCGGTTAAAAGCGCCCCCTTGTAGAAAAATGGCAATTTTCATTTTTTTGACCCGACACTGCGCACCGATATTTTATCACGCTTGATCTTAAAGGGGCGACGTAGGTGATGAAACAGAGTGTGAAAAAACCCTTTCTGCTTGAACCGCGCGACCAATTGCCGTCTGAGCTCGTCTAATTGAGCCGCGCGATCCTCGATCTGGTGATGGCGCATCACATATTGATGGCCGCGTTGCGCCAGCGCTTGACGCTTTTGCGGATTGTTCATCAAGAAGCGCAGACTTTCAGCGATAGCCGAGCTTGTGACCTTTTTCAAATAGAGCGCGCCGTCAGGGCCTGAGACTTCCTTCATGCCGCTCACCCCGGATGAAATTGCCGCGCAGTTGGCGAGATGCATTTCAAGCAGAGATAATACAAAAGCGTCATGATATTTCGATGCCGCAACTCCAATTTGAGCTTTTTTTGTCCATTGCTGAACTTGTGCGCGTGAGGCATCTTTGATCCACAGGCCTTTATCGCCGATCTCTTTTGTGAAGATGGCTTTTTGTTGTTGGACGAAGTCTTCGAATTCGTCAAATTGGGAGTGGTTTTTCCCAGCCGGCGAGCCGGCGAGCACAACAACAGACCAATCTTCAAGTTCAGGCAGGATTTCTATGACTCCTTTGATGAATTCCTCGACGCCTTTTGCCTGATGAATGCGCGAGCAAAATAAGATGATTTTTTCTTTTTCTCGATCTTGGGCAAGCCATTCTTCTGCCACAAGAGCGTTGTGAATGAAGCTCATCTTTTTTTTGTATTTTGGCAGGTGCGCCGCGAGGTTTTGGTTAGCGCAATTGCTAACCGAAATGATATGCGCAAGATGATGACCTGATTCACGCAAGGCATTATGGATATGAGGAGCCATGCCTGTGTTGTGATGATAAAAAACAACAGGCATATCAGGCAAAGCGCGGGCGAGATAAGCTGCATATTCAACATTTTGGATGACCTCAATAATGTCGGGGCGAAAATCACGGATGCGCTGTGCAAAAAGCGGACATTCTTCTTCCAGAATATGCTTTGTGGTTTGCGGCAGAACATGGGCGCGAGGATCAAGAGGTGCTGGCACCCAGCCGCAAAAATATTGGATATGATCGCAAAAAGCGCTTGAGAGCGTAAAGCCATAAGATAGCAAGGCCGTTGTATTAGGCTTGTTCTTGTCGAGGCCATCGAGGGGTATGACGATCGCGATTTTCATCGGCTGGATATTAACATGAGGGCTGATATTTTGTCGGATTTTTATAAGGATACCGGGCTGTTGGTGGCAGGTCTGTCTTTTCCAAGAGTTGCGCGCATGACGATCCGATGGCGGTCGAAGAAGGTTCAAGTCGATCCCCTCCTTTTCCCGGATGGACAATGGCAATTTTCATGAATTTTTTTTCTGATAGGCCTTACAGAATATCGCATCTATGTTAAAGAAACAAGCATGAGCATTCCTGACAGAGACATCACCTTCGTGCTGACATCTTGTGGCCGCTTTGATCTGTTGCGCCGTACGCTGGCGAGTTTCTTTGAGCATAATGATGCAAAAATCAAAAAATATATAATCGTCGAAGATTCCGGCGATGCGCATGTCCGTGATGTGCTCGATGAATTTCCTGAGGTTGAATTTGATCTGCTCATCAACCGGCCTAAGTGCGGCCAGCTTTGGTCTATTGATCTCGCCTATGAGCAGGTGCGAACGCCTTATATTTTTCATTGCGAGGATGATTGGCTGTTTACGCGGCCCGGCTTCATCGCGCCTGCATTGACTTTGTTGGAGGATTTTCCTGATATCGTTCAGGTGCTCGTGCGTGATCCCGCAGATGAAAGACGCGGCATGAGAGCGCCGCTTGAGACGCATAAAGATATTTCTTTTTATGCGCCTTCGCCTGCAGATAATTCAAACGCTTATTGTTATTCATTTAATCCTGGGTTGCGTCGTCTGGCTGATTATCAAAAGCTCGGACCGTTTCGCCTGCTTTTGGAAGAGGAGAATGTCTCCGCGCGCGCGCGACAGATGGGCTTTCGAATGGCGCGGTTGGAAAATGGCGGTGTGCGGCATATTGGTCGTCATCGTCATCGGCCTGATTTGCTGATTCCTCATTTAGGGCCGTTGGGCCGATTAAAAAGATCTCTTTTGAAGCCAAAAAAACTTGGCATATCCAAGCGGGTTCCGGTTTCTTGCTTTATTGTCGCCTGCAACGAGGCTGATCGCATCGAACGCGCATTGATTTCTGTGCATGGTCTGGTCGATGAAATTGTCGTCGTCGATAGCGGCAGCAAAGATGATACGGTGAAAATCGCTCAATCTTACGGAGCGAAGGTCGTCTTTAACGAATGGGAAGGGGATGGGCCTCAAAAACGCTTCGCCGAAGATCAATGCCGCAATCACTGGCTTTTGAACATCGACGCCGATGAATATTTGGATGTCCGCTTGATCAATGAAATCCGCGCGCTGTTTGAACATGGAGAGCCACAAAAATCGGTTTATTGCCTCAAGCGCGGCGACGTCTATTTCGGCGACAGAGCACTGAGAGGGCATATGAACCTTGAGCGTATGCCTCGACTTTATGATCGCCGCAAGCTGCGTTTTACACCGCAAGCGCTGCATACATCTGTGCCGCGCCCAAAAGGGCAAACCGGCGTGCTCAAAGGCGTTTTGCTGCATAATCATGCGCGCAGGATCAGCGATATGCTCGCGAAAGAAACAAATTACGCGCGCGTGGGCATGAAAAAAAAATCTCTGCCGATTTTGCTCGTGAGGGTTATCTTGGACTTCCCACAATGTTTTTTGAAACATTATTTCTTACGCAGGCATATTTTTGGCGGACATAAAGGATTTATTTATTCCATGGTTCGCGCCTATGTCCGATTTTTGCGCACCGCGGCTGAATTGGATGAAAAACTTGGCTGGCAAGTCAAAGAGAAACTTCGTCCGACGCGCCGCCCGCGCAAAGCGCAAGAAATTACTGAGACACCGCTTTCAATTTCCGGCTATATCATCAGCTACAATGAAGCCGATCGCATTGGCCGCGCGCTGGCTTCACTGCAGGGGTTGGTCGATGAAATCGTCGTTGTCGATAGCGGCAGCAAAGATGGCACACAAGAGACCGCACGCCTGTATGGCGCGCGCGTGATCGAGCAGTCTTGGCTGGGACATGGGCCTCAAAAACGTTTTGCCGAGGAACAATGCTCCCATGACTGGCTGCTCAACCTTGATGCCGATGAGTGGCTGAATCAGAAGTTGATAGAAGAAATCCGTGCTTTGTTTGCCCAGTCCTATCCGGCGAGCGACGTCTATGCTTTGTGGCGGCGTGATATCTATCATGGGCAGTTAAATGTCTGGCGTCAACAAAAGCGTCATCCTTTTGTTCGCCTTTATGATAAGACAAAAGCGCGTTTTTCCAATGAGCCAGTTATTGACGTTGTCGAAGCGGATGTGCGCACGGCCAAGAAGCTTCGGGGGACTCTTTATCACAGGGCGGCGCGTTCATTTTGGCATTTGGCGGACAAGGAAAATAATTATTCGAATTTAGATTCACAGCGGATTGCGAAGCCGCTTGGGACACTAATCTGGCGTCTTTATCTGGAGATGCCGGTTTTCTTTTTTAAGTTTTACATTTTGCGGTGGTATTTTCTGGGAGGATTGCAGGGATTTTGTTATGCAATGGTCTATAGTTTTGCGCGCTTTCAGCGCATTGCGAAAATATTGGAGCGTCATCCGAGATGGCAGCGATAATGTTGAGAACGAATATTTTATGCATGAAATGGGGACACGCCTATGGCGTAGATTACGTAAACATTCTCTATCGAGCCGCGCGCGCTCATATGGAGCGGGAGTTTCGTTTTATCTGTCTGACCGATGACCGCACGGGTCTTGATAACGAGATCGAGGTTTTTCCGGTTCCGGATATGGGCTTGCCCGCCGAGCGCATCGCGCATGGAGGCTGGCCGAAACTCGGTGTCTTTGCCCCCAAGCTTTATGATGTTGAAGGCCGGGTATTGTTTTTGGATGTCGATATTGTCGTAACTGGCGGGCTCGATATATTTTTTGAGTTCGAGGGTGGTGTGAGGCTGATTCGCGAATGGCCTCAGCTTGGGCATAGGCTTTCGCGGCGTCGAGCGCTTGGCGGTAATTCATCGGTTTTTGCGTTTGATGTCGGGACGCAGTCGCAGATTTATCGCGTTTTTATGTCGGATCAAGCGGCGGCGTTTGGAGAGTTTCGCAATGAGCAGCGTTTTTTGGCCGCCCACGCGCAGGGTCTGGATTATTGGCCGCAGGGACTATGTCTGAGTTTCAAGGGCGATCTGATGCGTCCGGTGCCGATGAATTTCATTTGGCCGCCGCGTTTGGTGCCGCGCGCGGCGCGCGTGGTTGTTTTTCATGGGCGGCCCCTGCCTGAGGAGGTCGGGCAGAACTATTGGTGGGGACGCGGATTTCGTCGTGGCATGGCGCCGATCGGCTGGGTGCGGGATTATTGGCAAAATTATCGCAGAAGTGATAGGGAAGAGCTGGATAAAAATTAACGCGGGGTGGAGCAGCCCGGTAGCTCGTCAGGCTCATAACCTGAAGGTCGTAGGTTCAAATCCTACCCCCGCAACCCGCTTAGCCATTTTTGATTAGTCAATATCATCGCGTAACATTGACGCTGTAGATTTGATCCAAACGCGCGCGCGTGATGATCGGCAGAAACTTGCTGAGCTTAAATGCCATCTTGCGTCCGAAGCGGCCAAAGGGCGAGCGCATATGATAGATGCGCGCATTGCCGCGAGAGAGTTCTTGCAATAGGCTCGCGCGTGGTTTGCGCTGCGTTTGATAGGAGATCAGCCTTTGCCCCAGGCTTTGACTCTTATCGGCGAGCAGGCGCGCTAAGACGAAGCCATCTTCTATGGCCATCGCCGCGCCTTGCGCCATAAAGGGCAGCATCGGATGACAGGCATCGCCTAACAGCACCGCGCGGCCATCGATCCAGCGTGGCAGACAAGCACGGTCAAACAGGCCCGATAAAAAACATTCCTCACAGGCCTCAAGCAAGAATCGAATGCGCTCATCCCATCCCGCGAAGGCCGCGCGGACATCGGCGAGATCGCCTTCAACGTTCCAATTTTCCTCTGTCCATTGATCGCGATCTTCTACTGCGACAAAATTGATCAATCTGCCGCAGCGCAAATAATAGGCAACAAAATGACGGCCCGGGCCTAGCCAGATATTCGCATCAGGGGGGATGAAGTCTTTGGGCAATTTTTCCGCAGGCACGATGCCGCGCCATGCCACTTGTCCGGTAAAACGCGCAGGCTCACCGCCTAACATCTGCGCGCGCATGATGGAATGAAGGCCATCGGCGCCGACGAGCAAGTCACTTTTATATTTTGCGTTGTCTTCGGTTATGAGCGTTATGTGATTATTTTCTTGCTCATAAGCCTTTGCACGCTTGTTGAGATGAAGTTTGATGTCTGTGCTTTTGACCGCTTCTTCAAGCACTTTGAGCAAATCCGCGCGGTGAATATGAAGATATTTAGCTCCATAATGTTTTTCGCAAAATCCCTTGAACGGGGTCATCATCTCGACTTTGCCAGTGCGATAATTGCGCACTGCGCCGCCACGCGGCTCAAAGGCGACCGCTTCAAGTTTTTGTTCAACGCCTAAAGCTCGAAAAACATGCAGCGCGTTCGGACTGATTTGAATGCCCGCACCGACCTCGCCGAATTCAGTATTTTGCTCGAACAGCTCGCAGCCAAATCCATAAGCGTGAAGTGAAAGCGCAGCGGTCAAGCCGCCAATGCCTCCGCCGACGATAATGATTTTATTCATTTATGTCTTTGACTAAATCTGACATTTTCACCCAAGCCGCGCCTTTCTCGATTTTGAGGCCGCGCATGACTCCTGCTTTGTCTTGATCGCTCTTGTATGGATAAGATCGTGCATGATTTCGAGACGATCTTCCTGAAAATGCAATGCTTGATACATGATCTTGAGAGGTAATCATAGGCCGGGCAGGCCGTCAATGCTCTCGGCGTTGTTTTGCGCGATATAGTCCGCGAGCGCCTCAGGCGTTTTGCTGGCCGCCCATTGATCGAGCGTGTCGCGGTCGGCCTCGTAGCGATAGAGCGGCACGCCATAGCCGCATGAATCGGCGATGCGCGTCACACGCACACGGATGATCGCGCGCGGCTTTTCGGGCAGAGTGAGGTGCGCGGCGATTTCGGCAAAGAGCGGATCAGCGGGGCGCAGCGCTTCGCCCTGTCCGTAGAGGCGCAATATTCGGGCACCGCCTTCAAAGGCGCAGAACATGATCGTGATGCGCTTGTTTTCTTGAATATGGGCGATGGTCTCGATGCCGGAGCCCGCGCGATCGACATAGGCGACATGATGCGGGTCGAGCACCGCGAAGCTGCCCGCGCAGCCTTTCGGCGAGAGGTTGACATGGCTGTCGGCGGCGAGCGGCGCGGTCGCGACGAAGAACATTTTTTGCTGCTCCATGAAGCCCGCCAGCTTTGTATCAATTTCGTTATATATTTTGCCCATAAAAGCCTCCTTTATTATCCTTTTTCTTTATCAAAGTCCTCAACAGCGTCATCAATAAGCTGGTGTAGCTCATGCAAGAACTCTCTTGCTGTGTCGCTCATAACAGAGCTTATCATAGGTGCGGCCTCTTCGTAAATCTGGTCAATCTCCTTAGCGCGAACATAGGTTGATCCTTTCCCCTTATGTTCATAATAAGCTTTCTGCCATTCTTTTATGCGCTGGTCGTTTATGCGGCGATTTGCCAGATCATGGAGACTTTGAAATACACTCTGGCGGATGAGGGATAATGAAGCAATTCGTTCATCCTCGCTCTCTGGCTCTTCTTCCCAACCGCTCGGATTTTCGAGCCAAGAAGAGATGTTCTCTTGAAGGCAAGCAATAAGATCAGCGATAGGGCCTAAATTGTCATATTCAATTGCTGAACCTGTCGCAAAGCGGCGGCTTAAAGCCTTAATACGGGTCCAATGCTCTTTAGGTGTCTCTTTTTTATATTCAATGCCGAGTCTGCCTTTCCATGGCTCACGAAAGCCTTCAACGGCATCTCGAAGAGCGATTTCGAGCCCTTCACGGCTATAATTTGGCTTAGCTATGATATTTACTTCAGGTTTTTGTGCTACCGCTTTCATGCTCTCTAATAGGCGTCGTATCTGATCTAAAAATCCGGCTGGCATTTTATCTGTTGAGCGGTCAAGGCCTCCAAGGAAAAAAGCATTGCCATCAATTTGACGTTCTAACTCGTTAGCAATAGCGTTACTGCGCGGTTGTCGCAGACTCGCGACTGTGCCGCTAACTTGGCTCATTACATGCTCGCGTTTTTGAGTGAAGCTTCCGAGATTATCACCCTTCACCATATCAAAGTGAGTGAATGCGATTGCCAATTTATCAGAATGTCCGCTATTTCCGACCGAGCGAAGAAGTTCAAGCGGCGCAGCCTGCATTGGCTGCTCTGCATTATCAACAAGTAGAATCATGTCGACATCAGCAAAACGGCTCGTGACATTGGGAGATATGCTTGATGAAGAATTAGGATTGTGGCCAAGTCCTTGTCCATCCAAAAGCACTAGCTTGTCCGCGATATGCAGTTTATCTGCGGCTGGCTTAAAATGGCCGCGCACACGCATGCCATCTACAAGAGGCGTTAGCAACCGCCCAAATTGCTTGTGATGATTGCTTGCAAACCAGCGCATCTGCCGTAAAAAGACATCGCGATCATCATTTGCGTATGTCCAAATTTTTGGCCAGTCTTCAGAGGCGCGCACATATTCACCTAGTTTGATGAAATCGAATCGATGCTCGACATCTTCAGTAATTTGTAAAGATAACTCGGAAAACTCATCTTTTTTGTAGAGCTCATCGGCAAAAATCTGCAGCCAATCAGCTTTGTCTTCAGGGTTTTTTTGTTCGCCGAGTGGTCCAACTATTTTTGAAGTGCTTTTTTCGGCTTCGGATGAGATGATTTTGATTCTATCAATATAAGCGTCAAGCTGGCTTTTGTTTTCCGCATATTCTTCTGCCGATATTGCCTCAGCTTCATCCACATTGCCTGATCTTTCTTCTTCATCGTCGAAGGAGAATTCATCAACATCTTTGTCGGCTTTATTGTTTTGCCAAGAGCCGAGTAAATAGGAGAGGCGAAATTTCAGTTCTTTATCAGATAGGAGAGCACCTGCAATTTTATCGTCAGCATATCCTTGAACAGCACTAAGGCAAGCCTCCTCAAGACATTCATCAATGTTTTCACGAACTTTATGCTTAGGCATAAATGTGACGACTGCCTCAAATGGCCCGTCGGCAGTGATGATTTCTATATCGGCTATGGTTGTTCTAGCCGCAGATGTAGACGGAAATCGGTCTTTTTCGTGATCCGAGCCGATCAAATGCCTCAGGAGAGTTGTTTTTCCAGCCCCTGTTGTTCCGACAAGCATGACTCTCGCATACCCCTCGGCTTTGCCCGGTAGCTTTATGTGAGAATCTCGTAGTTCAGAGGAATTATATTTGCCGACTTCTATTCCGTCGAAAAATATTGAGACCACGATTTCGGCAAATTGCTCTTCAGCTTCTGGGCGCTTTTCAATTGACCACCAGCTTTCATCATCTAGCAACTCATTAAGCTGGTCCATTAGTCTGTCAGCTTCAATATCGTCTTGGGTGCCTAATCCTCGCCTGATTTTTAAGCCAAATTTGCCTCGGCTATCGGTGCGCCGGGGGTGCCTGAATGTTACGCTCCAGCCGGGGCGATTTGATCGAGTTTTTTTAGCGTTGAAATTTTCTTTATTCATAGTATTTTACCTGTTTATAGCGTTGTCCCCGTTGTTCGGGGAATTCTTATAAAATAAGGCTGAATTCAGAAGGTGTCAAGATAAAAAGTCGGCACAACAAAAACAACGCTTATAGCGCGTCTAATATGCCCAAATCTATGGTGATTTTATTCCGCCGCGAGGCTCTGGGGCGCAGTTTGAGGCCCGCGAATCAGACGACCGGGTAGTTCGCCGGTCGGCGCGCCGTCTTCATAGGTGATCGCGCCGCTGACGATCGTGTAGCGATAGCCTTCGACGCGCTGAATCAGCCGACGCCCTCCGGCGGGCAGATCAAACACCATTTGCGGCCCGTGCAGTTTGAGCTGCTCAAAGTCTATGACGTTGAGGTCGGCCTTCATGCCGACCGCGATCACGCCACGATCGTTGAGGCCGTAGAGCGCCGCGGTATGGCTGGTCTGGCGCGCGACGGCCTGCTCCAAAGACAGACGTGCGCCATTGCGATCCCTAACCCAATGGGTCAATAGGAAGGTCGGGAAGCTCGCATCGCAGATCACGCCGCAATGCGCACCGCCATCGGACAGGCTCAGCACCGTATTGGGATTTTGAAACATAGTGTGGATGTGATCCAAATTGCATTCGGCATAATTGAGGATCGGCAAATAGATATAGCCGCTGCCATCATTTTCCATGAGCATATCATAGACGATTTCGGCGGGCGGTTTGCCTGAGGCATCGGCGAGGCTCTGGATGCTTTTGCTGGCTTCGGGTTCATAATTGGTGCTGCCGTTTTCGACGAGACGAAACATGCGGTCATAGCCTTGGGCGATGATCAGGGCGAGGGGGGCGTTAATTCCGAGTTCGGGTTTTTCGCTGAGGATTTTAGCTTTTGTTTGCGGCTCTTTGAGGCGCGCGAGTCGCTGGGCAAAGGGGAGCTCGGCGATTTCGTGGTAGCTGGGATGGAGCGCAAACGGATGAACCGAGCTTTGCCAGCCCAAGATGAGCCCGGTCGGACGCACGGCAATTTGCGCATGGATGTTAGCGCCTTCGGCGACGGCTTGGTCGGTCATATCGAGGATTTTTTTCCACTGGCCGGGATCAAGCGGATTTTGCAGCAGCGCATAGGTGATCGGCAGGCCAGTTTCTTTAGACAGGTCGGCCATCCACGAGAATTCTTCTTCGACGGGTGTGAGGTCGGATGCCATTTCAAAGACCCCGAAGCCAGCGTCTTGTAGAGCGCGTCCGATACCGATGAGCTCGTCGCGATTGGCAAACGTGCCTGGTACGGGGACGCCGTCTTTTGACAGATGAAGCATGGTGCGCGAAGTCGAAAATCCGAGCGCGCCGGCGCGGATGCCCTCTTCAACGATTTTAGCCATTTGTTTGATGTCATCGGCGTTGGCGGCTTCGTTATTGGCGCCGCGGTCGCCCATGACATAGGCGCGCACCGCGCCATGCGGCACTTGGGTGGCGACATCGATCGCGCGTTTTTGCTTGTCGAGGGCGTTGAGATATTCGGGGAAGCTCTCCCACTGCCAGTCAATGCCTTCGGCGAGTGCAGCACCCGGAATATCTTCAACACCTTCCATGAGTCCGATGAGCCAGTCATGTTGATCGGGCTTGGCCGGAGCAAATCCGACGCCGCAATTGCCCATCACGACGGTTGTGACTCCGTGCCAGCTTGATGGAGTCATATAAGGATCCCATGTGACTTGGCCGTCATAATGGGTATGGATGTCGACCCAGCCCGGCGTTGCGAGATCGCCTTTGGCGTCGATTTCGCGGCGGCCTTTTTGGGGGACATCGCCCAGTGCTGCGATCAGGCCATGATGGATTGCGATATCGCCTGTGTAGGCGGGCGCGCCGGTGCCATCAACGATTTTGGCGTTGCGGATTACGAGGTCGTGCATTGTCTGTCCTCCGAGTTGTCATCGAGTCGTGATGATGTGGGGGTTAGATTAGCTTATTTTGTGTGTGGGGGGTAGGAGAAATTTCTCGGATATTTTTCAGGTGGTTAGAAGGTATTAACAACGGGAGTTAGTTTGGCTTCCCAATCAAAGATGTTAAGATCAAAGTTAAAATCACCATGAGATTACACCGCTCTAGCCATTTTAGCGGGTGGTAGGGTGGCTGATAAAAAATGATATAAGAATCTATGAATCGATTCGAAAATAATACTCTTTTTTATAGGCAAAAGGTTTTTCTTGCCCTCCTGCAAGCGTTTGGGCAAAGCTTGCCTCGTACTGATTTACAGAAATATTTATTTTTGTTCACTGAAATATATCAGAAAGAAAAAAGTTATGAATTCGTCCCATACAAATATGGCTGCTATTCCTTCCAATCCTACGCTGATTTTAGAAATTTATCTCGCATGGGTCTTGTTGAAGATGTAGGAGATTGGCGAATAATAAACGAGCAAGATTATATAGAAATGCTTAATGTGAAAGATAGAGAAAACATTCTTTTATTCCAAAAAGAGTTTGGAAAATTAAAGGGCAACAAACTGATACGTTGCGTTTATCGAGACTATCCTTATTATGCTATTAATAGCGAACTTGTGCCTAAATTATCTATGTCAACGGAAGAATTAAATAACATCAAACGCGCAAGGCCAGCCCAGAGAGATTTAGCCTTCTTTACAATTGGATATGAGGGCAATTCATTTGAAAATTACCTCAATCGTTTGATTAAAAATAACATAAAGGTGCTGTGTGATGTTCGGCGTAATCCAATCAGCCGGAAATATGGTTTTTCTAAAAAAACACTTTCGGAAACACTTGAGAAACTTGGCATTAAGTATGTCTCCTTCCCAGAACTTGGGATTATTTCTGAAAAAAGAAAAAATCTTAAAACGAAGAATGAATATGACAATCTTTTCCATGAGTATGAAAAAACTACTTTAAAAAGAAATGGCGATGCTATCAATCAGCTAGCTGAACTCCTTAAAGAACACAGGAGAATTTCAATAACATGTTTTGAAAAAGATCACACAATGTGCCATAGGCACCGCATCGCACAAACTTTTTCTCAAACTTATAATTGGACTCACAAGGTACAACACATTTAAAAGGTGATTTTATGGCAAAAGAGAAAATTCTTATTGCGGTTAAAACATACCCTGTTCTTTCAAAAAAATATATTGAACTTGTATGTACAGCAGGCTTTCGTTCAGATGGTTCGTGGATACGTATTTATCCATCTCCCTTCAGGTTTTTGCAAAGCGATCGGCGCTACAAGAAATACCAATGGGTTGAAATGGATATTAAAAAAAATTCTAAAGATCATCGCCCTGAAAGTTATGTGCCGCGAGATATAGATAACATTGACTTGGGGGAAATAATTTCTACAAAAAATGCTTGGAAAGAAAGGCGCGACTTTATTCTTGGAAAGAATATCATTTACAAAGAATTAGCAAAAATTATTGAGGGGGCAAAGAAAAACAAATTTTCCCTTGTTGTTTTTAAACCAGCTAGAATTCTTGATTTTATAATTGAACCTACATCCAGAGAATGGGATCAAAATAAAGAGCAGGTTGCCCAAGCTGCCTTGAAACAAGGCTCTCTTTTTGATGAAAATCGCAACCGAGATTTTAATCTCATGCCAAAACTTCCTTATAAATTCTCATATCATTTTGAAGATGATACAGGTCGGAAGAGCAAGTTAATGATAGAAGATTGGGAAACAGGGCAACTTTACTGGAATTGCCTAAAAAGACATAAAGATGAAGAGATCGCAAAGCAAAAGGTTAAAGAAAAATATCTTGATGATTTTGCCAAAAAGAAGGATTTATATTTGTTTCTTGGAACAACGAAGGCATGGCATGGACGCGCACCAAACCCTTACATTATCATTGGCACGTTCCATCCCCCCTATTCTACTTAGACGAGTCTATTGCGGGAATGACGCGACACGGGATGTCGAAACGGCGCGTTAGTGCCGTTATTCCAGCAGGGCAGGTGAGTTTTGATTAGGTCGCGATCGCGTTGGGCAGCAGAGCCGCGACACCGAGCACGATCACCGCATAAAGGGCCACGGTCTTGCCGGTGGAGAGCTGGCTGTCTTTGACAAACCACCAGACACAGGCCAAGCCGAAAACCAATTCTATCGCAAGGGCGACCAGAGGCGTTGTGTGATAAAGCCCCCAGCTCAACTGAGCGCTGTCAGGTCCGAAAAAACTGGTGAGGCTCTCGGCGATTCCTTTGCGCTTCCTTTGTCAGCAGGAATCCAGTTAATCTTGACCTATAAACTCCATATCAAGTCTTCACATTGAATGTCTTTTGCAAAACGAATTGAGGGAGGAGAACTGCTATATTTTTTATAGGCAAGTTCTGCATAATGGTCAGCATCATTAGGTTCGCAATCAACATGCCATCCAATGCCCGCTATTTTATTTTTAACGCAACAGTCTACGACTTTTTTGGGGTCAATGCCCTCAGGTCGTAAATGCAATTTCCAAAGTGCCATTTCCCCTCCTCATTTTAAATAACGCGCAGGTCTATGCCGCAGACACGAACCACATCACCGCTGCTCGATATGCTGCGGCGCGGCAGATGAAGCTCTTGCGCGGCGCGATAAAATCCTTCTCTCCCCTGAGACCCTGCATTCAAATCAATCGCAGCGAGACGATCAGCGCCCCTAGTGCCGCCCCCCTCCGACGGCACAAAGCGCAGAACGGCTTGATCTAAATCAATCAAAAATTGATCGCTCTGCAAACGCACTGGCAGATCAAGCAAACGACCCCAATGCGCCGCAAGCTTTGCCGGGTCTTGAGCGGCGATCTCGGCGGCGGCAAAGCGGCCAACATGACTTGTCGCGTCGCTTCGTTGAAGCAGTTGTGGCCATTGATCTCCAGCCCAAACCCAGCGCGCGTGAGGCTCTTGCCAATTCTCGACTCCCATGCTGTCGATCGACAGAATCGCCGCGCCGACATCGCGCGGATGAAAATGAGTCGCGACCACGCCTTCATGCGCGCCTTGACGCCCCTCAATCCGCCACACAGCGCGCGCCCCGAATTGTGTGATGCGCTCGCGTGCGCTCAGCGCATCGCCGCATTGCAGAATGATCATGTAGCCGCTGTCGCCATGCCGCGCAAGATGACGCCCGCCCGCCGTGTTGAGCTTGATCGGGCTGACCACCTCAAGAAAATCGCCGCCGAGTGCAAACAGACCATTCGCCAGACCAAACTGCGCCACGCCGGGATCGCGATAGCAAACCTTGATCCCAAACAAAGCAGCCAGAGTGTCGAGCGTCGGCTCTAAATCCTGAGCGATTAGGCAAAGTTGTCGCAGACGCATTTGTTTTTCTCCTGTTTCATTATTTCTCACCATACTTCTTACCATGGCTCCTTAAATGGCCTGAGGTCGATCTCATGAGTCCAGGCGTCGCGCGGCTGGATGTGCATTTGCCAGAAGGCTTCGGCCATGTGATCGGGGTTGAGTGAGCCATCCTCGCCGCGCTGGTCGAGGAAGGATTGCGCGAGGCGGCGCAAGCGGTCGCCGTCAATGAGGCCGTCCACAATCACATGGCCGACATGGACGCCGCGCGGCCCGAAATCACGCGCGAGCGCCTGTGCTAGATTGCGCAGAGCCGCTTTCGCCGAAGCGAAATGCGCAAAGTTTGGCCGCCCGCGCAGAGACCCCGACGCGCCAGTGAATAAAAGTGAGCCGCCGCCGTCTAGCAGATGAGGCAGCGCGGCTTTGGCCGTCAGGAACGCGCCAAAGCAGCCCAGCCGCCAAAAACTTTCAAACATTTCGGCGCTCAGCTCGTCAAACGGGATGACCGCATTATTGCCGGCATTATAAACCACCGCGCCGATCGCGCTTTGTTCAGCGGCGAAGGCGAAGGTCTGGGCAAGCTGATCGGCTTGCGTGACGTCAGCGATATGGGTGAGCGCACTCGCGCCGGTCTTGACGATTTCGTCAGCGACTTGATCGATTTTTTTGGCTGTCCGCCCGACAATGATAGTTTTCATGCCGCCTTTGGCAAAGCGCCGCGCGAGCGCAGCACCCAGCCCATTCGATGCGCCAACGCCGACGATTACTGCGACAGGTTTTGCCATAGTTTCTCCATAATTGTCTTCCTTATATTGAACCTAAGAGTCTGCCTGTTTTGTCAGCCCCGCACAAGATTATTTCCGCTTGAAAAAGACAAGAAAAACGGCAAGAATCTCAAAGACTCAAATAGAGGGGGAAATAAAAATGGCAACACAAGCAGTTCAGGGTCAATGCGGTGAGCAGTTTTCGGCGGTGCGCGAAGGCTTTCAGCAGAACCTCGATAGCGGCGCAGATATAGGCGCGTCGTTTGCGGTGACGCGCGACGGTGAGACGATCATCGATCTGTGGGGCGGCTATAAAGATGAGGCGCGCACCCAGCTCTGGCAGCCCGACACGATCGTCAATGTCTATTCAACGACGAAGACGATTGCGGCTTTGTGTCTTCATGTGTTGGCCGATCGCGGCGAGGTTGATCTGTATGCGCCGGTTGCGCGTTATTGGCCGGAGTTTGCGCAGAACGGCAAACAGGGCGTTGAGGTTCGGCATTTTCTTTCGCATTCGGCGGGGCTGGCGGGCCTCGACGAAAAGACCGTCACCGAAGATTTTTATGACTGGGACAAGATCACCGATCGACTTGCGCGTCAGGCGCCGTGGTGGACGCCGGGGACACAGAGTGGCTATCACGCGATCACGCAGGGCTTTTTGATCGGCGAGGTCGTTCGTCGCGTGAGTGGCAAGACGATCGGCGCTTTTCTTGCTGATGAGATTACCGCGCCACTCGGCACGGATTTTCATATTGGCACGGGGGCAGAGCACGATCACCGCATCGGCGAGTTGATCCCGCCCGAAGATGAGGGCATGGCCTTAGAGCATATTGACAGCGAAGGCGTGATGCCCGGCAAATTTGCGACGCGCGCGCTGGGCAATCCGGCGATTGGCGCGCTGACATCGCGCACACAGGAGTGGCGTCGCGCCGAGATTCCTGCGGCTAACGGACATGGTCATGCGCGCGGCGTTGCCGAGACGCTTGCGGTGCTTGCCAATGGCGGCACGGCGCGAGGTCAGCGTCTATTATCGCGCGCAAGCTGCGAGCGCATTTTGGAGGAGCAGACCAATGGGTTTGATCTTGTGCTGGGGATCCCCGTGCGCTGGGGTCTGGGTTTTGCGCTGACGAGCATGTTGATTCCGCTTGGGCCGAATCCGAATAGCTGTTTTTGGGGTGGGTATGGCGGTTCGTTTGCGATGATCGATATGGATGCGCGCGTGACGGTTTCTTATGTGATGAACCGGATGGTAGCCTCGCTGCTGGATCAATCGCGGGTGATGCGGCTTGTTGAGCCGTTTTACGCGGCACTGCTGAGTGAATAATCAGATAGCGTTCGGCACGAGCGCTGCGACGCCGAGCACGATTACGGCATAAAGTCCGATAATTTTACTTGTCGGGAGTTGTTTGTCTTTGACGAACCACCACACACAGACCAATCCTAAGATCAGTTCAATCGCGAGCGCGCTCAGCGGCGAAGTGTAATAGAGGCCTAAGCCAATCTCTTTTGTTTCCGGTCCCATAATATAATGAGGAAAGCCGGAGATGAGATCGCAGATTTCGTGGACCGCGACGAGTGCGACGCCCCACAATCCGATGCGCCAGTCGCGGGTGATCGCGAGTCCGGCCAATCCGGCGAGTGCGCACCAGCCGAGCACGGGCACGAGATCGTGGCTGTAAGTGGCATTGATGATCGTCGATTCAAAAATTGATTTGCCTGTATCAGGGCCTGGCTCCATGACTTCAATGCCCGAAAGGACAAACGCCACGAGCAAGATGTCGAGCAAAATACTCGCAATGAGCAGAAACCAGAGCGGCGCGCTGGGCGCGTGTTTCTTGGCGACAAGCGCGGTGGCATAATGACCGATGACCATTAGGTGTCCTCCTGCGCGAGCCATACGATCAGGGCAAACTCAGCGATCAGCATGATGATGAACGGGGTCATATATTCTCCTGCTTATGGTTTGAATATAGCTTTTATGCGATCTGCGGTCAAGGCTTTAATTATGTTTGATCCGATCCCTGCTGACAGGCGCGTCTGTTTAGTAAAAATCAATCCGGTGTTTATCGGCTGCAACGCGCAGGAATATCCATATCGCTTTGTTCATTTTTTGACTTGCCTCATCGTCGCGATTTTCAACCGCGCTGTGCAGATCAATCAGCATGCGCTTGAGCTTGTCGTTGGTTTGATCGAGCGCCGAGATCACAAGGCTTTCGTCGATTTCACGCGACGTCTCGACAAAGCGGCGCGACATATTCTCGTCATTCATCAAGGGCGCGCCGTCGCCGAGAAGCTGGCGTATTTGTTGATTTTCCCATACGCGCATATCAGCGCCTTCTTCATATTCGCGCGCAGCCAGCAGCAGCATCGAGCCGATGACTCGTACCGTGCCGTGCGTGTAAGATTCTTCGGGGATCGCGCCCAAGACCTCGCTAAACATTGTTCCGGTCAATCGCGTGAGTATATCCGCCATTCTCGACATGATTGTCTAATGCCCCATCACATCGAGCAGGTTGATCACGCTCTGGGTCGGGCATTGCCACTCCATGAATGAGAGCACCGGGTCTTGATTCTTCCCCGACACCGCAAGCCGCGCCGATGACGACCAGATCGCCCACGCTTTGACGCTCGAAAAAACACGCCACCAATAGAGAACATCTTTGTCGATTTTCATGCCGCTTGCCGTCTCCCAGATTTGCAGCGCGTCTTTGAGCGGGATCATCGCGCCCGGGTTTTCGCTTTTATGCATCCACATGGCGTCGATCGCCCACGCGACATCTTCGTGCGGATCGCCGAGATGCGCCTCTTCCCAATCTAAGAGCACGATGATGCGACCGCCATCTTTTTCGTCGAAGATAAAATTGCCTGAGCGAAAATCGCCATGGACGATGCTCAGTCGCTCTAGCAACGGCAGCGGTGTGCTATAGAGATAACGCAACGCCGCCTCAATGATCGGGTGGCGCTCAAGAGGGCCGTTGCGAATTTCTTTGACCCACATTTCCAAACGTTCGAGGCCGTAATCGGTCAAAGATGTTTTATCGGCGACCTGCTCAAACGGTGTGTTGTGATAATCCATCGTTGCGATCTTGCCCCCGAGCTCCCAGAATTGTCGCCCGATGGCTTCATGATGTTCGCCATAAGGCGCAAGTCCCATGCCGGTCGGCGCGCGACCTTCGGTGATGCGCTCCATGATAAAAAATGGCCGCTCAAGAGGACCGCCTTTCTCTTCCTCAAGAAAATAGGGCTTGGGAACCGGAATATCCGTGCCATAAAAAGTGCGATAAGCGTTGAACTCGATGCGGTTGGGCGTCGGCACGACGTGCTCGACCGGATCGCGCCGCAAAATCAGAGGTTTTGTGATTTTTTGTCCGTTTTGCTGGCCGGTCAGAGTGAAGCCAAACGTATGGCGTCCGCCGCCGCCGTGGAACCATTTGAGGTCTTCGATGGCGGGGTTTTCGACTTCGGGCATTTTGCCCGCAAGATAGGCCTCAAGCCGCTGCGCAATATCTTCGAGCATCAGGCTGTCTCGAGGAAATCTTTGAATCCGCAGGGCTTATGCGCGCCGAGAAAAAGGTGTTCAAACACGCCGACGCCTTTTTTATCGAGGTTTTCCCATCCTTTCATCGTGACCTGACAGACGGTCTGGACATGGAGATTTTGCAGGACGTTTTCATTTTTTTCGGCCATGACGAACTCGTCATATGCGAGGACGTCGTCGCCGCGATACATGCCGTGGTTGCGCTCTTCGTTGAGGTATCCGGCTGCCGACATGAAAGGCTGCTGGACGGGCTCATAGTCGAGTGTGAGGTCTTTGCCGTCGCGCCGAAAGTGGAGCTGCGCGTGAGAGATATGTCGTGTGCCCTGCTTGAAGGTGAGATCATATTTGACGAACTCAAGAGGGATTTCAGTTTTTGTTTTGCAGTCGAAGGCCATAGCGGAGTGGGAGATGCGCTGTCCTTCTTCGTTTTCGGCGAGCGCGAGTGCGGTCGAGATATCGCCGAAATTGACCGGCGCCCAGATCCAGAAATATTGCGGCAGGCGGAAGGGTGCGACAGGCTGGCTGTCGGTATTGCCGATCGGCCTGATGCCCCACGATCGGTCGCGAGTGCCGAAGAATCCGTTATCATCTTGAGTGGCGGGTTTGACGTCGATGGTCTGTCCCTTGAGTTTGAACTGGCCTTCATAGACGCCGTTTTGGATAAAGCGGGTAAAATCGACAAGGACGCGCGGGCCGAGACGCTGGGTTGATCGCTCTTCGAGGAAAGCGGGATGAAGTCCGCTAAAGACGACCTCGCCGCTGATGCCGTGTTCGTTATCTTTGACGGTGAGTCGGAGCTTTTGGAGCGGCTCGATGACCTCGAGCGCCATGGGTCCGATGTTGAGGTCCATGCGCTCGCTGTTGAGCAGGCGCGATGCGTTGAGGTTGAACTGCTTGCCGTCGAGCGCAAGCGAGAGCGCAGCGTCAATGATGTTCAAATGCGGGTAGAGACCGAGCGCCCAAACAAAATAGATTTCGCCGTCGCGGCGATATCCGTTGAAGAAATAGCGGTCGTAGAAATTGCGATCCGATCCGGCAAAAGCGAGCGGCTCGGGCAATTGATGAATGGGAAAGTCGTCCCCTTTGGTCAGCATGATGTTGTCCCCCACAAATTTTTGAGTAGAATTTTTGAGTATTAGGATATATTTATTGCATGAACAAAGGGTCTGTCAAGCGGCGGGAGAAACAAAATGTTAAAGTTCAGCAAGCAACAGAAAGTTAACAGAGAGGCCAATATGAAGATATTGTTTGCAGTTATTTTGCTGATGATCGCGCCAGCGGTCGCGTCAGCAGGGGGAGTCTATCGCGTCATCAATAATGACGGCGTGGGCGTGGGCGTGTTGAGAATCAAAGATGCCTCACAAGGCATTTTGCTGAAGCTGCAAGTCCGAGGCCTGTCCGCAGGCGCGCATGGCTTGCACCTCCACGCGGTGGGAGATTGCTCGGATCATCAAAGCTTCAAGAGATCAGGCGGGCATATCGGCAAGGCAGGCGCGCAGCACGGATTCTCGCACTCCGCCGGACATCATCTGGGGGATCTGCCCAATTTAATCGCGAGCCGCGCGGGCCGCGCGTGGGTGGAGCTTCATGTCGCGGGGCTTTCACTGGAGATGTTGCGTGATGGAGATGGCTCGGCTTTAATTATTCATGCTGAGGCCGATGATTATAAGAGTCAGCCGATCGGCGGGGCGGGCGCGCGCATCGCCTGCGCAGAAATCAAGTGAGCAAACATCATGGCGGATATAAATTATACTCAACAAGGTCGTGGGTTTTTAGGGCAGAAAAATTGGGATGGGGCGATTGAAGCTTTTACCCTTGCCATTGATCAAAACCCAAATCCTGCCGTTGCTTATAACGCTCGCGGTGTTGCCTATAGAGGAAGGGGGCAAGCAGGGGATTTAGACCGAGCGCTTGCAGATCATAACAAGGCGCTAGAGCTTGATCCGCATTATGTGCCGGCCTATTACAATCGCGGCATTGTTTATAGGGAAAAGAGAGAGTTTGATCGAGCGCTTGAAGATTTGAACAAGGCGCTGGAGATGGATCCGAGGTATACGCCAGCTTATAGAGATCGCGGGCTCACTTATGTAAAGAAAGAGGAGTATGACAGAGCAATTGAAGATTATACCCAGGCGATAGTGCTTGATCCGAATTTTGCACTAGCTTACAGAGGTCGCGGATTTGCTTATTTTAAGAATGGAAACCTAGACCTAGCGGTTGAAGATTATAACAAGGCATTAAAGATTGGTCCGAATAAGGAAGAGGAATACGACCAAGCAATTGAAGATTTTAATAAGGTGTTAGAGCTTGAGCCGAATTTTGCGCCAGCTTACAATGGTCGCGGCGTTGCTTATGCAAAGAAGAAAGAGTTTGACCAAGCATTCGCAGATTTTAGTAAGGCGATTGAGCTTGAGTTAAATTATGCGGCTGTCTACGACAATCGCGGCTCTGTCTATGCAGAGAAGGAAGAGTTTGACCAAGCGCTTGAAGATTATAACAAGGCGCTTGAGCTTGATCCGGATAATGCTGGTACCTACAACAATCGCGGTATTGTGTATAAGGACAAGGGAGAGTTTGATCGAGCGATTGCAGATTATAACAAGGCGCTTGAGCTTGATCCGGACAATAAGGATGTAATTCACAATCGGGCTGTTGCACTTGCCTTACGGATCGCCGGAACTGCAGGAGTTTTTGGGGAAGTATATGAAAAAGAAGCCAGTAAATATGAGGGTAAAGAAAATAAATTAGATGGAAGTATTCGGCGGTCGTTAGTGGGTTTGTCTATATTTCTCGCTTTCTCTTTTATCGCTTTGGTTTCTTTGGTTGGTTCTAGAAATTTTCAACTAGCGCCTTTTGCGACATTGCCGTGGGTTTTGTTGATTGGTTTCATAGCTTCATCTTTGGCATGGCGTATTCGCTATCTTCGAGATGAAAAACGAACCGCTGAAGGCATGAAACATTATTACAGGCACGAATCACACCTTGAAGAGAGATGGAAGGTGTTGCCACAGGATAGGATTCGTCCCATGCAAGAAAGGCTAATGGAACATGGAATGGAAAAAGGGCCTGCGGAACATCTTGCCGCTTTATCCAATAAGGGAGAAGATAATTCATTGCTTGCCGCTCCTGCGGCAATTGCTGCTGCAGTAGCTGCTGCCGTGCGGCGTGGTGATAGCAAAACTTAAGAAAATTATATACAAAGCTAACCCCACGCATACGGCGCACTAGCGCCGTCATTCCCGCAAAAGATGGTTAAGGTTCTCGGCGATTCTTCTGTCAGCGGGAATCCAGTGAACGTGCATAATCAACGGGAGGTGGTCGGCTTCGCCGACGATTATTTTTTACTGGATCCCCGCTGACAGACAAGTCTGTCGCGGGGATGACGCGGGGATGTCGCGGAGATGTCGTGGAGATGACGCGGGGATGTTGCGGGGATGACGTGGAGATGACGCGAGAATGTTGCGGGGATGGACGAAAACGAAGAGGTGGTGAGTTGTGCGATGTTAATGCGCTCATAGGCGATGCCCAGTCGGCGCACTAGCGCCGTCATTCCCGCAAAAGATGGTTAAGGTTCTCGGCGATTCTTCTGTCAGCGGGAATCCAGTGAACGTGCATAATCAACGGGAGGTGGTCGGCTTCGCCGACGATTATTTTTTACTGGATCCCCGCTGACAGACAAGTCTGTCGCGGGGATGACGCGGGGATGTCGCGGAGATGTCGTGGAGATGACGCGGGGATGTTGCGGGGATGACGTGGAGATGACGCGAGAATGTTGCGGGGATGGACGAAAACGAAGAGGTGGTGAGTTGTGCGATGTTAATGCGCTCATAGGCGATGCCCAGTCGGCGCACTAGCGCCGTCATTCCCGCAAAAGATGGTTAAGGTTCTCGGCGATTCTTCTGTCAGCGGGAATCCAGTGAACGTGCATAATCAACGGGAGGTGGTCGGCTTCGCCGACGATTATTTTTTACTGGATCCCCGCTGACAGACAAGTCTGTCGCGGGGATGACGCGGGGATGTCGCGGAGATGTCGTGGAGATGACGCGGGGATGTTGCGGGGATGACGTGGAGATGACGCGAGAATGTTGCGGGGATGGACGAAAACGAAGAGGTGGTGAGTTGTGCGATGTTAATGCGCTCATAGGCGATGCCCAGTCGGCGCACTAGCGCCGTCATTCCCGCAAAAGATGGTTAAGGTTCTCGGCGATTCTTCTGTCAGCGGGAATCCAGTGAACGTGCATAATCAACGGGAGGTGGTCGGCTTCGCCGACGATTATTTTTTACTGGATCCCCGCTGACAGACAAGTCTGTCGCGGGGATGACGCGGGGATGTCGCGGAGATGTCGTGGAGATGACGCGGGGATGTTGCGGGGATGACGTGGAGATGACGCGAGAATGTTGCGGGGATGGACGAAAACGAAGAGGTGGTGAGTTGTGCGATGTTAATGCGCTCATAGGCGATGCCCAGTCGGTGCGCCACCATGCGGATTCTGTATTCGTAAGGCCCTTCAATGCCATCGCTGTCGTAGATGATGATTTTAGGCTTTTTGCGCGCGATGATCGCCGCGAACATCACTTGCTGGACGCTATCCAGAGACGAACGCCGATCTAGTCCGGCTTCAATGACATAATCTTTGGTTTCAATATCAACGACGATGAAATATCTTTTGCCATCAATAAAATAAGGATGGGAGACTTCGGAATCGCCTCCGAGCCTTTGAGCGAATGTCTTATTGAGGGCGCGTTCGCCGGGCTGGACGGAGGCCGTCCAGACGATCAACAACATAGCCGAAAAAAAATCCATTGATTCACCCTTAGCACTTGCTGTCCCGGCAAGTGCCGGGCCCTGATAACCACAACGCTAAGAGCGGGGTACCGCCTATTTCCTTTAGGCTCAAAGAGCCATTGGGTATTATATTTAGCAGTGAACCCAACAAGTGGCTCTTAGCAGTGGTTATCAAGGGATAGCCTGCGCCGGAGGGGCGGCGAAGTCAAGAAAATATGCTATAACCGGATGACCAACCAATGGGGGCATCAACAATGAAATCATCTCAAGACATCATGTCGGCTCTGGCTTCGGAGATCACACTGGGCGCGCTGCCGGGCGCGCAGAAAGTCTATGTTTCGGACTTGCGTGTTCCTGTGCGCGAGATCACCCTTCACCCCTCCGCCGGACAAGAGCCGCTGCGCGTCTATGACACTTCCGGCCCTTATACCCACACCGATGCCGCGAGCAAGATTGACATTGCGGGTGGTTTGCCTCGGCCTCGTGCTTTATGGATCCAAGCGCGCGGCGATGTTCACACCTATGACGCGCGGCACGTGAGGCCGGAAGATAATGGCAATGTGATGCCATCGCACGCTGCTGCGACATTTCCGAAAACTTATGCGCCTACCCGCGCGCGTGTTGGGGCGAGCATCACGCAGTTTGAATATGCGCGTGCGGGCGTCATCACGCGCGAGATGGAATATGTTGCGCGGCGTGAAAATATAGGTCGTGCGGCACCGCTTGCCGGTGCGGGCGAAAAAATCGCACAAGAAAAAATCGAACAGGGCGAGAGTTTCGGTGCTGCCATTCCTTCTCATGTCAGTGCGGAGTTTGTGCGTCAAGAGATTGCTGCTGGGCGTGCGATCATTCCCGCGAACATCAATCATCCTGAGCTTGAGCCGATGATTATCGGGCGTAATTTTTTAGTCAAGGTCAATGCGAATATCGGCAATTCGGCGGTCAGCTCTTCGGTTGCCGAGGAGGTCGACAAGATGGTCTGGGCGATACGCTGGGGTGCTGACACGATCATGGATTTATCCACCGGACGCAACATTCACACGACGCGCGAGTGGATCATTCGCAATGCGCCGGTGCCGGTCGGCACTGTGCCGATCTATCAGGCTTTGGAGAAGGTCGGCGGCGGCGCTGAAGATCTGAGCTGGGAGGTCTACCGCGACACTTTAGTCGAGCAATGCGAGCAGGGGGTGGATTATTTCACTGTCCATGCCGGTGTGCGTTTGGCGCATGTGCCGCTGACCGCTGATCGGGTGACGGGCATTGTCAGTCGCGGCGGCGCGATCATGGCGAAATGGTGTTTAGCGCATCATCGCGAGAGTTTCCTCTACGAGCACTTTGAAGACATTTGCGACATCATGCGGCTTTATGATGTGAGCTTTTCGCTGGGTGATGGCTTGCGCCCCGGCTCGGTGGCTGACGCGAACGATCGCGCGCAATTCGCCGAGTTGGAAACGCTCGGTGAGCTAACCCAGATCGCTTGGCGCAAGGGCGTGCAGGTGATGATCGAAGGGCCGGGCCATGTGCCGATGAACAAAATTAAAATCAATATGGATAAGCAGCTGGCATGCTGCGATGAGGCACCTTTTTATACGCTCGGGCCTCTGACAACGGATATAGCACCCGGCTACGACCACATTACCAGCGCGATTGGTGCTGCGATGATTGGCTGGTTTGGCTGCGCGATGTTGTGTTATGTGACGCCCAAAGAGCATTTAGGTCTGCCGGATCGTGATGATGTCAAAGCAGGCGTGATCGCCTATCGCATCGCGGCCCACGCGGCTGATTTGGCTAAAGGTCATCCTGCCGCACAGCTGCGTGATAATGCGCTTTCGTTGGCGCGCTTTGAGTTTCGCTGGGAGGATCAGTTTAATCTCTCGCTCGACCCTGACACCGCGCGCAATTTCCACGATCGCACTCTGCCGAAGGAAGCCCATAAAGTCGCGCATTTTTGTTCAATGTGCGGGCCGAAGTTTTGCTCGATGAAAATCACGCAGGATGTCCGCGATTATGCCCGCAAGGGGATGGATGAAATGTCGCAAAAGTTCCGCAAGGGCGGCGGCGAGATCTATCAAGAATTGGGGCAGGAGCAAGACGAGTAAAATTTATATTTTTAATCCGTTTCTTGGTTTATTTCGGGCAATTGTTTGGCCGTGCGCGCGCCCAGCCTTCTGAGCTTTTCGGTGCGGCTCAATATATTGCCGCCGCCGGTTGAGAGCTTCTTCATCGTTTCATCATAGCTGATCTGCGCTTGGCTGATCCGCGTCCCGAGCCCCTCAAGGTCTTTGACGAAGGCCGCGACCTTGTCATAGAGTGCGCCGCCTTGCCGCGCGATCTCATCGGCGTTTTGGTTCTGCTTTTGCAGGCGCCACAATGAAGCCACCGTCTGCAGGGTCGCAAACAGACTCGTCGGCGAGACCATCACGATCTTTTTGTCCCACGCATATTTGTGCAGCGCTGGATCTTCGCTCAGCGCGAGCATGTAAGCGCCTTCAATCGGCATGAACATCATCACAAAATCCGGCGCGCCGAGCGGGATGTCTTGGTAGCGCTTTTGCTCCAGCTCTTGGATGTGCCTTTTGGAGGCCGCAAGAAACTTCCGCAAATGATCGCCGCGCGCCGCTTCATCGGAGGCCGCGCAATAGTCCTCGTAAGACACAAGCGATAATTTCGAGTCTATGATGAGGCTTTTGCTCTCCGGCAGCTTAACGATCACATCGGGCCGCAGGGTCTGTCCGGTTTCCTCGTGTTTGAGTCCCAGGCCGCTTGCTTGTGTGATGTAGTCGCGATCTTTGCGCAGGCCGGCCTCTTCGAGCATCCGCTCCAGCACGATCTCGCCCCAATTGCCCCGCGTTTTCGGTGAGCTCTTGAGCGCGCTCGCGAGGTTGTCGGCGTGAGCGCCGATCCGCAGGATTTCTTCTCTGAGCGAAAAGCTCTTGTTGGACGAATCCCTAACGCTCTCCTTGAGATTTTTAATTTCGTTATTGAAGGGGGCGAGAGCATTTTGTATTTGTTCTTTGGCCTCCTTGTCGAATTTTTCGGATTTTTTATCCAAGATCTGGTTGGCGAGGTTTTCGAATCGCGTGTGGTCATGGGTAAGGTGTTCGTTAGCTGTGCGCAATGAGGCATTTTCTTGGCTCGCGTTATGATAGGCCTTGCTGAGGTGATCTTTTTCGGTTTTTAATGGCCGAAACAGCAGCAGCCACACGAAGGCCGCGCCTGTGGCAAAGCTCGAGAGAATCACGATGACATTTATTAAATCCATAATGTTTTATAGGCAAAACAGATGACAAGAGCAATTATGGCCGAGATCATAGGACATCGCGGTGCGGCGGGGCTGGCGCCGGAAAACTCTATCGCTGCTTTTGAGATGGCCGCGCGACTTGGCATGAGCTGGGTCGAGGCTGATGCGCGGCTGATCAAGGATGGCGCGGTCGTGCTGTTTCACAATGACTGGCTGATGAAATTAGGCCGCGTGGGCAGGATTTCGAACTGCCGCTCGGACGATGCGCTGGCACTGAACATCCCGCTGCTGCAAGACCTGCTGCGCCGCGCGCCGGAGCTGGGGCTGAACATCAATATCGAATTGAAACTCGATCGCGGCTTTGATGATCGGCAGGGCGAAAGGCTGGCTGCGGCGGTTGCCGATCTGATCATGGCCGAGCCGCCGCTTTGTTCATTGCTGATTTCGTCTTTTTCTTCCGCAGCGCTTGCGGTCATCAGACAGAGGCTCCCCGACATTCCGCTCGGTCTTTTATTTCGCCGCCTGCCGGAAGATTGGCGCGCGCGCGCCCAGAAGCTGGCTGTCCGCACGATCCATGCGCGCTATCAAGACGTAAAGCCCGCCGAGATCAAACAGATCACGCAAAGCGGCTATCAAGCTTATCTGTTCACGATCAATGATCCAAAAATTGCCGAACCCTTTTGGCAGGTCGGTCTGTCCGGCCTGTTCTCCGCTCACCCCGAGCGTTTTTTGAACAAGCACACATAGGCGATATAGATGACGATCCAAATGATCGCGAACACGCCGGGGTAAAAAATAAGAAAAGACAAAGTATTCGTGATGTTGCCGCCGAAAGCCAGTCCGCGGCTGTTTTCAAATAGAGGATCGAAGCCCGCGCCGATGATGATCGACCACGCCGTGATGATGAAAGCGATCGCGAGTCGCTTGCGCATCAGTTCAGATGTCGGCACGAGCGGCAGCAGCACGGCGACAATCCATAGAGCGAGGCCATTGATAATGCCTTCGAGATGCGCCATGCGCCAAGCATCATAGGTGCCGGGCATTTTGAACGCGATGCTGCCAGGGATCGGCCATAATTTGATCTCGCCGAGCAAGAAGAACACAAAGCCGAAGCCGAAAATGCAGCCTGCCAGAATCGCGAGCGCGCCATGCCCGATCAGCCAGCGCCGATATGGAGCTGCGAGGTCCGACGAGATTTCGCTCATGCTGCTTGTGTTTTTGCGAAAGGAACGGCGAGATCTTTGCTGTTGGTATCGATGAGCGGGATGAAATTTTTATCGGTTTGGGCGTAGCCTTTGATCCATTCCTGCACCCATTGAGGATCGGGTTCGCGCGCCGGATTGTGCCAAGGCATCATGCCGCGCGCGATGACTGGCAGGGCTGAGAGTATAAAACGCGAGATAAAAAACCACAGCCTGAGTCGCCGCGTCAATTTATGCCAGCGACGATCTTTTTTGAGCATCAAGATATAGGCTTTGCGCGTAAAGCGCATGATGTGTCCTGATCCATGGAGCACACCGAAGGCGCGCTGCCGCCATCCGGGGGTTGTAGCCTGATAAACGCGCCAAGCGACGTTTTTGTGTTCGGTTTCCTCGACCATGTGCCAGAGCACGAAAGACGCGACGCGGCTGTCGGAGTCGGCAAACAAAGAGCGCCGCTGTTTGACCAGCCATTTCGTGACGGCGATGGTCATGGTTTCAAATCCGGCGGTATAAGCGAGCCGCTTCTGCAGTGAGAGCGTTTGGTTCATATTTTGATAATCGCGCGCCATTTCGTTTTCGATTTTGACGAGCTCAGGGTAGCCATTTGCTTTGAGGAGCTCGTTATAGCGGCGATGAGTTTTGTAATGTTGAGCCTCTTGGGCGCAGAAGGCGAGTGCCTCAGCGCGCAGAGCGGGGTCGGTGATTTTGGGGATGGCGCTCTGGATGGTTTTGATCAGGAAGGGTTCAAGATAGGGCATGGTCAACGAGGCGCCGTTAATTATGTGGCTCCATTCGGGCTCACGCGGGTGCCAGTGGGGTTTGATGTCGCTGGGGAACTCAAACGGGATGTGGCGGACAGTGATTGGATCGGCGGTGCGCATGGGATAATCCTCCTATCTTATTATTAGACATTTTGTTTATGTTGAGGTCAAGGTTTGGCAAGGAGCGGGGGCGGAAATCCAAAACATACTTACCCCTCATACAAAAGTTGGCTTGACCCTGTGATTCGGAAAATGTCGCTTATAAAAGCTTAAGAATCCTGTTTTGTTCCGGTTGACGGGGCGTTATGTCCCATGTTATCCCATGTTTTCCCATGAAGGGGAAATCCGACCTAAAAATCGGACGGTGCAAAAATGAGGATATGATGGCTTTTTTTCGCGGGACGGTGACAAACAAGATTGACAGCAAGGGACGAGTATCGGTTCCGGCGCGCTTTCGCGCGGTCATTGAGTCGGAGGGGTTGAGTTCGGTTTATTGTTGCAAGTCGTTGATGCGCAAGGCGCTCGATGCGGGGGGCAAGAATCTCATGGATGAGGTTGATGAGATGTTGACGCGGTTTAATTTATATTCGAGCGAGCGGCATGATTTATCTCACGCTCTGATTGGGGCGAGCGACGACTTGGCTTTGGACCGCGAGGGGCGAATTATTTTGCCTGAGGCCTTTCGTGAGTTTGCCGGGTTAGTGAGTGAAGTGACTTTTGTTGGTCTGGGCAATCGCTTTGAGATATGGGATTCGGCGATATTGGCAAAGCACGTGGACTTGTCGCGTCAGCGCGCGCGGGCTTATCTGCAGGAGATGGGAGGCGGTTCTGATGGCGCATGAGCCGGTGATGTTATCTGAAGTGATAGATTTATTGCGTCCGCGCGACGGGGGTATTTATGTGGATGGCTCTTTTGGCGGCGGCGGCCACGCGCGCGCGATGTTGGAGGCGGCTGATTGCGCGGTGCTGGCGATTGACCGTGACCCTGAAGCGATCGAACGGGGTGCTGCGCTTGTGCGAGATTTCCCGAAGAGGTTGATTTTAACGCAGGGTTGCTTCAGCGATCTGGTTGATTTGCTTGCGCAGCGCGGCATTGAGCATGTGGATGGCATCACTTTTGATGCGGGTCTGTCGTCTTTGCAGTTGGATGAGCCGACGCGCGGCTTTTCTTTCCAACATGAGGGTGCATTGGATATGCGCATGAATCATCAAGCAGGAGAGACGGCATCTGATTTTGTCAATCGTCTTTCTGAGCGCGACCTTGCGCGTATCATCGGTGTTTATGGCGAGGAGAAAATCGCCGGGAAGATCGCGCGCGCGATCATGCAAGCGCGTGGTGAGGCGCCGATCACGAGCACGAAGCAATTAGTGCAGATTATTCTTTCGGTGCGGCCGCGCCGCGCGCATGATCGCATTCATCCAGCGACGCGGACGTTTCAGGCTCTGCGCATTCTTGTCAATGATGAATTGAACGAATTGACGCGAGGCCTTTCGGCGTCTGAACGCGTTTTGAGTGAAGGAGGGCGTCTTGTTGTGATTAGCTTTCATTCTTTAGAGGATCGGATTGTCAAAAACTTTTTCAAGATAAGATGCCGTCGGCGAGGTGCGGGCGTCAATCGGCATGAACCTGCGCCGGAGTTGTCTCCGGCCTCGTTTGATCTGCTGACCCCAAAGCCTAAGCGCCCAACTCAGGCTGAGATTTCTGTTAATTCTCGCGCGCGTTCTGCGCGTCTGCGCGCGGCGATCCGCACGGCGCATCCGCCCTATCCTGACACGTCTGAGCCGATCGCGGCCAGTTTATGAGGTTCCAGCCTATGCCCCTTGCTCGTCTGCTCGATCAAGACACGCCTTCGTCCCAAGAGGTGATGATCTATGGTCTCACCGCCGACAGCCGCAAGGTGAAGCCGGGCTGGCTGTTTGCGGCTTTATCGGGGGTCAAAGTGGATGGCGCGGATTATGTTCCCGACGCTCTTGAGAAGGGAGCGCGCGCTATTCTCGCGCAATCGGGGTTTGCGCTGTCGCAGGGGGCGGAGGAGGTGGCGTTGGTGACTGATCCCAATCCACGGCGATTGTTTGCTTATATGGCGGCGCGTTTTCATCACAGTCGCCCGCCAATCGCGACGGCGGTGACGGGAACGAATGGCAAGACTTCGGTCGCGATGTTTGCGCGTCATATTTGGACGATGCTGGGTCATCGCGCGGCCTCGATAGGGACGCTGGGGGTTGTGGCGGGGGGGCATAGTTTTGCGTCGCCTCTGACGACGCCGAGCGCTGACATTGTTCACCGAATTTTAGCTGGGCTTGCGCGCCGCAAGTTCACGCATGTGATGTTGGAGGCTTCAAGTCATGGACTTGCGCAATATCGTTTGGACGGGGTTCATTTAGCGGCGGCGGTGTTCACAGGTCTGGGCGAGGATCACATGGATTATCACGCGAGTCGCGCGAAATATCTTGCTGCGAAGCTTCGTCTTGTGCGCGAGGTTTTACCGAAGGAGAAGGTGTTTATCTGCGACGACGAGGCTTCGGGGTCTGCTGAGGCGATCCGCGCGGCGCGAGAGGCGCAGCATAGGTTATTGCGTGTGGGAGGGTCGCGCGCTGAGATTCATATTCGTGAGTGTCGTCCTCTAATGCGCGGGCAGATGGTTGCGATCACTTATGATGGCCGATCATATGAGATTAACTTTCCGTTGGCAGGGCGATTTCAGGCGGTCAATGCTCTGATGGCGGCGGCGTGTGTGATTGGGGTTGATCGCGCGGATCCGGCGCGTGTGTTTGCGGCAATTGAGACCATGCCCTGTGTGCCCGGACGTCTTGAGGAGGTTGGTCGCACAGATCGCGGCGCGGCGGTTTATATTGATTATGCGCACACGCCGGATGCTCTCAAGGCGGCGCTGAGCGCTTTGCGCGGATTGACGCCGGGGCGGTTAATTGTTGTTTTTGGCTGCGGCGGCGACCGCGATCGAGACAAGCGTCCGCGCATGGGACGTCTGGCGCGCGCGCAAGCCGATCATGTGATCGTGACGGATGACAATCCGCGGTTTGAAGATGCGGCGGCTATTCGCGCACAGGTGATCGCGGCCTGTCCTGAGGCTGATGATATCGGCGATCGCGCTGAGGCGATTGGTGCTGGAATCAAGATGCTCAATGAGCATGATGTGCTGCTCATTGCGGGCAAGGGCCATGAGCGCTATCAGGAGCGACAGGGCAAATTGACAGATTTTTCTGATGCTGCCACCGCGCGTGAGATTTTATCTGGCGGGCAAAGTTTATGATGGAAGCCGATCATGAATGATTTATGGCAATCGTGTGATGTGATCACGGCGACAGGCGGGACATCGAGCGCCCGGTCATGGATTGCTTCGGGCCTGTCGATAGATAGCCGCGACCTTGAAGCGGGCGATCTTTTTGTTGCGATCAAGGGTCCTCGCCATGATGGCCATGATTTTGTTGATGCGGCTTTGGAGAAAGGCGCGGTGGCGGCGATCGTCGAGCGCGGCGCAAGTCGAACGGGCGAGCTAGTCAAGGTCAAAGACAGCTATGAGGCGCTGGTTGCTCTTGCGCGCGCATCGCGGATGCGGGCGTCTCGGACACAGGTTGTGGCGATCACCGGATCGGTGGGCAAGACGGCGGTCAAGGATGGTTTAGCGCTGGCATTGATCGCGCAAGGTGTTGAGGTTCATGCTGCGCTTCATTCGTTGAACAATCATTGGGGTGTGCCGCTGGCGCTGGCGCGCATGCCTGCCGACAGTGATTTTGGTGTTTTTGAGATTGGGATGAATCATGCGGGAGAGATTTCGCCGCTTGCGCGTTTGGTTCAGCCTGATCTTGTGATTATCACGTATATTGCGGAGGCGCATCTGGCATTTTTCAAGACCCTGCGCGGGATCGCTGAAGCGAAAGCCGAAATTTTTGATGGCCTCAAGGAGGGGGGCAGTGCGGTTCTCAATCGCGACAGTGAGTTTTACGATTTTTTATTGCAGCAGGCGCATAAGAAAAGCGCCGCGCAGCTGATCAGTTTTGGGACGGATGAGCGCAGCGATGTTCGGCTGATCGATATGCGCGTTAGCTCTGAAGGAGGGCGTGTGCAAGCGCGTCTTTTGGGTCGGGATCTGGCGTTTGATTTGTTTATGCCGTCGCGCGCGTTGGCGCTCAACGCTCTGGCGATTTTAGCGGCAGTGAAGCTGCTCGATGGAGATGTCAGCGAGGCGGCAGCGCGGCTGAGTCAATATCGACCGCGCGCCGGACGCGGCACACGCGATCAAATTGATGTGGGCGGCGCGAAGATCACCTTGATCGATGAGAGCTATAATGCGAACCCTGTTTCGATGAGCGCGGCGTTTGAGGTTTTGGCCGCGCTAGAGGCGCCGACGCGGCGGATCGCGGTTTTAGGCGATATGCACGAGCTGGGCGAAGACAGCGTTCAATTGCATCGGGCGCTGGCTGATCTTGTGGGCAGGGCGAAAATTGATGTGGTTTTTGCTTGTGGAGAGAAAATGAAATATCTTTATGATGTTTTGCCGGTTTCGCAGCGCGGTGGCTATGCGGCTGAGCCTCGCGGGCTTGTCGAGGTTTTGAGAAAAACATTAAGCACGGGCGATCTTGTGATGGTCAAAGGTTCTCATGCGGCGGGGCTTGAAGTGATTGTTGCCGCGCTGAAGGAGGGATCATGATTTTATGGCTTTTAGGCGATCTGATTGACAGCTCAGCGCTTAATCTGTTTCGCTATTTGACGACTCGCACCGGCGCGGCGATTTTGACAGCGTTGGTGATTAGCTTTTTAATTGGGCCTTATTTGATAAGATGGCTGGGGTCGCGTCAGCTTCGCCAGCCCATTCGCGATGACGGACCGGAACATCATGTGATTGAGAAGGCTGGCACGCCGACAATGGGCGGTCTGATGATTTTGACGGCCTTGAGTGTGTCTGTTTTGCTGTGGGCGGATCTGAGCAATCCTTTGATCAGGATTATTCTGCCATTGACGTTGGGTTTTGGTCTTCTGGGTTTGATTGATGATGGCCTGAAGATTTCGCGAGATAGTTCGAAGGGTGTGCCGGGACGCGTGCGTTTGGTTTTGGAGGCGGCGCTTGCGCTGGCGGCGGCCTATGGGTTTATGAGCGTCGGCGGCGTTGATGCGATGGCGCTCGCGGTGCCGTTTTTCAAGGATATTTTGATTCCACTGGGCTTTTTCTTTCCGATTTTTGTTTTGCTCGTGATTGTCGGGGCGTCGAACGGGGTCAATTTAACTGATGGTCTTGATGGTCTGGCGATTGTGCCGGTGATGATCGCGGCGGCGAGTTTTGGCGTGATCGCTTATTTAGTGGGCAATGTAATGTTTGCGGATTATTTGCAGGTTCATTATGTTCGCGGTGCGGGGGAGCTGGCGGTGTTATGCGGGGCGATGATCGGCGCGGGTTTGGGTTTTTTATGGTTCAACGCGCCGCCGGCGCGGATTTTCATGGGTGACACGGGCGCGCTGGCTTTGGGTGCGGCGCTCGGCGCGATCAGTGTTGCGACTAAGCATGAGCTGGTGCTTGTGGTGATCGGCGGTCTGTTTGTGATCGAAACTTTATCGGTGATTGTTCAGGTGGTGTCGTTCAAATTGACCGGGCGGCGAGTTTTTTTGATGGCGCCGTTTCATCATCACCTTGAGAAGAAGGGTTGGAGCGAGGCGACGATTGTGATTCGCTTATGGATCATTTCTTTTGTTTTGGCGCTTATCGGGCTTGCGACGCTCAAGCTGAGATAGATGATCACGATTGACTTTTATAGAGGAAGGCCTGTCGGCGTTTTGGGCTTGGGACGCACGGGCGGCAGCACGATCGAGGCGCTTGTGGCAGGCGGCGCGGATGTTATCGCGTGGGATGATTCAAAGAAAGCGCGCCGCGCAGATGCTTTGACACAATCTTTCAGATTACGTCCGCCTGATCATGACGATTGGTGCGGGGTTGATGTGCTTGTGCCGTCGCCAGGGATTTCCGAGCGTCATGATCTGATTGAGCGCGCGCGTCTTTTGAAGATAAAGATCACTGGCGATGTTGAGCTTTTTGGCCGCGCCATGATTGCGTTGAAGCCTCATTTGCGGCCTAAACTGGTTGCGATCACCGGCACGAATGGAAAATCGACCGTCACGAAATTAGTGGCGCATATTTTGCAGATGGCCGGGTTAGATGTCGAGATGGGCGGCAATGTCGGCGTTCCGGTTTTATCGCTTGCGCCATTTGAAAAAAACCGCATCTATGTTTTGGAAGTTTCTTCTTATCAGGCGGGTCATTTACAAAAATTCGCGCCTTCGGTGGCGGTGCAGCTCAACATCACGCCCGACCATACCGAGCGGCACGGCTCTTTAGAAAATTATGCCGCTGCGAAAGCGAAAATTTTTTCAAGGCTTAGCAAGAGAGGAATCGCCATCATCGGCATCAATGACAGATTTGGCCGCAAGCTTGCATCTAGTTTGAAGTCGCAAACGAATGTCGTTCGCCTGCCCGACGATATTGCCGATGCGCCATCATGCGAAAATAAACATCTTGTTGGCGATCATCATCGGCAAAACATCATGGCGGCTTGGGCGGTGGCGCGGGTGTTCAATATCGGCGCTGATCTGTTTCAGGTGGCGCTTGAAAGCTGGACGGGTCTTGCGCATCGCATGGAGGAAATCGCGCGTGTCGGCGCTGTGCGCTTTATTGATGACAGCAAGGCGACCAATGCAGCGGCGGCCTGTCAGGCGCTTGCGGCGTGCGGTGATGTCTATTGGCTTGCGGGCGGTGCGGCGAAGGCCGAAGGGTTTGAGGCTCTGCGCGGCGCTTTATCTTCTGTGCGTCATGCCTATCTTTTTGGCGCAGCCAGAGATGAGTTGGGCGATTTTCTTGGGGATCAAATCAGTTGGACGAAGCATCAAACTTTGCGCGAGGCAGTTCATCAGGCGGGGCGTGATGCGCAAGAGCACGGTCAGGGTGTTGTATTATTGTCGCCGGCCTGCGCGTCTTTTGATGAGTTCACTGATTTTGCGGCGCGAGGCGATGCGTTTGGCGTCTATGTGCGCGAGCAGAGTGGTCGGGGCGCGGCGTTGATGGCGGCTGGCGGCACAGGCGGGGGATTGTTTCCGGCTGAGGGTCTGGCGCAAGAATTGCGTCGCCGCGGATTTCAATGTGTTTTGCTGACTGATCGCCGCGCGCTGCCTTTGGTTGATCGCGCTTTATGGGATGGGGTTCATCGTATTTTTTCGTCGCCGATTGCTGGGCGTTCGCCTTTAGCGTGGTTGAGTGCGGTCTTTTGGATGGGGCTGGGCATTTTGCAATCTCTTTGGATTTTGACGTCTCGGGGTTCAAAGCGGGTGATTGGTTTTGGAGGTTATCCGTCATTGCCGCCATTGCTCGCGGCGATTTTATTGCGTCGGCCTATTTTGATTCACGAGCCGGGCGCTTCTTTGGGCCGGGCTAATCGCTGGCTGATGAGATTTGCGCGCGCAGTTGCGACATCGTTTCCGCTCAAGGAGTCTTTTGCGGTCAAGCCGCCGCCTTCGACATTGACAGGAAATCCGGTGCGTTCGGATATTGTTCATTTATCTGGCTGGCCTTACGAGTCGCCGCGCAAGAACGAACCTTTCCGCTTGACGATTTTTGCGGGCAGTCAAGGGGCTCAAGTTTTTGATGAGATCGTGCCGCAAGCGCTGGCTTTGGTGGCGAGCACAGGGCGTTCGGTTCGCATCACGCAGCAATTCCGAGGCGAAGGCGAGTCGCGAGATAAAGTCATGGCGCTTTATCAAAGATCGAACATTGCAGCTGATCTTGCGCCATTTTTTACTGATTTGCCGCGTCATATTGTTCGCGCGCATTTGGTGATCGCGCGCGCTGGAGCGTCAACGATGAGTGAGCTGGCGATTTTAGGGCGTCCGGCGATTGTTATTCCGCTTACCGGCGCGGCAGCGCATGAGCAGATGGCGAATGCCCGATCATTTGAAGCTGTCGGCGCGATCTGGGTGATTGCTGAGGAGGATCTGAAGCCTGAAACGCTTGCGCGTCGGATCGAGGCGCTGATTGATGATCCTGAGGCTTTGACACGAGCGGCCAAAGCGGCGCGCCATCATGCGCAGATGATCGGGTCTGTCGATGCGTCGGCGCGGCTCGCTGACTTTGTGGAAGCATTTGTTGTGGAAGGATCAAACAGGGGAGATCGTTCATGAACGCGCCTGAAATTAAAAATCGGGGTATTGTACATTTTATCGGGATTGGCGGTATCGGCATGAGCGGCATTGCGGAAGTGATGCATAATCTTGGCTATGAGGTGCAGGGGAGTGATGTGTCGGCAGGCGGCAATGTGGAGCGTCTTGCGGAGCTGGGGATCAAGGTTTTTGCAGGCCATGATGAGGATCATATTCGTGATGCCAAGACGATCGTGTTTTCGTCGGCGATTTCGGAGGATAATATTGAGCTTCGCGCGGGGCGTCGGCGGCATATTCCGGTTTTGCGCCGATCGGATATGCTTGCGGAATTGATGCGGTTCAAGCGATCGATCACGGTCGCGGGGACGCACGGCAAGACGACGGTGACGTCTTTGATTGCGGCGATTTTGGATCGCGCCGGATATGATCCGACGGTGATCAATGGAGGTGTGATCAATGCTTATGGCGCCAATGCGCGGATAGGCGCGAGCGAGTGGATGGTTGTCGAGGCTGACGAATCTGATGGGAGTTTTGTTCGGCTTCCTGCGACGATTGCGGTTGTGACGAACATTGATCGCGAGCATATGGATCATTATGGCGCGTTTGAGAATCTGCGCAGCGCGTTTAGCGATTTTGTTGCGAACATTCCTTTTGACAGTTTTGCGGTGGTTTGTGCTGATGATGAGGGGTCGGCGCAATTGCTGCGTTTGGATTCGCGTCGGGTGATTTCTTACGGCCTTGCGCCAGAGGCGATGATTTCAGCGCGCGCGCGTCCGAGCGGCAGCGGCGCGGTGATGGAGGTGTGTCATCATCAGAGGGTTTTTGAAACGAAGTTTTCTTTGCCGGGGCGGCATAATGCGCACAACGCGCTTGCGGCGATCGCGGTGGCGCTTGAGCTAGGCATCGGAGAACATGTCATTCGTGATGCGCTGGAGAATTTTTCTGGTGTTGCGCGTCGTTTTTCTCTGGTCAGCGACAAAGGCGGCATCGTGATTTATGATGATTACGCGCATCACCCGACCGAGATCGAAGCTGTGCTGCGAACGGCGCGCAGTTTGACGCAGGGTCAGGTGATTGCGATTGTTCAGCCTCATCGTTATAGCCGTCTGCGAGATCTATTTGAGGCTTTCACTTTGTGTTTTGATGATGCCGACATAGTTGCGGTTGCGCCGGTTTATGCGGCGGGGGAAAAGGAGATCAAAGGGATCAACCACGTTCGGCTGATTGAGGCGCTGCTGCGTCATGGTCATAAGCAGGTGGTGGCGATTGAGGGTGCGGGAGATATTCCGTCTTTGATTGAGCGCAAAGCGCGCGCGGGCGATATTGTTGTGGGGATGGGCGCGGGTTCGATCGGATCATGGATGCGGAGTTTGGCGATGCGAGAGGTTTCATGAAGGATTTGGTGAAGTCTTTGCGCGGCACACTGGCATTTGATGTTGATTTAGGCGCGCGCACCTGGTTTCGCGCGGGGGGCCGTGCTGAGAAGCTGTTTGAGCCTGCCGACGAAGATGATCTCGCGTTTTTTTTAAAAAATTGCGATGTGAAGGAGTCTCTTTTGGTGATGGGTTCGGGATCGAATATGCTGGTGCGCGATGGCGGTGTTCGCGGCACGGTGATTATTTTGGGCGCGGCGTTTGCTGGTGTCGAGATCAATGACGAGCGGGTCAAGGCGGGATGTGCCGCGTCGGCGCGTCTTGTGGCGCACAGAGCCGCCGAGCGGGGATTGGTCGGCTTTGAGTTTTTGCGCGGCATTCCGGGGAGCATTGGCGGCTGCGTCGCGATGAATGCGGGAGCTTATGAAAGCGAGACGAAAGATGTTTTTGTTGAAGTGGCGGCATTGGATCGCGGCGGCGATGAACATATTTTAAGCCATCAAGATATGGCGTTTGGCTATCGGCGATCCATAGCGGAGAGTTCTGATCAGCAATATATTTTTACCGAAGCTGTTTTTGCCGGACAACAGGGCGATCGCGCCGAGATCAAGATGCGCATGGATCAGATCGTTGCCGAGCGCCAAGTGAGTCAGCCGCCGGGCGCGCGCACGGGAGGCAGCACATTTAAGAATCCGCCCAATCAGAAAGCGTGGCAGTTGATCGAGCAAGCAGGCTGTCGCGGCCTATCGCAGGGTGACGTCTATGTTTGCGAGAAGCATTGCAATTTTTTAGTCAATGGCGGTCGAGCGAAGGCGTCGGACATTGAAGAGCTCGGCGAGGACATTCGCCGCCGCGTCGCCGAACGGAGCGGCATCCTGCTTGAGTGGGAGATTCGCCGTGTCGGAGAGTTTTGATGAGTGATGATCGTCATATTGCGGTTGTGATGGGTGGTCTGTCGCCTGAGCGCGAGATTTCACTTGCGAGCGGCGCAGTCTGTGCTGAGGCTCTGCGCGAGGCGGGGCATCGGGTCAGCGAGATCGATGCGGGCTATGATCTATCGGAGAGGCTTGTGCGCATGCGTCCGGATATTGTGTTTAACGCTTTGCATGGCCGATGGGGCGAGGATGGCTGTGTGCAGGGTTTATTTGAATCTCTGGGATTGCCTTATACCCATTCGGGAGTTTTGGCGTCGGCGCTGGCGATGGATAAAGAGAAAGCGAAGGTTATTTTTGCTGCTGCGGGTCTGCCGGTTGCCGAGAGCGTTGTTGTGGATCGGTTGCGCGCGGCGCGCGAGCATATTTTACCACCGCCTTATGTGATTAAGCCGATTGCGCAAGGTTCGAGCGTTGGGGTATTGATCGTTGCTGAAGGTCGCAACGCGCCGCCGAGCGAAGTGATGGCAAAAAGCTGGACGTTTGGCGATCGAGTCATTGTCGAGCGCTATATCACTGGGCAAGAATTTTCTTGCGCAGTTTTGGGCGATCGAGCGCTTGGGATCGCTGAGATTCTGCCGAAGGCGGGTCATTTTTACGATTACGCGCAAAAATACGACAAAAATGGCGCCGCTCATCAAGTTCCGGCAAAAGTTAACAAAGAGCTTGAGGAAAAGGTTAAAGAAATCTCAACGAAGGCGCATCAAATTTTAGGTTGCAGGGGAGTCAGCCGTGCGGATTTTCGCTATGATAAAAAAACGAATCAGTTAGCTCTGTTAGAGATCAACACGCAGCCGGGGATGACGAAGATGTCGCTGGTTCCGGAAATTGCCATTCATGCGGGGATGGATATGAAAATGCTTGTTGGCTGGCTTGTGGAAGATGCGTCATGTTTAAGATAGCCGATTTATTAATCAACCCGATAGAACCCATAAGGAGATGATGATATGAGTATCACAATCAGTATTCCAGAGAAACCGATCTTGAAGCCGAAGATTGTCGTGTTTGGGGTCGGCGGCGGCGGCTGTAATGCGGTCAACAATATGATTCACTCTGATCTGGAAGGCGTGGATTTTGTTGTTGCCAATACGGATGCGCAATCGCTTGCGCAGAACGATGCCGAGCGCTGCATTCAGATGGGCGCGAAGCGGACGCAGGGTCTTGGCGCGGGTTCGCATCCGGAGATCGGGTTTGAGGCGGCAGAGGAAGTGATCGGCGACATTTCTGATGCGATTCATGGCGCGCACATGGTTTTTGTGACGGCGGGGATGGGCGGCGGCACCGGGACGGGTGCGGCGCCGGTTGTCGCGCGGCTGGCCAAGGAGATGGGCGCGTTGACGGTTTGTGTTGTGACGAAGCCTTTTATGTTTGAGGGCAACCGCCGCATGGCGATCGCTGAGGCAGGCATTGAAGAGATGCAGAAATATGTTGATACATTGCTGATCATTCCGAATCAGAATTTATTTCGCGTGTCGAGCGAGCAGACCTCATTGACTGAGGCTTTTTCGATGGCGGATCGGGTTTTATTTTCGGCGGTGGCAGGGATCACGAATCTGATGGTGCGTCCGGGGATGATCAATCTGGATTTTGCCGATGTTCGCACTGTGATGGGCGAGATGGGCAAGGCGATGATCGGCACCGGCGAGGCCGAAGGCGAAAAACGCGGCATTGAAGCTGCCGAACACGCGCTGAATAATCCTCTGCTTGACGATGTATCGATGAAGGGCGCGCGCGGCGTGCTGATCAGCATTAGCGGCGATGAAAATCTGAAGCTTTATGAGGTAGAAGAGGCGGCGAATCGCATTCGCTCTGAGGTTGATCCCGACGCGCAGATCATTTTTGGCACGACGACGGATCCGAGTTTGGGCAATTTGCTGCGCGTCTCGGTTGTGGCGACGGGCATTGACCAGCAAGATGAAATGGCCATATCCGAGCCTAAGGATAAAGAACCAGAGAATCATTTGAGTAGTGATCTCAAAATTGTTGGTGGCACGGACGATATTCCGGCGCAGGCGACGCCGCAAGTGGCAACGCCCGCAGCGGTTAATTCCGAGCCTTTAGACGATGAGCGGTCTCGACCTTTTCAGGTTGTTCCCAAGCCTCAGCCGCAGGGGACACAGAGGCTAGGGCAAGCGGCATCGCCGCCATCGCCGTTTATGGCTTCTGCCGCCAATGCCGAACAGAGTCTGCCGACTGCTGGCCTGACGGCGATCGCTGAGGAGCAGGGTCTTTCACGCGACGCAATATCGGGCAATATGCCCTCTGAGGAGAGCAGGGCCGAAGCAAGAGATGAAAGGACGCCGCCGCTGTCGCCGTCCTCTTCGTCGAGCGCTGAAATTGAGCCACCGGTGGGTCATCTTTCGCAGAGCGCGCATCCTTTTGAGTCGCCACCGGCAGCAAGTGCGCCGGTGATGACCTCTAAGACCCCTAAGACCCCTAAGACCACATCTGTTTATGATAATGCCCCAAAAGGCGTTTTTGGCCGTTTGAAGACATGGTTGCGGATGACGGTAGAGGAAGAAAGCTTGCCGCAGCGCCGTAGCGCGATTTCTCGGCCTCATCTGACGGATCAGGGTCCGATTCAACAGCCACCCCAGCAGTCTCAAGAAACCGGCGAAATTGATCCCGAAAACGATGAGCAATTGGAGATCCCGAATTTCCTCAAAAGCCAGATGAACTGACTTTATGAACTGACTTTAGGTCGGCGGTGATCTTGTAATATTTTGTCATAAAGTTTGATTTGCAGCGCTGATTGGCTTCATTTACATCTTAAACAGTCTCAGGGGGAGTATTCGCTTTGGAGGTGCCTGCGAGGGTGATCCTAATAAATGAATGGTTTTTCTGAACCCACTACCTCTCCGTGCGGAGACGGCGTGTTTCTGCGCGGGGAGGCAGTTTCGGGCAGGGGTATGAAGTCAACATCCAACAAAGCAGGAGAAAATGGCCGAAAAAAGAAGGGGATTAGCCGACTCGATAGAATTAACCGGCAAAGGCATCCATAGCGGTGCCGACATTCGCATGAAGTTGCGGCCGCATGAGGATTCCGGTCATGGCATCATGTTTATCCGCACCGATCTCGCCGACAGGCCTCCGGGAGAGACGCGCCTTTATCCGCGCTATGACAAGGTGGTGAATACGCAATTATCCACGACCATCGGCAACGATCATGGCGTGACTTTATCGACGGTTGAGCATTTGATGGCTGCTTTTTCTGGCTGTGGTCTTGATGATGTTGTTGTCGAGATTGATGGCGATGAGGTTCCGATCATGGATGGCTCGTCGCATATTTTTGTTGAGGCGATCCACGAGGTGGGGATTATGACCAATGGCAAGAAGCGGAGTTATATTCGTGTTCTTGCGCCGGTTTCGGTTGAAGAGGGCGATGCGTGGGCGCGTCTATTGCCGGCGGATGATTTTGAGATGGAAGTGTCGATTGATTTTGCTGGTCAAGTGATTGGGCAGCAGAATTTTTGCATATCGGGACAGAATGGATGCTGTCCGATTGATTTTGACAAAGAGCTTGCTTTGGCGCGGACTTTTGGCTTCGTTGAGGATTTAGATCGTCTGCGCGGCATGGGTTTGGCGCGGGGCGCGAGTTTGGATAACACGATCGCCATTGTCAGAGACGACAATGGAAAAGAAAGCATCATGAAAGAGCAGAGTCTGCGTTTTGCTGATGAATTTGTCAGACATAAGGCGCTTGATGCTGTCGGGGATTTAGCGCTTGCAGGCGCGCCGCTGATTGCGCGGTTTGAAAGCTATAAGGGCGGTCATAGGCTCAACAACCGTCTGTTGCATAAGCTGTTTGATCAGGCCGATAATTTCAGGCTTGAAGAAGCCGAATAGATTTACAGGTTTGAATATGTTTTGCGCGCGGTCTGGGCTGATCGTCATATCTATTTGTGTTTTGCTTAGCGGTTGCGCGTCAAATCCTGACGACGGGCTCTTTCCCGGATCGGATTCGCGCCCGGTGGATCGTATTTATAATAGCGGCTTGGACTATTTGCTCGCGCGCGATTATATTTTTGCGATTGAAGAGTTTAATCTTGTTGAGGAGCAATATCCTTATTCGGTTTGGGTTCGTCATGCTTTATTGATGGCGGGGTTCACGCATTATTTGGTCAATCAATATCCTGAGGCGATTGCTCAGTTTGATCGCTTTATTGCGTTATATCCGGGCAATTCTGATGCGGCCTATGCCTATTATTTGCGCGCAATGTGTTTTTACGAGCAGATCGGTGAGTCCAACCGCGATCAATCGACGGCGCTCGCTGCGCTGCAGGCATTTGGTCAGGTGGTCGGCTTTTTTCCCGAAAGCGTCTATGCGCGCGACGCGCAGGTGAAGATCGCTCTGGTTCAGGCGTCGTTGGCGGCCAAAGAGATGTATTTAGGCCGCTGGGCGATGGAGCATAATCAATTAGCGGGGGCGCTCAATCGGTTTCAGTCGGTTGTGGCGAATTACGGCAGATCGGCCTATGTCGCGGAGGCTCTGCACCGGTTGGTTGAGGTCTATTTGACGCTCGGCCTCGACAATGAAGCTCGCCGCGCGGCAATTCTTTTAGGGCATAATTTTCCGGACAGTTCATGGTATAGACGTAGCTATGACCTGCTCAGGCAAGAAAGTTTAATCAAAATCGCAGGAAAGAAAGAGGCAAAATAAAGGCAAAATAATGGAGCACGCTTTTTACCGACTTGATCGGCTGGTATCGGATCTCGAAAGATTTGCCGAAGCGCCTTTAGATGATGCGCTAGAGGGCGCGCTTTCCGCTTTGGCGGATCTATCAAACGTGCTGCCTGCGGCGCGTCGTGAGGTTCAAAATCTGCTTGATGAGATCATCTATGGCCAAGAAAGGGAAAAGCGCTAAAGACACGGCGGCTGAAATAAGGGAGCTTGAGGATAAGATCAAGCGCCATGATCGGCTTTATTATCAGGAGAATAGGACTGAGATCAGCGATGCTGAATATGACGAGCTTTTTCGCCGCCTGCAAAAATTAGAACAGCAGAATCCTGAGTTTATTTCTCCTGCTTCGCCGACTCAAAGGCCGGGGGGCGCACCGGCTGAGGGGTTTGGCAAAGTTGAGCATATATCAGCGATGTTATCGCTGGCCAACGCCGCTGACGAGAGCGCCGCGCGCGCATTTTTAGATCGCGTCCGGCGTTTTTTAAATCTCAAAGACCAAGACAAAATCGAGATTCTCGCCGAGCCTAAAATTGATGGCCTGTCGGTGGCTTTGGTCTATCGCAAGGGCGAGCTCACGCGCGCCGCCACAAGAGGCGATGGCAAACAGGGCGAGGATATCACCGATAATATCCGGACGATCAAGGATGTTCCCAAGAAGCTCAAGGTTCGCAACCCGCTGGAGACTATCGAAATCCGCGGCGAGGTCTATATGGCGCATAAAGATTTTGAGGCGCTCAATCAAAAGCAGAGATCTGCCGAAAAGCAGATTTTTGCCAATCCGCGCAATGCGGCGGCGGGATCGCTGCGGCAGTTGGACGCCAAGATCACCGCGGCGCGTCCTGTGCGCTTTTTTGCCTATGGCTGGGCGGGCGCGGCACTTGGCGTGAAGACTCAAAAAGCGGCGATGGATAAGCTCAAAAAGTGGGGGCTGCCTGTTCCGGAGCAGAGATGTTTGACCTCGTCGCTTGAGGCTTTGTTTGCCTTTCACCAAGAGATAGAGAGCCAGCGCGCGCAATTGGGCTTTGATGTTGATGGCCTCGTCTACAAGATCAACCGGCTGGATTGGCAGGAGCGTTTAGGTTCGGTATCGCGCGCGCCGCGCTGGGCGGTGGCGCATAAGTTTTCGCCTGAGCAGGCCGAGACGATCATTGAGAAGATTTTGATTCAAGTTGGGCGCACCGGCGCTTTGACTCCTGTGGCTGATCTCAAGCCGATTACTGTCGGGGGTGTTGTTGTCCGCCATGCGACCCTGCATAACGAGGATGAAATCCAGCGCAAAGACATCCGCGCTGGCGATCATGTGATTGTCCAGCGCGCGGGCGATGTGATTCCGCAAATTGTTCGTGTTGTCAAAGAGAAGCGGCGCAAAGGCGCGCGCGCCTATGTGTTTCCTGATCAATGTCCGCAATGCGGTGCTGCGGCGCAGCGCGAGGAGGACGAAGCTGTTCGTCGCTGCACGGGTCTGTTGAGTTGTCCGGCTCAGGCGGTGGAGCAGTTGAAGCATTTTGTTTCACGCAGCGCGTTTGACATTGAAGGGCTGGGCGCCAAGCAAATCGGTGATTATTACCAGCGGAAGATATTGCGTCATGCGGCGGATATTTTCACCCTGAGCGCAAGATATGAAAAAGATCCGCCGGATATTTGGCGCTATGAAAGCGGCAGCAAAGAGCAAAAGGGCAAGCTCAAAGAGAGCGTCCGCAAATTATTTGCTGAGATTGAGCGCAAAAAGATAATTGGTCTGGATCGGTTCATTTATGCTCTGGGCATCCGCCATGTCGGAGAGAAGATAGCGCAGCAGATCGCGTTTTTTTATGGCGATTATCCGAGTTTTCGCGCCGCGATGGATGAGATCGCCGCCAGAGATCAAGAGGGCGATCAAGATCAACAAAGCGCGCTGCTTGCTCTCGACGGTGTTGGTGAGAATATCATCACGGCGCTGCGCGGATTTTTTTCTCAGCGCGGCAATCGCAAGGCGGTTGATGATCTGATCGCCAAGGGTGTTGCGCCGCAGGAGGTGGCGCGGGTTGTAAGCGATAGCACGATTGCGGGCAAGACGCTGGTTTTTACCGGCAATCTAGAGCAGATGACTCGCGCGGAGGCCAAGTCGCGCGCAGAGGTGTTAGGGGCGCGGGTTTCGAGTTCGGTGTCAGCGGCGACGGATTATGTGATCGTTGGCAACAAGCCCGGCTCCAAAGCGAAGAAGGCTGAGGCGCTTGGCGTCGCGCTGCTTTCTGAAGCCGAGTGGCTGAAGCTTGCGGCGGGCTGATGAGGGGTTGATTAGATTTCGCGTGTTGCTTGTTTGAGCCATTGAGCGGTTTTGCCATCCACGAGCTCGGTCAGTGCTGATCGGATATGGCTGTGATAGGCGTTGAGCCAATTGCGTTCATGTTGATTGAGTCTTGCGGGGTCAACGAGGCGGAGGTCGATCGGCGCGCAGGTGAGCGTTTCAAAGCCGAGCATTTTGCGGCCATCTTGGCTGAGCTCATCGCGCGCTTGGACGACGACGAGGTTTTCGATGCGGATGCCGTAGCTGCCGGTTTTGTAATAGCCGGGCTCGTTGGAGATGATCATGCCGGGCTGGAGCGGCGTCGCGGAGCCGCGCGGCGAGATCGCCTGCGGCCCTTCATGCACGGACAAATAGGAGCCGACGCCATGTCCGGTGCCGTGGTCGAAGTCGAGTCCGGCCTCCCAGAGCGGCTGGCGGGCGAGCGCATCGAGCTGATGGCCGCTTGTCCCTTTGGGAAAGGTCGCGCTTGCGAGCGCGATATGACCTTTGAGGACGCGGGTGAAGTTTTCGCGCATTTCGGCGTTCGGCTGGCCGATGGCGATCGTGCGGGTCACATCGGTTGTGCCGTCGAGGTATTGCGCGCCGCTATCGACGAGAAACAATTCACCGTCGCGCAAAGTCCGATTGGTTGGCTCGGTGACGCGGTAATGGACGATCGCGCCGTTGGGGCCTGAACCGGAGATCGTATCAAAGCTGATATCTTGAAAGAGGTTTTGTGTTCGGCGAAAGGATTCGAGTTTCTTGACGGCGGTGATTTCATCAACGTCATTTTTTTTGACTTCTGCATCCAGCCAGCACAAAAATTGCGTGAGGGCTGCGCCGTCGCGCCAGTGAGCATTGCGCGCGCCTTCGATTTCGGCGCGGTTTTTGATCGCTTTGGGCAGGGCGCATGGATCAGCGCCGAAGTCGATTTTCGCGCCTGATTTTTTGAGTCGATCAAAAATCCAAAGCGCGGTTTGATTTTTGTTCAATCGCACACTGCGCTGATGTTTGCCGAGCGCATCGAGGACATCGCCAAAAGTTTCAGGCGGCTTGATGTAGACTTTGTCGCTCAAAGTTTCCTTGACGTCGCTGGGGACGCGCTGAGGCGCGATGAATAGATCGACATTTTCATTGGCATAAAGGATCGCAAAGCACAGCGCGACGGGCATATGGGGGGCATCGCGTCCTCTGATATTGAGCAGCCAAGCGATTGAGGCTGGGTCGGTGAGCACACAGGCGTCGTTTTTTTTCTGCTGGAGGCTGTGCGCGGCATCGGAGCATTTTTGCGCGGCCTCGCGGCCTGCATAGCATTGAGGGTGCGCGGCGATTTGAGCGCTCGGCGGAGGCGGTCGTTCGTCCCAGATCGCATCCAAGATATTTTGCGAAGCGACGAGCTCGCTTTGCGCGGCGGCGTTTTTGAGTGTTTCGGCCTCGCTGATTGTGTGCAGCCAGGGATCAAATCCGAGCCGCGCGCCGCGCGCGAGGTTGTCGGCGATCCACGCCGCAGGCGGCTCTAAAATGAGGTGGTGGCGGCCGAAAATGTTTTGATCGGTTTGCTGCGCGACTTGGAGCTGGTAGCGTCCATCGGTGAAGATCGCGGCCTTGTCCGTGAGAATGACCGCCACGCCTGCCGATCCAGTGAAGCCGGAGATCCAAGCGAGGCGTTCATCTTGAGCGGCGACATATTCGCCTTGATGCGCATTGGCGCGCGGCACGATGAAGCCGTCAAGGCTGGCTTTGCGTAAAGCCTCGCGCAATCTGGCGACGCGCTCGGCACTGAGCGAGGGCGCTGTCGGGGGTGAGAAGTCCTGCAGGTAGTTGGCTTCAATCTGGCTCATCTGGCTCATCTGGCTCATATTGCGGTGAGTTTAGCACAATTTTGTCAGGTTGCTTTTCTGTTTAGTTTCTTGATATGTTTTTTACATATCTAAAGTCGAAAAATGGAGATTGTTCTATGCCAAAACCTAAAGGCCGAGGCCTCCCCAATGCTCCGAGTCAGAACCCCGGACAGGTATCTGGTCCTGGCCGTAGAAATAATCCCCCGAAGTCGACGCGCCCGCCTAAAAGGCCGGGTAAATAAAAAAATCAGAGTTTTTTGACGAAGCTGGCTTTGATCATTTTGCGGCCTTCTTCGTCGAACAGGATGGTGAGGTTATCGCCCTCAGCGTTGGTGATGGTGCCTTCGCCGAAATGCTCGTGGATGACGCGCTTGCCAGAGAGGATATTTTCGCTTGCCGTCGCTGTGAGCGGCGTTGTATTTTCGGCGATGCGATTGTGGCGTGTGATGTTATCCTCGCCGATTTCGTCGATGAAGCGCGAGGGCAGAGGTGTTTTCCATTCGTTAAAGACGAGTCGCGAGCTGGCGAAAGAGATGAGGGCTTGTTGTTTGGCGCGTGTCAGTCCGACATAGGCCAGCCGCCGTTCTTCTTCGAGCGCTTGCGGGCCTTCTTCGAGGCTTCTGCGATGAGGGAAGATTTCTTCTTCCCAGCCGGGCAGGAAGACATAGCTGAACTCGAGGCCTTTGGCGGCATGGAGGGTCATCATATTGACGCGGTCTTCGTTGCTGGCCTGCTCCATATCCATCACCAGCGCGACGTGTTCGAGGTAATCGGCGATGGAGGCGAATTCGGCGATGGCGCGGAGCATTTCCTTGAGGTTATCGAGGCGACCTTGGGCGTCGGCTTCGCGGACATTGCGCCACATTTCCACATAGCCGGAGTCTTCGAGCACGGCGCGGGCGAAATCTTCGGGCGGTTTTTTATCTGCGAGCTTGCGCCACCGGTCAATTTGAGCGGCGAACGCATTGAAAGTGTTGGCGGCTTTTTTCTGGATGCCAGCTTCGGCGAGCTTATCGGCGCTGAGGCCTGTGGCTGCGAGCAAAGAGATCGACTGCGCCGCGGCGAGCGCGCGCAGCGCAGACAGGCTCACTTGTCCCAGCCCGCGGCGCGGCAGGTTGATGATGCGCTCAAAGGCGAGATCGTCGTTGGGCTGCATGATGAGTCGCAAATAGGCGTTGGCATCGCGGATTTCGCTGCGCTCGTAGAAGCGCATACCGCCGACGATGCGGTAAGGGATGCGCATATCGAGCAGGCGCTCTTCAAACTCGCGGATCTGAAACGAGGCGCGCACGAGAATGGCGATCTCATTGAGCACCTCGCCGTCGAGCTGCGCTTGAGAGATCTGATGGGCGATGAGGTGGCTTTCATCTTTGCCGTCCCAGCACTGCCAGACGGCGATTTTTGCGCCGTGCTCTTGATCGGTCCATAGGGTTTTTCCGAGCCGCTGGCCATTGCAGGCGATCAGCGCAGAGGCCGCCGACAGGATCGATTGCGTCGAGCGGTAATTTTGCTCCAAGCGGATGATCTTTGCGCCGGGAAAATCTTTTTCAAACCTTAATATGTTGCCGATTTCGGCGCCGCGCCAGCCATAGATGGATTGGTCGTCATCGCCGACGCAGCATATATTGCGGCGCTCTCCGGCGAGGAGGCGCAGCAGCAGATATTGCGCGATGTTGGTGTCTTGATATTCGTCGACCATGATGAACTCGAATCGCTCGCGCCATTGTTTGAGCACTTCGGGGTTTTGTCGAAAGATCACGAGACATTCATTGATGAGGTCGCCGAAATCGGCGGCATTGAGCTCTTTGAGTTTTTTTTGGTAGTCGCGCCAGATATTTGAGCAGGTTTTTTTGATCGGGTGATTGAGGTCGTCTCGCGGCGTGAGGCTGGGGGTCAGGCCGCGATCTTTCCAGCGCCCGATGTGATGAAGCACGAGCTGCGGTGGGTAGCGTTTTTCATCAAGGTTTTTACCCCGCACGATTTGCTTGATGAGTCGCTTTTGGTCATCTTGGTCGAGGATCGTGAAGCCGGATTTGAGTCCGACGATTTCGGCGTGGCGTCGCAAGATTCGGGCGCAAATCGAGTGAAACGTGCCGAGCCAAGGCAGAGACTCGGCGCGTTCGCCGATCAGTTGATGGACGCGCTGCCGCATTTCATTGGCGGCCTTATTGGTGAATGTCACGGCAAGAACGCGCGAAGGATAGGTCCGACCGCTTGTCAAAAGACACGCAAGCCTTGTGATTAAAGTTTTTGTTTTGCCGGTTCCGGCACCGGCGAGGATAAGCAGCGGCCCGTCCAATAGACACGCCGCCTGCGCCTGCGCCGGATTGAGCTCAGCGAGCCATTCGGCGGCGGGTTCGGGCTTTGTGATTTCCATAATGGTTCAGATGATACTCCTCTGGCGTCGGGTTTTCATGCCTAAGCGCTGGGCTTGGAGGCGGAAGAATCCGTCGCCGAGCGCTGCATGAGACACAGCCGTAGCGATGGTGACGGTGACCATCAAAGCGAGGGTAACTTGGTAATCGCCGGTGAGCTCGAAGGCGATCAAGATCGTTGAGATCGGCGCGCCGAGCACAGCAGCCGAGACACCGCCCATGCCCGCGACAGCATAAAGTCCGTAATGACCCGTCCATTCGGGTATGATCTGGAACAAGATCATGCCGAAAGCAGCGCCGGTCAGCGCGCCGAGATAGATCGTCGGCGAAAAGATGCCGCCGCCGAAGCGGCCGGCCAGAGTGATCGAGGTCATGACAAGTTTGAGCGGGATCAGTAGGAAGAGCATCATGAGCGGCAATTGTGCCTTGAGCGCGGCATCGGTGATTTCATAGCCGACGCCCAAAATACTGGGAACGAATAAAGCGGCGATGGCGGTGAGCCATCCGACGATGATGGGTCGTGTCCAGTCGGGGCCGGGCAATTTTGTGCTGATTTTGGTGAGGCGAAAGGTCAGCACGGTGAACGCTACGGCGACGATGCCGCAGATCACGCCAAGCAGCGCGAATGTAGGGAGTTCGCTATAGGCGCTGATCATATATTCGGGGATTTGAAAAGCAGGGAAGTTTCCGAGATGGATTCGCGTGATGGCGGTGGCGCTTGCGCAGGCGATGGCGATGGGCATGATCGCAGGCAGAGCGATATGGCGTAGAATGATTTCGTGAGCAAACAGCATTCCGGCGATCGGCGCGTTAAACGATGCGGCGACGGCAGCGCCGGTGCCGCAGGCGAACAGCACACGCGCGATCGTGTGGGGCAGGGCAAACAAGCGCGTCATGGTCGCGGTGATCGCCACGCCGAGATGAATGGCGGGACTTTCGCGTCCGGCTGATCCGCCGCCGCCTAGGCATAAAGCAGCATAGGCAGCAGAGGTGATTCCAGCGGCCGGGCCGACTTGCTTATCGTGGTGATCTCTGGCGATCAGGATGTCGGCGACACCCATAGGACGTCCGGCGGGAGGCAAATGGCGGACGACGCAAGCGGCGATCAGTCCGGTAATGATCGGTCCGGCCATGATCTGCCACCACGGAGCTTGAGTGGCGGCGGCGATCAGGTTTTCCATATTGGCGCCGAGCCAGAGCCAGTGGAAGAAATCTATCGCATAGCGAAACCCGATCACCGCATAGCCGACGGCGATCCCGATGAAGGGCGAGAGCGCCCACAATAAAGGGTGGACATTCTCTTTTTTGATGAAGAGCTCTTTCATAGCTCTTTCATGACTTTGGTTTGAGTTTGATGATTCTCCCGACCTGTTCGGGGCGCGGCATAGATTGATGAGCCGCCATGACTTGCCGGATATTTTTTTGCAGCCAATCGGGATAGGGAGCGGTGCGTCGGACGGCCATATCGACATGGATGGCGATTTGCTCGCAAGTTGCGGCGAGGTAGTTTTTTTCGTCATGGAACATGGACATGATGAAGTGCATTTTTTTATCATCATGCGCGAGCAGTTGGAAAGTGATCTTGATCGGATCGTTTTCGCGCAATTCGCGCAGGTAGCAGATATGCATCTCAAGCGTGAAGCCGGATTTATTTTGCTCGTCGATATATTTTTGCCCCATGCCGAGTCCCTCCCAGACATCTTCGAGCGCATCGTCGAAGATTTTGACATAAAAAGCTACGTTCATGTGTCCGTTATAGTCGAGCCATTCGGGCTGGACGCGCATGGGAGGCAGAGTGAGCGGGGCTTCGATTTTCATTTGATTATGTTTGCATCGCTTCGAGGCGCGCGCGATCGCGGTGGAAGAGTCGCCCGGCGGCGAAGAAGAGCGGGATCGCGAGCAGCGAGACGAGCGTAAAGGTAAATAGGGTCCAAGTGTAGGGCTGGCCGATATTTTGCGCTTTCATCCATTCGATGGTGAAGCCGCCGATCGTGACGCCGAGTCCGACTCCGATCAAGTTCAGCATGAGCAGGTAGAAAGCGACGATGGTCGAGCGCACTTTGGCGGGGCTGAGCTCTTGGACGGTAGAGAAGGTCGGCCCATAAAAGGAGCCGACGACGAAAAAACCCATGCCGACGCCGAGCCAGAACCATATTGTATCGGGCTCAACGAGGCGATAAGCGATATTGATCGGCGCGGTAATGGTCATGATCCAGAAGAGGAGCATGGGTCGGCCTTGTCCGGTTTTTTTCTGCCAGACGTCGCTGAGCACGCCACCGAACAGATTGCCTGCGATGCCGGCGATGATGGCGATCCATCCGGTGATCTGTGCGATTTCGGCGCGTTCAAATCCGCGCTCTTGGACGAGCCAGAGCTGGTCGAAGGCGGCGGCGCCCAAGAGGAAATGCAGCGTCACGCCTCCGGCGATTGTCAGGCCTAAGGCGGGCGATGCGCGCAGCGCCATCATCACGTCTTTGACGAAGGATTTTTTGGGTTCATCTTTTTCTTTTTGTGCGGTTTGTTTATAGGCTTGTCCGTGATCTGGGTTTTCTTTGACGAGCAGCATGAGCAGCGCCATGGCGATTCCAATGACGCCGAGCGTATAAAAGCAATTGCGCCACCCGATTGCGGGGCCGAGGTATCCAGCGATGAGCAGGCTTGCGCCGACGCCGATCGGCACGCCGGTATAATAGAATCCGGCGGCGAAGCCGAGCCGATTGGCCGGGAGGCGATCAGCGATCAGCGACATCGCTGATGGCGTGAGCACGGATTCTCCGACGCCGATGAACATTCGCGGGATGGCGAGCGACGTAAAGCCGCGCGCAGCGCCTGATACGGCGGTTAAGAGACTCCACAGCGCGACGCCCACGGCAACGAGCTTCGGACGATTAACTCGATCAGCCAGAGCCCCGGCGAATAATCCCATGATGGCGTAAAAGAAAATGAACACGAGGCCGGTGAGCAGGCCAAACTCGGAATCGGTCAGATTGAGGTCGGGCACGATGAAATTGGCGAAGCTCGCGAGCAGCTGCCGATCGATGAAGTTCATGATATTGAGCAATGTCAAAAAGAATAAGAGGCCGTAGGCACCCTGTGAAGTATCGTCTTGCGGCACGGCGCGTGAGTGAGCGTTAGGCGTATTGTTGGACATGATCTCTCCCCCCCTGATTGATGAGGCTATTATATAGAGGCGGTGTGATAATGTCAGCTTTGCTGAACTCCGCCATTCGCATCTTTTTGTGAGGGGGAGGTTATTCTCCCTTAAATTGGGCGTCGCGCTTTTCGACGAAGGCGCGCACACCTTCTTCGCGGTCTTTTGTCAGACCGGCGCGTTGTTGGCCTTGGCGCTCGAGATCGATCTGCTCTTCGTAAGAATTGTTAAGGCTGTTCCAAAATAAATGCCGGGTCAGAGTCAGCGCGATGGTTGGTCCGGAGGCCAAATTTTTTGAGAGCTTGATCGCTTCATCCATGAGGGCGTCGTCGTCATAGACGCGATTGACCATGCCCCATGCGAGCGCCTGATCGGCTTTAACCCGCTCGCCGAGCAGCGACATCTCGCGCGCGCGCGCGATGCCGACAAGGCGCGGCAAGATCCATGTCGAGCCGCCATCGGGCACGAGGCCGATCCGGCGGAACGCTTGGAGAAAAAACGCCGATTTCGCCGCCAGCACCATATCTCCCATCAGCGCGAAGCTCATGCCAACGCCCGCCGCTGCGCCATTGACCGCCGTGACGATCGGCATATTCAAATTGCGCAGCCGCCGCAAAATTGGGTGGTAGCCTTTCTCTAAACCGGAGCCCATATCGATCTGACGGTTGGTTGCCGCAGGACTGCGTTCGCTTTGCTCGGTGAGGTTTGCGCCAGAGCAGAATCCGCGCCCGGCACCAGTGATCAGCAAACAGCGCAGACCATGTCTGCCATGTTCCACCTCATCAAGCGCGAGAGATAAACCTTCGAGCATTTTTGACCCCATCGCATTGAGCGTATCGGGGTCATTGAGCGTCAATATCCCTAAATTGCTGCCAACATTCAGTTCAACGAGCGGGAAATCTCCGACTTTGTTTGTATTCGCATTCATATTCGCCTCCCAGTTTTGAGCAGATTATGGACTAATTATGGACTGAATTATAGTGTAAAAATTCTTGAGAATTGCAATTTTGTGATAAAGTGGTCTCAAACTTAAAGGAGGACTTTGATCATGTCAAAAAATGCTCTAAAGAACGGATCGCCCAATGGCGCGCTGAATGGCGCAGCCTCTGCGGATATGCAGAAAATCCTAGACAAGCAGCGCGCGTCTCATATTGCTCAGGGCGCGCCGAGCGCCAAAAAGCGCGTTGAGTGGATCAATCGCGCGATCGCGCTGCTCGTGAGCCATCAGAAGGAAATCGCCGACGCCATCAGCAAAGATTTCGGACACCGAAGCCATGAGCAATCGCTCCTTGCCGATGTGATGGGCTCCATCGGCGCGCTCAAACATTCCCGCGCCCACCTCAAAAAATGGATGAAGCCCGAAAAAAGAACCCCCAACAAGCCGCTCGGCCTGCTGCGCGCCAAAGCTCGGATTGAATACCAGCCCAAAGGCGTCGTCGGCGTGATCTCGCCGTGGAACTTTCCGGTTAATCTCACCTTCTCGCCACTCGCGAACATTTTCGCCGCAGGCAACCGCGTGATGATCAAACCCTCTGAACATACGCCTGCCACCTCTGCGCTGATGAAGGAAATGTTCGCCAAAGAATATGACGAAGAAGAAGTCGCCGTCTTTGTCGGCGGGCCGGAAATCGGACAGCAATTCTCTGGTCTGGCTTTTGATCATCTGCTATTCACCGGCGGCACCGCCATTGCCTATCATGTGATGCGGGCTGCTTCTGAAAATCTCGTGCCGGTCACTTTGGAGCTGGGCGGCAAATCGCCGACGATCATTTCCGAAAACGCCAACATCGCCGACGTCGCCGCCAAAGTGATGACCGGCAAAACCCTGAACGCCGGTCAAATATGTCTTGCACCCGATTATGTGATGATGCCCAAAGGCGGCATCGACGAATTCACACAGGCCGCAACCGCCTCAGTGGAGAAAATGTTCCCGACGATGAAGGATAATCCCGATTACACCTCTATGGTCAACCAGCGTCATTATGATCGCCTGCAATCCTATCTTGACGATGCGAAGGCCAAAGGCGCGAAAATCGTTGAGATCAATCCCGCCAATGAGGATTTCTCGCAGCAACCTTATCATAAAATGCCGCCTCATCTGATCCTTGACGCCAATGACGATATGAAAGTCATGCAGGAGGAGATTTTTGGCCCGATCCTGCCGATCAAAGGCTATGACAATCTTCAGGAAGCCGTGGATTATGTTAATGTGCATCCGCGCCCGCTCGGGCTCTATTTCTTCGGCAACGACAAAAAAGAGCAAAAACAAGTGATTGAAAATACCACCTCCGGCGGCGTGACCGTCAATGATGTGATCATGCACGTCTCAATGGATGATCTGCCGTTTGGCGGCATCGGGCCGAGCGGCATGGGTTCTTATCACGGCAAAGAGGGCTTTTTGGAGTTCAGCCATGCCAAATCCATCTATACCCAGTCGCCAATGAAAATGGTCGCTGAAATGTTCCGCGCCCCTTATGGGCCGAAACATCGCAAATTGCTCAAGCAGCAGATCAAGGCTTAGTTTTAAGGCTTAGTTTTAGCGCGCAAGCCATGCGGGCGAGGGAGTCCCCAAGCCAAGCAAGAGCGTCACGCCAGCGCGGTGAATGAACGGGACGCCGAGCAATAACGGCGCGAGGCGCGCTTGGAATGATCGCACCAGCCGATGAGCCAGACGAGCGTCGCGGTGTCTTCGATGTCGAGGTTCATGCCGCGCTCTTCGACCGGCCCAGCCCCGACGATTAATATCGACATAAGAGCATGATTATATATCGATTTCTGTCGTTGCGGGAAGCCGTTGAACGAGCAGCAGCAAAAGTCTATGATGAATGCAGGCAGAATCGCAGAATCATAGAGGAGACTGCTCCCATGCAGCATGATACCCCGACCAAGCTCGCGCCATTGACGATCTTCTTTCACTGGACGATCGGTCTGATGATTATCGCGGCGCTTTCCTTCGGTTTTTATATCCAAAATCTTCCAAGCAAAGACCCTGCAAAGTTTGAGCTCTTGTTCATCCACAAAAATGTTGGGGTGATTATCTTTTTGCTCGCGCTCGCGCGGATCTTTTGGCGCTACACGAACGGCTTTTTCCAACCGGTAGGGGAGCATAAAGCGTGGGAGAAAAAATCCGCGCGTGTGGTCCATATCCTGCTGCTGATCGGCACGATCCTCATGCCGATCTCCGGCATGACGATGACCCTCGGCTATGCCTGCTCGCTGTGCACTGTGCCGGTCTTTTGGCTGTTTGAGATCGGGCCTCTGCCTGAGCGCATCCTTTGGCTCGGCCAGGCCGGCCAGAGGCTCCATGAGCTCGGCGGTTATATGCTCTCGGGGGCGCTGTTGCTCCACGCAGCGGCGGCGCTCAAACATCATTATTGGGACCGCGATCCCACCTTGAGGCGTATGCTCGGCAGAACCATCTTTCCCTGATCGAGGTGGCGCCAAGAGGTCTTTATTTATAGCGATAAGAGCGTTATACTCCGACGATTCCAAAGCCCGGCCGGGCGTTCCAACAGACCTCAACGGCGTAGCAAATGACCGAATTTCTTCATGGCTATCTCGCAATCGCAATTTTTATGGGGCTTGCCACAGCTTTGGGGCTCTTTTTGTTGCTTGTGCCTTTTTTGCTCGCGCCGAAAAACCCTGATGAGAACAAGCTTCGTCCTTACGAATGCGGCTTTGAGCCCTTCGATGATGCTCGGATGCCCTTTGATGTTCAGTTTTATCTCGTTGCGATTTTGTTCATCATTTTTGATTTGGAGATCGCGTTTCTTTTTCCTTGGGCGGCGGCCTTCAGCGAGGCTGGGATCTTCGGCTTTGGCTCGGTGATGATTTTCCTCGCTGTGTTGACCATCGGGTTTATCTATGAGTGGAAAAAGGGAGCGCTGGAATGGTCGTAAAAAAAGACGCTGTCGCGCAGGTCGACCAAAATTGGGGCGAAAACTTTGATCTGATGAATACGCGCCTCCGCGATGAAGGCTTCTTCACTGCGCGCGCCGATGATCTGATTAACTGGGCGCGCTCCGGCTCGCTGATGTGGATGACGTTCGGACTCGCTTGCTGCGCCATCGAATTGATGCAGACAAGCATGCCGCGTTATGATCTCGAACGCTTTGGCGCAGCACCGCGCGGCTCGCCGCGGCAATCCGATGTGATGATCGTGGCGGGCACACTGACCAATAAGATGGCGCCGGCGCTGCGCCGTGTCTATGACCAAATGCCTGAGCCGCGCTATGTGATCTCGATGGGCTCGTGTGCTAATGGCGGCGGCTATTATCATTATTCTTACGCTGTCGTGCGCGGCTGCGATCGCATCGTGCCGGTTGACATCTATGTCCCCGGCTGCCCGCCGACCGCTGAGGCGCTCCTTTATGGAATCCTTCAGCTCCAGAAAAAAATTCGCATGACCGGAACAATCGAGAGGTAAGCGATTAATGTCTCGAATCGCCAGCGCTCAGGATAAAAAACGCGCAGAAAAAAAACCAATCGATAAGAGTGCGCTCTTGACCTCGCAGCAGCGCGTCGAAAAATTGCAGGCGATGATGTCGCGCATCACTGAAGAAAAAGGCGAGGTCGTCATCGCCTCCGAGATCAAGCTCGAAGAGCTGACCGTTGAGATCAAGCCTGAAGCTGTGCTGGATTTTCTTAAATTCCTTCGCGATGATCTCGCTTTCACCGTTTTGATCGATCTGTGCGGCGTTGATTATCCTGATCGCGCCGAAAGGTTTGAGGTCGTCTATCATCTGCTTTCCATGACAAAAAATGCGCGCATCCGCATCAAGGCCAAGATCGATGAGAGTCAATCGCTCTCATCGGTGGCGGCGCTCTATCTGGCGGCGAACTGGTTTGAGCGGGAAGCTTTTGATCTTTATGGCATTTTATTCTCAACCCATCCCGATCTACGCCGTCTGTTGACCGATTATGGCTTTGAAGGTCATCCTCTGCGCAAGGATTTTCCTCTGACCGGCTTCGTCGAGACGCGCTATGACGAAGCGCGGAAAAAAGTCGTCTATGAGCCGGTCAAATTGACGCAGGAATTCCGCAATTTCGACTTCCTGAGCCCGTGGGAAGGCATCGATGATCCGGTGGCTTCTGAACTGCCGCCGGGCATGCCGGGGGCTCCAGCGGTTCAAAGAGCCGATGAGGAGGATTTCAAAAAAATCATCAAAGCCGATGAGCCGCTCATCGCTGATCCCGATAAAGATGACGACAGTCTCATCCCATAGGAAAACAGAGAAGAAATAAGAGAAAAACATGAGCCAGATCACAGCGAAAAAAAACACGCCGCGTGAATTTCACCTTAACTTTGGTCCGCAGCATCCTGCGGCGCATGGTGTGCTGCGACTCGTGCTGCAATTGGAAGGTGAGATCGTCCGCCGCGTCGATCCTCATATTGGCTTGCTCCATCGCGGCACTGAGAAGCTCATTGAACATAAAACCTATCTCCAAGCCGTTCCTTATTTTGATCGCCTCGATTATGTCGCGCCGATCAATCAGGAGCACGCTTTTGCGCTCGCGACCGAAAAGCTGCTCGGCATTGAAGTGCCGCCGCGCGCGCAATATATCCGCGTATTGTTTTCGGAGATTGGCCGCTTATTGAGTCATCTGCTCAACATCACGACGCAGGCGATGGATGTCGGCGCGCTGACGCCGCCGCTCTGGGGCTTTGAGGAGCGCGAAAAGCTCATGATTTTTTATGAACACGCTTCTGGCTCGCGGATGCACGCGACCTATATTCGCCCCGGCGGCGTCTATCGCGATCTGCCCGCCGACCTCATCTCCGACATTCACCGCTTTTGCGGCCCCTTTCTCAAAGTGCTCGACGATATCGAAAACCTCATCACCGACAACCGCATTTTTAAGCAGCGCAATGTTGATATTGGAGTTGTGAGTCCCGAAGATGCTCAAGCGTGGGGCTTCACCGGCGTCATGCTGCGCGGCGCCGGTTTAGCTTGGGACTTGCGCAAGGCACAGCCCTACGAATGTTATGAAGACCTCGACTTTGATATTCCGGTCGGCAAAAATAGCGACTGCTACGATCGCTACCTCTTGCGCGTCGAGGAATGTCGGCAGTCGGTGCGCATCATGCGTCAGGTGATCGAAACCATGCCTGACGGCCCTGTCACCGTTGAAGATTACAAAATCGTCCCGCCGCCGCGCACAGAGATGAAACATTCGATGGAAGCGCTGATCAATCATTTCAAGCTCTACACTGAGGGCTACCACGTCCCCGAAGGCGAGGTCTATGCCGCCGTCGAAGCACCGAAAGGCGAGTTTGGGGTTTATCTTGTATCCAAAGGTGGCAACAAGCCTTATCGGTGTAAGATCCGCGCGCCGAGCTTTGCCCACCTCCAAGCGATTGGCGCCATGTCGCAAGGCCATTTGCTTGCCGATATCGCCGCGATCCTCGGCTCGCTTGATGTTGTTTTCGGAGAAATCGATCGATGAGTGTGCGGCGTCTTGCTTCCGATCAGCCCGAAAATTTCGCCTTCACTGACGAAAATCGCCAATGGGCTGAGCAGCAGATCAAAAAATATCCCCAAGGCCATCAGGCGAGCGCCGTGCTCGCTTTGTTGAGGCGCGCGCAGCAGCAGTCAGGCGGCTGGCTGCCTGAGCCCTCCATTCGCTATATCGCGCAGTTTCTCGACATGCCGCAGATCCGCATTTTAGAAATTGCCTCTTTTTATACGATGTTCAACTTGCAGCCGGTCGGAAAATATCTCGTCCAATTGTGCGGCACGACGCCATGCTGGCTCAAAGGCGCGGATAATCTCAGACATATCTGCCGCCGCCACATCGGACCTGAGGGCGAAGTCTCTGATGATGGCATGATGAGCTGGAAAGAAGTCGAATGTCTAGGCGCCTGTGTCGATGCCCCTGTTGTTCAGATCAATGATCATTATCACGAAAACTTAGGTCCGGATGAGCTCGCCGATCTGCTCCGGCGGCTCAGAGCTGGTGAGGCGCAAGTCAAAGATAAAAGGATCACTGATGTCGAATAGTCTCAAGCCCAAAAGAGCTAAAAGAAGAAGAACCGCAAGAAAAACAGTCAAGCTGCTTGAGGATAAACAGCGCATTTTTAAGAATCTCCATGGTGAGGGCGGCGTCGATCTTGAAGCTGCGCGCGCGCGCGGCGATTGGAAAAATACCGCCGCCTTGATCAAAAAAGGCCGCGAGGCGATCGTCAGCGAAATTACGGCTTCAGGCCTGCGCGGACGCGGCGGTGCGGGGTTTCCGTCGGGCAAGAAGTTCTCGTTCATGCCGCCTAAAGAGGCTCATGTGCCGCATTATCTCGTCGTCAATGCCGACGAATCCGAACCTGGCACGTGCAAAGATCGCGACATTTTGCGCTACGAGCCGCATAAATTATTGGAAGGCTGCGTTGTTGCGTCGCGCGCGGTCGATGCCAACGTTTGCTATATTTATATTCGCGGCGAGTTCGTTGCTGAGCGGTATATTTTAGCCAAAGCGCTCGAAGAGGCTAAGGCTGCCGGGCTTGTCGGGCAAAATGTGTGCCGGTCGGGCTGGGATATTGACATTCATATTCATCACGGCGCGGGCGCTTACATTTGCGGCGAGGAAACCGCTTTGCTTGAAAGTCTTGAAGGCAAGAAAGGCATGCCGCGCCTCAAGCCGCCTTTTCCGGCCAATATGGGGCTCTATGGCGCGCCGACGACGGTCAATAATGTTGAAACCATCGCGGTCATTCCTGAGATTTTGCGTCGCGGTGCATCGTGGTTTGCCGGTCTGGGGCGTGAAAATAATACCGGAACGAAAATCTATTGCATTTCAGGTCATGTGCTCAAACCCTGCACGGTCGAAGAGGAAATGGGAATCCCGCTGCGCACCCTCATCACCGAATATGCTGGCGGCGTCAATGGCGGCTGGAATAATTTGCTTGCGATCATCCCCGGCGGCTCATCCGTGCCGCTTTTACCCGCTGAATTATGTGATGATGTCAAAATGGATTTTGACGATCTCCAAGAAGTCGGATCGGCACTGGGCACCGGAGCGATCATCGTCATGGATAAATCAACTGACATCATCAAGGCGATCGCGCGCATCGCCTATTTTTACAAGCATGAAAGCTGCGGCCAATGCACGCCATGCCGCGAAGGCGCGGGATGGATGTGGCGCATGACCGAACGCATGGTGCACGGACAGGTCGATGAAGGCGATATCGATGTCCTGTTTGATATTTCAAAGCGCGTCGAAGGCAACACGATCTGCGCGCTCGGTGACGCCGCCGCATGGCCAATCCAAGGCCTGCTGCGACATTTTAGCCCCAGCATCAAAGAGCGAATCCGATCACGTCAGGCTGTGCCGGTCTCGCAAATCTCCGGCACTGTCCCCAAAAGAGGCTATTGATTCCATGCCCAAGCTCACCATCGACGATCGGGAAGTGGAAGTGATGAACGGTCTCACCGTGCTGCAAGCGTGTCAGGAGGCTGATATCGAAGTGCCTTACTTTTGCTATCACGAGAGGCTTTCCATTGCCGGCAATTGTCGCATGTGTCTTGTTGAGGTGGAGAAATCTCGCGAGCTTGTCGCGAGCTGCGCGCAGCCGATCAAAGAAGGCATGGTCGTGCGCACCAACAGCGAAAAAGTCTATGAGGCGCGCAAGGGCGTCATGGAGTTTTTGCTGATTAATCACCCGCTCGACTGCCCGATCTGCGATCAGGGTGGCGAGTGCGACCTGCAAGATCAAGCAATGGCCTATGGCTTTGATCGCGGTCGCTTCGAGGAAAATAAGCGCGCCGTTGAAGATAAAGATATGGGTCCCCTGATCCAAACCGACATGACCCGCTGCATCCATTGCACGCGCTGCATCCGCTTTGCTGCCGAAGTCGCTGGCGCGCCTGAACTTGGCGCGATCGGTCGCGGCGAAACAATGGAAATTATGCCCTATATCGAAAACACCGTCCGATCGGAGATGTCGGGCAATATGATTGATCTATGTCCGGTCGGCGCGCTGACTTCAAAGCCCTATGCCTTCACCGCGCGCGCGTGGGAGCTGCGCCGAACACCGAGCATCGATGTGATGGATGCCGTCGGCTCGGCCATCCGCGTCGATACAAGAGGCCGCGAAGTCATGCGAATCCTCCCGATCCTCAACGAAGACATCAATGAAGAATGGATCTCTGATAAAGCCCGTTTTGTCTATGATGGCCTCAAAACGCAAAGGCTCGACAGACCTTACATGCGCAAGAACGGCCAGCTTCAACCGGCCACATGGCGTGATGCTCTCAACGCTGTTGCCGAGAAGCTCAGCGCGACCAAGCCCGAAAAAATCGCTGCCATTGCTGGAGATCTCGCTTGCGCCGAATCTATGATGGTCCTCAAAGATTTGATGATCGGCCTTCAAAGCCCTCATCTCGATTGTCGTCCAGCGGCCTCGTGGGGCGCGCCCAAAGAGCGTGGCGGTTGGCTGTTTAATTCTACCATCGCCGCAATTTCAGACGCCGACGCCATTTTGATCATCGGCAGCCATCTGCGCCATGAAGCGCCGATCATCAATGCACGCATCTTTGGCCATTGGAACCGCACGAACATCCCGATCGCGCTGATCGGCGAGAAATATGATCTCACCTATGATTATCGGCATCTTGGCAATGATCCTTCCGTGCTCAATCGCCTCGGTGAGTTTGAAGCGGTGCTGCAAAATGCTCAAAAGCCCATGATTATTATCGGGCAGGGCGCTTTGTCTCATCCTTCCGGCGATGCCATTTACAATCAGGCGCTTGCGCTTGCGGAAAAAACCGGTGCCATCTCTGATGCGTGGAACGGCTTTAATATGCTTCATACTTCCGCCGCGCAAGTTGCCGGTCTTGATCTTAATTTCTTGCCTGGTCCAAACGGCATGGCGACCCAGGATATTTTCCGTGCGGCAGCTTCGCGCGCGCTTGATGTTGTCTATCTGCTCCACGCTGATAATGTTGATGAGGCCGCGCTGAGAAATAGCTGCGTCATCTATCAGGGATCACATGGCGACCGCGCTGCGCAAATCGCCGATTTCATCTTGCCTGGCGCAGCTTGGACCGAAAAAAATACGATCTGGGTCAACACCGAAGGCCGCGTCCAAGAAGCGCGCCGCGCGATATTCCCGCCCGGCCAAGCGCGGCCTGATTGGGCGATCATCCGCGCCTTGATGGAAGCGCTCAACATTTCTGTCGCCTATCACGATCTCGACAGCCTGCGCCTGAGCATGATCAAAGCCGCGCCGCATTTTGCTCATATCGGCCAGATCACACCGGCCAAAATGCCCAAAGCAAAATCTGCCGCCAACATATCATCCGAGCCGATCGTTTCGCCGATTGACAATTTCTACCTCTCCAACGTCGTCGCGCGCGCGAGCCGCATCATGGCTGCATGCGCGCGCAGCCAGAATAAGCTATGAACATTGACTTCGAAAAAATTCTTGAATCGATCATCAATTTTGAATTTGACTTCAGCCTTGCATGGCTCGTCGACAATGAACTCGCCTTCGCCTTTTTCGAGATCGTTCTCCATGCGGGCATGGTTATTGTCGGCCTTTTGCTCTTTCTTGCCTTTGCGATCTATATGGATCGCAAAGTCTGGGCTGCCGTCCAAATGCGGCGCGGACCGAATGTTGTCGGCCCTTTCGGCATCCTGCAGCCGTTTGCCGATTTCTTGAAGTTCGCGCTCAAAGAGCCGATCATCCCTGATGGCGCCAACCGCTTTATTTTTCTGTTCGCGCCGGTCTTGATGTTTCTGCTCGCCGTGAGCGCTTGGGCGATCGTGCCGCTCGCGCAAAATTGGGCCGTCGCCGACATTGATGCCGGTATTTTATATTTCCTTGCTGTATCTTCTCTGAGCGTCTATGGCGTCATCATGGGCGGCTGGGCATCCAACTCCAAATATGCTTTCCTCGGCGCGATGCGCTCGGCGGCGCAGATGATCTCCTATGAGGTTTGCATCGGCTTCATCGTCATTACCGTGCTGCTCGCTGCCGGCACGCTGAATCTTTCAGGCATCGTGCTTGCGCAAAGGGAAGTCTGGTTCATCCTGCCGCTCTTTCCGGTCTTCGTGCTATTTTTTATCTGCGCGCTCGCCGAAACCAATCGCCCGCCTTTTGATCTTCCCGAAGCCGAATCTGAACTTGTCGCCGGATTTATGGTTGAATATTCGTCGACGCCCTATCTGCTGTTTATGATCGGCGAGCTCGCCGCCGCGATCCTCATGTGCGCCATGATGACGACGCTCTTTCTTGGCGGCTGGCTGCCGCCGCTCGATATTCCGGCGTTGAGCTGGCTGCCCGGTTTTTTCTGGTTTTTTGTCAAGACTCTGTTTATGTTTTTTCTCTTCGCGATGGTCAAGGCGATCGTGCCGCGCTATCGTTATGATCAGCTGATGCGGCTTGGGTGGAAAATTTTTCTGCCTTTGTCTTTGGCGTTTCTTGTCATCACGGCGGGAGCTTTGCTGTTTTTGAAGGAGGGGGTTTTATGATGGATCGGCTCAGACAATTTATTCGTGTGCTCAGAGCCTTCCTGCTGATCGATTTTCTTTCGGCGTTTTTTCTTGGGTTGAAATATTTTTTCTCATCCAAGTCGACGATCAATTATCCTTTTCAGAAGGGGGTTTTGTCGCCGCGCTTTCGCGGTGAGCACGCGCTGCGGCGCTACCCCAATGGCGAGGAGCGGTGCATCGCCTGCAAATTGTGCGAGGCGGTCTGTCCGGCGCAGGCGATCACGATCGAGGCCTCGCCCGCCGCCGACGACGGCACAAGACGCGCGTTGCGCTACGATATCGACATGGTCAAATGCATTTATTGCGGCTTATGCCAAGAGTCCTGTCCGGTCGATGCGATTGTCGAAGGCCCCAATTTTGAATTTGCCACCGAAACCCGCGAAGAGCTCATCTATGACAAAGAGCGCCTGCTCGCCAATGGCGATCGCTGGGAGAAAGTTCTTGCCGAAAACATCAGGCGCGACGCCCCTTATAAATAATGGCTCCTATTCTTTCCACTTTTGCTTTTTATTTGCTCGCGGGTGTTGTTGTGATGTCGGCGCTCGGCGTGATTACGGCGCGCAATCCCGTTCACTGTGTGCTGCTTTTGATTCTCGCTTTTTTCAACACTGCGGGCTTGTTTATCTTAATGGGTGCTGAATTTCTCGCGATGATTCTCATCATTGTTTATGTTGGTGCGATCGCCGTTTTATTTCTCTTTGTCGTGATGATGCTCGACATCGATCAAGCATCGGTCAGGCGGGGTTTTTTGAACTATTTGCCGGTCGGTTTTGTGATTGGGGGCATTTTATTATTTGAACTCATTGCTGTTTTGGTGGTGGTCGGCGCGGGTGGCGATGCTGGTCAAACTGCCGCCTATATTGAGCCGCAGCGCGTCCAAGCCTTTGATCTAGGCGTGCTGCTTTATACCCGCTATGTCCATTTTTTCCAGCTTGCCGGATTGGTGCTGCTTGTCGCGATGATCGGCGCGATTGTCCTGACCATGCGCCATCGCGACAACATCAAGCGACAGCAGCCCGGCCTGCAATCGGTGCGCCAAGCGTCGATCGAAATTAAAAAAGTCAATCCAGGGCAGGGGCTTTAATCATGTTTGTTGGCTTGTTTCATTATCTCACGGTCGGCGCGCTGCTCTTTGTGATCGGATTCCTCGGCATATTTCTCAACAGAAAAAATGTCATTGTCCTGCTCATGTGCATTGAATTGATTCTGCTCGCCGTCAATATCACGCTTGTCGCTTTTTCAGCCTATGGCGGCGGGCCGCTCGGACAGATTTTTGCGCTTCTTGTGCTCACCGTCGCCGCCGCTGAAACCGCCATTGGTCTTGCCATTTTTGTCACCTATTTCCGGCGCAGCGGCTCGATCGATGTTGAAGATATTAACTTGATGAAAGGATAGACATGACGCCTTTGATCACGGATATCGCTGCTGTTGCTCTCGTTTTGCTGCCCCTGTTTGGTGCCGCGCTGGCCATGCCGCTGGGTGCCTACGCTCATGCGCGCGCCGCTGAACTCACCGCGACGATCTCGGTATGTCTTGCGGCTGTGCTTGCGATTTTCGTTCTCGCCGCCGCCGCCAATGATTATGTCAGCACCATTACTTTGATCCCCTGGGTGCAAACGGCGGACTTCTCGGTTAATTGGTCGGTGCGCATCGATGCGCTGAGTGCTGTGATGTTCTTTGTTGTTGCGGGCGTCTCGGCGCTTATTCATATCTACTCTTTAGGCTATATGCGCCGTGACCCAGCGCGGCCGCGCTTCTTCTGCTATCTGAGTCTTTTCACTTTTATGATGCTCGCCCTTGTATCGGCGGATAATTTCCTGCAATTGTTTTTTGGCTGGGAGGGCGTTGGTCTTGCCTCCTACCTGCTCATCGGATTCTGGCATGAGCGTCCCGCGCCTAATGCTGCTGCGCTCAAAGCCTTTATTGTCAACCGCGTTGGCGATGCGTTTTTTATTTTGGGCATGGCTTTATTGTTTGTCTCTGTCGGCTCTTTGGACTTCAGCGCTGTCTTTGCCGCCGCGCCGCGTCTGGCCGAAATGGCGATCATCTTGCCGGGCGGTTTCAGTTTGGATGCCGCCAATCTTGCTTGTCTTTTTCTGCTGCTCGGCGCGATGGGCAAGTCGGCGCAGTTTCTGCTCCATACGTGGCTGCCCGACGCGATGGAAGGCCCGACGCCGGTTTCGGCGCTGATTCATGCTGCGACGATGGTCACCGCTGGCGTGTTCATGATTGCGCGCTGCGCGCCACTTTATGAATATGCGCCGATCGCTCTGGTGGCTGTCGCGATTGTCGGCGGCATCACGTCTTTGTTCGCGGCGACGATCGGGCTGGTGCAAAATGACATTAAGCGCGTCATTGCTTATTCCACTTGCTCGCAGCTTGGCTATATGTTCGCGGCTTTGGGGCTGGGCGCTTATGCTGCAGCGATGTTTCATCTTTTCACCCATGCTTTTTTTAAGGCTTTGTTGTTTCTCGGCGCGGGCTCGGTGATTCACGCAATGTCTGACGAACAGGATATGCGCCGCATGGCGGGGCTCACGCGACAAAAAATGCCGATCACTTGGGCAACCATGCTCATCGCCACGCTTGCTCTGACGGGATTTCCGCTCACCGCAGGCTATTTCTCCAAAGATGTGATCATCGAAGCCGCCGCGCAAAGCGGCTCTGTGGCTGCCGTGCCGGTTTTTTGGCTGTTGCTGATCTCTGCTGTGCTGACCTCTTTTTATTCTTGGCGGCTGTTTTTCCTGACCTTCCATACCGAAGAAAACACTCGTTCTGGACGCGGCCTCATCTCGGCGCATGAAAGCCCCGCGGTGATGACCCTGCCCATGATCGGTCTGGCTGTCGGTGCGCTTATTGTAGGCATCACCGCCTATTACGGCTTCGTCGGCAAAGCGCATACGGATTTTTGGGGCGCGGCGCTGCCTCCACAGGCTGGCGGCAATATCCTTGAAACCCTCCATCATGCGCCTGCCTATATTATTGTCGCGCCGCTTGTTGCCTCGCTTGTCGGCTTTGGGATCGCCTGGCTGTTTTATATCGTCAACTCCGATATTCCTGAAAACCTCACGCGACGCGGCGCGTGGATATATCGCTTCCTGTTCAATAAATGGTATTTCGATGAGCTCTATAATTTTATTGCCGTGCGGCCAGCTTTTGCGCTTGGCCGCCTGTTCTGGCAGAAAGGAGATGTCGGACTCATCGATGGCATTGGACCCAATGGCATCGCGCGGCGCGTGCTCAACCTCACGGTATTCGCGCGCTCCTTCCAGACCGGCTACCTCTATCATTACGCTTTTGTCATGCTCGGCGGTGTGACCCTGATGACAAGCTGGACCTTATGGAGTGCCTTTGATCTCAGTCTTGCACAGCTCGGCACTCAAAGCGGCTCGTGGGCTTCTTGGATCGTCAATTTCGCTGCGGAATTATGGAGCGGCCTGTCCCTGCCGGAGCTGCCTGATATGGACGATCTATTCTGATGGAAAATCTGCCGCTTCTTTCTTTGTTGATCTTCCTGCCTGCCGCTGGCGCCGCTTTTCTGCTGTCAATACAGGGGCAGGAGCAGGTCGTCAATCGCAATGCGCGCTATCTCGCTTTGTGGACTTCAATGACGACTTTCATTCTCGCGCTTGTCATCTATGCCTACTTTGATCCCGACCGGCCCGGCTTTCAGTTCACCGAGCAATATTACTGGCTCAGCGATGTGATCACTTATCATGTCGGCGTCGATGGCATTTCGCTGGCCTTCATCCTGCTGACTGCCTTGCTCGTGCCTTTGTGCATTCTCGCGAGCTGGGAGTCGATCACCTATCGCGTCAAGGAATATATGGCCGTTTTTCTTTTGATGGAAACTTTGCTGATCGGCGTTTTTTCGTCGCTTGATCTTGTGCTGTTCTATCTCTTTTTTGAGGGCGGACTGATCCCGATGTTTCTCATTATCGGGATATGGGGCGGGCCGCAGCGCATTTATGCGAGCTTTAAGTTTTTTCTTTATACGCTGGTCGGTTCGCTGCTGATGCTGCTCGCCATTCTTGCAATCTATGAAGAGGCGTGGACGACTAACATCGTTGCCTTGCTTCAATATGATCTTCCCGCGAGCATGCAATACTGGCTGTGGATTGCGTTTTTTGCGTCTTTTGCGGTTAAGCTGCCGATGTGGCCTCTGCATACGTGGCTGCCCGACGCTCATGTTGAAGCGCCGACCGCAGGTTCAGTGATTCTCGCGGGCGTTTTGCTCAAGCTCGGCGGCTATGGCTTTTTGCGTTTTTCTCTGCCGATGATGCCGATCGCAAGCCTCGATTTTGCGCCTTTTGTTTGGACGTTATCGATCATCGCGATCATTTACACCTCTTTGGTTGCGCTCGCGCAGGAGGACATTAAAAAACTCATTGCTTATTCTTCGGTGGCGCATATGGGGTTTGTGACGATCGGCCTGTTCGCGGCCAGTCATACTGGGATACATGGCGGTGTGTTTCAGATGTTGTCGCATGGCTGGCTGTCGGCGGCTTTGTTTTTGTCGGTGGGCATTCTCTACGATCGGATGCGCACCCGCGACATTTCGTCGTTTGGCGGAGTCGTGCGCACCATGCCGATTTTTTCTCTTGCGCTGATGATTTTCACGCTCGGCAATATTGGCCTGCCCGGCACGAGCGGCTTTGTCGGCGAGGTGCTCGTGATTTTTGCTGCTTTTCACAGCGCGATTTGGGTTGCGGTGGTGGCGGCGATCGGGGTTATTCTTTCGGCGGCTTATGCGCTGTGGCTCTATGGCCGCGTCATTTTTGGTGAGCAAACCGCTGATGCGATTGGCAAACTTCCGCCGCTCACTTTGCGCGAAGGTCTCGTATTGGCGCCTTTGGCGCTCGCGACACTGCTGTTTGGCGTCTTTCCGCAGCCGATATTCCGCTTGACCGATCCGGCGATCGGGCGAATCGTTGAGCGCTATGATGCCCAAATCCAAAGTCATAACTATAAACAAAGACAACAACAAACACCTGATCTCGCGGAGCAAAAACAATGATCGATCTCATTGCCGGACGCGATGTTTTGGCGCTCGCGCCTGAAATTTTTCTTGCCCTCGCGGCGATGGTTTTGCTCATCGGCGGTGTTTTCCGTCGCCAAGAGCCGCAGCGCGGCATTTATCTTGCTGCCGCCCTCGCGCTCATTGTGACACTCGTCATTCTTTATGTCATCCCTGCCGAACGGCTTGATGTTTTCTATGGCTCTTTCGTCCAAGACGGCTTCACCCGCCTTTTGAAAACTCTGATTCTGTTCGGCGCCATCGCCATGATTTTTGTCACGCGCGGCTTTTTGAGAGTCGAGCCGATCCAAAAGTTTGAATTCCCGATCTTGGTGATGTTCGCGACACTCGGCATGATGATCATCATCTCGTCGCACGATTTCATCACGATGTATATCGGGCTTGAATTGCAGAGTCTCGCGCTTTATGTGCTTGCCGCCTTTGATCGCCAGTCTGTGCGCTCAAGCGAGGCTGGGATGAAATATTTTCTGCTTGGCGCGCTATCTTCCGGGATTTTGCTTTATGGCTGCACGCTTGTCTATGGTTTTTCTGGAACTGTCGATTTTGCCATCATCGCGCAGCAGCCTCTTGAGGTTGGCACACAGCTCGGTTTGATTTTTATTCTTGCCGGGCTTGCGTTCAAGATCGCCGCCGTGCCTTTCCATATGTGGGTGCCCGATGTCTATGAAGGCGCGCCCACGCCAACCGCGATGTTTTTCGCCAGCACAACAAAAATTGCTGCCTTCGCCGTGTTGGCGCGGATCATCATTGAGGCGATCCCGCCGGGAGACAATTTCATCGTTCCGGCGCTGATCTTTCTGTCGGTTGGCTCGATGGCGCTCGGCGCGCTCGCGGCGATTGCGCAGGGCAGCATCCGCCGTCTCATCGCCTATAGCTCGATCAGCCACGCCGGCTATGCCCTGATCGGGATCATCGTCGGCGATGCCGCTGGCATACAAGGCGTCATCATCTATCTCGCGATCTATATGATCTCGGTCATCGGATTTTTCTGCTGTGTGCTTGCTTTGCGCCGCAATGAGATGTCGCTTGAGCGCATTTCCGATCTTGCCGGTCTGTCGAGCACTCATCCGGCGATTGCGTTCTTTTTTGCGGCGATCCTCTTTTCTATGGCTGGAATCCCGCCGCTCGCCGGGTTTTTCGCAAAGTTTTATATTTTTCTTGCCGCGATCGAGGCCGGTTTTTACGCGCTCGCCGTTTTCGGGATCATCACCAGCGCGGTCGCCGCCTATTATTACATCAACATCGTCAAATTGATGTATTTCGACGAGCCCGATGAAGAACTTGATGTTGAATTTCCCATGTCGGCGAGGATATTTCTTGGTCTGTCGGCGGCGCTCGTTCTGGCTTTTGTTGTCGCGCCGAGCTGGCTCATCCTGCCCGCGACCCTTGTCGTGGAAGGCATGATCGGATGACCAAAATTATCTGGCAGGATACCACCGGCAGCACAAATGATGATGCTAAAGCGCTCGCGCAACAAGGCCAGTTTGGCCCCCTATGGATCGCCGCCGCGCAGCAGACTAAAGGCAGAGGTCGGCGCGGTCGTTCATGGCAAAGTCCGCGCGGCAATCTTTATGCGAGCTGGCTGACGCAGATTCAATATCCGCTCAGTGTTGCGGCGCAATATTCTTTTGTTGCTGCGCTTGCTGTCGGGGAGATGGCGCGGCATTATCTCACGCCCGAACAGGCCGCGTCATTGCGGTTCAAATGGCCGAATGATGTGCTGATCGATGGGCATAAATTTTGCGGCATTTTAATCGAATCCGGCTATGACCACGGACAGCTTTGGCTCGTGGTTGGGATAGGGGTCAATCTCGTCCATGCGCCTGATGAGGCGCAATTTCCTGCCACCGCGCTGGGTTTGGATGTTGCGCCGCGCGCTGCTCTGCAAACGCTCGCTGCGACTTTCGAGCAGACCGCAAATGTCTGGGACGGGGATTTTGCCAATATCAGACAGGCCTGGCTTGCCACCGCTGCCGGTTTGGGCGAGAATATAGATGTGCGTCTCACCGAAGAAACTCTTTCGGGGACTTTTGACGGCATCGATCAAAATGGCGTTCTGATTCTGTCGCTCGCCGATGGCTCAAAAAGAATGATCGAAGCCGGTGATGTTTTCTTTAAAAAAACCAGCAGGAGCAAAAATGTCCAACAATTTGAAGCCCAATAAGAAAAATCATCGCCCGAACGGCTTTAAAACTTTGGCTGGTGAGCCGCAATGGGTGTTTGTGCCGCTCGGCGGATCGGGTGAGATCGGCATGAACCTCAACCTCTACGGCTTTTTCGATGGGCAGGGCGAAGAGACGTGGATCATCGTCGATATCGGCGTGACTTTTTCGAGCAGCGGCAATGTGCCCGGCGTTGAGGTGATTATGGCCGATCCGGCTTTTCTCGAAGAGAGGCGCAACAAGCTCGCGGCGATTGTGCTCACGCACGGCCATGAGGATCATATCGGCGCGATCGCTCATTTATGGCCGAAGTTCAAATGCCCGCTTTATGCTACGGAGTTCACCTCTCATTTGATCTACCGCAAACTCGCCGAAGCCGGATTCGAAGAAGATGCCGAAATCAATGTCGTCGATCCTAGTCGCCGTTTGAAAATCCGCCCTTTTGAAATCGAGTTTGTTGGCCTGACCCATTCGATTCCGGAGCCCAATGCTTTGGCGGTTCGCACTTCGCTGGGCACCGTTCTTCATACTGGCGACTGGAAGATCGATCCTGATCCGATGCTCGGCAACGCGATTGAAGATCAAAGGCTGCGCGAAATCGGCGAAGAGGGAGTTTTATCGATCATTTGTGACTCGACCAATGTGTTTCAAGAGGGGAGTTCTGGCTCTGAGGCGCAAGTTTATGACACGCTGATTGATACGATCGGACAGGCAGGTGATGGGCGCGTTTTTGTGACTTCGTTTGCCTCCAACGTTGCGCGCATGACGAGCGTTGCGCGCGCTGCCGAAGTTGCCGGTCGCCGTGTTGCGCTCATCGGGCGTTCGATGCAGCGCATGGCTGAAGTCGCCAAAGAAACCCGATTGCTCGGCGCTATCAAGCCTTTTTTATCTCCAGAGGAAGGCGCTGCGCTGCCGCGCAATCAAGTCGTTTTTCTGTGCACCGGAAGTCAGGGCGAGCCGCGCGCTGCGCTCAGTAGCATTGCTCAGGGGCGGCACAATTGCGTCCGTATTGCTCCGGGCGACCGTGTTCTTTTTTCGTCGCGTGAGATCCCCGGCAATGAAGTCAACATCTATGCGCTGCAAAATGCTCTGACCGCCTGCGGCGCTGAGATCATCACGGCGCGGCACGTCCCGGCGCTTCATGTCTCCGGTCACCCCTGCCGCGAAGAGCTCGCGCGCATGTATGAATGGGTGCAGCCTCAATCTCTGATTCCGGTGCATGGCGAGCGCCGCCACCTCGTCGAACACGCCGCCTTTGCCAAAACTCATCAGATCGGAAACTGCGTTGTTGCGCCGAATGGCTCTGTGGTGCAGCTCGCGCCTGGGCCTGTGCGGCGCATTGGCGGGGTCGATCATGGCCGTCTCTATCTTGACGGACACATCCCCGTGCGCGACAATGATGACGGCCCGTTGCATATGCGCCGCCACCTCGCGCGATCGGGCATTGTTTCGATCTCGATTGTGGTCGAGCAGGATGGCATGCTTGCTGCTCCGATGCGCGTTTCGCTTTCTGGCGCGCCTTCGTGCGGTCGTGATGGTCGCAGCCTCGCGCAGCTCGCCCTTGTGGCTGCCAAAAACGCCTACGCTCAACTATCGCCGACCGACCTCATCCAAGATGATGTGATTTTAGGCAAAGTCCGCCGTCTTGTGCGTCATGCTCTGTTTTTGAGCTGGGGCAAAAAACCTGAAACCCATATCCATATCAGCCGCATTTAGAGGTAGAAATAAATATGATCGGAAGACTGAACCATGTGGCGATCGCCGTGCCCGATGTCAGCGCGGCGGCGCAAACCTATCGTGATATTTTAGGCGCGCGCGTCAGCGCTGCGGAGTCTCTGCCCGCGCATGGCGTCACCACGATCTTTGTGGAGCTGCCCAACACCAAAATAGAATTGATCGAGCCGCTCGGCGACAATTCGCCGATTGAGAAGTTTCTGGCACAGCATAAAAGCGGCGGCATTCATCATATTTGCTATGAAGTGGCGGATATTATTGCGGCGCGCGATAAGATGATCCGCGAGGGTGCCGAAATCGCCGGAGACCCCGAGCCCAAAATCGGCGCGCACGGCAAGCCGGTGATTTTTCTCCATCCGTCCTCATTTAACGGCACGCTCATTGAGCTGGAAGAGGTTTGATTTGTCGTTTGACCAGTTAGCGCTGGGCTTCGGCATTTATGTCATCGTCTATGCGCTAATGTTCTTGACGCTGCTGCCTTTTGTCGCTGAGAAGCACCGCAACGGCGAAGACATCGCGCCTAGCCTGCGCCGGATCACTCTTTGGGTGATCCCCGCCGCCGCGCTGCTCACCCTCGCGCTGAGCCTTTGGCTTTTATAAAGAAGAGTTAAAGCCTTCACAAAGCTATAATTTTTTCTAATTTTTACTATTAATTAGGCCTACAGATCTCCCTTTGAGTTTTTGGGCATTATGAGTGCACTTTAAGCAAAGAATTCCCTTGGCAAGTAGGTAGTAGCTGATTATAGTGAAAGATAGAAAATAGTAAAACAAAGGAAAAACTTATGTCCCGAACAACCCGAACAATATCTATATCAATTGATGTTTATGCAGCTATTTGGGCAGCCCGCCAATCTGGAGAAGAAACAGAGGATGCAATTCTTTATCGGAAATTTGGTTGTAAACAGGCGAGGATACAAAAAGAGGACAAAACAACAGATCGCGGAATAGAGGTTAATGGCGCTATCCCCCAAAATCAATCAATAACAACTTCATCCCGGTATGGAATTAGAGATTCTCGTAATAACGTTGATTTTCCAGAGGGTTTTGAGGTCTTCAGGAAGTATAAGGGACAGAGGTATTGGGCAATAGTGAGTGGCGGTATGTGGGAAAGGTCTGATACAAAAAAGAGCTTTACTTCACTCAACCAAGTGAATGCTTCTATAGCAGAAGGTGCCGAGAATGTTTGGAGTGGAAGTTGGCGATACCTCAAGGACGACGGCTCAACTGCGTCAATTAACGAGCTTCGTCGGCGCTAGTGCGTCTTTTTACAAAGTAATTTTGGGAGGGTAAAAATGTTAATAATATACACAAAGCACGCTCGACAGCGCAGTCAACAGCGCGATATAGATGTTAATCTAGTTATCATGTATGGTGAATTTAGGCCCCAGATGGGAGGGGAGGGTTGCTATCTTATGTTGAACAAGACAGTCGATCAGGAGATCTTTAAAAGAAAGAGAAAAATCAAAAAAATCAAAGATGGCTGTGAGAAAGGCTCTGTAGAGGATATTCGCCTTATTAAATATGAAATGCAGGAGCTAGAAAGAGTGCGTGGCTGTTATGTAGCAATTACATCTGATGGGGTTATTAAAACTTGTTGCCACTCTACCTCTCGCTATCAAAAGCTTTATTTGTCTGGCCGCAAAATACGAAAACGACGCAGAGGGCGGCGCACTTCTTGATTGTTATCACCGCGCCCACTCCACCGCGTCATCCCCGCGACAGGCTCGCCTGTCAGCGGGGATCCAGTGAAAAATAATCATCGGCGTAGCCGACATCTTGTTAAAAGCCCGTCCTCTGGGTTCCCGCTGACAGAGGAATCGCCGAGAACCTTACTGACTTTTGCGGGAATGACGGCGCTGGCGCGCCGTTTGCAATAATGTCGGCGCTGGGGTGCCGTTCGCATCTTCCTTTCGTCATCCCCGCGCAGGCACAAAGTGCCGGAAGCGGGGATCCAGTAAAAAATAATCGTCGGCAAAGCCGACAACCTCCACTGGCGCTAGGAAATAACGATATAGGTGGATTTGAGCTGCGAATATTTGTCAAACGCATGCAGAGACTTATCGCGCCCAATGCCCGACTGCTTATAGCCGCCGAACGGCACGGTAATGTCGCCGCCATTGACATCATTGACCGTCACCGTGCCCGACCTAAGCCCTCGCGAAATCCGGAACGCGCGGTTAATGTTGCTCGTCCAGACCGCCGCCTGCAAACCGTAGATCGTGTCATTGGCAATGCGCAAAGCTTCCGCCTCATCCTTGAACGAAATCGTTGACAGAACGGGGCCGAAAATCTCTTCCTGCGCGATGCGCATTTGGTTGTCCACGCCGTCAAAGATCGTCGGCTGCATATAAAAGCCGCCGCTCTCGGTGCGCGCGCGCTTGCCGCCAAAGACCAGCTTCGCGCCTTCACCCTCGCCGATGCTGATATATTTCTGCACGCGCTCCATCTGGTTCTCATCGACGATGGAGCCCATAAAGCTCTTCGGATCAAGCGGATCGCCCGGCTGCATATGTTCGCCGATCGCCTTCACTTTCTCCAAAAACTCGTCATGGATGCTTTCTTCAACCAGCAGGCGTGTCGCAGCGACACAGACCTGCCCCGAATTGAAAAATACGCCCGCCGCCGCCGCTGCCGCCGCGCGGTCAATGCTCTCCGCATCGTTGAAGACAATGTTCGGCGTCTTGCCGCCGCATTCCAAGCTCACATGCTTCATGTTCGACTCGCCCGCATATTGCAGGAAAAACTTCCCGACCTCAGTCGAGCCGGTGAACGCGACCATATCCACATCCATGTGGCGGCCAAGAGCTTGTCCGGTGGTTTCGCCAAAGCCCGGCAGCACTTGAAACACGCCTTCCGGTATGCCTGCCTCCGCCGCAAGCGACGCCGCTTTGAGTGCCGAAAGCGGCGACTGCTCCGCCGGTTTCAAAATCACGCTATTGCCTGCCGCGAGCGCTGGCGCAAATTTCCACGACGCCATCAGCAGAGGAAAGTTCCACGGCACGACACAGGCCACCACGCCGATCGGCTCGCGCGTGATCAGCGCCACCGCATTGCGATCGGAAGGCGCGATCTCGTCGTAAATTTTGTCGATCGCCTCCGCATACCAGCGCACCGAGGACACAACCCCGGGCATATCCACGCGGTTGGAAAAATTGATCGGCTTGCCCATATCCAAAGTCTCAAGCAGAGCGATCTCGGTCGCGTTTTGCTCGAGCAGGTCGGCGAATTTCAGCATGACCTTCTTGCGCTTCTTCGGATCCATCAAAGCCCAGTCGCCTTTCTGGAACGCGGCGCGCGCTTTGGTGACCGCGCGATCAACATCTTCCTGCTCGCATGATGCCACTTTGGCAATCACTTGGCCGTCAATCGGGCTGATGCAGTCAAAAGTTTTGCCGCTCGCGCTTGCGGCAAACTCGCCGCCGATGAAGGCGCGCGCCTCAATTTTTAATTGACCGGCTTGTTCGCGGTAAAGCTCCGCAGGTGATTTCTCTTCTACAGCTGACATGGTTTTTGCCTCCCTTATTAAAGTTAATCGTTAAAGTTGCTCATTTGATCCGTGTTTCGCGAAACTCCACATGTTTGCGCGCCACAGGGTCAAATTTCCGCAAGCTGATCTTGCCGATTTCCTTGCCTGGCTTCGGGCGCGTGTTCTTGCGGGTGACGTAGAAAAATCCCGTTCCCGCAGTGCTCTCCAGCTTGATTTTGATGCTCGATGCTTTTGCCATGTCCCATGCTAGCACCGGATTTGCGATGAATGCAAGGTCTAGCCGCAATCTAGCGCAAAGCTAGTCGGTCTCCTGAACTTCTTTTGGAACCTCTTTTTTGGCGGGTTTTTTGGCGGTTTTTTTCTTAGCGGTTTTCTTAGCGGTTTTCTTTTTAGCCGCTTTTTTCTTGACGGCCTTCTTTTTGACGGCTTTTTTGCGTTTAGCCGGTCCGCGCGCCTTGCGCGCATTGATGAGGTGGATGGCCTCTTCGAGGGTAACCTCATCGGGCTCCATGCCGGAGGGCAGGCTCGCATTGATCGCGCCCAGCTTGACATAGGGCCCGAAGCGTCCGGCCAAGACGGTGATTTCGCCGCCATCGGGGTGTTCGCCCAGACTTTTGCCGGTCGGGGCGCGGCGGCGTCCGGGGTTGGCCTTCTTCTCGGCGAGCACGGCGAGCGCGCGGTTCAAGCCGACGGTCAGCGCCTCTTCCGGCTCATCGAGGCTGCCGTAGAGCTTGCCATGTTTGACATAGGCGCCGAAGCGGCCAATGCCCGCGATGATCTCTTCGCCGTCATCGGGATGTTCGCCGACGAGGCGCGGCAAAGATAAGAGCTTCAAGGCGAGGTCGAGCTCGATTTCTTCCGGTTTGAGCGTTTTGGGGATCGCCATGCGCAGAGGTTTCTTTTCACCTTCGAGCAGCGCGCGCTCAACATAGGGACCGAAGCGTCCTGACTTCACGAAGATTGTATTGCCAGTTTCGGGATCATCGCCGAGTTCGCGCTCCATGCCTTCGCCGTCTTCTCCGGCGATCAGCGAGCGCGTGAACTTGCATTCGGGATAATTGCCGCAGCCGACAAAGGCGCCAAAGCGGCCAAGCCGGATGCTCAACCGGCCTTTTTCGCATTTCGGACAGCTGCGGCCATCGCGGCCATTTTCGCTCGGAAAAACCGACGAGGCCAGAGCCTCGTTGAGATAATCCAGAACATGTGTGATGCGCAATTCGGAAATATCATCGACCGATTGAATAAAGTTTTTCCAAAAGTCAGCGAGCACGTTTTTCCATGTAGTTTTGCCTGAGGACACATCATCGAGCTGCGTTTCGAGCGCGGCGGTGAAATCATAATCGACATAGCGGCCAAAAAACTTTTTCAAGAAGGCCGTGACGATCCGACCGCGGCTTTCAGGGGAGAGCTGTTTTTTATCCATCATCACGTAATTGCGCTCGCGCAGCAAAGACAAAGTCGGCGCATAGGTCGAAGGCCGTCCGATGCCGAGTTCTTCCATCCGTTTGACCAGAGACGCTTCGGTGAAGCGCGGCGGCGGCTGGGTTGCGTGTTGATCGCTGACGGCTTTCATCACTTTGAGCGCAGCTCCTTTTTCGACTTCAGGCAAGTTTTGATCTTTTTCTTCGCCGACCTCGCTGTTTTCGGGGAGGTCGCGGCCTTCAAAATAGACTCGCATAAAGCCGTCAAAAACCAGCACACGGCCATTCGCGCGCGCCGCAAGGGAATCTTCTTTTTCTTTTTCGCTGCCGCTTAAAATTAAGGTTGTCTGTTGAAAGCGCGCCGGGTTCATTTGACTGGCGATCGTCCGCTTCCAGATCAATTCGTAGAGCTTGGCTGCGTCGTCAGAGAGCTTCAATTCGCGCGGCACAAGGGAAATATCGGTCGGGCGGATCGCCTCATGCGCCTCTTGAGCGTTCTTGGCGCGAGCCTTATAAAAATGCGGCTTCTCCGGCAGATAATCCTTGCCGAATTGGCTGGTGATCTGGCCGCGCACCTGTTCGAGCGCTGAGGGCGTGATCTGAACGCCATCGGTGCGCATATAAGTAATGAGACCGCGTCCGCCCGCAGAGCCGTCATATAGTCGTTGCGCGCACATCATCGTTCGCGCGGCGGCAAAGCCGAGTTTGCGCGCGGCTTCCTGCTGCAAGGTTGAGGTCGTGAAAGGGGGTGCTGCGCGGCGCGAGATGGGACGGCTTTCAATATCCTGCACCCGCCATGCCGCCAACTCACTGCGCTTGCGCGCTTCTTCAGCCTCTTCGCCGTTTTTGAATGTGAATTTTTTGAGCTTATCACCGTCAAGTTCGGTTAGCCGCGCGGTGAAGTCGCCCAGCTCTGCCTTCATGCCGATATCAATCGTCCAGAAATCCTGCGGCACAAAGGCTTCGCGTTCGGCCTCGCGCTCGCAGATCAGCCGCAGCGCCACAGATTGCACCCGCCCGGCCGAGCGCGACCCGGGCAGCTTGCGCCACAAAACCGGCGAGAGCGTGAACCCGACCAAATAATCCAAAGCACGGCGCGCCAAGTAAGCGTCGACCAAATCCTTATCGACCTGCCGCGGATGCGCCATCGCCTCCAAAACCGACGCTTTCGTGATCGCGTTGAACACGACGCGCTCGACTTCAACATCATCGAGGAGTTTGCGCTCGCCGAGCAATTGGATCAGATGCCATGCGATCGCTTCGCCTTCACGGTCGGGGTCGGTGGCGAGGATCAGCCGATCCGATTTCTTGACGGCTTTGACGATCTCAGCAAGACGCGCCTGCGATCTGTCATTGACCTCCCACAACATCGCAAAATCATTATCTGGAGCGACTGCGCCGTCCTTCGCCACGAGATCGCGCACATGACCGTAAGAGGCGATGACATTATGTTTGCCGCCTAAATAGCGCTCGATCGTGCGCGCCTTCGCCGGTGATTCAACAATGACAAGACTCATGCGACCCCTTGGCTCCCAATTGAAACGCGATTGCCAAGATCACGATCAACGCGGCCGCCGAGTTCTAAATCCGTCAAGACAACATTGACCAAGCTCGCTGCCAGCCCAGACTGGCGGACGATGTCATCTATGCTCGTCGGCGTTGGGCTTAAAAGAGATATGACTTGCTCATAATCATCCTTGTCCGGTTCAGGGAGAAGGGGAAGGGTGTCGTCCATATAAACACTTCTCTCCTCAGCGAGTGGTTTGTGAATTAGCGGTGCTATTTCGCGTAGCACATCTTCGCTGTTTTCGACAAGGGTTGCGCCGTCGCGGATGAGCTGGTTGGTGCCTTTGGCGCGGGGATCCATCGGCGAGCCCGGCACCGCGCAGACTAATCGCCCCTGATCGGCGGCCATGCGCGCGGTGATCATTGCCCCTGATCGCACTGGTGCTTCAACGATCACGCTCACCAAAGATAGCCCCGAAATGATCCGGTTGCGCCGCGGAAAATGCTGTGAGCGCGGCTTTTCATCCAATCTCATTTCGCTGACCACACAGCCGGTGGCGCAGATTTGCTCATAGAGCTCTTGATTTTGCGGCGGATAGACTACATCGACCCCGCCAGCGAGCACAGCGATTGTGCCTGTGGCAAGCGCTGCCTCATGCGCCATTGTGTCGATGCCCAGCGCCATGCCTGATACGATGACATGATCCTCGGCGCCGATTCCGGTGGCGAGCTTTCTCGTCAAAGTCAGCGCCGACGCCGACGCATGGCGTGTCCCGACAATCGCGATGCAGGTCTTTTTCATAATGTGGCTGTGGCCGATCAAAGATAAAACCGGTGGTGCGTGATCGAGCGCGGTCAATGTTGGGGGATAATCATCGTCGCCGACCATGACGAATTGACCTCCCATTTGAGTGAGTTTTTCCATTTCGGCTTCGGCGAGTGACTTCGACGATATTTTGATCCGCCGTCCGCCCGCGCGTCGAGACAGTCCTGGGAGCTCGGCGAGTGCTCTTGTTGCGCTGCCGAAGCGGCGCAGCAAAATGTGGAAAGTCGCAGGCCCAACATTTTCGCTGCGAATTAAACGTAGGCGATCAAGCCGTTCGGAATTTGATAATGTGCTCATAATTTAGGCCGATATTTTAGGTTCTTCGCCTCGCGTTAGACGTGCAATGTTTGCGCGATGTGCCCACACAATAAAAAACTGCAATATAAAGCATAATTCAGCAATCTGCCATTCGTTAAAGAGCAGTGCGGCGGCGAAGGGGGTCGTGATCGAGGCCGTCAGGGAAGCCAGCGACGAGAATCGAAATAAAATCGCTATTCCAAGCCAAATTCCGATGAACAGCAAAGCGAGCGGCCAATAAAGCACAGCCAGCGCCCCTAAAAACACCGAAACCCCTTTGCCACCGCGCAATCCAAGCCAGATCGGAAATAAATGCCCCCAAAAAGCTCCCGCTGCCGCAAGGATCGCCATATCCGGACCAAAGCGCGCGCCAAGATAAACCGCCAAAGCCGCTTTGCCTATATCTCCGATTAACGTAGCTATGCTGATCCAGCGTCGCCCCGTGCGCAGAGCGTTTGTCGCGCCGATATTGCCTGAGCCAATATCGCGGATGTCTCCTAATCCTGCCCATCGTGTGAGCAGCAATCCGGTCGGGATCGAGCCGAGCAGATAGCCGCCAAACAACGCCGCGGCAAAATAGGGCAGGGCAAAGCCCCAATCAATCGGATCGGGCATCGAAGATGATCTCCCCCTGCGATAAGGTCAGCAAAGGTCTGCCGTAAAATGTTTGCCCGTCAAGTGCGGCGTTCTGAGATTGACTCTGCAAAGCATCAGGCTGTGTTACATCCAAAGTCCATTTTTGTTCCATATCACATAAGACAAAATCTGCCGCGCGGCCTTGTTTAATTTCTCCCGCAGGCAGGTTTAATAATCTCGCTGGGTTGATCGTCAAAGCAGAGATCAAAGCCTCAAGCGGAACATTATCCTTTTTGTGCAAGGTCAATGCGCCAGCGAGCAGAGTTTCAAGTCCGACCGCGCCCGCTTCGGCCTGCTCGAAGGGCAGGCGCTTCGTCTCCTGCGACTGCGGATTATGCCCTGAAACGATCACATCGATCACGCCTTCAATGACGCCGTCGATGAGCGCGCGGCGATCCTGCTCGGCGCGCAGAGGCGGGGTAAGTTTGCAGAAAGTTCGCCAGTTGCCGATCGCCTCTTCATTGAGCAAAAGGTGATTGATCGAAACGCCGCACGTGATCGTAAGGCCTTCATTTTTGGCGCGGCGGATCAGCTCGAGCGCGCCGCCGCACGAGATCTGCGCTGCGTGATATTTTGCTCCGGTCATGCGGGCAAGTTCAATATCGCGCGCGACCATGACGATCTCGGCTGCTGCGGGTATCGCCGCGAGGCCGAGTTGCGCCGAAACCACGCCCTCATTGATCACGCCGTCTCCGGCAAGCGCCGGATCAAGTGGCTGGTGCATCAGCAGCGCATTCATATCCGATGTGTAGTCCATCGCGCGGCGCATGATCTGGCTGTTGCCGATCGCCTTTGCGCCATCGCAAAAGGCGCGCGCACCCTTTTGATGAGCTAATCCCATTTCGGCAAGCCGCTCGCCGCCGCAATTTTGGGTGATCGGCGCTGCGCGGTAAAAGCGCGCGCCCGAAGTCATATCGTCCCATCCGTTATGAGGTTCGTTGAGGTTCTCATCAGGCATCAGCAAAGCTGAAATCACACCGCCCGCCATCGCCGCGCGATTCAAATCCGCCAGCCGATCATCCCCGCTTGCGCCCGCGCCGCCGATAAAAACCTGCATATCGATTAGCCCCGGAAGCAATAAATAGCCGCCGCAATTAATTTCATCGTCGATTTCACTTGTTGTTGCGCTTGTGATGCCATGCCCGCTCGGCTCGATCGCAGCGATTTGTCCCTGCCGCACGACAATATCGCTCAAGTCCATAGCGCCGAGCAGACGCGCATTTTTCAATAGAACATTCATTGCCGCCGCTCGCGAGTCAGCACATCGAGCACGGCCATGCGCACCGCGACGCCCATTTCGACTTGCTCCTGCACCAAAGAGCGCGACACATCATCAGCGACGGCGCTGTCGATCTCTATGCCGCGATTCATCGGGCCGGGGTGCATGACCAGCGCCTTGTCGCGCGCGAGGCTTAGCTTTTCTTTCGTCAGCCCCATCAGATCAAAATATTCGCGCGGCGAGGGAACATAATGTCCGGCCATCCTTTCTTGTTGCAGGCGCAAGATCATCACGATGTCGCAGCCAGGCAGGCCGGCTTCCATGCGGTGAAAAACTTCAACGCCAAATGCGCGCGCCGCCTCGCGCGGCAGCAGAGTGGGCGGCGCAATCAAGCGTACCGATGCGCCCAATGTTTTCAATAAATAAATGTTGGAGCGCGCGACACGGCTGTGCAAAATGTCGCCGCAGATCGCCACTTGCAAGCCGTCGATGCGTCTGCGTCTGCGGCGGATCGTCAGCGCGTCGATGAGCGCCTGCGTGGGATGTTCATGCGCGCCGTCCCCGGCATTGACGACCGCGCAATCCACCTTCTGCGACAGCAGCGCCGCAACTCCCGACGCGCCATGTCGCACGACAAGGACATCCGGCTTCATTGCGTTGAGCGTCATGGCCGTATCGAGCACCGTCTCGCCCTTTTTGATTGATGATGAGGCTGGTTTCATGCTCAGCACATCGGCGCTGAGCCTCTTGCCCGCGAGCTCAAACGAAACCTGTGTCCGCGTCGAGTTCTCAAAAAAAAGATTGACTTGCGTCAATCCTTTGAGCGCTGTGCTCGCGCGTTTATTGATATAGTTTTCGGAAAGATCCAATAGAAATGCCGCATTGTCCGCCGTCAAGTCTTTCGTTGAAAGGATATGGCGGTGCGGGAAAAACGATAAGTTCCGTGCGACACTCATTAAAGGCTTATTTAGACCGCTTTCGACCCCCTGCGCAAGAGGAGATTCCTGAATTTTTATGTATAATAGCCCCCGACGAACCAAAGGAGGGGATCATGTCAGAAAAACACTCAGGAAAACTTGAAGGCCGAACCGCCCTGATCACTGGAGGCGCGCGCGGCATCGGCCAAGCGATCGCCGATGCGCTCGCCGATGAGAGCGCAAAAGTTATCATCGCCGATCTTCTCGAGCAAGAAGCGCAAAGCGCGGTGGCTGCCATCGACAAAAGGCACGGACAAGGCACCGCGCGATTTCATCGTCTTGATGTCTGCGATGAAAATCATTGGCGACAGCTCGCCGACGAGCTCGGCAAAGACCCCAGCGGCTTGGATATCCTTGTCAACAATGCGGGCATCTATCAAGCCGCACCGGTCGAGGAAATGTCGCTCGAAAATTGGCGGCGTATCTTTGCTGTCAATGTTGAAGGGGTATTTCTCGGCTGCAAGCACATCATCCCGCTTCTCAAAAGAAACGCCGCCAAATGGAAAGGCGGCGCGGCGATCGTCAACCTCTCGTCGATGGCCGGGATTCTCGGTGCGAGCGCCCACGCCGCCTATTGCGGATCCAAAGGTGCTGTGCGTCTGATGACTAAAGCCATCGCGCTCGAATATGCCCAAGGTGAGACGCCCATCCGCGTCAATTCGGTTCATCCCGGCGCTGTTGACACGCTCATGGGCGGGCAAGTCGTCCAGACGCTCCAAGATGTCGGCGTCGCCGACAATCCCGAAGGCGCGCGCATGATGCTTGAGTTCAATCATCCGATGGGGCGGCTCGCGCGTCCCGATGAAATCGCAAAGGCGGTTGTTTTTCTCGCCAGCGATGACGCCTCTTTCTCGACCGGCTCCGAGTTGATCGTCGATGGCGGCTTCACGATTCAATAAAGGGGGAATAGATGAAAGTCTCTGAAGCGATCGCCACTCGCATTTCGTGTCGGCAATTTCTCGACAAAGGCGTCGCGCGCGAGACGTTGGAAAAAATCATCACGCAGGCGCGTCGCGCGCCGTCGGGCGGCAACCTGCAGCCTTGGCATGTTCATGTGCTCGGACGCTCGGCGATGCGCGAGCTCTCGCAGATCATTCTTGAAAAAATGCAATCGGGCATTCAAGGCGAAAAGTCCGAATACAATATATATCCCCCCAAGCTCAAAGAGCCCTATCGGACAAGACGCTACCGCGTCGGCGAGCAGCTTTACGCGCTGCTCGACATTCCCCGCGAGGATAAAGTCGGACGGCTTAAACAGTTCGCGGCGAATTATCAGTTTTTTGGAGCGCCAGGGGCAATGTTTTTCTCGATTGACCGCGCGATGGGGGAGGGTCAGTGGTCTGATCTGGGGATGTTCATCCAGACGATCATGCTGCTCGCGCGCGAATATGATCTCCACACCTGCGGCCAAGAGGCGTGGGCAGCATGGACACCCTCAGTGCGGGAATATCTTAACTTGCCGGAAAGTGATATGTTTTTTTGCGGCATGGCGCTCGGCTATATGGACGAAGCGCATCGAGTGAACCGACTGCGCACCGAACGCGCCGAGCTCAGTGAGTTCACCACGTGGCTCGGCTTTGAGGCCTAATTTGTAATTCACACTTTATCTCGCCGCCAAACTGAATTATGATGGAAGCTTGTTATCAGGAGAGCCAAGAGATGGAACCGATCAAAATCACGATGTTTCGCTGGGCAGGAAAATGGGGCCCGTTTGAAGTAAAAATTCCGTGCGGTGAGTGCGCCGTGACACAAGATATTCTGCGCGATGTCGTCGACAAAGAACTCGCGGGCGTGTCGGTGGAGCTCGACATCCGCGAGTGGCTGAGCGAATGGTGGAAGCCGCTCAAGCGCGGCGCGTGGCACGCGCCGATCGTCATGGTAGAGGGAAAAGTCGTATCAGAAGGCGAGGCGCTCAATCGCGGCGTTTTGTGTCAGGAGATCACCGAAGTTTATGCCAAGCGCTCGCAGGTCGCAGGCAACGTGTTGTTCGGCAAACAGACTTGCCCCCACTGCCAGCGCGCAAAACAAAGACTCGCTGAAGCCAACATAGATTATATTTACCATGATGTGGTTGAAAATCCGCGCGCGCTCTACGAGATGTTCGCGCGCGTCAAGCCGATCGTCGGACCAAAGACACCCATTACCGTGCCGCAAATCTGGCTGGACGGAAGCTATATCGGCGGCGCAGATCAGCTCATGACTCATCTTGCCGCAAAGTGATGATATGGTCCCCCTGCTGTCAGAAGGGGCGCGTCGGTGGTAAATCTGTTTGCAAAATATCATGCCGAATTTAAGGAACGGGTAAAAGGCAAGCCTCCCGGTCGTTATGCTTTTCGTGGGCAGGCAAATGAAGGTTGGCGTTTGGAGTCTGCTGCTCGAACCCGATTAAGAATCAATAGTAAAGAGTTCTTGTTAAGTTATAACGAGGCACAGCTTATAGAACCAGCAAGGCGAAACGGTTGGGGCCGAGAGGCAGGTCGAAGATTACACGATTTAGAGGTTTTGGCACGACTTCAACATTATGGCGCAGCGACCTGTTTGCTTGATTTTACCCGATCTTTTCATGTGGCTTTGTGGTTTGCTTGTCAGAAAGAGGATGTAAATGGCAGAGTATTTATCATTGATACAAATGATAGAATATTATTCAAACCAATAAAAGAAAAAGATTTAAGTAGCGAATTGCATCATTTTCTTTATGATGACAAAGTTTGGCATTGGGATTTAGAAAGCCTTACCGAACGTATTGCGCGCCAAGATAGCGTTTTTATTTTGGGGGAATATAACCTGTTCAAAGAAGGCCAATTACCCCAATCTATTATAATAAACCATAAAGACAAAAAAGATCTTCTCAAAGAAATGGAAGATTTGTTCAATCTAAGATCAGCAAGTTTATTTAAGGATATTTTTGGTTTTGCTTCAATCAATAGGCGCAACGACCGACCTCTTGCTGACGAAGCAAATGATTTTTTTATTTCAGGAAGAAAACTTTATGAAAGAGACGATTTTAAAAAAGCGATTGAACAGTTTAGCAAGGCGATAAAGCGCAATCCGGACTTTATTGCAGCTTATAATAATCGTGGCTTCTCTAAAAAAAATCTTGGGAAATATAGAGAAGCGTTTGCTGATTTTGACAAGGTGGTAGAGCTCAGACCAAATGGTGAAGTGGCTTATAATAATAGGGGGGTTTGTAGATATAAAATCGGCCAAAATCAAATGGCCATTGCAGATTTTAATGAGGCGATCCGACTCAAGCCGGATTATGCTAAGGCCTATAATAATCGCGGCATTGCCTATCAGGAGCTTGGTGAGGGTGAAAAGGCACAGGCTGACTTTGACACAGCAAAAAAGTTGGGCTTTAAGCAGTCGCCACCAGCTTCTTAGACTTCCTATTGATGTTGCTCATTCAATAATTCTTCCCTCGAAACGGCCAATATGGTAAATCTATCCCTGGGGCTAGGAGTTCTAGCTCTGGGGCGTGACAACCTCTACGGAGCGGCAATGACAGATGCCGTCAATCACTGTCACCTCGACGAGGTCGGGGTGACGGCGTCATATAAAAGGTTTCGGCTGAAAGCGTCGTGGCCATCTCCGTATGGTTTGTCAACACCCCCGGCATCAGTGCGACAAAAAGCATTGATGTTGGTGTTGCCCCTCATCTGGCTCAAACGAGGCAAAAGGGGATCATCATGGAACCTGTCAAACCATCGCTGAGGAAAGCGATCAAGCTCAACAACCAAGCGATCAAGATCGTCTATAGATATATGCGCGATCAAACTTACACCCCCACCGAATCCGAATTGCGACGCTTCGAGCTCGTTGTTTATTTGTTCCGGCGCAGATATAACCGTGCTAGATATGTCCACCGCATCATGCGTCGGCGCTTTTTCACAAGACGGAAAAACTCAAACTCCCGCTGACATCCGATGACAACCAAACGATGCCTTTCTGTTCCCTTTCTGTTTGCTCTCTTTTCGCTTTGATGGGCAGTTTTTACCATTATCGCCAAAATATCGTGATATAATTAACCGAAATTAACAAACCTTAAAGGTTTCAAAGTGGGGACATCATGATCTTGATTTGGCTTCTGTTCATTTTGTTGAGCGTCATCGTTGCGCTGTGGATTGCTCAGCCGCTGATGCAGGAAAAACACGCTGTGCGCGCTGTGTTTGCGCTAGTGCTGGTCGGGGTGATTGGCGGTTATCTTGTGGCGGTGTCGTCATGGGGGGGGTCGTCTTCGTCTTCGGCGGCCTCTGGAATCCCCGGCGTCGGACAGACCTTCTATTTGCGCGGCAATGCTCAAAATTGGCTCGGGAATTATCACGATGCCATCGATAATTATTCTCAGGCCATCGAGCTCGCTGCTGACTTTGCGCCTGCTTATTTTTATCGTGGAGTCAATAAGGCCAAGCTCCACCAATATCAAGATGCCATCAAAGACTTCGATCGCGCCATCGAGCTCAAGGACGATTACCACGAAGCTTTCACCGAACGCGCTCATGCCAAAGTCAGTCTGCAAAACCTGCTCGACGCCGTCCGAGACTATGACAGCGCCATCCGACTCAAACCTGATTCCCCCAAAATCTATAATGCGAGCGGCGAAACCAAAAATCAGCTCGGACGACTCCGGCACGCCATCGGCGACTTCAATCAAGCCATCATGCTCAACCCCGACTTCGCCGACGCCTATTATAACCGCGGAATCAGCCGAAGCCGTCTTGGAAAGCATCAAGACGCTGTCAGCGACTTCGATCTCGCCATTGATCTCAACGATGAGTTTTTCAAAGCCTATAATCATCGCGGCTACGCCCATGCTCAACTCAAGCAGTTCCAGAACGCTCTTGACGACTTTGATCAAGCGATCCGGATCAAGCCCGGCCTCACCTCTGCCTATCTCGGACGCGCCAACGTTCAAGCGCAGCTCGGGCAGCTCCAAGATTCCATTGAAGATTATAATCGTGCCATTCGACTTCAGCCTCAACATGCGCGCGCCCATTTCGAGCGTGCTCAGGTTAAAATTCAGATCGCCATGCGCAAACGCAGAGCTCAAGAAAAACAAAAAGCTGAAAAACTCTTTCAAGCCGCCGTCCAAGATCTCGAAAGAGCCCAGAGCCTCACGCAAGACCCCGAACTCAGCAGACGCATTCGGCAAACCCTCGAAAATATGCAGGGAGATATAAACTAAAGTGTCATGCTTTGGGTTTTATTCGCTATTCTGACCGCCGCCTGCGTGATCTGGATCATCGAGCCGTTGCGGCAGCAGAGGTCTGCGGCTCTTGGTGTTATGGCGGGGGTTTCAATTGGTGCTTTGGCTGTTTATCTTGTTGTTGGCGCGTGGTGGCTCGGCGGGCAGCCTCAAGCGGAAAGGCTCGCCACACAGAGGTTTGCTTCCGAAAATCTTTCCCCGCTTGCTCATGCCGCCAAACTTGAAAACCATCTTGCCGCGCAGCCGCGAGATGCTGAAACGTGGCATATTCTTGCGAGCCTTTATATGGTGCTCGGCGATTACGCGCAGGCTGGTGAAGCCTATCAGCGTGCGCGCATTCTCATGGGTGATCATCCTGTTTTGCTCACCGGGCAGGCTCAGGCGATCATTTTTCAAAATGACGGTCTTATTACGCGCAGCGCTGATAGTCTGCTCAGACAAGCGCTGCGGCAGCAGCCTGATGATCTTGCCGCACTCTATTTTTTCGGCGAGGCGGCCAAGCAGGATGGCAAGAAAAAGCGCGCGCGGCGGATTTGGGCAAGAGCACTCAAACAGGCACGCAGGGATAAAGCCAAAGACTGGCAGAAACTTCTTGAGCGCGAGCTCGCCGCTCTGAAATCTAATTTAAAATTTAAGTGAAGGGGCTAGGCCGGGCCGCCTCAGCGCTTTGAGTGAACGTAAGCCTCTCGAGCTTAAAGAAAAATCTTAAAAAGGCGAATATTTTTTAAAAAAAGACTTGAAATTTTTTTAAATCCATATTAAATTTTATTTATGTTGATCGAAAAAAAATCTGTTGCAGGGGCGAATTTGCCTGCCAATCGCCGCAAGACGCCTGCTCAGCGCCGCGCTCGCTCGCCAGAGTGGGACGAAGCTCGTCATGCGCAAAAGAGAATCAAACGTGATGCTATTCTACAGGTTGCGCTGCGTGTGCTCCATGAAAAAGGCTATCACGGAACTTCGCTCGGAGATATCGCCCACCGACTCGGCATGACCGACGCCGCACTCTATTATTATTTCAAAAATAAGGCCGATCTCGCATCAATGTCGGTGCTTGAGAGCCATAAGCGCGTCGCAGGCTGGCTCGATGAAGCCACCCGCGATCACAAAACCGGCCTTGCGCGCGTTGAAGCGTTCGTCCGTTGCGCTGCGGCCAATATCGCGCAGCAAAAAATCTGGATCCCGGCCACCGAGCCAAATTGGCTCGCTGCTACGATCCTTCCCGATGTCCGCAAGATCGGACGCGAAAACCTCGAACGCCTCGCCGGATTCATTCGCGAGGGAATCGACGACAACACGATCATGTGGTGTGAGCCCAACGCTACCGCTGCTTTGATCGCAGGCTCTTTATTCTTCATGAGAAGCTGGGCGCCATTTGCAAGCATACTCGGCGCTGAACCCGATGGTCTCGGCGAAACCGCGGCCTATTTTGTTTCAGGCGCGCTCGCGCGCGGCAAATTGTCCGATGTCGTGCCCGCCGCATTAACTAAAACAACAAAGAAAACAACCCAATAAAATCAATACTCACTCAACTCAATCAAGGAGCCGAAAATGAGCATAAATGATAATAACCATGAGAGCCTTTCTGAAAAAGAAAGCCCGAAACAAAACCCGAAACAAAACCCGAAACAAAGCAATGAAAAAAACAAGAAAAATAGCGCAATGCGGCCTTCGCCTTTCCTGATGATGACCGAAGTTATCCGCGCCACATGGGATTTCGCGGCGTTGTTGCCTTCGGCGGGTCTGCTCGACAACGCGCCGCGCGGCGATCAGCATCCGGTGCTGGTCATTCCCGGCTTCATGGCCAGCGATGCATCAACCTATGTGCTGCGCAATTTTCTGCACTCACTCGGCTATAAAGTGCATGGCTGGGGGCTTGGCCGCAATACAGGACCGCGCACGGGTCTGCGCGTGAAAATGTCCGAGCGTCTCGGCGAGCTCTCGCAGCGCTATGATAATAAAAAAATAACCCTCATCGGCCAGAGCCTCGGCGGCATCTATGCCCGCGTCATCGCCAATCAAGCGCCCGAAATTGTGCGTCAAGTTATCATGCTCGGCTCGCCCTTTGCCGGCATGAAAAGCACAAGCCGTCCGGTTCAAGCGCTCTTTCAATGGTCATCGGGCATTAAGGAAGACAATGACGTCGGTCCTGAAATCCGCCGCATGTTCATTGAAAATCCGCCTTTGCCTTCGACGGCGATTTACTCGAAGCTCGACGGCATCGCGCATTGGCGCAGCTGCATCCATAAACTGCCCGTCGGGGAAGAGACCAAAGATCACCAGCTCGAAAATATCGAAGTCGTTTGCAGCCATATAGGCATGGCGTTCAATCCGGCGACGCTCTATGCTGTCGCTGACCGGCTTGCTCTGCCCGAAGGCCAGTGGCAGCCTTTTGCCAAAAGCAAGGCCAACACGCGGCTGATCTATCCTAAGCCCGAGCCGGTCGAGCAGAAAAAGGCGAAGCCAGAAGCAGCTTAAAACAGTTCAGGATATTTATCCCCTGCCATTATCGCCGCGCGGCGACGTGGGACGCGGATAGAGTCGCTTACGCGCCGCCCGCGCTTGCTGTCGTTGAAGACCCCGAGGACGTCGAAGACGCCGGAGACGTCGAAGACGCCGGAGACGCCGGAGACGCTGCTCCCGTCTTTTTCTTTATCGGCGCTTTTTTTGACGGCGCGGCGGCGGCTTTTTTTTTCGGCGCAAAAGCTTGCGCTTTCTCATCTTGACGCCAGCCTGCCTGTATTTCGCGCTGCGCGGCGATCTCGACCATCTCGTTGATCGTGTGCAGATGCGCCTTCTTGCCGAGCACAGCGTGATACAGTTCGCGGAAAGACTTACGAAGCATCTCAGCAAAAACAGACGGATCGGGCATCATGGAGCGGCAGACCGTGCACGAGATCGTCACCGCGCCCGCATAGCTCTGGATCGCGATGAACAGGCCTTGATTATGCACGATCGGTCCCAGCCCGAAAAGCACGACAAGCCGCGAACCGCCAAGATAAAGCGGCACTTGCGGACCAGGAACGTTGGTGATCGTGATGTTGACCGGCGGCATCACATAATCGGCCCAGCCGCCGCCTGACAGACTGCGCGACATCGCCGCAAAAGTCACTGCGGGCACCAGTCCGGACATCTCCGACATTTCACGCGCGCCTGCGGTCTGCGCGACACCCTTGGCGTCGGACTGACTCTGCGAAACAAATTGCAGCCGCTCGACCGGATCGGCAATATCGGTGCCGATCGCCGCGGTCATCATGCTCACGATATTGCCGCCAGAGCTGCGTTCAGCTTCGGTGCGGACATTGACCGGAATCATCGCCACCATCGATTCTTGCGGCAGCTCTTTTTTGCTCATCATATATTCACGCAGCGCGCCGCCGCACACGGTCAGCGCGACGTCATTGATCGTCGTGTTGGAGGCGTCTTTGATCGCCTTGAAATCATTGAGATCAAAAACGCGCGCATCAAAAACGCGGTGCGGAGAAATTTTCGTGTTAAATCGCGTGCGCGGCGCTGAAGTTTGCGTTTTCAATTTGCCCTGCAGCAGACCTTGTCCGGCGCGCAGCATGCCCGGAAACGCTTTGGCTATGATCTGACCGGCTCGTATCGGTGACGCGAGGCCATTAAAATAAGCGCGCGCCAGCAATTCGGGAATCGATGGCTCCGATTCCGGCTTCCATGCGTCGGGCGATTGAGCCGTCACCTCGTCATGGGGGCTGAGCGTATGCATAGCGAGCGTTTGTTGCGCGCCGGTTGCGCCGTCGATCGCTGCATGGTGGACCTTATTGAATACCGCAAAACAGCCTTTGGGCAGGCTTGGGATATTGTCCAAACCTTCAATGATGTAGCTCTCCCAGAGCGGCTTTGTCATATCGAGGCCGCGCGCGTGAAGCCGCGCGATCAAAATACATAATTGTTGCCAGTCGCCAGGCTTGGGCAGCGCAATATGCCGAATGTGAAACTCAATGTTGAAGTTTTCATCCTCGACCCAGTAAGGGTGATCGAGGTCGCCCGGCAACCGAACAAGCTTGCGCCGCAGGTTAGGGGCTACGTGCAAAGTCTTTTCAATTTCGTGGATGATGTCCTTATGTGACAGCACATCGCTGCGGTAGCGTTTGCGCTCGAGCGGCACCGTCGAAGGGTCATAGACGCTTAGACCCGCAACGTGCATATATTGATTGCCATTCTCCAAATAGGCAAACATCGCGTCCAATGCTGATAATTGCTGCATAATCCAACCCCTCTTGCCACTGGGCAACAACTCCTCAACTCCTACGCTATATCTTATGCGCTCTTACGGACAAAAAACAACACCAAAACAAGCAAAAATACCCTCTAAAAATAAGAGGGTTATAAGGGGGTTATAACAAGATTAACAACAACCCTCCCACGCCAGCAGGTTGCCAACGTGAGAGGGTGCCGTTCGCAAAGGCTTGTTATTATTATTTGCCTTGGCTGCTCGGACGGATTTTGGCGATCTTGCCCGCTATATCCTTCTGGACGCCGGAAACAACCTTGCCGATCGCGCGCGCCTGCTCAGCCTGACGCCTCACCGCGCCCGCTGCAAAGCGGCCATAGATCATCATCGATTGCTGTGGGTTCTTGGCATCGGCCATATCGCGCAGGGTCTTGAAATACTCATTGGTATTTTCCTGAGCAAAGTCGATCTGCTTGCGGCTGACTTCCTTCCAGCCCGACGCAAGCGAGCTAATCAAGCCCTTCGACGCCGCCGACACCGCCGACACCGAAACCGCCGAAGTTGATTTCGCAGCCTTTCTTGTGGTTTTCCTTCTTGTGGTTTTTTTCTCTGCCATGATCTTTTTCTCCTAGTTTGAGTTTGAGTTAATTGCAGCATCACGGCTGCTCTGATCTCTATATGGGGGAGGGTTGAGGAGATGTCAAGAATTTTTTTAAGATAAATTAAAAAAATTTTACCCTCATATCTAGCTCAGCAATCCCAGCAATCATGGTAGAATCGCGCATGATTCGAGCTGCTGAAAACGCTAAAAGCCCCAAAAATGCAGGATCTCTGCTTAATCCAGCGAGTTGGCGCGCTACCTTAGCCGATCTCCTACCCGAAGAATGGGTCTTTGATCCTCTTGAAGACAAAGTCCTCGATCAGCCCGATAGCGCCTCCGGCTGGTTCGAGCTCGCCCGCGCTGAGCAGCTCCGCGGCTATTACGAAGACGCGCTCGCTCATTATTCATCGGCCATTGAGTTCAAACCCGACTTCGCCGACGCCTTCTTTCAGCGTGGATGCGTCCAGTTCGCGCGGCGGCAATATCAAGACGCCATCGACGATTTCACAAACGCCATCAAGATCGAGCCTAGCCTCGTCGAAGCCTATTCAAAGCGCGGTATCGCTAAAGAGCGCCTCCTGCTCTATGAGGAGGCCATCCAAGACCATAACGCTGCTCTCATACTCAAAGGACGCCCGATCCGCGCAAAGCCGCGACGCAGTCTCACCAGCGAGCTCATTGGCCGCGCCACCATCGCTATCCAAGACTATGTCGTCAAGCCGTTCACCGCCTTCGTTGAGCAAAAAATCCGCGTCCGATCCCTCAAAGCCCAAAAGACAAAGACGAAAACCCGCTCAAAAAAACGCCGCGCAAGTTCTTAACGCCATCAGGATTGCCGAAGTTCAATAGAGGCATAGCCGCAGGGAGACCCCTCAACTTATGCCCTAATTTATGCCCTCTCGGCATCGAAGCCCTATCTTCAACCTATGGATAAAATAAACCTCACCTTTTTGCAGGCGCGCGTCGCTCAGGCGATTATCTGCGTGTTTGAAACCGGACGACCTCAACCCGACTACAGCCAAGTGACCTATCTCCCCGGCGATTACGGTCAGCTCTCTTATGGCCGCGCGCAATGGACTTTAGCGTCAGGTTCTCTCTATCTGCTGATTAAAAACTTCATCGAACAAAGTCCGGCACATCCGCTCGCCGATTATCTCGACCGATTCCAAAACGCCGACCCCGCGCTGAATTATGATCTCAAACTTCGCGCCATACTCGCCGATGCCGCGCTCGATCCCATAATGCGCAAAACTCAAGACCGAATCGCCGAGCGCTTCTACTGGACGCCCGCGCTCAACACAGCCGAAAGACTCGGACTCAACGAGCCCCTCGCTATCACGATCGTCTATGACAGCATCGTCCACGGATCATGGAAAAATCTGCGCGATCGAACAAGCGAAAAACACGGAACTCCACAAAATATCGGCGCGCGACCTTGGTGCCTAGGCTACATCAAAGAGCGACGCACTTGGCTCACCCAACATAAAAACAAGCTCCTTCACCATACCGCCTATCGCATGAGAGCGCTCAAGCGCCTCGCCGAGCAGGGCAATTGGCAGCTAGAACTGCCGCTGTCGGTGCGCGGCCTCATCCTTGACCGCGCCGCCGTCTGCCAGCTCCCGCCTCAGCCCGCGCTCGCTGCTCACCCGCCGCTTATCTGGCTGACCAATCCGCCGACCCAAAGCCCTGAAATCACCCAGATCGCCGCGCTCATCGGCGCTCCCAAACAAAATGTTTTTGATCAAGCCATGGAAGGCCACATCAAAAAATTCCAAACCGAACACAACCTCGTGCCCGACGGCATCATCGGACCTGCCACCCGCGCTATGCTAGACCTGCGCTAGACCTATAGTCTTGAGGCGCTTCGTGCTAGCTTCGTGAACAAACCGCCATCTCATCAGGGGAATTTCTATGACTTTGCGCGCGCAACGCGCTTTATTGATCTTGATCGCTGTCGCTTTGATCGCCGCCGCTCTCGCGCTGATCGCATCGTCGCTCGGCTCCGACATCACTTTCTATAAGACGCCTAGAGAAATCGCTGCCGCGCTCGCGCAAAACGAGCCGATTATTGGAAAAAATTTGCGCATCGGCGGATTCGTCGAGCGCGGATCCGTTCGGCGGCAGGGCACCGAAATCACTTTTTCTGTCACTGATTTTACTCAGCGGATCAATGTCAGCTATCACGGCATCTTGCCCGATCTCTTCCGCGAAGGGCAGGGCGTCATTGCTGAAGGCCTCTTGATCGATCGGCGAACTCTGCGCGCTGATAAAATCTTCGCCAAACATGATGAAAATTATCGTCCGCCCAATCTGCCTCACGCTTCGCCATGATTGCTGAATTAGGACAATTCATGCTCGCGCTCTCTTTGATCGCCGCCGGAGCGCAGATGGCGCTCGCTGTTTTCGCCGCCTCCGGAAAACTTTATGTGAACGCCGCGATGCGCGCCGCCTATGCCCATGGCGCTTTGCTGCTCGGCGCGTTCGCGGTGCTCATTACGCTCTTTTTGCAATCGGATTTCTCCGTCGCGCTTGTTGCTCATCATTCGCATTCGACCAAGCCCGCGCTTTATCAAATCGCCGCAAGCTGGGGCAATCATGAAGGCTCTTTATTGCTCTGGGTGTTCTTTCTCGGTGTTTGTTCTGCTGCGCTCGCTTTTTTCGCCCGCGACGTAGAACAAAAATTAAAGTTTTATGCGCTGGCTGTTCAAGGATCGGTTTCGATTCTCTTTCTGGCCTTTATCATCTTCGCGTCCAATCCTTTCACGCGACTTGATCCCGCGCCGTTCCAAGGCGCGGGCCTCAATCCGATCCTGCAAGACCCCGCGCTCGCCATTCATCCGCCGATCCTCTATGCCGGCTATGTCGGCTTCTCTTTGGCTTTCTCTTTTGCGATCGCCGCCCTCTGGATTGGCCGCGCTGGAAAAAATTGGGCGCAGGCTGTCCGCTGGCCGATCCAAATATCATGGGTCGCTTTGACACTAGGCGTCGCGCTCGGATCGTGGTGGGCCTATCGCGAACTCGGATGGGGCGGATTCTGGTTCTGGGACCCCGTCGAAAACGCCGCGCTCATGCCATGGCTCGCCGGAACCGCGCTTCTTCACGCGATCATCATCACCGAAAAACGCGGCACCGCGAGCTCTTGGGCCGTGTTGCTATCCATCTTGACCTTCGCCTTGTCGCAGCTCGGAACCTTCTTGACGCGATCGGGAATCATTGTTTCGGTCCACTCTTTCGCAAGCGATCCGACGCGCGGGATTTTTATCCTGCTCATCATGGCCGTCCTGTGCGGCGGAGGCCTGAGCCTCTTCGCTTGGCGCGCGCATAACTTGATCGAGACTTACCCGTCGTCCGGTATCAATAGCCGCGAGACCGCGATCATGGCCAACAGCCTCTTTTTGATCGCCGCGCTGAGCGCTGTCTTGACCGGCACACTTTATCCGATCATCTTCGAGGCCTTCACCGGCCAGACCATCGCCGCGGGCGCGCCCTATTTCAATGCAACTTTTATCCCCATCATCACGCCTTTATTGCTGCTGATGCCTGTCGCGCCTTTCTTTGCTTGGACAGGCAGCCCAGCGCGCGCCGTCATCCAGCCTTTGATCCCAGCCATGCTTGCGACTTTGATCGGCGCTGTGTTGATTGTTTTTACTCTTGAGCCGCGCAATGTCGCGATCGCTCTGGGCTTTGCGCTTGCGATCTGGCTCGTCGCTGGATCGCTCGCGCGGTTGTGGCTTCTGCGCCGCGCTTGGAGCGCCGAACTCCCGATGATCTGCGGCCATATCGGCTTAGGCCTCCTGCTCGCAGGCGTGATCGGCACCGGCGCCGGACAAAAAGAACAGACGCTCGCGCTCGCCAACGGCGAGAGCGTCAACTTCGCCGGATACCAAATCAGCCTTGAGGCGGTGAAACCTCATCTTGGCCCAGATTATCGCGCCGAGCGCGCGACGATCCTCATCCGCGACCAAGACGCGCTGCTCGCCGAGCTTCATCCTGAAATCCGCCATTACATCGCGCGCGCAGCCCCCACCCGTGAGGCCGCCATCAAAACTTTTCTTTTTCCTTTGGCCGATCTCCACGCGATTTTAGGTGATCAGCTTGAAAAAAATAAACGCGCCGTCAAGTTTTATTATAATCCTCTTGCGCCTCTATTATGGCTCGGGGCTGTCATGATGGCGCTCGGCGGGATTTTATCTCTTGTTAAAAGATTGCGGTTCGGCAAATGATGCGCTCTGTTTTTCTTGTTGTTGCTGTTGTAGCTCTTTTCGGCTTCGTGCCCGACCAAACTCTGCCCGATCCCAAACAAGAAGCGCAGGCGCAATATATTATTTCGCAATTGCGCTGCTTCGTTTGTCAAGGCCAGCCGCTCGCACAATCTGATGTCGCGCTTGCGCGCGACCTGCGCCGCCTCGTGCGGCAGCAAGTCGCCGAAGGCAAAAGCCAACAAGACATCATCGCCTTCATCACAGAGCGCTATGGCGACCAAGTGTTGATGAACCCGCCGCTCAACCGACGAACATTCATTTTATGGCTCATGCCGTTTTTCGCGCTCGCATTGGGCGGCTGCCTGCTTTGGCGCTCACAGCGCGCGCGCCGATTATGAGCTGGGACGATGCCATCGGCAATATCCCGCGCGCCTTCGATCAAGCGCGCGCCAAAACAATGATGGATATGTTAAATATCTCCGCACCCGCAACGCCAACACATAACTTGCTCATCTCGGCTTTCAGTCATTCCGATTATCTCGCGCGCATCGTCCGCACCGATCCCAATGTTTTGAACATGATCCTCGCACAAACACCCGATAATACTTTTGCGCAAATTTGCCGAAATGTCGCCGACGCCGCCAATATCCAAGATCACGCGCAGTTTATGAAAATCCTGCGGCAGCAAAAAAAATACGCAGCACTACTCATCGCGCTCGCCGATATTGCCGCAATCTGGCCGCTCGAAAAAATTATGCGCGCTAACACAATCTTCGCCGATCAATGCACTCGCGCCACGCTCGATCATCTTGCCCCCAATAAAGGCATCATCATGATCGCTATGGGTAAATATGGCGCCGGAGAACTCAACTATTCCAGCGATATTGACATCATCTTACTCTATCAGCCCGAAGCCTGCGCGTCGGCCAAAGAGGCCGCCCGCTTTTTCCCCGATCTCGCACGCAATTTCGTCCATATCCTGTCGGCGCGCACCCAAGAGGGCTATGTTTTCCGCGTCGATCTCTCGCTGCGCCCCGACCCCGGCACAACCCAAGCCGCCGTCTCGCTGCCCGCCGCACAGCAATATTACGAAAGCGTCGGACAAAATTGGGAGCGCGCTGCTTTCATCAAAGCGCGCGCCGCTGCCGGCAACATCAAAGCTGGACAGAAATTCCTCGCTCAATTGCAGCCCTTCATCTGGCGCAAATATCTCGACTTCGCCGTGCTCGAAGACATCCACGCCATGAAACGACAGGCTCACGCCGCCATCGGCCTCGATGAAAAAGAGCGCGCGCTCTCAGGCCGCGACATTAAACGCGCCGCCGGAGGCATCCGCGATATCGAAATGTTCGTCCAGAGCCAGCAACTGATCGCCGGTGGACGCGATCCTCAACTCAGACGGCCCCAAACCTGCAATATGCTCGCGCGTCTCGCGACGCGGCGTTGGATCACTAAAAAGGCCGCGCGCGATCTCGTCGAAGCCTATCGCTTCCTGCGCCACGTCGAGCATCGACTGCAAATGATCGCCGATGAGCAAACCCATAAACTCCCGACCAGCGAGCGGGAATTCACCCATATCGCTTTCTTCGCCGGATTCCAAAATGTCGAAACTTTTCGGCAAAAACTCATCAAAGAAATGGATATTGTCCGCGCCCATTATGCCGACCTGTTTAGCCAATCGCCTTCTTTGGCCGCCGAGACCGGCAGCCTCATTTTTACCGGCGGCGAAGATGACCCCGAAACCCTGCAAAGCCTGCATGATATGGGATTCGCGCAGCCTGCAACAATCACGCGCGCCGTTCGCGGCTGGCACGCCGGACGGTTGCGCGTTCTGCGCAGCCAGCGCGCCCGTGAATTGCTCACCGCTTTGATCCCAGTTTTTCTCAAACAACTGGCGCAAATGCCCGAACCCGATGCCGCCTTCCTCCGCTTTGATAAATTTTTATCCACTCTGTCTGTTGCGGTGCAGTTTTTTTCTTTGCTGCAATCTCATCCGGCCTTGATCAATTTGATCGCCCTGATTTGCGGCGCCGCGCCGCTCATCGCCGATCGGCTCGCGCAAAATCCGCGCATGATCGAAGCTATGTTTGAACAAGCCCCCGAAGACCTCATCGACGATCTTGCGCGCGAGATCACTCACAGCAAAAATTACGAAAATATCCTCGACAATGTTCGTATCTGGGCGCGCGAACAGCAATTTCGCATCGGCGTGCGCATCCTACAAAATCAATATGACACCCTTGAAGCCGCCGATCAATTTTCTTCAATCGCCGAAACGATCATCGCCGCGCTGCACGATCAAGTCGAAGCCGCCTTCCGTGAAAACTATGGCGTTATCAAAAATAGCGCTATGGCCATCATCGCCGCCGGATCTTTAGGCGCACGTGAAATGACAAGCCTCTCCGATCTCGATCTCATCTTCGTCTATGAGCTCGATGATCCTGATGCTCTGTCCAATGGCGCAAAACAAATCCCGGCGCGGCTTTATTATGCGCGGCTTGCGCAAATGCTCGTCCAAGCGCTGACCGCGCCCACAGCCAGCGGCGCGCTCTATAGCGTCGATATGCGCCTGCGGCCATCGGGAAAGGCCGGACCCATCGCCGTCACGCTCGAAGGCTTCGAGCAATATCAGCGCGATAAAGCATGGGTCTGGGAGCATATGGCGCTCACTCGTATGCGGCCCATCTCAGGACCGCAAAACCTCCAGCACAAGATCAGCGCGATCATTAAAAGTGTTCTCACCAAAAATATACTTCGTCAAAAACGCAACCCCGAAATGATCGCGCGTGAAGTGAGCCAAATGCGGCAAAACGTTCTCGAAGCGCACGGCACGATTGATGGACGCAGCACGTGGAATGTCAGTTTCACCCCTGGCGGCTTGCTCGATGCCGAATTCATCTGCCAATATCTCCAACTCGTCCACGCCGCCGCGCACCCCGATATTCTCAACTCCAGCACACTTGACGCCATCGCGAACCTCACCCGCGCGGGCATCGCTGATCTGACGCCTTTGTCTAACGCCTTGAAATTCTTTAAAACTCTCATCCAGCCGCTTCATCTGAGTGTCGGGCGCATCGGCGATGTCGCCGAAATCCCGCCGCCCTTGCGCGATTTACTCGTCCGCGCCACCCAAACCGAAAACTTCGATCACACACAAGCCCTGCTCACCGCTCATTTGCGCCAAGTTAAAAATATTTTTCAAAATCTGCGACGGATAAGCTCCCCTCAAACGTTATACTTATAAGCTCAGGCTATAAATCTCGGTGGTGAATGGGTAATGCCTTCCTAGGCACCATCGGGATCACTCTTTGAGAGGTAAAAAATGCCAAGAGGTAAACAAATGAATGACATTTCAGATGAGGATTTAATGAACGCTATCAGTCTTAAAAATGCCGAGGCTTATCGCACACTCGCCACGCGCTATATGGATGATCTCTTCTTCCTCGCACGGCGCATCTTGCGCGATCCGTCCGAAGCCGAAGATGTCGTGCAAAATGTCTTCCTGCGCATCTGGGAGGAGCCAGCACGATGGCAGCCCGCCAAAGGGCGCCTCAAGGCGTGGCTCTGGGCGATCACCAGTAATGCCTGTCGTGATGTCTTGCGCAAGTCAAAACGCCTCGTCCACTCTGACGGCGGCTTCGAGGAATTCGCCTCCCCGCAAGCCGCCCCCGATAGAAAAGCCGAAGCCGTCGATCAATTGAACCACATCCTTCAGCAAATCGCCGCGCTGCCTGAAGGACAGCAAACAGCTCTTTATTTGCAGGTCTATGATGATTTGTCCTATAAAGAAATCGCCAGCGTGATGAATGTCAGCGCCGATGCCGTCGAAAGCCTGATCGCCCGCGCCCGTAAAAATCTACGCGCCAACAGCCTCGCGCAATCAACACAAAACTCGCCGCAAAAAAAGAGAAAGAGAATCCAAAAAAATCAGAAAATAAAGATATGGAGCCACCGTCATGCTAATGCGTAATCAAGATATCAAAAAAGCTATAAATTTTCAGGCCAAAGCTATGTCAATGTCCGGAGCGGCGCGGCAGCGAATCTTGAGGCTGCCTCAAGAAGCAATTCATAGCAAAAACGCCGCGCCCCCCTCGCAGCAGTTCGGCTATATTTTCCAGAAACGAATCGTTAAACAGAGCGCCGTGCTCGCCGCCTCTTTTGTCGTCGGCATCTTTGGGCTCAACCTCTTCCTCAGCAATTCATCCGGCGAGTTCGCGAGCTCATCTGATAGGCTGACGCCCTCATCGGCGGAGTTCACCATTTCGCCGAGCGAGTTTGACGATCACTCGCTTGATCCATCCGGCATTTTCACAACTCACTACCCCATCGATTAAAGGAGATCTACAATGGTTAAAAACACAATGATTAAACAAAAGATTGAAAAAATCTCGGCTAAAAAAAGATTTGAAGCAGTTCTCGCAACCCTATTTATGGCCGCCACATCTTTATTTGCTGGTGTGCTTATATCGCTGGTGCTCCTCACATGGACACCTGCTCAAGTTCAGGCTCATCCCGCACGCGCCGTCCAAGGCATCGTCTATGCTCTGCCCGATGAAGCGCGCGATGATTTCAAAAATAAAATGAAGCAGCAGCGCGAGCTCTGGAACGCAGACGCCAAGGATATGCACAAAGAATCAAAAACTATGCTCAGACAGCTCGTTGCAGCTCTCCAAACCAACCCCTTCGATCCACAAAAAGCCGACATCTTGCTCAAAGGCATGCAGGATGGAATGTCTCGACGCGGCGTCAAAGCCATGGATCGTATGCGAGGCACTTTCGTCGAAGTGCTCGGTTCGCTCTCGCCCAAAGAGCGCCGCGAAATCGTCTCCGAGCTCAAAGAAGCGCTCGATGATTATGAAGACTATAATCCGCACCGTCGATGGTGGCACAGCCTCCTCTTCTGGCGCGATTAAACCCTTTTGGCGCGTCCTTGAACCCATCCTCTCCCCCCTTCCCGTGGTTCTCGCGCTAAACCCGTCCCCGCAAAGCTCCCCCTCAAATAGCTTATCCCTGCAAAAGCAGGAGCGGGGGCGGGATATCTCTCTTTTTCTCTCTTGGCTGGGGGAGGTGGATTCGAACCACCATTGACGAATTCAGAGTCCGTAGTCCTGCCGTTAGACGATCCCCCATCAACTCAAAAACTAGATTATAAAACCCGCTATGGCAATGCGAGACTCGTCAAAACGCTGGCTGGCGCGCCACGAACGCGATCCCTTTGTGCGCCGCGCCCGCGCCGAACATTATCGCTCGCGCGCAGTCTACAAGCTCGCTGAGATCGACCATCGCCACAGCCTGTTCAAAAAAGGGCAGGCGATCGTCGACCTCGGCGCTGCCCCAGGAGGCTGGACGCAATATGTCATCACGCGCTGCGGGCAGGGCGCGCGGATCGTTGCCGTCGATCTAGCGCCGATCAAGCCGATCTTAGGCGTTGAGATCATCCAAGCCGATATCGCAGACCCCGCCCTTGCCACCAAGATCAGGCGCGTTTTAAGAAGGCCTAGCAATATCGTGCTCAGCGACCTCGCGCCGTCTCTCAGCGGCCAGCGCACGACCGATCAGGCGCGCACCGAAAATATCACCTTTGCCGCCTTTGAGCTCACAAGCGAGATTCTCGCGCCCAGAGGCAGCTTTCTCATCAAGACGCGCCATGGCAGCTGGGATCAGCTCATCGTTCGGCTCAAGGAAAGTTTCGCCAAAGTGCGTTTGGTTAAACCGGCGGCCTCGCGCGGCGCTTCGGCGGAAATCTATATCCTCGCGCAGGGTTTCCGTGCCATTTAGCCTCGTAATTTTCCCTTTGCTTTTGGTCTCGATCGTGGTAAAAATCTTTGCCAATCGAGTGAAAACAATAGATGATTGGTAATTTAAGTGATCCGTGAAGCCTTGACCTTTGATGATGTTCTGCTCTGTCCGGCTGAATCCCAGATTTTGCTTGCTGATACAGATGTCTCCACGCGGCTGACGCGGACGATCTCTTTGAAAATCCCTTTAATTTCCGCAGCTATGGATAGCGTTACGCAATCGGCAATGGCCATCGCAATGGCACAGGCCGGAGGAATGGGCATCATCCATCGCAATATGAACCCGCGCGCGCAGGCCGATCAAGTGCGCGCAGTCAAAAAGTTCGAATCGGGCATGGTCGTCAATCCGGTCACCTGCGCTCCCGACGACACGCTCGGCGCGGCACTCGCTTTGATGGCGCACCATCGCATCTCCGGCATCCCGGTGATCGATCAGCGCGGACGCCTCGTCGGAATCTTGACCAATCGCGACGTCCGCTTCGCCGAAGATAAAAATACCCCCGTCAGTGAATTGATGACCCAACAGCTCATCACTTTGCGCGAGGGCGGTGATCTAAGCGAAGCTAAACGACTCTTTCACCAACATCGCATCGAAAAACTCCCAGTCGTCGATCAAGATGGCCGCTGCGTCGGCCTTGTGACGGTCAAAGATATTGAAAAAGCGCGCGAGCATCCCTCATCGTGCAAAGACGAACAAGGACGCCTGCGTGTCGGCGCGGCAACCTCCACTGGCAGTCAAGGCATCGAACGCGCTCAGGCGCTCGCCGAAGCCGGATGCGATGTCATCGTCGTCGATACCGCGCACGGACATTCCCGACGCGTCTTCGATGCCGTGCGCGAAATCAGGCACACACACAATAAAGTGCAAATCCTCGCAGGCAATGTCGCGACCGCTGAAGGCGCAAAAAGCCTCATTGACGCTGGCGCTGATGGAATCAAAATCGGCATCGGACCAGGCTCCATCTGCACAACGCGCATGGTCGCCGGAGTCGGCGTGCCGCAACTCACCGCCATCATGGAGGCCGTCAAAGTCGCCCGCGATGCTTGCGTGCCGATCATCGCCGATGGCGGTATCAAATATTCCGGCGACCTCGCCAAAGCGATCGCCGCAGGCGCCTCGTGCGCCATGATCGGAACCCTCCTCGCCGGAACCGAAGAAACCCCAGGCGAAGTCTTCCTCTATCGCGGGCGCAGCTATAAATCTTATCGCGGCATGGGATCGCTCGGCGCAATGGCCGATGGCTCCGCTGACCGCTATGCTCAAGGCGGCGTCAAAGAATACGCAAAACTCGTGCCCGAAGGCGTCGAAGGACGCGTCCCCTATAAAGGGCCGGTCGGCGATGTGCTGCACCAATTAATCGGAGGCCTGCGCGCTGCTATGGGCTATACTGGGTGCACAACAATTCAGGAGATGCAAACACAAACAAATTTTGTCAAAATGTCTCCGGCAGGCCTGCGCGAAAGCCATGTCCATTCGGTGATGATCACGCGCGAGGCGCCAAACTATCCAGGGGCTGATCTATGGAGCGAAGATTGAAATCGATAATTATGAAAATTGTTCCTAAAACCTTCTTAGGAATCATTTTGTTGCCTATGGCTGTCGTGGCAAACCCCGTTTCGCAGAGCCTGACCAATAAAGGCGCGCGCGCGTTCGAGCGCGCCGCTTATCAAGAGGCGATTAGATTTTGCGAACAGGCAATCGTCGCCGATCCAGCCGATGCGTCAGCATTTGTCTGCCTCGGGCGCAGCCACCTGAAGGGCGGCAGTCAAGCCAACGCCGAAAAATATTACAAAATCGCGCTGGCCATCTCGCCGACACATCAGCGCGCGCTCAGCGGCAGCGGTGAAATAGATGTCGCCAAAGGACGACACGATCAAGCACGCAAAAAACTCCGTCGCTTGAAGCGCGTCTGCGGGCAATGCGACGCCTATAAGAAATTACAAAAAACCTTGCTGCAGCATGATGCAAAAAAGTCTTCAAGCAAAAAAAATAAACCCTGAACCCGCAGAACATATCTTGCTGCTCGATTTCGGCAGCCAAGTGACCCAATTGATCGCGCGCCTCGTGCGCGAAAGCGGCGTCTATTGTGAAATCGTCCCGTTTGATCGCGCCGAAAAAGCCTTGAACAAACAAGGCCTCAGCGCAATTATCCTGTCCGGTTCTCCGGCGAGCCTCGCAGCTCAAGACGCCCCGCGACCCTCGCAAAAAGTGCTGACCCGCGGCGTCCCCGTGCTGGGCATATGCTATGGCCAGCAGGTCATGTGCGATATGCTCGGTGGCCGCGCCGAGCCTTCCGAAAAACGCGAATATGGACCCGCTGAAATCAAACTGGTCAAAAAATCCGATCTGTTTGAAAATATAGGCACACCTTTCTCTTGTCATCGCGTGTGGATGAGCCATGGTGATAAAGTCATCGCTCTGCCGCAAGGCTTTGAATGCCTCGCATCAACAGCCAACGCTCCCTATGCCGCCATCGCCGACGAAAAACGACGCCTCTATGGCGTGCAATTTCATCCTGAAGTCGCGCATACCCCGCTGGGGCGTCAATTGCTCGAAAACTTCGTTCATAGCATTGCCGACTGCGGGTGCGGCTGGACAATGGGCGCGTTTCGACAAAAGGCAATCGAACAGATACAGGCGCAAGTCGGCGGCAGACGCGTTTTATGCGCCCTGTCGGGCGGCGTCGATTCAGCCGTGACAGCCTGCCTGATCCACGAGGCCATCGGTGATCAGTTAACTTGCGTGTTTGTCGATCACGGCATGCTGCGCCTCAATGAAGCGCAGGAAGTGTCAGACTTGTTCCGCGATCATTTCAATATCCCTTTGATCGTCGTCGATGCCGCCGAAAAATTCTTTACCACGCTTTCCGGCGTTGTTGATCCCGAACAAAAACGCAAACAGATTGGCCGCCTATTCATCGAGGTTTTTGAGCAAGAGGCAAAAAAATTAGGCGGCGCAGATTTTCTGGCGCAAGGCACACTTTATCCTGATGTCATTGAAAGCGTATCGGTGCAGGGCGCGCCCAGCCAGCTCATCAAGAGCCATCATAATGTTGGCGGGCTGCCGGACGTGATGAATATGAAGCTGGTTGAGCCTCTGCGCAATCTGTTCAAAGATGAAGTCCGCAAATTAGGCCGCGTGTTAGGTCTGCCGGAGCATTTTATCGGGCGTCATCCTTTCCCCGGGCCTGGCCTTGCGATCCGGATATTGGGCGAAGTGAACCAAGCAGATTGTACGCTGCTGCGCCGCGTTGATGCGATCTATCTCGACGAGATTCGACGCGCCGACCTCTACGATGAGATTTGGCAGGCCTTTGCGGTTTTGCTGCCGGTGCGCTCGGTGGGCGTGATGGGCGATGCGCGCGCCTATGATCGCGTTTGCGCGCTGCGCGCGGTGACCTCGCGCGACGGCATGACCGCCGACATTTACGAATTCCCCGCCGGATTTCTAGGCCGTCTGGCCGCGCGGATCGTCAACGAAGTTCCGGGCATTGGCCGCGTGGTTTATGATATCACCTCAAAACCGCCCAGCTCGATTGAGTGGGAATAGTCGTGTTGCTCTAAAACCCTCATTCCTGTATTTAAAGCAGTAAATTGGAGAAAGTTAAATGATGATGGTAATTTGTTTTACTATATGTGCAGTCTTGTCTTTTAGCGCCGTATTTTTGCATGAAATCTATGGCTCACCCAAGACGCTGTCGCCGCTTATTGTTGGACTTTTGGCGTGACATCTACAAAAAAAGAATTTACACCGGCAATGGGCGACTCAAGGCTCACGCCATTATATGATTTTGCGATTAGATGGCTCACGAGAGAACATATCTGGCGTGATATGCTCATCCAACAAATTAATATCTCAGCATCAGATCGCATATTGGATGTGGGCTGCGGGACGGGTTCGCTCGCAATTCGCTTGAAAGGGGCTGAACCTGCAGCGGAAGTCATTGGTTTGGATCCGGATGATGAAGTGCTCTGTCTTGCACAGCAAAAGGCTCAGAGCGCGGGTGTCAATGTTGTATGGCGGCAGGGATTCTTGTCTGACGAGATGGTGAGAGAGATGACTCCTGTTTCTAAAGTCGTTTCAAGCCTTGTCCTTCACCAAACCCCCTTAGAAGAGAAAGCTAATATATTGTCTGCGATGCATAGAATATTGGAGCCTCAAGGAAAACTTCATATTGCTGATTACGGATTACAAAGAACAAAGTTCATGAGGATAATGTTCCGAAGAACGGTTCAGAGGGTAGACGGAATAGAAGATACTCAGCCTAACGCAGATGGCATTCTACCCGATCTCATCAAAGCAGCGGGCTTTAGTGATTTGCATGAAACCAAGATTGTCCCTACGATAACTGGTTCTATTTCTTTATATAATGCAATAAAATATTAGATACTCATTGAGTGGGAGTGATTTTTTAAACCAAATAATTTCATTGGGAAATGAATGTGTGGAGACATCTTAAAAAATATCTGATCTATAGGCCAACGATGCGGCTGTCTTGGTTCATCAGGCAGCTTGCGCATATGAGAAGCTTTGCTGATGTGAAGAAAGCTCTCACACAGCCGCTTTATGAAAGAAGCGTTTTGCTGCGCAAGATTCCCAAAAATTCTCTGTGCTTCAAGCAAGGCCGCCTTTATAGCAAAGAAGAATTACTTGATATGCTTCCCAAAGGTTCGGTGGGGGTTGAGATAGGCGTGTGGCAGGGAAAGTTTTCGAAAGAAATTTTATCAAGAGTTCAGCCTCGCTGCCTTCACTTGGTTGATCCTTGGATGTTTTTGCCTGAATATCCGCATGAATGGGCTGGAGGCAGACTTGCGAAATCGCAGGAGGATATGGATCAAATTTTTGAGGAAGTGCGAACTTATATGGCTCAAGAAGTAGGCCAAGACAAGGTGCGCATCTGGCGCATGACATCGGAGGCATTTTTCAAGTCTTTCACGGACAAGGTGGACTGGGTTTATATTGATGGCGATCATTTTTATGATGGTGTTTTGACGGATTTGAATGGCGCATCTTCCCTCATCAAGCAGGGAGGCATTATCTGGGGGGATGATTTAAGGTGGCAATATCCAGGTCAAAGCAACCTGCCTGTGCAGGAAGCTGTTATTAAGTTTTGCAGTGAGAATAAAAGAAAATATGCTTCATTTTCCGGCCAATATATCATTCTTTGATTGATTGAGCGCCAATGATGAGAATATTTTTGATCATTTTTGCCTATTGGAACATCGGCACGACGCCGTTTCAACTGGGTTTTGCGGCATGGGGCGCGGGGATCATCATGACCAGCGATGCGACTTTATTGTCTTTGACCAATGATGTCTTTCTCAGGGATTATCTTTCCTTTATTTACTTTATCAAGGCTTGGCTTTATGGTTTTATTTGGAATCCATTTCTTGATTTTATGTTTTCATTGCCCTTTGTTCTGCATCAGCTTTTTGAGGCGGTGGCGACGACGTGGCTGGGGCTCTGGCTTTTGCGGGTCGTGGAAAGGATGCCCAATTAAGAGTATAAGGATTAGCGATTATGTCTGAATTTGAACTTCTCTATCTGCGGCAAGGCTCCAGCCAGGGGGTTTCGCTGCTCGCTGCCGGTTGGATCACGATCCAGTTCGCTGTGATCACCGCAGCCTATTTCATGCAAGGCAAAACAAAAAAAATCATAAAATGGTTCCTGTTTATAAATTATCTTATCTGGACCTTTATCATCTATGTTCGGATGATTTTGTCCTTTATTGCCATCGCACAGATCAACCAGAGATTGGTGGAGCAAGGGTTCGCCTTTCCAAATAGCATCGGCGTGTTTTTATTCATTGGCTTTGTGGTGCTTGGTGTGTTTGCTATTGTGGGCACTTATATTATATTGTTTCAATATGATTTTTCAAAAATAAAGGAAGAAGAGGGGCTTGATGTCTGAGATTTTTCGCGATATAGAGCGCGAGCTGCGGCAGGAGCGCTGGCTGAATCTGTGGCAGCGGGTTCAGCCTTATGTGATCGGGGTTGTTGCGGGTGTGCTGCTTATGGGCGGCGGCTGGATGGCATGGCGGTTTTATGCCGACTCCATCACCGAAAGCGCGTCGAATGCTTTTGACGCCGCCCTCCTTTTGGAAAACAAAGATCAGCGCACCGCCGCTTTTGCCAATCTTGCCAAGCAGGGCGGCAGCTATGGTGCACTCGCCGCCTTCCACGAAGCCGCCGCTCATGCTCAAAAAGGACGCTGGCAGCAAGCCGTCGTTATTTACGACAGACTATCGACACTCGCGCGCCTGCCGACTCCGCTGCGAGACTTGGCGCGGATTAACGCTGCCAGCGTCTTGATCGGCCATGCTTCCTATAACGAGATCGAGCTCAAATTGCGCCGCGCGGCTTCGGCAAACGCGCCTTTGCGCTATTCGGCGATCGAAGTCATGGCGCTTGCTGCCCTCAAGGAAAAAAACTATACGGCAGCGCGCGCACTGCTTTTATCTTTGACCATCGATCAAAACGCACCGCAGACAATCGCACAGCGCGCGCAAATCATGTTGAATAATATGCCTTTTCAGGCAAAATCGAAGCCAATTTCGCCGAAAAACGCGCCAAAATAAAAATCATCATGCGCTTATTATCTCTTCTTCTTGTTTCTTTTTTGGTTGCGGCCTGTGTCGCAGGAAAAAAGCCGCTTGCAGGCAAAAGGATTTCTGTCTTTGATTTGCAGGATAAATTATCAGTTGCGTCTTCGGCCTCGTTGAAGTGGAGCGCGCCTGCGGTGCGCAGTAATCATAGCTGGCCCCAGTTCGGTGGCAGCGCGCATCATGCGCCGCAACATCTTGCGGTCGATGGATTCGACGAGCTCTGGCGAATCAAGGCCGGAGCGTTGGGCGTGGCACCGCTGCAAGTGCCTCCGATTGTCGCGGGCGGCAGAATTTTTGTGCTTGATGGCCGCGCCGAGCTCCACGTCTTTGACGCAAAAACAGGCGCGCGACTCTGGCGTCACAAATTCGCATTGACTGGCGACAAAGGCGCGCGTTCTGAATGGTCGAGGTTGGGGTTTGGCGGCGGTCTCGCATTTGCGCGTGGCCGTGTTTTTGTCGCGACAGGCTTTGGCACGGCGGTGGCGATCAATGCAAATAGCGGAAAAGAAATCTGGCGCCATGAAATGCGGATTCCTTTTCGCGCCGCTCCGATCGTTGCTGGCGGCCAAGTCTATTTCTTGAGTTTCAACAATCGCTTATCAGCGCGTGATGTCTTGAGCGGACGCGAAATATGGTCGCACCAGGGCATCAGCGAAAGTGGCTCGCTGCTCGTGAGCTCGGCGGTGGCGGTATCGCAGCAGATCGTGATCGCACCTTATAATTCCGGCGAAATCTACGCTCTGCGCGCCCGTGATAAGGGGTTTGTCTGGAATGATAATCTTTCCGGGCAAAGTGCTATCTCTTCGCCCGCCGATGACAGATTTATCGCCGTGCCGGCGGTTGATCGCAATCGGGTTTATGTGGTCAGTCATGTCGGCAATATGGCCGCGATCAATTTGGTCAATGGTGAGCGCCTCTGGTCTCAGAGCATTGCGAGCGTCAATATGCCTTGGGTCGCCGGAGATCGGGTGTTTGTCTTGGCGCGCGGTGGTCTTTTGCTCGCGCTCTCAGCCGAGCGCGGCGGCGTGATCTGGCGAAGGAAACTGCCGAGCAGCGACATCTCCGAGCCGGTGATCTGGCACGGACCGATCTTGGCTGGCGGTGTGCTATTATTGACATCATCAGACGGTCGTCTTGCGCGGGTGGATCCGAAAAGCGGACGCATGAGGACTGCGGCCAAGTTTGCGCAAGGATTCACCATCGCGCCGATCATTGCTGCGCGCCGGGCTTTTTTATTGTCGAAAGATATGGAATTAATCGCACTAGGTTCAAAGGGATCAAAATAATTTGAGGGTGGAGCCATATGACCACGACTTTGACAATCGTCGGACGGCCTAATGCGGGCAAGTCGACTTTGTTCAACCGGCTGATCGGGCGACGCGCGGCTTTGGTCGATCAGATGCCCGGCCTGACGCGCGATTTGCGTCAGGAGACTTGTCTGTTGGGTGGCGTGCCTTTCACGGTGATCGACACCGCCGGACTCGACAATGCGCGCTCCGACAAAATCGCTCAATTGATGACCAAACAGGCGATTAAGGCGATCGAAGCCGCCGATATTATCTTGTTCCTATTTGACGCGCGCGCCGGGGTCACGCCCGAAGATGAGGAGTGGGCGCGCTTTATCCACAAGAGAGCCAAGAAGGTCGTTCTTGTGGCGAACAAGTGCGAAAACCAAAAGCGCGCCGCGTCAGGACAGATCGACGCGCTGCGCTTCGGCTTCGGCGACGCTGTGCCAATTTCGGCAGAGCATAATCAAGGCTTGGCTGCGCTTGAAGAACAGATCGTTCAATTTCTGCCGAAGGTCGCAGCGGCAAGCAAAAATCAAGACAAAACGCGCGTGTTGAACATGGCAATCATCGGACGGCCTAATGCAGGCAAGTCATCTCTTGTGAATCATCTGCTCGGCGCGCCAAGAATGATCACCGGCCCGCAGCCCGGCCTTACACGAGACGCAATCCCGATCTCTTGGGCGTGGCACGGACATAAAATCGAATTGTTCGATACAGCCGGATTGCGCCGCCCAGCACGAATTTTTCGCCGCGCAGAGGAGCTCTCGGTGTCGAGCGCATTGCAGGCGATCCGCTTTGCTGATGTCGTCGTGCTGCTCATGGACGCGACACAGATGTTTGAAAAACAAGATTTGCGCATCGCTGATCTCATCGCGCGCGAGGGACGCGCGCCGGTTCTCGCGGTCAATAAGATCGACTTAACCCCTGACCTCGCCAAAAAAGAAATCATTGCGCGCGCCGACGAGCTCTTGCCGCAGATGCGCAGTGTGCCTCTGGTGTGTTTTTCGGTCAAGACCGGACAGGGCGTCGCAAGCCTCATGCCGCAAGCGATCCGCGCTTTTGATATGTGGAAAATGAAAATCACGACCGGACTGCTCAATGCGTGGCTGAAATCGTGCATTGCGCGTCATCCGCCGCCTTCGTCGCGCGGGCGCCCCGTGCGGATTAAATATATCACGCAGAAATCGCCGAGCCCGCCGACTTTTGTGATCTTCACGACACGCACCAAAAGACTCCCCGAAAGCTATAAAAGGTTTTTGGTCAATGATCTGCGCGCGAGCTTCGGTTTTGACGGGACGCCGATCCGCCTAGATGTGCGCGCGAGCGTCAATCCTTATGCGTCGGGCTAGGTTTTAATTCTTTCACCAGTGATCGTGCAGCTTTCATGGAGGAGATCAAGCAGAGGCGGGATGACCTCTTCGGGCGCGGGAACTGATAGAGGGTCTTCGCCCGGAACGGCCTGCGCGCGCATTGAGGTGCGCACGCGCCCGGGTTCAAAAAGATTAACCCGCAAATGAGAGTTTTCACATTCGCGCGCCCAGATCATCACGAGCGCTTCGAGACCGGCTTTGCTTGTGGCATAAGCGCTCCAGAATGGCCGCAGCGAGCGCACCGCGCTCGAAGTGATGAACGCGCAGCGCGGCGCTTTTGCAAGGCGCAGCAGAGGCTCCATCGATCGAATCAGCCGGTAATTCGCCGTGAGGTTGATCTCGAGAGTTTCCGCCCAGTCGGCGGGATCGATATGCGCGACCGGCGATAAGGGACCAAGCACACCGGCATTGCCGAGCAGAATATCCAAATGTCCCCAGCGATCGAAAATTGCGCCGCCGAGCCGATCAATGGCGGCGGCGTCGGAGAGATCGAGTGGCACGAGAGTGGCCGCTTTGCCGCTCAGTCTTTTTATTTCATCGTCGGCTGCTTCGAGCGCCGGGGAGCTGCGCGCAACGAGCATGAGTTCAGCGCCTTCTTTAGCGAGGGCGCAAGCTACAGCGCGTCCGATGCCGCGCGACGCGCCGGTGATCAGCGCGCGTTTGCTTAAAAATTTTTTATTTTGCATCGGAGAGGAGCGAAAGCTGCTCGGACGAAAGCTCGGCCTGATGATCGGTGAGGCTTGTGGGATAATCGCCGGTGAAGCAGTGATCGGTGAATTGGGGGTGTTCGTTATTGCGGCCTTGCGCGCAGCCCATCGCGCAATAGAGGCCGTCCAGCGACAGAAACGCAAGGCTGTCGACGCCGATAAACTTTCGGATGCCTTCCTCGTCAAAGCGGTTGGCGAGCAGCTCTTCGTAGGACGGCGTGTCGATGCCGTAGAAGTCGGGGTAGCGGATCGGCGGGCAGGCAATGCGCATATGGACTTCACGCGCCCCCGCCTCAAAGAGCATTTGAACGATTTTCTTCGCTGTTGTGCCGCGCACGATGCTGTCATCGACAAGTGTGATCCTTGCGCCTTCGATCAGGCTGCGGTTGGGATTATGCTTGATGCGAACGCCGAGACGGCGGATATGCTGTGTCGGCTCGATGAAGGTGCGGCCGACATAATGGTTGCGGGTGATCGCGAGCTCAAACGAAGTCCGAGCTTGATCGGCATAGCCGATCGCCGCGGGCACGCCGCTGTCGGGCACGGGCACGACGATGTCGCTTTGCGCAGGAGCCTCCTGCGCGAGAATTTCGCCGGTGCGGCGGCGATAGAAGTAGATGCTGCGCTGGCCGATGATGCTGTCGGGGCGCGAAAAATAGACATATTCAAAAATACACGGACGAGGCCGCATTTTCGGGAAGGGGTGAAGTGAGCGGATGCCGTTTTTGTCGGCGATGATGAGCTCGCCGGGAGCTACGTCGCGGATATGGGTTGCGCCGATCATATCAAGCGCGCAGCTTTCGGAGGCCAAAATCGCCGCGCTGCCCAGTTTGCCGAGCACAAGCGGACGAATCCCAAGAGGATCGCGCGCGCCGATCAGAAGATCATTGGCGAGAATCGCGAGCGCGTAAGCGCCTTCGAGCTGGTGCAGCGTCTCGACAATGCGATCGACAATGTTGGGCGTCGTTTCGCGCGCGACAAGATGCAGAATCGATTCGGTATCGCTCGTTGATTGGAAGATCGCGCCGCTTTTGACTAACATCTGTCGCAGCGTGATCGCATTGGTCAGGTGGCCGTTTTGCGCGCAGGCGAGCCCGCCGCACGACAGGTTCGCAAACAAAGGCTGGATGTTGCTCGTGGAGGAGCCGCCAAAGGTTGAATAGCGGACATGGCCGATCGCGAATTCGCCTTGAAGGCGCTGCATAGTCTTTTCGCTGGTGAAGTGGTCGCCGACGAGGCCAGGCCTTTTTTCTGAGTGGAACATCGCGCCATCATAGGAGGTGATCCCGGCGGCCTCCTGTCCGCGATGCTGTAGAGCGTAGAGGCCTAAGGCGGTCAGAGCGGCGGCGTCTTCGTGTCCGGCGACGCCGAATATGCCGCATTCTTCGTGGAGACGGTCATCTATCGGGTCTGCGCAGCTCATTGAGCTACTATATAGCAGTGCCGTTCACCTGCGGAAGAAAATCTTTGAGAAAATTCGCGCTCGCTTCGAGCCAAGGGTGAAGCTTCGCGCTGCTCAGCAGAAATGGCCGCTCATCAAATGGCACGAAAAGCACATAGGTTAGAAATAGCGCCACCATCACAAAAAAGCCCCGCACCGCGCCATAAAAGAAGCCCAAAGCTCGATCCATAAAGCTCAGCCGCATATTTTGTGTCGCCTCCATAATCATAGAGGTCATCGGTCCCAAAAGCAGCATCATGGACAGAAAAATGATCAGACCGGCAATTGCGATCGTTACGAATTTAGGCAGCGCCCAGCCCATCGAGCCGCTCATCAAAACACCGATCCAAGGGGCCGCCGTCAGGCTCAGAAACCACACCGCGACCAATGTGATGATCCAATACAATAGACTCACCATCTCCCACGAAAAACCACGCATATAGGCGAAAAAGCCTGAAATGAAAATTACGGTAATAATCGATAGATCAACAATGTTGAATCCAATAAAAGAAATGTCGGTCATGAGGTCGTTCTCATTATTTAGTTTGATCTATGCTTGAGCACTTTTTGAGATGATTCTTTATTAGACCCAAGATAAACGCATAATTCATCAACATTTCTAACTATTTTTTGAACATTACCTTTTGGTGTTTGCGTTTTATCGGGATCAGGTGGCGCAACAGCACTCAAAAAGCCCAGTTTCTGAGCTTCTTTGAGCCGCGCATCCGGACGCAAAACCGGACGAATATGCCCCGAAAGACTGATTTCTCCGAAAAATACAGTCTTTTCTGGCCAAGCGAGATCCCACGCCGAAGATAGCAAAGCCGCGACAATCGCAAGATCAGCCGCCGGATCGGTGATTCTCAGGCCGCCTGCAACATTGAGATAGACATCCTGCCCGGCAAAACTGACGCCCGCGCGCGCCTCGAGCACCGCGAGCAGCATCGACAGCCGCGCCGGATCACAGCCGACCGCCGCGCGCCGCGGCTGGCCGAAAACGCTCGGTGTCGCGAGAGCTTGAATCTCCATGAGCAGCGGGCGTGTCCCTTCGATTCCAGCAAAAACTGCCGTGCCGCTCATCGCACTGTCGGCGCTGCCCAAAAACAAAGATGACGGATTGGCAACCCCCTTTAAGCCGTCATTGTGCATCTCAAACACACCGATTTCATCAGCCGGGCCATAGCGGTTCTTGACCGAGCGCAGAATCCGAAACTGATGACTCGCACTGCCTTCAAAGTGAAACACGCCGTCCACCATATGGGCGATTACATTTGGTCCGGCGATTTGACCATCTTTAGTCACATGGCCGATCAAAACGATCGACGTCCCGCTGCGCTTGGCGATCTGCACCAGAGCTTGCGTCGTCGCGCGCAATTGTGTGATCGTGCCGGGTGCTGCATCGAGGCCGTCGAGCCACATCGTCTGAATCGAATCGATGACCAGAAGAGCAGGCGGCGCGATCTGTTCAAGCAGAGTCAATATGCTGTTGAGGTTCGTTTCGGTCGCGAGCTTGAGCGGCGCATCGCCTGCGCTCAGGCGATGCGCGCGTAATCTAATTTGCTCGGCAGCCTCTTCGCCCGAAATATAAATCGCGCTATTTTCGTGCCGCGCGAGCTGTGCCGCTACTTGCAGCATCAAAGTTGACTTGCCGATCCCCGGTTCGCCGCCGATCAGAACGATCGAACCCGCGACAAACCCGCCGCCCAAAGCGCGATCAAACTCGTCCATTTGACTCCGACGCCGCCGCGGCGGCGCGAGATCATCGGCGCAGAGGTTTTCCAATGTCGCAGGCGGCGCTTTATGGCGTTTGCCCGATGAGTCGCCATAGGAGGGTTTTTCTTCAATGATCGTGTTCCATTTGCCGCAATCCTCGCAGCGTCCGAGCCAGCGCGGCGTGATCGCGCCGCAGGATTGGCAGATATATCTAAGTCGACCTTTCACCATCATCGCGCTCCCATCATCACGCTCTATGAATCGACGCGCGTTTGGATCGGGCCTTCGGCGCGCCCATTGATAAATTGATCGACATAATCATTGCCGCTGCGGTCGATCGTCTCGACAGCGCCTGACCAGATGATCCGGCCATCATAGATCATTGCGATGCGATCGGCGATTTTGCGCGCACTTGCCATATCGTGCGTGATCGATAAAACACTCGCGCCAATATCGTGCGAGGTCGCGGCGATCAGATCGTTGATCACATCGGCGGTGATCGGATCAAGTCCGGTGGTTGGCTCATCAAACAGCAGGATTTTCGGATCATCGGCGATCGCGCGCGCGAGCGCCACGCGCTTTTTCATGCCGCCAGACAGCTCGACCGGCCTGAGATCGGCGGTCTGCTCGTCAAGCCCGACGCGCGCGAGCTTGTCGATCGCGACCGCACGTGCCCGGCGCCGCGCCATTTTATGCAGATTGAGCAAAACAAAGGCGACATTTTCCCAGACGCTGAGGCTGTCAAACAGAGCAGCGTTTTGAAACAGCATGCCCATATTCATCCGCGCTTTTTGTGCAAGTGAGCTCCTGAGATGGGTGACATCCTCGCCGTTGATTTCGACCCGGCCTTGATCGGGCGCGAGCAGGCCGAGCACACAGCGCAGCATCACCGACTTGCCCGATCCTGATCCGCCAATCACAACGAGACTTTCCCCATGATCGACTTGAAGATCGATCCCTTTGAGGACCTGCTTGCCGCCAAAGCGTTTATGAATGTCTTGCAGAGTGATCGCTGTCATGGTCTATCCCGAAAAGAAGATCGATGTCATCACATAATTGCTCGCGAGGATCAGGATCGACGAGATGACAACAGCGTTGGTCGCTGCGCGCCCGACGCCCTGTGCGCCTCCTTGAGAGTGAAAGCCTTGAAACGATCCAATGATTGCAATGATAAAGCCGAAGATCGCAGCTTTGATCATGCCGGCGCGAATCACTTCAAGGGTCAGGAAGTCGCTGGTTTCTTTGATATAGACTCCGGCAGAAAAACCGAGCGCCTGTGTGCCGACGATAAAGCCGCCCATAATGCCGATCGCGTCGGCGATTAAAACAAGGAGCGGCAAAGTCATAATCGCAGCCAGCAAGCGCGGCACGACAAGATATTTATAAGGATTGGTCGAAAGCGTGGTGAGGGCGTCGATCTGTTCTGTCACGCGCATCGATCCGAGCTCGGCGGCGATCGCCGCAGATATGCGCCCGGCGACCATCAACCCGGTGAGCACCGGACCGAGTTCGCGCGTGATCCCCAGCGTGACAATCGTTGCGACGATCGTTTCGGAATTGAGATTGCTGCCGCCATAATGAATCTGAAGCGCAAACACCGCGCCGGTAAAAAAAGCTGTCAGCGCAACAACAGGCAGCGAGTAATAGCCGATTCGCATCGCCTGCGCAAAAAATAAACGCCAGAAAAAAGGCGGACGAACCAAATGACTCAGCGCGTTGGCCGCAAATAGAGCAAAACGCCCCGCGTTTTCTGCAAGCGTCAAGATTGTGCGGCCAATCGCGGCTAAAAAATTCATGTTCTGTTCATCTCGATTTATCCGAAATATAATGGCGCGGGAGTCGTCTGCCAAGCCCTGTCGCGATATTATGCGCGATCGTGCCTGCAGCCCGCGCAAACGCGCTGATCGTGATGTGCGCGCCCAGCAGCTCGACTGCCGCGCCGCGCCGGGTTGTGGCGGGAGGCAAATCGGTGATATCAGCCGCGAGCATATCCATAGCAATCCGCCCGATCAGCGGCGCCGCCCGCCCTTGGATATAAACATCAACGCCGCGCGCCGCACGCGCATAGCCGTCGGCATAGCCCGCAGGGATGATCGCAATGCGCATCGGCCTCTTCGCTTCAAAGGTCGCGCCATAGCCGACGCCCTCGCCAGAGGCGATCTCCCGCGTCTGCGCGATGAAACTCGTTAGATAGATCACAGGCCGAAAAGGCAGCGCCGCGCGAGGCTGCTCAAACGGATCGCCGCCATAAAGCCCGATGCCGGGCCGCGTCATTTGCAAGGCGAACGCAGCGTCAAGAAAAAGACCTGCCGTATTGGCGAGACTCGCCGGAATATCTTGTGCGACAGCCCATTTCTGCCGCAGGACGTTGAAGCGAGTGAGCTGCTCTTGGTTCATTTTGTTGTCGGGCTGGTCGGCGCAGGCGAGGTGGCTCATAATGAGCGCTGGGGATATGTCTTTGATCATTGCGGGCGTTATTTTTTCGCAGTCGCGCGCGCTGATGCCGAGACGATTGATCCCAGTATCAATATGCAGTGCGGGCGGCGGCTTGGGCGATTTGAGTTCGCGCCATTCATTGATTTCTTCAAGACTCGCAAGACAAGGGCGCAGATGATGCGACAGGAATAAGTTTTTTTGCGCCGCGAGAAATCCGTTCAAGATGTAGATGGCCGTATTGCGCTTGTCGGGCGCGAGCGCGCCGCGCAGTTCGGCGCCTTCTTCGGCAGTGGCGACGAAAAAACTTTTGGCGCCGACATCGCACAGCGCGCGCGAGACTTGCTTGATGCCGAGTCCATAGGCGTCGGCCTTGACGACGCAGGCCGTTAGCGCGCCCGCCGAAAGTTTTTGCGCTGCGTGGTAATTGTCGCGCAAAGCATTGAGATCGATTGTCAGGCCGAGCTTTGGCTTGATCTCATTCACGGAATTCGACGGGCCTGTCGATCGGGGCGAGGTCTGAGAACCTCGTATAGTTGCGATCAAAGTGGAGCTTGACTTCTCCGGTTGGCCCGTGCCGATGTTTGCCAATGATGATTTCGGCCACACCGGAGATGTCTTCGCATTTTTGCTGCCATTTATCAAATTCGGGGGTTCCTTCTTCGGGCTGCAGTCGCTGGTGGTAATATTCTTCGCGGAACAGAAAAAGGACGATGTCGGCATCTTGTTCGATCGCGCCTGACTCGCGCAAATCGGAGAGCTGGGGCTTTTTATCTTCGCGCATCTCGACTTGCCGCGACAATTGCGACAAAGCGATCACCGGAACGTTGAGGTCTTTGGCGAGCGCCTTGAGGCCTTGCGTGACTTCGCTAACTTCTTGGACACGGCGATCATGGCTTTGCCGCGCGCGCGTGGTCACGAGCTGGAGGTAATCGACGACGATCATACCCAGTCCCTTTTGCCGCTTGAGCCGCCTTGCGCGGGCGGTCAAAGTTTCGAGGGGAATCGCGCCGGTGTGATCGATATAAAGCGGCAGGTTTTTGAGCTCCTGCGAAGCTTGATCGAGCCGTTTGAGATCATTGGCACCGATGCGTCCCTGGCGGATGATGTGCGCCTGAATCTGCGCGCGATCGGCAAGCAGGCGCATAGATAATTGCTCGGCGGACATTTCAAGCGAAAAGAATCCGACGATCGCGCCTTTCGGTGTTTCGTCGGGATGATCCTGATGCGATGCCTGCCAGACGCGCGCTGCATTAAAAGCGATGTTTGTCGCAAGCGCGGTCTTGCCCATCGCTGGGCGCCCGGCGATTACGACCAGATCGGAGGCGCGCAAAGTGCCGAGCTTCTCGTCGAGGTCGCGCAAGCCTGTCGCAATTCCGGGCGTTCCGCCACCCGATGAAACAAGATGCGCCTGCTCGGCCATTTCGAGCGCGCCTTGCAGACTTTCTTCAAAGCTCTGCAGTCCGCCTTCATAAAAACCGCGCTCGGCGATGTCGTAAAGGGAGCTTTCAGCGCTTTCGATTTGCTGTGCGGGGGGATCGTCAATCTTGTGGGTAGCGGCGCGCTGGTAGATGTCTTGCCCGAGCGCGATGAGGTCGCGCCTTTGCGCGTGGCTTTGAATCGCCCGCGCCCAAGCGAGCGCATTGACCAGCGTGCTCGCGCTGCCTTCGAGCGCGGCGAGATAGCTCACGCCACCCTTTTTTTCAAGATCGACGTCATTTTCAAAGAAAGGGCGCAAGGTCAGCGCGGTGGCAGGCTGGTTGTCTTGGATCAGGTGCGACAAAGTGTCGTAGAGCCTCCCATGCAGCGGATCATAAAAATGCGCCGGTCTGAGAAAATCGCTGATGCGATCATAGAGCGTGTTGTTAATCATCAGCGCGCCGAGCAGACCCTGCTCGATCGCAAAATTATACGAACCCGTCGCGGGCAAACCCGTCGCGGGCGAACCCGTCGCGGGCGAACCCGCCGCCGGAGACTCCATCGTCGCAAGCGGCGACCCCGATTTTGCCTGTTGCGACTGTCGAGAGGCTTCGATCGGCGTGATGTTGTCAGACATATCTTTTCCTTTAAAATTGATAAGGCATTATGTCCGGTTCAACGCGATGCTGTCCATGAAAATCCTCATATCGGCATGGCTAAATATGTGGATATGTTCAGTTCAATTTTTTTCTGTGCCGTCCTCTTTTTCTGAGTCGGGAGATTCTTGGCTTTCATTGTCTCCTGCCATGTTTTCTGCTATTTCTATTTCTTCTTGATCTTGTTGTTCTTGTTTGATTTGTTCGACATCGGGGGCAGCACCTTCTTCGAATATATCTTTGGCCGCCTCAGCGATCGACTGTGCGGCCTGCGCGGCGGAAAGCTGACCAGAGGCATCTTCTTCGGTGCGCGCGACATTGAGCCTGATCGCCGCGATGATCTCAGGATGCAGCCGGATGCGCGCTTGATGAATGCCGAGCATCTTAATCGTATTGACGAGCAAAACTTGGTCGCGTCCGATCGCGCATTGATGCTCGGCGAGCAGGTTGACGATGTCGCGCGGCGTCACCGAGCCATAGAGTTGGCCGCTTTCTCCGGCTTGACGGATCAAGATGAAGGTTTCACCGTCGATTTTTTCCGCTTGCAGTTTGGCCTGATCGCGCAAGGTCGTGTTGCGCTCTTCGAGCTCTTGGCGCTGTTTTTCGAACCGCTCAAGATTACCCTTGTTGGCGCGCAGAGCTTTGCCGCGCGGCAGTAAAAAATTACGCGCATAGCCATTTTTGACTCGCACCGTCGCGCCGAGATCACCGAGCTTGTCGATGCGTTCGAGCAAAATCACTTCCATGAGTTTTCCTCTTGTTCTCTGGCTTGCGGCCGCTCGGTATAGCTTGGGCGGCTTGAACTCGAACGCGACTCATCGACGACATAAGGCATCAACGCTAAAAACCGCGCGCGTTTGATTGCGCGCGCAAGTATGCGCTGCTTTTTCATCGAGACGATCGTGATGCGGCTTGGCATGATCTTGCCTTGCTCGGAAATATAACGCTGCAGTAATTTGACATCTTTATAGTCGATTTTCGGCGCGCCCTTTTCGGAGAAAGGACACGCTTTATGACGCCATGAAAAACCTTGGCGATGCGGCATTTGATTCAAATGGATCACGCGGCCTTTGCCGATTTTTCTTTTTCTGCTCATGAAGTTTCGTCCTGTGTTTCGTTGTGTGGGCTTTTTGTCTCGCGCGCGGCGCCGATTTCGGTGGCGGGGGCATCGATATCTACGAGCTCATTCGATTCTGGAGACTCATTTTCGAGCCATTCCTTTTCTTTGGTGGCGCGGCGCATCGGCGGTGAGGGATCACGATCATGCTGATCAACCCGCACGGTCAAAAAGCGCAAAATGTCATCATGGAGTTTCATTTGCCGCTCCATCTCTTGAACGGCTTCGTGTGAGGCCTCAATGTTGAGCAGCATATAATGCCCTTTGCGGTTCTTTTTGATCCGATAAGCGAGGTTGAGTAATCCCCAATATTCGGTCTTGCTGACATTTCCGCCTTGCTGCGCGATGAGGGCGCTAAACTCCTCGATCAGAGTCTGCGCGCGCTGCGGTGAGATGTCTTGGCGTGCGATGAAAACGTGTTCGTAAAGAAGCATTGCCGGTTGAAGTCCATAAAGGTTGAATTTTGTGGTAAAGCTGGGATAGTCCCGATGGGCATTATACATAGAAGAAGGGGCGAGGCAAACGCCATAACAGCTTATGAAGGCATTTATTTTTCCCGGACAAGGCTCGCAATTTGTCGGGATGGGCTCGGAGCTCGCCGCGAGATGGCTAGTCGCGCGCGAGGTCTTCGACGAGGTCGATGAGGCGCTCGGCGACAAATTATCGCGGATTATCTGGTCAGGGCCGGCCAACGAGCTCACCTTGACGCACAACGCGCAACCCGCTCTGATGGCCGTCAGTGTCGCGGTGAGCCGCATTTTGGAGGCCGAAGGAATCGACTGGACGCAGGCAGTCAAATTTGTCGCGGGACATTCTCTGGGGGAATATTCGGCTTTGGTCGCGGCGGGGTCTTTGTCTTTGGCCGACGGCGCGAGGCTATTGCGTCTGCGCGGCGAGGCGATGCAGCGCGCCGTGCCGTCGGGGCAGGGAGCTATGGCCGCTTTATTGGGACTCGATTATGATGATGTCGTTGAGGTGGTCAAGGAGGTCAAAAGTGTTGAGGCAGGCGTTATCGCTTTGGCCAATGATAATGCGCCGGGGCAGATCGTCATCAGCGGCGATAAGCAGGCCGTCGCGGCAGCGATGGCGCTCGCCAAAGATAAAGGCTGCAAAAAGGCGATACCGCTTTCGGTGAGCGCGCCATTTCATTGTCCGCTGATGGCTTCGGCAGCGCAGGAGATGGAGCAGGCTTTGGCGCAGACAAAGATCAATTCGCCGCGTGTGCCTCTCGTCGAAAATATGACCGCCGCGCCGGTCGAAGCGCCCGATGAAATCCTCCGCCTTTTGGTTGAGCAGGTGACCGGTTGTGTCCGCTGGCGCGAGACGATCCTTTATATGATCGCGCAGGGGGTTAAAGAGTTTTTTGAAATCGGCTCCGGCAAAGTGCTGACCGGCATGATCAAGCGAATCGATCGCCAAGCGCAAGGGCAGGCTGTCGGCGAGGCCGACGAGATCGATAAATTTCTGGAGACCTCACTATGAATGAGCTTTTAGGCAAAACCGCTTTGATCACCGGCGCATCGGGCGGCATCGGCGAGGCGATCGCCCGCGCTTTGCACCAGCACGGCGCTGAGATCGTTTTGTCGGGCAGAAAAAAAGACGCTCTTGAGCAATTATCGTCGCAACTCGGTGAGCGCAGCCATGTGATCACCGCCTCACTTGATGATCGTGCTGCGATCGCTTCATTAGCCAAGCAGGCTGAGCAAAAAATGAGCAAGATCGATATTCTTGTCAATAATGCAGGCCTGACGAGGGATAATCTCGCTCTGCGCTTGACCGATGAGGCTTGGGATGAGGTCATCGCTGTCGATTTGACCGCCGGATTTCTCCTTGCACGCGCGGTGTTGCGCGGGATGGTCAAAAGGCGCTGGGGGCGGATCATATCAATCACGTCGGTTGTCGGCGCGATGGGCAATGCCGGTCAGGTCAATTATGCGGCGGCGAAAGGCGGCCTCGTCGCGATGAGCAAATCACTGGCGCGAGAAGTGGCTCATCGCGGGATCACAGTTAATTGCGTGGCGCCGGGCTTCATCAAAACCGCCATGACCGACGCGCTCAGCGATGAGCAGAAACAGGCGCTTGCCGCGACGATCCCCGCCGGACGCTTCGGGCGCGGTGATGATGTCGCTTCGGCAGTGGCGTGGCTCGCTGGTGATGGCGGCGAATACATCACCGGCCAGACAATCCACGTCAATGGCGGCATGGCCATGCCCTAAAGAGCGCGCCTGTTCACTTTTTTGATAAATTTTCTTGATAAAACTTGACTTCCTTAAAGAAAAAAAAGTTTTATACTTTTCCTATGCACAAAAATAATAGATCAAAGATAATAAAAGGTTATACCCTATGTCAAAAATAAGTTATATCCTATGTCAAAAATAAATGGCGGTAGGCCAGCCCTGACCCGATCTGTCTCAGCGCCCGCAGCGCTTAACACCAACGCACACTCATCTGCGAGCAAGCCTTCGGGTCTTGGAAGAAGGTCAGCTTCGCTCGGGTCTCAGATAAGACAAACCTCTCAACCTGCCCTAGCCCAAAAAAGAGCAGCCGCGCCGACGCCACTCCATCGCCGTCGTGTTGCACGACCAAAGGCTTCAGGCGCGTCTCCGCAGTCTTCATCTCGGGAAAGTTCCCCAGAACCAGTGGTGAAGGAAAAGTCAGCGCATCAGAAATCATATTATCAGGTTCTGAGACCTTTGCGAAGAAAGCCGCTAAGAAAGCCGCCTCCACTACCTCTATCTCAGACGATCTCTCCGCACCCAAAGACGTCCTCTTCAGATTCGTCCGAACCTTCCTCTCCTTCTTACTTAGGAAATCTTTCATCTTCCTCTTCAGATCCAGACGTGATGCCTTATGTTCGACCAGACTCTGTTCCTCCCGCTCATGTTCGGCCACGCCGCGGAGCAGCAGCTGGGTCCTTTTCCTCTTCAGATTCAGATGTGATACCTTATGTTCGGCCATCCAGTGGGACACCTAGTCCTCGCGCTAAAACTCCGCCACGCGGTGAAACACCTAGTCCTCGCGCTAAAACTCCGCCATCCGGTGAAACACCTAGCCCTCGCGCTGAAACTCCGCCACGCGGTGAAGCTTTTTCTCCTCCGCGTAATAACCCATTAGGCAGAGCGCCTCCGCCTCCGCCGCCACCCCGGCCACCTCTTCCTAATATCGTGCCCCCTGGTGGAGCGCCTACTATTCCACGAGGAGACACCGGAGCAGGAGCTAATCCTTTTCGCCCGATCCCTCAAACTAGCGCCACCCCAGCAAGCGACGCAGCAACAGCTAATCCTTTTCGCAGAGACTTGCAGCAATTGGATCAAGATGTCACGCAAGCTCGAGAGCAAAGAGTGCGAGGAATGACCGCGCGCAGTTTAAGATTGGAAAAGGCAGAAAAGATAAGGAATATGTATGAAAATATAGCTCTATCGATAAGAGAACTTGAGGAACAAGAAAAACCCGCAAGTGATTCATCTGCTTCGCAAGATCCATATCATATCGACTTTGTCAGTTCTGATTCTGACACTGATATTGATTCTGATCCAGATCAGCGTGCCCCAACGCCGCCACCTAAATCCAAGTTGGAATAATCGTCCCAAGCGCGCCTCCTCTTTTTTTGCAGAAATGACGATTTTGTGACCCATAGCCCTTGAAAAAGTCCCCGAAAAACAGACAAATCCGCCTATTTAATAATTCCCCCTAAAAGGCTTGACCTGAACGCGCTCATGCGGCAAAACTCTCTCAAAGTGAGCGAATCGCCCGTAAGCGGGGAAGGAGACATCATGGACAGACAAGAAGTTTTCGATCGAGTCAAAAAAATCATCACCGAACACCTCGGCGATGACGTCGCTGACAAAATCAAAGAGGGTGCTAGCTTCATCGATGACCTCGGTGCCGACAGCCTCGATACGGTCGAGCTCGTCATGGCGTTCGAGGAGGAGTTCGAAATCGAAATCCCAGATGATATTGCTGAATCGATTGCGACCATCGGCGATGCCATCAATTTTATTGAAAAAGAGAAATCTTAATCAACGGGCGTGAGCTTTCTACTCGCGGAGAAAATGTCGGAAACAAAACGTGTTGTTGTCACAGGGATGGGCATGATCACGCCTCTTGGTGTGGGACTTGCGTCTGTGTGGCAGAAATTGCTCGCTGGAGAATCGGGCGCAGGAGCAATCACGCATTTTGATGCGTCTATTTTCCCGTGCCGAATCGCTTGCGAAGTGCCGCGCGATGGCGATGATAAATTTATCATCGATGATTGGGTTGATCGCCGCGAGCAGCGTCGTTTGGATATGTTCGTCATTTATGCGATTGCCGCCGCGCAGCAGGCATTCGATGATGCTGGCTGGCGGCCTCAAAGTGATGAAGAGAAAAATCGCTCGGGGGCAGCGATATCTTCGGGCATTGGCGGACTCGCGACGATCGAGAGCGGCGTTGAGGACCTAAAAAAGAAGGGCAAGATGAGTCCGTTCTTCGTGCCAAAACTTTTAATCAATATGGCATCGGGACAAATTTCCATTCGTGAGGGTCTGCGCGGTCCGAACATCGCGCCGGTGACAGCGTGCGCAACCGGTGCCCATGCGATCGGCGATGCGATGCGTCTGATCGCGCGCGATGAAGCCGATGTGATGGTCGCAGGCGGCGCGGAAGCGGCGATCACCCCGATCGGCATTGGCGGCTTTTGCGCTTGTCATGCGATGGCGACGCATTTTAATCAGACGCCGCATTTGGCCTCGCGCCCCTACGACAAAGATCGCGAAGGATTCGTCATGGGCGAAGGCGCCGGTGCGCTCGTTTTGGAGAGCTTGGATCATGCACAAGCGCGCGGCGCAAACATTTATGCTGAGATCGTCGGCTATGGCATGTCGGGCGATGCCTATCACATGACGTCGCCCGCGCCCGATGGCGATGGCGCGCGCCGCGCAATGCTCGCCGCCCTCAAAGACGCTGCGATAAGTCCAAGCGAAATCGATTATATCAATGCGCACGGGACCTCCACGCCGATGGGCGATGAAATCGAAATCGCCGCGATTGAGCGCGTATTTAACGCCCAAACAGACGGCCTGTCGGTTTCATCGACGAAATCGTCGATTGGCCATCTTCTGGGCGCTGCGGGCGCAGTCGAGGCGATTTTCTCGATCCTCGCCGTGCGCGACAATAAAATCCCGCCCACGATTAATCTTGAAAATTGCAGCATCGAGACTAAAATTGACCTTGTGCCGCTCAAAATGCGCGAGAAAAACATCCAGACCGTGATGAGCAATTCTTTTGGGTTTGGCGGCACGAACGCATCTTTGATCTTCAAACCTTTAGCATGAGGCGATTTACGAGCAAGTGTTAGAAAATCGGCCAAGTCACCAAAGGGGAGGTGTCAAAAGGGTTTTTGCTCAAATCCTTCTTTATTTGGTCGTGCGCGCTGAAAACCTTATGCGAAAAATATCATTCAGCTTTTTCAAAAAATGGCTGGGCGCAGGCGCGGCGTTTATCCGTGCGAGCGTGTGGCGCATGGCCGCGATGGCAGCCGTGCTGGCCGTTGTGCTCGGCGCGGGTTTTTTGGCGCTCATGCTTAACTATTATAGCGCGCGCGTTTCCCAAGTGCGCTTTGTCGCCGCCGCGCACGGCGCTTGGATCGTCGCGCAGGAGCTCGAAAAAGCCGAAATTATCCCCAGCGCCGTTTTGTTCCGACTCGGCGTCTTTATGATCCCCGGGCGCGGCCTCAGAGCAGGCGAATATCTCATCAAGCCCGATGACAGCCTCGCCGACATCATCGCGGCCATGCGGCGCGGCAAGTCGGCGCGCTATAAGCTCACCATCCCCGAAGGCTTGACCCATTATCAGATCAAAGAAATCTTGCGCATTAACACTCTGCTCGCAGGTGCGGGCGGCGTTCTGCCCGATGAAGGCACTTTGTTGCCCGAAACCTATTTCATCTATCGCGACCAAAAACGAACCTCGGTGATCCGGCACATGAACCGCGCGCATAAGAGACTCGTTGCAAAACTCTGGGCAGCGCGCGATCCAAACCTGCCGCTCGCCAATGCGCACGAGGCCGTCGTGCTCGCTTCGATCGTCGAAAAGGAGACCGGCATTGACGGCGAGCGGGTTCATGTTGCGTCTGTGTTTATCAATCGGTTGGACCGCGATCATTATATGCAGCTCCAGTCCGATCCGACTGTGATTTATGCGCTGACGCAGGGCAAGCCGCTCAACCGGTCTTTGACCTATAATGATTTGAAACTCGATCATCCTTACAACACCTATGCCAATTACGGCCTGCCGCCAGGCGCGATCGCTAATCCCGGACGCGCCGCGCTCGAGGCCGTGATGAACCCCGCCAAAACCAAAGACCTATTCTTTGTCGCCGATGGCACCGGCGGCCATGCATTTGCGATCACCTATGAGGAGCATCTGCAAAATGTCGCCAAATGGCGCAAAATCCAAAACGGCAAAGCCGCAAATAACGCAGAGCCCGCCGAACCCGCCACACCCGAAGCTTCCGCGTCGCCTGCGTTGGCGCCATAGAATGGGTGATGTGTCCTCAACCGGCGGCATGGCGCGCAAAGGCCTTTTATTCGTTGTCTCGTCGCCGTCGGGTGCGGGTAAGACCACTTTAGGCCGTCTGCTCCAAGAAAGCGACGACGATCTCGAAATCTCCGTATCCGTAACGACTCGTCCGCCGCGCGCGGCAGAAAAGAATGGCCGCGACTACACCTTCTTGACCCTTGAGAAGTTCAACAAGATGAACACTTCCGGCGATCTGTTGGAATCGGCTGAGGTCTTTGGCCATCATTACGGCACACCGCGCACACCGATCGTGAACAGCCTCGCGCGTGGCCGCGACGTGCTGTTCGATGTCGACTGGCAAGGACGCCAGCAGCTCGCCGACGCTATGGGCGAAGATGTCGTCAGTGTATTTATTTTGCCGCCTTCGGCTCAGGAGCTGCATCGGAGGCTCGCGTCGCGCGGGCAGGATAAGGCCGAGACGCGCGGTCGTCGCATGAAATATGCCCCAGGTGAGATCAGTCATTATGCCGAATATGATTATATCATCGTCAATTACGAGCTCGCTGAGAGCCTGAGGCAGCTTCGCGCGATCCTTCACGCTGAACGGATGAAACGTGCCCGCCAGACGGGTCTGCGTCAACTGGTCGATGAGCTGATGGAGCAATTGCAGGAAGAGTAGGCAGCTTGCGCGCCGTTGATTTTGGCGAGCATAGTCAATAATTCCCCAATTCCCCTATTTTTTGGCTTTGCGTTTGAGGGTCGCGGTGCGGGTTTTACATTTGCGCTCAATCAATCGGTGAAGCTCGGCGACGCGCTTGCTTAGCCAGTCGAGTTCTTCTTTGGTGATCCGATAATGTTTTGAATAGCGCGCTTTGATATAGGCGTCCTTGAGCAGCTCAAACAGACGGCGCTCGCGGCGAAGTCCGCGCGGCCAAACCGAGATCAAGCTCCGGTTAATGCCTTCCGATGTCGAACGCAGTTTCTCGATGTCGTGGTGTTTAGGCGCATAATTGGTCATCACCAACAGAAAAGCTCGATAAGCATGTTCGGTCGATTGATGGAGAATAAAGGCAGATTCTTTTAATTCTTTCTTGTTTAATGAATAGCGTGAAGTGTCAAGAAAACTTTTTGCACTTGGAAACCATACTTCGAAATGCTCCCGCGCCTCCTCAAGAGCGATTTGAGGAGTCATCTTCTGCGGCTCTTTAAGCGTTCCGCTGCGCGACGCTTCATAGAGCACAATTCCCTCTTGAACGATATCAGCAAAGAAATATCTCCCGCGCGAAAGCTGGTTATTCACATATCTGCTTGAATGAACGATCATATTGATCGACGGGCGCGGCCATTTGGTGAGCCCAAGGCGCGCAAACCGGTCGTTAATCTCAAGCCAGAGATCAATGAATTCGGCGAGCCTGTTGCTGTTGACGATAATCAGAATGTCGTAATCGCTGATATAGCCCGAATGGGGACCGCTGAAGGGATCATAGACAAAATCACCGCGCGCGTGTGAGCCGTAAAGGATGATTTTGAGAATCCGGCCTTTTTTCTTCCAGTCGGCGGTTGAGTTTTTGAAGGCGTTGTCGAATTCCTCGAAGATGATCTCGACGGCACGCGCGAGTTCTCGCCGATTCTTGCGCGGTAGGTGAGCAAGATCGGTTTTAAGCTCCATGCTTCCCATCAAAGGATTGGTTGGCTGTAAGCAGGAATCTAATTATATATCAATCCTAACTGATCGCTTCTTCAAAAAGTTTTTCGTAATCTTCGGGGCTGGCTTGGCGCGGATTGGTGAAGGAGCAGATGTCAATGACCGCGTTTTCAACGAGGCCGGGGGTTTCAGGCGTGATGCCCATCTCGCCTAGGTTGGCGGGCAGTCCCAGCCTCTGGTTGAGGTTGAGGATTTCTTCGGCTAGATCGGCATTAGGCTGGAGGCCCATCGCTTCGCGCAGGCGGTCATATTTGTCGTCGACATGATCTTTATTGAAGCGCAGAACGGTCGGCAGGATGACCGCGTTGAGCGTCCCGTGATGGAGCTTCAATTCTCTGATCCGGCCACAGGAGTGACTCATCGCATGCACCGCGCCCAGCCCTTTGGAGAAAGCCAGCGCGCCTTCGGTGGAGGCCATCATCATATTCCATCTGGCATCTTCGTCGGTGCCATCGGCGACGGCTTTTTCGAGAAAACCCTGCCGGATGCCGCGCCGCAATCCGTCGAGGCCGATCGCCTCGGCCGGAGGATTGACGATTGGCGTGAGCACCGCCTCAATGCAATGGGTCATCGCGTCCATGCCGCAGGCTGCGGTGAGTCGAGGCGGCAGGCCGAGCGTCAGGCTGGGATCGCACAGCGCCACTTGCGGGATCAGCAATTGCGAAACAAAAGTCAACTTGCGTCCATCATTGACGATCACCACCGCGCCCAGCGACACTTCACTGCCCGTGCCCGATGTCGTCGGCACCGCGACGAGCGGCGGCATCGATTTGATCTTTTCACGACCGCCTTCAGCGAGCGCATATTGCGGCAGCGGTGGCGGATTCTCCGCGAGAATCCCAACCGCTTTGCCTAGATCCATCGACGAGCCGCCGCCCACACAGACGATCCCATCGCAACCGGATTTTTTATAGATCTCCACCGCTTCGAGCACGGCGTCTTCGGTGGGGTTTTCGGGTGTGCCGTCGTAGATTTCGGGCGAGAAGTCATTGCCGAGCGCCGCGCGCGCCTGATCCACGATGCCGACTTGGACAATCCCCTTATCCGTGCAGATCAGCGGCTTCGTCACGCCGAGCTCTTTGAGCGTCGCGCTTAATTGTTTAATCGCGCCGAAATCAAATTCAGCTGTGTTAACATATCGCAGTGTAGTCATGATGGTTCCCTCTCCAATTTGAGAGGGTAGTCTACTTTTTTTAAGGCGGAGGGGCAAGCAGGGAATGATGTCGGAAAATGGGGCTTTTGCTTTTTCGGGCGAGCGCAAGGCGTTGGCGTGGCTTGTCGTGCGCAATCTGTTGCTGACAATTGCAACATTGGGCATTTATCATTTCTGGGCGAAGACTTATATCCGCGCGTTTTTTTGGCGGAACTTGTCGCTGTCGGGCGAGCGCTTCGATTATATTGGCCGCGGCTTGGAGCTCCTATTGGGCGCGCTGGTGGCGCTGATTATTGTCGCTATTTTGTTTGCCGGACAAAATCTCTGGGGGTTGTGGGCATCTTCGCAGGATTTTTCTCCTGCGCTGCAATTTATTTTGGGATCCGTTTCGACGGGTATGATTTTGTCTTTTGTTGCGCTTGGGCGGCTATTGTCGTGGCGCTATTTGATGACGAGGACTTTATGGCGTTCGGTGCGGTTTCATATGGGTGAGCACATTTCTCATCTGCTGCCGCGCTATATTGCAATCAGTCTCGCTTTGCTGCTTGCCAATCTCACCACTTTGGGACTCACCTATCCTTATTGGCGCGCGTGGAAGGTCGGGTTTTTGATCAATCATAGTTTTTTTGGTTCAATGAAAGCCGAGTTCACCGGAAGTCCGGAACAGCTGCTGCGCTCTTGGCTGCCGGTTTGGCTGTCTATAATGGGCGGCCTGGCCTGCCTTTCCTTTTTTATTTTTTCTTCATCCTTCCCTCAAGGATCAATCCCGCTCAATGACGAGCTTGCCGAAATGCTCGCTGACAGATTTGAGGCCTTTTATCTTTTTTTAGGCATGGCGATTTTTGTTTTTTTTCTCGGCCTGATCGCTTATTTTTTTGCGCGCTATAAAGGCGCTGAGCTTGTGTTTTTTCTCAATCATGTGCGTTCGGGCGAGGTGCGCTTGGTCTGTGTTTTTCCGCTGCGAGATTTTGCCGCGCGGCTGTTCGGCAATATCGCTTTGACGGCGCTTTGCTGCTCCGTTTTCTTTGTTTCGATACAAACCGTGCCTTTGGCCTTTATTCTTTTTGTGATCTTGTGGAAAGTGCTGGTGATTTTGCCGATGTTTGCTTATGTGAGCGGCCATGTGCGCGTTGAAAATTACGAGCAATTGGATCACGCTTTTGCCGCAGGCGAGTTGTCGTCGTTTGTTGGCGAGGGGCTTGCGGGGAATCTTGACGCTGATTTTGGCTTTTGAACTCAAATGACGGAATCCATTTTTTACGATGGTGAACGCGCAAAAGCCCATCAAGTGAGGGTAGCGCTTGAGGGCCCAAGTTTGCTCGCGCGTTCGTTGTCGGGCGAGACCTTGGCCGACTGGCCGGTCGCGAGCCTGTCGCGTCTGACGTCGCGCGAGGCTCAAGGCGAATATTGCCTCAGCCGCGGCGGTATGGCGCGCCTGATGTTGCGCGATCCTGACGTGCAGGCGCAACTCGCCGCGCGATGGGCTCACTTGGCGCGTCCGCCACAAAGATGGCGCAAAGAAATGAAGATTCTGAGCATCTGCCTTGCCGCGGCTGTTGTGCTCGGGATGTTTTTTTGGCAGGGCGTTCCTTTTTTAGCCAGACCGATCACGGCGATGGTTTCCAAAGAGTGGGAGTATAAACTCGGGCAGTTCGCCTATGAAAGCCTGCTGAAAAGGCTTGATGCCGATATTTGCCACACCGAAGATGGCAGCAAAGCTTTATCGAGTCTTGTCGGCGATCTGCTCGACAGCGAAAATTTAGGCCTGCTGCCGACAATTGATCCCTATGTTGTGGTTCTCGATGTTGATCAGGAGAATGCGCTGGCTCTGCCAGGCGGGTTTATCGTTATTTTTCGCGGCCTGCTTGAGGAGATGGATCACCCTGATATGCTTGCGGGCGTTCTCGCGCATGAGGCGGGTCATGTCGCGCAGCGTCATGGATTGCAGCGCGTCGTCGGGAGTTCGATGTTGTGGTTTTTTTATAGCTTCCTGACATCGGATATTTTTTCGGTTCCGGCTTTTGCGGTTTTGCTCTTGGCCGACAGCGCCTATACGAGAGGTATGGAATATCAAGCCGATCGCTTCGCGCGCAGCCTCATGGAGAGAAAAAACATCAATTCTGCTCTTCTTGCGCAATGGTTTGACAGCCACAACAACAAAAACGGCATATTGGAATATCTCATGACTCATCCGTCTTTTGAAGAACGCGCCGATTTCTTTAACAAGACGCCCAACAGGTCAGCAAAGCCGAGTCTCAGTGCCAAAAATTGGACCGCGCTTAAAAATATCTGCGGCGGCTCTTAACACGGCTCCGAACAAAGATCTTGATAGATTTTCGCCAGCGCGCAAAATCCCGATATGGAAACCTGCTCAGCGCGCATTTTGGGATCAAGTCCGGCCTGTTCAATGAGAGATGGGGCAAAACTCGCGCGCAGCATCTTGCGCCGATGGCGGAAGGCCAAGCGCGTGATCTGCTCAATCGATTGAGGCCGAATGTCAGGCGCCGCTTTAGGCATAAACTTCACGAGCGCCGCATCCACGCGAGGACGCGGCGTGAACGCCGTCTTCGGCACAGAAAATAAAACTTTGACCTCCGTGCGCCATTGCGACAAAACCGAAAGCCGACCATAAGTCCGGCTGCCAGCTTCCGCCGTGATGCGCTGTGCGACTTCTTTTTGCACAAGAACGATGATGTCGGCAAAACAAGGCGGCCAGTTTTCAGCCATGAGCCAGCGCGCTAAAAGAGGCGTGGCAATGTTGAATGGTAGATTGCCCATAATGTGAAGTTCTTTTCCCGATATTTGCAAACTTGCAGGATCGATGTTGAGCGCATCATCTTCAATGATTCTGATCCGTCCGCGATAATGTGCGGCGAGCTCTTGCAGCGCCGGATAAAAACGACGATCACGCTCAATGGCAAAAATATGCTCCGCACCTTCATCTAATAGAGCGCGAGTCAATCCGCCCGGACCAGAGCCGATTTCAATCACGATCGAGTCGGTGAGCGATCCGGCAGCCAAAGCGATTCGCCGATTCAGATTCTTATCGAGCAAAAAATTCTGCCCTAAAGATTTTCGCGCAGAAAGTCTGAAATGGCGAATGACATCCCTCAATGGCGGGAGGCTGCTAGGCATGGCTCGCGCGCGCAGCGATCATCTGAGCGGCGACCTCAAAACTTGCGATCAAGCTTGAAGGATCGGCGATATCTTTTCCGACAATATCAAACGCCGTGCCGTGATCGGGCGAAGTGCGGATGATGTCGAGACCCAGCGTGATGTTGACCGCTGCTTCTTTTTGCATCTTGATCGGGATCAGCGCTTGATCGTGATACATCGCCAAAAAAGCGTCAAACCCGGTTTTTGTGAATAGGCTGTCGGCGGGATAAGGGCCTGAGACATCAAGCCCATAGGCCGCAAGCTCAGCGCAGGCCGGCGCGATGATGCGCGCTTCTTCGTCGCCGAGCAGGCGATCGTCTCCGGCGTGAGGGTTGAGTGCCGCCACAGCGATCTTTGGACGTGCAATGCCAAAATCTTGCCTCAGTCCTGCCGCTAAAGTTTTTCCAGCAGCGATGATTTTTTCCCGATCAATCGCTGCTGCCACTTGCGCAAGAGCCAAATGAGTCGTTGCGAGCGCCACGCGCATTGTTTTTGTCGCGAGCATCATCACGGCGCGGCCTTTGCGGCGTTGCGCGAGATATTCGGTTTGGCCTTTTTGTGTCCATCCGATGTCGTGGAGTCTTGCTTTGCTGATCGGATTGGTCACGATCGCCGCCGCCTGTCCCGAACAAGCGAGTTCGATCGCTTGATCGAGCGAATCCCAAGCAGCTTGAGCATCGCAGCTTTTAGCAGCTATGCGCTCAAGCGGCAGCACCGGAAGGTGATCGGCAAAAATTTCAGCAGCCTGTTCGGCGGATTTGATCGCTTTGGCCGGAGCGTCGAGCTCAGTGGGATTGTCGATTACGAAGAAAGCGCGCGGCTGGCGGCGCAGCGCACGCCACGCTTTGAGCGTGATTTCACGGCCAATCCCTGCTGGATCGCCCATGCTCACGGCGATGGGTTTGAGGCTACCTTTGTTCAATGTTATCCCTTTGTTCAATGTGGGCATTTCGGCGCAGGTCGCGCAGCATTTGCCGCGCGCGTATTTGAGCCTGTTCGCTGATCATTCTGTTTTCGATTGCCCGCCGCGAGGCGAGTTGCACAGCTTCCACTTTGCGTCCGCAAACGGCAAGAAATTCTTGAACATCACTGCGCGTCAAAGAAGGAATGATCGTGCCGATTTTGGCTTTGCGCAATTTTCGACCCAGATTCTCGGAGAGGTCGGAAGAGGGCACGAAGCCGAGATCGTTTATATCGCCCCCGATGGTTTTGGCGTAACTGCGCGCCTGATCACAGGCGGGGAATCTCTGTCGGATTCTTTTTTGCAGTTTGAATGGAGATATGCCCGCCGCGATCGGCACACGCAAAGTGATCAGGTGTAGAAGCGTTTTTTCGGCGGGTGCTTCTTCAGCCTCACGCCGATCGCGCAGATGGACGAGGTAGAAGCCGTCGGCGAGCCGGAGCGGATTTGATATATTGCCCGGCTTAGCGCGCTGCGCGAATTGTCGCAGCGGCAAAGCGAGCGCGTCTTCCGGGAGCCAGCCTAGATCGCCGCCTTGCGAGGCGTTCGGGCCGCGGCTAAAGTTTCGCGCAAGAGAGTCAAAGGATGCGCCTTCGCGCAATTGTCGCCGCAGCTGCCGAGCAAGTTCACCCGCTTGTTTCTCGGATTGCTTATTTTCAAACGGCAGCACGATCCAAGACATCAGGAAGTTTGGCTGTTTGAGATTTTGTGCCACTTGCGCAAGACGGGCATCGACCTGACTCTGGTTGAGAATGATGCGCGGGATGATCCTCTGTTCGATGACTTTGCGCCAGAGGAGATCGGCGCGGATATGGTCATAGAAACGGCTTTGGTAGATGCCGTTTTTCTTCAAGAAGGCGATGAATTGATCGATAGACTGGTCGCCGCCGATAATGCGCTGCACGGTTTGTTCGACTTCTTTTTGCGAGACGAGGATCGAATGTTTTTGGGCTTCTTCGCGTCGCAATATGTTTTCGATGAGCTGTTCGAGGCTACGTTCGTGCGCGCGTTTGATGTTGGCGGCGCTCGGCTGAATGTTCGATGTGACAAGCAGAAGTTTCCCCTGCTGCTGGATGTCAAATTTTGATATGGGCTTGCCATTGACAAGCGCAGCGATTTCAAGGCCGTCATCTGCTTGAGCCGCAAAGAACAAAAAACCCGGCAAAAGACAGAACACGATGATGAGTGAGATAAATTGAATGGCAGTTTTTTTCATAAGCAGGCTCATAGGTAAAAAATCTAGTTTTGGAAATTGGAGTTGCCAGCGAGATCGCCAGTGGATAATCTAACATCTCCGAGGTTTTTAAATGAAATTCTGAAGCCAACAAGCAGATCGGGTTTGACCACGCCATTTGAGGTGAAACGCTGGCGAAAACTGAGATCAACTTTGAGGCATTCATCATCATAAAGCAAACCGAAGCGGTTGGCGATTGAGCTTTTGCGCGTGAGATCACGGCGGATGTCGCCATAAACGCGCCAATATCTTCCCAAGCGCATGGCCGCGCCAGCGTGAATTTCCTGAGCTCGATCGAGCTCGTCGCTGACCGCTTTTCTTTGCGCATAGCCGGTGAAAAAACCGACCGGACCTAAAACGAAATCGAGATCGGCGTCATAGCGCTCGATCGAACCGTCTCGCCGATCAAGCCGCACACGCTGAGTCAGCGCGCCAAAACCGGGAAAAGATAAAGCTGCCCGCGCGATGATATCCGAGCTTTTGTGGCGCAATCCGCTATTGCGGTTGGAGCCTTCTTCGTCGAAATCGAGGGTCTCCCTGAGCCGAAACACTTGGCCGAAAAGCAGCGAAAGAGAATAACCTTGAGCTTGATAGGCCGTCCATTCAAGCTGGATATTCATCCGGGGCCCGCTCTCCCAGCGATCGAGGCCGGAGAAGCGTTCGGGGCTGAAAAGATTGCCGGCTGAGAAATCGAACACTTGGCTGTCTTCATTGGGAAACTTTTTGCGCGCGCTGCGATAAGGAGCATAGATCAATTGCACCGCCGGCTCGATGATCTGATGGGCAAACGCGCTTGGATGAAAAAATGGCCAGCGCCAGTCAAGCATGGCGAGCGGTAAAATGCGTGTGAGGGTCTGATCTTTTTTTTCGCAAGGCTCGTCAGGAAATGAGTTGCAGCGTCGAGAATAAACATCATAGCGCGTGCTGCCATAGAGGTTAAACACAGAGCCCAACGGACCGATCAGCTCATCGCGCCAAATGGCGCTGAGAGAAAAACGCGTTACATCTTGCTGTCGATGCTCACGCAAGATCGACAGCAGACTCGTTTTCAAAGTGAAGCGGCCGCCGAACAGCTCCTGCTTTGGCCGCGCTTCATATTGGATGAATGGCAGAACAAGAGTCGAAGGTTCATCGATGTCCTGCGCGCGCAGATTGCGGAATAAATAATTCGACACGGAAATTAGATGTTGATCGCTTTTCCATTGAGCCAATAAGCGCGAGGTCAAATTATCTTGGCTGGATATGTCAAAAAACTGCAAATAGGCGTCGTCTGATGCGAGCTCGACGCCATATTCCCAGCGGCTATTGTCGCCGATGCCGAAACTGCCGTGGGAAGAAAAATGGCCGCCAAAAGTTTCATCGCCCGGCCTGTCTTTGGGGTTTTTGTCATCGTCTTGCGCGATGCTGGCGTCAATATGATAAGAGCCGCGCGTCAAAATATGATTCCATTCCGCTTTGATGAGTCCGCCCTGTCGGGTTGTGATGGTGGGCGTGATTTGTGCGTCAATGTTGGGCGCAATGTTCATATAGAAAGGCTGAGAGATTTCGAGCCCGCGCAGCGACGAATTGCGGAGCGAAGGGATCAACAGGCCCGTTTGGCGCTTGACACTCGGGTCGGGATGAGTGAAAACCGGCAGATAAAGCACGGGTACGCCAAAAAACTCAAAGAAGAGGTTGTTGTAATAAAGCGTTTTGGTTTCTTCATGATGAACAACGCGCCCAGCCTTAATTTGCCACAGCGGATAATCGGGCTCCTCAGCGCAGACTTTGCAGGGACTATAGACCGCGCGGCGCATCACATTGCGCACGCCAAACTTAGGGGATATGTTTCTTTCAGCGCTGCGCGCGGTGATCTTTGAATCATCTTCAAAGAAAACAGCGAGATTTGAGATGTCTCCCTGCTGCCAATCTTCGGCGAGCCGCATTTTTTGCGCATAGAAAATCGTTCCGTTTGGATCGACGAGAACAACATGACCCCAAGCTTCGACGACATTGCTGTTTTCGTAATAGCGCGCGCGGTCAGCCGAAAGCAGATAATCACGCCACGCAAATTGAGCATTGCCCAAAGCTTCGATATAGCCCGCCTGCTTATTATGAACGAGCTTGTCGGCTTCAAACCGGACGTCGTCATCTTGATCGTCGGCTGAGGCACGCTCGCTCGCCGTGAGCGCGAGCATTGTGATGATTAAAAAAAAGGCGAGGCTTCTCCCTCGCTTCATCCTTCTTCTCTTTGCAGAAGAAGGATCAGCCCGGTGCAGAACGTCAGAGCGATCGGCGCCCAGACCGAAAACAATATCGGAACGTTAAAACTCGCACCGAGCTTGCGGCCTAAAAAATTAAGGCTGTAGATCGCAAAGCTGAACAAAATCACTGAGATGATCAGGCGAATTTCGCCTCCCTGGCGCGCGATGAATAAAAACGCCGCCGCCGCGCCGACCAGAGTCATCGCCATGAGAAAGATTGGCAAGGCGATCAGCCGATGCCAGTGAAACAAATAGGAAGTCACAGAAAAACCAGAGGCTTGCGTCAGTGCAATAAAGTCTGCGAGCCGCCAAAAAGATATGGTGTCGGGGGGGGCGAAGCTGTCATAGACCTGTTCGGGCGTTAAAGAGGTGGCTTGTTGGTAGGTGTTCATAAATTGAGGCTGCGCGTTGGTGTTGGTCAGCCAGACACCGCGCAACTCCCAATGGCCTTCTTTGAGCTCAGCGCTTTGAGCGTCGAGTCTTGTGATGAAGCGGTCCTTATCTTCATAGAGGAAGATCGTCACTTGAGATAGGTTGACACCCTGTTCGTCGGCCTGTCGGGCGTGGATGATTGATTGTCTCTGGCCGTCATTTTGCCGCAGCCAGAGTCCGGTATCAGAGACGGCCAGCAGGCTTGTTTTATGTTTGATGTAGCGGGCTTTGAGCTCTTTGTAATTGCTGCTCATCGAGGCGCTCGCCGGATTAAAGAGCGTTACCGCCATCACGCCGCCGAGCAGAGATATAATCAGCGCTGGGGAGAGGAGCATCCACGCTGAGACGCCGCCGGTGCGCGCGGCGTCGAGCTCGTGGCGGCGCGTCATCGCAAAGAAACAGCTCAGCGCGCTCATGAGAAAAATAAACGGGAAAGCGGTTTCGATCAGCCCCGGCGTTTGAAAAAAAGCCATCTTAGAGATGAGCACAGACGAAGTGTGGTCGCGCGAGATCAGGCGGCGCGCTGTCTCCGCAAGTGAGGCGAGAAAACACAAAGACGACATCAACGCTGTCATGACCATCAAGTGCAATAAGAACTTGCGGCCAATATAGAGCAGAAGCGTTAAGGGTAAGAACATGGATTTAGCTCCGTGAGGTTGCGATGCGGTGGCGGATTCGCCTGATCGGCCCGACGCCACGTGAGATGACAAATAAAGCCCCGCCGATCATCGACAAAGGCAGGGCATAGGTTAAGATCGCGCCTTCAATCGATTGGCTGGCGACATAGTCGATCATCGGGATGCCGCTGCCGCGCGCTGCGAGCGCTGCAATCACAGCGACAAGAATACGCGGCGTATAGTTCTGGCGATTGGCTTGCGCCGGAAGAAAAACCGCGAGCGCAAGCAAGGCGTATAAAAAGATATAGATCGGCTTGAGCAGCCGCTCGTGAAAAGTGGCGATGATTTTTTGTTTTTCTTTGGTGGTGATTTTAGAATCGCTGAGGCGGGCGAGCAGTTCATTGGGATAGAATTCGCGCAAGCGCCGCGGCGCTTCGCTCCGGACTCGCGCGAGCAAAGAAAGATCATAGCTGTAGCGGTCGAATTTAATCGACGTAATGCCGCTCTCTTCGACGCTGCGATCATAATGCTGCACATGACCATTAAACATAATCAGCTCGGTATGGTCTCCCGAGCTCACCAGAGCACCGCTTTCGGCGATATAGCTCACCGGGTGATTGAGGTCGCGATTATCTTGAAAGAAGAGGCCATAGATAAAGCCTTGTTCGTCGCGCTCGCGGATGAAGGCCGTGATGCCGCGTGTTGGCGTCGTGAACATCCCTGGGCGAAACATCACGCTGGCTATATCTGTATTGATTTGGAGCATCCGCACTTTCATTGTCCGATAGGCCCAAGGGGTCGCATAGAATCCGATCACCAATATCAGCATGGCCGTCACTGCGGCCACGAACATCACCGGGCGCATCAATCGCGCGCGGCTCACGCCCACCGAAAACAAAACCGTAATTTCATTATCCAAAAAAAGGCGGTAGAAAGCATAAAGCACGGTGATCAAAAAAGCTGGCGGAATTGTCAATATCAAGAGCGGGGGCGCGGTATAAAGAAGGAGCTCGAGCCACGTATCAAGGCTCTGACCGCTGATGATCACGGCATCAAGTATGCGCAAGGCGCGCATGATCCAGATGATGCCGCTCAGCGCGAAAGTGATAATCAGCAGTGGCGCTAATATCTGCCTGATAATATAAAGGGACAGGGTCGACATGATGATTCAAGTGAGAATATTTAAGCTAGATTAACTTAAACTATTCTTATGATTTGGTAAACTGCCGCGTGAGGCGGCGCTAACATGAAAGGAAGGTCTTATGAAAATCTCATTTGTCAAAGAGAGTCAATTATCGCACAAAGGGAGTTTCCCTCAAAAGGGGGTTTTGGTCGTCTCCGTGAGCGAGGGCAAGACGCCAACTGACGGCGCGCTTGCGCTCGATCGGCAGATGCGCGGCGGCCTCAAGCGAGCCTATGCGGCAGCCAAATTCAGCGGCAAAGCGAAGGCCGTGCTTGATATGCTCGCGCCTTTTGAGCTCAAAGTGGATCGGCTTATTTTGATCGGCATGGGCAAAAAAGGCCAAGCCGCTGCGCGCTACTTCGAGGAAATGGGCGGCTCAATGGCGCGTCGATTGCAATCTGCCGGACCGTCGCTCGTGACGATTCTTTCTGGTGATGGCGGCTTTGCCGCCGATGTCGCTGCGCGAATCGCCTTTGGTGCGCTGCTCGGCAATTATCGCTTCGACAAATATCTGACCAAAGTTAAAGAAGAAGACAAACGCAAAATTAAAGAATTGGCGATCGGCACCAAAGACGTCGCAGCAGCCAAAAAAGCCTTCGCGTCGCTCGAAGCGCTCGCGCAGGGCATCTATCTCGCGCGCGACCTCGCGCATGAACCAGCCAATGTGCTCTATCCCGAAAGCTTCGCCAAAAAAACAAAAGAGCTCGAAAAGTTCGGCCTCAAAGTCGAGATTCTCGGCGAAAAACAGATGAAAAAACTCGGCATGGGCTCGCTGCTCGGCGTCGGACAGGGATCAGTGCGCGAAAGCCAGCTTGTCATTATGAAATGGAATGGCGGTCGCGCCAAAGAGCCTCCCTTTGCTGTCGTCGGCAAGGGCGTGTGTTTTGACACCGGCGGCATATCGCTCAAGCCCGCAGGCGGCATGGAAGATATGAAAGCCGATATGGGCGGCGCCGCCTGCGTCACCGGGCTGATGTGCACGCTCGCGAAACGCAAAGCGAAAGTCAATGTCGTCGGCGTCATCGGCCTCGTCGAAAATATGCCCGATGGCAATGCGCAGCGTCCGGGAGATATTGTGAAATCAATGTCAGGCCAGACGATCGAAGTGCTCAACACCGATGCCGAAGGGCGTCTTGTGCTCGCTGACGCGCTCTGGTATGCGCAGGAAAAGTTCAAGCCTGTCGCGATGGTCAATTTTGCGACTCTAACCGGTGCGATCTTGGTTGCGCTCGGCCAAGAATATGCCGGACTCTTCTCCAATAACGATAGACTCGCCACACGACTTTATGAAACAGGCATCGCTGAAAATGAAAAAGTCTGGCGGCTGCCTATGTCCGATGCCTATGACAAGATGATTAAATCTAAAACCGCCGATGTCAAAAATATCGGCGGCGGACGCTATGCCGGCTCAATCACCGCCGCGCAATTTTTGCAGCGCTTCGTCAAAAAAGGACAGCCATGGGCCCATGTCGATATTGCTGGCACAGCGATGGGATCGCCCGCCACCGCGATAAGCCCCGCTTGGGCGAGCGGCTTCGGCGTCCGGCTGATTAACGGCCTGATCGCAAAACATTATGAGAAAACTAAAAAATAAATGACCCAGAAATAAATGACCCAGATTGTGTTTTATCAGCTCGCTGGAGGAAGCGCGCATCATATGCTGCCGACCCTGCTCGAAAAAAGCCGCGCGCAAGGATGGCGCGCCGTGATCCGCACGACCAATGACGAAATCGTCGCGCAGCTTGATCGGATGTTGTGGGTCTATCGTGATGACAGCTTTCTGCCGCATGGCTGCGCGCGCGATGGCAGCGATGCCGCTGACCAGCCCATCTGGCTCACGACCGAGCCCGAAAACCCCAACAAAGCTGAGATGCTCGTGCTTGTCGATGACGCCGAAGCCTTTGCGCTCGACAGCTTTAAGCGCTGCCTTTATCTATTTGACGGCCAAGACGAAGCCGCAATGAAACAGGCGCAAAAACGCAAAGAGAATTTTGCTCATCACGAGATCACTTTTTGGCGTCAGAGCTCATCGGGCTGGGTTAAAGATTAAAAACTAAAATCAAAAATAAGGAGAAAATAATGGGAGAAAAAATGAGAAAAGGAATAAGGAATGATTGAACGGACTTTATCCATCATCAAGCCTGATGCAACAAGCCGCGACTTGACCGATAAGATTAACGCGAAGTTCGAGGCTGCGGGTCTGCGCATCATCGCGCAAAGAGAAACCCAAATGAATGAGACGCAAGCGCAGGATTTTTATCGTGTTCATCAAGAGCGGCCATTTTTTGGTGATCTTGTGAAGCTTATGATTTCCGGGCCTATTGTGGTTCAGGTGCTTGAAGGCGACGATGCGATCCGGCGCAACCGCGAAGTGATGGGCGCGACTGATCCGGCTCAGGCGGCAGCGGGGACGATCCGGGCGGAGTTTGCGCTGTCAATTGGGGCCAACAGCGTTCACGGCTCGGATAGTTCTGATGCGGCGGCGCAAGAGATCGCGTTTTTTTTTAGCGAAGATCAGATCGGCAAAGACTGATTCCGACGAAAGCCGGTTATTTTAATCGGCGCGCCATCATGTTTGGCGATGCGCCCTATCTGATAGGTTGTTTCTCCTGACTGCTTGAGGCTGTCGGTCAAAGTTTGGGCGTCTTTTGCCGCGACGATGACCGCCATGCCGATCCCGCAGTTAAAGATATTGACCATCTCTTGAGGAGTGAGGTCGCCTTGATCCATGAGCCATTTGAATAAATCGGGCAGAGGCCATGCGGTGGCATCGAGTTCAATGGCGAGTTTCTTATTCTTAAGCGCGCGAGGCAGGTTCTCAATAAGACCGCCGCCGGTAATATGCGCGATGCCGCGCACATTTTCTGTGTCTTTAAGCGCTCGAAGCATGGGTTGGACATAGATTCTTGTCGGTTCGAGCAGCTCGTCGATGATGTTTTGATCTTTGATGTTTTTATCATCGAGGATTTTGCGCACGAGCGAGAAGCCATTGGCATGGACGCCGCTTGAGGCAAGGCCGATGACAACGTCGTCAATTTGAGGGTCTTGCTTGGGCAGGATTCGATCGCGCTCGACAGCGCCGACGGCGAAGCCTGCGAGATCAAAGAGGTCCTCTTGATAGAGCTGAGGCATTTCGGCGGTTTCGCCGCCGATGAGGCGGCATCCCGATTCATGGCACGCCGCAATGATACCGGCAACGATCCTCGATAAAGATGGCCCCTGGATGTCGCTGCAGGCGAGATAGTCAAGAAAGAAGAGGGGAGTTGCGCCTTGCGCGACCAAATCATTGACCGACATGGCGACGAGGTCTTTGCCGATGGCCTCCCATTTATTGCCTTGCTGTGTCAGCATCAATTTTGTGCCGACGCCGTCGGCTGCCGCGACAAGCAAAGGATCAGCAAACCCGCATTGCGCGAGATCAAACACGCCGCCAAAACCGCCTAAATTGAGATCTGTCGCGTTATTTTTGGCCCAGCCGGAGATTAATTTGACAAATGCCTGTCCTTTGCGAACATCTACTCCGGCTTTTTTGTAGGAGCTCTGATCTCGCCGTGATGTTGGGCCGACAGTCTGCGCCATAGGAGCATCTGCCGTAGGGCGAGAGAGAGATTTGCCCATATTGGAAAGCCTCAAGTTAAGTAGTAAAGAAGACGATTCTGCCTATAATAGCAGGAAAGGCAATAGGATAGAAAAGATAAAATCACAATAGGAAGGGGTTTTGAAAATATGCGCCTTGTGGCGATTATAGCGATCATCGGCTTTTCGGCCTGTGCCAGCTCGGCGCAGGCAGCGGAGGTCTATAACGTCTCGGGCGTCGAGGTCGAAGCGCGCGCCGCGACGGCGGTGTTTGCGCGTCAGGCGGCGATCTTGGAAGGCCATGCTGAAGCCCTGAACCGTCTGCTACGACGTCTCACTTTGCCTGAGGACTGGCCGCGTTTGCCGAAGCTTGCGGGTAAGCGGGCGCAATTATTGTCGGTGGGCTACGCCGCGACCGAAGAGAAAAACAGTGCCACGCGCTATATCGGACGCATTTCGGTGCGATTCGCGCCGGAGCGTGTGCGCAGCCTGTTGGAGCAGAACAACATTCCGTTTGGTGATGTGCAGATCAGCCCAGCTCTGGTGATTCCGGTTTATGATCTGCCGAATGGGCGCCGGGTTGTATGGGAGAATCAGAATGTCTGGCGTCAAGCGTGGTCGCGGCCCGACATTGGCGAAAGTCTCACGCCATTTATTTTGCCGGTCGGTGATATTGAAGACATCGTCGCGCTCCCGTCGCGCGCGGCGAGTCGAGAAAATCGCAAAGCTTTGTTTCGGGTTGCGGCAAGATATAATGCGCAGCGTGTTTTGCTCGCACATGCGCGCTTGATTCGCGTCAATGTGAATAGACAGACAGGCTATGCGCTCAGCGTGACGCTCGACGTGCTCGCGCCCGGCGACGGATCCGCCGATGAGCAGGTTTCATTTTCGGTGAGTGGTGGCAATCAGCCGCGGCAGTTGATGAATCGCGGCGTCAATGATATTTTGCGCATGACAGGAATCGCATGGAAACGGCGCGTCATCGTTCATCATGACGAGAGCGGCCAGCGTGAAGTCATGGCGAGCTTCAACTCTCTGCAAGAATGGGGACGGCTGCGCAAAAAATTGGATCATGTGCCGATTTTGAAAAATTATGAAGTGCGGCGCATTGACAATAACAGCGCGCTGCTCGCGATTGACTTTTTCGGCTCGCCCGATATTCTCGCTTTGGCACTTGCGCAGCAGAATATTGATCTCACTTTTCCCGAAGAGGCCGCAAAAAACGAAATCGAAGGTAATGTATGGCAAATCCAGCTGCGCAAATGAGCAAAAAAAACCGCGCCAAAAAAAAGAGCGTCAAGGCATCCGCGCCCGCGCCCGCGCCTGTGCTCATGTCGAAGTTTTGGGATATTGCGGCAGGACAGGATATGTCGTCGGGCGCGCAGCTCAGTGATGTCGCATTCACTTTGCCGAACGCGCTCACAATGGCGCGGCTGATGATGACACCGCTCGTGCTCACGTTATTTCTCGCCGATATGTTCGTGGTGGCGTTTTGGGTTTTCGCCGCCGCCGCGCTCACCGATGCCGCCGATGGCTGGATCGCCAAGTTTTTCAATGCGCAGACGCGGCTGGGCGCTTTTATCGATCCGATGGCGGATAAAATTTTGGCGGTGAGCGCCTATTTGATCCTTGGCATCGGAGATCATGTGCCGCAATGGGTCGTGGTGCTTGTGATCAGCCGCGACGTTCTGATCGTGATCGGCATGCTGGTGACATGGATCGCTTATGATCGCATTTGGGTTGCGCCTCTTGCGATCGGCAAGATCACGACTTTTGCGCAATTCTCTTTTTTGGGGCTCGTATTTTTCCATCTCGCCTTTATGGTGGAGCGCGCGCTCGCGAGCGCCCTGATCGATTATGGCGCTTATATTATCGGTGTGCTGACGTTTGTCTCGATGGCGGCCTATTTTTTGCAGTGGTTTGCGCGGATCGCCATCTATGAGAAAAGGCCTTAAAAAAATTATGAGCGCTCAACAACATAGGCTTTTCTGGATCGCCACAGCGATCGGATCGGGGATTTTGTTTTATCTGCTCGCCGATGTGGTCGCGCCTTTTTTGGCCGGGATGGCGCTGGCCTATATACTCAGCCCGGCGGTTGATGTGTTGGCGCGCTGGTCGGTGCCGCGGATTGTCGGCGCGGTGTTGATGCTCGCTGCGAGCTTGGGGCTTGTGCTCGGCGTGTTCTTGCTTTTGCTGCCGGTATTATTGGCGCAAGTTTCTGCGGTCGTGGAGAAACTGCCCGATTATATCGAGCATTTACGGATGATCTTGATGCCGCTTTTATCCTCTCTGCCGTTTGATCTTGAACTTGCCGCGCCGGAAGTGTTCAAGGGCAGCGAGGCCATCGCGCCCGGCCTTTTGGCGTCTTTGTGGAGCGGCGGCGAGGCGTTCATTTCGATTTTGTCGTTTTTGGTGATCACGCCGATCATCGGCCTTTATATGCTGCGCGACTGGCCGAAGATCATCGCCCGGGTCGACGATCTGATGCCGCGCAAGCGCGTCAAAGAGCTGCGCGCGATCGCCAAAGAAATCGACGAAGCTCTATCGGCGTCATTGCGGGGGCAGTTGTCGGTCTGTCTGGCGCTGGCGGTTTTTTACGCGGTGGCTTTGCAATTACTTGGGCTTGACTTTGGCTTGTTGATCGGCATTTTCAGCGGTTTGATCAGTTTTATCCCCTATGCCGGGGCGGTGTTCGGATTTTTGCTCGCGATGCAGGCGGGTCTGTTGCAGTTTTGGCCGGATTGGCTCTGGGCGCTGGGTCTGTGCGCCGGGGTCTTTCTCGCCGGACAGATTATCGAAGGCTACTGGCTGACGCCGCAATGGGTCGGCAAGAAAGTAGGGCTTCATGCAGTGTGGATCATTTTTGCGCTGCTCGCTTTTGGCGCGCTATGGGGTTTTGCCGGTCTTTTGCTCGCGCTTCCGGCGAGTGCGGCGATTGGCGTGCTGATCCGTCATGGGCTTGGGCTCTACCAGCACAGCGCGTTTTATAAAAAATAATCTGACCGATGGACGCCGCGCGACAATTAGTGTTTGACCTGCCGCATCGCACAGCCTATGGGCGGGCGGATTTCCTCGTCGCCGAGAGCAACGCTCATGCTGTCGCGATGATTGATCGCTGGCCGGATTGGCCGTCGCCGATCATGGTTTTATGCGGCCCGCCGCGCTGTGGCAAGACGCATTTGGCGTCGGTCTGGCGTCAGGCGAGCGGCGCGCAAGCGATTGAGGATGAAGTTTTTTTTCGTGAAACCTTGCCTGTGTTTTCGACGCCGCTTCTTGTGGACGATCTTGATCGGAAAATCAACGCTGATATTGAAGAAAATGTTTTTATTTTATTGAACCAAGCGATTCATGGCCGGGGGTTTTTGCTAGCGACGGCGACGATCTCGTCTTCGGGGGAGGCTTTATGGGGTTCGGTGCAGCTTGCTGATCTGCGTTCGCGCTTGAGCGCTGCGCCTTTATTGCCGCTGACGGCGCCCGATGAGGCTTTGATCGGCGCGGTGATGATCAAAATGTTTGCCGATCGCCAGATGGATGTCGCCGCCGCGGTCATTGACTGGCTGCTCGTGCGGATGGAGCGCTCTTTTGCGCTGGCCTTTGAGATCGTCGAAGAGATGGATCGTCAAGCGATGGCGCAGCGCCGCCCGATCACGATCGCTCTTGCGCGCGAGGTTTTAGCGCGGGCTGCCGTGTCTTGATGATGTGCGGCTGTCCTTGATGCAGAGTGAGAGAAATTTCGCCATCGAGCAGCGCTTGCGCATATTGGCCGAAGACTTCATAGCGCCATCCGGTCAGGAGCGGGCTGTCGCTGCTGGCGTCACGGGCGAGGTTTTCGATCGTCTGCGATGATGCGACGAGCTTCGGCGCGACATGATGTTTTTCGCATTGAACTTTAAGCAGCAATTTTATCATCGAGAGCGAAGCATCGCCATTGACTCTTTTGGATTTAGGAAATTTTTCGATTTGAGCTTCGAATCGATCGGCGTCGGCGAGCGCAGCGCGCAGGCGTTCGCCGCTGCGCGAGCGCAAGAGGTTTTTCGGGATATGGCGCAGGTCTTCGAGCGGCGCGCCGTTCGATGACGCAAGTGATAGATCGCGGATGAGATCGTCGCGCATAATCCATCCACGCGGCTTGTCGAGGCGCTGTGCTTCACCTTCGCGCCAAGCGGCCAGCGCCATCAAGCGGGCTTGCTGCGACTTGTTTTTCATTTGGAACTTGATGTGGCGCCAAGCTCGATCGGGGTTGTTTTGATAGGCTTCGGCTTGGATCATCGCGGCGAATTCGGGCGCGACCCAATCGCGTCGATTTTCCTGATCGATGCGGCGTGATAGGATTTTATAGACTTCGCACAGATGGGTCACATCGCTCAGCGCATAGAGCATTTGGCGCTCGGACAGCGGGCGGCGGCTCCAATCGGTGACGCGGGAGCTTTTATCGATCGTGCGTCCGAGCAGCGCCTTGACGAGTCGCTCATAGGAGACTGCATCGCCAAAGCCGCAGACCATCGCTGCGATCTGCGTATCAACGATCGGTGTTGGCAGGCAGTCTCTGATATGGTGGAAAATCTCAATATCCTGCCGCGCGGCGTGAAACACTTTGAGGATCGTAGGTTTTGTCAGCAGAGTGAAAAAAGGCGCAAGGTCAATGTCGGGTGCTAGCGGGTCGATCAGGACGCCTTGCCCTTCATAGCCGACTTGGATCAGGCAGAGCTGCGGCCAATAGGTCGATGAGCGCAGGAACTCGGTATCGATGGCTAGGTAGTCTTTATCGCTCCATGCGGCGCAGAGCTCGGCGAGTTCGCTGCTTTCGGTGATGATTCGGACTTCCGACTCGGTTATATTTTTTTTGCTCATAGTTTTTATAGTCATAACATGATAACAAATGCGTCCATGCATCAATATAGGACACATCATTGCAATCAGCTTGCGGCGGGCGATATCGGGCGCAAAGTGCGTCTTTCGGGCTGGTTGCACCGCAAGCGCGATCATGGCGGCCTGTTGTTTATAGACTTACGCGATCATTATGGTATTACGCAATGCGTTATTGATCCCGCGAACCCGCTTTTTGATCAGATGACTCGCCTGCCGAGCGAATCAGTGCTCCGAATCGACGGCGAGGTGTGTGCGCGTCCCGACGATACCGCCAATCCGCTCATTCCAACCGGTGAGATCGAGGTCAATGTCGCTGATATGGAGGTTTTGTCTCAAGCGGGCGAGCTGGCGCTGCCGGTTTTTGGCGAGCCTGATTATCCGGAGGATATTCGGCTTGCTTGGCGATTTTTGGACCTGCGCCGTGTGGTGCAGCATCAGCGTATCGTGCTGCGCGGCGAGATCATCGGCGCGATCCGGCGGCGCATGATCGCGGCCGGGTTCGCCGAATACCAGACCCCGATCCTCACCGCCGCAAGCCCCGAAGGCGCGCGCGACTTTGTCGTGCCGAGTCGTTTGCATCCGGGAAAATTTTACGCGCTGCCGCAAGCGCCTCAGATCTTCAAGCAATTAGCCATGATTGCCGGGTTTGATCGCTATTTTCAGATCGCGCCCTGTTTCCGCGACGAAGATGCACGCGCTGATCGATCGCCGGGCGAGTTTTATCAGTTGGATGTTGAAATGAGCTTTGTCACCCAAGAAGATGTGTTCGCGATGATGGAGCCTTTGCTGCATGACCTGTTTGAAGAATTCGCCGCCGGACGCCGTGTCCTGCCGATGCCGTTTGAGCGCATTGCTTATCGTGATGCGATGAGGCTGTATGGCACCGACAAGCCTGATCTGCGCAACCCGCTCAAGATCGTCGATGTCAGCGAATGTTTTACCGCGTCGGGCGTTGAGTTTCGCGCGTTTCGCCAGATTATCGAAAAGGGCGGCGTCGCGCGCGCGATCCCGGCACCAGGCGCGTCATCGCAGCCGCGGATATTCTTTGATCGCCTCAATGAATGGGCACGCAAAGAAATGAATGCGCCGGGTCTGGGTTATATGATCTTTGAAAAAGACGGCGAGGGCGTCAAAGCCTCAGGGCCGATCGCTAAATTTATTCCATCCGCGCAGCAAAATGAAATTGCCAAAAAAACTGGAGCGCAGCCCGGAGATGCGGTTTTCTTTTCGTGCGCGCCCGAAAAGATCGCCAATGCGCTCGCTGGCGCGGCGCGCACCGAGATCGCCGAAAAGCTCGGCCTCATTGACAAGAACAGCTTTCATTTTTGCTGGATCACCGATATGCCGATGTTCGAGTTCAATGAGCAAACGCGCAAAATCGATTTTTCTCATAATCCTTTTTCAATGCCGCAAGGCGGCCTCGAATCTTTGACCGAGCTCGATCCGCTTGACGTTCTCGGCTGGCAATATGACATTGTTTGCAATGGCGTGGAATTGTCGTCGGGTGCCTTGCGCAATCACGATTTGCCGACTCTGTTCAAAGCGTTTGAGATCGCCGGCTATTCGCGCGCGCAGGTCGAGGCGCAGTTTGGCGCGATCGTCAAGGCGCTGGGATGTGGCGCGCCGCCTCACGGCGGGATCGCGCCAGGGATCGATCGCATTGTCATGCTGCTCGTCGGCGTTGATAATCTGCGCGATGTCGTGATGTTTCCGATGAATCAGCAGGCCGAAGACCTGCTCACCGGCGCGCCCGGCGAGCTCGCCGCTGATCGTGCCGCTGAGCTCTATATTCGCTCCGTGCCGCCGCCGAAAGGTAAGAAGTCGAGCTCATGATCTGATGTTGAAAATCGGCGATGATCGCTTTATTGTGATTTTATGAACCTTATTCGGCAGATTTTCGTCTGGTGGCGCGGACAAACATTAGGAACGCGCCTGATGACCTTGTTTCTCGGCACACAGGTCGGCCGCGATGCGGCAGGCAATGTCTATTATCGCCACCGCGCTTTGGATACGAAGCGCTGGGTCATTTATCACGGCATTGTCGATGCGAGCAAAATCCCGGCGGAGTGGCATGCGTGGCTTCATAATATGCGACGCAACCCGCCGCGCAAGGACAGCGCCTCTGATGATCACAAGTGGTTCAAGCCGCACCTCGCCAACATGACTGGAACTGAGATGGCTCAGACAAGAAAACCTCATATGATCGATGGCGCGTCCGACGCGCCGGTTGAATATGAACCTTGGAACCCAACACAGAATCCAACAGAAAGGAGATAATCATGCAAGGCAATGTGATTGAGACAATTATCGGTGCTGTGGTTTTGCTCGTGGCGGGTTTTTTTGTTACCTACGCTTATCGTGTCGCGGGTGTCAGTTCATCGACCGGCTATGTGGTTTCGGCGCAATTTGATCGCGTCGATGGCCTCGCTTTGGGTTCTGATGTCCGGATGTCGGGCATCAAGATCGGCACCGTCACCGAGATGAGTCTCGACCGCGAAAGCTATCAGGCTAGAGTCGAGATGACTATTTTCTCTGATGTTCGCCTTTATGAAGGAACGGCAGCAAAAATAACGAGCGCCGGGTTGCTTGGCAGTCAATATATTTCTCTCGACCCCGGCGGTGGCGAAGAGCCCATTGCAAGTGGCGGCGAGATCACTGACGCCATAGGCACCGTCGATCTGATGAGCCTCATCAGTAAATTTATCTTTAGCGGAAACAGCGGAAATAATCTTGATCAATAACAAAAAAATGATGGGGGTTGTCTGCTTAGGGATGGCTTTGTATGCCGTCGCGGCTTTTGCCGGAGATAATCGATTGCCTGCGCCGAATCCATTCTCTTCTGATGGCACAGCGATCAAGGTGGCTCCGCGCGTCGCGGAGTTTCTCGTGCTCGACAAGATCACAGCCCGCAAAAAGATCGTTTTGATTAGCAGCGGCGAGGTCGCAGAATTTGGCACATTATTTGTGCGTATGCATCATTGTGTCGCGAGCGCGCCGGAAGAGGCGCAAAAGGAGGCAAAGGTCTTTGTCGAGATTTTCGAAAACCCGCCCGGGGGAGATAAATTGACCCGTGTGTTTAATGGCTGGATGTTTGCGTCGTCACCGGCGATCAATGCGCTGGAGCATCCGGTTTATGATATCTGGCCAATTTCCTGCAAGGCGCCGACGCCGGAAACAAGCGTCGGCAGGCGATGAAAGTCGGCTTCGAGCCTTTGCGCGTGAGCGAGGCGGATTTTGAAGTCTGACGCCGAGATGTCTTGCGCGCCGAATTGGCGCAGATGGTTCGTCATAAATTGAGCATCGAACAAAGTGAAGCGTCCGGCGACCAGCCGCGCCGCAAGATGAACCAGCGCGACTTTGCTGGCGTCGCGCTGGCGTGAGAACATACTTTCGCCAAAAAATGCCGCGCCCAAAGCAACGCCATAAATGCCGCCGACGAGCTTGCCGTTTTGCCAACATTCGATCGAATGGGCGTGGCCTTGTTCGTGCAGGACGTTATAGGCGTCGGTGATGAGGCGATTGATCCATGTTGGCGATCGCGCCGCGCAAGCATGGATCATTTGATTAAAGTCGTGGTCAATCCGGATTTCAAACGGATCGCTGCGGATTGTCCGCCGCAATCGCTTCGGGGTGTGGAAATGGTTGAGCGGCAAAATCGCGCGCACTTTCGGCTCGACGAGATAGACTTCGCGGCTGAAGCGATCTTCGGCCATCGGGAATGAGCCGCTCGCAAGGGCCTCTAAGATCAGCTCGGCGGCTTGTTGTGAGGGATGTCGCATGAGGGTTAGCTTTGTTTGATGAACTCGTCTTCGAGCCAGCGGATGTGATAGCTGCCATTGATGAAGTCGGCTTCATGGAGCAAAGCCTGAAAGAGCGGGATGGTGGTCTGCACGCCTTCGACGACGAATTCATCGAGTGCGCGCCGCAGACGCATTAAAGTTTCGGTGCGTGTTTGGCCGTGAATAATCAGCTTGCCGATGAGGCTGTCATAATAGACGGGGATTTTATACCCTGCATAGATGCTCGAATCAAGTCGCACACCGAGTCCGCCGGGCGGATGAAAGTCGCTGATCGTGCCCGGCGAAGGCGTGAAAGTTTTGGGGTCTTCGGCATTGATGCGACATTCGATCGCATGACCTGAAAACTTGATGTTCTTTTGCTTGAGCTCAAGAGGAATTCCCGCTGCAATGCGCACTTGCTCGCGGACGAGATCGATGCCCGTGATCATTTCGGTGATCGGATGTTCCACTTGGAGCCGCGTATTCATTTCGATGAAATAGAAATTGCCTTCGCTATAGAGAAACTCAAACGTCCCAGCGCCAGAATAGTTAAGTTTAGCTGCGGCGCGCGCGGCGCGGCGGCCAATTTTATCGCGCTCGCTGTCATTGAGCGCCGGCGAAGGGGATTCCTCAAAAACTTTCTGATGACGCCGCTGCAATGAGCAATCGCGTTCGGCAAGGTGAATCGCATGGCCCTGCCCATCGGATAGGGTTTGGATCTCAATATGGCGCGGTCGATCGAGATATTTTTCGAGATAGATTGCATCATCATCGAAGGCGGTTTTGGCTTCGGTTTTCGCCGCCGAGATGGCACGCGACAGCTCGTCGCGGCCGCGCACGATTTTCATGCCGCGTCCGCCGCCGCCTGCCGCCGCCTTGACCAGCACCGGATAGCCCAGCTCCTCAGCGAGCGTCTCGGCTTGCGCGACGCTTTCAATAGCTTCGGGCGAACCTGGCACGATCGGCAAATTAAGCTTCTTGGCGGTTTGCCGCGCGGCGATCTTGTCGCCCATCATCGCGATATGTTCAGCGCTCGGCCCGATGAAAGCGATGTTATGCGCATCGAGAATGCTCGCAAAGCGCTCATTTTCGGAGAGGAACCCGTAGCCGGGATGGACAGCATTGGCACCGGTGATCTCACACGCGGAAATGATCGCCGGAATGTTGAGGTAGCTGTCGCGCGCTCTCGGGCCGCCGATGCACACGCTCTCATCGGCGAGTCTCACATGCATAGCGTCTTCGTCGGCGGTGGAGTGCACCGCGACGGTCGAGATGCCCATTTCTTTACACGTGCGATGAATCCGCAATGCAATTTCGCCGCGATTGGCGATCAGGATTTTATCAAACATGAGAGGTCATTTGTTTCATTGATCTCGGTTTCATAGATTATTGGACGACGATTAGCGGCTGGCCGAATTCGACGGCTTGGGTATCATCGACGAGGATATCTTTGACGACGCCTTCTTGGGTTGCGGAGATATGGTTCATAGTTTTCATCGCTTCAATGATAAGGATGGTCTGGCCTTTTTTGACTTGATCGCCGATGTGAACGAAAGGATCGGCACCGGGCTCAGGCGCGAGATAGACCGTGCCGACCATCGGTGAGGTGATCGTGCCTTCAGCGATTTTGGGATCTATATTTGATTGATTTTCGTGTTTGTTTTCGGTGAGCGCTGCCGCTGGCTGCTGGACGGGCACACGCGGAGGAGAAGGTGCTGAACCTGTTGAAGGCGTGCCGTCGCGCGCGACGCGGATGTGATAGTCGCCATAATCGACTTCAATTTCAGTCAAGCCGGTTTCGGTCAGGATCTGCGCGAGGTTTCGGATGGATTTTTCCAGCGATTTATTATCGGGCTTGCTCATGATTTTTCTTTATTTTTCTGCGCGATGATGTTGGCGAGGGCATCGAGCGCGAGCAGATAGCCGTGTGTGCCGATGCCACAGATGAGTCCATTGACAGCGGGCGAGAGCAAAGATTTATGGCGAAACGACTCCCGTGCAAAAATATTCGAGATATGAACTTCAATGATCGGGATTTTGCACACGATCAGCGCGTCGAGCAGCGACACGGATGAATGGCTATATCCGGCGGCGTTGATGATGAGGCCGGCGGCTTCACGGTGCGCGCGCTGGACGGCTTCGATGAGGGAGCTTTCGGAGTTGCTCTGTCGGAAGTCAATTGCGAGGCCGTTTTTCTGAGCGCGCTGGCGGCATGCGGCTTCGATGTCGGCGAGGGTATCTTGGCCGTAGATATCGGTCTCGCGCTCGCCGAGCAAATTGAGGTTGGGGCCGTTGATGATATCAATGCGCATAGTTTGTTATAGGCGTTTTGGGGCGAAAGTTGAAGGGGGCTTGCGTTTTTGGCGGGGTTCGGCAAGATTGGTCTATGGCTCAGATGGAGATAGATGTGAATGGTGATAAGAGGCTCGTTGCGGCGGGTCTGACGGTGCGCGATCTGCTAACCGATCTGGGACTTGCGGGCAATCAGCGCATAGCCGTCGAGCGCAATTTGGAGATCGTGCCGCAGGCTGAATGGGACGCTCTTGAGCTCGAGGCGGGCGATCGGATAGAGATCGTGAACATTGTCGGCGGAGGGTGAGATGCATCAAACACAGGACCCGCTGATCATCGCCGGAGAGAGCTACAGCTCGCGGCTTATCATTGGGACGGGCAAGTATAAGGATTATGCACAAAACGCAGCCGCGCTTGAGGCGTCGGGTGCGGCGATCGTGACGGTTGCGCTGCGGCGGGTTAATCTGGACGATAAGACGCAGCCGCGTCTGACGGATTTCATTGATCCGACGCGGGTGAAGTTTTTGCCCAACACAGCAGGCTGCTACAGCGCGGAAGAGGCGGTGCGAACCTTGCGTCTCGCGCGCTCGGCGGGCGGCTGGAAGCTGATCAAGCTGGAAGTGATCGGCGACGAAAAGACTCTTTACCCCGATATGCCCGAGACGCTGCGCGCCGCCGAGCTTTTAATCAAAGACGGGTTTGATGTGATGGTCTATTGCACGGACGATCCTGTACAAGCGCGGCGTCTGGAAGAGCTGGGCTGCTGTGCGATCATGCCGTTAGCGGCGCCGATCGGCTCGGGACTGGGGATACAAAACGCGGTGAACATCGGCTTGATCGTGGAGCAGGCGAGAGTTCCCGTGTTGGTGGATGCAGGCGTCGGCACGGCGTCGGACGCCGCCGAGGCGATGGAGCTCGGCTGCGACGGCGTCTTGATGAACACGGCGATCGCCGAAGCGCGCGAGCCGGTTCGCATGGCGCGCGCGATGCGCTATGCGGTGGCGGCTGGACGGATCGCCTATTTGGCAGGACGGATGAAGAAGCGTTTTTATGCGTCGCCGTCCTCGCCGCTGGACGGGCTGATTTAGTTTTTCGTCATTTTTGCAAACGGCGCGACCGCGCCGTCATCCCCGCAAAAGATGTTTAAGGCTCTCGGCGATTCATCTGTCAGCGGGGATCCAGTGAACGGGCATCCGCACCGACCTTTTAGCGGTTTTTTTGACTCCCTAGCCATAGAAATTATGTTAGTCTGATTTCGGAAGTCGGGCGATTGTCGTTCGGCTCCGGGGAATCAAAAGCCCCTACTCAAAAGCGGCATGACACTGCCGCAAAGTGTCTCTCTAGTTTTAAGGCTGGGGAGGCGACTGCGTATGTCCAAGACTTCACGGTCTAAAGGCTTTCGTACCGACTTTTGAGCGGTTTTTTTGACTCCCCGGCTATTCGGGGAGAAACCACCATGTCAAAGAAACATATCATGTTAGAAAATCGACGTCTGATAGACGCGTATGTTTTCGTGCGCCATGCGCGCGATGTTATCAGCAGCTATAGTGATGACCCGACCTATATGCCGTCAAAGAGCGATCTGGAGCGCTTCCGCCGCATCCGCAAAGACCTCGCTTGCGCGGCTGAATTGGCTGCCGGAATCCACGAGCGCATGGAAGGCCGCCATGAAGGCAAATCCCGCCGCGCTCCTAGTCCATCGGAATAATAAACGGCGCGTGCCTCTCGGAGGCCGCGCCGCCATCCCCGCAATCGGCGCGTTAGCGCCGTCATCCCCACAACGCGCACTCGTCATCCCCGCGCCAGACTCGTCTGGCAGCGGGGATCCAGTCAAATATAATCGTCGGCAAAGCCGACCACTCGGTTGCTCATGCTCGTTCACTGGATCCCCGCTGACAGAGGAATCGCCGAGAGCCTTAAACATCTTTTGCGGGGATGACGGCGCTGGTGCGCTGTGTGCGGGAATGACGCGTAGAAAAGCGCGGCGCTAATGGTTATAATAAATACTTATTATGAACCTTATGGAGATTAAATATGAGTGATTCACAAGATGATTATGAAAAAGGGTTAGAGGCCTATAAGGCTAAAAACTATGACGAAGCAGCGGGCTATTTTGACAAAGAAGCTAATCGGATTATTGAAATGAAAGAATTGGCTAATCAGAATATAAGTAAAGCTCTATATAATATGGGAGAGAGGTATAACAAAAAAGAAAAAAATTCTTTAGATGATTTAATTGAACTTGAGGATAAAGAAATTCAAAATTATCTAAATGATGAATATAGCGAACATGGCCCCTTTCTACCAAATCCTGTGAAGGCGTATAAATATTTTGATCTTGCTTTCAAACTTGGGTGCTTAGACGCAAAAGCAAAGTTAATGGCCGTTGAGGAGAAAATGGGTGTGCGCGAAATTACTAGGGAAGAACAAATTGCTAAAGCAAAAAAAGAAATGGTCGAATTCCTAGCAAAGCTCCTCAAATAAAAATAATCCCGCCCTCTATTTCGCCCTTGCCTGCTTAAAGAGGTCGGCGAATTGCGCCTCATCGCGCGCGCCGGGCACGAATTCGGCTTGCCCCTTTCCGATCAAAATAAACGCCGGCGTGCCCGAAACCGACAGCCGCTCGGCCAGCGCGCGATTTTTGGCGATCGCCTCTTGGATGGCGGGGCTGCGCATATCTTGGCGCAGTTTTTTTGTGTCCAGCCCGATCTGCTCGGCGATGAGGAAGATTTTCGCTTCGCTGAGGCGTCCGGGCGTGGTCATCAGCGCGGTGTGGAACTTCATATAGAGCCCTTGACTTTGCGAGGCCATCGCGGCCTGTGCGGCGATCTCGGAGACTTCGCCGAGAATCGGAAACTCCTTGAGCACGATGCGCACGGCTTTATCTTTGCTCACCGCGTTGAGCATATCGTTGAAGGCTTTTTTGCAATAGCCGCATTGATAGTCGAAGAATTCCACGAGTGTGATGTCGCCTTGCCCGCGCGCGAAGGAGCCGATGCCGGTCTGGGTGAGTTCGGGGCGCGCCTGCTGGAGCGCGCTAGTTTTTTGGGCTTCGTCGAGCTGTTTTTGATAGAGCACGGCGTTATTGACGATTTCAACGACGATGTCGGGGTGGGTCATCAGGTAATCGCGGACGATTTTTTCGGTTTCGCTTTTATTGGAGGTTTTGGCTTCTAGTTTGGAGACAGGATGAGAATCGGGCGCGCAAGCGGCGATCGGCATAATAAGGGCTGCGACGAGAGCTGCGACATAAATGATATTTATTTTATTCATTTTTTATTTCTCTCATTTTTTTGTTGTTCTTTTTTGAGTTTGTCTGGATTGACTGAGGCGAGGATATCTTGCGCGCGCAGCCGATTGACGTGATCGCTTTCGGGTATAAGTTTCAAGGCGCGTTTAGCGTGTTTGACGGCGGGCAGCATTCTTTGTTCGCTGCTGAAGGCTTCGGCGGTGGAGAGTTCGGCGAGTCCGATGTTTCCCAGTGTGCCGTAGCCGCGCGCGAGGTGTCGGTGGACATATTGGCCGAAGCCGGGCTTGGCGGCGGCGACTTTCAAATGAGTGATCCCTTTGCGCACGAGAGGGAAGCGTTCGGCATTAACGAGAATCGCGCCGATTTCGAGACGCATGATAGCGCTATTGGGTGTGAGGGCGATGGCGGCTTCATAGGCTTGGGCGGCTTCATCGAGTCGCGCGGCGCGGGTGAGCATATAGCCTTTGAGTTCGTGGAAGTAGGGGTTGCGCGGGCGGTCTTTGATGAGCGCGCCGACTTGTCGCAGTGCTTTGGTGATGTCGGGGTTGTGATGCGCCGACATCACGGCGCGGGCATAGCGCGCGGGCAAAGATTGATCACGCAGCGGATATTTTTCGAGCGTCGCGGCAGACGGCTTGATGAAGGCAAAAAGTTTGGCGCGCATCATGTCGTGAGCGAGTTGTTTATCGGCGCGGGTCGGGACTTTGTGGTGAGGGCTGCGCGGAACGCGATGTTGGAGCATTTCCATGCGCTGCTGGGTGAGCGGATGGGTGCGGATATAGGGGTTGGGGTTTTGGCGTGCCGCCGCATAAGCGGCGCGTTCGCGTTCGGCAAATTCGCGCTCGAAGAAAGACAACAGACCTCTGCCCGATATGCCCGCGCGCTCAAGATAGGTGAGCGCTGCTTGATCGGCGGAGGCTTCGAGCACACGGATTTCGCCGATCGTCGAATAGGTGCCGATCGACGTCCCTCCGGCGAGCACGAGAGGGCCGAGCGGACCAAGCCCGGCAATGATCGCGCCGAAACCTAAAATTACGCTCGCGAGTGTGACGAGCCCGGCTTTTGACGCCTGATTGATGATCGTAGATGTATGACCCCCGACGACATGGGCAATTTCATGCGCGATGATGCCTTCGAGCTCTTCGGGGGTCTCGGTTTCGAGAACGAGGCCGCTATAAAGGACGATCCGACCAGGAACAGCAAACGCATTGATCTGTTCGGAGGCTTGCAGAAAAACATCAATCGATTGCCGCGGCAGGCCGGCGGCGGCGATCAGCGGATTGGCATAAGAGCGAAAAACGGCATCGCTTTCGGCATCGAACAAGATGCCTTGCACACGCGCTTTGACACTGACTGGATAGATCAACAAAGCGACCGCGCATAAAAAAATCAATGGGCGGACGATGAGGGATAAAGAACGCATTAAACCAGTTTAATCTATTTTGAGCTCGACGCTAGTCATTCTGTCCGATCAGGCGCTGCCACAAAGAAGGCTTTTTTTGGGCCTGTTGCTGATGTTTCGGGCGGTTGTGCTGTTTTTGGTCTTGGGGGGGGCGGCCTTTTTGTCCTTTGGCTGTTGCGGGGTTTTTATTGCGCCGACCACGATTGCGATTGCGTCCGCTGCGCTTTTTCGCCGGTTCTGGAGTTATTTCTTGTTTTTCATTTCTTTCGAAAGCGGAGGCATCGGGTATTTGGGCATAGGCAGTCTCGACGCTGACGGCCTCGTGAGACCGACCATTGAGCGGCTGTGGGATCGCAGTTTTTTTGGTTTCAATATCCCAAGGTCTATCGGGATTATCAATGCCACTAGCTTCGATTTTCAATTTAAGACCGTATTCTTGCTCAAAGCGCGCAATCTCATCACGCTTATGGTTGAGAATATAAAGAACGACCGGCCATTCAAGCCGCAAAGTGGTTTCGCTATGGGCTGACGCGCGCGCAGCTTGCGCGAGCGCGGCACGCAGCGCGCGCAACGCAATCGTCTGCGCTGTCAGAACCTGCCCCGCACCATGACATTGCGGGCATAATTCAGTGCGCCCAGCCGATAATTCAGGACGCAGACGCTGCCGAGACATCTCAAATAGGCCGAAGTTTTGACTGATCCGCCCTAATTGGATGCGCGCGCGATCATGGCGCGTTGCGTCGCGCATCCGCTTTTCGACTTCGCGGACATTGCGCGTCTCTTCCATGTCGATAAAGTCGACGACGATCAAGCCGCCGAGATCGCGCAGCCGCGCCTGTCGCGCGACTTCGTCAGCGGCTTCGAGGTTGGTTTTCAGCGCGGTGTCTTCGATGTTGTGCTCGCGCGTTGAGCGTCCGGAGTTGACATCGATCGCCACGAGCGCTTCGGTTACATTGATGACGATATAGCCGCCCGACTTTAATTGCACGGTCGGGGTGTTCATATCATCAAGACATTTTTCAATGCCGTAATGCGAGAAAATTGGCTCGGCCTCTTTATGTTCAGCAAGAAGTGTGCCGCAGTCAGACGACATGAGCATTTGCAGAAAGCTTTTTGCTTGATTGTAGGCTTCGGTGCCTTCGATGCGAATTTCGCTGATGTCTTTTTTGAGCATATCGCGCAGAGCGCGATGAATGAGGTTGCCTTCCTCATAGATCGGCGCGGGCGCGACCGATGAGAGCGTCAGTGAGCGGATATTATCCCACAGGCGAATGAGATATTCGAAGTCGCGTTCGATTTCGTTTTGTGACTGCTGAGCACCGGCAGTGCGCAAGATAAGACTCATCCCTTCCGGGACTTCGAGAGACGAAGCCAAACCACGCAGCTTGGATCGCGCTTCATTGTTGGAGATGGAGCGTGAGACTCCTCCAGAGCGATCGGTGTTGGGCATGAGCACACAATAGCGTCCGGCGAGCGATATGAAAGTCGTTAGCGCAGCACCTTTATTGCCGCGCTCTTCTTTGGTGACTTGCACGAGCAAAATCTGATTGCGTTTGATGACCTCCTGAATTTTATATTTGTGATGAGGCCGCTCCTTGAAAGGCTGCTTTTGTGTTTTGGAGTTGACAAGTTCATCATCTTTATCATCATGGGGATCATCATCGGGGAGAACATAGGAGAAGCGATCGTTGCTATCGTGCGTGAGCAGGTCATCTGGTTTGTAAGGGGTTTCGGGAGCCTGCGTCTCTTGTTTTGTTTCTTGCGGCGCGGGGCTATCTTCAGAGCGATCATCGACCGGAATCTGGAAATAATCGGGATGGATTTCGGAAAAGGCTAAGAATCCGTGGCGGTTGCCGCCATATTCGACGAACGCTGCCTGCAATGAGGGCTCTACCCGCGAGATCTGTGCGAGGTAGATATTGTTTTTAATTTGGCGGTTTGTTTCAGTTTCGAAGACTTCGATGCGCTGGCCGTGAGAAATCACGAGTCGCGTTTCGTCGGGGAGGGAAGCATCGATCAGCATTTTTTTTGTCATTATGAACTCCATGAACTCCATAAGTTCTGCAATCTTGGGGAAGCGGGGTTCGGACATGAACAAGTAGACTCAGCGCGCGCGCCGAAGGATCAAAAAAAATAGGTTTGATCTGCATATCAAGGCTCATGGGATACTCCCGCAAATTTCTGATGTCCCTGCAAGAAAGTCGTTTTGATGCAGGAGACAGTTGCGGGAGGAATTCCTGATCGTCGTGTTATGGCGTCAGGGCCGAAATACCCGCAAGATTGAAACATTATAGCATGATTTGATCACAGATGGCAAAAATTTTACAAATAGGGGTTTTTTAGGAACAGCGCTCCTTCAAAAGCCTCAAAAGTGCCACAAGGGATTGTTAACCAATGTGGGCTTTTATGGAATGTTGAGTGAACAAAAAGAGGTGAAGGAGATTTTGATGATTTTGAGTTCGAGGCGCATTTTTGTCGCGCTGACCTGTCTGGTCTGTTTTTGGCTGCTGGCGTTAGAGGCGGCTCTTGCGGCGCAGGTGAAGTTGAGTTCTCTTGAGCGGCTGAGTTCAAATCGCTGGCGCGTTGTTTTACCGCTGCCGCATATTGTGGATTACAGCGTGTTTGAATTAAAGAATCCTGATCGGATCGTCATTGATATTTTGGATCGCGGGATTATTCCTCAAGGCTGTTCAGTATTGGGCGGGCCTGTCGTTCATTGCCGGACGGGGCGCGTTGATGGCTCGCGCGCGCGTTTTGTGCTCGATGTTTCGGCGCAGATGAAGGTCGAGAGCGCTTCGATCGAGGCGCGGCGATCGAAGAAGGGTTTGGCAAAAAAGGGCTTTTGGCTCAAAGTTATTTTTACCCGCGCCGATAGCGCGCGGCCACAATCAAACAGAAAATCTTTGCGGCAGGTCAAGTCGGTTAAGGGGATTGAGCGGATCAAGAATCGCGTCATCATCATAGACCCCGGACATGGCGGCGACAATATCGGTTCAAGCTTCTCGGGCATCGATGAAAAAGACCTGATGATGACTTTCGCCCGTGAATTGAGAGATCAATTAGCAGCTTATCCCGGATTCAGTGTTTTTCTAACACGCAATCAGGATGAGTTTATTCCGCTCAAAGATCGTGTTTTGCTTGCACGGCGCTATCACGCTGATGCGCTGATCTCGCTGCACACCGACTGGAACGCCAACCAAAAAGTGAAAGGTTTTGCGGTCTATTCTTTATCCAACCGCTCGGCGGATAAATATGCGCGCATTTTCATCGAAACTTCCAGCGCGCAGATCATCGGCGGCGAGCAGTGGAGAAACTCGCTGCCTTCGGCGCATGATATTCTTTTCGATCTGACGCAACGCGAAACTTTAGGCAAATCAATTGCGCTGGGGCGCAGCGTTCTCAAGCAGGTGCGGGGGTTCACGCCTTTATTAGATCAGCCGCATCGCTTCGCCGATCTGCATATGCTGTCGGCTCCCGATCTGCCGGCAGTCCTCATTGAGATAGGGTTTTTGTCCAATCAGGGCGATATGAAAAAGCTCATGCGCAAAAAATGGCGCCGCCAGCTTGGACGACATATCATCCGCGGGCTCAATGATTATTTCAAGAAGGTCAATTTGGCCGGACTTGAGTGAAAAAACGCAAAAAAGACATGAAATTGCCACGTTCACATCGAATTATCTGCTATGCTAAAATCGGCTTCTAGGTGATTTCTGAGGAGTTTGATCGCAAGTATGTCATTAAGGTTAAAAAAAATACTGCTTTGGCTGATTCAACGCCTCAGGCTTGAAAAGCTCGATGGCTTGTTGCCGCGTCGGCGTTCTCAACAGCGTCGGCGGCGCGGACTCTTGTTAAGGATTTTCGGCTGGCTGAGCATGGCAGGCACGGTGATCGGTCTTATCGTTGGGCTGGCCGTTTTAGGTCTGGTCTGGCGCATGAATGCTGATCTGCCCAATTATGAGCATTTGGCCAATTATGAACCGTCGGTCATGACGCGCATCTATGCCGCAGACGGCACATTGCTCGCGGAATATGCCAAACAGCATCGTCTTTTTGTTCCTTATCAGGAGGTGCCGCCTTTGCTGGTGGCAGCGTTCGTTTCGGCGGAGGATAAAACTTACTGGAGCCACCCGGGCATCGATCTGCGCGGAATCACACGCGCAGCCATGATGAACGTCTCGCGCTTGTTGAATGGGCAAAGACTCGTCGGCGGATCAACGATCACGCAACAAGTCGCGCGTAATTTTTTGCTCTCTCAAAGGGTCAAGCTCGAGCGCAAAATCAAAGAGGCGCTGCTCGCTCTGCGCATTGAGCAGGTCTTGTCCAAAGAGCAGATCATGGAGCTTTATGTCAATGAGATCTATTTAGGTCTGAGCTCTTATGGCGTCGCGTCGGCGGCGTTGAATTATTTTGGCAAGGCACTGAGTGATTTAACGATCGCCGAAATGGCTTATCTTGCGGCGCTGCCTAAGGGGCCGAACAATTATCATCCAGTGCGTCAATATGATCGCGCGATCGCGCGACGCAATTGGGTCCTGCTGCGCATGGAGGAAGAAGGCTATCTGACAGCAGAGCAAAAAAGAATCGCCGCCGCACAGCCAATCCAGCCGCCACCCGGACGCGTTCGTTCGGATAAGCGCTGGGCCTATTTTAGCGAGGATATTCGTCGCACGACAAAAAAGCTCTTTGGCAATAAGCCGCTTTATCAGGGCGGGTTGACGATCCGCTCGACTTTGGACACCGAGCTGCAAAAAGCTACTTATGATGCTTTGCGCGACGGGCTTTCCGCCTATGATCGCCGACATGGCTGGCGAGGTCCCATTCGCAAATTGCCTGTTGGTTCTTACTGGCCGTCTATTTTGCTCAAGATGGATCCGCCAAGTGATATTGATCCGTGGCGTCTCGCGGTTGTGTTGAAGGTCGACAGTTCAGGCGTTCAGATCGGCTTGCGTCCCAGCAATGAGGATATCGCTCAAAGCCGCGGCGACAGCTCTTTGAAATTCCAAAAAGGATTTATCCCGCTCAACGAAATGAAATGGGCGCGCGAGCAATATGCTGACAATACGCTTGGGGTGAGAATTAAACATCCCGAACAGGTGCTTGAGAAAGGCGATGTCATCTATGTCGCGCCGCTCGCCGAGCGTCCGCGCCCCGACCCGCGCCGCGGCGCGAATTTATATAGCCTGCGACAATTACCGCGAGTCAATGGCGGCATTCTCGCGATGGATCCCCAGTCAGGCCGCGTTCTAGCTATGACCGGCGGGTTTAGCTTTGCGATCAACGAGTTCAACCGCGCAACACAGGCATGGCGGCAGCCGGGCTCGGCGATCAAGCCGTTTGTTTATGCCGCCGCGCTCGATCAGGGCTTCACGCCGATCTCACGTGTCATGGATGCGCCCTTTGTCTCCGAGCGCGGCGAGGAGTTCCTATGGAAACCCAGCAATTATGGCAAAAAATTCGGCGGCCTTACCTTGCTGCGGCACGGATTAGAGCAATCGCGCAACCTGATGACCATCCATTTGACCAATGAGATCGGCATTGCGCCGGTGATGGATTATGCGAAACGTTTTAGTCTCGCAACCGATATTCGTCCTGAACTTTCTCTAGCACTCGGCTCTGAGGAGACCACCCTGATGCGTCTGACAGCGGCCTATGGGGTTTTGGCCAATGGCGGACGACATATTACACCTTTCACGATCGAACGGATTCAAGACAGGCTTGGCCGCACGATTTATCGTCATGATCGGCGTCAGTGTCGCGATTGCAACGTGGGAGTCTGGCGCAATCAAAAACCGCCGAAACTCGCCGATACGCGCTCCGAAGTCATCAGCGCGCCGACGGCCTATCAGATCGTCTCGATACTCCAAGGCGTCATCAAGCGCGGCACCGGACGCCGCGCGCGAGTCAAAGGCATGACGATCGCCGGCAAGACCGGCACCACCAATAAAGAGCGCGACGCATGGTTTGTCGGTTTTTCGCCGCATCTCGTTGTTGGGGTCTATGTCGGCTTTGATCAGCCTCAGCCGCTCGGCAAAAATGAGACCGGTGGCAAAGTTGCCGCGCCGATCTTTGCTCAATTTATGAGGCGCGCTAAAGTTAAAGGCTGGCATTCAGCAGAGCCTTTCCATCTGCCGCCGGGAATCACGCTTGTGCGCATCGATCGCCAAACCGGCAAACTCGCCAAAGTCAATGACAGCAGTATGATTTGGGAAGCCTTTAAGATCGGCACAGAGCCAGGCAGCGTCGGCGCACAGCTTGGGCGGCAAGACCCGGCTTTCAGCTCCGACGGCGAAAATGACAGCATGACTGGCACCGGCGGACTTTACTAATGGATAAAACAAGCGAGCAAAAAGAAGAAAGCGAAATTCTTCACGATATCGAACAAGGCGTTGTTCTTCTAAGGAGGCGTCTTTGACAAAGATGATGTTAAGGCGCGGCTTGCTGCGTTAAAAGGCGAAACCGAAAAGCCCGATCTATGGAATGATGCCGACAAAGCGCGCCGCCTGTTGCAAGAGCTCACGCGTCTGCAAGAGCGTCAAGATGTCTGTGATCATCTTGAGATAGGCTTGAAAGACATTAAAGATATGCTCGCTTTGGCGCGCAGCGAACATGATGAAACTTTGGAAAAAGAAAGCCTCGATGAGTTAAAAGCACTGCAAAAGCTGGCGCTCAAACATAAATGGGAGGCGTTTTTTTCCGATCCTCTCGACGGCAATGATTGTTATCTTGAGGCTCATGCCGGCGCGGGCGGCACTGAGAGTCAGGATTGGGCCGAAATGCTGCTGCGCATGTATTCGCGCTGGGCGAAGAGCTATGGGTTTGAGACAACGCTTATTTCAGAAAATGCGGGCGAAGAGGCAGGGATCAAATCCGCGACTCTTAAAATGATGGGTGCCAACGCCTATGGCTGGCTCAAAGGCGAAGAGGGGGTTCATCGTCTTGTGCGCATTTCGCCTTTTGATGCCAATGCGCGGCGACATACGAGCTTTGCGAGCATCGGGGTTTATCCGGTCATTGACGACGCGATCGAGATCGACCTCAATGAGCGCGATGTCCGCATCGACACTTATCGTGCGCGCGGCGCCGGAGGGCAGCACGTCAACACGACCGACAGCGCCGTGCGAATCACGCATTTGCCGAGCGGCATTGTAGTTCAGTGTCAAAATGAGCGCTCGCAGCATAAGAATCGCGCGGCGGCTTGGTCGATGTTGCGCGCGCGACTCTATGAGATCGTCCGCCGCCACCGCGCCGCTCAAAAACAGGCGCAGGCCGATGAGCGCGGCGAAATCGGCTGGGGAAATCATATTCGCTCTTATGTTTTGCAGCCTTATCAGATGGTCAAAGATATGCGCACGGGAGTCCAGAGCGGCCAGCCGCAGGCGATCTTAGACGGGGATTTAGATGAATTTCTCACAGCCGCGCTTGTGCTCGCAAGGCGCTAGGAGCTTTAAGCGACGTCTTCTTCTTGCGCGGGATATTGGTAGATGTTGGTATCGAGCGCTTCGGGCGGGGAGAAGCGCTGACGCTGGCATTTGCCATTGATGAAGGCACCCGCATCAATAGCGATATGCTCGTGGGCGACATCGCCTTCAATTTGGCTTTTCGGGAACATATGGACAGCGCGCGCATAGACATTGCCGGTGATACGGCCATGCAGGTCAAGCGTCTCAGTGATGACGTTGCCTTCAATATGAGCGTTTTCGTTGATTGTTAGAATTTTCGCGCAGACGTCGCCGATGCAGCGGCCATCGATCTGGACTTCTCCCTGCGAGACGATATTGCCTTGAAATTTGGTATCAGCGCTGATGATGCTCGGCAGATGATTGTTTCTATTTTTATTCCGCGATTTCGAAAACATATTTTCCTGCTTCTATAAATTTCCAAGGATCGTAGGGTTTGTCATCGACAAGGATTTCATAATGCAAATGCTCACCGGTGGAGCGTCCAGTGTTGCCCATCACGCCGATATATTGTTTGAACTTGACTCGCTGTCCGAATTTAAGATGCGATTTGCCGAGATGTCCATAGCGTGTTTTGATACCGTGTCCGTGATCGATTTCGACCATTTGGCCGTAGCCGCGCGCATAGCCGACAAAAGAGACAATGCCGGGCAGAGTGACATGAACTTTGCTTTTCTGCGCCCCGGCGATGTCAACGCCTGTATGGAAAGCCCATTCGCGCGTGAACGGATCAATGCGAGGACCAAAGGCGCTGGTGATGTAATAAACGGGCATCGGCTTGGCGAGAGGCAGATGTCGAATCGTGCTGTTCAGCACCGCGAGCTTTTTGAGCTGCTGATGAACACGGTTGATCTGTTTGCGCGCGCGCAGGAAGGCGTGAGTTTCACCGCGCGTGGTGATGTCTTTGGAGATGGCCAGGAACGGCTTGGCTGAGGCAAGTTGGGTGCTCACGCTTTTATTTTTGACTCGTTCGGGCTCGGCGATCGGTAAAAGCGGCCCCCCGATGTTTCTTTGACTGCCGCTGTTTGCAATTTTTGCTTTTGATTGCGCAGCGAAGATTCTTTCAGCGAAGAGATCGGGCTCAATGGCCTCTGTGAGGTGAAACGCTCGCTTATAGATTTCGGTGTAGGCTGTGATTTTTTCGTCAAAATGATCGAGGATGGCGCGCTGCCTGCGATCAATGGTGGCGAGTTTCTTGCCGATGGTGTCGAGTGTTCGGCTGCCGGTATTGAGCAGGCCATTTGGAGGCTGCTGGCTGACAAGATTTTGGGATGGCTGTTTGATCTTGACGACAGGGAAAGCGGCATGGGTCGTCCCGACAGGCCGTGATGTTAGAAATGTGCTGTCGCTATTTCGCAGCGGGGTGAGGTGGCTTTGTTTTCCATTTTTTCTTTTTTTCAATTCTCTTTTTTCAAAGGCGCGATTTTTTTTACGGCGCTTTTTCAGCGTCGCGCCGAGTCTGTCCTGCATGCCGATCAAGGCAGCGAGGTGATCGTGGCGGATTTCCAATTCTTTCGTCATGCGGTTGAACTCTTTTTTTGCGAGGATAAGTTTTAGATTGAGGGCTTCATATTCTTCCTGCATATCGATGAGGCGGTTTTCATAGGCGTTATGGGTTTCGGCGAGTCTTTCCTGCATGGCATGGGTTGATGTCTTGCCCATCATGACGCCGCTCGTGCTGTAAGCGAACCAGCCCAGCAACGCTGCGCCGACGAGCGCCAATTGCGCTTGGGTGCGCGTATCGAGAACGATGCGCGTCGTCCGCGAACCCTGCCGGACAAATACTTCACGCCGCGTAAAGACCCGACGCAACCCGGCGCGCAGCCCGGTGATGCTCCGGCCTATAAAAGCGACGACCCCGCGGCTTTGCTTTGGCATTTTAGTTGCCATGATTGTCGTTTCTCCTGCCGACAGGTGTGAATATCCAAGTATCGGATCTGGACCCAAAATATCGTGCCCCCCTAGTATAGTAATATGATGATCTTTTATTTTTGGTAAATATCACATATTATAAGTTAAAGCGATCAGGTGATTTGATCTCAACAAATGACTGAAAAACAGATAAAAATCAAGAGCCTATTGATATGTTGCGGGTGAGGCCGCGACGGCTGTTGCTGTGGGCTTTCGAGGCGATGGCTGGGCTGTTGGCTTTGCTAGGGGGCGTGTTTCTGCTGGGTTTTTGGGCTCTTAACCAGAGATGGATATATTCCGACGAACTCACGCCATTTGCCGAAAATATGCTCACGCAAGTTTCACCGGGTTTTGAAGCTAAAATCGGCGATGTGGAAGCCATTTGGCATGAAAATGGCGCATATGCTCTGATTCGTTTGCATGATGTCATTTTGCTTCCTGAACATGGGGGTAGGCCTTCAACGCTGAAGCGCGTCGATGTCTCTTTGAGTCTGACGGCTTTGTTAGTGGCGCAGCTTGCGCCGTCGCGTTTGGCGATCTCTGGCGCGAAGATCAATTTGCGTCAACCAAAGATCGCCGCGCCACAATCATTGCGCAGCCATCAAGGATTAACCGCTGTTCTTTCTAAGATGGGGCGGTTTTTTGCCTTTCCGATCAGCGGCGAGACGCCTGCTTTAGCCTATTTGCACGAAATGGATATGCGCGACGTCGATATATCTTTGCTTAACCCCGATGGCCTTGTTCAATGGAAAAGCCAAGGCATGTCTTTGTCATTGTCGCGCCCCTATTTGAAACAAGAGGCCAGATTTCGCGCGCAGGCGCGCATCGGCACAGGCGAGGATACAGGCGAAAAATCTCAGCTGTTAAAAATCACCGGCAAGATGGCTCCGCACGAAGATCGGGTGCGTATCGATCTGATGAGCGATCATTTGCCCGCGCGATTCTTTGAGCCCGTCTTGCCCGGGTTGAAGCGACTCGCCGATCTCGATGTCAATATGCAGGCGCGCTTTCAGCTCGATATGACTCCTGATGGCATTTTCCATTCTTGGCGCGGCAAAATGAAAATCCAAGAAGGCGGAATCCTCACGCCGGTTTTGTTGATGCCTTTGCAGAGAATGAAAAATATATTCGTCGATGTCTATGTTGATTTTGATCAAGATGTTCTTGAACTTCATGAGTTTTCGTTTGAAAACCCGCAGCGGAGATCAGCGAATAAGATTCGATCAAAGTTAAAGGGCAAGGCAAGCTTCACCGCATTCACCGAAATCCTTGCGAGTGAAGAGGGCGCCGATGAAGAATCGATCCGCCATATCGTGATCACAGCGGATTTCACTGATATGGAGCTCGTTTATTTCAAAGGCATGCGGCCGCTTCATGATGCAACAGGCAGCTGTTTTTTGCGAGAAGGCTTGCTGCGCTGCAATATGGAGAAGGGTTATGTTCTGTTTGGCAAAGAGAGGCTGGCGGTCCAAAAGAGCTTGTTTGAAATATCCGACATCAGCGCGCTTGAGACGCGCGCCGCCATCGATTTTGAAGCGCGCGGCACCCCCAATATATTAGGGCGCTGGCTCGATAGCTTTCCCTATAATCGTTTGAAGACCGGGTATTTGTTCGACGCCGCCTCTGAGGGGCAGGGCACGATCAAGGCCGATGTCCATTGGCGCTATCGTTATAGCGAGCAGAGCGATCGGGATATTTCTTTTAACATTGAAATCGAGATGCAGGATTTGAAGACCTTGTTGCGTCTTCCTGACTTTCAAATGCCGATCGATGAAGGTGATCTTTCGATTAGCCTGACGGAAGAGGCTTTTGCGATCAATGGCCATATGCGCTTTGGCGGCGCGGTGACTCATGTTAGTCATCGCGGCAAGTTCACAGGCCCAGCCGGAACGGACGCGAAGTTAAAACTCGACATGCTGATCAATCAAGATTTGCTGCGCTTTCTTGATTTAAAAAACTTGTTGAAGATCGATGGCGAGGCGCATCTGATTGCCGAGCTGTCCAATAGAAGAGCGCGGGATTCTTTCAGTGGACAGGCGCGCCTCGATTTAACCGCGCCGTCTTTATCTCAGCCTCATTCAGGCTGGCTCAAGAAAAAAGGTGAAAAAAGCGATCTGCGATTTAACATCATATGGGGGCCGAAGGGCATTGCGTTCAACGACATCTTTTTGAGCAGCAGTAATATGGCGATGCGCGGCATCATCAAGTTGAATCCACAGGGCGAGCTCGTGGCGGCAAAGTTCCCGACGATCAAAGTGGGCAATAGGAACTCGGCGAGTTTCGATCTTCGGCGCGAGAAGGGAGGGGTCTTGTTTGCTCATGCGCGGCTTGCGCATCTCGACTTGCGCAATGTAGATTTTAGCTTCTCGTCTGTTGCTGAGCGCGAGGGGCAAGAGCCTTTGCGCGGAGGCGATAGGATTCTGCTCAATGCGCAGATCGGGCAGGTGATAGGATATCACGCGACGCGATTCAGCTCTGTTGGCGTCGAGATCTACCTCCGCAACCGGCAGATCGACGCCTTTGATGTTCGAGGTCTCGTCAAAAGCAAAGGCAAGACTTCGTTGTGGCGCTTTTTGATGTCTCAGCCTCACAAGGATAAGCAAAGGCGGCTGCTCATCAAAACCGACAATGCCGGCGCGATCTTGCGCGGCTTGGATATCTACGAAGACCTGCGCGGCGGCACGATGTTCCTGACAGCCAAACTGCCTCAAGACAAGAACGTGATTTCCGGCAAAGCGGTTATTCGTAAGTTTCATGTGAGTCAAACCCCGATATTCACGCAGATATTGGGCGCGGCCTCGCTTGCGGGACTCACGAGCGCGATCAGCGGACGCGGCATCTTTTTCAATCGGATGGAATTATCTTTCACGCAAACGCCTGAGCAGATTTTGCTCCATGAGGGCTGGGCTGTGGGATCGGCGCTCGGCGTTTCGTTGCGCGGAGCTTATCAGCGCAAGGTGCCGAATAAAATTTCGATCAATGGGACATTGACTCCGGCCTATATTATCAATTCTTTTTTGGGGACGATTCCTGGTTTAGGCAAACTTTTGACCAATCGAAAAGGCGAGGGGGTTTTCGGGATTTCTTTTGCGATCGGCGGAACGGGGAGTGAGCCGCAAGTGAGTGTTAATCCTCTTTCAACGATGACGCCGGGCATTTTGCGGCAATTGTTTGAGTTCGGCGAAGAAAACTCTAAAGTCCCAAAGGGAAAAACAAAAGGGAAAACCAAAGCGCCGTCTGCAAAAGTGCCGCCTGCCAAAGCGAGTACGCCGAATTAAATTAGCTTTGTTTTATGCGGAGCAGCATATGACGTTTTTTGCCGATGGATAGAAGGATCACTCCTTTTATGATATGAGAATCATTGAGCCGCATATTTTCATCTTTGACGATTTTTTTATTGACCCGCGCGGCACCGGCGCGGATGGCACGGCGCGCTTCGCTGTTGCTCGCCGCGAGGCCCGCAAGCACATAGGCTTCAAGCAGCCCTGCCCCAAGAGGGTTATGCTTAGTAAAAAAATCACGAGTCACGGAAATTGCGGGCATATCCTGCGAGATGGTTTTTTGCTCAAAGAATGTTTGCGCCGCGCCAGAGGCTTTTTGCGCGGCATCTTCGCTATGCGCCAGGGTCGTCGCGCAATTGGCAAGAACTTTTTTCGCTTCATTGATCCCTTCGCCCGAGAGATTCTCAAGCTGTTCAATTTCATCAAGCGGCAGTTCGGTGAAGGCGCGCAGGAAGCGGCCTACATCTGCGTCTTGCGTGTTGCGCCAGAACTGCCAGTAATCGTGAGGCGAGCAGATATATTGCGAATCTTGTGGCTCGCTGTTGAGCCAGATCGCGCCGTCGGCGGTTTTGCCCATCTTGGCGCCCGATGAAGTCGTGATGAGCGGCGTTGTCAGAGCAAAAAGCTCGGCATTGGCTGCGCGCCGCGCAAGCTCAACGCCATTGATGATGTTGCCCCATTGATCGCTGCCGCCCATTTGAACGCGACAGTCAAAGTTTTGATAAAGATGCAGGAAGTCATAGGCTTGGACGACCATGTAATTGAACTCGATGAACGATAGAGGCTGCTCGCGTGAGAGGCGCAGCTTCACGGAATCCATCGTGAGCATGCGGTTGACCGAAAAATGTTGTCCGATGTCGCGCAGGAACTCAATGTAATTGAGACCTTTGAGCCAGTCTATATTATTGACAAGGAGCGCATCATTAGGGGCGTCGCCGAAGCTCAGGAAGCGCGCGAAGGTCTTGCGCAGCGACGCGATATTTTTTGCGATTGCGTCTTCGGAGAGGATCGTGCGCTGTGTATCTTTGCCGGAGGGGTCGCCGATGAGCGTCGTGCCGCCGCCGATGACGATGATCGGTCGATGACCGGCCTGCTGCCAGCGGCGCAGGCTCATGATCGCGAGCAGATTGCCGATATGGAGACTCGGCGCGGTGCAGTCGAAGCCGACATAGGCCGATTGCGGCGCGTCGTGCAACAGTGCGTCGAGCTTGGCGGCATCAGAACATTGATGGATCAAGTCGCGTTGATCCATTTCGTTCAGGAAGTCATTGTGGTAGGTGGGCATAGTAGTTTTTCTGGGGGGGCTGGTTTTCCTCTTTCGACTTGTTTATCAGATGATATAAGACATTTTATGGATAGATGTGTGCATATTGCGCCAATGATGGGACTGACGGATCACGCAGGCCGATTTCTGATGCGCTGTCTTTCGAGGCATTTACAGCTATGGACCGAGATGATTTCAGCGCCTGCTCTCGTCAATGGCGATGCGGCGAGGATTTTGGGGACCGATGAGGGGGCTTCTTCGGTGATTTTGCAATTGGGCGGCGGCAGGCCCGAAGAGTTAGCGGCGGCGGCGCGCATCGGCGAGGCCGCCGGTTATCGTGAGATCAACTTAAATGCGGGCTGTCCGTCGTGCCGCGTGAGCGCTGGAGGCTTCGGCGCAGCTTTGATGTTAGAGCCGTCGCGCGCGGCGCGCTGTGTCGAGGCGATCGCTGAGGCGGTGGACATTCCGGTGAGTGTCAAATGTCGGATCGGGGTTGACGATCAGGAGCCGGAGGAGGTTTTGCCGGAATTTGTTCGCCTTTTATCGCGCGCAGGCGCGCGCTATTTTGTGATTCATGCGCGCAAAGCGTGGCTCAAGGGTCTCAACCCGAAGCAGAACAGGAATGTGCCGCCATTAAATTATGAGCTTGTTTATTGCTTAAAATCCGAGTTTCCGGAGTCGAGGTTTATTCTCAATGGCGGCATCGGCGCGCTTGCTGATGTCGCGCGTCATATAGATCGCATAGACGGCGTGATGATTGGCCGCGCGGCGTTTCGCGATCCTTTTATGCTCACGGATTTAGATCGGCGATTTTTTGGCGTGGATGAGCCGCGGCGCTCGCGTTATGAGGTTTTGTCTCAGTTGGTCGATTATGCCGAGCGCAAGGATTTACCGCGCGCAAAGATGATTCGCTTGGCATCGGGTCTTTGGGCTGGCGAGCGCGGCGTGTCCGATTTGCGCCGAGCTTTGAACGCGCATATTGAACGATCATCTGTGCTCGTGGCGGCGCGCGCGCTGGCGGCTTAGACGGACTCGGGCGGTTCAGATGGACTGGGAGCTGTTGCCGTTATTTTTGCTCATTGCGGCGACCGGATGTTTTGCCGGATTTCTTTCAGGCATTTTAGGTGTTGGCGGCGGCGTTGTGATCGTGCCGGTGCTTTATTATATTTTTACGACATTTGGCTTTTTGATCGATGTCTCGCTACATATGGCGATCGGGACGTCGCTGGCGACGATTATCATCACGCAGTTTCGCTCAGCCTATGGCCATCGGGCGCGCGGCTCGTTTGATGATCGCGTTTGGACGTGGTGGGCGCTGCCGATGATGTTCGGCGCTATGGCAGGCGCTGCGCTCGCCGGAGTTTCGCGCGGACAGATATTGGCGTTGATTTTTGCGAGCGGAATGTTTGCCGTCGCGCTGCTGATGCTTTACCGCGCGCTGCTCGCTGACGATCAAGCGTCGCCATCGCGCTTTGACTTATATTCACGCTTGCAGTTTCCGGTATCGGCTTTGTCGGGGATGTTTGCGGCGATCACCGGCATTGGCGGTGGAACGTTTAACGTCTCGGCTTTGAACTTGCTGTTCGGCATGGATATCCGCCGCGCGATCGGGACATCGGCGGGCTTGGGCGTGCTGATCGGCTTGGTCGGCGCGTGCGGATTCGTCTGGACCGGCTGGTCGGTGCCCGATCGGATTCCCATGTCGCTGGGCTATGTTAATCTGCCTGCAGTTTTAGCGATCGTGCCATTTACGATCATGTTTGCGCCTTTGGGCGTGCGCGCGGCTCATGCGATCTCGCAGAGAAAATTGCAGATATTATTTTCAATGATGCTTGTGATCGCGTCGATCTATATGTTTAATGACACGCTCGATAAAGGCTAGATTTTCTGATCGTAGCTGCCGATGTCGGGAATCTCTGAGATCACTTGATCGATGTCGGCGAACAGAGTTTTCATATCCTGTTCGCAGCGCACACTTTCAATGACAATCACAAGGCTGGGCTTGTTCGATGAGGCGCGCGCGAGCAGCCACGAACCATCTTCGAGCACGATGCGCACACCATTGATCGTCATCAGCTCTTTGATTTTGCGTCCGGCGATCGCCGCGCCATTTTGGAGCTTGTTTTTATAATGCGTGTGGATGCGTTCGACGGCATGATATTTTGTTTCATCGCGGCAGAAGGGCGCCATAGAGGGCGATATCCATGTTTGTGGCAGAGTCGCGCGCAGCGCGCTGAGTTTGGCACTTGTGCTTGCGAGCATTTCGCACACGATAATGCCTGAGAGCAGGCCGTCATCATAGCCGCGTCCGATCGGGGGCGCGAAAAAGAAATGGCCGCTTTTTTCAAATCCGGCGAGCGCAGCGGTTTCATTGAGGCGGCGTTTCATATAGGAATGGCCGGTGATCCAATATTCGGTGGTGGCGTGATTTTCGCGGAGTCTGTCATCATAGGCGAAGATGCCGGTGGACTTGACGTCAGCGATGAAGCGCGCGCGCGGATGCTGTGCCGCGAGATGACGCGCGATCAACACGCCGACCTTATCAGCAAAAATTATATCTCCTTGATCGTCGACGAAGCCGCAGCGATCGCCATCGCCGTCGAAGGCGAGGCCGAGATCGGCCTTGTGTTCGATGGTCATCGCCGCGAGATCATCGAGCATGGCGATATTTTCCGGGTTGGGGGTGTAATGGGGAAAGGAAAAATCCGGTTCGCAATGGAGCGGGATCACCTCAGCACCGAGCGTTTTGAAAGTTTCGGGCGCGAAAAATCCGGCGGTGCCATTGCCGCAGGCGAGCACAACACGAATTTTTTTTGCGAAGGGCGCGCGCTTTGTGAGGTCTTGAATATATTTTTCGGCGACATCGTTTATTTTTTCGCATGAGCCGCCGCTGCGGGTCGAGATTTGACGATCGAGCGCGATCTGTTTGAGGCGGTTAATTTCGTCCGGCCCAAAAGTGAGCGGCGCGTTGGCGCCCATTTTGACGCCAGTCCAGCCATTTTCGTTATGGCTTGCGGTGATCATCGCAACGGCAGACGCTTGGAGCTCGGTCTGCGCGAAATAGGCCATCGGCGATAGGCTCAGGCCAATATCCTTGACGCAACATCCGGCTTCAACGAGGCCGTCGATGAGCGCGTTTTTGACCTCTTCGGAATAGGAGCGGTAATCATGGCCGGTGATGACTTTGTCAGCGCGGTTGAGTTCGTGCAAATAGGCGCCGAGCGCTAGACCAAGCTGGTGCATACCCTCCTTGTCGATATCATCGGGATAGAGCCAGCGCGCGTCATATTCACGGAATCCCGAAGGGGCAAGTTTCATTATTTATGGCCTCCCGCTTTTTGCAGCAGCTGTTCGGTTTTATCCTGCTGCTGCCGCTTTGCTACGGCGAGAGGCGTTTCGCCGTTTTGCGCGCGGGCGTTGACATCAGCGCCTTGACGGATCAGGACGTCGGCGACCCGATCACTGCCATAGGCCGCCGCGTTATGCAGCGGCGTGAAGCCGCCTGTCGTGGGCGCGTTGACATGAGCGCCTTTTTTAATCAAGAATGCGGCGATCTTATCATGGCCGCTGTCGGCGGCCTCATGCAGGATGGTGACGCCTCCTTTGGTGCGGGCGTTGACGTCAGCGCCTTTGCGAACCAAGAGCTGCGCGATTTTGTTTTGTCCCCACCTGACCGTCCAATGCAGAGGCGTGTAGCCATATCGGGTGCGCGCGCGGACATCGGCGCCGCGTTTGACCATAAGCTCAACTCGTTTGACATTGCCGAGCACCACCGCAAAATGCAGAGGTGTGGCGTAGTTTTTGTTGCGCGCGTTGATGTCAGCGCCGCGCCGGAGCAAAACAGCCATCACTTTATCTTGGCCGAACCTCACGGCCTCATGCAGAGGCGTGGTGCCGAACTCGCCGCGCACATTGATCGGCGCGCCTTGTTCAATCAGGCGCTCGACAAGTTTGACATCGCCGCGCGCTGCCGCCTCATGCAGAGGCGCACAGTGCGCATGATCGGGCATCAGCCAAACGGATATAATCAAAGGTATAATCAAAGATATAGTTGTGGATTTTCTAGCCATTTTTTCCCTCGCTTTATTTCCTTTATGAGATGGATGTATAAGATAGATGAAGAGTTTTATATCAGTCTATGGCTAAGTTTTCAGATGATGAGATCGGACGGCTCGCGAATCTGCCGCGCGAGGCCGCATTGCCCGATTTTGAACCGGGCAGCGTATGGATCGTTGGTGCCGGACCGGGCGATCCGGGCTTGCTCACTCTGCATGCGCTCAACGCGATCAGGCAGGCTGATGTCGTGCTGCATGATTCGCTGATTTCTCCGGCGATTTTGGCGCTCGCGCAAAATGCCGCTTTGGAATATGTCGGCAAAAAAGCCGGTGAAACCGGTCGCAAACAGAAGGATATTTCGGAGCGGATGATCTCATTAGCGCGCGCCGGTCGTCGTGTTTTGCGTCTGAAAGGGGGCGATCCGGGCATATTTGGCCGCGGCGGCGAAGAGGCCGAAGCGCTCAGGCAGGCCGAGGTGCCATTTCGGGTGTTTGCCGGTGTGACAGCAGGACTCGCGGCGGCTATGGTCGCCAATGTGCCGCTCACCCATCGGGATGTGAATCACGCGGTGGCGCTCGTGACCGGCCACAGCGCCAGCTCCGAGCATATAGACTGGCACGGGATCGCACGCAGTGTTCCGGTGATCGTGCTTTATATGGCGGGGGCGGCGCTCGGCGAGATCGCCGCGCTCTTGATCAAAGCCGGTCGCGCGCCTGACGAGCCTGTCGTGCTTGTCTCCCATGCGAGCCTGCCAGGTGAGCAGATCGTCCACACGCGCCTCGCGCAGATAGGTGAGATCACGCTTCCACCGCCGACGACGGTCATTATTGGCCAGAGCCGCCATTGGCGTCGGAAGGGGTGAGAAGCCTTTTGCAAGAATCTCGCCGCCGCGCTATGATGGGCGACCCAACAAAGGAGGCCAACCATGGATCTGAACTTTTCTCAAGAAGACCTCGCTTTCCGCGATGAAGCGCGCACCTTCATCGAGGAGAATTACCCCCAACAATTGAAAAATCGCTCGATGCGCGACTTTGAGAAAGAGGATTATCTTTCGTGGCATCAGGTTTTGCATAAGAAGGGATGGGTGGCGCCGTCATGGCCGGAGGAATATGGCGGCACGGGCTGGAGCCTCACCAAGCGCTATATTTGGGGCGAAGAAACAGGCCGCGCCAATGCCGTCAGGATTTTGCCGTTTGGCGTCAATATGGTCGGGCCGGTGATTTACACGTTCGGCAATGACGAGCAGAAAAATAGATATTTGCCGCGCATTTTGTCGGGAGAAGATTGGTGGTGCCAGGGCTATTCGGAGCCAGGCGCAGGTTCTGATCTCGCGAGTCTGCGCACAAAGGCCGAACGCGACGGCAACGACTATATCGTCAATGGCCACAAAATATGGACGACGCTCGCGCAATTTGCCGATCAGATGTTTTGTCTGGTGCGCACCGATCCGAAAGCCGCGAAAAAGCAGCAGGGGATTTCTTTTCTGCTGATTGATATGAAAAACCCCGGCATCACCGTGCGGCCGATCATCACGATGGAGGGTGCGCATGAAGTCAATGAGGTTTTTCTCGAAAATGTTCGTGTGCCTGCGGTCAATCGCGTCGGCGAGGAAAACCAAGGCTGGACATATGCAAAATTCTTGCTGATGCATGAGCGCTCAGGCATTGCTGGCGTCTCTCAATCCAAGCGCGGCATTGATGAGCTCAAACGTCTTGCCGATGCGGTCAAAATCAATGGCGGCGCGCTGATCGATGATAAAAGCTTTCGGCGCAAAATCGCCGATCTGGAAATTGATCTCACCGCATTGGAATATACCGAATTGCGCACACTCGCCGGAGAAAGCTCTGGGCAAGGTCCTGGTCCGGAATCGTCGATTCTCAAGGTTCGCGGCACCGAGATTCAACAGCGCCTCACCGAGCTCGCTCTCGAGGCCATCGGCAATTATGCTCATGTGCCGCATATGTCGGACAAGCTCAACATTCCGGGCATTCCCGATTTTGCGCCGGGCATCGCCGACGGCTATTTCAACACGCGCAAGACGTCAATTTATGGCGGCTCCAATGAGATTCAGCGCAACATCATCGCTAAGATGGTGCTGGGTCTTTAATCGGTCGCGTTAATTATAATTAGGGGGAACAAGGGTGGATTTTACTTTTTCTGAAGAGCAGAATCTGTTGCGCAATTCTGTGCAGGGATTTTTAACCAGCGCCTATGATTTCGAAACACGTCGCAAAGTGAGTCAGTCCGATGAGGGCATGCGCCGCGAAATCTGGCAGCAATTTGCTAATCTTGGCCTGCTCGGCCTTCCGTTTGAGGAGAAATATGGCGGTCTCGGCGATGGCGCAAGCCATATCGAAACGATGATCATCATGGAGGAGTTTGGCCGGTTTCTCGTGACCGAGCCTTATCTGCCGACGATCATTCTTGCCGGAGGCCTATTGCGTCGTGCCGATCAGGGGCAAAAGGATCACTATCTCCCGGCGCTGACGAAGGGTGAGGCTCTGTGGGCGCTCGGCGCGCATGAGCCGAACGGCAGGTTTTTTCTCAATCATGTCGAGACACGCGCGCAAAAAAACGGCGGAAATTACACTTTGACTGGCCATAAAGCGACAGTTGCGGGCGGCGCATGGGCGGATCATTTTATCGTCAGCGCACGCACGCGCGGTGACGTCAATGATCAGGACGGCATATCCTTGTTCATCGTGGATAAGAGCGCAGCAGGCGTTGAAGTGCATGATTATCGCTCGGTGGATGGCTCGCGTGTTGCCGAGCTCGTGCTCAACGATGCACCGGCCTCTGCTCTGATCGGCACGGACGGCGAAGGCTTTGCGCTGCTTGATCAGGTCTGTGATGAGGGCATCGCCGCTGTGTGCGCTGAGGCCTGCGGCGCGATGAAAGAACTCCATGCCGCAACGATGGAGTATTGCAAAACGCGCAAGCAATTTGACGTCCCGATCGGAACGTTTCAAGTGTTGCAACATCGCATGGTGGATATGTTCATCGCCTATGAACAGGCTGTTTCGATGTCTTATATGGCGTCGCTGAAGCTAGGCGAAAGCGCCCACGAACGGGCGCGGGCGGCCTCGGCAGCGAAGGCGCAGATTGGCCGCGCGGCGCAGTTCGTCGGCCAGAGCGCTGTGCAGCTCCATGGCGGCATGGGCATGTCGGATGAGCTCAATGTCGGGCACTATTTCAAAAGACTCAGCATCATTGAGGCGTTTTATGGTAATGTCGATTTCCATGTCGAGCGCTATATGGCGCAGGCTTAAACCATTTCAAAAGAGGGGGAAACCATGACGATAGGTGTAATCGCAAAAATAAAAGTCCAGCCCGGCAAAGAGGCCGAAGCTGAAGAGATCTTTCGCGGCCTGCAGGAGCAGGTCAATAAAAACGAGGATGGCAATCTGTTTTACAGCTTTTTCAAATCCGATGATGGCGAATACATCGTATTGGAGAGCTATAAATCCGACGAGGCGCTTGCCGCGCACGGCCAGATGGATCATTACAAGGCGGCGGCGAAGAAGATGGGCGGCTTTCTCGCGGGCGCGCCGGACATTCAGCTCCTAAAGGGGATTTAGCACTCATCAAATAATTAGGGGGTGCTATGTATTATAAAATTTTTGGGCCGTTTGACGTGCCAATAGAGAAGAAACTGATTGTTTCTAGAAAAACCAATCAACGACTCAAAAATTTTTGGGAAGACGTAGAGCGGAAACGTGAAGGGTTATCGCAAGCCACAGGGTGCTATGTGTTTATCCTGAAGCCAGACAGCGCAGATTTACCAGAATTGCCATGTTATGTGGGGCAGACGTCAAATCAAACATTTCAAAGCAGAAGTTTGAATCCAAGAACGGCGACTATGCTTTTTCGGATGAAGTCAAGGCGTGGATATAAAACTGCCACCCTGAAAATTTATCTCGCTGCTAACATGACAAAGAGTGGTAAAAAGTTTTCATTCAGCAGCACTGATCACAAGAAAGCTGAGAAGGCATTGATTGAATATGCAGCTGGCGTAAATCCTAATTTACTTAATACGCAAGGTAAAAAGTTTTTTGAAAAATTAGTGATTGAAGGGGTAGTTAATTCTGACGGCAGATTATCTAATTCTGCTAAATCTTTCAAAAAATTATTGGGGATGGGTTAGTTTTTTCGCGGGGATGACATAAATAAAGTTTCGTCATTCCCGCAACAGACTCGTCTGACGACCGGTGAGGTTCGTGGCGATTCTTCTGTTAGCGGGAATCCAGTGAACGGGCATAATCAAGGAAGGTCTAACCAGAAAATAATAAAGTAGGGATGAGGCGGCCCGGAAACAAAGTGCCCAAACCGGCGCCGAGCAGGCCGCAGTAAGTGCCGATCATCCAGTATTTGTGCTGTTGTATCCGTCCGCGCCGCGCCATGACGACAGCGATAATCATACATAAGATCGTCCATGCAGAAAGCAAATGGATGACGCTCAAGCCATAAAATTGGTTGATCTCATTGAGCCAAAATGAGCCGATGGAGACGATCAGCAGCGAAATCACATATATATATAGCCCAGCGCGACATGAGAGATCGTTCCTTTTTGGCGCAAGAGGTTCGTCAGGCCCAGACATACCGCCGCTAAAGCAAAAGCGATATGAACTTGGATGATTAAAGCCATTGTCTCTTTGCGCTTTAGACGCTGTAATAGAGGTCAAACTCCACTGGGTGAGGCGTCTGGTCGACGCGCTCGATCTCTTCCATTTTGAGGTCGATATAGGCGTCGAGCTGATCGTCATTGAAGACCTCGCCTTTTTTGAGGAAGTCGCGATCTTTGTTGAGGGCATCGCAAGCTTCTCGCAGCGATCCGCAGACGGTTGGGACGTCTTTCAATTCGGCGGGAGGCAGATCGTAGAGGTCTTTATCCATAGGCTCGCCGGGGTCGATGCGGTTTTCGATTCCATCGAGGCCGGCCATCAGCATGGCGGCGAAGGTCAGATAGGGGTTGGCCGACGGATCGGGAAAACGCACTTCGACTCGCTTGCCTTTGGCCGACGGCGCGAACGGAATCCGGCACGAGGCCGAGCGGTTGCGCGCCGAATAGGCAAGCAGAACCGGCGCTTCATAGCCCGGCACCAGACGCTTATAGCTGTTGGTCGTCGGATTGGAAAACGCGTTGAGCGCGCGCGCATGGCGGATGATCCCGCCAATGTAATAGAGGCATTCCTGCGACAGATCGGCATATTGGTTGCCCGCGAATAAAGGCGTGCCGTCCTTCCAGATCGATTGGTGGGTGTGCATACCTGTGCCGTTATCGCCATAGACCGGCTTAGGCATGAAAGTCGCGGTCTTGCCAAATGAGTGCGCCACTTGATGAACGACATATTTATATATCTGCATCCCGTCGCTCTGACGCGTGAGGCTTTGAAACTTAATGCCGAGCTCATGTTGTGCGGCACCGACCTCGTGGTGATGTTTTTCGACTTCAAGTCCCATTTCGCGCATCATCGAGAGCATTTCTGAGCGAATATCCTGCGCGCTATCCTGCGGCGGCACCGGGAAATAGCCTCCTTTTGTGCGAATTCGATGCCCCATATTGCCATGGTCGTATTCAGTGTCGGAATTGTCGGGCAGCTCGACATGATCCAAAGTGAAGCCCGTTGCGTAGGGCTCGGCGACGAAGCGGACATCGTCAAAGATAAAAAACTCCGCCTCAGGTCCGAAAAACGCCTGATCGCCGATGCCGGTCTGTTTGAGATAAACTTCCGCCGCTTTCGCGGTGCAGCGCGGATCGCGGCCATAGGGGCTGCCGGTGTCGGGCTCGAGCACATCGCAAGTGATCACCAGAGTCGGCTGCGCGCAAAACGGATCCATCACCGCTGTATCAGGATCGGGCTTGAGTGTCATGTCGGACTCATTGATCGCCTTCCATCCGGCAATAGACGAACCATCAAACATCATGCCTTCGCTGAAAAAATCTTCATCGACAAGGCTTTTGTCGAAGGTGACATGCTGCCATTTGCCGCGCGGATCAGTAAAGCGCAGATCGACAAACTCGATCTTTTTTTGCTCCATCATCGCTAGAATGTCGTTGCTTGACGCCATTGCCACCCTCCATTGCTATTATTATTGTTTTATAGGGCTTGATCGCCGGTTTCGCCGGTGCGCACACGCACAGCTTCTTCGACAGGCAGAACAAAGACTTTGCCGTCGCCGATCCGACCGGTATGCGCTGTCGAGCGAATTGTCTCGACCACGCGCGCGGCCATCTCATCGCTGACGAAAACTTCGATTTTGACCTTCGGCAGAAAGTCAATCACATATTCAGCGCCGCGATAGAGTTCGGTATGGCCTTTTTGGCGACCATAGCCCTTTGCCTCGGTAACAGTGAGGCCTTGAATGCCAATCTCTTGGAGCGCTTCCTTGATCTCGTCCAGTTTGAATGGTTTGATGATCGCTTCGATTTTTTTCATTTATTCTTCCTCCTGAATCTTGCTTGGCGCAACCTAGCACAGAACATAACGATAAAACAAGACCTCAAAAACATAGGCCGGGCAAGAATTATGGCGCTATAATGACGCCGCTATGAGCAATATGGAGAATAATATAGACGAGGCTCTTGACTCAAATACACCAGTGCTGATCGGCGCCGGACAATGTGTTCATAGGCCGAGTGTTAACAGAACAATCGCGAGCACGTCAGAGTTAAACTTGCCGCCAAAATCTCCTATAGATATGATGGCCGATGCCGTCGCTTTGGCCGCCAACGATACCGGACTGGGAGAAAAAATCTATGCTTATATTGATAATATCACGCTCACGCGCTTCATCGTCGACGCGCCGACCGCGCGACCCCTGCCGTTCGGAAAATATGATAATCCGCCGCAGACGATCGCCAAGCGGCTTGGGGTCAAACCATCTCATCTGACTTACGGCCCGACCGGAGGCAACAGTCCGCAGCTCCTCGTCAACCTGATGGCCGAGCGAATCGCGAAAGGAGAGCATCAGCTTGTGCTTCTTGCGGGCTCTGAATGTATACATTCGCTTGTGCGCGCGCTCAAGGCGGGAGAGAAGCTCGACTGGCGGGACGACGAAACGCGCGAAAATATGGAGGACCTCGGCCACAAAGAGCCGTTTGGTTCAAGCAAAAGCGAAATCGCTCATGGATTGCATCATCCGATCAATGCTTATCCGATGTTTGAAAATGCGTTGCGCGCCCATCTCGGCGAGAGTTTTGACCAGCACCAGAGCCAGATCGGCCGCCTGATGGCGCCTTTTTCACAGATTGCGGCGCGACATCCTCAGGCGTGGTTCCCGAAGGCGCATGAGCCGTCGGAGATCGTGCAGGTCGGCGATAATAACCGCTATGTCGGCTTTCCCTATACGAAATATATGAACGCGATCATGCAGGTCGATCAATCTGCGGCGCTCATCATGACCAATATCCGGACGGCACAGCGACTCGGTGTGCCGCGTGAGAAGTGGGTTTTTCTCCACGGCTGCGCCGATGTCAATGATATTTGGCTTATGAGTGAGCGCAGTAATTTTCATTCATCGCCTGCCATTCGCTTGATGGGCAAGACCGCATTGGATATGGCCGGATGGGCAATTGATGATGTTGATTTCATTGATATTTATTCGTGTTTTCCGTCAGCCGTTCAGATTGGCCGCGACGAGCTGGGCATCGCCAAAGATGATCCGCGCGCATTGACTGTCACAGGCGGGCTGCCTTATTTCGGCGGCTGCGGAAATAATTACGCGATGCACGCCATCGCGACGATGATCGATCGCTTGCGCGCGCAGCCAGGCAGCAAAGGCCTATGCACAGCGAATGGCTGGTATCTCACCAAACACGCGATCGGACTCTATTCCACGACGCCAACACAAAATAAAGAATGGCAGCGGATAGCTCCGGCAAAACTGCAAGCCGAAATCGATGCCATCGAACATCCTCGAGAGATCGCCAAAGCTGAAGGTGCGGCAAAAATCGAAACTTACACCGTCATTCATGGTCGACAAGGACCCAAGCACGGTCTTATTATTGGCCGCCTTGTCGAAACGGATCGCCGCTTCGTTGCCCAGGTCAAAAATCCCAGCGAGCGCGATCGGCTCATGTGCCGAGATGCTTGTGGCCTGCCCGGCCAAGTCCACCCCGACGCCGACGGCTTTAATATCTGGACGCCCGAAACATAAGGGAAAATTATGACCCAGCTCTATCTCGTGAGGCACGGACAGGCTACAAAAAAATGGGGCGATCACCTTGATCCCGATCTCGCCCCTCAAGGTCATGTTCAAGCCGAGCAGGCTACTCAACATATTGAGCAACACTTGCCGCGCCCCATCAAGATCGTCTCAAGCCCGATGAAGAGATGCCGTCAAACCGCCGCGCCGCTCGCAGCACTTTGGCAGAAAAAGCCGCAGATTGCTGCCGAAGTGATCGAAGTTCCATCTCCGAATCAATATGATGGCAAATCTCTCGCCAACCGCACGATATGGCTGCAAGAAATTTTTAATCAAAATTGGAGCTCTTTACGCGATCAATCGGCGCTGATCACTTGGCGGCAGAATCTGTTGAATTGGCTGCTTTCTTGCGAGCAGCCTCAAGTTGTTTTCACGCATTTTGTCGCGATCAATGTCGCCAGCGGCTTTGCTTGCGGCGATAATCGGTTGATTAGCCGCTGGCCTGATTATTGCTCTATGTGGGTGTTTGAAACAGATGGCGTGCGGCTCAACCTCGTTGAGGCAGGGCGCGAGATCGAGACCAAAGTTTTATGACTTTAGCGCTCTTAACCGCCGAACAGGCGCGCCGCGCCGATCGTGAGGCCGCGCAATGGGGCATTCCATCTTTCACGCTGATGAAAAATGCCGGACGTCGCGCGGCGCAAATTATCCGCAGATATTATGATCCCTGCCGCGTCCATATTTTATGCGGCGTGGGCAATAATGGCGGCGACGGCTTCATCACGGCGATTTATCTTTTGCAAAGCGGGTTTGATGCCCGGGTTTTTCTGTTCGGGGATCGGCAGCAGCTTAAAGGGGATGCCGCGCGCGCTTTGTCTTTGTGGCCGGGAAAAATATATCCGCTGGACGCAGATCATCAGCGCGCCGAGCTCGTCATCGATGCTCTGTTCGGCACCGGATTGACCCGGCCACTCGAAGGCATTGCGGCAGACATCACGGAGATGATCTTTGCTCCGACGGTCGCTTTGGATATTGCGAGCGGCATCGTCTGCGACGATGGTCAAAAACTAGGCGCGGCAATTCGCGCCGATCACACGATCGCGTTCGCTGCGGCGTGCCCGGGGCATTTCCTGTGGCCCGGAAGATTTTATTGCGGCGAAATTCATGTCGCTGATATTGGCATTCCCAATAAAATCATCAGAGATATTAATTCAAAATGCAGGCTTAATCATCCGCAGCATTGGCACGATGTTTTTGATCTTCCGACTGAGTCAGTTCATAAATATCAGCGCGGCCATGCGACCATCTGCGCGGGTGATCCGCAAAAAGGCGGCGCTGTGCGATTGGCGGCGCGCGCGGCTCTGCGCATTGGCGCCGGGCTCGTCACGCTGAACTGCCCGGAGAAGGCGCTGCCGATCCATGCCGCTCATCTGACTTCGATCATGCTCGAAAAAAATGATCTCGCGGCGAGCCTTGCTGATCCGCGACGCAAAGCCGTTTTGATCGGCCCGGGTTATGGCCTCACGAAAGAACAATGCGCGCGCCAGACGCTTGTCGCGCTTGAGGCCGCGATCCATAATGTTCTCGATGCCGACGCGCTCACCGCTTTTGAAGCTTCACCCGAAACTTTATTTCGCGCGATCAAAAATAAATCTCAAGGCGTAGCTGTGCTCACGCCGCATGATGGCGAATATCAAAGATTATTTCCTGATCTCGCCGATCAAACGAAAATCATCCGCGCGCAACAGGCTGCACAGCGATCGGGCGCGATCATCTTGCTCAAAGGCCCTGATAGCGTGATCGCCTCGCCCGAAGGCGAAATTGTCATCAATGCCAATGCGCCCCCTTGGCTCGCGACCGCTGGAACTGGCGATGTGCTCGCAGGGCTCATCACCGGCGCGCTCGCGCAGAACATTGCGCCGTTGAAGGCTGTTTGCGCCGCGTGTTTTTTGCACGGCCATCTCGGCCAGATCGCCGGGCGCGGCCTTATCGCCGAAGACCTGCCCGACCTCATCCCTGAAGCTGTGCGCGAAATTTTTAACGATGCCTGAGTTTATCCGCCCTTTGCAAACAAAAGATCATCAAGCCGTGATCGATATTTATAATCATATAGTATGAGAAAAAAATGCTATACCAAAAATGGCCTAAAAAACTGCCCGATCAGTGGGCGTGGTGGAATTGGTAAACACGCGAGGTTTAGGTCCTCGTGCCTTAACCGGCTTGGGGGTTCGAGTCCCTCCGCCCATACCATCGCAGTTAACGGATAACCTACGGAAAGATCATGAACCTATCAGTTGAAGAAATACATAAAAACGGTCTTGTGCGACAATTACGCGTGACGATCCCTGGCGCGGAGATCACCAAGCGGCTCGACGAGGCGATGCGCGATCTCGCGCCCAAAGTTGAGATCAAAGGGTTTCGCAAAGGTCATGTGCCGATGGCACAGATCAAGCAGCGTTATGGCAAGGAGCTGCTGCAAGACATCATCCGCGATCTCATTTCGGAGACCAGCCGCAAGGCTCTGGATGAAAAGAAGCTCGCCGCGATTGCGCAGCCTTCGGCGCGGCTCGAAAGCGAGCTCGCCGCGATGATGGAGGGCGCTGATCTGAATTATCAAATGACTTTGGAGATCGCGCCGGAATTTACGCCGGTCGATGTCTCAACTTTGGAGCTGGAGCGCATTACAACCGAGCTCACCGAAGAAGATGTCATTGCGGCAATGCAAAACCTCGCCGAACGCAATCGCATATTCAAAGACCCCGACGCTGCGCGTGAGGCGCAAAAAGACGATATGCTCATCATCGATTTGATCGGCACGATCGACGGCCAGCCTTTCAAAAATAATGAGAGCAAAGATATGCGCATTGTGCTCGGCGAGGGGCGGCTGGCGGAAACTTTTGAAAAAGCTCTGCCCGGCAAAAAATCAGGCGACACCTTTAACGTGCCGATGGGGTTCCCGCCGGATCATCCTAATAAAGAGCTCGCCGGCAAATTGGCCGACTTCGCTGTTGTAGTCAAAAGCGTTCACGTGCCGCGCTCGGTGAAAATCGATGCTGTCTTCGCCAAAGCGATGGGCGCAGATAATGTCGAGGCTTTGCGGCAAAATGTCCGCGCTGAAATCCAGCGTGGCGATCAGCAGAGAGCGCGCGAACATATGGAACAGCAAATCTCTCAAGCTATGCTCAAACATGACTTTGATCTGCCGGCGAGCCTCGTTGCGCGCGAAAAAGAAACCCTCCTCCAGCAGATCGACGCCGTCCAAAAACAGATGCCCGAAGACAAAAAGCCCGACCTTAAAAAACTTGAACAAAATGTTAATCTCATGGCTGAAAAACGTGTGCGTGTGGCTCTTGTGCTCTCGCGGATCGCAAGAGATGAGAAAATCGAAGTCTCAGATGAAACTCTGCGTCAGGCCGTCGAAGAGGATATCCGCCGCTATCCGGGCAAGCCCGAACAAATCAGGAAAATTTATCAAGATCATCCTGAACTTGTCGAAAAGCTCTATGCCCAGCTTCTTGAGAAAAAAACCATAGATGAAATCATCAAAACAGCTAAAATCAAAGATAAAGCCATGTCGCGAAAAGAACTCTATAATGTCGATGATAAGCAATCTTTAACTGATGGTGTGAAATAGTGAGCTCTGGTAAAGAATCAGAAGAATCAAACAAGCCGCTAAAAGAAACAATAGAAGGAACAATCGAAGGAACAATCATGACCGATACAAAAATGAATATGCTGATCCCGATGGTCGTCGAGCAGACCTCGCGCGGCGAGCGCGCCTTTGATATTTATTCGCGTCTGCTCAAGGATCGCATTGTTTTTGTCACCGGCGCGGTGGACGATCACATCGCGGCGGTGATCACCGCGCAGCTGCTCTTCCTCGAGGCCGAAAATCCCGATAAGGAAATCTCGCTTTATATCAATTCGCCTGGCGGCGTTGTGACTTCGGGCATGGCGATCTATGACACGATGCGCTATATTCGTCCGCCGGTTTCGACTTTGTGTATCGGGCAAGCGGCATCGATGGGCTCGCTGCTGCTCGCTGCCGGAGCTCAAGGTCAGCGTCGCGCGCTGCCCAATGCGCGGATCATGGTCCACCAACCGCTCGGCGGCTTCCAAGGACAAGCCGCCGATATCGAACGCCATGCTCACGAAATCATCGTTTTGCGTGAGAGACTCTATGACATCTACGCCGATCTCACCGGCCAAAACAGAGAGGCTATAGAAAAAGCCCTCGATCGTGATACATTCATGAGCCCCGAAAACGCCAAAGAGTTCGGCTTGATCGACGAAGTCGTCACCGAGCGCGTCAAAGAAGTTAAAGAATAAGAGGTCCTGCATATGAGTAAAATTACCGGATCAGATTCAAAAAACACGCTTTATTGCTCGTTCTGCGGCAAGAGCCAGCATGAAGTGCGCAAACTCATCGCTGGTCCAAGCGTGTTTGTGTGCGACGAATGCGTCGAGCTGTGCATGGACATCATCCGCGAGGAAAATAAAACTTCAGTCACGCGCTCCGGCGGAGGCGTGCCGCCGCCATCTGAAATTAAAAATGTCCTCGACGATTACGTCGTCGGCCAAACATACGCCAAACGTGTTCTGTCGGTTGCTGTGCACAATCATTATAAGCGACTGGCTCAAGGCGGCAAGGGCAGTCCCAATGATGTCGAAGTTGCCAAGTCCAACGTGCTGCTGCTTGGACCTACCGGCTGCGGCAAGACTCTGCTCGCGCAGACGCTCGCGCGCATTCTCAACGTCCCGTTCGCGATGGCTGATGCCACCGCGCTCACCGAAGCGGGCTATGTCGGCGAAGATGTCGAAAACATCATCCTCAAACTGCTGCAGGCCTCCGACTATAATGTCGAGCGCGCGCAGCGCGGCATCGTCTATATCGACGAGGTCGATAAGATCAGCCGCAAATCTGATAACCCGTCGATCACGCGCGATGTCTCTGGCGAAGGTGTTCAGCAGGCTCTGTTGAAGATCATGGAAGGGACGATCGCCTCAGTGCCGCCTCAGGGCGGACGCAAACATCCGCAGCAGGAGTTTCTCCAAGTCGACACCATCGATATTCTGTTTATCTGCGGCGGCGCTTTTTCCGGCCTTGAGAAGGTCATCCGCGACCGAGGCCGCTCGGCGTCGATCGGCTTTGGCGCTGAGGTCCACAGCCCCGATGATCGCTACGTCTCGGAAATCCTCAAAGAGGTCGAGCCGGAAGACCTGATCAAGTTTGGTCTCATTCCGGAGTTTGTCGGTCGTGTGCCGGTGCTGGCGACGCTCGAAGACCTCAATCAGGAGGCTCTGGTCAAGATTCTGTCAGAGCCGCGCAACGCGCTCGCCAAGCAATACCAGCGCCTGTTTGACATGGAAAATGTGAAGCTCTCTCTGCGTGACGACGCGCTCGTTGCGATCGCCAAGAAGGCGATTAAGCGCAAGACCGGCGCGCGCGGTCTGCGCGCCATCATGGAAGATGTTCTGCTCGATACGATGTTCGAACTGCCGACGCTTGAGTCGGTTGAGGAGGTCGTCGTGGGGGCGGAGACGGTCAATGGCAAGACGCCGCCGCTTTACATCTATTCCGACGACGCTGAAGAAGAAAGCGCTTAACCTCGGCGTTGGTTTTTTCGCTGTTTGCGCTCTTTTGCAGCGAGGTTTTGATGCCCCAGAGTTAGGAGCTTCCTAGCTCTGCTTGATGTTTTGGGTCAATGTATCGCCATGTATCGCCATTCCCACGACAGGCGCGCCTGAATAAAGGGCTTCCCTTTTGGGCGGTTTCATGGAATCCTTACCCCCTCGCCACAAAAGGGCGCAAACAGGGAAAAAAGAGGGTAAATATGGATTTCGACTTCTCCGACGATCAAAAAATGTTGCGCGATCAAACGCGCAAATTTCTCGAAGATAAATGTTCGCTCGCCGAATTGCGCAAAATCTTTGAGGGTGATGAGCCGCATCACCGCACGACATGGGCGGGGCTCGCCGAGCTCGGCCTGATGGGCGCCGACATCCCCGAACAATATGGCGGGCTGGGGCTCGGCACGTTGGAGCTGTGCGTCATCGCCGAAGAGCTCGGACGCGCGCTGGCACCGGTGCCGTTTTCGTCGAGCATCTACCTCGCGAGCCAAGCGATCCAACTTGGCGCCTGTGACGAGATCAAAAAGAAATGGCTGCCGCAATTAGCGTCGGGCAAGGCGATCGGGACTTTCGCACTCGCCGAAGGTGCTGCGCAGCCGATCGCGTCAAAGATGAAAACTCGATTTGATGGCCAAGCGCTCAGCGGCGAAAAGACTCCCGTCCCCGATGGCGGTGAGGCCGATATCGCGATTATCGGCGCGCAATCGTCGCAGGGCTTTGTGCTCACTTTCGCCGAGCTCAAAGACAGCGCGCGCGCGCAAGTCAAAACTGTTGACCCAACGCGCAATCACGCTGCGATCACACTGAACAATCTGCCCGCGACCGCGCTGAAAAGCGACAACTACCATCATGGCGAGGCCTTGCTCGATCATTTGCTTGATCGCGCTGCGGTGCTGTTTGCGTTTGAGCAGCTCGGCGGCGCGGACGCGGCGCTCGACTTCGCGCGCGACTATGCCAATGAAAGATATGCGTTTGGGCGTCCGATCGGCTCTTTTCAAGCGATCAAGCACAAGCTCGCCGACGCCTATGTGCGCAACCAGATCGCGCGCTCGAATTGCTATTATGCGGCGATGGCCCTCGCCACTTCCGATCCTGATCTGCCTGCTGCGGCTGCTAGCGCGCGGCTTGCGGCAAGTGAGGCCTTCGTCTATGCCGCGCAGGAAAATGTCCAAACCCATGGCGGCGTCGGATTTACGTGGGAGTCTGATTGCCAATTTTTTTATCGCCGCGCGCGGCTGCTCGCTCTGACCATCGGCGGCACAAGACGATGGCAAGAGCGACTCGTCGCTGCGCTTGAAAAACGCAATGTTGCTTAAACAGGAGACCTCCCCATGAACCTCAACGATTCCCCCGAAGAAGCTGAATTCCGCGCTCAAGTGCGCAGCTGGCTCGATCAAAACGCCAAACCCAAAACAAAAATGGGCGGTGCTATGGCAGGCATCCCGTCGTCGGAAAGCGACTTCATGAAAGCCGCCAAAAAATGGCAGATCACAAAAGCCGATGCCGGATATGCCGCGATCACATGGTCAAAAGAATATGGCGGCATGAACGGAACTCCGATGCTCTCGGTGATCTACGCTCAAGAGGAGGCAAAATATCAAGTGCCGGTCGGCGTGTTTGAAATCGGACTGGGCATGTGCATCCCGACGCTCATGACACACGGCACCGAAGAACATCGGCAGCGCTACGTCAAGTCCGCGCTCTATGGCGAGGAAATCTGGTGCCAGCTCTTCTCCGAACCCGCCGCCGGTTCCGATGTCGCTGGTGTGCGCAGCCGAGTCAAACAAGACGGCGATCACTGGATCCTCAATGGCCAGAAAGTCTGGACCTCTGGCGCGCATTTTTCTGACTATGGCATCATCGTTGCGCGCTCTGATCCTTCGGTGCCCAAGCATAAAGGACTCAGCTTTTTCTTCCTCGATATGAAGTCTCCCGGTGTGGAAGTGCGCCCGATCAAGCAGATGTCCGGCGACAGCAACTTCAACGAGGTTTTTTTCACCGATGTTCGCATTCCCGACAGCCAAAGACTCGGCGAGATCGGACAGGGTTGGCAGGTTGCCATCACAACCTTGATGAATGAGCGCCTCGCTGTCGGCATGGGCGGCGGTAAAGATTGGCGCGATGTGCTCGCGCTCGCGCGCAGCCAAGAAATCGATACCGGCACCGCGATCGCCAACGATCATGTCCGCGCGGCGATCGCCAATTGGTATGTCCAGAGTCAAGGCCTCAAATATACCCGCTACCGGACTCTAACCGCTTTGTCCAAAGGCAAAACGCCAGGACCTGAAAGCTCGATCATCAAGATCGTCTCGGCGAAAAAAATGCAGGAGATCGGCGCATTCGGCATGGATCTGCTCGACATGGGCGGCGTGCTCGATGAAGCGCAAAACGGCGAGTTCATGCGCCAGTGGATCGGCGCTGCCGGATTCCGCATTGCCGGCGGCACCGATGAAGTCCTGCGCAACATCGTCGCCGAACGTGTGCTCGGCATGCCCGCCGACATCCGCGTCGATAAAAAAGTCGCCTTTGAAGACTTGCCCTCTGGACGCTAAGTTCTCCCGATGACGCCGCGCGTTCTCGGTCTTATGAGCGGCACCTCGCTCGATGGCATCGACGCCGCGATCGTCGAAACCGATGGCGAAACCATCAAAGATTTTGGTCCGAGTCTTCATCATCCCTATAACGCGCTCCAGCGGCAGGTTTTGCGCTCGGCGATCGCGCGTCCATCATCTGATGCCAGCGCGCGCGCCGCGCAAGAGATCACCGCCGCTCATATTGAGATCATTCACGCGATTCTTGCGACGCATCGCGATCATGCTGACCTCATCGGCTTTCATGGCCAGACGATCTTGCATGCGCCCGATCAGCGGCGCACTTTGCAGATCGGCGATGCGGCGCTCATCGCGCAGATCACCGGGATCGATGTCGTCGGCGACTTCCGCAGCGCCGACGTCGCCGCCGGAGGACAAGGCGCGCCGCTCGCGCCTTTATATCATCGCGCGCTTGTTGACAGGACTCGCTTATCCTTGCCGGTTGCTGTTGTTAATATCGGCGGTGTTGCGAATATCACTTTTATAGATCAAGATGCGCTTGTCGCTTTTGACACCGGCCCGGGCAATGGTCTGATGGATCAATGGGCGGCGCAGCATATCGGCACCAATTATGATGATGATGGTCGGCTTGCGTCTCAAGGTCGGCCTAATGAAGCTGCTCTCACCGGATATTTAGCTCATCCATTTTTCAAAAAGCCGCCGCCGAAATCTCTTGACCGCTATGATTTGACGATTGAACGGGTGCAGGGTCTGCTGCCTGAAGACGGCGCGGCGACTCTGCTTGCTTTAACCGTGCAAACGATCGCGCAAGCAGCGCTTCACCTGCCGACGCAGCCTCAGTGCTGGATTATTTGCGGCGGCGGACGGCATAATCGCGCTTTGCTCGTCAAGCTCGATGAGTTGATAGCGCAGCCGGTTGTCATCGCCGAAAAAATGGGCTGGCGCGGCGATATGATCGAAGCGCAAGCTTTCGCTTATTTAGCGGCGCGTTCGGTAAGAGGTCTGCCTTTGACTTTGCCATCAACGACGGGCGTCGCCGAACCTCTCACCGGCGGGCGGCTTTTTAAGGGGCAGCAGGATCCTGCCTGACGCGAAATGAATGAGTTAAATTCGTGTGCGCGCGCTGATGTAATTGTTGACGGTTTTAATCATGTCAGGAGTTTTGCGATCAAACATATGGTTTGCGCCGGGGATTTCCTTGTGCATGATTTCAATGCCGCGCTGCGATTTCAGCCGACTGATGAGTTCGCGCACCGAAGATGGCGTTGCGACCTTGTCGCTGCCGCCATGCACGATCAGCCCTGGCGACGGACACGGCGCTAAAAAAGTAAAATCATAGATGTTCGCCGGAGGAGATACCGAAACGAAATTGTTAATCTCGGGCCGCCGCATCAATAATTGCATCCCGACCCAAGCGCCGAAAGAATAGCCAAAGACCCAAAATTGCGCTGAGTTTTTATGTCCTGCCTGCAGCCAGTCGAGGGCGGCGGCGGCATCGACGATCTCGCCGATGCCATTGTCGAACTTTCCCTCGCTGCGACCGACGCCGCGAAAATTGAACCGCAAAACCGACAGGCTTTGCTGGACGCAAATATCAAATAAATGTTGAATGATCGGTGAGTTCATCGATCCGCCGAGCCGCGGATGAGGCGATAAAAGCAATGCGATCGACCCGTTCGCGCGCGCGCCTTCCGCAGCTGAGTGGTATTCTCCCTCTAGGCGGCCAGCCGGACCGTTAAATGTTATGTTTGACATGATTTTTCAAAGTTGACTAAATTACTCGGATATTATAATATATCCTTAACAACCCCCGCTCGAGCGCAAAATTAACACTTATGGCCTCGAAAAGCAAGGAAAATCGAGCGAGAGCTGAATATATATAGGAATAACAAGGAGATAAAAGGAGATAATATGCGTCTATCAACCCGAGGCCGCTATGCGGTCATTGCCATGAGCGATCTCGCGCAGCAGGTGGATCATCACGCGCCGACGCCGCTTGCTGAAATCGCGCGCCGCCAGCAGATTTCGCTGAATTATCTTGAGCAGCTTTTTGTCCAATTGCGCCGCGCGGGTCTTGTCTGGGCCAAGCCCGGGCGCGAGGGCGGATATTTTCTTGCGCAAAAACCCGATCAAATCCGCATCGCCGATATTATCCTGTCGGTCGATGAGCCGATCAAAATGACTAAATGCGTCTCTGGCCAGCCGCTCGGCTGCACGGGCAAGCCCACAAGATGTCTCACCCATAAATTATGGCTTGGGCTGGCACAGCAGATCATGGACTATCTCAGTAAAATCCGCCTCAGCGACGTCGCCGCAGGAAAAATCCCTGTCCAGATCAAATGAGCATCTATCTCGATTATAACGCACGCGCGCCGCTCCGCCCGGAGGCCGAAGCCGCCATGATCAGCGCTATGAGATCGCACGGCAATCCGTCATCGCCACACCGCGAAGGTCGTGCCGCGCGTAACATCATCGATGAGGCGCGCGAAAGTGTCGCTATGTTTGTTGGCACGAGAGCCGAAAACGTGATCTTCACGAGCGGCGGCACTGAAGCTAATGCGCTCGCTTTGAACATCGCGCGCGTCAATGACGCTGCTTTATTCGTTTCGGCGATCGAACATCTGAGCGTTTTGAATCAAGCGCCGCACCGACATCAGATCATTCCGGTGAGCTCGTCGGGTCTCATTGAGCCGGAACAGATCGCGCAGACGATCCAAAATATCGATAGGCCGTTCGTTTCGGTGATGCTCGCCAATAATGAAACTGGAATCATCCAGCCGATTAAACGGATCGCTGAATATGTCAAACAGCAAAACGGCTTCATCCATTGCGACGCCGTGCAGGCCGCAGGCAAAATCGATGTCAACATCAAAAATCTGGGCGTTGATGCTTTGTCTTTGTCGGCCCATAAGATGGGCGGACCGCCTGGGGTTGGCGCTTTGGTGCTCGCCGAAAATCATCATCAAGGTTTTTCTTTTGCGCCGCTGCTCAAAGGGGGAGGGCAAGAATATGGCCAGCGCGCCGGAACCGAAAACCTCATCGCGATCGCAGGCTTCGCCGCCGCCGCCAAAATAGATAAAAGCTTTGCCGCACTCGGTCTTTGGCGTGATGAGCTCGAAGCCTCTTTGCCGGACGATGCGATCATTTTCGCAAAGACCGCACCGCGTCTTGCGAATACTTCATGCTTTGCGCTGTCGAAGCTCTCAGCACAAGCGGCTCTGATTATGTTTGATCTCGCGGGCATTTGCTTGTCGGCGGGTGCGGCTTGCTCAAGCGGCAAGATCACGCCGTCTCATGTGCTGCGCGCGCAAAATGTCAGCGCCGATCTCGCTGCTTGCGCTCTGCGCGTGAGCCTCGGCTGGCAGACGCGGCGCGAAGACATCCAACAATTCACCCAGACCCTCCATTCCATTAACGATAAGCAAGCCGCTTAAAGGACGCTTCATGCCTGCAACTTCTGAAACCGTCGCTCGAGTCAAAAGCCTCAGCGAGTATAAATATGGCTTCACTTCCAATGTCGAAAGCGAAAAAGCGCCCAAAGGGCTCGATGAAAACATCGTCCGATTTATCTCGGCCAAAAAAAGAGAGCCCCAATGGCTGCTTGAGTGGCGGCTCGCGGCCTTTCGCCGCTGGCAGAGCATGTCTGAGCCTGACTGGGCGCGGGTTCACCATCCGCCCATCGATTATCAAAACGCCTATTATTATGCCGCGCCCAAGTCGCAGGATAGTCCAAAAAGTCTCGATGAGGTCGATCCTGAACTTTTGCGCGTCTATGAAAAACTTGGGATCCCGCTCGTCGAGCAGGAGCGCCTCGCCGGAGTTGCGGTCGATGCGGTGTTCGACTCGGTTTCGGTCGCGACGACTTTCCGCGAAAAACTTGCTGAGCTCGGGATCATTTTCTGCTCTTTCAGCGAGGCTGTTCACGATCATCCTGATCTTGTGCGGCGTTATTTAGGCTCGGTCGTGCCTGCGGGAGATAATTATTTTGCGGCGTTGAACACGGCGGTTTTTTCCGACGGCTCGTTTGCTTATATTCCGCCGGGGGTGAGATGTCCTATGGAATTATCGACTTACTTTCGCATCAACGAGGCGATGACCGGGCAATTTGAGCGCACGCTTGTCATTGCCGATAAGGATTCTTATGTGAGCTATCTCGAAGGCTGCACCGCGCCGATGCGCGATGAAAACCAGCTTCATGCGGCGGTTGTTGAGCTCGTCGCGCTTGAGAATGCCGAGATTAAATATTCCACTGTGCAGAATTGGTATCCCGGCAATGAGCAGGGCAAAGGCGGGATTTATAACTTCGTCACCAAGCGCGGCGATTGCCGCGAGAAGCGCGCTAAAATCTCTTGGACGCAGATTGAAACCGGCTCGGCGATCACGTGGAAATATCCTTCGTGCATTTTGCGCGGCGATGAGACTTCGGGCGCGTTTTATTCGGTTGCGATTTCCAACAATTACCAGCAGATCGATAGCGGCACGAAAATGATCCATCTCGGCAAGAACACGTCGAGCCGCATCATTTCAAAGGGCATTTCGGCGGGTCATTCGTCCAATGCCTATCGCGGTCTGGTGCGGCTTCATCCCAAAGCCGAAGGCGCAAGGAATTTCACGCAATGCGACTCGCTGCTGATCGGCGATCAATCTTCGGCGCACACGATCCCCTATATTGAAGCCGCGCGCGCCGATACGATGATCGAACATGAAGCGACAACCGCGCGCATTTCTGCCGAGCGCCTGTTTTATTGCCGCCAGCGCGGTCTCAGCGAAGAAGACGCGCTCGCGCTGATCGTCAATGGCTTCTGCCGTGAAGTGCTGCAAAACCTGCCGATGGAATTCGCCGCTGAAGCGCAAAAGCTCGTCTCCATCTCGCTCGAAGGGAGCGTCGGATGAGCGCGGTGCTGGCTATCAAAGGCCTCAAAGTTGCGGTGCAGGATAAAATCGTACTCGACGGCTTTGACCTCGCGATTGAGCCCGCCTCAGTCCATGCGATCATGGGGCCGAATGGATCGGGCAAGAGCACGTTCGCTATGACGCTCGCCGGACGCGATGAGAGCGAAATTATCGCCGGTGAGATTCTCTATCAAGGCGAAAATTTATTTGTGCTCTCGCCGGAAGAGCGCGCGCAGCGGGGATTATTCATTGGTTTTCAAAACCCGGTGGATTTACCCGGCGTTCGTCTAATGTCTTTTTTGCAGGTTGCGGTCAATGCGCGACGCAAAGGGCAGGGCAAGGATGCGCTCAACCCTGCCGATTTTCTCCGCCTTGTGCGCGAGAAGGCGGCGACGCTCGACCTTGATGAAACGATGCTGCGGCGTGAAGTTAATGTTGGCTTCTCCGGCGGCGAGCGCAAACGCTTTGAAGCTCTGCAAATGATCCTGCTTGAACCCGATCTCGCTATTCTCGATGAGATCGATTCCGGTTTGGATATTGATGCTCTGAAGCTGGTCGCGCGCGCCGCCGAGAGCTTGCGCGACGCTGGAAAGTCCGTGCTGATGATTACCCACTACCAGCGCGTCCTTGAGCATATTTGCCCCGATAAAATTCATATTCTGCAGGAAGGGCGCATCACCCGCTCAGGCGACCTCTCGCTTGCGAAAGAGATCGAGCGCCTCGGTTATGTCAGCGCGGCGGCAAAATGAATATCCAGCAGCAAGCTCAGGCCTATTTCGATCAATATGGCTGGCCGCACCGCAAGCTCGAAGACTGGCAGTGGAGCGACTTCTCTCAGCAAATGAAAAATAGCGAACGCGCGCGCGCTGTCCGACCTGAGGTCTCGCCGGTGGATAATATCCAATGCCGCGATAAAGCTCCGGCAGGCCTGCCCGATCATATCGATGCGCTCACCGCTTTGAACATCGCACAGGGCGGCGACAGCGCTGAAATCAAAATCGAAAAAGATATTACCGCGCCGATTCATATTCATCACCGCGCCGGGTTCGCGCAGCTCGATGTGATCGTCGCGCCAAACATTCGCGCCACGATCTATGAGCATATCTCCGCCGACGGCTTCAGCCATGTCCTGACTCAGATCAAACTCGCGCCTTATGCGACACTCGATCACATTCGCGTTTTGGATCAGCCTGCAACGGCGATCACAGCAACGCGGCTCAATGTTGAGCTCGACTCACACGCGCAATGGAATGCCGCGATCGTCGCATCGGGTGCTAAATTGCAGCGCATCGATCACCACCTCGATTTTTTAGGCGAGCAGGCGCGCGGTCAATGCCAAGCAGCGCTGATCGCCTCTGGCCGCGCGCATTGCGATATCGGCATGACAAGCAGCCACCATCACGCCGATTGCCAGAGCATCTCGACTCTGCGCGCCGTGTTGAGCGGCCAAGCGCGCGGAAGTTTTCGCGCCAACGCTGAAGTCTCGCCTGGTGCGCGCGGCTCGGATGTCCAGCAATTGGCCAGAGGCCTGCTGCTGTCCGACGAGGCGCGCTTCCACGCTAAACCCGCGCTCGGCATTGCCCATGATGATGTCCAATGCGCGCATGGCGTCGCGATCGGCGCGCTCAGCGCTGATGCGCTATTCTATCTGCGCGCGCGCGCCATCAGCGAGCAGCAGGCGCGACATATGCTCATCACCGCTTTCATCAGCGGCCTGTTCGTCAATCTGCCCGCCGCCGAGCAGATCGCGCAGAAAAAACTCGAGGGTTTAATATGAGAGACATCCACAGCGCTAGAGATGATTTCCCGATCCTCGCGCGCGACATCTATGGCAAGAGGCTGAGCTATTTGGATAATGCCGCATCAGCACAGACGCCGCGCGTGGTCATCGAGGCGATGCGCAAAATGCAAGAGCATGAATATGCCAATGTTCATCGCGGTCTGCATTATCTCGCCAACACCGCGACCGCGCAGTTTGAAGCCGCGCGCAAAACAGTCCAAACTTTCGTGAACGCCGCGTCAAGTGATGAGATCGTTTTCACTTCGGGCGCGACCGATGCGATCAACCTCGTCGCCGCGAGCTTCACTGCGCCCAACATCCGCGCCGGAGACGAGATCATCCTGTCGGTGCTTGAACATCACTCGAATATCGTGCCGTGGCACTTTCTGCGCGAGCGCTATGGCGCTGTGCTCAAATGGATTCCGTGCCGCGACGATGGCGCGATCATCTTGGAAGATTATCTCAAACTTCTTTCGCCAAAGACAAAGATTGTCGCGATCACGCAGACGTCGAATGTGCTCGGCACGATGACGCCGCTTGCACAAATCATCGAAGCTGCGCATCAGCACGGCGCGGCGGTGCTTGTCGATGGCTGTCAGGGAGTCGTCCATAGTCCGGTCGATGTTCAAGGGCTGCAATGCGATTTTTATGTTTTCTCCGGCCATAAGCTCTACGGGCCGAACGGGATCGGCGTTCTTTATGGCCGCCGCGGCCACTTCGAGGCGATGCGCCCCTATCGCGGCGGCGGCGAAATGATCCATGAAGTGACCCAAGACGAAATCACTTATGGTGCGCCGCCGCATAAATTTGAAGCCGGAACCCCGCCCATCGTTGAAGCGATTGGCCTCGCCGCGGCGATCGATTACCTCAATTCGTTTGACTGGCACGACATCCACGCCCACGAGCAAGCTCTGTACGACGAAGCCGAACGCGAATTATCTAAAATCAATTCAGTGTCGCTGCTCGGCGCAAATAGCGCAAATGGTGCAAATGGTTTAGCGCGCGCGCCGATCATTTCGTTTATTGCCGATGGCGCTCACCCGCACGATCTTGCGCAGTTGATCGACCAGCAGGGTGTCGCGATCCGCGCCGGACATCACTGTGCGCAGCCGCTCATGACGCGGCTCGGCCTCACGGCGACTGCGCGCGCCTCTTTTGCCTTCTACAATAATGGCGAGGACGTCGCGCAATTGATCGCCTCACTGCGCAAAGCGATCGGGTTTTTCTCATGAGCGCCGCCAAACTGACCCCCAAATTGACACAGGAGCAGATCGATGCGATGCGCCAGCGCCTTGTTGCGGCGATCAAGACCGTCTATGATCCCGAAATCCCGGTTGATATTTACGAACTCGGCCTTATCTATCGCATGGATATCTCCGAGACGGGCAGCGTTGATATTGATATGACTCTGACCGCGCCGGGCTGTCCGGTCGCTGAGGTCATGCCGCAATGGGTCCATGACGCGGCGCGCGGCGTTGAACAGGTCGGGGAAGTCAAGGTCAATATGGTCTTTGACCCGCCTTGGGATCCGAGTTGTATGTCCGATGAGGCGCGACTTGCGCTCGGCATGCTCTAAATATGCCTAAATATGCTATAATGAGGCCGTTATGAATCAAATGAAAGCAATCACACTGACAGATCAGGCCGCGCAGCGGATCAAGGCTCTGCTCGCCGAAGCGCCCGACGAGCGTCGTTTGCTGCGTCTGGGCATCAAGAATGCGGGCTGTGTCGGCATGTCCTATACGCTTGACTATATCGCCGAGAAATCTCCGCTCGACGAAATCGTCGAGGATAAGGGCGTGGTGATCGCGATCGAGCCCAAGGCGTTGATGTTTCTGCTCGGCACCGAGATGGATTACCGCAAGGATATATTTTCGTCGGGCTTTGCGTTTAACAATCCCAATCAGGTGGATCAGTGCGGCTGCGGCGAGTCGGTCGAGTTGCGCCCGGCCTTCACTCTGGATCAGCCGAGCTAGCTCTGGGTGGAGTCTATCGAATATGATTTTAAGAGGCGATCCACGCCGACAAGATCGCATCGATCGCTGTGGCAAGCGCGATCGGCTGGTCGAGCATCACGTGATGATGCGCGTCGGGGATTGCGATCACCGGAAAAGGTGTGGTGGATTTTTCGCGCAAATAATTTGTGATCTGGCCGCCGAAGAGCAGGCTTTTCTGGCCATGGATGATTCCTTTCGGCGCGGGCAGGCGGGCGAAGCAATCGGCATTATCGGCCCACCAATTTTGTTCTTCGGCGTCGCGGATGAGGATTTTGGGATCGAACTTCCATGTCCAGCCTTCGTCGATTTTCTTGACCGAATGTTTGGCGAGATATTCAAACAGAAAAGCATGATTGCAAGGCTGTTCAGGCGACAGCCGGAAGCGGCTATAGGCGGTTTGCCAGTCAGGGTAGATGCGCTGCTTGCCCGACGCATTGGACGACATTTCGCGGTCACGTCCGGTGAAGCGTGATAAATCTTCGGGCAGCATCATCATCGTGTCGCAGGTGATGATGCCGCGGAAGGTGTCGGGAAATACTTCCTGCGCATGGATCGCGATGCCGCCGCCATAGCTATGCGCGACGATGAAGGGCTTGGTCGCGAAGTTCATCGCTTCGGTGAAGGCGGTGAGTTCATTGGTGCGCTCATGCAATTTATAGGCATCGCGGTGGCCGGAATCGCCCATGCCGGAGAGGTCAAAGGCGATGAGGTCGAACTTATCGGCCAAGAGCGGCGCGACGAATGCCCAGCAGCGCGCATGAGCGAGAAAGCCATGCAAAAAGATTACCGGCGGATTATCCGAACGTCCCCAGCGCAGCCAGTGGATCGGGCATCCCGCGATGTCGATGAAGCCTTCGGCGCGCGGGATCCCCATTGCCTTCGTGAACCAGTCAGGCAGATCGTCGCCGATCGCCGCGATTTCTTCAGGATCAGGTGTCTGCATATAGAAAGGTTTAGCCGCTTGTCGCAAGCGTCATGACTTTGGCGGTTTCCTCGCCGCCGCTGTTGAAGGCTTGGCTCTTTGATTTGTCGGTGATCTTGTCCCAATTTTCGGCGACAGCTTCGGCGGTGAGTTCATTGCCGCGCCCGATGAATACGCCTTCGCATTCGGTCATTTCGGTGACCGCAAACACGCCTGCGCCCGCGCATAAAATTTTACCCGTTGGCGCGTCTTCACTGACGAGATAGATCACGCCGGGGGTGACAAACTTTGGCTGCAGCAATTCTTCAGCCTGAGGCGGCATGAGGTCTTTGGTCATCCGCGTCCATGCCGCCGGCGCGAGCGCGTTGGTGTGGATATTATATTTTTGTCCCTCCAACTTCAGCGTGTTGATGAACCCAACAACAGCCAGCTTCGCTGCGCCATAATTGGTCTGCCCGAAATTGCCGTAGAGCCCGGTCGAAGATGACGTCACGACGATGCGGCCATAATTCTGATTGCGCATGATCTCCCAGACCGCTTTGGTCGGCTTGACGGTGCCCATCAGATGAACAGCGACGACGAACTCGAAGTCTTCGATCCCCATTTTGGAGAAGCTCTTGTCGCGCAGCACACCGGCATTGTTGATGAGAATGTCGATGCGTCCCCAAGCGTTCATGGCGTCATCGACCATTTTTTGGACGCCGTCATTGTCGGTGACGCTTGAGCCATTGGCGATCGCCTCGCCGCCGATGGCTTTAATCTCCTCGACGACTTTGGCTGCCATTTCCGACGAGCCTCCGGTGCCGTCGGGATTGCCGCCCAGATCATTGACAACGACTTTCGCGCCGCGTCGCGCGAGCTCCAGCGCATGACAGCGTCCTAATCCGCCGCCAGCGCCCGTGACAATCGCAACTTTGCCTGTGAAATCAATAGCCATTTTGAGGTGCCTCCCATGATTTTTAATTTTGCGGGTTTGCTCGGGTTTGCTATTGCCGCTTTAGAGTGTTTTTGTCATGATAGAGGGCTAGGGGTCAAGTGGAGGAGAATCTGTTTATGAAACTATATGATAGCAAATTGGCGCCTAATCCGCGTCGGGTGAGGGTTTTTCTTGCCGAAAAGGGCATTGATCTGCCGATCGAGCAAGTCTCGATCATGGAGGGCGAGCACAAAAAACCTGATTATATCAAAGTGAGTCCGCTCTCGCAGGTGCCGGCGCTCGAACTCGATGATGGCCGGACGATCACCGAATCGATGGCAATCTGCCGCTATTTTGAGGCGCTTCATCCTGACCCGCCACTGTTTGGTAGAGACCCGGTTGAAGTCGCGACGATCAATATGTGGCAGAGGCGCATTGAACTTTTGTGGATGGGGGCTGTTGCCATGCATTTTCGTCATTGTCATCCAGCGATGGCCGCGCTTGAAAATCAAAACAAGGCATGGGGCGAGGATAATAAAAAGCGCGTCCTCAAAATGATGAAATTCTTCGACCAACAAATGGACGGCAAGGAATTCATCGCCGGAGATTTTTCAGTCGCTGACATCTCTGCTCTATGCACGATAGATTTTGGCTTCATGGCACGGATTGAAATCCCTGACGATCACAAAAACCTACAGGCTTGGCATGACAGGCTTTCTGCGCGCCCCAGCGCTCAGGCAGGGGCGTGATGTAAAAGTTTAAGAGATACCCCTGACCACTTAGCAAGAGGCCCTAGAGGGATTTGTGTCTTATGGGAGGGGTTAAAAGAATGCAGTCAGAGCGACAAGGCGTTTGCTCAAACATAGATGAATTTAGAAAACTTTAATGTGGTATCATTGAGGGTTATGAAAATTCTTTGTGTCATTATTGCAGTGATCACCTTCACCTTTTTAGCGCCTGCTGTGTGGGCAACGAAGGCGTCTGCCGAAACACGCTTTGAGCCTCTTCGGATAGAGTTTGCCGATCCGACGAGAAAAATGTTTTTTTTAGAATTCGGCGCAATGATTTCAGATGGATTTCGCATGAACCATGGCGTCCATGATGAGGGCGTTGGCGGGTTCATCGAGGTGAGCTATCCAATTTTTGATGGCAAGGTGGCGGCGTTGCGTCCGGCAATAGAGCTTGCGGCGCTTTATTCGTTTGATCATCGAGTCAATTTTAACAATGCTCAAGGCGGCATCGATCGCCTTAAAATTGACGTTCTCGATTTTTCCGGGCATGGCGTGATCTATGTTGATTTCAAAGAGAGATGGCGTCTGCAGCCTTATATTGGCATCGGCGTCGGCTACAATTACGTGCTCGAAGACCGCAGCGACAAAGTTGATGGTGAGGGCGGCGGCGCGGTTGTCGTGGGCCATGCGGGCATAGGCTGGCAGATCCAAAAAAAAGGACGCTGGTGGCTCACGCTCGGCTATAGCTATGTCTATAGCTTCGAAGACCGATACTTCGAGACTCGCGCGCTGGTCGGAAAAGGGAAGATCAATGTGAGCAATCACCGTGTGCGTATCGGGGCGCGGTTTGGGTTTTAATTTAGGGTTTTAATCTAGTGGTGGGCGGTGCTGGGCTCGAACCAGCGACCTCAGCGATGTGAACGCTGCGCTCTCCCAACTGAGCTAACCGCCCTTGCTGTGATCTAGAACCTCAAGTGAGGTGCGCGTCAAGTCGGAAGCGATCGCTGCGAGCGCCTGAGGCATTTCGCTCCACTGATCGATGCAGCGATCGGCGCCGAGCTGTCGGATCGGGACAGGCGAATAGCCGAAGCTCACGCCGAGCACCGCGACATTGGCCGCGCGCGCGGTCTTAATGTCGATGATGCTGTCGCCGACCATGATCGCTTGGCGGGCGTCAATTTTAAGTTCGTCGAGCAGATAGAGCAGAGGTTCGGGATCGGGTTTGCGTTTTTGTCCTTCATTGCGGCCAAGAATGGCGGCGAAATAATTTTTGAGCTCAAAGGCGTGCAATATCTTGACGGCTAGATCCTGTCTTTTGTTTGTGCAGACGGCCATGATGATGTTGTTGTCTCGGAGGCCGTCGAGCACTTCGCGTGTGCCGGGAAAAAGGCGGCTCAGGCGCGCGAGGTGGCTCGCATAGAGTTTGAGGAAATCTTTTTCGAGCAGGCTGAGCAGCTGATCGTCGCAGGAGACGCGAGCTGCGGCGAGTGTCCGTTCGATGAGCGCGCGCGCGCCGCCGCCGATAAATTGGCGCAATCTCGGCGGCGGGATGTTCGGCAGATTGTGCTGTGCGATGATCTGGTTGAGCACGGCGATCAGATCAGGCGCTGTGTCAACGAGTGTGCCGTCGAGGTCAAAAATGACCGCTTTGGGCAGGAGCGGGTTTGTTGGGCTCATTTGGGTCATGGCGCGAGCATAGAGCAAGCTCAATGAGGCCGCCACCCCGCATTTGATTTGATTTACGCTTTTTTGACTATATCGGGCCTAGATCGGACTTAGAGATCAAGTCTAATCAGGAGATCGACTTTGGCAAGATTTTTTTACTTTTTGGCGGCGTTGATCGCGTTTGCTTTGCTGACTCTAGCGGTGTTGCCGTCTGTGGTTCCGCGCTCATTGCTGCGCGCCGAGCTCGAGGGTGCCTTGAGCGATCTGGCTGGCTATGAGGTGCGCATTGTCGGAGGCTTGGAGGTGAGCTTTTTGCCGCAGCCTTATTTGTTTGCGCGGCGCGTCAAGCTGAGCAAAGATCGATCTTTGTCGCCTGCGGGATCATTTTTGGAGCTTGAGGAGGTTGAAGCGGGGTTGGCGGTTATTCCTTTATTGCGCGGTGAGGTTGATTTTTCTTTTTTGCGCCTCGTGAGACCGGTGTTAGCTGTCCAACATTTCGGCGATGATTTTTTTAACGCTGTCGGTCGGAGTCGCAGGACGGTCAATCGATTTATCCGTTTTTCGTCCGTGCGGATAGAGGGCGGAACGATCAAATATCTTGACCTCGTTCATGGCCGACAGATCGTGCTGCGCGACGTCAACGGCACGCTGTCGGCTCAAAGCCTGTCGGGGCCGCTGAAAACGCAGGTACGGTTCACCCATCAAGGCGAGAGATATGAAACGGACATCTCAATCGGGCGCTGGACAAAGCGAAAAGTGCGTGTGAAGCTCGAAGCGCGCGCGCGCGATCGGCTAGATACATTAAGCTTGAGCGGGTCTTTTGCTGAAGAACGCAGTACAGCGATGTTATCCGATTTTCAAGGGAGAGTGTCGGTGAATGTTAAGGCGCTCAGCCGGTTTTTCTCTCTGCCGAAAAACATCAAACTTTTTGACGCAGACACGCATATCGCCGCTGGTATAGATATCAAAGGCGATCAGATCGCGTTTGATGATTTTTTGTTTGAAACAGAAAAAGTGCGGCTTCAAGGTCAGGGGCGGATCGATCTTTCCGATGAAAAGCGCTCGGTGAGCTTGTCGTTCAACAGCCCCTATCTCGATCTTGCTGATGTTTTTCATGACAGGCCCGATGAGTCATGGCGCGCGATGCTGCTCGGTGTTGATGATGTTGCGCGATATTTGACCCAAAACAAAATTGCCTTCACCTTGTCCATGAACGTTGAAGTTTTTGCGCGCGCCGACCGTCAAATTGAGAACATGGCTTTTGCGCTCATCGTTGATTCAGATGATGTTGTTGTTGATGTTCATGCGGTTTTGCCGGGGCCGTCGGCTTTGACGCTTGCGATAGGCCGTCCGCGCAATGGCGATGTTTTTGCCGGACGGCTCGATGTCGCGTCGAATGATTTTTCAAAATTGTCATCATGGGTCGCCGATAATAAAATTTGGCTCGATCTGCCGCAGGAAAAATTTGACTTGCGCGCAGATTTAGAATTGAGCCATATAAAAGCGCGGTTGAGTAAGATCAAGGCGCGTTTGGGCGAGATTGAGATTAAAGGGGCTATGTCGGTGCAATCAAAGCGGCTCATCATTGACGGGGTTCAGGTGATGCCTCCATCACTCGGTAAGATCACGGGCGAGGGCGTTTTAGACTGGCAGCAGGGAAATGTCGGGCGGCTGCGTCTGGCAGGCGATATGAGTGGCAGCGCGTTTCTTCTTGTCGGCACATTGGACGCACAAAACGTACCGACTGAGATCAAGGCGAAATTATCTCGTCGCGATGCAGGCATTTTGCTCAAGCAATTATCGCATCTTGTGTCATGGGATATTCCTTCGTCTTTGGCGGGCGCAGGCGAGGGGCGCGTCGTGCTGCGTGTGAACGGGCAGTTGAAAGATCACTTCAAAATTGCGGTGGGCGCAAGGCTGGGTGATATGCGCTATCTGCTCAAAGGCAGGGGCGAAAATTGGATCAGTAATCGGCTCAATAATCGGCCCAATAATCGGCCCAATAAATTGACGGCGCAAATCAAAGCCAAAGGCGATCGCCCGGCGCGCCTCATCGAGGCCATCGGGCTTGACGATATTGTGCGTGCGTCAAGCAAAGATTCTTTTATGTTTGGGGGGCACTTGTCTTATGACGCGGTCAAAGGCATCAAAGTGAGTCGTTTGACATTTCGTGCAGGCAAGGGAGACCTCACCGGCGAGTTTTCTTTGGCGCGCAAAGGTCATCTTTGGCTAGTGAAGTCTGATCTGCGATCGGTTCATCTGCCCTTTGCGTTGTTTGAGCCGAAACAAAAGGAAAAAGCTTGGTCATCACGAGCTCTGCCGCTCGCTCTGTTCAAGAAGATCCAAGGTCAAGCGAAGCTTGTGGCGGGTGATATGCGGTTTGGCGGACTCACATTCGATGATGTCCGTCTGGAAGTTGATTTCCTTGAAAGTGAGGTCAAGGTCAAGAAGTTTCGCGGCGATTTTGTCGGCGGCCATATTTCTGCGACGGTCAAATTATTGCATCAGGGTTCGGCGCCAAAGTTTGATCTGCGTTTTTCGGCGCGCAATATGAATTTGGATCGCCTTTCACAAACGATGCTCGATCAGCGTTTGATGTCGGGCTCGCTGAGCGTATCCGGCGTGTTGACAGCGCAAGGCGCTGATCCGGCCTCATTGATCGGCACTTTGAGCGGCGCGGGTAAAATCACGACGAGTGCCGGGAGTTTTCACGGTTTTGATATGGCTTTATTGAACCGCGCTGTGCCGCAATTAGGCGCTTTGTCGCATTTAGGCGTCGTGCTGGGCTATGCGTTCAGCCGCGGTAAGACCGACTTCAACAAAATATCGGGCACGTTTGCGGTGAAAGACGGGATCATCACGTCGTCGGACCTGTCGCTTTTTGCGACCGGTGTGCGTGGGAAGGTTGATCTATCGATTAATCTTGGCCGTCGCTTTGCGAGATCGGCGTTTCTTTTCACGCTGCCGGTGCGTGAGGCCTATCCGCCGGTGGGTTATATTGTTTCGGGGTCTTGGCAGGATCCGCAAAAGAGATTCAACGCTGCAGGGTTTGAGCAATCATTTGCCAGCGAGTTGATCAAAGGCGGCATCAACGAAATCAAGAAAGATGAAGAAGCCAAAGCGACTTTGCCGATCGAATTGCTTGATCTGCTTGAATATGCTGTGCCGACGAGCTGATCTATTTTCCGATCATCTTTTCTGGCCGAACGATGAGATCAAAGTCTTCCGCCGAGATAACACCTGAAGCGATCGCTTCCTCGCGCAAAGTGGTGTTATTGTGATGGGCGGCTTTAGCGATTTGCGCTGCTTTGTCATAGCCGATTTTCGGCGCGAGCGCTGTGACGAGCATCAGCGAGGATTGCATAAGCTCATCGATCCGCGCCGTATTGGCGGTGATGCCTTTGATACATTTATCGGTGAAGCTCCGGCTGGCGTCGGCGGCGAGCCGAATGGACTGCAAAAGGTTATAAATCAGCACCGGCTTAAAGACATTAAGCTCAAGATGACCTTGAGACCCGGCGAAAGCGATCGTTGCGTGGTTGCCGATCATTTGTGCGGCGGCCATTGTGATCGCCTCGCACTGCGTCGGATTGACTTTGCCCGGCATGATCGATGAGCCGGGCTCATTGGCAGGCAGAGAGATTTCGCCAAAACCGGCGCGAGGTCCAGAGCCGAGCAGGCGAATATCGTTGCCGATTTTGAACAGACCCGCCGCAAGCACGGTCATAACGCCTGACATCTCAACGATCGCATCATGGGCGGCGAGCGCCTCGAATTTGTTTGGTGCTGAGGTAAAAGGCAGGCCGGTGATTTTTTCGACCTCTTGAGCGAATTGTTCAGCGAAGCCATCCGGCGCATTGAGTCCGGTGCCGACGGCGGTGCCGCCTTGCGCCAAAGCCATGAGGCGCGGCAGGGCATCATTGATCCGCGCCTTCGCATTTTTGATCTGCTGCGCATAGCCGGAAAATTCCTGTCCTAAAGTCAGCGGCGTTGCATCTTGCATATGGGTGCGGCCAATTTTGATGATGTCGGCGAATGTTTTTGATTTTTCGTCGAGCGCCTGATGTAGATGCTCAAGCGCAGACACGAGGCGATCGTGGATTTCGCGCGACGCCGAAATCGACATTGCTGTCGGAAAAGTATCGTTGGAGGATTGAGAGCGATTGACATGATCGTTGGGATGAACCGGATTTTTGCTTCCGAGCTGGCCTCCGGCGAGTTCGATCGCGCGATTGGCGATGACCTCATTGGCGTTCATATTGCTTTGCGTGCCGGAGCCGGTCTGCCAGACGATTAAGGGGAAATGGTCGTCGAGTTTTCCATCGATCACTTCTTGAGCTGCTTGGGCGATTAAGTTTGCGATGTCGGGTTTGATGAGTCCGCGCGCCACATTGACCCGCGCCGCTGCCAGCTTGACGATGCCGAGCGCGCGCACCATCGGCACCGGGATTTTTTCACTGCCAATGTCGAAGTTTTCGAGACTGCGCTGAGTCTGCGCGCCCCAATAGCGATCGCAGGGAACATCAATTTCGCTGATGGAATCTTGTTCTTTGCGGGTTTGCATTTTTGGGGTTTATTTCTTTTTGCGAAAGGCGTCGAGTTCGACGACTTGGCTGGTTTTTGTTGCAAGGGGTTTATTTTTTTCTTCGGGAGGTTTTTGTTGCGGTGCGCCGTCATCGATGGTCGCAAGGCGCAGGGAAAAAGACGCATGCGGATCGGTAAAGCTGGTCAGAGCTGTCCAAGGCACAATGATGCGTTCGGGAGTGCGATCAAAATAGAGCGTGAGCGAAAACTTATCTTCTTCCACTTGAAGGTTTTCGAATTGATGCTGCATGACGATTGTCATTTCTTTGGGGTAGCGCTTTTTGAGTCGCTCGGCGACGACAACATCAGGATGGCTTGTCTGGAACGAGATATAAAAATGATGCTGCCCGGGCAGGCCCTTGCGCTGCACCCGCGCGAGCACCTGACGCACCATGCCGCGCAGCGCATCATAGACGAGGTGGTCATAGCTAATTTTATCTGGGCGATCATCCATAACGATAAAACTAGCGCGTCTTGTGGTTTTTGTAAAAGAGGGGGATAAAAAGACGATGACGCCATATAATTCAGGATGATATGGCGTCATGAGTTTGGGGTATGAGAGTCGCGGGCTTCTGTTGCCGGGTGCCCGCGAACCCCGCCTACTCCGTGCGAAGGGAATAGGACTTGAAATGAGATGATCTCACCGCTTACGCAGCGAAACGCACCTCCGCGACTTTGTTGTCGTTGGCATTTTCAGCCTTGGCCCGGTAACGGCGGAACCATGCCGAGCAAAAGATGCAGCTTTTTTGTTTCTGTCGATCCTATGTCGCCCCCGCCCTTAATGCGTGTGCCGCATCAAAGGTGGAGGCGCCGGGCTCTGCCCCCGGGTTCAGCAAACATATTACACTGTTCGTTTATTGCTATAGCTAGCAGCCACGTGAGTGGTCTAGCTCTATCAATATAGGAGTTTTTGCGCGAAAAAGCTAGATCGATTCAAGGCAATTTATTATGGCTGCCGTCGCAGAGGGGCTGATTTTTTGTGGTTTTGCAGCCACAAAGCCAGATTTCCTCATTTTTTTCGGCCTGCCATTTGATCGGCGCGAAGATGGCTTCTTTTTTGTGGGAGCCGTCGCAGAAGGGCTGCCGTGCCGATCGCCCACAACTGCACCAGAAATAGGTTTTTCCGGCTTCCACGTTCGCTTTATAGGGCGCTTTTTGCGCGATATGAGGTTTCGTGTCGCTCATCGTTCTTTTATAGCAGGAAATTGTGTAGAGTGGGGCTGTGATTCTAGAGAAAGAGGAGCTTACGGGTTAGAGATGAAGACCTATCTTGATTTATTGGGGGATATTCTCGATCAGGGGCAGGATCGTCCGGATCGCACCGGAACGGGGGTTCGCGGTCTGTTTGGCCGCCAAATGAGGTTTGATCTCAGCGCGGGCTTCCCGCTGACGACGACGAAAAAGCTGCATTTGAAGTCCATCATTTACGAGCTCTTGTGGTTTTTGCGCGGCGATACGAACATTGATTATCTCAACCGGCATGGCGTTTCGATTTGGGACGAATGGGCCGATGAGAAGGGCAATTTGGGGCCTGTTTATGGCCGCCAATGGCGCTCTTGGCCGAGCAGCGATGGCGGGCAGATCGATCAGTTGAAGCAGGTTTTGGAGGAGATCAAAGCCAATCCCTATTCGCGCCGCTTGATCGTCAGCGCGTGGAATGTCGGTGAATTGAACAAGATGGCGCTGCCGCCCTGTCATTGTTTGTTCCAGTTTTATGTCCATGATGGGCGTCTATCGTGTCAGCTTTACCAGCGCTCGGCGGATGTATTTTTGGGGGTGCCGTTTAATATCGCCTCTTATGCTCTGCTGACTCACATGATCGCTCATGTGAGCGGGCTAGGGGTTGGCGAGTTCGTCCATACTTTTGGCGATGTCCACCTTTATCACAATCATTTTGAGCAGGCGAGGCTCCAATTACAACGTGCCCCTTTGCCATTGCCAAAATTATCTTTGTCTCCTGATGTCAAGGATTTATTTTCTTTCACGCGCGACGATATTCAGATTGAAAATTATCAGGCGCTCGCGCCGATCGCGGCGTCTGTGGCAGTGTGATGACAAAGTGATGACAAAAATCGCGCTGGTTGTCGCTGCGGCTGAAAATAATGTGATCGGCCATCATGGCCAATTGCCCTGGCATATTCCGGCTGATCTCAAACATTTTCGCAAATTGACGACCGGTCATCCGGTCATTATGGGGCGCAAGACGTGGGATGATATTTATGCGCGTCTAGGCAAGCCGCTCAAAGATCGGACGAATATCGTGTTGACCCGTAATGGCAGAGATTTTCCCGAAGGCGTCATGCGGGCAGCCTCGGCGGATGAGGCGCTTGCTCAAGCGGGAGCGCATGAAGTCATGGTGATTGGCGGCGCTGAGATTTATAAACTGTTTCTGCCTCTGGCCGAGCGGATTCATCTGACGCGGGTTTTTCAGAAACCGCAGGGCGACACTTTTTTCCCGGAGCTCGACCCCAACGAATGGCGCGAACAAGATCGTGAGACTTTCGATCAGGGCGCCTTCATCACTTTGACAAGATTACGCTGATTTTATCGGCGATGTCGCCGAAGATTTTTTTGTGTGTATCGGGCTGGCCTCGATCGGCGGCCTCGCGCAGAGCGGGATCGAGAGGGATTTCTCCTAAGAAAGGAATGTTTTCTTGTTCGGCGAGTTGTCGTGCGCCGCCTCGTCCGAAAATATAGATCGGCGGCGATTGATCGTCGGGCGCGAACCAAGCCATATTTTCAACGATCCCCAAGATCGGCGTCTCGACCCTCTTGAACATTGCGAGCGCGCGCCGGACATCGGCGAGTGCAATGTCCTGCGGCGTTGAAACAAGAACAACGCCGCTCAAAATGCGACGCTGCGCCAAAGTCAATTGAGCGTCGCCAGTGCCGGGGGGCATATCAATGACGAGCACATCGAGTGCGCCCCAAACGACATCATCTAACATTTGCGTGATCGCCGAATGAACCATCGGCCCGCGCCAGATCATCGCGCGTGCCGCGTCCACGAGCAGGCCGAGCGACATCAATTTGACGCCATGCGCTTCAATGGGGGTAATTTTCTTGTTCTCGCTGATGAGAGGTTTTTGATCGACGCCCATCATGGCCGGGGTTGACGGGCCGTAGATATCGGCGTCGAGAAGACCGACTTGCTTGTCGCGCGCAGCGAGCGCCACAGCCAAATTGACCGCAACCGTCGATTTACCGACGCCGCCTTTGCCGCTCGCGACGGCGATGATCGCTTGAGCATTTATTTCTGGCGCTATTTTTGGTGCCGCCGTTTGAGGCATAGATGGCTTCCGGTGGGCGGTCAAGATCGCTTGGACGCGCAGGCCGGGAGCGATTTGTTTGATCGCGCGCTCGCACAAAGATGGCAGCTTCTCGCGTGAGGCGGCGGTTTGAGGGGGAGATTCAATGACGATGCGAACATGATCGCTGCCCAGCGTCACCCCCTGCACGAGTCCGGTCGCAACAATATCCTGTCCGCTGATCGGGTCGTTGATTTGTCGCAAAGCGGCTAAAATATCGTCTTTTGTTAGCTTGTTATGTGCTTTGATATCTTTCATTGATTTTTTACTGCCTAAGGGTTAAATAGTGTCAGGATATATTTTCATATGAATTGGGATAATAACACAGACGGCCCTTGGGGACAGCGAAGCTCAGGCGGTCGCAGGCCTCCGCCGGATATGGAAGAATGGATTGAGCGTCTTCAGCAGAAGCTCAACCGTTTTTTGCGTGGTGGCTGGGGATCTTTTTCGGGTCTGGGGCTGATCGGGATCGTGCTTGTCGGCGGGTGGCTTGCGAGCGGGATTTATCGCGTTCTGCCCGACGAGCAAGGCGTTGTGACTCGCTTTGGCGCGTTTGATCGCACGACGGCGCCAGGGCTGCATTATCATCTGCCCTTCCCGATTGAGGCTGCACAGCAGCCGAAAGTGACGATCATCAACCGCGAGAATGTCGGGATGCGGGTTTTTTCTGAGAGCGCGGTTTTTGGCATCGGGCGCAGCGCCGATCGGACGCGCGACATTCCCGAAGAAAGCCTGATGCTGACCGGCGATGAAAACATCGTCGATGTCGATTTTTCTGTTTTCTGGGTAATCAACTCGGCGCCTGATTTTTTGTTTAACATTCAAAACCCGATCGGCACGGTGCGCGTCGTGGCCGAGAGCACAATGCGTGAAGTTGTCGGCAAGAATAAGCTCCAGCCGATTCTAACCGGCGATCGCCAGCGCGTCGAAGAAGACGTCAAGATTTTGATGCAAAAGACGCTCGACAATTATGGCGCAGGCATTTTGGTCACGCAGGTCAAGATGCAGAAGGTCGATCCGCCTTCGGCGGTGATCGATTCTTTCCGCGATGTGCAGGCGGCGCGCGCCGATCAGGAGCGCGCGCGCAATGAGGCGCAAGCCTATCGCAACCGCGTCGTGCCTGAGGCGCGCGGCGAATCCGCGAAGCTGCGCCAAAACGCCGAAGCCTATCGTGAAAAAATCGTCGCCGAAGCCGAAGGTGAAGCGCTGCGATTTCTTGCGGTGTTCAACGAATATCGCAACGCGCCGGAAGTCACGCGGCAGCGGCTGTTTCTCGAATCGATGGAGCGCGTGCTTGAAAAGTCGGATAAAATTATTCTCGATCCAAAAAATAATTCGGGCGTTGTGCCTTATTTGCCGCTTGATCGTCTGGGGAAAAATCAGGGTCAAGGACAGGGAGGCGCACAATGATCGGCTCGATGGCTTTTCGCGTTTTTGCTGTGCTCGCGGCGATTGTCAGCGTGCTCATTTACTCGTCGGTTTTCATTGTCCATCAGACGCAGCAGGCTTTGCTGCTGCAATTTGGCGATCCGCGCCGTGTTGTGACCGCGCCGGGGCTTCAGTTCAAGCTGCCCTTCATCCAAAATGTGGTCTATATCGACAAGCGCGTTTTAGATCTAGATTCATCGCGTGAAGAGGTCATCGCTTCTGACCAGAAGCGCATCGTTGTCGATGCCTTTGCGCGCTATCGCATTGTTGATCCTCTGCTGTTTTACCAGACGCTGCAAAATCGTGCTCGCGGCGATTCGCGCATGAAAGCTCTGCTGAGCTCGAATATGCGTTCGGTGCTAGGCAAGCAGCCGCTTGAGGCCTTCGTCCGCGACGAGCGCGATACTTTGATGGGACACATAACACGGCTTGTGCATGATCAAGCGAATGATTTTGGCGTTGAAGTGGTTGATGTCCGCATTCGTCGTGCCGATCTGCCGGAGGAAAATAGCCAAGCGATTTTCCGACGTATGCAGACCGAGCGCCAGCAAGAGGCCTCTGAAATTCGTGCGATCGGCCAAGAAGATGCGCGTGAAATCAGAGCGCGCGCTGATAAAGAAGTCACTGTTCTGATCGCTGCTGCCTACCGCGATTCCGAGATCATCCGCTCGCAGGGTGATGGCTGCCGCAATCGCATTTTTGCCAATGCGTTTAGCCGCGATGCGGAATTCTTCTCTTTTTACCGCTCGATGCAATCTTATGAGCGCGCTTTGCAGGGCAATAAGACTTCGCTTGTGCTTTCGCCGCGCAGCGAATTTTTCTCGTTTTTTCTTGATCCCAAGAAAGGCAAATTATCCTCGTCGCGCAAGGCTTCTCGCAGAGCCCCCAAAAAGCTGAGCATTTCTGATACATCGCGCAGAAAACATTGTCCTGATCTCGTCGCTGCGGCTAAGAAAAGAGAAAAAGCCGCCGCCAAAAATAAAAACGAAACACAAAAACGTCCTAAGCGCGATTCTCGATGAATTGTTTTTTGAATTATTTTTATTCTTTTGTTTTAGGCTCTTTGCTGGTTTGTATGATGCCTCTATCGGCGCAGGCCATTCCTCCGCGCGGAGATTTTGTCGATCTGGTTAAAGAGCACGCGCCCACCGTTGTTGATGTTTCTGCGCGACAAAAGCGTTCGTCGGGTAGCAAGGCCAAAACCCCCGAACTGAAAGACCTGCCGGAAAACTCGCCTTTCCGGGACTTCTTTGAGGATTTTAACAAAAGGCGCAATCCGAAGCGGCGTGATGTGCAGTCTTTGGGCTCCGGCTTTATCATCGATCGCAGGGGGATCATCGTCACCAACGATCATGTCATTGAGGGCGCGACCAATGTCACGATCAATTTGCAGGATGGCCGCAAATTCGACGCCAAGATCATCGGGCAGGATTCTTTTTCCGACATTGCGGTTTTGCAGATCATCTCCGATAAGGAGCTCAACCTGCCGACCGTCAAGTTCGGCGATCCGAAAAAAATACAAGTGGGCGAATGGGTCTTTGCGATCGGCACGCCGTTTGGCCTGCGCGGGACAGTCACAGCCGGGATCGTCTCGGCGGTGCACCGCGACATCGGCGCCGGCCCTTACGACGACTTCATCCAGACCGATGCGGCGATTAATCGCGGCAATTCGGGCGGACCCCTTTTTAATACGCGCGGCGAAGTGATCGGCATCAATACGGTGATCTTGTCTCCGTCGGGCGGATCGGTTGGGGCGAGTTTCTCGATCCCGGTATCCACCGCGCTGCCGATCATCGAGCAATTGCGCAAACATGGCAAGACAAGCCGCGGCTGGCTCGGCGTTGCGATCCAGCAAGTGACCGAAGAATTAGCCGCAACCCTCGGACTCGACGAGGCCAAAGGCGCGCTCGTCGCATCAGTCAGCGAGGGCAGCCCTGCTGAAAAAGCAGGCATCAAACAAGGCGATGTCATCATCAGGTTTAATGGCACGCAGATCGATAAGATGCGTGAATTGCCGCGTATTGTCTCGCGCGCTGGGGTCGGCAAGCGCGCGCGCCTCGAAGTTATTCGCGACGGCAAAAGGCGCAAATTCAATCTCACACTTGGCCGTCTCGAAGACGCTCTGGCGCAAGGCAAATTGCAAGGACGACCCAAACCCGCGCCGAAGGCCTCAAAGCCAGATGAAAATGTTCTCGGCATGAGCCTGTCTTCGATTTCGTCGGCGCAGCGCCGCCAGTTCAGCATTCCCTCCGAGGTCAGCGGCGTTTTGATCACAAAGGTCAATTCCGACAGTATCGCTTTTGAAAAAGCCGTGCGTCAGGGCAATGTGATTTTAGAGGCCGCGCGGCGCAAGGTCAGTTCGCCGCGTGATGTTATTCGCATCCTCCGCGCCGAGACGCGGCGCAAACGCACAGCGGTCTTATTGCGCATTTGGCAGGGCGGCAATGTTCGCTTTGTCGCGCTGCCACTTGAGCTAAAATAGCCGGGGTTAAGCCTAATCCTCAACGAATTCGTCGCGCCGATAGCCCTGTAGATAAAGCAGCGCCGTGAGATCATGATGACGGATATGAACATCAGCGCTTGCTGCTAAAACAGGCTTCGCATGAAAGGCGACGCCCAGACCGGCAGTCTCGATCATCGGGCGGTCATTGGAGCCATCGCCGACCGCGATAACATCTTGAAGATCGATATTCATTTTTTGCGCTTGTTTGACGAGTTCGGTTTTTTTGGTTGTTGCGTTTCTGATCGGTGGAATTAAACTGCCAGTGAGCGCGCCGTTTTTGATTTCAAACCGGTTGCAGTCGCCGTGGATAAATCCAGTGCGTTCAGCGATCGGGCGCACGAGCTTTTCAAACCCGCCCGATAGCAGCAGGCATTGCGCGCCGCGCGCGCGCATCGTCGCGGCGAGTGTGCGCGCGCTCGGACGAATATGGATGTCTTCGTCAAGGATGCGCGCAAGGATATTTTCCTCAAGCCCTTTAAGCAGAGCGACGCGCTCGCTCAAGGCTTGGACGAAGTTGATCTTGCCCTGCATGGCTTTTTCGGTGATCGCGGCGACTTGGCTCTTGCAGCCGTGATGGGCGGCCAGCAGATCGAGGGTTTCTTCTTTGATGATTGTCGAGTCCATATCGGCGGCGAGCAGTTTCTTGCGCCGCGCTTTTTTCGGCTGGAGAGCAAAATCTATGGCAATATCCGTTGTTACATCTGTTGTTGCGTCATTAAGCCGAGATATAATCGTGGCTCTATCGGCAGGGGCGGGCAGAGGAATATCGCAGGCGACAAGCGACAGCCAATCGACCGCGCCGGGCTCGTCGAGTTGCGCGCGGATTCTTTCGGCAAGCGACGGGTCTAAAGCCTCGCCGATCAGCGTGAGAACATAATCCATAATCTCTATATAAGGGAAATCAATATGAATGTTCTGCTTATTTCAGGGCCGACAGCGGCAGGCAAATCGACGGCGGCGCGGAGGCTTGCGTTGCGGCTTGGGGGCGAGATCATCAATGCCGATGCTCTTCAGGTTTATCGCGAGCTGCGACTTTTATCGGCGCGGCCATCGGATGAGGATATGGCCGAAGTGCCGCATCATCTTTATGGTCATATATCGGCGTCGCGGCGTTTTTCTGCGGGCGCGTGGCTGAAGGCGGCGCTCGCGGCGATCGAGGATATTCACACGCGCGGGCGTTTGCCGATTGTTGTCGGCGGCACGGGGTTATATTTCCGCTGTCTGATGCAGGGGCTCGCCGAGATTCCGGCAGCATCGGCTGCAATCCGCGGCGATCTGCGCGCGCGTCTGGCGCACGAGGGTGCGTCGGCGCTTCATCGCGCTTTGGCGGAGGTTGATCCTGATCTTGCCGATCGTCTGCCGTTGCGCGATGCGCAGCGCATTTTGCGCGGCCTCGAAGTTTTTGAAGCGACCGGCATTCCTTTGAGTTCATGGCAGCAGCAAAAGATGCCGCCGCCGCTTCAGGCGGATTTTATCAAATATAGACTGCTGCCGCCGCGTGAGGTTCTTGATGAAGCCGCCGACCGCCGCATTGATCGGATGGTCGCCGCCGATGTTTTGTCTGAGGCGCGTGCGCTTGATCTGCCTCCGGAGATGCCCGCGATGAAGGCGCTTGGCCTGAGGGATTTTCGCGCGCATTTAGCCGGAGAGATCAGTTTAGACGAGGCGATCGCTCATGTGAAACTTGCGACGCGACAATATATTCGCCGCCAGCTCACTTGGATCAGAACACAAATGGCCGACTGGATCGAGGTCAACGACGAAAAGGCGTTTCATGCCATCACCCCCGCGACGCTTTCGTGGGAATGAAGGAAAAGATCGAATATAAAAACTCCAATATAAAAGCTCCAATATAATTGAGTGATGATATATAATGCCTTATAAATAATCAGGGTATATCCCCCTAACTCTCTTTTAACCAACTCTGTCTATCCTGCCCCGCAAAGGAGAAAAATATGTCCCCGAATGGTCAAATTATGACTGGCGCACAGATCGTCCTGCAAGCCCTTGTTGATCAGAGGGTTGAGGTAATTTTTGGCTATCCGGGCGGCGCGGTGCTGCCGATCTATGACGCTTTGTTTGACGATAAGCGCATCCGCCATATTTTGGTGCGCCATGAGCAGGGCGCGGTTCACGCCGCAGAGGGCTATGCGCGCACAACCGGCAAGCCTGGCGTCGTCTTGGTGACATCCGGCCCGGGCGCGACGAATACCGTCACCGGCCTCGCCGATGCGCTGATGGATTCAATCCCGATCGTCTGCCTGACTGGACAGGTCGCAACCCACCTGATTGGCAATGACGCTTTCCAAGAAGCCGATACGGTTGGGATCACCCGCTCATGCACGAAGCATAATTGGCTGGTGCGCTCGGCGGATAATCTCTCGCGGCGAATCCACGAAGCCTTTTATGTCGCAACCCATGGCCGACCCGGCCCGGTCGTTGTTGATATCCCCAAAGACATCCAGTTCAACGAGGCTAAATATCAAAGTGCGGCACCGGCCGGGCATAAATCCTATCGCCCAAAGATCAAAGGCGACATGCATCAAATTCGCGCTGCTGTCCATGCGATGGCGAAGGCCAAGCGGCCTTTGCTCTATTCGGGCGGTGGGGTTGTCAATTCCGGCACGCAGGCGAGTCAGCTTTTGCGCGAGTTGGTGCGCATCACCGATTTCCCGATCACCTCTACCTTGATGGGGTTGGGCGCCTATCCGGCGCACGGCAAAAATTGGCTGGGCATGTGCGGCATGCATGGCTCAAAACAAGCCAACCTCGCTATGTATGAATGCGATGTGATGGTATGCATCGGCGCGCGCTTTGATGATCGCGTCACCGGCAGGCTGGATGCGTTCTCGCCGCATTCGTGCAAAATCCATATTGATATTGATGAATCTTCGATCAGCAAAAACATCGTCGCCGACATTCCGATCATTGGCGACTGCGCTCATGTTCTTGAGGATATACTGCGCATCTGGCGCAATGAGGCGCATGGTGCGAGCCCCGCGCGTTTTGTTGACTGGGCTGCGCAAATAGAGAAGTGGAAAACGCCGAAAAGCTTCACTTATAAGCAAGAGGGGCAGATCATCAAGCCGCAATATGCGATTGAGCGCCTCTATGAGATGACCAAAGACCGCGACACCTACATCACGACCGAAGTCGGGCAGCATCAAATGTGGGCGGCGCAGTTTTATCATTTTGAAGAGCCGCGCCGCTGGATGACATCAGGCGGGCTGGGCACGATGGGCTATGGCCTGCCGGCGGCAGTCGGCGTGCAGGTCGCCCATCCCAAGGCGCTCGTGATCGACATCGCCGGCGAAGCCTCGGTGCTGATGACGATGCAGGAATTATCCACCGCCATCCAGCATAAATTGCCGATCAAGATTTTTATCCTGAACAATCGCTATATGGGCATGGTGCGCCAGTGGCAGGAGCTGATCCATGGCGGACGCTATGCGCATAGCTATAGCGAGGCGCTGCCCGACTTCGTCAAGCTGGCCGAAGCCTATGGCGCTCAGGGCCTGCGCGCCGAAACCCCCGACGAGCTGGACGAAAAAATCCAAGCCATGCTCGATAGCGACCAGCCCACTTTATTTGACTGCGTCATTGACGAAAACGAAAATTGCTACCCGATGATCCCGTCGGGCGCGGGACATAACGAGATGATTATGAGCGATGTCGAGGAGAAGACCTATGAAGTCTCGGATGAAGGCAAGGTCATGGTCTGATGGAATGTTGGCATGATGGAACCTAAAGCAGCAAAACCGCATACGATCTCTCTTTTGGTGGATAATGATCCGGGCGTTTTGGCGCGCGTCATTGAGATGTTTTCAGGGCGCGGCTACAATATCGAAAGCCTGACGGTCGCCGAAGTGGATGAAGAGCGCTCTTTGTCGCGCATCACGATTGTGACGTCGGGCAATGATCGGGTGATTCAGCAGATCAAGGCGCAGCTAAACCGGATCGTTCCGGTGCATGATGTGCTCGACCTGACGACCGACGGCCCTGCCGTTGAGCGCGAACTGGTTCTCGTCAAAGTTCAGGGCTTGGGCGAGCGGCGGGTTGAGGCCCTGCGCTTGGCGGACATTTTCCGCGCGCGCACCCTTGATGCAACGGCCAATTCGTTTGTTTTTGAGGTCACCGGCACGACCGACAAGATCGATGCGTTTATCGGCTTGATGAAAAATCTGGGTCTGGTAGATATTTCGCGCACCGGCATTGCGGCAATTTCGCGCGGTGCCGAGCCGATGAGCCTAAAAGATTAAAAATCAACCGGAGGGAACCCATGCAGGTTTTTTATGAAAAAGACGCCGACAAAGATTTAATCAAAGGCAAGAAAGTCGCGATTGCGGGCTATGGCTCGCAGGGGCGCGCGCACGCGCTCAATTTGAAGGAGAGCGGCGTCGATGAGGTGCGTGTCGCGCTCTATGAGGGCTCGCGCTCGGCGGACAAAGCGCGTCAGGATGGCTTTGAGGTCGGCGCTGTCCCCGATGCCGCCGCTTGGGCCGATGTGCTGATGGTGCTCACCCCCGACGAGCTACAGGCCAAAATCTATAAGGACGAAATCGCCAAAGGGCTCAAGCAGAATGCCGCTTTGTTTTTTGCGCACGGGCTGAGCATCCACTTCAAGCTGATCGAGCCGCGCCCTGATTTGGATGTGATTATGGTCGCGCCTAAGGGGCCGGGCCACACCGTGCGCAGCGAATATGAGCGCGGCGGCGGCGTGCCTTGTCTGCTCGCTGTCCATCAAGATGCGTCAGGCGCAGCCGAGAGGCTGGGGCTGTCTTATGCGGCGGCGCTCGGCGGCGCGCGCGCCGGTGTGATTGCGACCACCTTCCGCGAAGAATGTGAAACTGATCTGTTCGGCGAGCAGGCGGTGTTGTGCGGCGGCGTCACCGAGCTCATCCGCGCCGGTTTTGAAACTCTGGTGGAAGCCGGTTATTCGCCCGAAATGGCCTACTTTGAATGTCTGCACGAAATGAAGCTCATCGTTGATCTGATGTATGAGGGCGGCATTGCGAATATGTTTTATTCGGTGTCCAACACGGCGGAATATGGCGCCTATACCAGCGGCCCGCGCGTCGTGGATGCGCGCACCAAGAAGCGCATGAAGAAGATTTTATCCGATATCCAAAATGGCCGCTTCACGCGCGACTGGATGTTGGAGAATAATGTCGGCCAGACGAGCTTCAAGACGATGCGCGATCAGGTTTCGGCGCACCCGATCGAGGAGGTCGGCGAAAAACTGCGCGCGATGATGCCGTGGATTGCTCAAAACCGGCTGGTTAATCGGGATAAGAATTAACGGCGCGCGCCTCGTGGAGGCCGCGCCGTCATTCCCGCAAGAAAGAGTTAAGGTTTCTCGGCGATTCCCTACGCTTCTTTTGTCAGCGGGAATCCAGTGGACGGGCTTTTAACAAGATGTCGGCTACGCCTCTAGAGGCTACGCCGACGATTATATTTCACTGGATCCCCGCCTGCGCGGGGATGACGGGGTGGAGTGGCTTTAGCCATCGTCATTCCCGCAAAGGGTGAGATTGCTTCGTAATTCATATTTTACTGGCACGATTCATATTTCACTGGATCCCCGCCTACGCGGGGATGACGGGGTAAGCCTTCGCCTTCAGGCGAGCCTGTCGCGGGGATGACGCGGTGGAGTGGCTTTAGCCATCGCCATTCCTGCAAACGGCGCGCCCGCGCCGTCATTCCCGCAAGAAAGAGTTAAGGTTCTCGGCGATTCCCCTGTCAGCGGGAATCCAGTGAACGGGTCTCTCAACGAGAGGGAAGTTCTCCCCCCCCGCTTAGGTGTTTTATTGACCCGAAAACATTGAGCGTGATAGACTCTCCCTAGGGTTAGATAGTCTAGCTCTGGGGATTAAGAAGCCTCCCACATAGCGGCTGGCATCAGCCGTAATGATGCCTCCCTTTACTCTTGTAAGGCTGGGGAGGCAGTGGCGTATGTCCAAGGCCTCACGGCCCAAAGGTCATTGTAGCCGTCTATGTGCGGTTTTTCTTACTCCCCGGTCATCAAACCAAGGGGAGTAGGAAATGTTCGGACATAAAAAACCACCAAAGCCTTCGTTGAGAAAGGCGCTCACACGAATCGATCAGGCGATCAAGATCGCCTACAAATATAAGCACGATAAGCATTACATACCGACCCGCGCCGACTTGAAACATTTTGAGCGATTGCTCTACAAGCTCCGGTTGAGAATCGTGACCGCCGAACATATCAGCCTCGCTATGCACCGCCGCTTTATGGAAGAACGCGAGCGCCGAAAGCGCGATAAGCGCGATAATCTTTCTTGACAGCAAGGGCAGTAAAGCGGTTATAATGTCGCCCATGAATAGGAATACGCATAGGAACGCATATAAGCTCAATCTAGCTCCCGCCACGGCGGGACGCCTGACCCTGCCCCTATTCCTGCTTCTGCTTACCAGCCCCTGAGCGCGTATCTTATGATGGATTCGTTCAGGGGATATTCCACTCAACGATTTTCATAAGTTTCAGGAAGAGGTAATTTCCATGAAGAATAACCCAAAAACAAACAAGACCGATAAAACCGATAAACCCGCAGCCGAGCGCGTGGTGATTTTTGACACGACTCTGCGCGATGGCGAGCAGTCGCCGGGCGCGGCGATGACTTTGGAAGAGAAGCTGCGCATCGCCGAGCAGTTAGACGCGATGGGCGTGGATGTGATAGAGGCGGGGTTTCCGGCGGCGTCGCCGGGCGATTTTGAGGCGGTGCGCGCGGTGGCGAAGCTGGTCAAGACGGCGCGCGTATGCGGTCTGTCGCGGGCGAGCCGCGCCGACATAGACCGCGCGGCGGAGGCTGTCGGTGTAGCGGTGCGTCCGCGGATTCACACGTTTTTATCGACGAGCCCGATCCACATGAAGCACAAATTGCAGATGGAGCCCGAGGCGGTCTATGAGGCGATCATAGCGTCGGTGAAGCATGCGCGCTCGCTGGTGGAGGACGTGGAGTGGTCGCCGGAGGACGCGACGCGCACCGATCATGATTTTCTGTGCCGCTGCATTGAGGCGGCGATTGACGCCGGTGCGCGCACGATCAACATTCCCGACACGGTGGGCTATTCGGTGCCGCAGGAAATCGGCGCGCTGTTTGCGATGATCCGCGAGCGCGTGCCGAACATAGATAAAGCGGTGCTGTCGATTCATTGTCATAATGATCTGGGCTTGGCGGTGGCGAACTCGCTCGCCGCGGTTCAGGCGGGAGCGCGGCAGGTGGAGTGCACGATCAACGGTCTGGGCGAGCGCGCCGGCAACGCCGCGATGGAAGAGGTCGTGATGGCTCTGCGCGTGCGCCAAGATCGCATGCCGTTTGCGACCGGCATTGATACGACGCAATTCATGCGCGCCTCGCGGCTGGTGTCGGGGATCACGGCGTTTCCGGTTCAATATAACAAAGCGATCGTCGGCAAGAATGCGTTCTCGCATGAATCGGGGATACATCAGGACGGGATGATCAAGCACAACCAGACCTACGAGATCATGAGCCCCGAAAGCGTGGGGTTAGTATCGTCGTCATTGGTGCTGGGGAAATTGTCAGGCCGCAACGCGTTCCGGCAGAAGCTGGCGGAGCTGGGCTATGAGCTGGGCGACAACGCGCTCGGCGAGGCCTTCCGCCGCTTCAAGCAATTGGCCGACACGAAGCGCAGCATCTATGACGACGACATCATCGCGCTGGTGGATGATACGTTTGCGCATTCGGCGGCGCGGATCAAGTTCGTGTCGCTGCGGGTCGAGGCGGGGACGGAAGGGCCTCAGACGGCGCGACTGGCGCTCGAGGTGGATGGCGAGCGGGTCGAGCAGACGAGCGAAGGCCGAGGGCCGGTGGATGCGATTTTTTGCGCGATCCGGGCGATATATCCGCATGAAGCGAAGCTAGCGCTGTATCAGGTTCACGCGGTGACCGGCGGGACAGATGCGCAGGCGGAGGTGTCTGTTCGGTTGGAAGCGGCGGAGCGCTCGGCTTATGGACGCGGAGCGGATACGGATACGTTGGTGGCGTCGGCGCGGGCTTATGTGAGCGCGCTGAACAAGCTGGATGCGAAACCGGCGAGCGCGGCGGCGCGTCGCAAGGATGCTATTTAAAAGATAACATTCGCGCGCTTGGCGGAAGTGAGCTATGAGAGTGATGGGGGATTTTTAGGGCGCATAGCTCAGTTGGTAGAGCAGCTGACTCTTAATCAGCGGGTCCGGGGTTCGAGCCCCCGTGCGCCCTCCATAAAGTTAGATAGGGATAGGAATAAGATATGGCCTCATATATAATAAAATATGCATTTTTGCTTTTGGCTGCTTCGTCGTTGATCGGCTGCACGGCCTATTATGAGGGGCCGGCCAATGATCATTTTGACGGAAGTCGGTTTAGCAATCACGGCAAGGAAGAGGATCAGCCCTATGTGCGAGTCCTATGGGAAGCGCTCGTCAATCCGATCGACGATTGGCCAACAATCAAAGAAATCCAACAGAATCGACCGCCCAAACGCGTCGCGGGCTCAAAACTGCGCGTGACCTTTATCGGCCATGCTTCTGTGCTGCTCCAGACAGAAAACCTCAATATATTGACCGATCCTGTCTGGGCGCAAAGAGCAAGTCCGGTGTCATGGGCGGGACCTGAGCGCATTCAGCCGCCGGGGGTTCAATTTGACGATCTCCCGCCGATCGATCTGATTTTGATTAGCCATAATCATTATGACCATATGGACTTTAAGACGATCGCCGCATTATGGCGCCGCGACAAGCCTCTTATTCTGGTGCCGCTTGGCAATGATATGCTCTTATTGAACTATGATAAGACAATCCGCTCCAAAGCGCTCGATTGGGGCGAGAGCCATCAAATCAATGAGCGCGTGAAGGCATCGCTGGAGCCGATGTATCATTGGTCATCGCGCTGGTTTGTTGATGCGCGGCAGGCTTTGTGGGGCGCTTTTGTTATCGAGACGCCATCAGGCAATATCTATTTTGCCGGTGATAGCGGGTTTAATCATGGCCGCTATTATGAACAGGCGCATAAAAAATATGGCGGCTTCCGTTTGGCGCTGCTGCCAATCGGCACTTATAAACCGCGCTGGTTTTTTAACTTCTATCATCAAGACCCTCTCCAAGCGCTGCAAGCGCATCAGATATTAAACGCTTCCTATAGTCTGGCGGTTCATTTCGGCACCTTTGATTTATCGCTGACACCCTATGACGAGCCGCCCCGATTGCTTGAGCAAGCCAGAGCAAAAGAAAACATAGCGAAAGAAATTTTTCGTGCTATGAAGCCCGGACAAGTCTGGTGGGTGCCTGACATTGAGCGCTGAGCTAATCAGCGGGTCCGGGGTTCGAGCCCCCGTGCGCCCTCCATTTGGAATTGAGGAAATAAGATTATGACAGAGAAAAAGAAAAGCAAAGACAATAAGCAAAATCTGCCTGCTTCAAGAAAAGAAGAACTTCCAGCCACGCAGAATGACGAATGGCTTTTAAAAATTTTCAACGATTCAAGCCCGATTCTGGGAGAGGGAGGCAAAAAGCTTTATGAATATACAGAAAAGAATTTAAGGAAAATAGGTAAATCGCTTGCAAAAAAGATAAACAGGTTTGAGCTAAGTGAAATTCAACTTAATTATTTTTTGATCCCAAAATTTGTATGGAAGCATAGAATAGATATGGCGATGGAGGAAAATGAAACAATTCAAGAAATGTGGGCAAATCTGATTTCAAATGCTATTAATTCACCACAAGATTTTAAAGATTTAAAAATTTATGCTGATATATTGTCAAAGATGGAACCAGACGGGGCGATATTTCTTGAAGTAGTTGGACGGCATTTTGGGTGGATACCACGATCAGAAGGGCACAAGCGAAATTGGTCTAAATTAGGAATTCATACGGGCGGTGGAGGGCTGCGGAGGGCGCTCTGGGATTATGATTGGGCTAAAATAGGAATTGATACGACTAGTGAAGATCTGCGGAGGGCTAAAGAAAAATACGAGAGGTTAAGCAAGCGCCAGGATCATTTTTTCTCTGGAGGCCAAGTTCTCTTCCATTTTTTTTCTGTACTATATGGGTGGAATCGTGAACGCACTGAAGCAGCAATTGACTTTCTTGTGAACCTTGATTTATTAGAAGTTCCTACCTTTCAAGCAGGTAAAAAGCCAGAAGATAGAAAACTTAGATTAGGACAAAGAAGAAAAGAGCAGGATGATCCTGGATTAGATCCCGAATTAATAGTCAAGAAGGTTGTGGGGGATTTAATCAGTGCTTGTTATGAGCCTGTCGCTCAAAAGAAAAAAACTGAAAAATAGAAACAGCAAGAAATTGTTATCAGCTCTCGTTGTTGTTGCCCATTCGCTGGATTCCCGCTGACAGAGGAATCACCAAGAACCTTACCAACCGTCAGACGAGTCTGTTGCGGGAATGACGAAGGGAAGCGTGGGATGACGAGTCTAACCAAGCCGCACAACCCCAAAGTCGTCATCCCCGCGACAGATTTATCTGTCAGCGGGGATCCAGTTCTAAAGATAAATCGTTCCAATCGGGGTTGTCGGTTTCTATCAATTCTAGTTTCCATTTGCGCCGCCATTTTTTGATTTTTCGTTCTCGGATGATGGCGGTTTCCATAGTCTGATGGACCTCATACCAAACGAGCCGCTTCACTTGATAACGCTTGGTGAAGCCGGATATTTCTTCATTTTTGTGCTGCCATACGCGTCTGGCGAGGTCAGATGTCGCGCCGACATAGAGCGTTCCATTGCGCTGGCTTGCGAGGATATATACGTAGGGCTGTTTCATTGTGGGGATGGTAAAGGCGATTGCTTCGCAATCGCGATTTATTTTACTGGATCCCCGCTTCCGGCACTTCGTGCCTGCGCGGGGATGACGAAGGGAAGTGGGGGGATGATGAAAGAGCGCGCGGGGATGACAAGAGGACAGAAAGAAGTGCGGGGATGATGGAATAGGGGTCGGGGGATAACGGAATAGGGGGGATGACGCAAAAAAAGAATTATTGACCCTGACCGCTGAAATCAGGCACACTGAACTTGACCATTACAAAAGTAGGCCCTTTGTCGGGTTCCTGCCTAATAAAACACCCGATGGCTTCGGCCTGACGGCAATAAGCAGGCTCTACAAACTCTTTTGTAATGGTCAGGCCCGGCGCTCGCCGGGACAACAACCATCTGTTCTGGAGAGTGCCGACATGACTAAACTTAATCATCTATTATTCGCTTTATTGCTAACTGCGTTATCCCTTGCGCCAGATCGCGCGGCGCGCGCCCATCATCATCAGCCCCCTAACGAAGCCGCGCTCAATAAAGCGCTTGCCGACAAGATCGGCGGACGCACCGAAGTCAGGCACTATTATTTCGTCGCAGGACGGCGACATCATGTGCGTGTTGATATTGAAACCGACAGCCATGTCATTGAAGGCGGATTGGATAAGCGTTCATCGTTGGATAGCGTCCAGCAGGCGACGTTTGCGGCGCAACTTTCTGGCAAGAGGCCTCGTGTGATCATCTATGATAGAGACGGCAAAGAAGGGCCGTTTGAATATCGCATTCGCATTGCGGCGCAGGCACTCGGCATTGACTTCCAGCGCATCCCGCTCAGCGAACTCATAAATGAGCGAACTCATAAGAAAAAGTAAACTAATCGTGTTTTGACAGGCAAGATCCGATATGGTGTTTTGCCTTCACGATGATAAAAATCTTGCCAAAAATTATGCTTGCTCTGGCGCTGGCGCTGATAGTCGCGCCGCTTGCGGGGTGTGGCTCTGTGGGCGACGCGCACGGTGTCATCTGGGAGCGCGTGCTCGGCGGCGAAAAGGCCGACGATGGCGAGGATGTCGTCGCCACCCATGACGGCGTTTATGTTGTCGGCAATACGCTCTCGCAAGGCGAGGGCGAGGATGATCTCTGGCTCTTGAAATTTGACCGATCCGGCGAGCGCCTCTGGGAGAGGGTGCGCGGCGGCAAGCAAGCCGATAGCGGCGCAACGATCGCTGAAGCTTCCGATGGCGGTGTGCTGGTTGCTGGTTCAACGCGATCTCTCAATGGGCGCGGCTCTTCGGGCTGGGTGCTCAAATTCAGCAAAGCGGGCAGGTTGCTCTGGGAGCTGTTTCCCAAAAGGGGCGAGTGCGAGCTTGTCGACATCGTTGCGATGCCCGACGGCGGCGCGGTTGTCGCTGGCAATGCGCGGTTAGAAGATAAAAAACGATCGCCCAAGCCATGGGTCGTTCGCATAGATGCCAAGGGCAATATCGTTTGGGAGCGCATGATCCGCAACAATTGGAAACCTGTGCAGATCAAACAGAAACTCGGCGGAATACGAAGCCTTGCGCGCGGCGTTGATGGGAGTTTGTTTGTCGTCAGCAATTTTCGCGAAGCAAGCGGCAAAAAGGCTGACAGAGCTTCTTTGATGAAGCTCAATTCTCAAGGGCGTCTGCTTTGGGAGCGCAAAGCGGGCAATGACTACCGCAATCAGGCGCGTGACATGACGATGGCCAAAGATGGCGGCGTCTTTGTTGTCGGCTTGATGCAGCCCGACAGCAAAGATGCAGGAAATCTCTGGGCGCTGAAATTTGATGCGACCGGCAAGCTGCTCTGGGAGCGAGTATTCGGCAGTCAAGGGTATGATGGCGGCAAAGGCATTGTCGCGGCCGCAGATGGCGGCGTGATCGTGGCCGGCTGGACACAAGCGAGAGGCGACGCGATCGCTTCTGAGAGCAGCGATCTGTGGATCATCAAGCTTGACGCGCAGGGCAATCGTGTCAAGGAGCGCTTTGCGGGCGCGCCGAGCAAGATTGATTATGCTCAAGGGCTGGCCATGGCCAGAGACAACAAGACGCTTGTCACCGGCGCCACGATGACGAATTCAGCGGGCGATCTTGATCTCTGGCTTTTGAAGCTCAATATGGAGTGAGCCGACGGTTTTAGAAAATCGTTTTAATAATCTTTTTGACACCTGATATGAGGTCATTTATTTCATCTTGGGAAGGTTCGCGCTCTTTGTCGTGACCGCAGAGGTTTCTGAGGTCGGCAAGATGCTGAATACGACGCCATGCCGGTATATCAATAACATTATTCTCTTTAAGCTTTTCGTTGAAATCATTGATTGCTGGAAATTTCCTTTTTATTTTTAAATTATGCTTTTTACAAACATGCCCAAGATGTTTTTCAAGAACGACACCAGCCATTACCCCTGCTCCTCTAAAGTGTCCTTTTTTAGCTAAGTCAGTTGCTGCATCAAGTTCATCATCAAATAAATCTGCTTGGAGGGTTTCAGTGATATTAGATAGCGAGCTTTCCAAATTTTTCTTAGCAGCCTCCAACATTCTCAATTGTTGTAAAAATTTTTGTATAACAAATCTGGAAGAATCATTTCTTAGCAAATATGATATTTCGTGAGGATCGGGTACCATGATGCCCATCATATAGTCATGGATAACGTAATTTTCCCAATCTATATATTTGCGCTTGTTATTTTTATACTGGCTTACAAAATCTTCAAACCGATCAGGTAGCATCTGTTTGATAACTTGCATAGCTGTTGAATACCATTGTTCATAATTTGCATGAAAACTTGGAAGTTTTTTCTCACTCAATTCTTTTTTTCTTTCCTCACTAGGCTCTCCCGCCTCTAATTCTAATCGCTCAAGAAGGCTTTTCCCCTCCTTAATTAAAGCGGTTAGCTCGTCTTTGAATTTAGTAATATTTGATTCCGTTGCCATGTGTTTTACTTCTTGTGTTTTTTAAAGTTCTATGAACTATACCAAAACATTCTCATAGAATGTCGTCTGTAGAATATCTTAAAAGGATTTTTTTGAGGATTTGGAAGATGAATGCCGGTTCAATGGATTCCCGCTGACAGAGGAATCACCAAGAACCTTACCGACCGTCAGACGAGTCTGTTGCGGGAATGACGAGTCCAACCAAGCCACATAACCCCAAAGTCGTCATCCCCGCGACAGGTTCACCTGTCAGCGGGGATCCAGTTCATAATATAAATTGTTCCAATAGGTGATTGCTTCGCAATCGCGATTTATTTTACTGGATCCCCGCTTTTGCGGGGATGACGAAGGGAAGCGTGGGGATGACGAAGGGAAGTGGAGGGATGATGAAAGGGAGCGCGGGGATGACGAGAGGACAGAGAGAAATGCGGGGATGACGAAGGGAAGTGGGGGGATGATGAAAGAGAGCGCGGGGATGACAAGAGGACAGAAAGAAGTGCGGGGATGACAGAATAGGGGCAGGGGGTGGCGAAAAGAATAATTGACCCTAATGACAAAAATAGGGCAAAGTTATACCCGACCACACAACAAAGATGCCCGTGTCGGGTTCCTGCCGAATACAATACCCGATGGCATCCGCCTGACGGCAATAAGCAGGCTCTCACAATCTTTGTTGTAGTGGTCAGGCCCGGCGCTCGCCGGGACAACAACCATCTGTTCTGGAGAGTGCCGACATGTCAAAACTTAATCATCTATTATTCGCTCTATTATTATTCGCTTTATTGTTGGCCGCGCTACCCTTCGCGCCAGATCGCGCGGCGAGCGCGCGACCTAACGAAGCCGCGCTCAATAAAGCGCTCGCCGCCAAGATCGGCGGGCGCACCGAAGTCAGGCACTATTATTTCGCCTCAGGACGGCGATATTATGTGCGCGTTGATATTGAAACCGACAGCCATGTCATTGAAGGCGGACTGGATAAGCGTTCATCGTTGGATAGCGTCCAGCAGGCGACGTTTGCCGCGCACCTTACCGGCAAGAGGCCTCGTGTGATCATCTATGATAGAGACGGCAAAGAAGGGCCGTTTGAATATCGCATTCGCATTGCGGCGCAGGCACTCGGCATTGACTTTCAGCGCATCCCGCTCAGCGAGCTCATCAATGAGCTCTCTCACCAAACAAACGGAAAGACGCGGTAGCGCACTCGCTGCTTATAGGCCAGATAGCCCTCAAGGTTTTCATCCAAGAATTTTTCTTCATACGGCACTCGGATCACAAGCAGAAAAATCGCCACCGCGATACACAACGCAAACAGCGGATCTTGGAACATCATCGCCCAGCCGGGCATGGCGATCGCGGCGCCCATATACATCGGATGGCGCACGAGGCCATAAAGGCCGCTGTCCACGACACGATGATTCTCGTATTTCGCCACCACCGCCGACGAATAGGGGTTGGAGATCATCACCCATATCACCACTCCAAAACCCAACACCGAAACCGCCGAGCCAAAATAGAGCAAGGGCATATTATAAACAACGTCGGATCGTGTTGCGGCATATAAGTAGCCCCCGACAATCAGAGCCTGCGCCGTCCACGAAAATAACAGATCCTGCTTCGATTGATTCTTCGCCACCATCGGCATGCGACTCACGAGTTGGTCGTAGCGCCAGTAGGCGAGATATACGCATAAAGGAACCGACAAAATGAACAAATTCGCAAATGTGATGATCGTCGGAAGATTCAGCTCTCCGCTGCTCAGCCAGTAGGGCAGCGCGAGATAGATCAACGGCAGCGACGCTATCGCCAACACGCATAAAAGAGTCGATTTGATGAACTGCATGATGATTCCTTTCACGTTAATTTTATTCATTCTAGATGGTTTCGGGCTGTGGGGGAATATGGGGTGTGAAAAATTTTCTTGCGCTTAGCTCTTTTCGCGCTGAAAATGTCGGTTAAATCAGAAGATTCGGATAGGAGACAGATCAAATGAATACGAAAACTTATCAGATTTTGGCTTTTGTTATCGCCTCTATCGTTTTTATCGCCGCACTGGCACCGACGAGCGCGTCAGCGGGTTTTTATTTGAGTTCGGACCTCGGCTTAAACATCCAGCCTGCTTTTGACACAGACGGTTCTGACAATGATCCCGGCACGGGCAATGATCCGGCCTTCACCGGAGATGATGGCAGTCGTTTCACCTATATGCCGGGGGGAACAGATTGGTCAAACGATTTTGACGCCGCAACCGGATTGCTCACGAGTGCGGCGATCGGCTTTGGTTTTGGCGACTTTTATCGTATTGAGGCTGAATATCTTTATCGTCATTCGGCGCATCATGATCGCTCTGACTTAAACATTACTAATCTTGCTTCTGGGCTGCGCATGATGGAGTTCGAGCGTCTTGAAGAGCGCATTGGCGGCATTTCTGCGCATGGATTGTCTTTCAATGCTTACTTTGATTATCCGATTGAAAAATGGAAGCCATATCTTGGTTTTGGCGTAGGTTTTACCCGCACTGAAATAGATTATCATTTGCTTGCTTCGCGCACCGCAATTGCCAGTCCGGAATCTGTTCGCGGCAGAACCACTGCTGTCACGACTAAGCTCGATGATATTTCTGCGACTTTGCAATTCCTGCTCGGCATTGACAGGCAGATCAGTGATCAGATGACTTTAGGTATCAAAGTCCGCTACGTGTTGCCCCTCAGCGATTTTGAAGATGACGGTTCTTATGATCAGCTTCGCAGTCATGGGTCGCGCGTTGGCGATCAAGATGTCGCCTATCGCTTCAGCTCAGATGGACTGAGCTTCTGGGGTATCAGTTTCAACATCAAATATGATTTCTGACCGCGATCGGTTAGACAGGCGCATGACAGACGGCTTCGAGGTTGTGCCCTTCGGGGTCGATGACGAACGCGCCGTAATAATCGGGGTGATAGATTTCGCGCAAGCCCGGCGCGCCGTTATCTTTGGCGCCGCCATCGAGGGCGGCTTGGTAGAAGGCATCGACCTCGGCGCGACTGGCGGCATTGACCGCTATATGCATATAGGTTGTGCCGGAGGCGCTTTTTTCGATCCAGAAATCGGGCTTGCCATTGCGGCCAAAGCCCGAGAAGTCGCCGAACTCGGCGATCAGTTGATAGCCTAGGGGCGCGAGCGCCTTTTGATAGAAAGCTTTAGCGGTGTCGTAATCCTTCACTCGGAAGCCGATATGATCGATCATGTTATCCTCCTTTTTTATTCTCCTTTTCCTCTCCGCAGAGATTGACTTTATCTAAGTTTACATTTTTTATGCTTAAGATAAAAGCCAAAAGGAGAGATAATATGAATGGCGCAGAGGCTCTTGTGCGGACACTAGCAGCGAGTGGTATTGAGGTTTGTTTTGCCAATCCGGGGACATCGGAGATGCATTTTGTCAGCGCGTTGGATGGCGTTGCTGATATGCGGGCGATTCTGTGTTTATTTGAAGGGGTTGCGACAGGAGCTGCCGATGGCTATGGCCGGATGAAGGGAAAACCTGCTGCGACTTTATTGCATTTAGGGCCGGGGTTAGGCAATGGAATTGCCAATTTGCATAATGCGCGGCGCGCGGCGACGCCGATTGTGAACATTGTTGGCGATCACGCGACCTATCATGCGCAATATGATGCGCCGCTCGCGAGTGATATTGAGGGATTAGCGTCGCCGGTATCGGGTTGGGTCCATGCGAGTCAGAGCGCCTTGCAGGCGGCTGCCGATGGCGCACGCGCTTGTGCGGCTGCGATAGGGCCTCCGGGTCAGATCGCAACATTGATTTTACCGGCAGACACCGCATGGAAACCAGGAGGCTTGCCTGTGCGTCGTGTGCCGCCGTCGGAGAGCCACGCGCCGGGTGATGATGTCATTGAGGAAGCGGTCAAGACACTTAATAAGAAACTTGATCACGGCAAAAAAACGGCTTTGTTGTTGCGTGGCGCGACGCTTCAAGAGGAAGGGCTGCGTCATGCAAGCCGCATTGCGTCGAAGACAGGGGCGCGGCTTTTATGTGATACGTTTCCGCCGCGTCTGAGGCGCGGCGCGGGGATCGTGGAGGTTGAACGATTGCCTTATTTTGCTGAGCAGGTTGTGGAGTTCATCCAAGATATTGAGCAGATGATTCTTGTGAGCAGCAAGCCGCCGATTTCGTTTTTTGCTTATCCCGATCAGCCGAGCTGGCTGTCAAAGGAGGGTTGCGACTTTTTTGTTCTTGCGCATCCTCATCAGGATGGTGTCGAAGCTTTGCGGCGGTTAGCTGAGGGACTCGATGTGTCGGGCGATCCGAGTGTTGCGGCTTTATCGTGTGAGCTGCCGAACAATTGGCGGGCGGACAATCTGGATCAGTTTTCAGTCGGACAGGTTTTGGCGCATCTCCTACCTGAGGAAGCGATCGTCATCGACGAGGGCGCGACGTCAGGATTAGGCTCGTTCGTTGCGCTCGCAGGCGCGCGGCCGCACGATTATCTAGCGCTGACCGGCGGCGCGATCGGGATCGGCATGCCTTTAGCGGTAGGCGCGGCGGTGGCGTGTCCGCAGCGCAAGGTCATCAATCTTGAAGGCGATGGCAGTGGTATGTATACGCTCCAAGCTCTTTGGACACAGGCGCGCGAGAAATTAAATATCGTTAATATCGTTTTTGCGAATCGATCTTATGAAATTTTGAACATTGAGCTTCATCGCGTCGGAGCCAATGCGGGTCCGAAGGCTTTGTCTGTTCTTGATTTGAGCCATCCGACGCTCGACTGGGTCAGCCTCGCTGAGGGCATGGGCGTCGAGGCGAGCCGCGCAGCAACGATCGAGGCGTTTGCCGATCAATTAATTTCGGCGATGGCACAAAAAAGCCCCAGATTGATAGAGGTTGTGCTATAACCGCGCGCAGGAGCATTATTCATTCAAGGACTTTATATATGAAACAACGCATTTTAATCTGCGGATTGTTTGGATTATTAATGTGGCCGCAGGTCGGGCTCGCTGGAGGTGATGGGCAGACCAATCCCGACTTGCCGTTCAGCCGCGATTTGGGTATAGAAGCTCCCCAATTGTTCGGCCTTTCAGACAATTCTTTGAAAAAGCTTGTTCCGCTGAAGCCGATTGAGGTGGCTGATCCGCCTGCGGAAGAGCGTGCGCCGCCCGAAGAGGGCTTCGTCCTCAAATCTATTGAGATTGAAGGCGCGACGCTCTATATGCCTTCGGAGCTTAGGAAAATCTATAGATTTTTTCTTGATAAATACATGGCCTTTGATGATCTGGGCAAAATCACAAACCGACTCGAAAGATTTTACGCCAATGATGGCTGGTTGACGACCCGAGCGATCGTTCCTGCGCAGCGCATCGCCGATGGCAGGCTTAAAATAAAAATCTTTGAGGGGTATCTTGACGCTATCGTCGTCGAAGGCAATGCGGGCAATGCGAAAGGGATCATCAAAACGTATCTCGCCGATTTGAGAACAGGCAAGCCTGCCAGAGTTGCTGATGTTGAAAAAAGCCTTGCGCGCTTGGGAGATTTTCAAAATTTTCGGATTCAACAAAAGCTGCGCGCCGCGGAATCAGGCAAAGAGGGCGGTGTCGATCTTGTCATCGATGTGATAGATCGCGATATCGTCTCCGGATCGGTGTCTTTGAACAATGCCTCCAGCGATTCCGTCGGGCCATGGATTTTATCTTTGAGCGGTCAATTTGAGTCTCTTGTGCGTGGCGGGGATAGACTGTCTTTTTCGATGTCCAACAGCTTCTTTAATCCGGACGAAACCTTGATCGGCCGCATGAGCTATGAGATGCGAATCCCTCACATCAGGTTTAATTTCAGTTATGATGGCCTTTCGGTCGAAAACAGCGCTGCTAATTTTAATAAGGATATTTTCGGAACAATCATTGGCGTTTATGTCAGCAGCAACTTGACAAGACCCGATCCAGAACTCAGCAACACGCCAACAAAAGACCTTGGCCTGAGAGCAGGAACTTATGTGAGCATACCTTTTTATCGCTCGACCACTTTCAATTTTGGGAACCGTGTGGAATATGATTTTGAGCAGCGTCTCACAAGGCGCATAGATGATAGTAGTGTGCAGACACAAGGCGATACGCATATTCTGTCTTTGGGCTTTAATCTCAATTATCGCAGCCTGTGGGGAAACTTCACGACATTTGAGGCAAAAGTCCGCCAAGGCTTGACGGAAGGCGGCGGTCTTGATTCAGGCACTGACAGAATGCCTGATTCAGGATCTTCGGTAAGAGGAGATCAATTCACGCGCCGCGGCACATGGTTGACGGCAGATTTGAGCTATAACCAGAATCTATTATCGCCGAGAGAGCTTTTAGCGCTTCAGATACCGAATTTATCTTTGTTTATTTCTGCAACGGCTCAATATGCGTTTAAGCCTTTGACCAATAGTCAGAATATCTCGTTCGGCAATTCGAGCATTGGACGCGGTTTTAGTTCGGGGCGCATTTCGGGAGATCATGGCTGGGGCACCAGCACCGAGTTGCGCGCAACTTGGAGAGGCATCGGACAGGTCAATCTCGGAGAGTTGGGCCCGCGCAACATTTTTGACGAATTGACCTTTTATGGCTTTTTTGACCAAGGACAGATATCCAATGTGATTAGGGCAAACGTTCTCAGGGGGTTTTCACCGGTGTCGGGGTCTTTTTTCCCGACGCTCAATTTATTTTCAGCCGGGCTGGGTGTGCGTGCCCGATTTTTTGGTCTGTTTTATATCGATGCCACTTGGGCGCGCGCGCTGAATAATCCTTATGATATGCCGACACAGTTAGGGTTTGGCATTCCTACGGTCGTCAATGGTCAAATTGTTGGCGTCGATCCGACAGATAAGGGACATGATGAGTTTTTGTTTCGTCTAGCTTATTTTTTATAGAGGATATATAATTCCGGCAGCTAGACAGGTGAGCTTTAATAGGAGGATTTTATGAGCTATCGTTTATTTGGTGTGGAGTTATCTCCTTATTCGGTGAAGCTGCGATCTTATTTGCGCTATAAGGGCATTGCGCATCAATGGATTGTGCGCACCCGCGCCAATCAGGCCGAGTTTGAAAAATATGCCAAACTGCCGCTTGTGCCGCTCTTGGTCGCTGATGATGGCGCGAGCTTCCAAGATTCGACGCCGATCATTGAGAAGCTTGAGGCCGATAATCCGTCGTCATCGATCGCGCCCCCCGGCGAGATTATGCCATTCATTTCGGCGCTGCTCGAGGAATATGCCGATGAATGGGGCAACAAGCATATGTTTCATTATCGCTGGAATTATCCGCCGGATCAGAGGTCAGCGGCGCGACGCATTGCGGATCTGAATCTGCCGTCGGGGATTTTCGCGCGCCTGCCCTTTGTCCGCGGGATTATGCGCAATAAGATCGCCGATATGATTTCTGCGCGCATGATCCCGCGTTTGTCGTTTGTCGGTTCAAATAAAACGACCGCGCCACAGATCGAGGCGTCTTTTGAGCGGTTGTGCGGTCATCTTCAAGAGCATTTAGCCTCACGGCCTTATGTTTTTGGCGGCTGTCCTTCTTTGGCCGACTTCGGCCTGTGGGGGCAGATCTATAACGCTTGGACCGATCCCACGCCTTATGCGATCATCCACGATAAATATCGCGGCTTGGAGGCTTGGATTAAGCGGATGCGCGCGCCGCAGGCCGAAGGCACATGGGAAGAATGGGATGCGCTCGCACCGACCCTCGAAAAAATTTTGCAGCACGAAGTCGCAGGCCTATTCCTCCCCTGGAGCGATGCCAACGCCAAAGCGCTCGCGGCGCAAGAGCAGACATTCAGCGTCAATTTAGAGGGGCGCGCTTTCACGCAAGAGACGCAGAAATATCACGCTCGCTCTTTGGCTGTGATCCGCGCCCGCTACAAAGAGGTTCAAAACGATGCGCTCGATCAAGTGCTGACCAAAACCGGCTGCCAGTTATGGCTCGTCCTCAAAGAGGATATATGAGCGAGAATCCATTCAAATGGCGTCTGCGCCGATTTATCGGCAGCCGCTTTTTGCGCCACATCGCCGATCAGCGCCGCATCGACAAAGCGCGCCGTCGCGCAGAGCGCGCGCGTCAACGCGCGCGGCGTCCGCATGAGGTGCATTACTTTCACCAATTGGACGATCCCTATAGTCATTTAGCGGCGCAGGTTATTCCGGGTCTCGTCGCGCGTTATGAGATTACCCTTTTGCCTCACCTTGTCGGCAAGCCGCCAGAGGCCGCCACGCCCGAAGCCGATATGCTCATTGCCTATAGCCGTCGTGATGCGGCGCGCATCGCGCCTTTTTATGGCCTCGATTTTGTCGATCAGGGTCGGCAGCCTTCGCCTGAGCTCCAAGACTTAGCGGCGCGAATCTTGGCGAAAAATCATATCTCCAACATTAGCGATATCAGCGCCGCTCTTTGGGCCGGAGATCAACAGACGCTTGACCCGTTTGACAAATCCAGCTCTGAGGAAGCTGGCAAGCTCATTGACGAGGGCACAAAATTGCGCGCCAAGCTTAAACATTATCTCGGCGCGATGTTTTATTATGAAGGAGAATGGTATTGGGGCATTGATCGCCTGCCTTATTTAGAAAAAAGACTTGAGGAGCTCAATGCGCAGAGAGTGAATGAACTCAGCGATGAAGCTGAGCCAAGTCATGAGGTGTCGTCTTTTGCGGTTGCACGTGATCTTCGCACGCCGACTTTGATTACGCGCAAAAAAGGTCAAAAGCTGATGAAGCTAGAATATTTCCCATCCTTGCGCAGCCCCTACACTTATATTTCTATAGAAGAAACCCTTGATCTGCCGAAATATTATCCGGTGGAGCTGATCCTGCGTCCAGTGATGCCGATGGTGATGCGCGGCATGAAAGTTCCCGTTGAAAAGGGGATTTATATTTTCTTGGATACCAAGCGCGAGGGCACGAAGAAAGGCCTGCCTTTCGGCAATATGATGGATCCGGTTGGGCCTCCTGTGCTGCGCGGCTATTCGCTGTTTGTCTTTGCCCAGAAGAAAGGGCGCGGTGGAAAATATCTTAAGTCTTTTTTGCAGGCGGCCTTTGCCGAAGGCATCGACACTTACGCGCCGCGCGGATTGCGCGCAGTGGTCGAGCGCGCCGGACTCGACTGGGACAAGGCGCGCAAGCATCTAGACAATGAAGACTGGCATGAGCGTCTTGAACAAAATCGCATCGCGATGTTCGATTCCGGATGTTGGGGGGTGCCGAGCTATCGGCTGATCGGGCCTGAGGGCGAGGATGATTTTGCGCTGTGGGGCAATGATCGCCTCTGGCTCTTGAAGGAAGAGATCGCCCGCCGCGCCGCTTTATAATGAGCTCAATAATGAGCTCGTTCGTTCTTGTTGTTTTAGGGCTGAGTTTATTCTTGACATCCTTGCTTTCGGGCGTGTTTGGCATGGCTGGGGGCATGATTTTGATGGGTGTGCTGCTCGCGCTGTTTTCGGTAGCCGATGCGATGGTGCTGCATGGCGTTGCGCAGACGGCGTCGAATGGTTGGCGTGTGGCGCTTCATGTGAGTCATGTCTGCTGGCGCATCGTGATGAACTATGCTTTGGGCGCGGTTGTGGCTTTGGCGGTTTTTGTGTTCTTGGCGATTGCGTTGAGCAAAGCGTGGGTATTTTTATGTTTAGGCGCGATGGCGTTTTTGGCGGTTGGCCTGCCGAAATCTCTGGCGCTTAATGCGCTGCGGCGTCCTGACGCGATCGCCTGCGGTCTGATGACCACCGCGACTCACTTGATGGCGGGTGTTGCTGGTCCGATGTTGGATTTGTTTTTTATTCGCGCGCAGTTGAACCGCCATGAGATCGTCGCGACGAAGGCTGTGGTTCAGACGGGCAGCCATATTCTCAAAGTGATTTATTTTATGTTTCTTGTTGGGTCGGGGTTATCGGTTGATTTTCCGCTTTGGGTTTATGGAATGATTATCGCGCTTACCTTTGTCGGCGCTTTCGCCGGACGCGCGATTTTAGCGCGATTCAGCAATGAGAGCTTCCGGTTCGGCATGAAAGTGATTTTATGTCTGATCGGCGCGGTCTATATTTTGCGCGGCCTGATGTTGCTCAATGTTTGAGCCAAAAGGCTGAGCGCAAACAGCGCCGCCGCGATCGTGATGATCGTAGCCCCCGGCGGCGATGAAAACATAAAGCTCGCGCTGAGCCCTAAAATCGTGCTGAGCGCGCCAGAGATCAGCGCCAGCGTGACCATTTGCGTCGGCGTTTGAGCAAGACCGCGCGCGGTCGCGGCCGGGATGATCGTCAAGGCGATAATCAGGAACGCGCCGGTGATCTGCATGCCGACTGCCACCACCAACGTGAGTAGCAGCATGAAAGCGAGGTTGATCTTTTGCGCGCTGATGTTTTCCGCCTGCGCGATCTGCCTGCTGACGATCAAAAGCAGCAAAGGTCGCCAGATCAGCGCAAGTCCGATCAAAGCGGCAATGTTGACGCCATAAATGACCGCAATATCCAGCCAGGTGAGGTCTAATATATTGCCGAACAAAACATCTTGTGTGTGGTCGTGGGTTCCTTCATGTTCGCCGTTTGCCTGCGTTGCGAGCAATAACAGGCCGAACGCGAGCGTGATATGTGAGATGACGCCGAGCATCGTATCGGCAGGCAGATATGATGTCCATGAGATCAGCAGCACGGCGATCATGCAGGTCAGGATAATGCCGATGATCGGCTCAATGCCTGCGATCAGCCCCAGCCCAATGCCGAGCAGAGCCGTATGGGCGATCATTTCGCCGAAGAACGCCATGCGTCGCCAGACGATCACGCAGCCGAACGGGCTTGTGGCCATCACGATGCCCAGCCCGGCGGCGAGCGCTAATGATAATTCATTGGCGATCACGGGCTTGGCGTGTCGTGGCTGTGATCGTGCTGGTGGGGATAGATCGACAGCGCCTCGCCGGCGGTGCCGAAGAGCGCATGATATTGCGGGTCTTGGCGAACATCGTGCGGCGCGCCGTGGCAGCAAATATGCCGGTTGAGACAGATGACTTCGTCGGCATCGGCCATCACGACGTGGAGGTCGTGGGAGATCAGCAGGACGCTGCAATGATAAAGTTTCGGCAGTTGAGAGATGAAGCGATAAAACTTTGCCTGACCGGCAGGGTCGAGGAAGGCGGTCGGCTCATCGAGTACGAACAGATCGGGTTTGCGCAGCAGCGCGCGCGCGAGCAGTAATTTTTTGATCTCGCTGCCCGAAAGCGCATAGAGCGGGCGATCTTTGATATGGACGATGTTCACTTGTTCGAGCGCGGCTTCGAGCTCGCGGGGCTTGAGCCTCTTGGGGAGTTTGAGAAACTCAGAAGATGTAAGCGGCAAAGTTTTATCGATCGATAGAAATTGCGGCACGAAACCGAATTTGATCGCGGGCTGAAGCGTTAAACTTCCTGAGCTTGGTCGGATGATGCCGAGCAAAGCATGAGCTAATGTCGTTTTGCCCGCGCCATTCGGCCCGATGAGAGTCGTGATTTTGCCGCGCCGCAAAGTGAGATCAATCGCCGATAAAATATCCTGCCCGCCGCGTCGAACGGTCAGCTGCTCAGCCTTAATCAGAATATCTTTGTTCATTGAATTACGCCTCTATTTTCTATACGATAGACCGAGTTTGATTGCAACGATGCCAATACACATGAAAGCTGAACGTGATGTCTGATTTAGCGCTGATGAAAGCAAAATCCGCAGCAGCACGGCGCGCTTGCGATTTTGTCGAGGACGGGATGATCGTCGGGCTGGGTTCGGGCTCGACGGCGGAGATTTTTGTCAGCCTACTCGCGGCGCGAAAAATGTCGCTGCGCTGCGTTGCGACCTCTGACCGCATCGCAGCGCTCGCGCAAAAGCAGGGGCTTGAGCTCCTTGATTCCGCCGCCTTCACGAAAATCGATCTGCTCGTCGATGGTGCCGATGAGATCGATCGCGAGCTCAATCTGATTAAGGGTCTGGGCGGCGCGCTGTTGCGCGAAAAGATCGTCGCGCAAGCCTCTGAGCGCAAGGTCATCATTGCCGATGCGACGAAGCTTGTCGATGTGCTGGGGGCGAAAGTGCCGGTTCCGGTTGAGGTTTTCGGCTTTGGCCGCGATGCGGCGCGCTATGCGCTCGCTGATCTTGTCGGCGATCTGGATGATGTCCGCCTGCGCGCAATTGCGGGCAAAGCCTATCAGACCGACAGCCAGAATTATATTTATGATTGCTTCTTTGGCCGCATGGCGCGCCCACAAGATATTGAGGCAAAACTTAATCTTCTATCATCTGTTGCGGCGCATGGGCTGTTTTTGGATATGATCGATGGAGCCGATATGGTTGTGATCGGTCATGATAATGAAACAACCAAAATAAAAAGGAGACAGGCAAATGGCGCATGATTTTGATCTATTCGTGATTGGCGCGGGATCGGGCGGTGTGCGCGCGGCGCGGATGGCGGCGGAGTTTGGCGCTCGCGTCGGGATCGCTGAGGAATATCGCATTGGCGGCACGTGTGTGATTCGCGGCTGTGTGCCGAAAAAATTATTTGTTTATGCGTCGCATTTTCCTGAAGAGTTCGAGACGTGCCGCAGCTTTGGCTGGACGCTCGCAGAGGCCGAGTTTTCATGGAAGATTCTGGTTGAAAACAAAGATAAAGAGATTGATCGCCTCAATGGGGTTTATCGAGATAATCTGAATAAAGCGAAAGTGCAGACTTTTCAAACACGCGCGCGTTTGAGCGGCGTCAATGAGATCATTCTTGACAGCGACAAGGACCGCGTGTCGGCTGAGCGGATTCTCATCGCGACAGGCGGCGCGCCATTTTTGCCGCAGAACATTGTGGGCATAGAATATGCGATCACTTCAAACGAGGCCTTTCATTTAGATGAATTGCCGAAGCGGATCATGGTGGTCGGCGGCGGCTATATCGCCGTTGAGTTTGCTGGCATTTTCAACGGGCTCGGCGTTGAGACGATTCTTGCCTATCGCGGCGAAGAGATTTTGCGCGGCTTCGATGATGATATCCGCGCCGCTTTGCATCACGAGATCGCGCTCAAGGGCATTGATGTCCGCGTCGGGAGTGATCCGGAGAAAATCGAAAAGGATGGCAATAGTTATCAGGTCAGCTTTAAGAATGGCAGCACAGCGCAGACCGATCTCGTGATGTTTGCGACTGGGCGTCTGCCGAACACGCGCGACATGGGTCTTGAAGAAGCAGGCGTTGAGCTGACGAAAAATGGCGCGGTGGTCGTTGACAAGTTTTCCAAGAGCACAGCGGCAGAGATTTACGCGGTCGGTGATGTGACCGATCGGGTCAATTTGACGCCGGTGGCGATCCGCGAAGGTTCGGCATTTGCACGCACGGTTTTTGGCGGCGAGGAGATCGAGGTGGATCATTCTTGTGTTCCTTCAGCGGTATTCAGCCAGCCGCAGATCGGCGCGGTGGGACTGACGGAGACAGCCGCGGTCGAGGCCTATGGTGCGGTGGATATTTATGAAAGCCGGTTCCGTCCGATGAAGCAGAGTTTTTCATCGTCGGCGGAGCGGATTTTGATGAAGTTGATTGTCGAACCCAAGACGGATAAAGTTTTAGGGGTTCACATATTGGGCTCGGATGCGGGCGAGCTGATACAGGCGATCGGGATCGCGGTGACGATGGGCGCGACGAAGGCGCAGTTTGACGCGACGATGGCCGTGCATCCGACCGCCGCCGAAGAGCTGGTGACGATGGCTAAGCCGACCCGTCGTGCGGAAAAATAATCCCCCTTTAACGTTGTTTTATGCTATGTATAACCATTCCAAAAAAGAGGCCCAAGATGATGAACAAATGGACGCCAGATAGCTGGCGCGCAAAGCCGATCTGCCAAGTTCCGGAATATCCAGACCAAGCGACGCTTGTGCAGGTGGAGGCGCGTTTGCGGAGTTTTCCGCCTTTGGTTTTTGCTGGTGAGGTGCGCAATTTAACGAAACATCTCGCGGAGGTCAGTGAGGGTCGCGCTTTTTTGCTGCAAGGCGGCGATTGTTCCGAGAGCTTCGCCGAACATTCGGCGGATAATATCCGTGACACATTTCGTGTTTTATTGCAGATGGCAGTGGTTTTGACTTTTGCGCGCAATTTGCCGATCGTCAAAATCGGGCGGATTGCCGGGCAATTTGCGAAGCCGCGCTCACAGGATCAAGAAACGCAAGACGGCGAAACTTTGATGAGCTATCGCGGCGACATTATCAACGGCATTCAATTTGACAAACAAGAGCGTGTGCCTGATCCGGATCGTCAGATCAAAGCCTATCGCCAATCGGCCTCGACGCTGAACTTGCTGCGCGCTTTTGCGCAGGGCGGTTTTGCCAATCTGGAGTTTGTCCATCGGTGGAACTTGGATTTCGTTGCCGACAGCCCGGAGGGCGAACATTATCGCGAAGTTGCGCAACGCATTACGGAGGCGCTTGACTTTATGAAAGCGTGCGGCGTCTCGCCGGAGACAGCGCCGCAATTGCAGACGGTGGATTTCTTCACGAGCCATGAAGCCTTGCTGCTGGGCTATGAGGAGGCGATGACGCGCATCGATTCGATTTCGGGCGGCTACTACGATACTTCGGCGCATATGGTTTGGATCGGCGACCGCACCCGCCAGCTTGATGGCGCGCATGTCGAGTTTTGTCGCGGCATTGGCAATCCGATCGGCTTGAAGTGCGGGCCTGCGCTCGTGCCAGAAGATTTGCTCAAACTCGCTGATCGTCTTAACCCTGAGAATATACCCGGACGCCTCACGCTGATTTGTCGGTTTGGCGCTGATAAGATCACACAGCATCTGCCGCCGCTCATTGAGGCGGTGGAAAAAGCCGGTCTAAAAGTTGTGTGGTCATGTGATCCTATGCACGGCAATACGATCAAGGCGTCCAACGGATATAAAACCCGCCCATTCAAGAACATCATTGAGGAAGTCGATCATTTTATGGCGATCCACCACGCACGGGGCACCCATCCGGGCGGCATCCATCTGGAGATGACCGGCCAGAATGTGACCGAATGTCTGGGGGGCGCTGCGGCGATTTCTGAGGCAGATCTCTCGGATCGCTATCACACCCATTGTGATCCTCGCCTCAATGCCGGGCAGGCGCTGGAATTAGCTTTTTTGCTTGCTGAGAAAATCAAGCTAGGCCGTTCAATAGAAAGAATTTCAGCTTAACCCGGTGCAAGATCAAGATCATTTGAATTGCTCTGCCTGACAGCGCTCTTAAAATCTAAACTATGTCTAAGATAGGCAAAGCGAGCGCTAGCGTTACGGCTGCCGCTGCCGCTGCGGCAGCGGCCACCAGTGATGGAGTCATTGATCGCGGCAAAGAGCTTGCTGATCAAATTGTCGTCGCTGTTGAGCAATATCAAATCGATAATTTTGGCGGTATCAATCTTCTTGATAAGAGTCTTCAGCAGATTGTGCCAATTGTCGAGCAGGTTTTGGAGAGTAAATCGTCGGCGGGAAAGTTTGATAGTAATTTAGACCTCGTGATCGCGCATGTCGATAGGTCTCCCATGAAAGACTCGTTCGGGAACGATTTAAAGAGTTTGCTTCTTTCATCGTTTCATTCGATCAGGCGAAAAAGAGAGGGAGAAGCATATTTGAACGATTGTCTGAAAGCAAGGTCGACGAGGACTCTCTCAGTGCTGAAACCAGGTGAGCGCTGGCGCTTATTCATTGATGGCACTCAACAGGCTTGGAACAATTCTTATCAATTTGACGACGAGGCCGGATATTATGGAGCGATGTGCTTCGGATTTGGCTATGTTGTTGAGACTCTTGGCCGCACAATTGATGCTAAGTCCTATGAAGAGCTGCACGCTATATGTGTGGAGCAAGTTTTCAAGACAGAACATCGATGTGCAAGCAGAGCAGATGTTGAGATGCCTCCAGCGTCGAAATGTTTGGGGCAAAAATATCGAGATAATACGGCAGTTCATTTTGGGCTTATCATGAACGAGCCTCAGGGCAGCAACGCAACCGCGACTCGAGAAGGGATACAGCTTCTTGAGGCAAAATGCGCATTTGAAAAAAATGAGTGGGCTACTTTGAAAGCGGAACAGTTCGATGCTAGCGGTCGCATTTTGTCTTATGATTATACCTGTCATCCTCAGCCGAAAGAAAAATGTCAACAGCGCGTGGATCAAATTTTTACTCGATATTATACTGACATCAAACAGGCTCGCAAAGAACATCCTCGAGTGTCTTATCCTGAAAGAAAAAAGGTGATTTTAGACTGCTGCCAAGCCTTGACACAGGCGCATCCTTTTGGAGATGGCAATATCAGAACGATCACTCTGGTGATGAATAAGTTTCTGCTGGAAAACGGCCTTAGTCCGGCGATGCTGACAAATCCCAATTGCCTTGACGCTTTTCATATGGCTGCTTTGGATGTCGAACTGGAAAAAGGACAGGACAGGTTTTTCAAGTTTTGCGATCTGCCGCCGCTTCCACCGCGTGATGATCGCGTGCCGAAAGAGGCGGCGCGGGTCTAAACCGGCGCGAGGCGCGGCAGTCTTTTGCTGCGCGGCTTCGGCCAATGGTCGCGCATATCGGCGATGAGGTCGCTTTTGAGACCTTGCCGCTTGGGATCATCCCACAGATTGTTGAGTTGGCCGGGGTCTTCGCCGAGATCATAGAGTTCGCCCTCACTGCCGTCATAAAGAGAGCTTTTGAGATAGCGGGTGCAGCGATAATGATCGCGCGTGATCGTTTGCAGCACGATGGTCGTGGCATCAGGCGGGGCGTCGTCTGGGCTGAAGACAGGCTTGAAGCCGCCATGCACGCTCTCCCATGCGGTCAGCGCTCGCTCGCGCTGCTCGTCGGGCGTTTGCGGCAGAGGCGCACCCTCCATCCAGCTCGGGACATCAAGGTCGGCGATGTGACAAATGGTCGGCGCGATATCAATATGGCCGACAGGCGCGCTGATCTTGTTTGCAGCACATTGCGCGTGTGCTGCTGGACGCCAGAGCAGAGGCAGACGCATCAGCGCATCAACATGAAACGGGCCTTTGAACATCAAGCCGAAATCGCCCTGCATTTCGCCGTGGTCGGTCGTGAAAATGATGTCGGTCTCGTCGTTCCAGCTTCGCTGCTCGATATAAGCGAGCACACGGCCACAGGCTTCGTCGATCAGCTCGTTTTCGATATGGGTCATGGCGTTGATTTCGCGCACCTGATCTGCGGTCAAAGAGGCTGGTTGGAAGCTCGGCGGCATTTCGTAATTCGTGTTGATCGAGCCCAGATAAGCCGCGAGCCAATGGCCAGGCTTTTTTTCCAGCATTTTGATTCGCGCCTCGTGGTTTTGAGGATAGAGCGCGGGAAGATCAAGCTCCTGCCATGCGACGCGTCCGAGCTCTTCTGCGGGTGGATCCCAAGGATGGTGAGGATCAGGAAAACTCATCCAGATGAACCAGTCATCTTGCTCATCGAGGCCGTCGAGGAAGGCGATGACACGATCGGCGATCCAGTCTGTGTGATAGAGCTCGCGCGGCGTTGGATTATGCCAGCATTGAACCGCGCCGGTCGCGCCGCCTCCGGCGTGATTTTGTTTGCCTTCCGGCGACAGGATCGGATAAAAATTTTTGACTTGATCTTGATGCTCTTGGTTCATCCAGACATCATAATGAGCGTGGCCGAGAATAAAATGATTAGCGGTTTCCATGTGATCGAAGCCGCGATGGGGCCCATATTCGCCTTTGGCGGCCATGCTGTTTTCGTAGAACGCATCGCCGCCGAGCCAAGGTTCAAAATGCGCCTTGCCGATCAGCGCGGTTTTATATCCGGCCTCGTGGAGCAGCGCAGCGACTGAAGGGCTGTCAGCGGGCAGAGGGACGCCATTCATCCACACGCCATGCGTTTGGGGATATTGTCCTGAAATCATCGACGCGCGCGCGGGCATGCAGACGACATTTTGCGCAATCATTTGTTGGTAGTTGAGCCCGTCGTGGGCGAGGCGGTCGAGCACTGGGGTGCGCGCGACCTTGCCGCCATTGCAGCCGAGCGCGTCGTAGCGCATCTGGTCGGTTGTGATGAAGAGAATTTTCCGCGCCATATTAGGCCCCACATTAGATTGCCGGATCTGGCCCTAATTTGACGAGCATTTTCCCCTTATTGTCGCCGGTGAAGAGTTTGATAAAGGCCTGCGGCGCTTTTTCGATGCCCTCGTCGACGGTCTGCTGCCATTTGATTTTGCCTGCCGAGATCCACGTTTTCATATCTTTTTGGAAATCTGCGATGATGTCGAGATGGTTGGAGACAATGAGGCCTTCTACTCTGAGGCTCTTGCCGATGATGGCAATCAGATTAGAGGGGCCGGGCTGCGGTTTGGTGTTGTTATATTGCGAGATCATGCCGCACACGACGATGCGGCCGAAGAGATTCATGGCCGTGAGCGCGGCCTCAAGGTGTGCGCCGCCGACATTTTCGAAATAGACATCAATGCCTTTAGGAAAAGCCTTCATGACGGCTTGAGTGAGATTGCCACAGGTTTTATAATTGATAACTTCATCGACACCGGCGGTTTGTTTGAGCCATTGGCATTTTTCTTCGGAACCGGCGCTGCCGACGACGTAGCAGCCTTTGGCTTTGGCGATCTGGCAGACGATCGCGCCGACGGCTCCCGCTGCTGCCGAGACGAACACATTTTCTTTATCTTTGAGCTGCGCGATTCTCATCAGACCGGCATAGGCGGTCATGCCGGGCATGCCCATGGTGCCGAGATAGGTCTCAAGCGGGACGCCGCTGATCGGTTGAATTTTTTGGACGCCACCGCCTTCGGTGAGGGTGTATTCGCGCCAGCCGAGCATGTGGCTGACATAATCGCCTTTATCGATGCCCTTGGCCTGTGATGCGACAACTTGGCCGATTGCGCCGCCTTCGAGCGGCGCGTCGATTTGAAAAGGCGGGATATAGCTTTGGATATCCATCATGCGGCCGCGCATATAGGGATCGACCGACATCCAGATATTGCGGATCAAGATTTGGCCGTCTTTGGGATCGTCGATTTTTGTTTCGACGAGCTTAAAGTTTTTCGCCGCCGGAACGCCCTCAGGCCGCGAGGCCAAGTGGATTTCTTTGCTTGTGGTGGACATGGTTTTCTCCTTTAGGTTATTTTGATGATTCGTTTGCCGATGTTTTTGCCCGCGAGCAGGCCGATCAGGGCGTCGGGGGTATTTTCGAAGCCATCGATAATATCTTCGGCGACGGCGAGCTGGCCTTGTTGAGCCCAAGCACTCATGCGTCTTTCGGCTTCGGGATAGAGCCATGCGTCATCCATGACGACGAAGCCTCTGACAGACAATCTCTTGACGACAATGAGGCCAGGGATGCCGCGCGGACCAGCGGCTGTGCCGGGACCGTCATATTGTGAGACCGCGCCGCAGCAAATGATCCGCCCGCGCTCTTTCATTGCAAACAGAGCTGCGCCGAGAATATCGCCGCCGACATTATCAAAATAGAGGTCGATGCCTTGGGGCGCGGCCTCGCCGAGACTCTTGAGCAGATTGCCGTTTTTATAATTGATTGCGACGTCGACTTGAGCTTTTTGCTTGAGCCATTGGCATTTTTCGTCGGAGCTGGCAAGGCCTATAGTTTTTGCTCCGGCGAGTCGCGCGAGCTGGATCGCGATTGATCCGACCGCACCGCCTGCCGCCGAGACGAGCACATTATCTCCGGCGCGCGGCGCGCCGAGATAGCTCATGCCGATATAGGCGGTGCGTCCAGCGATGCCGAGCAGGCTAATGAGATGGGTCAAAGGCTCGACGCGCTTGCGTCGATTTAGATGGCGCGCTTTGGCGATGCCATATTCCTGCCAGCCGAGATCACCCTCGACGATGTCGCCTTCCTTCAAAGCGAGATCATTCGACTTGACGATCTCGCCGACGAGCAGGCCGGGCATAGGCGTTCCGGCGCCGACTTCTCCGCGATAGGTGGGCCCTTGCAGCCAGGCGCGGTTTGCGGCATCAAGCGAGATGAACAAAGTCTTGACGAGCACTTCACCGGGTTTGGGATCGGGGACGCTTTCTTCGCGCAACTCGAAGTGGTCGCGCGTGAGGCGGTCGGTCGGCTTTGATTTGAGGTAGAATCTTTTTGTTGTTTGTCCCATAATTTCCTCCTGACCCCTGAAATAGCAGTCAATCAAGTTTTGAAGCGTAAAGCAAGGGGCTTAATTTGATTAAAAACGGCTAGAGGAGCCTTTCGACAGGGTTCCAGCGTTAGCAATGACCTTTAGGCCGATCGACTGCCGCGCGTGCGCCATAATAAGCGCATAATGCGGCGTGGCAATCCCCATAGGCGCTGCCCGCTCTTTTTTTCTTTATGCCCATCTGCTTGTGATGGCGATGGCGCGGCGTTTATTTCGGTGTGGCTCTGCTCAAACGCGAGGCTGATGGCATAGACAAGAAACCCAGCCATCGCGCCGGGCAGAGCGGAATAGCTTACAGCGTTCATGGGGGTTTCGCGCCAGATCAGAACTGTGAGGAAGCCGATAATCATCATAGCGAGGATAGTTTTTTGATTGGGCTGGCCGCCGAGCACATAGACGACGATGATCGGGCCGAAAGCTGCGGCCAATCCTGCCCATGAAATCAAAACAAGGCTGAAGACCGAAAAATTGCCGACCGTAAGATAATTGGCTGACAAAGCAAGCAAAGTCGCAAAGGCAATGACAATCCCGGTTGTGATCTCATCGGTACGGAACGCCGGGTGAGGTTCGCCGCGTGAGAAGTCGTGCGTCAAGGTCGCCGAGCAAGATAGAATCTGTGAGTCTGCCGTCGATAAAGAGGCGGAGAACACACCTGCGAGCATCGCTCCGGCGAGGATCGCGGGCATCAGTTGCAGCGACAATAATGGCAGGCCGAGTTCGGCGTCGAAGCCTTCTTGCGCGGGCAGCAGGACGCGCGCGGCAAGTCCGACGCCGACCGCGAGCAGGCTAAAGACGCCGTTCCAGCTATAGCCGTAGATTCGGATCAGAGGCATTTCATCGACCGAGCGCATCGCCATATAGCGCACCATGATATGCGGCTGGCCGATTGTTCCGGCACCGCCGAAAATCCAGCCGAGAATAAACAACATGCTCCCCGAAACCGGATCAAAGAAAGGCAGATCGGGCGGGAAAACATTGAGATAGGTCGGAGATATTTCATTTGCGGCGGAGAAGAAATCGCCGATGCCGCCCGTTTCGACGATTGCATAGATGACGAGCAGCAGCATCGATAGAAGCATCACGGCAGCTTGGGCGGCGTCGGTCCAGATCGACGCGCGCAGGCCGCCGACCAAGCAATAAGATAGCACGATCGCGCTGCCGATGAGCACGCCATATTGGACCTCCCAGTCGAGCATGGCTGACAAGGCTTTGCCGCCAGCCTGCAATTGCGCGGCGGCGTAAAATGAAAGCAAAATGATTGTCAACAACGCTGCGAGCATGCGGACATAATAATAATTCTTCCCCCCCCAGCGCCCGAGAAGTTCAGGCACGGTGAGCGCGTTGCGCGCCACTGATTCCTGATAAAATCGCGGATAAACAAGAAAAGACATCATCAAGTCGCCGACGAAAAACCCGACAATCAGCCAGACCCAGTGGAGTCCTCCAATATAGACGGCGGCGATTAGGCCGATGAACATAAAGCCGCTATTGGAGGTCGTCTGCGCCGACAGGGCTGTCAGGATCGGGTGGGTGGAACGTCCGGCGAGGAGATAGTCCTCGTCGGTGCGGTCGCGCCCGCGCGTCGCCCAGATCCCAACGCCGACAAAAATCGCTAGAAAAAACACAAAACTCGCAATAAGCATAAAGGGAACTCCATGAAACTCCATAAGGTGATATGCTCGGATCAGTCTAGCCCGTCTTGATGGTTTTGACCAGCCTTGCGCCACGTCGTATAAGTGGCAAACAGAGAATATAGAGAATATATTACATACATTATGGACACGATATGGACATGATATGGACACGATCAGAATTTTTCTTTCTCAACAAAACACGATTGTTGGTGATGTTTCCGGCAATCTAGCGAAGGCGCGAGATGCGCGCGCCCGTGCCGACGGCGCTGATCTTGTTGTGTTGAGCGAGTTGTTTTTGTCGGGCTATCCGCCGGAAGATCTTGTGCTGAACCGCTCGTTTATCGAGGCGATCGACAAAGCGGTGCATATTTTGGCTGCCGAGACTTCTCAAGGGCCTGCCTGTCTGATCGGCGCGCCGTGGGCTGAAGGGGATAAATTATATAATGCGGCGCTCTTGCTGGAGAATGGCCGAATCGCTGCAATCATCCGCAAGCGCCATTTGCCGGATTATGCGGTGTTTGACGAATCACGACTCTTTGCCGCAGGCGGTGAAGAGAAAGCCGTTATTTTCAAGGGCGTCCATTTAGGGATCAGAATCTGCGAGGATATTTGGATCGACACGCCAGATAAAATAGACAATGCGGATATTATTATCGTGCTCAATGGCTCGCCGTTTGATACAAGCAAGATGGCCGCGCGCCTCAGCTATGCGCGCGCCTATGTCGAGACAAATAAAGCGCCGTTGATTTATCTCAACCAGATCGGCGGACAGGATGAGCTCGTGTTCGACGGCGCGTCTTTTGTGATGGAGAGATCGGGGCAGGTGATCGTGCAAGCGCCCTCATGGGAAGAAGCGCATATTTTGACCACATGGAATAAAAAAACAGGCGAAGGCTGGCTGTGCGCACCGAGCAAGATCACGCCGCTTGAAGAGGGTATCGCCGCAATTTGGCAGGCCATGATGATCGGCTTGTGCGATTATGTTGAAAAAAATAAATTCACCGGCGTCGTGTTGGGTCTGAGCGGCGGCATAGATAGCGCCCTTGTCGCGACGCTCGCAACCGACGCGCTCGGCGCTGATCGTGTCCATTGCGTGATGTTGCCGTCGCGCTTCACCTCGCCGTCGAGTTTGCGCGATGCGCGCGCCTGCGCCGAGACGCTTGGCGTTCAGCTCGATGAGGTCTCGATTGAACCGATGGTCGCCGCCACGATGACGACGCTCGCGCCGCTATTTCGCCAGACCCAGAGCGATGTGACAGAAGAAAACATTCAATCACGGCTGCGCGGCGTGATTTTGATGGCTTTATCCAATAAGTTTGGCCATATGCTGCTATCGACCGGCAACAAGTCTGAGATTTCCGTCGGCTATGCAACGCTTTACGGCGATATGAATGGCGGGTTTAATCCGATCAAAGACATTTACAAAAGCCGCGTCTTTGAGGCGGCGCGCTGGCGCAATGAACATCATCCGAAATCCGCGCGAGGGCCTGAGGGCGTCGTGATCGCGCCGTCGATTCTTGAAAAGCCGCCGAGCGCCGAGCTGCGCGAAGATCAAAAAGACGAGGACTCGCTTCCGCCCTATGAGGTTCTTGATGATATTTTGGGGGGTCTCGTCGATGAGGAGCGAGGAATCAGCGAGCTTGTCGCGCGCGGCCATGATCGGGTCTTGATCGAACGCATGGCTCAGCTTGTGCGCATGGCGGAATATAAAAGGCGACAGGCGCCGCCTGGGGTTAAGATCGGCGCGCGCAATTTTGGACGCGGGCGGCGTTATCCGATCACCAATCGTTTTTTGATGAAGCTTGATGAGTGATCTGCGCGTTCGTTTTGCGCCCTCGCCGACGGGGTTTTTACATCTTGGCAATGCGCGCACGGCAGCGCTGAATTTTTTGTTTGCGCGTCATGAGGGCGGGCGTTTTTTGCTGCGGCTCGACGATACCGATCGCGCGCGCTCGCGCGACGAATATAAAGATGCGATCATCGAGGATTTAGCGTGGCTCGACCTGCCGCATGACGGGATGTTTTGCCAGTCCGACCGCTTCGAGGCTTATCACGAAGCTGCCGAGAGGCTCAAGGAGGCGGGGCGACTTTATCCCTGTTATGAAACCGAGCAGGAGCTTGCGCTCGCGCGCCGACAGGGACGCAGCGGCGGATCGTCGCCGGTCTATGATCGCGCTGCGCTCAAATTGACGGCGGCGCAAAAGCAAAAATATCAAGACGAGGGACGCGCGCCGCATTGGCGCTTCAAATTGTCGGGCGGTATATGCCGCTTTGACGACCTCTTGCATGGCCGGACAGAGATCAAAACGACGAGCCTATCTGATCCGGTGCTTATTCGCGCTGATGGTCGTTTTTTATATACTTTGCCTTCGGTGCTTGACGACATGGACTTCAACATCAGCCATGTCATTCGCGGCGACGATCATTTGACGAATAGCGCGGTGCATGTTGAGCTGACCGAAGCGCTCGGCGGCGCGGCACCTGTGTTCGGACATCATCCGCTGATGACCGATATTTCGGGCGCGAGTTTATCTAAACGCAAAGGGCAGCTATCGTTGCGCGACCTCAAACAAGAAGGCTTTGAGCCGGAGACTCTGCTGCATTTTTTGATCGGCAGCGATGATTTTTCAAAAGACCTGATCCGGAACTTTGATTTTGTTGCGGCTTCATCGGAGCATATTCGTTTTGATCATGTTTATTTATTGCGTTTGAATGGGCGTTTCATTCATGGACTTGACGGCTCTGAGGCGTCGCGCCGTCTTGCGGCTTTGGGGATTTCGGAGAGCGCCGAGTTTTGGCAGGTCGTGCGCCATAATTTAACCATGCTCAAACAAGCACGGTTTTGGCAGGAGCTGCTCGATGATCGGTTTCGCGGCGTGATCGGTGATGAAGCCTTTCTTGCTGAGGCGGCGCGTCTTTTGCCTGCCGCGCCTTGGGATGAAACGACGTGGTCGCTCTGGACGCGGCAGCTCGGTGAGGCGACCTCGCGGCGCGGGCGTGATCTTTATATGCCTTTGCGTCTGGCGTTGACGGCGCGCGAAAAAGGACCGGAGATGAAAAATCTGATATTATTGCTGGGATATGACCGCGTCCGCGCGCGATTAAAAGGTTAACCTTTTTTTTGTAAAATAGACTGATGGCAAAAGAGCGACTTTACATATTTGATACAACATTGCGCGATGGCGCGCAGACCCAAGGCGTGTCTTTCAGCGTTGAGGATAAACACGCCATTGCCGCGATACTCGATGATCTCGGCGTTGATTATATCGAAGGCGGCTGGCCGGGAGCAAATCCGACGGACAGCCGATTTTTTGACGAGCCGCCGAAAAACTTAGCAGCGCGGTTTGTGGCTTTTGGCATGACGGCGCGTTCGGGACGCAGTGCGGATAATGATCCGGGTTTGGCAGCAGTTTTGAATAATTCGTCTGATGCGACTTGTCTTGTGGCCAAGAGCTGGGATTATCACGTCAAGACGGCGCTGGGGATCAGTCTGGCGAAGAATCTGGAATCGATCGACGCCTCGATCCGATTGGCGCGCGCGCGCAAAAAAGAGGCGCTGCTCGACGCCGAACATTTTTTCGACGGCTATAAAGCCAATCCGCAATATGCGCTCGACTGCTTGAAGACAGCTTTTGATGCCGACGCGGCATGGCTCGTTTTGTGCGACACCAATGGCGGCACATTGCCGCATGAAGTGTTTGAAATCGTCGGCGCGGTCAAAGAGGCGATGCCGCAAGCGGCGCTCGGCATTCATGCGCATAATGATACCGGCAATGCAACGGCGAATTCTCTCGCGGCTGTTCGAGCGGGCGCGCGTCAAGTGCAGGGGACACTCAACGGTCTCGGCGAGCGCTGCGGCAATGCTGATCTTATCACTTTATTGCCGACGCTTTTGCTTAAGCCGGGGTTTGCCGATCGCTTCACTTTGGGCATCAAGGCGGCGGCGCTCAAGAAATTGACCAAGCTGTCGCATGATTTTGACGATATGCTCAATCGCCGTCCGAACCGCTATGCGCCTTATGTTGGTCTGTCGGCGTTTGCGCATAAAGGCGGGCTTCATGTTTCGGCGGTGGTCAAAGAGCCAGAAACTTACGAACATATTCCGCCGCAGCGAGTCGGCAATCAGAGGCAGATTCTTATTTCTAATCAGGCGGGACGCGCAAACTTGGTCGCGCGTCTTCGCGGCATCGGGCTGCCGAAGAAGCTTGTGCCGCAAGACTCCGCCGACCCCAAACTCGCCGCGATCTTGCGTGAGCTTAAACAATATGAGGATATGGGCTACTCCTATGAAGATGCCGAAGCGTCATTTGCCTTGCTGGCTTGGCGCATATTAGGCGATGTGCCGGAGTTTTTATTGATTAATTCGTTTCGCGTGATCGTCGAGAAGCGCTTCAACGCGCTCGGCGATGAGGTCGTGATCTCAGAGGCCGTCGTCAAGGCGAATGTCGGCGGCAAAGAGGTCGTCGCCAATGGCGAGGGCAATGGGCCAATTCATGCGCTCGATCAGGCGCTGCGCAATAATATGGGGCATTATGCGCGCTATATTAAAGACGTGACTCTTGTTGATTATAAGGTGCGGATTTTGAATAAGGGCGCGCAGGCGATCACGCGCGTTGTCATTGAAAACGAGAACAAAAAGGGCGAGCGCTGGCGGTCAGTCGGGATTTCGCCCAATATCGTTGATGCGTCGTTTAAGGCTTTGCTCGATGGGATTGTCTATCATCTGATGCGCGCCAAAGCGCCGCCGCCGAAGATCACTCAGCGGGCGTGTTAAGATGGATCGGCGTTTTTTGAAAATCATGGTGGTGGTGGGCGCGTCTCTGACTGTGATTTTGGCTGTTTTTTCTTTCAATATGTTTTATTCGCTGCGTGAAAGCGCGCCTTTCTCGCGCGAGGCGAAGGTTCAACAGGGGTTGGTTTTTGATATTGTTCGCGTCGATACTGATGGCTCTGTGGTGATGGCCGGCCGCAGCGCGCTGTTTGCCCATGTGATTGTGCTTGTGCGGGGTTTTGATGGTGAAAAGGTTTTAGGCTCGGTGCGCGCTTCGGGGCGCGGCGAGTGGGTTTTAGTGATCGAGCGAGCTTTACCCTTAGGTCAGCGGGCCCATTTGCGTCTGCGCGCGACCAATCGCGATGGCAGCGAGGCGCTTTCCGATCAGATCGTCACGATCGGCGCGTCGAAATATTCAGGTGAAAAGCCGTTCGTCGTGCTGATGGATCCGGGTAAGGCGTCGCGCGTGATGCAGTCGCGCGGCGTCGCCTCTGAAGCTGGGGAGCTTCTGCTCGAGACGATCGATTACGACCAAAAAGGCCGCGTGATTTTTGCCGGGAGAGCGATCGCCAACCATAAGGTTCGGATTTATTTGGATAACGCTTTGATCGGGCAAACTCGCGCGGCATCAGACGAGCATTGGCAAATCACCTCGTTGCGGGAGATCCCGTCCGGCACCTATACGATCAGGATCGATCTAGGGGGTGCGCAAAACGATAAAGCTCAAAAGAATAAAGTGATCGCGCGCATATCTTTGCCTTTCCGCCGTGAGAGCTCGGTGGATATGGCTGAGGCGGCATCCTCCGATCGGGTGGTGATCCAGCCCGGCGATAATTTATGGACGATCGCGCGCAATTTTTATGGCCGAGGTGTGCTATATACGGTCATCTATGAAAACAACCGCAAGCGAATTCGTGATCCTGATCTGATCTATCCCGGCCAAGTTTTCACGACGCCGCGGCCTTAGATGATGCCTCAATAATAATGGATATTTTATGAACGGACCTCTTTTTCTAACGCCCATCCATAGGGAAGGTTATTTGTTTATCGGCGCTTTTGCGCTGGTATCTTTATTTTTGTTTTTGGTCTGGATTCCTTTGGGCTGGCTTGGGATCGGATTAACGATCTGGTGTGCGTTTTTTTTCCGCGACCCCGATCGGATTGCACCATCGCGCGCTGGTGTGTGGGTCGCGCCCGCCGATGGGATCGTCTGCGCGATCGATCAAGTGCAGCTGCCCCAAGAGATCGGCAAGGCCGACGAGACGCTCCGGACGCGCATCAGCATTTTTATGAATGTGTTTAATTGTCATATCAATCGCGCGCCGATGGCCGGCACGGTAGAGCATATTGATTATATGCCCGGGTCATTTTTCAACGCGTCGCTCGATAAGGCCAGCGAAGAAAATGAGCGCCAATATATCACAATGCGCGCGGCGGACGGGCAAATGTTTGTTGTTGTGCAGATTGCCGGACTTGTCGCGCGGCGGATTGTCTTATGGACAAAGATGGGCCATAATCTAGAGACTGGCGAGCGGTTCGGCATGATCCGATTTGGCAGCCGCGTCGATGTCTATTTGCCCGAAGGGGTCGAGGCGCGTGTGCTGATCGGTCAGACGATGGTTGGCGGCGAAACAATGATCGCTGAAACGCCAGCACAAGAAACATCAGTGAAAAACGATGATGAAACACAACAGGACATAAATAGAGAAGGCGCGAATGGATAAGAAACGAAAAAACATTTTTCGCGTAATTGACGGCGAGCCTCAACCAAAGACCCCAGAGTCAGAAGCTCAAGAGTCAGGGGAACCGAAGCGCCGTCAGTTTCGGCGTCTGTCGCCGCGTCGGATGCTGCCTGCGATGTTGACTTTGCTTGCGATGTCACTGGGTTTTACGAGTTTGATCTGGGCGAAGGCGGGACAATATGAGGCGGCTTTGACGTTGATCGTTGTGGCGGCGGTTTTGGATGGGCTTGATGGTCGTCTTGCGCGTCTGGTCAAGGGGAACAGCCGCTTTGGCGCCGAATTGGATTCGCTGGCGGATTTTCTCAATTTTGGCGTTGCGCCCGCTTTTGTTGTGTGGCTGTGGGGGCTTGAGGCATTTGGCAATCTGGGGGTCGTGATCGCGTTTTTCTTTGCGATGTGCTGCGCGTTGCGACTGGCGCGGTTCAATGCGAACCTCACCAATGATGGCGATGCGCCCGACAGCCGTTATTTTTCTGGTGTGCCGACTCCGGCGGGAGGTCTGCTCGTGATGACGCCGATGATGTTGACCTTTGTCGGGCTTGAGACGAAGGAGCTCAACAGCTTGACGGCGTTTTTTATGATCGGGATCGCTTTGCTGATGGTGAGCAAAGTGCCGACTTTTTCACTCAAGGCGATGAAGTTTCGCATTCCGCGCCGTAATTTCGTGCCGATCTTGCTGGTGGCGGTCGTGACCGGCGTGATGATATTCAATTTTCCGCGTCAGGCTTTATTGTTTGCGAGCGCGCTTTATATTGGCTCGCTGCCGATCAGCGCGGTGAAATATTACCGCGAGAAAGCCGCCAACAAAGATTGATTGAAATTTATTTTAAGCCGCAGCTTCTTGCCTGCCCGTGATCCGCTTGATTTTGTTGCGCAAAACTTCTGGCGCTGCGAGCAGCACGGGTGTTAAGATCAGAGTGATGAGGGTTGAAAAACCGAGACCGAAAATAATCGCTGTGGCCATCTGCACCCACCAGCCCGAAACGATGCTGCCCAAAGAGATCGTCCGCTCGAAGAAGTTGACTTGAAGCTGCAGGGCCATCGGCAAGAGGCCGACCATCGTTGTGATCGTTGTCAGCAGGATCGGCCTCAGGCGCTGCGCGGCGGCGCGCAGCACGGCATCGATCCGATCGCTAAAATCTTCTTTGAGGCGGTTGAACGTGTCGATCAGCACGATGGAATTATTGACGACGATTCCCGCGAGCGCCATGATGCCGGTGCCAGTCATGATGACGGAGAATGTCTGGCCGGTCACCATGATGCCGATCAGCACACCCATCACCGAGAGCACCACAGTCGAGAGCGTCACCATAGATTGGTAGAAGCTGTTAAATTGCGTGATTAGGATCAGGAACATCAAGAAGAGCGCGCCGATCAGCGCTTTGCCGAGAAAGGCGGCTGATTCACTTTGTTCTTCATTGGCGCCGCGGAATCGCCATCTTATGTCTGGGCCGAAATCCTGCTTTTCGAGCCATTCGCCGATTTCTTGGGTTTTGACGTTTGCGAGGATTTTATCACCAGTCGCCGGATTAAGCGCAGTGCTCGCTTTGATGAGCATACGGCGGCGGCCATCGATGCGCTCGATGGTGTCGACTTTTTTTTGCGCGCGGCGCTCGACGAAATTGCTCACCGGCACCGGGCCGTTAGGGCTGGGCAGGCGCAGATGATCGAGTTGATCCAAGCCGCGATATGTGGGTGGAAAGCGCACGCGAATTTCGACTTCTTCGTCGCTGTCATCGGGGCGATAATTGCCGATGAGAATGCCGTCGGTCACGAGCTGGATCGCCGAGCCAACAAGCGCAACATCGCTGCTATAGCGCGACGCGATTTCGCGATCGATGTCGATGACCCATTCGATGCCTGGCAGAGGTCTTGAGTCCTCAAGTTCGGTGAGCCCATCGACATTGTTTTTGATGTAATCGACGATCTGTCCGGTGACTTGGAGCAATTTTTTTGGATTATTGCTAGTGATTTCAATTTGGACTTCTTTGCCGGTGGGCGGTCCTTCTTCCTGTTTGACCACTTGAACATGAATGCCATGGATCTGTTTGGCGCGCTGGCGGATTTCGTCGAGGATGATCTCTCCTTTGCGGCGGAGCGCAAAGGGTTCGAGCTCAATGAGCAAATAGCTGATCATATCGTTGGGGGCATTGCGCACCGCTCCGAAGCGATCGTCGCCAGGACTAGAGCCGATGATGGCGACCTGATCTTTAACGCCTGCCACCGAGGCGACGAGATTTTCGACATCGCGTGTTAGATCGCTTTTGCGCTCTGCCGACAGGTTGCCGCGCGCGGAGATAAAAACATTGGCCCATTGAGGCTCGAGTTTGACAAAGAACTCAACGCCGGTGTTAAAGCGCGAAAATAAAACGATGACACACACGCAAATCCCGACAGCCCAAGCGAGCACGGTAAAAGGTTTTTGGATGAGCTCGCGCAACGCTTTGACATAAAGGCCGGTGAGGCCGCGCGGGGCCAGATGCTGCTTATCGCCGCCGAGCTTCGACAATGTTGCGCGCTGCTGGCGGCTCGCGGTCGTTTTGCCGATCAAAGAGCCGATCACTGGCAGAAAGACCAAAGCCGTTACCAGCGACGCCGATAAAACGAGAATCAGCGTGATCGGCAGATAGCTCATAAATTGTCCTGAGACGCCGGGCCAAAGCAGCAGCGGGATGAAGGCTGCCAGCGTCGTTCCTGTCGAAGACAGGATCGGGAAAAACATGCGCTGCGACGCCAAAGTGAAGGCGTCTTTTCTGCTGAGGCCTTCCGCCATTTTTCGATCGGCATATTCGACGACGATGATCGCGCCATCGACGAGAATCCCGACCGAAAGCACAAGGCCGAACATCACCATCATATTGACGGTCAGCTCGCCGAATGCGAGCAGCAGGAAGGTAATCATGAACGAAACCGGAATCGCGAGGCCAACGAGCGAACCCGAACGCAAACCCAAAGTCGCGACCACAACGATCATCACGAGCAAGACCGCCGTCGTAATCGATGCCTGTAAGCTCGCGAGCGAGTTATGGATCCAAGAGGACGCATCAAAGTTGAAGTTGACTTCGATATTGTCAGGTATGTCGCCGCGCACTTTTTCGACAAGGGCGCGCACACTTTCAGTGGTTTCAACGATGTTGCTGCCGAGTCTTTTGTAGACCTGAATCGTGATCGCCGGTTTGCCGTTAAAGCGGACGATGACATCTTGATCTTTGAAAGTCTTGCGCACGGAGGCTATATCACTGAGTGTCAATGTGCCGACTTCATTGGTGATCAGCGGGAGATCGAACAGGTCTTCGGGGGTTTCGATGAGGCCGGGCAGTTTGACGGCGAACTCTCCCTTGCCGGTATCCAAAGCGCCTGCGGCGATCATCAGATTGTTGCGCGTGAGAGTGTTAATCAGCTGCTCGTAATTGAGATTATAGGCCTCCACTTTGGCCGGATCAGCGATGATTTCGAGCAATTCCTCACGGTTGCCGGAAAGCTGGGCTTGAAGCACGGTCGGGATGGTCTCGATCAGGTCCTGCAATTGGCGCGCATAGGTGAATAAAGTGCGCTCCGGCACATCGCCCGAAATGACCACGGCCAAAACCGGAAATAAAGACGTGTTGAACTCGACGATTTCGGGTTCTTCGGCATCAGCAGGCAGCTCGGCGCGGGCGAGATCGACCTTGTTGCGGACGTCGGCGAGCACGGCATCTTTGTCAAAATCGACTTCAAACTCCAGAATGATTCCCGCGTGATGTTGTGAGGCGATCGAAACCATTTCATCAAGGCCTTCCAGACTGCGCAGCTTGGCCTCCATCGGTTTGACGAGCAGGCGCTCGGAATCTTCCGGCGAAATGCCTGGGAAAGGAATCGAGACATAAAAGATCGGAATATCAATATCGGGATCAGCCTCGCGCGGCAGCACGAAATAAAATAACATGCCAGAGAAAAACAGCACAGTCATGGCGGTCAGCACGGTGCGCGAGCGGCTTAAAATGGCGGTGATAAAAGCGTTCATAGGTCTTTTTCATCCTGTTTGTCTGTGGCGCTGTCCATCTCCTTGCCGGGGACGACAAGCGACCCTGATGGCGGCTCTTCACTGACGGCGACCTCAATGCCCTGCTTGACATATTCCTGCCCGACGATGATGATGTGCGCCACTTCGGGCAGACCCGAAACCCATGCATTGTTGTTGTCGCTCTTGATGATTTCCACTTGCCGAAATTGAACGATGCTTTTGCCATCTTTGACATTGATGAACCGGATGCCTAATTGCCCTTTATCGTTGAGGGTCAATATAGACGGGTCGATGCGATGGGCGCGCACCGCGCGCAGAGGCAAATGAATTTGCACGGTCAGTCCGTCGCGCGCGATGCTTGACGGTTCTTCGGCCTCCATTTCGATGCGATAGGTGTTCGTTTTCGGATCGGCGGAAGGGGAGATGTAGCGGATGAAGCCTTGCAAATGGCTGCCATCGGGCATCAGCGCCCACGCTTGAATGTTGGGCTCGATTTGGGCGACTTCACTGGTGGTCACCTGTCCTGACAGAACGAGCGGCGACATATCAATGATTTTCGCGCAAGGTGTGCCGGGGTTCATGACGTCGCCTTGATCGACGAAGAGTTTTTCAAGGATGCCGTCAAACGGCGCGGCGATTTTTGTATTATCAAGGGAAAGCTCGGCGCGTTTGAGCATGGCTTGTGCGGTGTCGAAGTTTGCCTGAGATTGCGCGAGCGATATGCGTGTATTGTGTCCCTGTTGCGCGAGTTTTTTAGCGGCTTGGAATTGCAAACGGCGAAGTTTGAGCATGGCTTGCGCTTCTTTTTTTTCGGCATCGCGCGAGTCGACCGCGATCGAGCACAGCACTTCGCCTTTTTCGACGAGCGCGCCTTCTTTATCGGCGACAGAGATGATTTTGCCGTTAATTTCGGAGCGGATGGTTACGGCGCGTTCGGCTTCTACGCGACCGCCGCGTATGGTGATTTCCGGGCGGGTTTCTTCGGCGATGACGACCCGTGTGCGCACTGTCGGCAGAGTTTTAACGAGTTGGAATATCTCTGTTTGAGTTGTGCCCAAAAACGTCTCGCCGCCGCGCTGGATGAAGCCTGAGCCGATCCATACAGCGGCGATCGCCGCAACCGCACAGGCTGCCAAAATGGAGCCGGGCAGTCTGAAGCCGCGTGAGCTTTCGGGTTCTTTTTTGAGCTCTTCGAGCTCTTTATTTGGTTTGTCGTCCATAACGGGCTCGTTCAATAGCCATTATATACGATATATGGTGCGTCGTGCGCATTATTACAAATATTATAAAGGATTATAAAAGAATTATAATTGCGCGGCACGCTCGCCGAGAAGCCATAAGATGAAGGCACGGTAGTCGAGGATCAGGGCGATGGCGTTCGAGAACATGAGCAAGCCGATATATCGCCCTGTCACCGAGCGCCACGCAATATGCGGCGCGCGCAAGATCAAATATGCCAATAGCGGCGTCCAGAGCGCGATATGGGTGAGATTCAACAGGCGCGAATAGCCGATGACGCCGTCCAATAGCCTCAAGCCCCATATATTATAAAACAGCTCCAAGCCCCAAATATTGATGAGCCACACGGCGAGAATCCATCGCGCCTCGCGCGACCAGATCACAAAGCCCATCGAGAGCGAATTGATAAAAACCAGCCACCAGAACCATGCGACAAATATCGGGTTCTGAGCGAGGATTTGGTCAATAAACATATTTTAGCGACTTTATCAAAGATGGCGTCTGATAGATAGCTCATGGTTAAGTCTTTGGCTTATCTTCTGCGGATTTCACCGCCGAAAAGCTGTTGCCTCGCATAGGCCAAAGTGGCATTATTTGTCATAAGAGTCTATCTGCAGTAAGAGTCTGAAAATATATCTAAAAATATAAAGGGGGGACGGCCATGAGCCTTGATATCGACAGCAATATGATTCTTTATTTGATTATCGGGTGCGGTGCGCTCGGTGTGATTTACGGCTTGTTTGTCGGGCGGCAGATTTTGGCGGCCAATGCGGGCTCGCAGCAGATGCAGACCATCGCCGCCGCAATCCAAGAAGGCGCCGCATCTTATCTGAATCGACAATATACGACGATCGCTGCGGTGGGTCTGGTGATCTTTGCGCTGGTCTGGTTTTTCTTAGGCCAGCTTTCGGCGATTGGATTTTTGGTCGGCGCAGCGCTTTCGGGCGCGGCGGGCTATATCGGCATGTTGATTTCGGTGCGCGCCAATGTCCGGACAGCGCAGGCCGCCTCTGAAGGATTGGCGCAAGGATTATCGATTGCGTTTCGCTCTGGCGCGGTGACCGGGATGCTGGTCGCGGGGCTGGCGCTGCTTGCGATTTCTGTTTATTTCGCTGTGCTCGTGATCGCTTTAGAACATGATCCCGTCTCGCGCATTGTCATTGACGCGCTTGTCGCTTTAGGATTTGGCGCATCGCTGATTTCTATTTTTGCGCGTTTGGGCGGTGGTATTTTTACCAAGGGCGCTGATGTCGGCGGCGATCTTGTTGGCAAGGTGGAAGCCGGAATTCCTGAAGACGATCCGCGCAACGCGGCGACCATTGCGGATGCAGTCGGGGATAATGTCGGCGACTGCGCGGGCATGGCCGCCGATCTGTTCGAGACCTATGCTGTGACCGTCGTCGCGACGATGGTGCTCGCGGCGATTTTCTTTCCTGCGGCGGCGGTGATGGAGATGATGCTCTATCCGATGGCGATCGGCGCGGTTTGTCTATTGACTTCGATCATCGGCACTTTTTTTGTTCGGCTTGGAAAGAACCAGTCGATCATGGGCGCGCTCTATAAGGGCTTTATTGCGGCGGCGGTGCTCGCCATTCCAGTGATCTGGCTTGTCACAGAGCAGCTTGTCGGATTGGACACGATTCTCAAACCTGCTGGGTCCGGATTAGAATTCACCGGCGCTGATCTTTTCTTCTCGGCGATGATCGGGCTTGGTGTGACTGCGCTGCTGATTTTCATCACCGAATATTATACCGGGACGAATTTTCGACCGGTGCGCACAATTGCTCAAGCGTCGGTGTCGGGACACGGGACGAATGTCATTCAGGGGCTTGCGGTCTCGATGGAATCGACTGCCGCGCCCGCTCTCGTGATCGTCGTGGGCATTCTCTCGACCTATTGGCTTGCCGGCCTGTTTGGGATTGCAATCGCTGTGACAGCGATGCTCGCGCTTGCTGGGGTGGTCGTCGCGCTCGATGCTTTCGGCCCGGTCACCGATAATGCTGGCGGCATTGCTGAAATGTCGAAATTGCCGAAGAATGTTCGCAAAACCACCGACGCGCTCGACGCCGTCGGCAATACAACCAAAGCTGTTACCAAAGGTTATGCGATCGGATCGGCGGGATTGGGTGCGCTTGTTCTGTTTGCCGTCTATACGCAGGACTTGATCTATTTCACCGCCAACGTCCAAGATTATCCTTACTTTGCGCGCGTCGCGCCGGATTTCTCATTGCAGAATCCTTATGTTGTCGCGGGGTTGTTTATCGGCGGACTGCTGCCTTATCTGTTTGGCGCGCTGGGCATGATGGCCGTTGGTCGTGCCGCGAGCGCTATCGTCGAAGAAGTGCGGCGGCAGTTTCGTGAGGATCCCGGCATTATGAAAGGCACATCCAAGCCTGATTACTCGCGCGCCGTTGATATGCTCACCCGCGCCGCCATTTTGGAGATGATCGTTCCATCGCTGCTGCCGGTGCTGACACCGATCGCGCTTTTTGCTGCTGTCCTGCTGATTGCGGGCAAGAGCGCGGCCTTTGCGGCGCTCGGCGCGATGCTGCTCGGCGTGATCATCACTGGGCTGTTCGTGGCGATCTCGATGACTGCCGGAGGCGGCGCATGGGATAATGCCAAAAAGTATATCGAAGATGGCAATTATGGCGGCAAAGGCTCAGAGGCGCATAAGGCTGCCGTCACCGGCGACACGGTCGGCGACCCCTATAAAGACACCGCAGGCCCGGCGATCAACCCGATGATTAAGATCACGAATATCGTCGCTTTGTTGATGCTCGCAGCGCTCGCGCATTCTGCTTAGGGTTTAGGTTTAAGTTTAAGGCGCGCCGCCGCCGGGCAGACTGCCTGGTGTCACGCGTCCGATATTGCTGAACAGGCGCTGGATCCAATTCACTTCGGCGATCGGCGTTGGCGTTGTGCTGGGTTCGAAGTCGATGAGGCGGCCGTTTTTCTCGGAAAGCTTGCGGATAAGGCTTACTTTGCCATTGGGATCAAAATGTATTGCGACAATGCGGCGCGAGACTTCATTTTCGAAAGTTGGCAGCCAAGCGCGGGTTTGGTATGAGACATAAAGCCAGAGTCGGTTGTTATCCAAAGAGGTGGCGTTGGGTGATCCCAGCGCCGCGCTGACTTCTTCACGGCTGCTGATGTGCGCGCGGATTTGAGCGATTTTGTTATCAGGAGCATCATTGCCGTGATAGCCGCTCAAGGCCGCACAGCCGCTTAGCCCAAACGAGATAATGAGTATGTGATATATAAAGCGCATTGCAGAGTCATAGGCAAAAAAAGAAGGTTTGGCAATGTTGAGATGTTATCTTTGATCGATTGGTGGCGCGCGCGTCAAGATGAAAAGCGCAGCGCTGTTGCTCTTTATGAAACCTGTCGAGTTCACGCGCGGCAGGAGGCTTTTTATCAAGCGGGCGTGTCGGATGATGTGCAGGGCCGCTTTGAGTTGCTTGCGCTATATCTCTGGCTGGTGATGCGTCATTTGCGTCGTTTAGGGGAGTTGTCGTTGTTGAGGCGTCTTGCGGGTGTTTTTGTTTCCGAGATGGACGCGGTTATGCGTGAGAGCGGCGTTGGAGATATGGCGGTTCCACGCCGGATCAAAGTGATGGCGCAGGCCTTTTATGGACGCCTGAAGGCCTATGACGACGCCCTTGCGCAAGGGTCATTAGATGCGGCGTTGCGGCGCAATATCGGGGCTTCGGCCTCACCCGAAGCGATAGCCGCTCTGACCGCCTATTTTTTGGCTTCCGATCGCCTGATAGCGCGGGCTTCGGCGTCGCAGTTGCGCGCTGCCACAGAGCTCTTTGCTAAATATCTGCCATCTTTATAAGATGGTCCCCTCTTGAGAGATTCTAAAGAGGAAAGAAAATATAAATGGTTATATCAATTGACGCGATGGGCGGCGATCATGCGCCTGAAACGATTATCAAAGGTGTGGCTCAGGCTTTGAGAGCGCAGCCTGATCTTCGTTTTTTATTGCATGGCGATATCGATCGGATGCGGCCCTTTGTAGCGCTACAAAGACCATTAGTGATGGCCTGCGATTTTTGTCATGCCGACAAGGTGATCGCTATGGATGAATCTCCGGCGCTCGCTTTGCGCAAAAGCGGACGCGAGAGCAGCATATGGCACGCATTAGAGTCCGTTCAAAAAGGCGAGGCAAGCGCGGCTGTGTCGGCGGGCAATACCGGCGTATTAATGGGCATGGCCAAGCTCATCCTGAAGACTTTGCCTGGCATTGATCGTCCGGCGATTGCGGCGCGCTGGCCGGTTATCGGAGAAGAGCGCATGAACATCGTTTTGGATTTAGGCGCAACCGTCAATCCTTCGGCGAGCCAGCTCGTGCAATTTGCGGTGATGGGCATCGCGGCGGCGCGCGCGCTGCTTGACATTGAGAACCCAAAGCTCGGCCTGCTCAATATCGGCACCGAAGAGATCAAAGGCACACAAGAGGTGCGCGATGCCGCTCAGATTTTGCGCGACGAAGTGATGCCGGATCATTTTTTCGGTTTCGTCGAAGGCGACGAGTTCGGCAAAGGGACGGTGGATGTCATTGTCGCTGACGGCTTTTCGGGCAATATCGCGCTCAAGACCGCAGAGGGGACAAGCCGGATTATTTTTGATCTCCTGCGCGAGAAGTTTTCACATTCTCTTAAGACCAAGTTTGCAGCATTTCTTGCGCGCCGGGTTTTCAGACACTTAAGCGCCAAGTTTGCTCCCAATCAATATAATGGCGGCGTGTTTTTGGGGCTGCAGGGTTTGGTTGTCAAAAGTCATGGCAGCAGCGATGCTGAAGGCTTTGCCGCCGCCATTCAGATCGCTCACAGGCTGGCGCAGGGTGATCTTGTCTCGCGGATCGCGCAAGCCCTGCCCAAGCCGAAGCTCGGCAAAGCATCATGAAACCGATCACCGTCATAGAAACTTGCGGTGGTGCTCTGCCGAAGCAGATTGTCAGTAATCAGGGCCTCGCGGCGCGGGGCATGGATACCAGCGATCAATGGATCGTGCAGCGCACTGGAATCAAACAGCGGCATATCTCTCAGGGCGATGAGGAATCAACCGGCGCTTTGGCGATCTGCGCGGCGCGGCAAGCGCTCGCCGCCGCCAACATGGACGGCAGTGAGCTCGATATGATTATCGTTGCGACTTGCACGTCGGATTATTTTTTCCCCTCTGTTGCGACCCAAGTGCAGGGGGCGATCGGCATGAAACGCGGCTTCGCTTTTGATGTCGGCGCGGCCTGTTCGGGATTTATTTATGGCCTCAATGTCGCGGATAATTTCTTCCGCGCCGGACAGGCGCAAAGCGCGCTTGTTGTCGGCGCCGATACTCTCACCCACCTTATTGACTGGGACGATCGCAGCACCGCTGTCCTGTTCGGCGATGGCGCGGGCGCGGTCGTGTTGCGACAGGCCAACGGCAAAGATGATGGAAGAGGCATTCTAGCCTCAAAAATTTCGTCCGATGGGGAATATCTCCCGATCCTCTACGCCAAAGGCAGCGCCGGGAGGGAGCAAAAAGAAAAAGGTCCGATCTATATGCAGGGGTCGGATGTGTTTAAGCTCGCAGTGGGCAAAATCTCACAGGCGATTATCGATGTCCTTGACCAAAGCGGTTTCACAAAAGACGATATTGACTGGTTCATCCCGCATCAGGCGAATAAGCGCATCCTTGATAGCGTCGCGCGCCGTGTTGGTCTGGACGAAGACAGGATCATCATCACGATAGCCGATCACGCGAATACATCGGCGGCATCGGTGCCGCTTGCGCTCGCGCAGGGTGTGGCCGATGGCCGCGTCAAGCGCGGCGATCTGATCTTGATGGAGGCGATGGGCAGCGGCCTCACATGGGGCGCGATGCTCGTGCGCTGGTAATATTTTTTTGCTAAATGTCATCAAAAACAGCAAAAAAAGGGGTATAATTTATGTTTGATTCGTTTTGAGAAAGTCTAAAAATGGTTTCCAAGAACAAAATACCTGAAAGAAAAACATTGACCCGCGCAGACATCGCCTCCAAGGTTTTTCGTCAAATTGGCCTGTCGCGGCAGGAATCGGCTGACCTTGTTGATTGTGTCTTTGATGAGATCACTACCGCTCTGGTTAAAGACCAGACGCTCAAGCTCCCAGATTTTGGAACATTTTTAGCGCGCCGTCGCGGTCGACGGATCGGACGCAATCCGAAAACCGGCGAGGAGATCCCCATCGCGCCGCGCATGAGCGTTTCCTTTCGTGCGGCGCCAAAATTGAAATCCATTGTTGATGTTGGCCTCAAAAAGGCCAAGGGCATCCCTAAAAAATAAGACTCAAGAAAGGAAGGAGTGCCAGATGAATCAAGATCACTCAAATTTTTTTCCCGAACCCGAAGACGAGTCTCAGGAAACCTCGCCGCTGGAATCGATGATTGCGCAGGTTGCTTCTCTTCATGTGCCGGGTCAGCAGAACAGCGCGGCGGTTATTCAGCTTCAAGATCAAGAGGAAGACCAAGAAAAAGAAGATGACGCCTTTCGCACGATCGGAGAAGTCGCTGAAATGCTCGATGTGCCTGTTCATGTTGTGCGCTTTTGGCGCGCGCGGTTCGGCGAGATTGGGCCGATCAAAGGGATCAGCGGACGGCGCTACTATCGCGAGGAGGATATAGAGTTTCTACGCGGTCTGCGCCGGTTGCTTCACGAGGAGGGCTATGCCATCAAAGGCGTTCATCGGCTGATTCGCAAGAAAGGCGCTGAGTTCGTCCGTGCCAAAGGCACGCGCGCAACGCAAAATCATGATGAGCCGATCGATCAGATTTTATACGGGCTGGTGGCGGATCTGGAGCAGATCAAAGAGCGCCTGCAGAAGTTTGCTGCTTGACTCTTCTTTGCGCTGCAGCTCATCAGGCGAAAAAACCAGCTTCATAATTTTCTCTTCAACGAAGAAAAGCGAAATGCCGATGCTCTTGCGCGTCTTGAGGGTCTGGCCGTTTTGCAGCTCAATGATCGCTTGAAAGTTTTTGCGGCGGATAGGGCTAAACTTATCAAACGGACTTTTGAGGCCGTGCCAAAAGCCTCGCGCGGCGCTCCTGATTGCGTGAAGCATCACTTTGAAAAGAAACCCCGGCAGCTTCTTGATGAAGTTGACCACAAACCCTCTGATCGACGACAGCCCAGCCCATAGGCGATCGTTTCTGAGCCAAACAAGTCTTTGTGGGTTTTCTTCGAGCCATTCCTCGCAGAAATCTTTAAGTGCGCTTTTTTGGAAAAGCCACTCATCCCGCAGAGGGGTTGTTTTCTTTTGCAGCCAGCGGGTTATTTTGTTCCACCTTGAGGCGCAGGCTTTTCTTGTCATGCTGCTTATCGTCTTGATAATGTTAAGTTTTTTTTCTTTCTTATTTTCTTGTTTGCTTATTTTCTTATTGATTTTTTTTTCTATTTTTTTGTTTTTGCTCTCTTCTTTTTGCAGGCGGTCTTCGTGGAGAGCGTGGGCGATCTCGACAAAGCTGGGCAGGGCGTCCAAAGCCCATTGGTGAGACTCGCCGACCGCAAGCTGATGTAAAGGGCGGCCTTGCCCGTCAATTTGAATATCTTCGCGCGGGTCGCCGGTTGAGATCGTGATGCTCTTGATCGGCACGGCGACATAATCGTAATTGGTGAGCTCAACGATGAAGCAGCGCGCTTGTGGCGGCGACATCGCCCAGAGTGCCCCGTTGCTGGCTTTCCAGACTCTGTGTTGCGTGATGCCGCCTTTGATGCCTGCGTGGAGCTCGCCTTTAACGATGAAAGAAGGTTGACGCAGAGGGTTCATGGATCATCCTATTTGGGTGATTGATTCGATCTATTTTGCACGAAGACTATCAAAAAAGGTTAATTGTTTTTTGCCCGACAGAGGCCTATAGTAGCGGCCACTTCGTGAGCGGAGCGTGGCGCAGTTTGGTAGCGCACTTGTCTGGGGGACAAGGGGTCGTCGGTTCAAATCCGGCCGCTCCGACCATAGAATTAATTGCGGAAAAAACATGAAAGGCAACTATAAAGCAACCATAAAGCAACCCTAAGGAAACAATTATGTCAGCGATTTATGCAATCGGGATATTTATTCTCGCTCTTGTAATTTTGAACTTCATCCAAAAAGGGCGGATTGATTGAGCCACACCCATCATAGGGCGCGTTATCACCCTGCGTCTCATCCGGTGATTTGGCGGCAGCGGATCGTCTCAGAGTGGCTTTTTGTGATGGCGGCTTTGCTTATCGTGATGAGTCTGGTCGGCGGCGCGACGCGGCTCACCGGGAGTGGCCTGTCGATCACCGAATGGGCGCCGATCACCGGAATCATCCCGCCTTTGACGCAGACCGCTTGGGACGAAGCTTTCGCCGCCTATCGTCAGATTCCGCAATATCGCGCGCTCAACCCGTCGATGACTTTGGATGCGTTCAAGACCATCTATTGGTGGGAGTGGGGTCATCGCGCTTTGGGTCGCTTGATCGGGCTGGCTTTTTTTGTTCCTTTTGTTGTTTTTGTCTGGCGTCGCTGGCTGCCGCCGATTTATATTGCTCAATTTCTCGCGATTTTTATGCTCGGCGCTTTGCAGGGATTTGTCGGCTGGCTGATGGTGCAGTCGGGACTTGAGGCGCGCATCGATGTGAGTCCGGTGCGGCTCATGGCGCATTTGGGGCTCGCGATGATCATCTATGGCTGGATTGTCGCGCTGGCTCTGCGCTTTTGGAATGATTTGGAAATGCGCGCGCTGCCACAGTCGCGTCATCGCCTGATCTTGGCCGGATGCTGGGGGTTTTTGCTTCTTATTTTTGCGCAGATTTTACTTGGCGGGTTGGTTTCGGGTTCGGGTGCGGGTCTGATTCACAATCAATGGCCGGGCATGGGGGAGGCTGCTGACCTGACCCCGAATCTTGACAATCCGGCCTTTATCCAATTACTTCATAGGTTGGGCTCTTGGTTGCTCTTGGGGGCGAGTGGTGTCTATGCGCTATTTTGCTGGTTCTATGCGTCGCGCCCTGTGATTTTTCGTTCCGCGCTGATTCTGGTGGTGTCGGTGGTGATTCAAGCCGGTCTGGGCGTTTTGACCTTAATCCACGTCGTTCCTCTATTTTTGGCGCTGACTCACCAGCTCGGCGGCCTGCTTGTCTGGACGGCGGCGATCACCCATCTCCATTTGGCTCGGAATCTCCCGCAAAATAGGCTTCCACGCGCTTTGAGCGCGCAGTCTTAAACTATGAAAATGACTATGAAAATGAAGCCTGAAAATGAGCCTAAAAATGATTGACAGCCGGGCAATCGCTATTTAGTCTAAAAGACGCAGGAGTTTCCGCTAGGGCAGTTTTTTAATCAGACTCCTTATCGGCTGCTTTGGAGGGGACTCCTGCTCTCTTTTTTTTGATTTCCCCTAAAGATCTAGAAGGATCTAAAAAGGACCCAGAGATGAAAACTTTTTCGCTCAAGGCTTCAGACATTCAAAAAGGTTGGACCTTGATTGATGCACAAGATATCGTTGTCGGACGACTTGCCGCGCAGGTTGCCGCGCGGCTGCGAGGCAAACATAAATCCTCTTTCACGCCCCACATGGATTGCGGTGATTACATCGTTGTGGTCAACGCTGCTCATGCGATCTTCACCGGGAGCAAGAAGGCTAACAAGACCTATTATCGTCATACCGGCTATCCTGGGGGCATCAAGTCGGTCAAGGCGGGCGAGGTGCTCACCGGACGTTATCCGGAGCGCGTGATTATCAAGGCGATCAAAAATATGATGCCGCACGGTGCGCTCGCGGCGCGGCAGATGAAAAACCTCTATGTCTATGCCGGAGCGGAACATCCTCATCAAGGACAGCAGCCGGTTTTATTAGACCTCAGCGCTCAAAACCGACATAATCGTCGTGCGGTGATCGCTGCGAGCGCCGCATGAACGTCTTATGAGCGAGATTAAAACAGAAAACCTCCCTCAGCAGGAACCTGTTGCTATGGAGACGCCGGAAGCTCCAGAGCCGATCACCGGGCGTAATTACGCCACTGGAAAGCGCAAAAATGCGATCGCGCGCGTTTGGATCGAGCCCGGCTCAGGCCAGATCAAGATCAATAAAAAAACCGATAATGATTATTTTGGACGCATGGTTTTGCGTATCATGCTGCGTCAACCTTTTATTGTCGCCGAGTGTGAAAATCAATTTGATGCCACCTGCACGGTCAGAGGGGGCGGACTTTCAGGACAGGCTGGAGCTTTGCGTCATGGCATTGCCTGCGCGATCGCCGCAAGAGCCCCTGATATGCGCACGAAATTGAAATCTGAAGGCTTTCTGACTCGTGATTCTCGCGTTGTCGAGCGCAAAAAATATGGCCGCCGTAAAGCGCGGCGCAGCTTCCAGTTCTCTAAACGATGAGATACGCAGCCTCGCTTGCTGTAGCAGTCTTGATATTATCAGCCTGCGAAATATCTCCGCGCTGGTTCAAGTCGGATCAATGGTATGGCGACATCCCTAAAGAGATCGATTCCAAACAGCCTAGCTATATCCCCATCGCCGCCGTGCCGCCGCGCCCTGATATAAAATCAAGTGTCAAAAATCAAAAAAATGTGAGCTCTAAAACCCCTTAAGCCTCAATTTTTGATAAAAAAAGCTTGCATAGATAGCTAAATATAGGCTAAATAGAGAAGAATCGTTTGGTCGCTGTCAGATCATCTACAGAGGCGAAAATGAATGAAATATGATGAGGATGGGGAATTGCTATGAAAAGTATTATTAAGACAAGCGCGTTCGCTTTGGTTCTTGCCATTGGTCTTTCAGGTTGCGCTGCTATGAGTGAATGGTGGGATGGCATGATGGGCATCACAGAGGAATCAACTAACTAAACAGCCTCTCCGACGAGGTTGATCGGTTTTCAAAATAGATAGGTCTGTCAATCAACAGGCCTGTCTATGATTCGATTTCTTTCGGATCAGAAGCGTTATCTTTGATATGGCAGACCCATATTTCAAAGATAGCGCTTTTTTTTAGCATTGAGCAAAATCATGCCAGAAAAATCACCAGAAGAATTTCGAGAAAAGTTTCGCATTGAACAATTTCCGCCCTATGTCTTTGCTGAGGTCAACCGCCTCAAAGAAGAGGCGCGGCAGCGCGGCGCTGATATCATCGACCTCGGCATGGGCAATCCCGATCTGCCGCCGCCCGATCACGTAATCGCCAAGCTGATCGAGGTTGTTAGCAAGCCGCGGGTTCATCGCTATTCGGCGTCGCGCGGGATTGTTGGTCTGCGTCGCGCGCAGGCGGCCTATTATGAGCGCCGCTTTGGCGTCGCGCTCGACTCCGACCGCGAAGTGGTTGTCACCCTCGGCTCCAAAGAGGGCTTCGTCAATATGGCACAGGCGATCTGTCGAACTGGGACTTCGGTGCTGGTGCCGTCGCCAGCCTATCCGATTCACACTTTCGGCTTTATTTTGGCGGGCGCTTCGGTTCATCAGATGAAGGTCGCGCCCGGCCCTGATTTCCATGAAGAATTTCTGCGCACGGCGGATCAGGCGATTCATCAATCGATCCCCAAGCCGATCGCGATTGTTGTTAATTTTCCCTGCAACCCGACGGCGCAAGTCGGCCATCTTGATTTTTACCGCGAACTCGTTGCGATCGCGCGGCGTCATGATGTGTTCATTCTCTCCGACCTTGCTTACGCCGAAATCTATTTTGGCGACAAGCCGCCTTCGATGCTGCAAGTCGATCAAGCGAAAGATGTCGTTGTTGAGTTCACCTCGATGAGCAAAACCTATTCTATGCCCGGCTGGCGCATTGGATTTGCGGTTGGCAATGAGCGGTTGATCGCCGCGCTCGGTCGGGTCAAATCCTATGTTGATTATGGCGCGTTCACGCCGATACAGGCCGCTGCTGCGACAGCACTCAACGGGCCGCAGGAATGCGTCGCAGCCTATCGCGCAATTTATCGCCGCCGCCACGCGACTCTCGTCGAAAGCATGGCGCGCGCCGGATGGGAGATCCCAGTCGCTGCAGCGACCATGTTTGCTTGGGTGCCGGTGCCGTCTCTATGGCGCGATGAGGGCTCGCTTGCTTTCTCCAAGATATTGCTCGAAGAAGCCGAACTCGCCGTTTCGCCTGGCTCCGGCTTCGGCGAAAATGGCGAAGGCTATGTGCGCATATCTCTGGTTGAAAACGAGCAGCGCATTCGACAGGCAGCGCGCAATGTCAGGCGGCTATTTGAGCAAAAAGGAAGAAACCAGTGAGACGTTTGCGACTCGGTGTCGCCGGATTAGGCACGGTCGGCGGCGCGCTCGTGCGCCAGCTTGTCGCCGATAAGGCGCAGCTATCGCGCCGTGCGCAATGCGATATTGAGCTGGTCGTGGTCAGTGCGCGACGTACGCGCCGCGCGCATGATGTCGGGGCGGAGTTTGTCGCCGATCCGGTGGCTCTGGCCTCGCGCGATGATGTGGATTGCGTTGTGGAGCTGATCGGCGGCGAGGCGGTCGCGCGCGAAGTTGTGGAGATTGCTTTGAGCAAAGGCAAACATGTGATTACGGCGAACAAAGCGCTGCTCGCGCATCACGGCATGGAGCTTGCGCGGCTCGCCGAGCAGCAAGGGGTTGCGCTGAATTACGAAGCGGCGGTTGCCGCCGCGATTCCTGTGGTCAAGATTCTGCGTGAGAGCCGCACCGCCGACGCGGTCAAAGAGATAAGCGGCATTCTCAACGGCACGTGCAATTATATTTTATGCGAGATGGAAAAGACGGGCCGCAGCTTTGAGGTCATTTTGGCAGAGGCGCAGGCGGCGGGATATGCGGAAGCGGATCCGTCCTTTGATGTGCGCGGCGAGGATGCGGCGCACAAGCTGGCTCTATTGACGAGTCTGGCCTTTGGGTGTGTGCTGTCGCAGGTTGAGACGCAGGGCATTGAGAACATTGGCGCGCTTGATATTAAGCTTGCGGGCGATATGGGTTATCGGGTTCGTCTGGTGGCGTCGTCGCGGCTGAGGGGGGATCGAGTGGAGAGCGCGGTCTGTCCGGCATTGGTTCCGCGAGCGGGACGTCTGGCGCAGATAGACGGCGCGGGCAACGCGGTGTTTGTGCAGAGCATGGCAGGTGCGCTGCTGCTTGAAGGCGCGGGCGCGGGCGCGTTGCCGACGGCGAGCGCGGTCATGGCCGATATTCTTGATGTGGCGCGCGGGCAGATTTTGCCGGTGTTTGGCATTCCGGTGGATGAGTTGCGCGGTGTTGTGTCGCCAGCAACAATTGCGGAAAAAAGTTCTGGGCCTATGGCGGCGTTTTATTTGCGCCTGTTCGCGCGCGATCGCGCGGGCAGCATGGCAGCAATTTTGCAAGAGATGGCGTCTGCCGATATCTCTTTGGCGGGTGTCAACCAGCCTGCGGTGGACGATGAACAAGATCATGCGCCGGTCGCGCTGCTGACGCATCGTGTTTCGCAGCAGCATATAGATCGCGCATTGGCAGGTTTAGCGGCGCTCGGCGAGGTTGTCGCCAAGCCGCTCGCATTGCGGATTGAGGAATAGAGCAAAACCCCTCGTCCTTTTAGAGTGACCGGGGAGGTTTAGTGTGCGCAATGATCTTTAGGCTATGTTTTAAGCCCTGAACATACATCATTGCCTCCCCGGCCATAAGCGAGAGGGACACATCGCGTTTGCTGTTTGATGTTGTTTAAGCTGCAGTTCCCCGTTGAGTTTGGCAGTCATCAAAGATGACCGGGGGAGTTAACAAAGGAGTTAACAAACCGCACACAAGAGAAAAACCTAACATCTTGTGATGTTTTCCGTGCAATCAAAAATGAATGAATTTTTAGCGAGGGAGGGTGTGTGCTCGGTAAGGTTGTCGCCAAGCCTCTCGCGATGCGCATAGAGGAATAGCCAAATAGAAGGCAAAAAATGTGAGATAATCTCCTGAAAGGGAGGGGGCATGGCTGAAGTGGTCGGGGAAAGTTGATTTAATAAAATATAAACTTGAAAATAATAACTTCTGGTAGTATTTTATTTCAAAATGTAGAATCAAAATGGAAACCACTCTTCTTAAAAAAATTCCTACTAGCACAGTAGGCAGAGGGAAAAGGATAAAAAATATCCCCAAACCCTCTAATACTCTTTGGGTTGATAACAATATACATTTGCACTACGGAAATAGCCTCGATTATTATCCATTGTGGCAAAGACCCACTGTTATAGTTTCCGATGGAGGTTATGGAATCTTAGGTTTTGAGGGTGATACTTCAGATCACCTTGGCTTACCTGCATGGTATGAGCCACACATAGATGCATGGAGTAAAGCTGCTTCTCCCCAAACTACGCTCTGGTTATGGAATTCGGAAATTGGATGGGCTTCTATTCACCCTATTCTTGAAAAACATGGATGGCGATATGTAAATTGTAATATTTGGAATAAAGGAAAAGGACATATTGCTGGCAACGTTAATACATCTAAGATAAGGCGCTTTCCAGTGGTTACCGAGGTTTGTGTACAATATGTCTTTGAGGCTAGGATTGAGGGGATGTTGCTCAAGGAGTGGCTGCTTAAAGAATGGAAGCGTTCGGGTTTATCTTTACGAAAAGCTAATGAAGCGTGCGGGGTTGCAGATGCAGCAGTAAGGAAGTATTTGGATCAGGGGCATATGTGGTATTTCCCACCCCCTGAGATGTTTGAGAGAATGAGCAACTATGCCAATAGTTACGGCAGTTCATCTGCTTATCCTTATTTTTCAGTAGACGGCATAAAGCCTCTTAGTTTAGAAGAATGGAAAAAAATGAGAGCGAAGTTCAAATGCCCTCATGGCTACACAAATGTATGGGAACGTTCTGCTTTAAGAGGACAGGAAAGGATAAAAACTTTTAAAGGACAAAAAGGCGCACACCTAAATCAAAAGCCACTTGATCTTATGAGACTGATTATTGAAGCATCTAGTGAAATAAACGATGTCGTATGGGAGCCTTTTGGAGGTTTGTTTAGCGCGTCGTTGGCAGCACACCAGATTGGAAGAAAAGCGTTTGGTGCAGAAATTGATCTTGATTATTATCAGTTAGGTGTAGATAGATTTACTCAAGAATTTCCTCTGAATCTCGATCTATAATCCCAAATTTTCTGCGCAAGGTGTTTTTGATTTCTAGTGTGTCGCCTTTGGATAAAAATCGATTCCATTCACCAATCGTTTTTTCGTGAATCACAGTTTTGTATACTCTTTCCTTGAATAATTCAATTTCGGGGTGAGCGATTCTATCCATTTTTGCAAAGTTAGTATCTAGTCTGTAAGGAAAGAGGGCTAGCAAACTTTTTGTTTTCTTTTGATACTCCCGTGTTGGCTTGTATTTTTTGTAATCTGTTCCCCAAGATGATACTACTTTCCTAGCCTCTTTAAGTTGTTCGCCACTTCCTTGAAATTTATAGCCGTTGGTATTGGTTTGTCGAAGATTTGCTGTTCTGTTAGAGGTGTCTTCCGGCTCAAGCACAAGATAATTCGGAGGATTGTGATAGTGGTTGTCTCTAGCTGCAGCTACAGAAGCTCCAGACACAACACAAATATCAACAATATATGGCTTTCCAAAAATTAAGTATTCTAATAGCCACGCTAACATCACTACATAGGTTTGATCTTGCACAAAGTGGTTCTGGCTGTCCTTGAAACGAGCAGTGATTTCTGTTGCTAGAGGATACCATGCTTTTATCTCAAACCCCGGTGCAGGATTGATATTACTAATAAAAACAGCGTCTGGAAAACCTGGATCTTGACGCAACCAATGTCCTAATTTCTGAAATTCCTTTTGATCATTGAGGTATTCTACTGTGTTAAACTCAATTAAATTCCCTACAAGTGGGGAAAGCTTGGAGATAACTTTTGCGAGATTGATTGCCGCCTCAGGCGAAATGGGTTTTGATATAGTTAGCAAATCAAATGAGTGTCCCTGCAACTCATTCAAGCTAGTGATTGCTGATTTAATGATCTCGTTTGTTTTCATATAAATAATTCCAGAGATTCTAAGAGATTCTAATTGTCTAATAATTGCTCTAGTATCAGCGAAAAGCAAGACAATCAGAATCTTGAAGATAATCGGTATTTCGCGAGATAATCCCCCCTTGCCGGCTCGGAATCGCCTATAAAGAGGTATGGGGAATCAGAGCCAACTCAGCGCGGATCTTGTATTGGGGATCGTCCATGCAACGGAGGCCGCAGCCATCGCCGCGCACGGCCAGATCGGCTGCGGCGACGAATATCAAGCCGATGAAGTCGCCGTCGCCGCCATGCGCGCTGGCCTCAACGCGATGGCCATGAGCGGGAGGGTCGTCATCGGCGAGGGCGAACGCGACCAAGCCCCCATGCTCTTCATCGGCGAGGAGGTCGGCCTCAACAGCAAAAACGCCCCGCTCATTGATATCGCCGTCGATCCGCTCGAAGGCACAACGCTCACCGCCAAAGCTATGCCCAATGCGCTCGCGGTGGCCGCGCTGGCACCTCGTGATTGTCTGCTCCATGCGCCTGACGTCTATATGAATAAGATCGCCATCGGGCCGGGATACCCCGACAACACGATCGCGCTCGATCGCCCGCCCCAAGACAATATCAAAGCGCTCGCCCAAGCGCGCGGCTCCGCACCTAAAGACATCACTGTGTGCATCCTCGATCGCCCGCGACATAACGAGCTCATCGAAGCCGTCCGACAAACAGGTGCCGCGATCAATCTCATCACCGACGGCGACATTGCCGGTGTCATCCACACGACCCAGTCGGCCAGTTCGGGCATCGACATCTATATGGGCATTGGCGGCGCTCCCGAAGGAGTCCTGGCTGCTGCCGCGCTCAGATGTGTCGGAGGCCAGATGCAGGGCCGCCTTGTTCTCGACAGCAGCGAGAAAAAACAGCGCGCGGCCAAAATGGGCATCAAAGACCCCGATCATATCTACACAATCCGAGATATGGTGTGTGGCGATGTCGTTTTTTCGGCAACAGGCGTGACCGGCGGCTCGCTGCTCTGGCGATGCGAAAAAAACGCGCTGGGCTATCAGACGCATAGCCTGCTGCTCCACGCTGCGAGCGGACTCAAGCGCTATATCCGCACCGATCATCCCGTTCAGCTTAATGGCGCTAGGGATGGTAGAGGCTGATGACCGCCTGCGTGTTGAATGTCGTGAGCTCGCTCGCCGGACGCGCGTGGCAAATGCGCGCGGCCAAAGAAAGCCAAATCGAGCAACTCGCCGCCGCGCACGACATCTCACCGACTGTGGCGCGCATTTTGGCGGCGCGCGGCGTCTCTACCGAAGACGCCGCGTCTTTTTTGAATCCGCGCTTGCGTGATCTGCTGCCCGATCCGTCGTCGCTGGCCGATATGGATGAGGCTGTCCAGTGCCTCGCTGAGGCGATCGGCGCGCGACGCAAACTCGCTATTTGCGGCGACTACGACGCTGATGGTATCACCGCTGCGGCGCTGATCAAGAAATATCTCCAAACGCTTGGCTGTGATGTTCAAGTTTATCTCCCCGATCGGATGCGTGATGGCTATGGCCTCAATGTGGCGGCTCTGGAGCAGATCAAAGAGGCAGGACGCAACCCAGTCATCACCGTCGATTGTGGCGCGAAAGATTTTGAGGCGCTTGCTCATGCGCGCGATCTTGGTCTTGATGTCGTCGTCTTGGATCACCACCCGACCGACCGGAGGCCTCCGGCGCGCGCTTTTGTTAATCCGAATGGGCCGTCGGATTATAGCGGCCTCAATATGCTCACGGCGGTTGGTGTGGGCTTTATGTTTCTCGTTGCGCTCAATCGGGTGTTGCGCGACAGCAAACCGACGCCTGATCTGATGCAATGGCTTGATATTGTCGCGCTCGGCACGATTTGCGATGTCGCGCCGCTGATTGGACTCAATCGCGCTTTAGTTGTTCGCGGTCTTGATGTGCTGGCGCGCGGCGGCAATATGGGGCTTGCCGCTTTGGCGCGAATCTCTGGCTTGCGCGGTAAGCCGAATGTTGAGACGTTTTCGTTTTTGCTCGGTCCGCGCATCAACGCCGCCGGACGTATCGGTCAGGCCGACGCCGCTTTGAACTTGCTCACCTGTGAGGATCAGCAACAGGCCGATGATCTCGCGCAGCAGCTTAATCTATTGAACCGGCAGCGACAGGCGCTGGAAGCCAAAATCGTCAATGAGGCGCTTGCGCGGCTTCTCGCGCAAGAGAAGAAGGCTTGTCTACCTGAAGGTCTTGTTATTGCGGCGCAGGGCTGGCATCCGGGTGTGATCGGCATTGTTGCGGCGCGGCTGCGCGAGCGCTATGAGCGTCCGGTTGCGGTCATCGCGCTCAACGCAGAGCAGGGGACAGGTTCAGCACGCAGCGATTCAACAAATGGCGTTGATCTCGGTGAGATTATGACGCAGGCGCAAGAGCGGGGTTTGTTGCTCCGCGGCGGCGGACATCGTCAGGCGGCGGGTTTTTCGATTGCGCACGATCAGGTTGAGGCCTTTTCGCGTTTTTTTGCCGAAGCTTGTGCGGCGCGCAAGAGCAATCAGGCGGCCGCGCTTGAGGTGGATGTCGTGCTCGACATCTCGGCGGCGACGCGCGCGCTCTACGAGGATTTTGAGGTGGCGTTTCCGTTTGGTCAGGGCAATCCTCATCCCTGCGTGGTGTTCACCGATGCGCGTCTGATGCATATTCGCGCGAGCGCGGCGGGTCATTTACGCTGTCAGTTTCAGCCGGTCGGGGGAGGCCGTGCGGTTGAGGCTGTGGCGTTTCGTCAGGCGAACACAGCATTTGGCGCTGCGCTGCAAAATCATATTGGCGAGGTGTTTCATCTTGCGGGACGTCTGCGTCCGGCGTGGAGCAACCTTGCGGGCGGCACGGAGATCCTGCTTGAGGATGCCGTCCGTTCGTCGGCGTTCGGCGTTGAGGCGGCATGATTTTGCTGTTAAACCTCAGGAGCTGCGCCCTTCGTCTATCGGTTAGGACGCCAGGTTTTCAACCTGGAAAGAGGGGTTCGACTCCCCTAGGGCGCGCCATTGATTGATCAAGCGTCTTTTATATTCATTGTTCGAATTTTTGAAAACTTGATAAGCTTCGGATACGATTTGAGATTGCCTACCATGTGTGATAGCATGAGTCGTGGATAGTCAGATGATAGATCAAGAGACCAACCCGTCGGAAGATAAAAACAAAGAAGACAAAGACAAAGAGGAATCTGGCGACAACGCACCTGCAGGGTTTGAACCGTCGCTCTCGCGGAGTCTTTACTCACGCAGCGTCGGGCCTTTTTATTTCCGGCGTGAGGGAGATTGTTTTCGTCAAGGTTTTCGTGTCAAGGCGAAGCATTGCAACGGAGCGGGGATCGTCCATGGCGGGATGTTGTCGACGCTCGCCGACAATACGATGGCCGCCGCCGTCTATACTCTGTTGGGCACGCGCGCCCTGACGATCGAGATGAACCTGCACTTTATGTCGATGTCCAAGCCAGGCGATTGGCTCGAAGCGGTCGCGCGGGTGCGGCATAGCACCCAGGCGGTTGTGTTTTGCGAGGCCGATCTCTTCGTCGGCGATCGCATCGTGATGACCGCGACCGGCATGTTTCGCCGTTTGCGTCCGCGCAAGGGGGCCTCAAAGACGCTCGAGCCGGATCCATGATAATATGATATGACAAGCTCACGGGGCATGGCGCAGTCTGGCTAGCGCACCTGCTTTGGGAGCAGGGGGTCGCAGGTTCGAATCCTGCTGCCCCGACCATGAATAGGAGAAAATATAGAGAAGTAACATTGATTAATAATTCTCAGCCCTTTGATGAAGAAAAATTGCCGCCTTTTAATTTTATATGGATGTATTCTGTGATCTTTCATTTGGAAGACCACAAATTATTTGATGCGCTAAAATTTATTGAAGCTCATCTAGCTGATGATGGCGTGTGTTTTACTAATACACGTGTTCACAATGAGAATAAACTCATCGGCAAATGGAGAGATCAAGCGGGCGGAATAACGACAATCTTTCCATTTCTTGGTAGAACATTTGAATTCTATCAAGATGTCTGCAAAGCCAGCGGATTATTTCTAGCTGACATTGGATCAATTAAAGAACACGGGCGCGATACTATAACAGGAGAGAATGCCCAAAGGATGTTTAAAATAACAAAGCTTGCCGTCAACGCATAAACTCTCTGGGGGTCGGATGATGACTTTATATAAAAAACAATTGCAAGAGCTGTTGCAGCGCGCTCACCCCCAACTTGAGAAAAAACATAATCTTGAGTTTAAGAATTGTTTCGGAGCGGTCGCAGGCTATCTGGATGGCCATATTTTTTGTTCGTGTGGCAAGTTTGGCTTTGCCCTGAAATTACCGCAAGGAGATGTCGAGAAATTGCTTGATTTCGGCGCCAAGCCTTTGCGATATTTTCCCAATGGACGTGTGAAGAAGGATTATGCTGTGTTGCCTAAAAAAATCATGCAGAATCCAGATAAGCTCAAGGATTTGATCGCGCTCAGCGCTCGATTTGTTGCTTAAAGTTATGGTAAGATAGCCCGCTATGATACGTGCTCGCATATATCGGCCTGAGAAAATCGCGACGCAGTCGGGGCGGCGCAAAACGAAAGCGTGGGTGTTGGAGTTTGATCCAGAGCGCAAACGCACGCTTGATCCTCTGACCGGCTGGACCGGCTCGGATGATATGCGCTCGCAGGTGCGCATGGAGTTCTCGACCCGCGACGAGGCCGAAGCCTATGCGCGTCGCAAGGGCATGGAGTATGAGATCAAAGAGCCGTCATCACGACGCCGTCGGGCGAAATCCTACGGCGAGAACTTTACCGCGCAGCGTCGAGAGCTTTGGACGCATTAAGCGCTCTAAGCGCTCGTAGCCCAACTGGATAGAGCGCCGGATATATTGACCTTCTAACCGGATATGTTGACCTTCTAAGTCGAGGGTTGCAAGTTCTTATTGTATAAGAAGCCTATCGCGCTCGTAGCTCAACCGGATAGAGCATCGGCCTTCTAAGCCGAGGGTTGCAGGTTCGAGTCCTGCCGAGCGCGCCATCAGCCCTGAGTCATTTGTTTAAGATTGACAGATATGCTATAATACGTGCATGAGGCGATGGATAGCTTTATATTTAGTGTTGCTGCTTGCGGGCTGCTCGATTTACTCGGAGCAGACCGGCTGGGCGCTTTATCGCATGGGCTTTTACGACGACGCGCTCGCCAACTGGCGCGTCGCTGCCGAGAAAAACGATGCCGGTGCGTCATTTCGTTTGGGCTCGTTTTTAATCGACGGGGTGATCGTCAAGCAGGATCTGAAAGAGGGGGTGCGCTGGCTTAAGAAAAGCGCCAAGCTCGGAGATCGCCGTGCGCAAATGGATATAGGCTCTCTTTATGATCGGGGCGAGGCCGGACTAAAGAAGTCGCTGCGGCTGGCGGCAAAATATTATCTAATGGCGGCACGCCAAGATCTGCCGGAGGCGCAATATAATATCGGCGTGATGTATGAAACCGGCGCGGGCATCGATCAGAGTCTGACCAAAGCCTATATGTTTTACACTTTGGCGATCGATAATGATTTTGGCACTTTTGCGGGCACAGCGCGTCGGAACATTTCTTACGAGATGTCGCGCGCCGAGATTGAGCTCGCCAAAATGCGCGCGCGCGCTTTTCAGCAGGGCAAAAGAGAAACTGGCCTCGGCGGGCTTTAATTTTTCTTTTTAGGTTTTCTTTTTTTCTCGTTTTTCAATGCCTGTTTTACTCTTGCCTTAACTTGTGGTGAAGCCCGCATGACCGGGCGTGGAGATGCAACTGCATATGTTCGTCCTCTATCATCAAAAGTAAAATCATCAAGATAAGCTCTGTTACAGATTTGGCATTGTGGAATGATGTTATCGACGGTAAGTGGTTCGTGTGGATCCATATGCGCTTTTTGCAATTTGGTAATCTCCGTGCTTTGTAATAGGTGGGATTGTCCTTCCTGTGAACCGCAAGTTGCACATCGGTAATTATAAATTTTCTTTATTTCTTCAAAATCACTTATTTTTATGGCTTGCCGTCGTCCGCGCACTCTTGAAAAATCAGGGTGTGGCTTAGAAGTATCAAATAGGAGGTAGTGGCCGACAGGAATTTCATGGCCATTAGGTGTTTGGTCGCCTTTGCCTAATAGCCACCAACCATTTCGTTTCAAATGGCGAACTTGTTGGTCTCCAGATGCTGATCGATTTTTTCTTTGAACAAATTGGGTTATCGAATCCTTGTGAATCGGACGACCAACAAATGCTCCTAAAATCATCAATTGAAGAGCTTTATTGCTTTTTTGCTGAGGAAGTTCAACTCCTTCATTTGCCAAGTATTTGTCATGATCCTGCTTGATTTTTTTCCATGCTTTTTCTGCCGATTGTTCTGTCAATACAGACGCTTCTTTTTGAGAAACTTTCCAGTTATTAGTCATAGGGAGGCAATTCTACGCTTGGCGATTTCAACATAAGAAGATTCTATTTCAAATCCGATCCAACTGCGCCCTGTTATCATAGACGAAATGGCAGTTGTGCCGCTTCCTATAAATGGATCGAGGACACATTGTCCTTTCGATGAGAACACCTGAATCAAGTGGTTGAGAAGGGGCACAGGTTTAACTGTCAAATGAGAGTTATATTTTTCTCGGGAAGGCTTGTCCACGTCCATAACGGTTGACGGAACAAGGTCATTTAAGCGCTGCTCTGCATCAATCAATCCAGTTCGCCATTTCTGCCAGTTTTCAACAAATGTCCCTTCACGAGGCTTTTGCGCCATAATGATCAGTTCTGATTGTGGGCGTAATTGAGGTGTTTTTCGCCCTGCCATTGAGTCTTTGATACGATTTTTTTCAGACGTGGATATATTCATCCGGTCTACGAAATGATTTTGGCTAAATGCTTTGAATTGTGCTTTGTTGCGGTAGTGCCATGTATAGATGTCGCGAACCTCAAACCCCGTTTCATGGACACCCTGTGCAAGCGCATAAGACAAGCGCGGCTGGCTGAATGATAGAAAAAAAGCTCCTGGTTTTAATACACGAAGAACTTTTTTAGAAACATCATGATAGAATTCACGCAGCCTATCGGCTTGCGCCGGATCAAACTTCATGCCGACAGGCAGCCCACCAACAACACCTGCCCGTTTTTTGCTTTGGTTAAGCGATTTGTCATGCCAGTCGGCATCCATGCGATCTAGAAAATAAGGAGGGTCTGTGACCACTAAATCAATCGAGTTTTTGGGCAGCTGATCCAAGCCTTCTCGGCAATCCATGCAGTGAATTTTCTCTGTCCAGTGAGAAAGTTCTGGTGAATCACAATGTGAAGCTTTCTTGGTAGGGGTAAGATTGAATGATGTTTGTTCTAATGTTGACATAAGGAATCGCTCATTTAAGAATCAGTCGGCTATAATCAGTTTACTGTGGTGAATTCTTTTCTCGGCTGTTTGGCAATATTCGGCGGAGCAGTCAATGCCGATATACTTGCGACCTAGTTGGTGTGCAACAAAAGTTGTTGTGCCTGCACCATTGAACGGGTCAAGAATAATGTCATTTTTGAAGCTAAAGAGCTTTAAGGCGCGCATGACGAGCGCTTCTGGAAACATTGCCGGGTGATTATATTTTTTCATGCCTTGTTCGGGGGCAATTGACCACTTGGCATTGACCCAATTTTTGAACTCCTCATCGGTAATGTCAATGTCAGCTTTATCGCCGGGTTTTTTGAGCTCGCCTTTGCAAAAAATCTCTAAAAACTCCCATGTATATTTGAGATAAGGGCTTGAGGGACTTTTCCAGCTTCCCCATGCGGTATATTTGCAGTTATAATTATTTTTTTCCCATAAAATTTCACCTTTCCAGATTAAACCTTGCTCAAAGAAAAAATGGCTGATCATGTGATGGGTCGGAATGTAATCAGAAAATAGAGGCTGGACGTTGACAATGATTCTGCCACCATGTTTCAGAACACGAATACATTGGTCAAAAATTAAGAACAACTTGTCAAAATATAATTGCCAAGTGTTAGTGTCTTCGTGTTCGCTATAATCTAATCCGAAATTATAGGGCGGTGATGTGATAACGAGGTCAATGCAATTATCAGGCAGGAATTTCAGCACCTCAATGCTGTCGCCGGGTATGATTTTATTACAATAGGCATCTGGTAGAGGGTTGTTATCTTGAGAAAATTCTTTTTTAAAAGCCTCATAGCCTAGCCGCTTCTTTTCTTTTTCTTTTCTGTTTTTGACCTTGCGCTCGTCATTATATCCCTCATAAATGCGTTTGCCGCGACGAAGCCCATAGCTTCGTTTTTTTTGAATGGCAATATCCGTCATCGTGTCGCCCCTTATGCAGAGATTAGCGTCTGTTTGAAGCTATCTGATTCGTGTTTTTGATGAAACAACCTGTAAATTTATTTATGAGCCAATCGTTATTTTTTAGAAATTCCTCTTAAACTCTGCGACGTTGCCGCATAAATCTGAGCATATATTCGCTGACCCCAATGGCAAGCGCCGCAAGGCCCAGCGCGATGATGATAAAGCGTATCGCGGCCATTTCGCCGTCGGGGTGCTGCAGCGCATGATATAAAGCAAGCGGGATCGTTCTCGTGGCACCGGGAATGTTGGCCGCAACGATGATCGTCGCGCCGAACTCGCCGAGCGCGCGGCCAAATCCCATAATCGCGCCCGAGATGATCCCCGGTAAAGCGAGTGGCAGAGTCACCGTCCAAATCATGCGCATTCGACTAGCGCCTAATATGCGCGCCGCTTGTTCGTTTTGCTGATCGATCATTTCGACAGCGATGCGCACGGCGCGCACCATCAACGGGAAGCCCATCACCGCCGCCGCGACCGCCGCCGCGCGCCACGTAAACACCAGCTCCACGCCGAAGCCGCGATAAAGAAGCCCGCCCAAATAGCCGTCGCGCGCAAGCAAGATAAGCAGCAGATAGCCGGTCGCAACTGGCGGCATCACCATCGGCAGATGGACGATGTTATTGAGCAAAAACTTGCCGCGAAACTCGACCCGCGCCATCAAGATGCCGACCGCGACCGCAACCGGCAGACCGAACAAAGTCCCGGTCGCCGCTACGCGGAACGACAGCATAAGTGCCGAAATTTCATCTTCGCTGAGCGAGATCATTTTCTGATCTCAAAGCCTCGATTTTTTAGCACCACGCGCGTTTGCTGGCTGTTGAGAAAAAGCCACAAAGCTTCGCTCTCTTGCGAGCTCGACACAAGCCCCATTTGATAGATGATTGGCTCATGACTTTCAGGCGCAAACTGCATGATCGGCGTGAGCTTCGGATGCGCATGTAGATCGCTCGCATAGATCACCGCTGCCGCGACATTGCCGCGCTTGACCCAAGAAAGCACCACATGCGCATTCTGGCCGAAGACCGCGAATTTTTGCGCGCTTGTCCAGAGGCGGTGATAGCGCAGCGCCTGCTTGGTGTAGAGGCCGATAGGCACGGAGGTATCACCAAGCGCGATCCGTTTGCCAGAGAACACCGTGTCGAATGTCGCGCTTGCTTGATCAGGCGCAAAGTCTGCAAGGTCTAATGACGCGCCGCGCTTGGCCACGAGCGTAAGGCGATTAGAGGCGAGCATCGTCGTCTTGAGCGGTCTGACTTTGGCCAGCCATATCGGATGAGCGGTGATGAAAATATCGGCGCGCGCGCCGTGCATGATCTGCCACGCGAGCGCCGAAGTCGCAGCCGACACGACGTAAACGCGATCTTTGGGGTAATCCTTCGCAATTTTTTCGAGCGCGGTGGCCATGCTGCTCGCGCAGTAAATATAAAGATCAACCGCGTGAGCGGCGGGGGCATAGCTCAAGAGCAAAAACAAAAATAAAGCGAAGCGTTTCATAATCTTTCGAGTCCCGCTTTGAGATCGTTGATGAGATCGTCTGCATCTTCGAGTCCAGCGTGGATTCGGATGAGCTGACCATCGGCTGGATTTGGCGCGCCGCCTGCGGTGCGGACGGGCTCGACGGGTATCGCAAGGCTTTCAAAGGCGCCCCATGAGTAGCCCATGCCGAAGAGCTTGAAGCCATCAAACATGGCGGCGAGGCTTTCTTCCGAACGGGGTTTGAGTCGCGCAGCGAACAGGCCGCTTGCGCCGGTGAAGTCGCGCTGCCAGATGTCGTGCTGCGGATGATCGGGCAGCGCCGGGTGGATCACTTCAGCCACTTCGTCGCGGCTTTGCAAAAAGCGCGCGAGTTGGAGGCCGGTTTGCATGTGGCGCTCCAAGCGGACATCGAGCGTACGCAGACCGCGCAAAGTAAGGTAGATATCATCGCCGCTTGCGCAAAGTCCGAGACGCCCGTGCATTCGGCGCAGATCGCGCCAAGTGTTTTTATTGGTGGTGATCGTGCCGAGCAGAAGATCAGCATGGCCGCAGAGATATTTCGTCGCCGCCTGCACCGATATATCGGCGCCATGCGCGAACGGCTTGAAAAAGAGCGGCGTCGCCCAAGTGTTATCCACAATGAGACGCGCATCGTTTTGATGCGCGCGCTCGGCGATTGCCGGGATATCTTGGACTTCAAATGTCAGCGAGCCGGGGGATTCAGCAAAGATAGCGCAGGTTTCGGGTTTGATCTTTTGCGCGAGCGCGTCGAGATCGATCGGGTCGTAGTATTCGACGGCGACTTGCATGCGCGGCACGATCGTGTCGCAGAAGGCGCGCGTCGGGCCATAGACATTGTCTGCGACGAGAATATGATCGCCGCTCTTGACGCAAGCGAGAATCGCGCAAGTGACAGCCGCTAATCCTGAAGGTGTCAGCACACAATGATCTCCGCCTTCAATCGCAGCGACGGTTTCGGTCAGCGCTTGAGAACCAGGCGTGATGCGGCGGCCATAAGTCATGGGTTGTGATCGCGTGCGGAAGGTTTTGAGATCGGGAAACAAGGCTGTCGAGACTCGATAGACCGGCGTGTTGACGCTCCCGAAATGCGCCGCTGAGGCGCGTCCGAGATGTTCAAGCTGTGTGCGATCTTTATCAACTAGATTTGATCGATGTTTTTGCGGCATAGTTTTTAACCATAGTTTTTAACCAAGGATATTTTGCTATATTTTTGTGGAGTCATCATAGCCTTAAAAGGATTAACATAAAATGAGATTTGGTGTTATCACCCATGGCCCTCCCCTTTACGGAGGCCACAATTTGGGAGATCCCATTCAGAGCATTGCGGCGCAGCAGCTTTTGCCGCGCGCCGACATCTATTTAAAACGCGAGCAATTGAGCTCCTATGATGATGAAAATCAAAAGTTTTGGGCAATTCTCAATGGCTGGTTCATGCATGATCCGGCGACGTTTCCGCCTGGCGCATCGATTGTTCCTTTCATCACGTCGATTCATATCAGGCCGACAGTTGAAAAAGATCTGATGACCAGCAAAGTCATCGCGTTTTTGAAAGCTCACGAGCCGATCGGCTGCCGCGATCTTTGGACAAGAGATATGATGCAAAAATATGGGATCGACGCTTATTTTAGCGGTTGCCTGACCATGACGTTGAACCGCGAAGATTTTTGTGATCCTTTGATCAAAAGACAGAATATCTTTGTGGTCGATTTGGATTTTCTTAAACCGCGCAAATTGCGCTTGCGGCGCTCTGCTTTTTCTTTATGGGATAGCAGGAAGAAGAAATTTTTGTCTCATCTGATAAAAGGTTTGTGTGCTTCTAATTATCCCAATTTTCGCGTCGGGCCTTTTGATTATCACATGCGACACTTGAAGGATAGGATTCAAAAAGCGCAGCGGAGATTATCTCTTTATGCCAGCGCCGAGCTCGTCATCACATCGAAGTTGCATGCGGCTCTGCCTTGTTTAGCGTTTGGCACGCCGGTTTTGTTTGTCTATGATAAGCCTGATGATCCTCGCCTTTCGGGGCTGATCGAGAATTTGAATTTCATTTCCCCGCAGCAGGCGCGGCGGGGCTTCAGCGAGGGCGTATGGCAGATCAACGGCACAAAGACTGACTGGCGCGAAATCAGGAATGGCACACAATATCTGGCCATCAGGGATAGGCTCAAAGAGCAGGTTGCACAAGCTCTTCAAAATGTCCTATATCATATATAATAGGCGATTGAGTTGTATTGGAATCTAGAGGAGGTCAAAAGATGAAGTTTCAGATCACAAAAATCTTTAGCATTTCGCGAGCATTCATTTTGGCAGTCGCGAGCGTTGTTGTTTTGACGCAAACGGCCGAAGCGGCATCGACTCTGGCGAAAGTCAAGAAGCGCGGTGAATTGCTCTGTGGCGTGAGTCAAGGTCTGCCGGGCTTTTCCAATCCTGACAGCAAAGGTCGCTGGAGCGGCATCGATGTCGATCTATGCCGTGCGGTGGCTGCCGCGGTGCTCGGCAGTGCGAAGAAAGTCAAATTTGTGCCGACGTCGTCCAAAGAGAGATTCACCGCGCTGCAATCGGGTGAGATCGACATTTTGTCGCGCAACACGACGTGGTCGATGCAGCGTGACACCGCGCTCGGCTTCGATTTTGTCGGCGTCAATTATTATGACGGGCAGGGATTCATGGTGCGCAAAAACTCTAATGTCAAATCGGCGCTTGAGCTCGATGGCGCGTCGGTCTGCGTCAATGCGGGCACGACCACTGAGCTCAACCTTGCCGATTATTTCCGCACACACGACATGAAATATGAAATCGTGACCTTTGAAAAAACCGACGAAGTCATCGCGGCCTATGACAATAATCGCTGTGACGTCTATACCACCGACCAGTCGGGGATTTATGCCAACCGGCTCAAACTGCGCAACAAGGATGAGCATATTATTTTGCCCGAAGTCGTTTCAAAAGAGCCGCTGGGACCGTTGGTGCGTCAGGGGGATCCGCAATGGGCTGATATTGTCCGCTGGTCGCTTTTTGCGATGATCAACGCTGAAGAGCTCGGCATCACGCGCAAAAACATCCGCCGGATGCGCGGCGATAAGAATCCAAAGATTCGCCGCTTTGTTGGCCGCGAGGGCTCGTTTGGCAAAAATCTCGGTTTGTCTAAAAGCTGGGCCTATAACATCGTCAGACAGATCGGCAATTATGGCGAATCGTTTGAGCGCAATCTGGGCTCGGGCTCAGCTTTAGGCATCAAGCGCGGGCTCAACGATCTTTGGACGAGAGGCGGCCTGATCTATGCGCCGCCGATCCGATAATTTCCCGATTACAAATTGAGCCAAATGTTTGAATATATTTCCGCGCTTTGGAGCGAGAGGCGCGCGCGGCAATATGTGTTTCAACTATTGACGCTCGGTGCGGTGGCGCTGGTTGCTTGGCTCGCCGCTGACAATGCGATCACGCAGTTGGAGCGGCAAAACATCGCGTCGGGCTTCGGCTTTTTAGATGAGATGTCCGGTTTTGGCATCAGCCAGTCTCTGATTGCCTATTCGGAGGAATCTTCTTATGGCCGCGCTTTGCTTGTCGGCTTGCTGAACACTTTGCTTGTTGCGGTGTTAGGAATTATCGGCGCGACGATCATCGGCTTTATCATTGGCGTTGCGCGGCTTTCATCCAACTGGCTGATTTCGGGCTTTGCGACGCTTTACATCGAGATCATTCGCAATATTCCGCTGCTGCTGCAGATTTTCTTTTGGTATTTTGCGGTGTTTGGCCCTTTACCGGGGCCGCGAGAGAGTTTGTCGGTCGGAGAGAGCTTTTATCTCAACAGCCGCGGATTTTATATGCCCGCTGTGAGCTTTGAATCGGCAATGATCTGGGTCGGGATGGTTTTTTTGCTGGGCGTGATCGGAGTTATTGTGCTTCATCATATGGCCGAGCGGCATATGCAGAGCACCGGCGATCGCTGGCCGGTCGGGCACTGGATGCTGCTTGTTCTAGTTGGCCTACCGGCGCTGGCTTTTGTCGCGACCGGCATGCCGATGGCGCTTTCTTTTCCGGAGTTCAAAGGGTTTAATTTTCAGGGCGGGCTTCATATCAATCGGGAGTTCATGGCTTTGCTGCTGGCTTTGATGATCTATACGGCGGCCTTTATCGCCGAGATCGTCCGCGCTGGCATCCTTTCCGTTCAGCGCGGACAGGTTGAGGCTGGATTGTCTTTAGGTTTGCATCGCGCTTTTGTGTTGCGCAAGATCATCATCCCTCAAGCGATGAGGGTGATTGTTCCGCCTTTGACGAGTCAATATCTCAATTTAACGAAGAACTCGTCGCTGGCGGTGGCGATTGCCTATCCGGATTTGGTTTCGGTCTTTACCGGCACGGTGCTTAACCAAACGGGGCAGGCGGTCGAAGTGATTTTCATTACGATGACGATCTATTTGATGATCAGCCTATCGGCGGCTTGGGCGATGAATCTTTATAACGCTTATTTGCTGCGCAGAGGAGCGCCACAATGATGAGTTATCTGAATAATTATCTCATTTTGATGATTTCATTCTTGCATCGGAAATTTTTTGCAAGCTGGTCGGATGTGGCTCTGACTCTTTTGGGTTTATTTCTGTTTTGGATTTTTGTTCCGCCATTGATCGACTGGGTTTTCATCAATGCGACATGGAGCGGCACAAGCCGCTTAGATTGTCTGGGCGAGAATCAGGGTGCGTGTTGGCCTTTCATCGCCGAAAAATGGACTCAATTTGTTTATGGCCGCTATCCGCTCGGGGAGGTCTGGCGGGTTGATCTTGTGTTTGTGCTGGGCGCTTTGGGGCTGGCACCGATGCTTGTGCCATCTTTGCCTTATAAGCGCGAGAACATCATATTTTTATTGGTTATTTTTCCGATCACGAGCTTTATTTTATTGACCGGCGGCGTGTTTAGGCTCACCGAGGTGGATACGACTCTTTGGGGGGGGCTGCTCGTGACTCTTGTGGTGGCGGTGACAGGGAATGTGTTTTCCTTGCCGTTTGGCATTTTGCTCGCGCTCGGACGCCGTTCGCAGATGCCGATCATTCGTGTTTTGTGCGTGATCTATATCGAGTTTTGGCGCGGCATACCGCTGATCACGGTTTTGTTCATGGCGAGCGTGATGCTGCCGCTTTTTCTCGGCGACGGGATGACGGTGGATAAATTATTGCGCTGTTTGATCGGTGTGGCGTTATTTTCGTCGGCCTATATGGCCGAGACGGTGCGCGGCGGCTTGCAGGCGATCTCGCAGGGGCAGTATGAGGCTGCGCGCGCGCTCGGCCTGACTTATTGGCAGATGATGCGCAAAATCATTTTGCCGCAGGCGCTCAAGATTGTGATTCCTGGCATTGTCAATTCCTTTATTGCGCTGTTTAAGGATACGACGCTTGTGTTGATCGTCGGGCTTTTTGATCTGCTGGGGATGATTCAATATCATTTTTCCGACCCGAACTGGGCAACGCCGCAGACCCATTATACCGGCTATGCTTTTGCGGCGATGTTATTTTGGATATTCTGTTTTGGCATGTCGCGTTATTCGGTATATATGGAGCGTCGGCTGGCGACAGATATTAGGTGAGGCAGATGGCAGAAGAAACAAGCGCACAGATCGCCGTTGAGGTGAGCAATGTGGATAAATGGTTTGGCAATTTTCAGGCCTTGCGCAAAGCGAGTCTGACGATCAACAAAGGCGAGCGCATTGTCATCTGCGGTCCGAGCGGATCGGGCAAATCGACGCTCATCCGCTGCATGAACGGCTTGGAGCACCACGATGCCGGTCGCGTGGTTGTCGAAGGCACCGAGCTGACCGGCAACATTAAGAATCTTGATATTATCCGCCGTGAGGTTGGGATGGTGTTCCAGCAATTTAATTTATTCCCGCATATGACGATTCTAGAAAATTGTATTTTGGCGCCGATCTGGGTTCGCCGTCTGCCGCGCGCGCGCGCCGAAGAGATCGCGCGTGACTATTTAGAGCGCGTTCATATACCTGAGCAGGCGGATAAATATCCGGCGCAATTATCGGGCGGGCAGCAGCAGCGCGTGGCGATCGCGCGCGCTTTGTGCATGGAGCCGCGCATCATGCTGTTCGACGAGCCGACTTCGGCGCTTGATCCAGAGATGATCAAAGAAGTGCTTGAAGTGATGATCGAGCTCGCCGAAGATGGCATGACGATGGTGGTTGTCTCGCATGAGATGGGTTTTGCGCGACGGGTGGCGTCGCGGGTTGTGTTTATGGATGAAGGTGAGATCGTCGAGCAAGCGCCGCCGGATGATTTCTTTTCCAATCCGAAAAGCGAGCGCGCGAAGTTGTTTCTCAGTCAGATTTTAGAGCATGGTTGAGCTTTATGTGTTTTCGATTTTAATAGGGCTCTTTAACCTCAATAGACTGCTTTTTTTGGTTAAACGGCGTGAAACCGGCGCGCTGGTAGAGCGGCAAAGCGCGCGGATGATCTAATGTGCAAGTTTCCACCGTCATGCGTGTGATGTCTTTGTCCCAAGCGATTTGGATGATCTCTTGGAGCAGGAAGCGTCCGAGTCCCTGCCCGATATGTTCGGGCATGAGGCCTAAGAAAACGAGATCGCCGAGCTTGGACTTGCGGAAATCGAGTTCGGCGAAACCAGCCGGGACGCCGTTTTTATAGAGCACATAGATTTCGACCTGCTCGTGGTGGATGATCGTGGAGAGTTCATCATCGGTCATATTTTTGCGCGAGATCCATTTATAGGCCGAGCCGACTTCGCCATAGAGATAGCGGTAGAAATGGATCGGCGGCTTGTCGGCGCGCAGCAGAGCGCTATCGGCAGGCGGCGAGATATGGTGCGTCGTGTTGGGCGCGGCGCGCATTTCCAAATAAGTAACGACGGTCTCAACTTTCATCGATCAGAGCCAGTCAGGGTAGGGGAGGCCTTTCTCTTTCAAGAAGGCCGGGTTAAAAAGTTTAGACTGATAACGTGTGCCATAATCACATAGAACGGTCACGATTGTGTGACCTGGCCCCATCTGTTTGGCGAGCCTGATGGCACCCGCGAGGTTGATCCCGCTGGAGCCGCCCAGACATAATCCTTCATGGCGCAGGAGATCAAAGACGAGAGGCAGAGCTTCGCGGTCGGGGATCTGAAACGCGTCATCGATCGGCGCGCCTTCGAGGTTGGCGGTAATGCGTCCTTGACCGATGCCCTCCATGATTGACGAGCCTTCAGCTTTCAACTTGCCATGTTTGTAATAATTGTAGAGCGCAGCGCCTTCGGGGTCGGCGGCGGCGATCAAGATATCGCTGCGCTTTTCCTTGAGTGCCATGCCGCAACCGGCGAGCGTGCCGCCTGTGCCGATCGCACAGGTGAAGCCATCGATGCGGCCTTGCGTCTGCTCCCAGATTTCCGGGCCGGTGGTTTCGATATGCGCTTGGCGATTGGCGACATTGTCGAATTGATTGGCCCAGATCGCGCCATTATCTTCTTGCTCGGCGAGCTTGGCAGCGAGGCGTCCGGAAAATTTGACGTAATTGTTTTCGTTTTTGTAGGGCACCGCTGGGACTTCAACGAGCTCGGCGCCGCATAGGCGAAGCATATCCTTTTTTTCCTGCGTCTGAGTTTCGGGAATGACGATGACGCTGCGAAAGCCGAGCGCATTGCCGATGAGTGCGAGTCCGATGCCTGTATTGCCTGCGGTGCCTTCGACGATAACCCCTCCTGCCTTGAGCTTGCCACGCGCGATTGCATCGCGGATGATGTAGAGTGCGGCGCGATCCTTGACCGACTGGCCGGGGTTCAAGAACTCGGCTTTGCCCAAGATTGTGCACCCGGTCTCCTCGGAGGCGCGGCGCATGCGAATCAGCGGTGTATGTCCGATACTTTGTGCGACATCGTCGTAAACAGCTATGGAATGCGGCATAAAACCCCCTTTTTGATCATTATAGATGATTTTGATTTTATCCTCTATGGGGCTAGACTTAAACAAGCTCTACGGGGCGAATCAGGCCATAGGAGAGACTGCCATGTTAGGAAAATTTCTTTCATCTTTGACAAATGCCGTGATTACAGGATTTGTTCTTGCGATTTTGCTGGTTTTTATGGCGATGTCTTTGGGGACTACGTTTGATCATAGTTTTGGGACGTTTGTCATGCGCTGGCTTCATGTGTTGAGCGGCGTGATGTGGATTGGGCTGTTATGGTATTTCAACTTTGTTCAGATACCAAACATGCCGTCGATCCCCGATGAGCAGAAGCCGGCGATCGGCAAAGTGATCGCGCCGGCGGCGTTGTGGTGGTTTCGCTGGTCGGCGATGGCGACGATCATCACCGGCCTGTTGCTCGCTTGGATGAGCGGCTATTTTGTCAACTCGCTGACATTGGACGGCTTCAGCTTCCTATCGGGCGAGGTGATCGTGGAAAAAGACCTCGCGATCGGGATTGGCATGTGGCTTGGGATCATCATGTTTGTCAATGTGTGGTTTGTGATTTGGCCGAACCAGAAGATCGCTTTGGGCATTGATCCTTCGGCGACGCCTGAGATGAAACCACCGGCGGCGGCGATGGCGACGATGTTCTCGCGGATCAATACGGTCTTGTCCATTCCGATGCTGTTCGCGATGGTCTCGGCACAAAATATCTACTAAGGTTTTTGTAATGCAGGCGGCAGAGTTCTTCGCAGGAATGGGTTTGGTTCGTGCTGGCCTGAATCGTTGCGGCATTGAAACTGTTTTTGCAAATGACATGGATATGACCAAAGCTGCGCTTTACCGTGAAAACTGGGGCGTTAGTGATTTGCGCATCGCGGATATTAAAGAGGTTTCGGGTGTTGATGTACCTACGGTAGACTTGGCAACTGCTTCATTTCCTTGTGTTGACTTGTCGGTAGCTGGGCTTCGTAAAGGTCTAAATGGCACAAGGTCAGGTGTCATTTTTGAGTTTTTTCGTATTCTCGACGAAATGGGCAAGCGTGCGCCATCAACAGTGATGATAGAGAATGTCCCCGGCTTTTTGACTGCTAACGACGGACGAGACTGGTATGCAGTTATGAATTGTCTTGAAGATCTTGGTTATGCTGCCGAGCATATAGCTATAGATGCGGCTGCCTTCGTGCCACAAAGCCGTTTGCGTGTGTTCATTATAGGTAGTCGGAAGAGACGACAAGCCTTGCCACCTCCACCAACGCCTTACAATGGCTGGCGTCTTGCAGAAGTCGTGGACGAGCATGGGGAGTGGTGGCCTCCGCACCAGCTAGGTGCATTTTTGACATCCTTGTCATCGCTTCAGTCGGCACGAGTCGCTGACTACCAGATGCGACGGCGCATCAGTTATTTCGGAGCTTTCCGGCGTACGCGGAAAGGTGTCGCAGTTTGGGAAGTTCGAGCCGACGAAAAGGCGGGTGCGCTACGCACGACGCGCGGCGGTTCCGCGAAGCAAGCTGTTTTGCGAGCAGGCAGGGGCGGTCTCGCCGCGCGTTGGATGAACGTTAAAGAATATGCTCGCCTGCAAGGTGCAGAAGACCTCCTTTATGATTCAGTATCACCTCAACAGGCAATGTTCGCGCTTGGCGATGCGGTTTGTGTTCCTGTCATTGAATGGCTGACACGCAATTGTTTGTTGTCGTTGATGGCACGATGAACGAAACAGCCGAAGTCATTGAGCTTTATGAGGGAGTGAAGCGGGTGCTTGATCACCCCTGTCAGAATGGTAAAAAAATCGGAGATTGTAAAAATGGAGTTTATCTGTTTTACGATTATGACGGAGAACCGATTTATGTTGGACAGACGCGAGAAAAATTGCGAACCCGGATTGGGAGGCACTTAACGAACCAGCGCACCGATGCAGTCGCCATGAGTGTGCTTGACCCGTTTGAAGTTGCAGAGATTGAAATGTGGCCATTTTGGGAAAGTGGTAAAAATAAAAGCGTTAACGAGATAAAGGAAATGCTCAATCGGGCTGAATTTACAGTGTATTGCCAAGCATTGAAGAACTCTAAGTTTAGCGTGGTTTTGAACGAAAACGACATAACAAAAACAGAATTGATCGTCCTGCCTGAATCCATCAGAGAGTCGATTCTGTCGGCAAAATCCCGTCGTCAGCGGGAACACCCTGATTTGCGTCTTGCCCGTCGTGCTAGAACTATCGCGAACTTAGCGCGTATTATTAGCGAACGCAAAGTCAAAATCGGAATCCGGAAGACCTTGTGGGCTCAAGCCAAACGTCTTGAACACTTAGCTCAAATTCGGTTAGAAAAATTTAATAAGAAGTGAACTAAAGCCCATACGGGATATCATAAACCTTTGCGGGGATGACGAGGCACGTATGACCTCGCTAGCCCTAGCCATTGCACTTTTTAAGCGCCTGTTTGAGCACTTTGGCGGTGTAGCTGGTTTTATGCCGCGCGACATTTTCGGGCGTATCGGCGACGATAATTTTTCCGCCACGACTGCCTCCTTCAGGGCCAAGATCAATGACCCAGTCGGCGACTTTGATCACCTCTGGGTTATGCTCAATGATCGCGATCGTATTGCCTTGATCGACGAGCGCTTGCAGCACTTCGATCAGCTTAGCGGTATCGTGGAAATGCAGACCGGTGGTCGGCTCGTCGAGGATGTAGAAAGTGCGGCCTGTGGCGCGCCGCGACAGCTCTTTAGCGAGTTTGATGCGCTGCGCCTCGCCGCCCGACAGCGTCGTGGCTTGCTGGCCGATGCGAATATAATTTAAGCCGACGCGGTTGAGCGTATCGAGTTTTTCGTAAATCGCTGGGACGGCGCGAAAGAATTTGGCAGCTTCTTCGACGGTCATGTCGAGCACGTCGGCGATGGTCTTGCCGCGGAACATCACTTGGAGCGTCTCGCGGTTATAGCGCTGGCCGCGGCATTCATCGCAGGTGACATAGACATCGGGCAGGAAGTGCATTTCGATACGCAACACGCCGTCGCCTTGGCAGGCTTCGCAGCGTCCGCCCTTGACGTTGAACGAGAAGCGTCCGGGGGACCATCCGCGCTCGCGCGCGCTCGGCAGCGCTGCGAACCATTCGCGGATCGGCGTGAAGGCGCCGGTATAGGTTGCCGGGTTCGAGCGCGGTGTGCGGCCGATCGGCGATTGGTTGATCTCGATGATTTTGTCGATCTGCGCCGCGCCTTCGATTTTTTCGCACGGCAGAGGCAGGTGGCGGCTGAGGCCTAATTGCCGCGCGAGTCCCTTGAACAAAGTATCGATCAGCAAGGTCGATTTGCCCGAGCCGGAGACGCCGGTGAAGCACGTCAAGATGCCAAGCGGCACATCGACACTAACATTGTCAAGATTATTGCCTGATGCTTTGGTAATTTTGAGTTTGCGTTCTTTGATGATCGGGCGGCGCTTTTGCGGCACCGGGATTGATCGCGTTCCGGAGAGATATTGTCCGGTGAGGCTTTTTTTGGATTTGATGATGTGAGCGGGCGGCCCTTGCGCGATGATCTTGCCTCCGGCGCGCCCGGCGCCTGGGCCTATATCGACGACGTGGTCGGCGCTCATGATGGCTTCTTCGTCATGCTCGACGATGATGACGGTATTGCCGGTTTCGCGCAATTTGTGGAGGCTCTGGAGCAGGCGGGCATTATCGCGCGGATGGAGTCCGATAGAGGGCTCATCAAGGACATAGATCACGCCGGTCAGGCCGGAGCCGATCTGCGAAGCGAGGCGAATGCGCTGGCTTTCGCCGCCGGACAGAGTGTTGGACGCGCGCGCGAGTGTCAGGTAATCGAGGCCGACATCGCAGAGGAATTTTAGCCGCGCGCGGATTTCGCGCAGGACGAGGGCGGCGATTTTTTTCTGCCGCGCTGAGAGGTTTTGCTCGATGCTGTTGAACCAGTCGAGGGCATCGAGCACCGACAATTGCGTTATTTCGCCGATATGCCGTCCGGCGAATTTAACGCATAGCGCTTCCTCTCTGAGGCGGTAGCCGCTGCAGACTTTGCACGGTGCGGAAGATTGATAGCGTGATAGAATTTCGCGCATATAATTGCTTGTGGTTTCCTGTAGGCGGCGATCGATTGAGGGCAGGACGCCTTCGAAGTTTTTTTCTTCGAATTCGTAGCGGCGTCGTGAGTTTTTGGAACACGAAGTTAAACTCCTGCGCGCCGGAGCCATAAAGAATAATTTTTTTAATTTTGGCTGGGATTTTTTTCCATGGGCTTTCAAACGAGAAGTTGTAATGTTGGGCGAGTGTGCGCAGCAGCTGCATATAATAAGGCGCGATGATTCCGCCGCGAGTCCAAGCGGCGAGTGCGCCCTGCTCGATGGACAAGGATTCATCGGGCACGACGAGTTCGGGGTCGGCGAAGGGTTGAACGCCGAGCCCGTCGCAAGCCGGACAGCAGCCGCGCGGACTATTAAACGAAAAGAGTCGCGGCTCTATTTCTTCGATCGTGAAGCCGGAGACCGGACACGCAAAGCGTTCGGAGAAAATTGTTCGTTTGGGCTGTTTAGATTTTTTATGTTCTTTGTCGGCCTCTTCGATGACAGCGAGGCCATCAGCGAGGCGCAAAGCGGTTTCAAAACTATCGGCGAGTCTGTCGGCGGCGTCTTTTTTGACGATGATGCGATCGATGACGAGATCGATATCATGTTTGATGTTTTTATCGAGTTTGGGTGGGGCTTCGAGGTCATAGAATTGGCCATCGACTTTGAGGCGACGGAAGCCTTGTTTAAGCAGGCTGGCCATTTCGCTGCGATATTCGCCTTTGCGGGTTCGAGCGATCGGCGCCATCAGGAGCAGGCGGGAGTTTTCCGGCAAGCGAGAACACGATCGACCATTTCGGTGATCGACTGGCTTTCGATTGGCAGGCCGGTCGCGGGAGAATAGGGGATGCCCGCGCGCGCGAAAAGCAGGCGCATATAGTCGTAGATTTCGGTCACGGTGCCGACGGTCGAGCGCGGATTGCGCGACGCGGTTTTCTGCTCGATCGAGATCGCAGGCGACAGCCCTTCGATGCGATCGACATCGGGTTTGGCCGAGCTTTCGAGAAACTGCCGCGCATAGGCTGAGAGGCTTTCGACGTAGCGTCTTTGGCCTTCGGCATAGATGGTGTCGAAGGCGAGCGACGACTTGCCCGATCCGGACAGGCCGGTGATGACGCTCACTTGATTGCGCGGCAGATCGAGGCTGATGTTTTTCAGATTATGCTCACGCGCGCCAAAGATGCGCAGAGGTTTGAGGTTTTCTGTTTTACTCATATTTTGCCTATGGAGTGTTTTTTTGAACTCTGTTGTTTATTTTTTGGAGCTTGTCAGCGGGCGTATTATAAACGAGAGAATCGAAAAGTAGAGGGATTATGAAGCAGGCTGACATATTTATTCATTTGAGGGTTCACACGGCCTATTCGCTATTGGAGGGCGCGTTGCGTATTGAGCAGCTTGGGGGTTTGTGCCGTGCGGCGGATATGCCAGCCTGTGCGATGACTGATAGCGGCAATATGTTTGGCGCGCTCGAATTTGCTGAGGCGCTGCGTGCTGAGGGTATCCAGCCGATCATTGGCTGCACTTTGCCTGTTGTCATGTCGAGGGGACCGGCGTCTTTGGTGGCTTCGGCGGCGCGTCATGAATTGCCGGTATTGGTTTTTCTTGCGAAAGATGAGGTGGGGTATCGCCATTTGATGAAATTGACGAGTTTGGCGCATGATTATGCGAGTTCGGCGTCAGGACTTCATATTACGCAGGAGTTGCTTGTCGATCATGCTGAGGGTCTGCTTTGTCTGACGGGCGGACCGCGCGGGGTCATCAACCATCATTTGTTGTTGGGCGATGAGCAGCGGGCGCGTGATTTGGTTGATGATCTTGCGGGGATTTTTTCTGATCGGTTTTATATTGAGCTGCAGCGTCATGGTCTGGACGAAGAGAAAAAGGCTGAGCCATGGCTTGTGGATATAGCGCGGAGGAAAGGTTTAGGTATTGTTGCGTCCAATGAGGCTTATTTCACGCGGCGTGAGGATTTTGAAGCGCATGATGCTCTGTTGTGCATTGCGCAGGGGGCGAAAGTCTCCGACTCCGATCGCCGCCGCTTGACCAAAGAACATTATTTCAAGACGAGTGCCGAAATGGCCGAGCTATTTGCCGATCTGCCTGAAGCTTTGGCCAATAGTGTTGAGATTGCGCGTCGTTCGGCCTTTTGTCCGACGCCGCGCGATGTGATTTTGCCGCGCTTCACTGATGCCGGTGAAGATGAAGCCGAGCATTTGCGCAGAATAACCCACCAAGGCTTGGATGAGCGCCTCGCGCAGTTGCAAGAAAAGGCTGCTCCGGAAAAAGATTATCGCAAGCGTCTGGACGATGAGCTTGAGACGATCATTGAGATGGGGTTTGCCGGTTATTTTTTGATTGTCGCGGATTTTGTTCAATGGGCGCATGGACAAAACATTCCTGTCGGACCTGGCAGAGGTTCGGGTGCCGGTTCGCTTGTGGCGTATGCGCTGCGGATTACCGATCTTGATCCTCTGCGTTTTGGCTTGATTTTTGAGCGTTTTCTCAACCCGGAGCGGGTTTCGATGCCGGACTTTGACATTGATTTCTGTCAGGAGCGGCGCGACGAAGTTATCGCCTATGTTCGCGAGCGCTACGGTTCGCAATATGTGGCGCATATTGTGACGTTCGGGACGCTGCAAGCGCGCGCGGTGCTGCGTGATGTTGGTCGTGTGCTGGGCATGCCCTATGGGCAGGTCGATCGGCTGTGCAAATTCGTGCCGAACAATCCGGCGCATCCGGTGAAGCTTGTCGAAGCGATCGAAAGTGAGCCCGCGCTCCAAGAGGCGCGCGATGAAGATCCGCAAGTTGCGCAATTGCTCGACATCAGCTTGAAGCTTGAAGGGCTTTACCGCCATCTATCGACGCATGCGGCTGGGATTGTCATTGGCGACCGGCCTCTTGATGAATTGATTCCGATGTCAAATGATCCGCGTTCGGGGGCGCGCCTGACGCAGTTTTCGATGAAATGGGTTGAGCAGGCGGGTCTCGTGAAGTTTGACTTTTTGGGGCTCAAAACATTGACGGTTTTGCACCTAACCTGCGAGCTTTTGGCCGAACAGGGTGCCCGGATCGATGTCAATGCGGTACCGCTTGACGATCCGAAAGTTTATGAGCTCCTGTCGCGCGCCGAGACGACCGGCATATTCCAATTAGAGAGCGGCGGGGTGCGTGATGCTCTGCGCAAGATCGAGCCTGATCGCATTGAAGATTTAATTGCTCTTGTTGCGCTTTATCGCCCGGGTCCGATGGACAACATTCCGCGCTATATCAATTGCAAGAAGGGTATTGAGGCGGTTGATTATCTTCATCCCCGTTTGGAGCCGGTTTTGCACGAGACATTTGGCGTCATTATTTATCAAGAGCAGGTGATGCAAATTGCGCGGATTTTATCGGGTTATTCGGCGGCGGAGGCTGATCTTTTGCGCCGCGCGATGGGCAAGAAGATCAAAGCTGAGATGGATCGCCATAAAAAGCGCTTTGCTGAGGGCGCGCGCAAAAACAATGTTGAAGAGGGTGCTGCGCGTCGCATTTTTGATCTCGTCGCACGATTTGCTGGTTATGGGTTCAATAAGAGCCATGCGGCGGCTTATGCGCTGCTAGCCTACCAGACCGCATGGTTGAAGACGCATCATCCGGTCGAGTTCCTTGCTGCCTTAATGACATTGGATATTCACAATCCGGAGAAAATTTCTTATTTCAAGCAGGAGGCGGCGCGGATGGATATTGAAGTTTCTCCGCCGGATATTAATTTTTCTGATGCGGGTTTCACGGTGCGTGACGGCAAGATCATTCATGCGCTTGCGGCGGTGCGCAATGTCGGCGGCGAGGCGGCAAAGGCATTTGTCGCCTGTCGCGGCGATGAAATGTTTTCCGATATCTTTGATTTTGCGGCGCGCTGTCCGATAGAGGCTTTGAGCAAGCGCTCGATTGAAAGTCTTGCGGCGGCGGGCGCGTTTGATCGGATTCATAACAATCGACGGCAGCTTTTTGAGCATGCGAACCGAGTTGTCGCTATGGGGCGCGACCATGCCAATCACAACCAGAAGGCTCTGTTTGATCGCGCCGAGCAGGCGCGGATCGCTCTGCCGACCTGCGAGGATTGGCCGCCGATCGAGAAGCTCACGCAAGAGTTTCAAGCGGCGGGGATGTATTTGTCGGGACATCCGCTCGCGCCTTGGCAGGAGGAGCTTGCTGAGGCTGGGGTCAGCTCTTATGCGGATTTGTCGGCTGCTCACGGTCATAGCGGTCGTTTAGCTGGTGTGATCACGGTTGTGCGCGAGCGCCGTTCGCGTCGAGGCAATCCGTTTGTGTTTTTGTCCTTATCGGATCTAAGCGGCACTTATGAGATGGTGGTTTTTGCTGATTTACTGCGTCAGATTCGGTCGTTTATGGAGGCGGGGGTTCTTGTTGTAGCCGATGTAGATATCGACCGCGAGGATGACGGGCTGCGTCTGCGGGCTCAGAGTTTGAAGCTACTCACGGCGGATGGCCGCGCTCTGAGGCCGTTGCAGCGTCGCCAGATGCAGGTGCGGCTATTTTTAGAGCGTGTGGAGGCTCTTGAGGCGATTAAGCGGCATCTTGCGGGTCATCCGGGGGGGACACGGGTTCATTTGGTGGTGCCTTCGGTCAGCGGCGATGTGGAGATCGGCCTGCCGGGGGCGTTTGCGCTCAGCAGCGAGGTTGCTGAGCTTTTGACCTCGATTCCTGGCGTCAGCCGCATCGAGGCCGCTTGACGCGCTGCCGTTTCGGCGATTATATGGTGGTGTAGAGTCTGTTTCATTTCATCTCAATCGCGCGAGGGATTTTCAAGGCGTATGAATCTGCCAACATGTAATATCAGTGATCTCGTCAAGGCGGGGGCGCATCTGGGACATAAGACGCATCGGTGGAATCCGAAGATGCGGCCCTATATCTTTGACGAGCGCAACGGCGTGCATATTCTTGATATGACGCAGACTGTGCCGATGTTTTATCGCGTGATGAGCCATGTGCGTGATGTAGTTTCGAAGAATGGCCGGGTTCTTTTTGTTGGCACGAAGCGGCAGGCGTCGCGCGCGACAGCTGATGCGGCTGATATGTGTTCGCAGTATTATGTTAATCACCGCTGGCTCGGCGGCATGTTGACCAATTGGAAGACGGTGGCAAACTCGATCAAAAGGCTTGAGGCTTTGGAAGAGGAGCTCGCCTCTGAAGAGACAGGCCTGACAAAAAAAGAGCAGCTCAACAAGCAGCGTGAATATGACAAGCTCATTCGAGCGCTGGGCGGTGTGCGCAATATGGGCGGCCTGCCGGATGTTCTTTTTGTCATCGACACGAACATTGAAAAGATCGCCGTGCAGGAGGCCAATCGGCTGAAGATTCCGGTCGCAGCGATTCTTGACAGCAACAGCAATCCGATGGGCATCACTTATCCGATCCCTGGCAATGATGATGCGACTAATGCAGTCAAGTTTTATTGTGATTTAATTGCGCAGGCGGCCTTGCAAGGTCTTGAAGCAAGCCAGCAATATGATGAGATAGGCGCGCCAAGCGCGGCTTCATCGAATGAAGCAGAAGATGAGAGTGAAGCGTCATCTTCAGAGATAAGTTCGGCGCAGGCGCAGGCATAATGATGGAGATTACAGCGGCGACGATCAAGACGCTGCGCAAGCGCACGAGCGCAGGCATGATGGATTGCAAGCGCGCGCTTGAGGAATGTCGGGGCGATATGGAGGCGTCGATTGACTGGCTGCGTCAGAAGGGTCATGCGCGTGTGGCCAAGAAGGCGAGCCGCGAGGCCAATGAGGGTTTGATCGCGGTTGCGGCACAAGAGCGGCGCGGCGTTTTGCTTGAGCTGTCTTCCGAAACGGATTTTGCCGCGCGCAACGATGTGTTCAAGGAAGCGGCGGCGCAATTGGCGCAATTGGCGCTTGAGCTGGAGGGCGATCAGGAGCGCTTGCTTGCGGCGAATGTGCCGAATGGTCAAGGAACGAGGCAAACTTATACAGTGAAAGATCATATTGTTGATCTTGCGGCGCGTATTGGGGAGAACATTTCGCTCAAGCGCGTGGTGTTTTTAGAAGCGCCGTCGGGCGGTTTGCTGGCATCTTATGTTCATAATAAACAAAGCGAGCATTTGGGCAAGATCGGCGTGCTGGCGGCTTTTTCGAAAGGGACGCGGGATATTGCGCATAAGATCGCGATGCATATATCGGCAGCGCAGCCGATCGCGCTAACGCGGGAGGATATTGATCCGGCGTTGATCGTGCGTGAGCGCGAAGTCCTGATCGCGCAGGCTCAAGAGGAGGGCAAGCCGGAAAACATCATTGAGAAAATGGTCGAAGGCCGCCTGAAAAAGTTTTACCAAGATACGGCGCTTGTTGAGCAGGAGTTCATTCTTGACGAAGAGCTCAGCGTCGGGGAGCTTTTAGACAAGGAAGATGCACATTTGTCAGGTTTTTTCTGCTTTGTGCTCGGCGAGGGCTAGAAGATGTCGCAGCCTTATCAGCGTGTATTGTTAAAAATATCGGGCGAATCTTTAAGTGATAAGGACGGCTTGAGCATTTCATTTTCTGAGGTGCGGCGCATGGCTGATGAGATTATTGCGGTGGTTCGTTCGGGAGTTCAGTTATGTATGGTTGTAGGCGGCGGGAATATCTTGCGCGGGGCTAAGGCGGCACGTGCGGGTATGGATCGCGCGAGCGCTGATTATATGGGAATGCTCGCGACGGTGATTAATGCGCTGGCTCTGCAAGACGTCATCGAGCGCAGCGGTTTGGCGACGCGGGTGATGTCGGCGATTCCGATGCAAGCGGTGTGCGAGCCTTATATTCGCCGCCGCGCGATGAGTCATATGGAGCAGGGACGGATCGTGATTTTCGCGGCTGGGACGGGCAACCCTTTTATCACGACCGATACAGCTGCGGCTCTGCGCGCCGCTGAGATGAATTGCTCGGCTTTGGCCAAAGCGACGCAGGTGGACGGGGTTTATTCTGCCGATCCGATCAAACATCCCGATGCGCAAGCCTTTGATCGGCTGAATTATCAGGATGTGATCGGCCAGCGTCTTGCGGTGATGGATGCGGCGGCGGTGACGATCTGTCGTGAGAATGATATTCCGATCATAGTTTTTTCGCGCAAGCAGCCGGGAGGACTTTTGGCGGCGCTTGCGGGTTCGGGCTGCTGCACGTTAATTTCAGATGCGGAGATGAAGATTCGTGCCTGATTATAAAGATTTATCCCGCCGCATGAATGGCGCGGTGGAGAACCTGCGCGGCGAGTTTGCTAATTTGCGCGCCGGCCGTCCGTCGGCGGGGATTTTGGACAATGTTCAGGTCGAGGCCTACGGCCAGACCATGCCGCTTGCGCAGATGGCGACGATCAACATGAAAGAGCCACGTCTGCTAACGGTTCAAGTTTGGGACAAAGCGCGCGTGGAAGATGTTGAGCGCGCGATTCGCAAGGCTGATTTGGGTTTGAATCCGGTGGTTGAGGGCCAGTCGATTCGCCTGCCGATGCCGCAATTAAGCGAAGAGAGACGCAAAGAGCTCGCGAAGCTTGCCGCGCGCGCCTCGGAGCAAGCGCGCATTGCGGTGCGCAATATCCGCCGCGACGGCATGGATAGGCTCAAAAGCGAAGAAAAAGAAATCGGCAAGGATGAAGCGCGCTCCGGTCAAACCAAAGTGCAGGAGCTGACCGATGAAGCGATCAAACGGATCGATGCTGCTCTGGCTGATAAGGAAAAGGAAATCATGCAGGTCTGAGCGATGGGGGAGGAGCAGCATAAAAAAGATTTGCCCTGTCATTTGGCGATCATTATGGATGGCAATCGACGCTGGGCGCGTCGGCGCGAACTTTCATCCGAGCAGGGACACGCGCAAGGCGTTGATGCTCTGCGTGAGATTGTTCGCACGGCGGATAAAATCCCGCTTGCATTTTTGACGCTTTACGGCTTCAGCACGAATAATTGGTGCCGCTCCGACGAGGAGGTGCAAGGCTTGATGAAACTATTGCGCGCCTATCTGCGTAGTGATCTGGTTGAATTGCATGAGCACAATATAAGGCTGCGCGTTTTGGGGCGGCGGGATGATCTTGAGGCCGACATTTTAGGCCTGATCGACGAAGCCGAGATTTTGACGAAAGATAATCAAGGGATGACTTTGGCGATCGCGTTTAATTATGGCGCGCAGGATGAGATCGCGCGCGCGGCGCAAAAGATCGCGCGCGCCGTGCTTGAGCACCGACTTGATCCCGAAAATATCGACGTTGCTGTTGTTGCTGCGCAGCTTGACACTCGTGATATGCCGCCGGTTGATTTATTGATCCGCACGGGCGGCGAGCAGCGTCTGAGCGACTTTCTGCTTTGGCAGAGCGCCTATGCTGAGTTTATTTTCACTGAGACATTCTGGCCGGACTTCACGCCTGAATTATTGCTCAAGGCGCTGGATGATTATCGTTTGCGTGATCGTCGTTTTGGCGCTGATGTTTTTTTGCGTTCAAAAGTCGCTTATTAGATATCATGCAGGAATTGTCGCGCCGGGTTCTGACAGCCTGTCTTTTATTGCCGCCGGTCATTGCGGCGATTTGGCTTGGCGGGGTTTGGTTTTTGACGCTGCTGATGCTCGTGGGTTTGGCGCTTGCTTGGGAGTGGGGGCGTCTGTTTGACGCCTCACCGCCGCCTTTATTGGCGTCTTTGCATGTTGCGGCTTTATTTGGCGCTGGCGTTTTTTTGATTGAAGATCTCGCTTTTGAGCCGCAGAGCCTTCTGGTGATTGTGCTGGCCTGTTTGGGTTCGCTGGTGATCGCCGCGCTTTCCGGTCATGCGAAAGGCTGGGCGCTGATTGGACCGGTCTATTTAATCATGCCTTTGGTTTTGCTTGCGGATTTGCGCTCAGATGAAAGTTCAGGCGGGCTTGCGGTGCTGCTCTTTTTGCTGATGGTCTGGGCAAGTGATAGCGGCGCTTATTTTTCGGGTCGTTTGATCGGCGGCCCGCACTTATTGCCGAAGGTTTCGCCCCATAAGACATGGTCGGGCGCTTTGGGAGGCTTGTTGACTTCGATGATGGCGGGTTATGGTGCGGGTATTTTGATCGGCGGCGATAATTTGATTTTATCATTATGGGGCGGGTTGATTTCTCTTGCGACGCAGGCCGGTGATTTATTGGAATCTTTAATTAAGCGGCGTCATGGTTTGAAGGATATGGGCTTTCTTTTGCCGGGGCATGGGGGTTTTTTGGATCGAGTTGATGGTTTGATCGTTGCGATTTTTGTTTTTTATATTTTGATTTTTGCGCAAGGCTGGCCGGAATCTTCTGCGGCAAAAATTTTCTTGGATTATAATTAAGAAAATGAAAACGATCAGCATATTGGGAGCGACCGGCTCGATTGGTTTGAACACAATTGATGTGATCAAGCGCAACCGCGATGAGTTTCAAGTGCAAGCGCTCACGGCGCATAGGAATGTCGCCGAGCTTGCGCGTCTTGCGCGTGAGACGAATGCGTGTTTTGCGGTGGTTGCCGATCCTGCTCAAGGCGCTGCGCTCGGCGAGGCGCTCGCCGGGACATCGACACAGACTGCTGCGGGTCAAGAGGCTCTGGTTGATGCGGCGCGTTATTCATCGGATATTGTGATGGCGGCGATTTCGGGTGTTGCAGGCTTGCCTGCGGTTTTGGCTGCCGCACAGCGTCAGGTGAATCTGGCGCTGGCCAATAAAGAATCGATCATTTGCGCTGGTCCTCTTTTGAAAAAGACGGCGGAGCAATCGGGTTGCCAGATCGTTCCGGTGGATTCCGAGCACCACGCGCTGAGCAAGCTGATTGATGATCCAGCGGAAGTGGCGCGCGCCACTTTGACAGCAACAGGCGGTCCGTTGCGCGATTGGCCGATTGAGCGTCTTGGGTCGGTGACTCCTGCTGAGGCGATCAATCATCCGATCTGGAAGATGGGTGCGAAAATTTCGGTTGATTCGGCGACTTTGATGAACAAAACGCTTGAGCTCATTGAGGCGCATTATTTGTTTGATCTGCCTGCCGATCGTTTAGGGATGGTGATTCACCCTGAGGCGATTGTTCATGCTTTGGTTTCGCTGCCGGATGGTTCGGTTCGGGCGCATATGGGGATTGCGGATATGCGTCTTGCGATTGCCGATGCTCTGGGGGCTGCCGATTCTGGAGTGAAGTCTTTAGATATAGCGCAGCTTGGGGCTTTAACCTTTCTGCGGGTGGATGAGGCGCGGTTTCCGGCCTCGAAGCTGGCGTCGGCTGTCTTGAAATATGGCGGCGCAGCGCCTATTATCCTGAATGCGGCCAATGAGGCGGCTGTTGCTGGTTTTTTGAGCAAGCGGATCGGTTTTACAGATATTGTCTGCATTGTCAGCGATGTTCTCGGCGAGAGTGCCGGGGATCGGACGCCGGACAATCTAGCGGATATTTTTGAGATTGATCGAAGGACACGTTGTCAAGTTGAACAAAGAATAAGAAGAGGCAGGTTAGATGTTTGAATTTCTTATGGCCCTTCCGGGGTATATTTTGCCGTTTTTATTTGTGCTGACGACGGTTGTTTTTTTTCACGAGCTCGGCCATTTTTTAGTTGCGCGCTGGTGCGGTGTTTATGTGGAGGCGTTTTCGATCGGCTTTGGCCGCGAGATTTTTGGCTGGAACGATCGGCATGGGACACGCTGGAAGGTGGCTTGGCTTCCGCTGGGCGGTTATGTCAAGATGCTGGGCGAAGAGGATGATATGTTAGGCGGCCTCACTGGCGGCGAAAGTGATGTTCCTAATCTTGAGTCGCAAAGTTCAGTGAAGCGCGCTCGACAAGAGGGCTGTTATAATAAGAAAAATGTTTATGCGCGTCTGGCGATTTCGTCGGCGGGTCCGTTTGCGAATTTTATTTTAGCGGTTGTGGTGTTTTGGGGAATTTTCAGTGTGGCGGGTATTCGCGTGGTGTTTCCGCAAGTGGAGACGGTTGTAGCTGGCAGCGCGGCTGAGGCAGCGGGATTTCAAACTGGGGATATTATTCGTTTTCTTGATGGCCGTGAGATTGATAATTTTTTGGATATCCAGCGGGCTGTTTTGATGTCGGCGGGGACGGCGCTTGTCTTTGAAGTCGAGCGCGGCGGTGAGATGAAGCGCATTGTTGCGACGCCGCTCTTGAGCGATATTAAAGATAATTTTGGCAATAGCCATCGCGCGGGAGTTTTAGGCATTGGGAGCACACAAGTGTCGACGCGCCTTTTAGGTCCGGTTGATGCGCTGGTCGAAGGAGTTGAGCGGATGGTCTATGTAAGCAGCGCGACTTTATCTTATTTAGGCCAGTTGGTTGTTGGCGATCAGGGGGTATCGAATTTGGCTGGGCCTTTGCGCATTGCGCATATTTCTTCATTGGCGGCTGACAATTGGATTGCTTTGCTGAGTCTGGTGGGCGTTTTGTCGGTCAGTCTGGGGATTTTGAATCTGCTGCCAATACCGGTTTTAGATGGCGGGCATATTCTGTTTTATTTGATTGAGGCGATCAAGGGCTCGCCTTTGAGCGAGCGGGTTCAAGAATATAGCATGCGCGCCGGCATGGTTTTATTGCTGGGGTTGATGGTTTTTGTCATGGTCAATGATGTTCTTCATCTTTCGTCGGGCTTAGGCTAATAGACATTGTGAGGAGGTTGCGACGCGGGCTCAGCGGTTTTTTGTTGGGCTTTTTTTTGATAACGACATTGGCTTTTGCGCAAGAAGGCCCTGTGATTGAAGAGATTATCGTCGAGGGCAACCGGCGCATAGAGGCTTCGACGGTTTTGGCTTACCTGCCGATGCGCGCAGGTGAGCGCTATGATCAAGAGAAGGCTAATGAAGCGCTCAAGGTGCTTTTTCGCACGACCTTGTTTTCTGATGTCAAGATCGTCCGCCGTGGTCGCAAGATCGTGGTTGTTGTTTCAGAAAATCCCATCATCAAGGATGTCGTGTTTGAAGGCAATGATGCCATTGATGATGACGCCCTCATTCCGCTGATTGATTTGCCGTCGCGCTCGATTTATAGCCGCAGCAAAGTGCTGCTTGCAGCGCAGCTAATCACGCAGCAATATCGCCGTCAGGGCTATTATGCGATGCGGGTTGAGCCGAAAATCATTGAGCTGGATCAATATCGCGTCAATGTGGTGTTTGACATTGACGAAGGCAGGAAAAATTATATTGAGGGGATTTATTTTTTAGGCAATGAGGCCTTTTCCGACTCCGAGCTGCGCGGCGCGATTGTGACGAGCATTTATCAATGGTGGAAGTTTCTTTCGGTCACGGATACCTATGATCCCGACCGTCTTGAGTTTGACAAGCAATTGCTGCGGGCATTTTACACGCGGCGCGGCTATGCTGATTTCAGTGTTGAGGCGCATCTTGCCGAGCGCAGCGAAGGGCGCGATGGTTTTATCATTACCTTTGTTGTCAATGAAGGGCCGGTCTATCGTTTTGGCCGCGATAAGTTTAACATTCAGATACCTGGCTTGGAAGCAGACCCGTTCAGGTCTTTGTTCATCCATCAAGAAGGGGTGCGCTATGATGCGTTCAAGGTTGGCAGGAGCTTGGATGCGCTCAATGATGCTGCACAAGAGCTAGGCTATGCGTTTATCGAGGTCAATCCCGATCTGGAGCGGGATCGTGAAAACGGCATTGTCAATATTATCTGGCATATATCGGAGGCGCCGCGCACTTATATTGAGCGCATTGACATTAACGGCAATTCGCATACGGAAGATCGAGTTATTCGCCGCGAGTTTCGCCTGCGTGAGGGCGATGTATTTAACCGCGCTTTGGTCGCGCGCAGCGAGCGGGCGATCAGGGGGTTGAATTTTTTTAATGGGGTACAGATTAATCCGCGTCAGGGCTCGTCGGCGGACAAAGTTGTTTTGGACACTCAAATCGCTGAGCGGCCAACGGGAGAGATTTCTTTAGGCGTTGGCTATTCGTCGCTGGATGGATTTTTGGGTGATTTTGCCATTCGAGAAAATAATTTTCAGGGGCGCGGTCAAGTTTTAGAGACTGTTTTCGGCTATGGGACGCGCCGCCGGACAGTCAATTTCCGTTTTATTGAGCCGTATTTTTTTGGCCGTCGGTTGAGCTTTTCTACGGATGCATCTTATCTTTTTCGCGATCTGCAAAGGAATCGCGGCTATGATTTTGAGCGCGTAGGTGCTGCGGCATCTTTGCGTTTTCCTCTGCGCGAGGACGCTTATCTGACTTTGCAGTATGAAATTGAAAACGACACGGTGAGTAATAGCACAACTGTTGCTGAAGATGATCGGCTTAAGTCAATCATCGGCTATGTTCTGTCATATGATCGCCGTGATGACATCATCCAGCCGAGTGGTGGCTGGCTTGTCCGATTTGGTCAGGATGTAGCGGGCATTGGCGGACAGGCGCAGTTTTTGCGCTCATCTTTGGATTTGCGCGGCTATCTGACATTATCCAACACGGCGGCGGGTCGCTATGTCGGGGCATCGCGGTTGCTAGTCGGCCATGTGATTCCCTATGGCGGCAGCGATCTTTTCACCAGCGATCGCTTTTTCTTAGGCGCGGGCAATTTTCGTGGTTTTGACCGGTCGGGTGCTGGGCCGCGCAATGTCGGCACGGGCGACAATGCGCTGGGGGCCAAACTTTATGCGATTTGGTCAAATGAGCTGCGCATTTCGAGCCAAGCTTTAAGGCAGGTTGGGCTCACGCCCATTTTGTTTATGGATATCGGGATCGCCGGAGATAGCGGGCTGGGGGATAATCTCGTGGATAGCGTGGGCGATCCGATTATTGTGCGGGATAATTTTGGTGTCCGGATGAGTGTGGGATTCAGCCTTTTATGGGAGTCGCCGCTTGGGCCTCTGCGCTTCGATTTTTCTGACGTGCTATTAAAAGAAAATTATGATAGAGAGGATAACTTCCACTTTCAAATTGGCGTCGCCTTTTGACGGACGGCCTTTTGGAGCAAATTACATCAGGAGGAAAAATGATGAAAAAATCAAGAATCTGGGCATTAGCGATCGGATTGCTCGCATTTGGGCTGTTTGCCGCTTGTGAGCCGCAAGGCAAGAAAATCGCTTATGTGAATGCGCAAAAAGTGATTGATGTTTCAAAAGCGGGCAAAGATCTCACACGCAAGGTCAAGGACCATACCGATAAGATCAACAAAAAAACGCGCCCTGAGCTCGAGCGCCTGCAAAGAGAGGAAAAAGACCTCGTGCAGCAGCAGAGCGTTTTGTCTTCTGAAGCATTCCGCAAGAAAGAGCAAAGTTTTCGCAGAAAATTTGAGAAATTTCAGAGAAAACTTAAAAACGAGGAGAGAAATTTGCAAAAAGGCGGCGGGGAGTCTCTGACAACAATTTATACAGTGATTTCTCAGATTTGCAAGGAACTGCTCGAAAAGCACAACTTTGACATAATTCTCCGACAAAACGCGGTTCTCAACGGGAACGAAGACTTTGATCTGACCTCTGAAGTGATCGAGCTTTTGGACGAGCGCTTAAAGGAAGTCGATCTGGTCGTGCCGACGGAATAGTTTTGAAGAAGGAGGCCGAAAATTTCTGGCTATGGTTTTTTTGACAAAGAGGGGCCGTTCACTTTAGGCCATCTTGCTGAGATTGTCGGGGCGAAGCTGGCGAACAGCTTGGATAAGGACAAGCAAGTTTCAGGTGTCGCGCCTTTGGATGAGGCGGGGCCGGAGGATATCAGCTATTTAACTGGTAGGGCTCATGTGAAGGCGTTTCGCGCGACGCGCGCGGGCGCGTGTTTTGTTTCTGATCAGCTTGCCGATCAGGCACCGGAAGGTTTAGCGCTTTTATTCACGCCGATGCCTCATCCGGCCTATGCGCGGACTTTGGCGGCGTTTTACCCTCAGGCGCGGCGGCCTGCGAGTCTGCTTGAGCAGGCGGGCATCAGCGCGGATGCGAAAGTTCATTCCAGCGCTAGGCTTGAAGACAATGTTATCGTTGAGGCTGGCGCGATGATCGGCGCGCGTGCGATGATCGGCGCAGGCACGATCATCAGCGCTTATGCTGTGATCGGGCCTGATGTTGCGATTGGACGCGATAGTTTTGTTGGGGTTCACGCGCTGATCACGCATAGTTTGTTGGGTGATCGGGTGGTTGTGCATGCGGGGGCGCGGATTGGTCAAGAGGGCTTTGGCTTCGCGCCGATGCTGGATGGCGCACTGCGTGTGCCGCAGGTTGGCCGCGTGATCATTCAAAATGATTCTGAGATCGGCGTCAACACGACGATCGATCGCGGCTCAACGCGCGACACGACGATCGGCGAAGGGACGAAGATCGATAATCTTGTTCAGATTGGGCATAATGTATCGATCGGGCGGCATTGTTTTATTGTTTCGCAGGTGGGGATTGCGGGTTCAGCGCGGATTGAGGATTATGTTATACTTGCCGGTCAGGTGGGCGTTGCCGGTAGTGCGCATATTAGCACAGGCGCGCGGGTTGCGGCAAAATCGGGGGTAAGCAAATTAGTGCCATCGGGCTCGGATAATATGGGAATTCCTGTGAAATCGCCGCGGCAGTTTTTTGAGGAGAAAGCTTTGTTGACCCGATTATGGAAGGAAGATCGCCGCAAGCGTCGAGGAGGCAATAAGTCAAAAGAGGCGAAAGAGAAATCGAAAGATGAGCAATAAAGATATTTTTGAAGGTGAACTGCAAATAGATGAGATTTTGCGTCTCACGCCTTACCGCTATCCGATGTTGATGCTTGACCGCGTGACTTATTTGGAAAAGGATAAATTTGCGGTTGCGGTCAAGAATGTTTCATTTGGCGAGAGTTATTTTCAGGGACATTTTCCCGGTCATGCGGTGATGCCGGGCGTTTTGATCATTGAGGCGATGGCACAGACATCTGTGATTTTGTGGACATATTTTCACCAAGATGAGATAGATGACAAGGTGGTTTATTTTTCTTCATTGGATAAGGTGAAGTTTCGTCATCCGGTGATTCCCGGTGATGTTCTTGAGCTTCGTGTGACATTTTTGCGTCGTGTGGGGCGCATTTGGAAGTTTAAGGGCGAGGGTTTTGTCAAGGATCAGCTGGTGGCGCAGTCGATTTTTTCGGCGGCCTTGATGGATTTGAGTCAGCAGTCATGAGGCGCCATCCGACAGCGATTATTTCTTGCGACGCGCAAATTGGGGATGATGTTGAAATCGGCCCTTATTGTGTTATCGGCGCGGGCGTAAAGTTAGGGTCGGGGTGTCGGCTGATTTCTCATGTGGTGATTGAGGGCGACACAAGGATCGGGGAAAATTGTGAGATTTATCCGTTTGCCTCGATCGGCCACGCGCCGCAGGATCTCAAATATGAGGGAGAGCCGAGCCGCGTTGTGATTGGCGCGCGGGTGAAGATCAGGGAGAATGTGACGATCCATCGCGGGACGAAAAACGGCATTATGGAAACGCGCATCGGAGATGATTGCTTCATCATGGCCGGAGCTCATGTAGCGCATGATTGTGTGCTTGGCGATCATGTGATTCTTGCCAATGCGGTGCTGCTCGCGGGCCATTGCGAGTTGGGCGCTTATGCGGTTATTGGTGGCAGTGCTTTGTGTCCGCAATTTCTTTACGTCGGAGGTTATACGTTTATTGGCGGCGGCAGTGGGTTGGTCGGCCATGTGCCGCCTTTTATGACCGCTTTCGGCATGCCCGCAGAGGTGACGGGCGTCAATGTGATCGGTTTGAGGCGGCGCGGCTTTTCGCGCGCCGAGATTCACGAAATTCGCAAAGCCTATAAGATCTATTACGGCAGCGAGGGGACAGCGGCAAAAAGAATCGAGCAAGTTGCTGACAAGGCTCCGGGCAAATATGCTTCTGAGATTATTAATTTTATCAAATCCTGTGAAGGGACGCCGTATAAAATGCTTTCGGCAAGGCTGGCCAGAGTGTCTAAGAAGCACGATGTCTAAGAGATGGTGATGCTCGGTGTTTTAGCGGGAGGGGGCAATCTTCCCTATGAGGTGGCGGCTGCGGCGCAGGCCAAAGGGGATGTTTTTGTCATCGCTTTTGCCGGCAACGCCGATAAGAGGGTGAAAACTTTTCCTCATGCTGAGTTTTCACCTTTGCAGGTGAACGGCATCATTAAGCGGCTCAAAGAGGAGAAATGCAAGAGGTTGGTTCTGATCGGCACGGTAACGCGGCAAGCAGCGAGCGCATCCCATACTTCTGAAGATTTTGTCGCCGACATTCCAGCTAAGCTGATCGCCTATAACCAAGAGGAAATCGTGCGCCAAAAGCATAACAGCGATGATGCGCTGCTGACGTCTTTTATCCGCTATTTGGAAAATGATGAGGGATTTGAAGTGATCGCTGCTGAGAAGGTTTGTCCATCTTTGGCGGCGCGCAAAGGGTTTATCGTCGAGCAAAAACTCAGCGAGAGCGATAAAGAAGACATCAAGATCGCCGCGCGCATGGCGCGTGTGTTTGGCAAGCACAGCACGGGCCAGAGCGTCGTGGTTTGTCACGGCTTGGTTCTTGCGGTCGAGGCCGCCGAAGGCACCGATGCGATGCTGCGCCGAATCAACGATCTGCCCGAAGGCCTGCGCGGCACGAAGACACATCGTGCGGGCGTCTTGATTAAATTGCCGCGGCAGCATCAGGATCGGCGCATTGATCTGCCAACGATCGGGCCGGATACGGTTGCTCATGTGATCGATGCTGGCCTTGCCGGGATCGTCGTTGAGCATAACGGTGCGCTGATTTATGACCGCGAGAAGATTATTAAGCGCGCTGAGAACGCCGGGCTGTTTGTGCAGGTGATCGGGCCCAGATGACAACGCACATTATGTTGATTTCTGGGGAGGTTTCCGGTGATCTTCTTGGGGCAGCGATGATGGATTCGCTCAAAGCGGAGATGGGTGGAGATGTATCTTTTTCGGGCATTGGCGGGGTTCATATGTTGCGGGCGGGTCTTGAGTCTGTTTTGCCTCTTGAGGCGGTATCTTCTATGGGTTTTATTGATGTAATTTTGCGTTTACCGTTTTTGTTGTGGCGGATTCGCAAGAGCGCCAGCGCGATTGTGCGGCGGCGGCCTGCGGCGCTGGTGATTATTGACAGCTATGATTTCACGCATCGTGTTGCGCGCAGCGTGAAGCGCCGCGCGGCGGAGATTCCGATCATCAATTACGCGCCGCCGAAGGTTTGGGCGTGGCGTCCGCGCCGTGCGAAGAAGATCGCGAAATATATTTCGCGCTGTCTGGCGATTTTTCCTTTTGAGGTTTCGGCCTTTGCCGAGCTGGGAGGGCCTGAGACGGTCTATATCGGTCATCCGGCGCTCGAGCGCATTGCCGACGCGCGCGCCGCTCAGGACTTTCGCCGAAAACATGGCATGAGCAATAAGAGGAAAGGCAGGAAGAAAATCGTGATTTTAGCGCCGGGTTCGCGTCTGGTTGAGGTCAGGCATTTGATGCGGATTTTTGGCGAGGCGGCGAGGCTTTTGGCTGAGCGTTTTGCTGTTCAATTTATCATTCCGGTTGCGCCGCCGGTTCGCGCGCTGCTTGAGCAGGAGCTTGCACACTGGCCGGTTCTGCCTTTTAAGCCTTTATGGATTGAGCAAGAAGAAGAAAAGCGCGCAGCGTTTCGGGCCGCGGATGCAGCACTTGTGGCGTCGGGCACGGTGACGATGGAGCTGGCGCTGTCTCAAACACCCTTTGTGTGCGCCTATCGGCTCACGCGCATTGAGGAGTGGATTTTATGGCGGATGATCAAAGTAAATGTTGTGAGTCCGGTCAATTTGATTTTGGGTCGCGAGGCGTTTGCCGAGTTTTTGGGCAGTGCTGCCAGGCCGGCGGCATTGGCGGAGGCGGTTGGTGAATTGCTTTCGGGCGGCGCGCAAAAATCAGATGATCTTGCTGAATTGTGGAAAAAAACCCAAACACAAGAGCCGCCGAGTTTGATGGCAGCGAAATCTTTGCTGGAGCTTATCTCTCGCTGATCGGCTTGTAATTGCGCTGATCTGGTCCGATATAAAGCTGGCGAGGGCGTCCGATGCGTTGTTTGGGGTCTTCGATCATTTCGTTCCATTGCGCAACCCAGCCGACGGTGCGTGCGACAGCAAATAAAACCGTAAACATTGAGGTCGGGAAGCCGAGCGCCTTGAGCGTAATGCCAGAATAGAAATCGACATTGGGGTAGAGTTTTTTCTCGATGAAATACTCGTCATTGAGGGCGATTTTTTCGAGCTCCAAAGCGATTTCAAACAGCGGGTCGTTGCTGGCATCGATTTCAGCGAGGACTTCGTGGCAAGTTTCTCGCATAATTTTGGCGCGCGGGTCGTAATTTTTATAGACGCGGTGGCCGAAGCCCATGAGTCGGAAGGGGTCGTGTTTATCTTTGGCGCGGTTGATAAATTCGGGGATATTTTTGGCATCGCCGATTTGGGTGAGCATATCGAGTGCGGCCTCATTGGCGCCGCCATGTGCGGGTCCCCAAAGAGATGCAATGCCAGCAGCAATACAGGCGAAGGGATTGGCGCCGGTCGAGCCAGCGAGTCGCACGGTCGAGGTCGAGGCGTTTTGCTCGTGATCGGCGTGAAGGATAAAAATTTTATCCATGGCTTTGGCAAAGACCGGGTTAAGTTGGAACTCTTCGCAGGGCACCGAGAAGCACATATAAAGGAAGTTAGCAGCGAGGTCTAAATTGTTGCGCGGATAGATGAAAGGCTGGCCGATGGAATATTTATAGGTCATGGCGGCGATGGTTGGCATTTTAGCGATCATGCGACGGCTGGCGATCATGCGCTGGTAGGGGTCGGCGATGTCGAGGCTGTCGTGGTAGAACGCCGAAAGTGCTCCTGCAACACCGAGCATGATCGCCATCGGATGAGCATCGCGTCGGAATCCGTTGAAGAATTTTTGCAATTGTTCGTGCACCATGGTGTGGTAGCGGATGGCGGTGTCGAATTTTTTGAGCTCGGCGGCAGAGGGAAGTTCGCCATAGAGTAACAGGTAGCAGGTTTCGATGAAGCTGCCTTCGCGCGCGAGGTGTTCGATCGGGTAGCCGCGGTGCAGCAGGGTGCCTTCGTCGCCGTCGATGAAGGTAATCCGAGACTCACAGCTTGCGGTCGAGGTGAAGCCGGGATCATAGGTGAAGTGGCCGGTGCGGCCATAGAGGGTCGAGACATCGACGACGTGCGGCCCGACCGTGCCGCCATAGATATTAAATTCCTCGCAGGAATTATTGACTTGTAGAGCTGCCGATCCCTTTGAGGACGATTTTTGGGTTTCATCGTGAACCCTATGATTGAGGTTATCCGTCATTTTGCTATCCCTTTAGTATCCTTTTTATCCTATTTAATGTTTCGCTGCGTCCGAGTGCCTCGATGACATCAAAAATGCCTGGCGATTTTGTTTGACCTGTCAGCGTGACACGCAGAGGCTGCGCGATGTCCTTAAGAGCACAATCCTGCTGATTCGCGAAGGCTCTGACGACTTGTTCGAGCGTTGCTTTTTCCCAATTGGCCCCTTCTAAATAGGGGATCAGGCGCTTGAGCATCGCCAAGCTTTGAGGGGTCAACAGCTTCTGCGCTTCAAAAGTGGGCTCAGAAGGCAACTTGATAAACAAAAATCTAGCATTTTGAGCCAATTCGGTCAATGTTTTGGCGCGTTGAGCAATATGTGATAAAATAGGAATAAATCTCTGATAATCAGCGTTATTTTGCAAACTCACGCCATCATTTTTGAGCTGTTTGATGATATGTTCGAGCAATTCGTCGGCTTTGATCAGGCGCAGATAATGCGCGTTGAGGTGATCGAGCTTTACCCGATCAAATCGCGCTGGAGACCGCCCGACGCCATCGAGCGAAAACCATTCAATGGCTTGTTTATCAGAGAAGATTTCATCATCGCCATGCGCCCATCCGAGTCGCGCGAGGTAGTTTCTCATGGCTTCGGGGAGGTAGCCGCGGTGGCGATAGGTGGCGATGTCTTCGGTGTTATGTCGTTTGGATAATTTTGCGCCATCTGGGCCGTGTATCAGAGGGATATGGGCAAAGACAGGTGTTTGCCAGTCCAGCGCCGCATAAAGGAGGGCCTGCCGCGCCGCATTGGTCAAATGATCAACACCGCGAATGATGTGGCTGATGGCCATATCGTGGTCATCGACGACGACGCAGAGCATATAGGTCGGCGAGCCATCACTGCGCAGCAGGATAAAGTCATCCATTTGTTCGTGATCGAAGCTGACCGCGCCTTGGACGGCGTCGGCGACGATCATCTTGCCTGATTCCGGCGCTTTGATCCGGATCGTAAACGGACGATCGTTGGTCGTGGCTCGCAGCTCGCGACATTTGCGATCATAGCGCAGGGGGCGACCTTCGGCGCGCGCCTGTTGGCGACGTGCATCGAGCTCTTCGGGGGAGCAGAAGCAGCGATAGGCATGGCCTTCGGCAAGCAGGATTTCGGCGATTTCGTGATGTCGCGCGGCACGGGCAGATTGATAGGTGATTTCGCCATCCCAGTCTAGACCAAGCCATTTGAGTCCATCGCAGATCGAAGCGAGGTTGGCGTCGGATGAGCGTGCTTTGTCAGTATCTTCGATCCGCAGCATGAAGCGTCCCCTGAAGCGCTTTTGATGGTGTCGGGCAAACAGAAAGTTAAATAGCGCTGTCCGTGCGCCTCCGAGATGGAGCGCGCCAGTCGGCGAGGGCGCAAAGCGCGTGATGATGTCGGGCATGGATAATCCTCTTTTCGGTGAGATTAACGCAAAGAGCTTAAAAGCTCAAAGAAATCGAGGCTTGGATGCCGTTTTTGCTTTCTGACGCTAGGTGTAGATCGCCGAGATCGCCAACATCGAGTTTTCCTTTAACGCTGAGTCCATGAAAGAGCATCAATTTTGTTTTGAGGCCATCTTTTTTATATTCCAGCTCGACGCCGACTTGATTTGTATGGCCGTGCACTTTTCTGACGGTCGATGTAGAAGGTAGAAATTGTGGCTCTTTTCCCCATTTAGACAGACCATAGATGGAAAAATCAAAGTTTTTATTTATTTGAATATGGTGGCCGAGCCGGAGGATGAGATTCTTTGGCGTCAGGCTGTTTCTTTCTGCATAGATCCTAAAAACGGCATATCGACTAACGAGGCTGAGGATTTGTTTTTTTGTTAACGATGTGTCTGGTATTTCATCAGGCAGCAGCGATGATTCTGTTGTTTCTGCCTGTTGAGAGAGATTGTCGGCAAATTTTGTTGAATTGCGCGATAAGGAGATTTTCTGCAGTTTTACTGTTTTCGTCTGTTGGAAGAAGTTGTCGGTAGAGATTTTTGCGCGACGCAATAAGAAGGCATGACGCAATTTTGTTGCTTCCGCCTGTTGCAAAAGCTTATGGGCAGAGATTTTTGCGCGACGCAATAAGACGATTTTTCTTAGTCTTGTTGTCTGTGCTTGCTGCGAGAGGTTTTTTGCGTTGAGCAATAAGAAGGTTTTCCTTCGGAGAGTTTTGTTGTTGGATCTATTGACTTTGATGATCAGGACTTTGATGTTTCTAAGTCTGACAAGAGCAAAAGTGAAAGATTTTGGCCGAGTGGCATCGGGCACGACATTGTTTGTGATATGGCCGTGAACGAGTGATCGTATGCAGCGGCGCTCAACGCCGCCCGCGTCGATCTGAGCGCTCACGCAATGCTCTGATGATAAAGGGCCTGATAAGGAAGATTGATTCAAAGTTGAATTTGAAACAGGGGATCGCGGCGCATTATCTCCGATGCTCTCCCCACCGCTACATACGGTGAATAATGTTCCTGAAATTAAAACGAGATTAACAACTCGAAGTTTTTTCAGAACTCCTATCATGTTATAATTATAGCGTTTATTGCAGCATTTTGAGGGATATCTTGAACAAGAAATATTTCAAAATATTTCCTTTAATTTCAGTAGTTTTATCTGTTTATGGACGAGCGATCATTTGATGAAGCTTAAAAGCTTAAAGAAAGGACCAAGCGCGGCGAGGCTCATGTCTCCCGCGACGCCAAAAACATGAACGAGCCCGAGCTTTGCTTGAAAGTCGCCTTACTTTTTCAAAACCCTCGTCATTTTACTATTATAGCGTTTGAGTGAATATCTTTGAGCAGAAAATCAGGCTTTGGCGCGCGACGCTGATCTATCGGGCAAGCACTTGGAGCATGGGAAAACTTCGTGAGGGTTGCGCGGAGGTTTTCCAAGCTGAGCAAGAGCGTTGGTTTTTATTTCTGCCGGTCTTTTTAGGCGCGGGGATTGTGGTTTATTTTGCGCTGCTGTTTGAGCCTTCGCTGGGTTTGACGGGGGTTATTTTTATCGTGCCTGTGATTACTTTTCTCGTGCTCGGTTTGATCTATGGCTTTGATCATATTTCGATTCCTTTCGCGATCGCATTGCTGATGTTTGGCGCGGGGTTTTCTTTAGCGAAAATGCGGGCTTTGTCGGTGAGCGCGCCGGTGATCACCGAGAGGCTGGACGGCGTGATTTTAGAGGGTCGCATTGCGAACGTCGATCCCGCGCCGCAGAAAAAATCTGTTCGCTGGATCATTGAGCCGATTTTTATTTCTACTTTGGCGCTCGACGAATTACCGCGCAAAGTGCGTCTGAAAGTGAAGCCTTTTGCCGGGCGCAAAAGTTTCGCGGCGGGGGATCGGATCAGAGTGAGGGTGCTGCTTTTTCCGCCGCCTGGTCCGGCGCTGCCCGGCGGATATGATTTCGCCCGTGCTTTATGGTTTGAGCGCATCGGTGGTACATCTATTGCAATTGATCCGCCGCAAAGGCTTCCACATGGCGTGCTCAAAGAGAGTCTATGGTCACGCCTGAAAGCGTCTTTAGATCATGGGCGCAATGAGATCGTCAAAAGAATTATGGAGGGCGCTGAAGATCGCGCTTCAAGAGGCGCGCGTGGCATCGCGGTTGCGCTGATTGTCGGCAAGCGTGGCTTTATTCCCGACAATGTTCGCAATATGCTGCGTGATACGGGGCTTGCGCATATTTTGGCGATATCGGGGCTGCATATGGCGGCATTGGCTGGGGTGATCTATTTTATGATCCGCGCTGTGCTTGCGCTTTTTCCGGCTTTGGCGCTGCGCTATCCGATCAAGAAATGGGCGATCGTTCCGGCTTTGATCGGCGCGGCCATTTATTTGATGCTTGCGGGCGGCTCGGTCGCGACGCAGCGCGCGTTTATTATGTTTGCCGTTGCGGGATTGGCGATTTCTATCGGCGCGCAGGTGATCACGATACGCAATGTGGTTCTTGCGGCTCTGGCGATCTTGATGCTCACGCCAGAGAGTTTGTTTCATGCAGGGTTTCAGCTTTCTTTTGCCGCAACGATGGCGATTGTCGCCGTTTATGAGACGATCTCTTTGCGTGGTCTGCGCCGGACAGCCTTTGATCACATTTATGTGCTGCTGTGGCGGCGGATGCTGCGCGCGGCGATGACTTTGGCGCTGACGAGTCTCGCCGCATGGAGCGCTACGGCGCCTCTTGCGGTGATTCATTTTAATCGCATTGCTGTGTTGCCGGCGCTGATCGCGAATCTATTGGTTTTGCCTTTATTCACGGTTTGGATCATGCCTGCGATTGTCATTGCGCTGGGCTTGATGCTTTTTGGTCTTGATGAACCTGTGCTGGTGTTTTTGACATGGGGTATTGAGTCGATCATCGCGCTTGTTCGTTTGATCACTGAATATATTGGCTCGGCGCAGTTGGTGGCGTCGCCTTTGCCGTCTGTTTTGGTTCTTTATGTTGTCGGCGGCTTATGGCTGTGCTTGTGGCGGACGTCTTGGCGCTGGCTAGGACTGGTGCCTTTGACATTTGCAGCGGCGCAGGGGTTTTTGTTCAAGGCCGAGCGGTTTGATCTGCTCGTGGCACGTGAGGGCAACATGATCGCGCTGCGTGATGTTGATGGTCGGCTTTATCCATCGAGTCGCGCCGGACTTTGGACGCTTGAGCAATGGCTGCGCGCAGAGGGTGATCCACGCGCACTCGGACGGAATCTGTGGGGTGTTTATGATCGCAGCAAGTTTTCATGCGTGCGGGCCGGCTGCGTCAGCATGATGGAAAACCGGCCTAAAGTTTTATTGTTGCGTGATCCGTCTGATCCGCAGGCGCGTTTGTTGTGTGATGGGGTTGATGAGGGGATTGATGAGGGGATTGATGAGGGGATTGATATTGTGGTTTTCGCGCAAAGCGCGCCGGATGGTTTGTGTTCATCGGCGCGTCTGCGGATCACCCATGACGAGATTATGCGTGACGGTGCGCATGGCGTTTTTTTTCGCAAAGGAGGTTTTGAAGTAAAAAAAGCGGAGCGTCTTCGCGGCAGCAGGCTTTGGACAGGGTCTAATACTCACGGAACAGGCCGACCAGAGAGCCTTGCACCTTGACCTGCTCTGGGCGGAAAATCCGTGTTTCATAGGAGGGGTTGGAGGCTTCTAGCGCGATCGAGTCTCCTTTTTTGCGCAGACGTTTGAGGGTTGCTTCTTTATCTTCGATGATCGCCACGACGATATCACCATTGATGGCGTCGTCGCTTTTTTTAATGATGGCGATATCGCCGTCGAGGATACCGGCTTCGATCATTGAGTCGCCTTTAATTTCGAGGGCGAAGTGTTCGCCTGATCGCAACATACTTTGAGGCACACCGACATCACGCAGATGTGTTTGGATAGCGGCGATGGGCGTTCCGGCGGCGATTCGTCCCATGACAGGCAGGGTAATACTATTGACATCGCTTTGAGCGCGTTCGATGAGTTCTTCTTCTTTGCCGCCAGCGATGAGGCTTGGGGTGAAGCCATTTTGGTTAGCGGTTGCCGACGGCAGTTTGATGACCTCCAGCGCGCGCGCGCGATTGGGCAGGCGACGGATGAAACCGCGCTCTTCGAGCGCGCCGACCAGTCGGTGAATCCCAGATTTGGAGCGCAAATCCAGCGCATGGCGCATTTCGTCGAATGAAGGTGAAATGCCGGTCTCATGCAGACGACTATGGATAAAAACTAAAAGCTCTCTCTGTTTTTTTGTTAACATAGGGTTCTCCTGAGTTTGGAACAATAAGTTTAGAACAAAGCACAAACACTCTATATGTTCTACTTTGGTTCTTATGGATAAGCAAGCTTTTTTGTTCTTTTAGAGGAAAAACCTTAAATTTCGGATAAGAATATGGTTTGGGTCATTGGCGGAATTACAGGGGTAATTGGGGTTTTTTGGGCTCTACGCTGGGTAGCGCGCACCGATGCGGCTGTGGTGGCGGGGGTTTTCCAGACCCTGATTCGGCTCGTGCTGATGAGCATCGGCATGATATTGAGCAGCGGACGCTTTTGGCTTGCGGGTCTGCTGTTGCGCGGCCTATTTTCGCGGCGCGGCGCACAATATCGCTATCGTGCGTCGGGGGGCGCGTCTGATAGCGCGGCGGCGAGGGCGTCGATGAGCGTCGGCGAGGCGCGCCGGATTTTGCAGATCGGCCCTTTGGCGAGCGAAGAAGAGATCACACAAGCATGGCGCAATCTGATGCGCAAGGCGCATCCCGATATGGGGGGCGATCCGAAAGATGCGGTGCGGATCAATCAAGCGCGTGATATTTTGCTCAAAAATAGATAAAATACAATCATGAGCGATACGGATATTGGCAATGGTGGCAGGAGCAATACGGGGGTCATCACCCGCATCGAGTCGCGGACGAAAAAGCCCGCGCTTTATAAAGTGCTGCTGCTCAATGACGATTACACGCCGATGGAGTTCGTCGTGATTGTGCTGGAGCGATTTTTCCACAAAGGCGCTGAGGAGGCAACACGCTTAATGCTTCAAGTTCATCAGGACGGCGTTGGGATTTGCGGTGTATTCACTTACGAAGTCGCCGAGACGAAGGTCACGCAAGTGATGGACTTTGCGCGTCAAAATGAACATCCTCTGCAATGCGCGATGGAGAAAGCTTGATGGCAATTTTGTCGCCTTCACTTGATCAGGCGCTGCGCATGGCGATCGATTATGCGCGCGAATATCGGCACGAATATGTGATGCTCGAACATTTATTGCTCGCGCTGATCGATGAAAAAGACGCCAAACACGTTCTGGCGGCCTGTGGGGTTGATGAAGATCAATTGCGCCGCCAGATCAAAGACTGGCTGGAAAAAGAAATCCCGGTGCTCGACGAGGAGATCAAAGACCATCCTCAGCCGACGATGGGGTTTCAACGCGTGATTCAGCGCGCGATTTTTCACGTCCAAGGCGCAGGACGCAGCGAGGTCAATGGCGCGAATATGCTCGTTGCGCTCTATGCCGAGCGCGAAAGTCATGCGGTTTATTTTTTGCAGGAGCAGGATATGTCGCGGCATGATGTGGTGTCTTTCATTAGTCACGGCGTCACGAAAGACTCGGCGGTTAATGATATGCCGAGCGCCGATATGGAAGATGAAATCCACGACAAGAATAAGCAAGACGACCCCAAAGGTGATAAGAATCGCAAAGCGCTCAAGAAGGCATTGGAGACATGGTGCGTCGATTTGAATCAAAAGGCCGAAGACAATCAGATTGACCCGCTAATTGGCCGCCAATCGGAAATTCAGCGGACGATTCAGATTTTATGCCGCAGGCGCAAGAATAATCCGATTTATGTCGGCGATTCCGGCGTCGGCAAGACGGCAATCGCCGAAGGTCTCGCGCGGCGGATCGTTAAAGGCGAGGTGCCCGATGTTCTGCTCGATGCGCGGATCTTCGCTTTAGATATGGGCGCTTTGCTCGGCGGCACACGCTATCGCGGCGATTTTGAAGAGCGTCTCAAAATGGTGTTGAAAGCTCTGCAACAGACGCCGGGCTCGGTTTTGTTCATCGACGAGATCCATACCGTGATCGGCGCGGGCGCAGCAAGCGGCGGCACGATGGACGCCTCGAACCTGCTCAAACCGGCTCTGCAAAACGGGGAGCTGCGCTGCATCGGCGCGACGACCTATAAAGAATATCGCCAGCATTTTCAGAAGGATCGCGCTTTGACCCGCCGCTTCCAGAAAATAGATGTCGAAGAGCCCAGCGTCAGCGAGACGATCAAGATACTCAACGGGTTGAAGTCATATTTTGAGGATTTTCACAGCCTGCGCTATACGGCACCCGCGCTCAAATCGGCGGTGGAGCTGTCGGCACGCTACATGCACGATCGCAAACTGCCCGATAAAGCGATCGATGTGATCGACGAGGCCGGTGCCGCACAGCGATTATTGCCGCCGAGTCGCCGCAAGAAAGTTCTCGGCGTCAAAGACATCGAGGCCGTCGTCGCGACGATGGCGCGTGTTGCGCCCAAGACCGTTTCGCGTGATGATAGTGTGCAGTTGCATCAATTGCCGCAAGCGCTCAAGCGGGTGGTGTTCGGGCAAGAGCAGGCGATCGATGCTTTGGCCGCCGCGATCCGAACCGCGCGCGCCGGATTGCGCGAGCAGGGCAAGCCTGTCGGCAGCTATCTCTTTTGCGGACCGACCGGCGTCGGCAAGACTGAGATCGCGCGCGCGCTTGCCGAGATTCTCGGCATTGAAATGCTGCGTTTTGATATGTCGGAATATATGGAGCGCCATACGGTATCGCGGCTGATCGGCGCGCCGCCGGGCTATGTCGGATTTGATCAGGGCGGGCTGCTGACCGATGGCGTCGATCAGCATCCGCATTGTGTGCTGCTGCTCGATGAGATCGAGAAGGCACATCCTGATATTTTCAATATTTTGTTGCAAGTGATGGATCACGGCAAGCTGACCGATCATAATGGGCGCAAGAGCGATTTCAGCAATGTAATTTTGGTGATGACGACCAATGCGGGCGCGGTTGATCTAGCGCGCGCGCCTTTAGGTTTTGCGCGAGGCCGCCGCGAGGGCGACGACAAAGAAGCGATTGAGCGAACATTTTCGCCGGAGTTTCGCAATCGGCTTGATGCGACGATTTCTTTTGCGCCTTTAGCGCCGAAACATATTGCTCTGGTTGTGCAGAAATTTATTTATGAGCTAGAAGCGCAGCTGGCCGATCGGCAGGTGACGATTGAGCTCTTACCCGAAGCCAACAAATGGATCGCCGATCGCGGTTATGACGAAAAGATGGGCGCGCGGCCTTTAGCGCGCGTCATTCAACAGGAGGTCAAAAAGCCGCTCGCCGACGAGATTTTGTTCGGCAAGTTAAAGAAGGGCGGTGTCGTGCAGGTTTCGGTTGATCGGTCGGACAAAAAATTAAAGTTCAAGATTTTGCCTTTAGAAAAAAGCTCAAAAAAGCAGGAATCTTCGGATGAACCGCAAGCGTCTTAAAGTTTAAGCTCTTACCGCACTAGTGATAGAGAAAAGAGGCAGAAAACAAGCTGTATTCTGCTGAATCCAAGTCATTGATTTTTTTAACTTTTTTTAAAAAGAACCTTGACTCTTTTTACATTGTCTATCAAGCTACCCCCTATCGCTAAATGTATGGATAACCCTTGTTGGGTTTCCTACTGAATATAATACCCGACACAGATCGGGTTTCTCCCGTTTTTTCGGGAAATAGGTGGGGCATGATTTTTCCATGCGTTTAGCGATAAAACCCGGCGCTTTCGGGCGTCGATTTTTAAACGCAAACATGGGGGGAATGATGATGAATATTCAGAAAACTTTTTTTAGCACGACCTTAGCTGGGGCTCTCACTTTATTTGTGGGGCTGGGTATGTTGCCAGTCAGGGCTTTAGCTGAGCACACGCGAACCAGAGCTTGTCCAACGACTAATATCATTAATAGCGGCGGAACGGTCAGCATTAGTGGCAGCACTGTGACACTAACGGGAGCGGAGGGAAGTGATTGCGTTTATACCCGAGCTGATGACGGTTCATTTGAATTGACAAACTCCGGCGATACTTTTTTAGCGGTTATCAATGGTGGTGTGCATCAAAATGATGATGGGACCACGACAACCTTCACGGCTAATGCAGCTGGTTTTGTAACTGGTTCTAGTAGAACAGGTGGATCAAGTAGTAGTAGTAGCAGCAGCAGCAGCAGCAATACCGGTGCTGTCGTAGGGGGGGTTGTTGGAGGGGCTGTTGGCCTCGGTCTTTTGGTTTGGTATTTCTGGCCTGACTCTGATGACGAATCAAACCTCGTTTCATTCCGCGAACTTGAAGCGAATTCTTATTTGCCCTCAAGGTCTTGGTTTGGCATGGAGCACGCCTTCACAGACAATGCTAAATTTGCTCTCGGTAGCTTTTGGCTGTCGGATGGCACAGTGAATACACTCACGCCGTCTATGAGCAATGCCGGTTTGGATGTGCGCCTCTCTTTGACGACAGTCATCGGTGAAGTGTCTTTCAGCGGGGCTGTTTTTAATTATGACGACTCACCGCGTTATAACGAGAACGGCATCGGGAGCGACTTCTTTGACGATAGCTTCACATTAAACGATAATTCTGAAGTTGGCTATGCGGTTGGTTTGAACTGGCGCGTGTTGTCGTTTTAAGCTGTCTGCCGATCCCATCAAATCGGATGAACCGCATGATCTTTCTTGACGCTGCCTAATCTGCGGCGCGGACTTGGCGGTGCTGCGCTGTCGGCATAGCCCATGCGAAAGGTGAATGTCGGCTCCATGCGATCTTTGATGAGCTTTTGCATCTGACGCGCGTATCGCGCATGTTTTTTGAGCATTCTCTCACGATCGATCATTTCGACCGGCTGGTTGAGCGGATGCATCACCAGACCTTGATCGGTCGCCATGAGGTGAAGCCTTTGCCATAATTGTCCGGCGGCGAGCGAATGTTTGACCGTCCAGCGTGTGCGCACCGAAATAATGCCGACCATCGGCGCTGTCGCAAGATGAACTTCGCGTGTTGCTGTCGCCCAAGCCGCATGGCTTTGCTCAGCCGATAAAGACGGCAGCATTTTCGCGGCCATCAGAATCAGAGGTGAAAGTCCGGCCGTGTCGAGCGTGACGCCATCGCGATGCTGTTCGATCTCTTCAGGTGTTTCACGAAACCAATGGTGGCTAGCCGCGACCATATCTTGATCGTGGATGATCTCCTCTGTCGCTTCATTGACGATCTGATCGAAGGCTTTGCGCTTGGGGTCTTCAGCGATCAATGTCAGAGAGATGTTCATGGCGCGCGCGGTAGTTTCAAACAGGGCGATGGTTTTGTCGGGGATGGGCTTGTCGCGCAGATAGGTGCCGCGATGCGTGTGCCGCCGTCCGATTGCCTGATAAAGCACGCTGCGCTCTTCGCCGCTGCGTGTGAGGGTCAATGTTGCGGCCAGTTTTTGCTGCGGCTGCGATGGGATTGCGGTTAGACGTCCGCCCGCGAGTTTGACCTCTGCGGTCCAGCCATGGGCGGGCGCGGCGAGCAGCATATTTTCAATCGCGCAGCCCAGACCGATATACATTTCGCGCAGATAGGGATCAAAGGCGCCAAGGTTGCGGCGCTCGTCGGCATAAAGGCGGATGACTTTTTGTGTGTCGTCTGTTTCATCGATTTCAAAGACCCAAGGCTGGGTATTATGCGGATTGGCTGCGAGCATACCTGCAATGGCGATTGCGGTGGGTGTTCCTTGATATTGCGGGTCGTTCCACATCTGCCAGAGCTCCCACGGCGCGCCTTGCGCGACAGAAAACGCATCGCGGCGCACACCGTGCCAGACGAAGCCACCGCAAGCGATCAATAAAGCGCCGCCGCCATATTTAAGCACATCACGCCGCGAGATTATTGTCATGGGGCGGGGAGCTTCCAGATATTTGCGAATTCATCGGAAGAGAAATAGATTGCGCCTGTTTGTCCGATGGCGATGCCTGTCGGCAGCACGGTCGGGACGGGTCCGTCGGTGAGGCCATTGATCGGCAGGTCATCGGCGAGCACTTTGCGGTTGCCTTGATCATCGACGGTGATAATGCGCTTGCGCGAGGTTTCAGCGATGACGAAGCGGCCATCAGGCAGGCGCGCGAGGCCTTCTGCGCCTTGCAGGCCTTGCGCGATGATCTTTTTCGCGCGCGTTTTGAGGTTAAAGCTAATCAGGCGGCCTGCGGTATTTTCGATGATGAAGAGCGTTTGCTGATCTTTGCTCAGCATCAAAGTTGAGGGTCCGGCGAATCCGGTTGCGATTTTTTGTTTCTTTTTCCATTTTTTTCCGCTGAGCTTGAGGATCGCGCCGTTTGCGAATTCGGCGATGATCAAATCGCCATTGTCCAAAATGACGACATCGTGCGGTGTTGTGAAGCCATGCAGCAGCGCGAGGGATTTTTTGGTTTTGCGATCGACGACCTGCACCGATCCGGCGGACCAGCCGGTCATGGCGATATATTTATCATTGACGGCAACATGGATCGGATAGTCGATTTCATTGCCGAAGGCGCGGCCAATATCTGTGATCTTGCCGGTTTCGGGATCGACCTCGCGCGAGGCGAACACATCAGCGACATAGATGGTGTCTTTGCCGTTTTCGTTCCAGATGGCGATGTCACCGGCGGTCGAGAGCGCGCCGCTAATGATGGTTGTTGGCGCGCCGGTTTCTTTGTTGATTTCGATGATCGCATTATCAGCCATGTTGGAGATGAACAGGCGGCCTGACGAATCAAAAGCGAGGTTGTCGATCGAGGGTTTGACTTTAGCGACGATGGTTTTTTTGCCTGATTTTCGATTGATGCGGATGACATGGCCGAGCGCGGTATCGACAGCGAACAGATCGCCGCTTTGCGGATCGATATTGACCGCTGCCGGAACTTTGAAGCCGCTGGCGATCGTTTTAATTTTGGCCTTTTTGAGATCAACCTGCACGACCTGGCCTTTGAACCAGAGGGGGCCGTAGAGTTTGCCATCTTTGTCGATTTCGAAGCCGTTGAGGCCGCCTATTTTTTCCATGATTTTGCGCGGCGGTTTTTTACCGGCGACGTCGATTTCATAGAGCGCATCGCCTATGAAAACCTGAGTCGCATAAAGACGGCCATCGGGTGCGAAATCCAGCGAGTTCAATCCGATCAGGTTTTCGGCGACAGAGCGGATTTCGCCGCCTGTTTGTTTTCCGTCTTTGATGCGCACGGGGTCTTTGACGTAGATTTTGCCCTCCAAGAAGGCCGTCCAAGCGATTGTGCCATCTTCAGCGAACGCGATGTCATCGGCTTGACCTTGGGTCGGGCCGACGAAAACTTTGCTCTTTCCGCTTTTGATGTCGATTTCATAGATGCGCGAGCCCAAGACAGAGCCCGCAAGCAGACGCCCTTGCTGATCAAAGCCGAGCCCGTGGATTCCGTGAAAAGGCGATTTCGGTGTCACTTCCTGAGGACCGCTGCAAGCGATCAAAGCTGAAAAAATCGCAATTGCTAAAAGATGTTGCGCATATTGTTTCATATATCCTCCTTATATCCTCCTTATATATCTATATATCTTTGAGAGCTGTTTTAATTTGCGCGGCGTGTTTTTTGAGCTGATCTTGGTCGGCCATTTTGCGTCCGTGGAGCGGCAGGTCCGACAGGCTCGCCGGAGCGTCGGGGTCATGGCGTGGGATGATGTGAAAATGAATGTGAAAAACCGTCTGACCCGCCGGCGCGCCATTGAGCTGCGCGATCACGATGCCCGCGCAATCAAACGCCTTGTTGACCGCGCGCGCGATTTTTTGCGTCATTGCGATCGTCGCGGCGGCATAGTGAGGATCGAGCTCAAGCAGGTTCTCCGCTGGAGATTTTGGGATCACAAGCACATGACCGGGCGCTTGCGGCATGATGTCCATGAAGGCGAGCGTCATCTCGTCCTGGGCAACCTCGACGCAAGGAATCTCGCCGCGCAAGATTTTGGCAAAAATGTTATTGTCATCGTAGGGCATCTGTTCCTCCCGAATCTGTATCAAACCACAAATCAAGCTTTGCGAAAAGGGGTTGCGGCCTGCGTGGCGGCGAGTTGAGCCTCAATGGCGCATCTTTCGTCGCCGAGATATTCGCCAACGGCCTCCGCGAGCCCCTGATGAGCGATTTTGTGCGCCGAATAGACCTTGACCGGCTCGTAGCCGCGCTCGATTTTATGCGGTCCTTGAGCTCCGGCTTCGACATGACTGAGGCCATGCGCGAGGGCATAATCGATCGCCTGATAATAGCTCAGCTCAAAATGCAGGAAGGGATGATGTTCGCTGCAGCCCCAATAGCGTCCGTAGAGTCGGTCGCCGCCGATGAAATTGAGCGCGCCAGCGATCGGGTTTTTGTCGCGCTCGGCGATGATGAGCAGAATCCGATCGGCGAGATGTTCGCCGAACAGGCTGAAACATTCGCGTGTCAGATAAGGATGGCCCCATTTGCGCATTCCGGTATCCATGTAGAACTCGAAGAACTGATCCCAGACAGTTTCGGTGAGGTCTTTGCCGGTCAAATGTTTGATGGTGAGGTTTTTTTGCGCCGCGGCGCGCTCTTTGCGGATCGCCTTGCGCCGTCGAGAGGTGAGGCTTGCGAGGAATTCGTCAAAGCCGTCATAGTTTTTATTATGCCAGTGAAACTGGATTCCGATGCGCGGCATCATATCGTGCTGTTGGGCTGCTGACCATTGGCACTCCGGCAGAAAGTTAAGATGAAACGACGAGGCATTGAATCGATTCATGATTTCAATCGCGGCGCGCAGCATGAGCTTTTGATGTTTGGGCTTCGTCATAAGCCGCTGCCCGGTCACTGGCGTGAACGGCACACACGAAACGAGCTTGGGATAATATGAATGTCCGGCGCGTTCGAGCGCATCGGCCCAAGCGTGATCGAAGACATATTCGCCTTGACTGTGGCTCTTGAGATAGAGCGGCATGACACCGGAGATTTCGCCGCCCTTTGTTTCCAAAATGAGATGGCAGGGTTGCCAGCCTGTTTGCGGTGCCACCGAGCGCGATGCTTCAAGTGCATGAAGAAAAGCATGAGAGACAAACGGATCATCACCGGCCCATTGGTCCCATTGCGCGGCGGCGATTTTATCGAGTCCGGTGATGATCTGAATTTTTGCGCGAGCTTTCACTTGATTTCAAACAGGGCTTCGATTTCTACGGCGGATTTTCTCGGCAGCGACGACACCCCGACGGCAAAGCGCGCATGGCGACCGGCTTCACCCATCACGGCGGTCAGCAGATTCGATGCGCCATTGATGACTTCGGGATGAGCTTCAAAATCGGGTGCGGCGTTGATGAAGCCGCCAAGCTGAACGCAGCGTTTCACACGAGAAAGGTTGCCGCCGCAGGCCTGCTTCAACTGCGCAAGCAGATGGAGCGCGCAGATTTGCGCGGCATGTTGTCCTTCCTCTTGCGTGAGTGTCTCGCCGACGACGCCCTGAATGAGCTGTCCGTCCTCGACCGGAACTTGGCCGGAAATAAAAACGAGATGTTCATGAATTATCCAAGGCAGGTAGGACCCGGCGCTCGGCAGAGATTTAGGCAGAGTGAGCCCCATTTCTTTGAGTTTTGTTTCGATTTGACTCATACTTTTCATCATTCTTTGGCGAACTTTGTGCCCGTTCTTGACTCCTGCGAGATTCTACGAAAATATAGAGTTCAGGCATAGGGAGAATAGGGATATAATCTGGAGGATTATAAGATGGCGATAAAGAAAAAAGCGGTCAAGAAAAAAGCGGCCAAAAAGAAAACCGCAAAGAAAGCAGTCAAGAGAAAGAAGGCCGCAAAGAAGGCCGCAAAAAAGACTGCGAAGAAGACCGCCAAGCGGCAAAACGACGAAGAATCTCAGGATTCTAGCGTGCGGCGTTCTCTTACGGAGAGGCGTCGAGCTCTGCGCAAGAGGCGGCGGACGATTCGCTTGAAGAGCGCCGGGACGGCGATCACAAGTGTTAATATTGTTGCGGGCACGGCGAGTCGCTCGACGCTCCTGACACGAACGCGAATCATCCGCAAGCGTGACAATATCGGCGTTTTGCCGATTGACAAGAATGTGATGATCAAAGAATTGATTCAAGCGGGCAGTGTTTCGAATCTTGCGACGCGTTTTGGCGTTACGAAGCAAGCGATTGGCTCATGGTTTGGCCGCCGCGGCTTACAGGCGATCGATGTCACCGATGGCGACACGCCGCATAAAAAAGAAATAATGTAGTGAGCGCGCGCGTTTTTTTAACAGATTCATTTCGTGATGATCGATTTTTTGATCCCTTGTGCGATTTTTTGAGCGCGGCCTTATTTGATGTTTGGCAGGGTGGCGATGTCAGCGAGGTTCGGCCTGATCTGATCTTGATGACGGAGCCGGATGACCCTAGTGCCTTTGCTCATTTAGGCACGCCGCTGGTTTTTTTATCTGACCGACACGACGCGAACATTTTTGGCGTTGATGATGTGGTTCATCAGGAATATTTTGATTTATTGGCAGCGACGCTGCGGGCGCTTCATCGCCGCGCCAATGTTATGCGCTTGTTGGATCATTACGCGGATGTCGCGCCGCAATTATCTTTAGCGGCGGGGCAGGTGCGAATTTATGCTGATGATAAAAATTATTTAATGCTCGCAGCGGCGCTTGACGGGCGGCATCAAATCCATCGAGACGAGTCGGATGATCCTGACCTTGTCCCTGAACTGGTCATAGTCAAGGATGATTTAGAGCTTTTCACGCAAATATCGGCGCGTCGTGATCGAGATGTTCCGGTGATGTTTTGGTCTGACGATCGTGCGAAGATCATCCAAGCGCTCGACGCCGATGCTGCGGGTTATATTATTGATGTTGCGTCATCTGGGTGGCGGATCACGCGCCAGATTCAAAATTGTCGTCGGCGCGTGATGTTGGCGCAGCATTTAGGCTCGACGCTTGACATGGCGACCAAGGATGAATTGACTGGGCTTTATAATCGCCGCTGTCTGGCGTCGCGGCTGCCGGAGATCATCAAAGATGTGCTGAAGCAAGATAAGAAGCGTCTTGCGGTTCTGCTGCTTGATATTGATCGCTTCAAGCAGGTCAATGATTATTGGGGACACGTCGCCGGTGATGTAATTTTGCAGCGGGTGGCGTCGCTGCTGGGGCAGACGCTGCGCGCCGATGACGAAGTCTATCGCATTGGCGGTGAGGAGTTTGTCGCGGTTCTGCCGGATGTCGGCATGGAAGAGGCCTATGCGATTGCGCGGCGTTTATGCGCGGTGGTTCATGATGCGCGCTTTGTTGTCGGCGAGCGCGTCGTGCCGGTGACGATCTCAGCGGGTGTGAGTGTGTTCCAGCCGGGCGAGCGCGCGCAGGCTTTGATCAAGCGCGCCGATCAAGCTTTATATCGGGCGAAGAGACTCGGGCGCAATCGAGCGGCGTAGCGCGCACAATGAGGCTCACGCGATATTTTTTGCCGATTTTGCGCGAAGCACCTGCGGAAGCGCATATTATATCGCATCAGCTTTTGTTGCGCGCGGGTTTGGTGCGTCAGACGAGCGCTGGGATTTATGCGTGGTTGCCTTTGGGGTTTCGGGTTTTACGCAAGATTACCGAGATTGTCCGCGCCGAGCAGGATCGTGCGGGTGCGATTGAGCTTTTGATGCCGACCTTGCAGTCTGCACAGATGTGGAAACAATCGGGACGCTATGATGATTATGGCGATGAGATGTTGCGCATTAAAGATCGAGCTGGGCGCGAGATGCTCTATGGCCCGACCAATGAAGAAATGATCACCGAGATTTTCAGCCATGAGAGCAAGTCGTGGCGTGATGTCAGGCGCATTTTGTATCATATTCAGTGGAAATTCAGAGATGAGGTTCGGCCGCGTTTTGGTGTCCTGCGCGCGAGGGAGTTTTTGATGAAGGACGGCTATTCCTTTGATCTCGATCGTAAAGGGGCTGAGCGAAGCTATCATAAGATGTTCGTTTCATATTTGAGGATTTTTGCGCGACTGGGAGTGCCCGCGATTCCGGTTGCGGCTGATACAGGCCCGATCGGCGGCGATTTGAGCCATGAGTTTATTATTCTTGCCGAAACGGGGGAGTCGGAAGTTTATTGTCATCGCGCGCTCACTGAACTTCCGCCGCCGGGGGATGAGATTGATCATGAGATCGGTGATGAGCAGGATTTAGCCTCTGTGATCGATACTTGGACGCGGCTCTACGCCGCTGAGGGCGAAAAGCACGATCCGCAGCGCTTTGAGGCCGAAGTTGCGCCATCCGATCGCCTGATGACGCGCGGGATTGAAGTCGGGCATATTTTTTATTTTGGCGAGAAATATACCGAGCCGTTGAACGCATTTGTCTCTGACGCCGCTGGGAAAAATCGGCTGATGCATTGCGGCTCTTACGGGATTGGCATTTCGCGCCTTGTCGGCGCGATCATCGAGGCGAGCCATGACGACAAGGGGATCATCTGGCCTGAAGCGGTGGCGCCTTTTGCGATCGGACTTGTTAATCTGGCACCCAATGATGCGGCCTGTGTCGAGCAATGCGAGCAATTATATCAGGCGTTAACCCTTAAGGGGGTCGAAGTGCTCTATGATGACCGCGATGAACGAGCAGGAGCAAAATTAGCGACAATGGATTTAATCGGATTGCCATGGCAGATCGTGATTGGTCCGCGTAATATCAAACAAGATGTGATTGAGTTGAAGTCGCGCCGCAGCGGCGAGAGTCAAAAGATGACAGCTTCAACGGTTGTGGCGCGGTTTGCGGAGCAGCCATCATGACAAGACCCTTTGCGCGCTTTGAATGGATGATCGCGCTGGGCTATCTGCGCGCGCGCCGTCAAGAGAGCATGATTTCGTTGATCGCGGTTTTGTCTTTTTTTGGGATCATGTTGGGCGTCGCGGCATTGATCATCGTGATGGCGGTGATGAATGGGTTTCGCACCGAGTTGCTCTCGCGGATTTTGGGGGTGAATGGGCATATCATGGTTTCGCAGCCTGTCGGCGGTTTGGTGGATGATACGGCGATGCTCGCGACGAATATTTTAAAAATTCCGGGCGTGCTTCAAGCCAGTCCGGTGATTCGGCGGCAGGCTTTGATTATGGGACCGGCACAGGCTTCGGGGATTTACATTCGCGGCATACCCCCGGGCAATTTGGCGAACCTGCCGCAAATCAGCAAACATATCGTTGAGGGTCGGCTTGATGATTTTGAACAAGGCCTGATCATCGGCAAGAGATTAGCGCGCCGCATTGGTGTGCGCACTGGGGATGAGGTGACGATTTTATCGCCGCGCGGCGTGGCGACGCCTTTTGGCATGGTGCCGCGCTCGCGTCGGATCAAAGTAGTGGCTTTGTTTGAGGTCGGGATGTCGGAGCTCGATGGGGGTCTTGTTTTTATGCCGCTGAAACGGGCGCAAATTTTTTTGAATGTGCCGGGCGAGATCAGCAGCATTGAGGTTTTGATTAAAGACCCCGACAACACAGGCGAGATCGTCAAGCAGATTGACAAGCTCGCGCATTCGCGCGCGAGCATTCGGGATTGGCGTCAGACCAATGCGACGCTTGCGAGCGCGCTCAAAGTAGAGCGCAATGTGATGTTTGTCATTTTGACGATGATTATTATGATTGCGGCGTTGAACATCATTTCGGGGCTGGTTTTTTTGGTCAAGGACAAAGCGAGCGAGATCGCGATGCTGCGCGCGATGGGCGTAACACGCGGTGTTGTGATGAGGATATTTTTTATTGCAGGATCGAGCATTGGGGTTGTGGGCACATTAGCGGGGTTTTTACTTGGCTGGGCGGTGAGCGAGAACGTAGAGGTGATTCGTAGATTTGTTTCTTCTTTGTTGGGTGTTGAGCTATTTTCGCCGGACATTTATTTTTTATCGCAGCTTCCGGCGGATATGGATGTTGGGGAGACAGCAGGCGCAGTGGTGATGGCGTTAGTGCTTTCTTTCGGCGCGACGCTTTATCCGGCGTTGCGGGCAGCGTCGATTTATCCAGCGGAAGCGTTGCGTTATGAATGATTCGGTTTTGGAATTGGTAGATTTGTCGTGTCATTATGGGCAGGGCGCAGGAGGGCTTTTGGTGTTTGAGGGTCTTAATTTGCGCTTAGACCAGACTGAGGCGGTGGCATTGGTGGGACCATCGGGTTGTGGGAAGTCGTCTTTATTGCATATAGCGGGCTTGTTAGACAGGCCGAGCAGAGGATATGTTAAAATTAATGGGCGGTCCTGCGAGGGGCTTGCCGATCGAACGATCAGCGAGATGAGAACAAAAGAGATTGGGTTTGTGTTTCAGTTTCATCATTTATTGTCGGAATTTAGCGCGCTGGATAATGTTGCGCTGGCGCCGCTGATTGCCGGGCATTCATTTACGGCGTCGCGGCGTCGCGCGACCGAGCTGCTCGACGAGATGGGGCTTGCCGACCGGCTGGCTCACCGCCCGAGCGAGCTTTCGGGCGGCGAACGGCAGAGGGTGGCGATTGCGCGTGCGCTGGTCAATCGGCCAAGCCTGCTGCTCGCCGACGAGCCGACGGGCAACCTCGATCCAGCGACAGCAAAACGTGTTTTTTCTTCTTTTCTTAATCTGGTAAAATCGACGAGCTCTGATTCTCGGGGCTGCGCGGTTCTCGTGGCGACCCATAATATGGAATTGGCTCAAATGATGGGGCGCGTCCTTGATTTGACGCAGGGGGTTTTGTGCCAAGAGCCAAAGAGGGGTAAGTTAAAGCAAACCAAATGCTGAAAGGCAACAATTGAGGAGGATAGACAAGTGGCTGGAAGTTTAAACAAAGTGATGTTATTGGGCAATTTAGGTGCCGATCCGGAGGTGCGCACGATGCAAAATGGCCGTCAGATGTGCACGATGAGGCTTGCGACATCAGAGCGTTGGCGCGACAAAAGTAGCGGCGAGCAGCGTGAGCGCACGGAATGGCATCGGATCGTCATTTTTAGTGAGGGCTTGGCGCGGATTGCCGATCAATATCTTCGCAAGGGGTCGAAGGTTTATATTGAGGGGCAGCTGCAGACGCGCAAGTGGCAGGATCAGGCATCGGGTCAGGATCGCTGGACGACGGAAGTTGTATTGCAGGGTTTTAACAGCTCGTTGATTATGCTTGATGGCCGCGGCGGCAGCGGCGGCAGCGGCGGCGGCAGTGGCGGCGGCGGCGGTGGTGGTAGCGGACGTGATTCTGAAGTGGCCGCGCCTGAGAGTGTCTCGCCGAATGATTTAGATGATGATATTCCATTTTAAGGCAAAGGCATCTGAAAAGGCATATGAGTGGCGCGCAAGAATGGCATAATTAAAGGTCTCCCTTTGGCTGAGGGCGGCATCACGCCGATTTTCATCGAAGAGGAGATGGAGCGCTCTTATCTTGACTATGCGATGAGCGTGATTGTTTCGCGCGCGCTGCCCGATGTGCGTGATGGGTTGAAGCCTGTCCAGCGGCGGATTCTCTACGCGATGTTCGAGAGCGGATATTTATGGAACCGACCGCATCGCAAATCGGCGCGTGTTGTCGGTGATGTCATGGGTAAATATCATCCGCACGGAGATCAGTCGATTTATGATGCGCTTGCGCGCATGGCGCAAGATTTTTCGCTGCGGGTTTTATTGCTCGACGGCCACGGCAATTTTGGCTCGCTCGACGGCGACCTCCCGGCGGCGATGCGCTATACCGAAGTGCGCTTAGCGCAGGTCGCGCAATATCTTTTGAATGATATCGACAAAAACACGGTCAGTTTCCGTGCCAATTATGATGAAAGCGAACGCGAGCCGAAAGTTTTGCCGTCTTTGCTGCCGAACCTGCTGATCAATGGGGCAGGCGGGATCGCGGTCGGCATGGCGACGAACATTCCGCCGCATAATCCAACTGAAATAATCGACGCGGCACTCGCGATGATCGACAAGCCTGATATCACCGATGGCGCGCTCACCAAGATCGTCAAAGGCCCTGACTTTCCGACCGGCGGGATCATTCTTGGCCATGACGGGATCAAATCGGCCTATAAGACTGGGCGCGGCTCGATACGTTTGCGGGCGAAGGTCGAAATTGAAAAAATGAGCCGCGACCGCGAAGCGATTATCGTCACTGAGGTTCCTTATCAAGTGAACAAAGCGACGATGGTACAAAAAATTGCTGATCTCGCGCGCGCGAACAAGATCGAGGGCATATCGGGTTTGCGCGATGAGTCCGATCGCGAAGGGGTGCGTGTTGTGATCGAGATTCGCCGTGATAGTCAGGCGGATATTGTTTTGAATCAGCTTTGGCGCAACACGTCGCTTCAGGTGAGTTTTGGGATCAATATGCTGGCTTTGGTGGGCGGTCGGCCTATGATGTTGACACTCAAAAATTATATTGCCGAGTTTCTCAGATTTCGTGAGGAGGTGATTTCTCGCCGCACACGTTTTGAGCTGTCGCGGGCGCGTGATCGAGCGCATATTTTGGCGGGTCTATCGATTGCTGTAGCCAACATTGATAAAGTGATTGCTCTGATCCGCAAAGCGCGTGATGCACAGACCGCGCGCGAGCAATTGATGAAACAAAAATGGCCAGCCAAAGAGGTGCGTGATATTTTGAAAATTATCAATGACTTGCGTTATCAGATCGCCCGCGACGGCACTTATAAGCTTTCTGAGATTCAAGCGCGCGCTATTTTGGATCTTCGTCTCAACCGGTTGACGGCGCTCGGACGCGAGGAGATCGCTTCGGAAATGGCGGAGCTCAAGGCGAAGATCACAGAATATCTGGGCATTTTGGGCGACCGCACAAAGCTTTATGCGATTTTGCGCGCCGAGCTTGCCGAATTGCGCAAGATCATGACAATGAAGCGCCTCACGCAGATCGTGGAGGAAGAGGCAGGCAGCATTGAGGAAGATGATCTCGTCCAAAGTGAAGAGGTCATGGTGACGGTCAGCCACAGAGGTTATATCAAACGTGCGCCGCTTGCGTCGTGGCGGGCGCAGAATCATGGCGGCAAGGGGCGCGCTGGGATGCTGGTGAAGGATACCGATTTTGTCATGAGGATTTTTCTTGCCAATACGCGTGATCGAGTTTTGTTTTTTTCGTCTTTGGGCAAGGTCTATCAGATGAAAGCGTGGCGTTTGCCTCAGGGTTTGCCGCGCACGCGCGGCAAAGCGATGGTCAACCTGCTGCCTTTAGGCAAGGTTGAGCAGATCACTTCGGTGATGTCGCTTTCGTCGCAAGAGTCTGAAGATGAGAATCTTTTTGTGATTTTTGCGACGCGCAAGGGTCATGTGCGTCGCAATCGTCTGGTGGATTTTGTGAATATCAACCGCGCGGGCAAGATGGCGATGGGTCTTGAGCGCGGTGATCGGATTGTCTCTGTTGTGATGTGTCACCCCGGCGATGATGTGTTGCTCACGACACGTGAGGGCATGTGTGTCCGTTTTCCTGTTGAGGAAGTGCGTGTTTTTTCGAGTCGCAAATCGTCGGGGGTTCGCGGCATGAGTTTGAGCGCGGGCGATGAGGTGATTTCAATGAGCTTAATGGCGCATGTCGATGCGAAGCCTGATGAGCGTGTGGCCTATTTGCGCCGCGCGTCAGCGCAGCGCCGCAAGGATGATCCTGATGAGTCGCAGGATAAAGACGGCGAAGATGAAGGAAAAGACATGAAAATCAGCGAGAAGCGCTATAAGGAATTGCGCAGCGCGGAGGAATTTGTCCTGACGATTTCACAGCGGGGTTATGGCAAGCGCTCATCGTCTTATGCCTATCGGACGACGAAGCGTGGCGGTAAAGGTCTAGTCGCAATGAAGATCGGCCTGCGCAATGGAGAGCTCATTGCGTCTTTTCGTGTCAGGGATCGGGATCAGATCATGCTGATCACGGAGGAGGGGCAGGCGATACGTTGTCCGGTGAAGCGTGTGCGTGTTGCGGCGCGGACGACGCAGGGGGTTAAAATTTTTGACACGAAGGATAAAGTTGTTTCGGCGGCGCGCATCGAGGATGCCGACGGCGCGGTGATGAGCAATGGAGTGTTGAAATGAGTCGCATAGGTTTATATACGGGCAGTTTTGATCCTGTGACAGTGGGTCATGTGGATATTATGCGTCGCGCGCTGAATTTGGTGGATCAGTTGATTGTCGCGGTGGGGCGCAATTCGTCGAAGGCGACGATGATGATGCCTGATGTTCGTCAAAAATTGATTGCGCGTGTTGCCGTGCAGGAGTTGAAAACTGATAAGATCGAGGCGGCTTTATTTAACAGCCTGACGGTGGATTTTGCGAAAGAGCAGGGTGTGAGCGTGATCATTCGGGGTTTGCGCAACGGCTCGGATATGGACTTTGAGGCGGGCATGGCAGGGATGAATCGCGTGATGAACGAGGATATTGAGACGATATTTTTATTAGCGCGTCCGGAACATTCGGCGATTTCGGCGACTTTAGTGCGGCAGATTCATCAGATGGGTGGAGACATATCGCCTTTTGTGCCAAAATCTGTTTTTGAGTTTATGCAAGGAGTTAGAAAATGAGGAAAATCGTTTTACTTTTGTTTTGCACGACTTTGCTTGCCTGCTCGCAGCAGGAGAGCGCAGAATTACGTGAATTGCGCAAGCTCGCGAGCGAGAGTGATCAGGTAGCGCAATATGGTCTTGCGACTTTATATTACGAGGGCAGGGAGGTCAGGCGTGATTACGCAGAGGCTGCGCGCTGGTATCGGCTCGCGGCGGGTCAAGGATTAGCGGCGGCGCAGTTTCATTTAGCCATCCTCTATGAAGAAGGGCACGGTGTGCCACAAGATTTCAAGGCAGCGCATGATTGGTATGAGAAGGCTGCGAAGCAAAATTATCAAGATGCACAATATAGTTTGGCGGTTATTTATGAGCAGGGCAAGGGGATGCCTCAAGATTTTAATCAGGCGCGCTTGTGGTATCGTCAAGCGGCTTCTCAGGGTCATGCGGCGTCGCAGAACAATCTGGGCGTGATGCACGTCGTTGGCAAAGGGGTTCCGCAGAATAAGGTTTTTGCTTATATCTGGTTTGATTTAGCCTCACAGTTTGGCCACCAGCAGGCAGAAAAAAACCGCAACAAAATTTCTGAGAGCATGACCATTGACGAAATCGATAACGCCAAGAAGCAATCCAAGCGTCTCTTGGTGGAGATCAAGGAGAAGCAATAATGTATCGGGTTTTTTATGCTTTTATACTTAGCATATTTGGCTTGTTATTTATTTCATCAACCCTTCAGGCGAAAGAAAAAAATATGCTTTATTTAGACTTGAAAGCGGGCCGCGTCGTGATTGAGCTTTTGCCCCAATTTGCTCCTCAACATGTTGAGCGCATCAAGAGGTTGACGAAAGAAGGTTTTTATGACGGGCTCATTTTTCATCGTGTGATTGATGGTTTCATGGCGCAGACAGGCGATCCAACCGGAACTGGAGGGGGCGGGTCGCGTTATGGCAATCTGCCTGCAGAGTTTACATGGGATGCGAGTTTTATGCGCGGCATAGTGGGTGCGGCGCGCTCGTCAGATCCGAACAGCGCCAACAGTCAGTTTTTTATCTGTTTGGGAGATGCAAGTTTTCTTGACGGTGAATATACGATCTGGGGTCGTGTTGTCAAAGGCATGGAGCATGTTGATAAAATCGCCAAAGGCGAGCCGCCAGCTAATCCTGATAAAATTATCAAAATGTCTTTAGCTAAGGATTAAGCGTCGCTTAAGGAGTGCACGAATGTCAGAAGCGGAAATGAGTCCTGAAGAAGCTGAACGCTGCTTTGAGAAGGGATGGGCTGCCGATCAAAGAGGCCGCGAGGAAGAAGCTTTCAATTGGTTTTCGAAGGCAGCGCGCACGGGTTATGCGGCGGCGCAGTTTATGCTGGGTATTTTTTATAACAAAGGTCAGGGCGTCGAACAGGATTGCGGCCAAGCAGCACAATGGTATGAGAAGGCGGCGTCGCAGGGACATGTTGCGGCACAGAATAATTTAGGCCTGTTGTTTGAGGATGGGCGCGGTGTGGTGCAAGATTATCTTCACGCGGCGAATTTGTTTCGCCAGGCGGCGTCGCAGGGCGATGCCGATGCGCAAGCCAATCTTGGGCGGGTCTATGAGGAGGGTTTAGGGATTGCGCCTAATTTGCGTCGAGCGGTGCGTTGGTATCGCAAAGCGGCGTTGCAGGGTCATGTGATTGCGCAGTTTTCATTGGGCGTCATGTATGAAGAGGGGCGCGGTGTTGCGCGTGATGATTGGAAGGCAGTGCGTTGGTATCGCAAGGCGGCGGCGCAGGACGATGCATGGGCAAAATTTTATCTTGGCCTGATCTATGCCAATGGCCGCGGCGAGAAATATGCCCGCAAGGCGTTTGACTGGTTCTTTGAGGCCGCTGGGCAGGGTCTGACTGGCGCGCAAAATAGTTTAGGTCTGATGTTTGAACAGGGTCATGGTGTTGCGCCTGATTTTGATGAGGCTTGGCTTTGGTTTCACAAGGCGGCTCAAGGCGGTGATGCGGCGGCGCAAAATCATTTAGGGCTGCTTTTCGCTCAGGGTGAAAAGGTCGAGCGGGATTTTGAGCAGGCGGTTTTGTGGTGGCATAGGGCGGCGGAGCAGGGTCATGCGCGCGCGCAGTTCAATTTGGCGATGCTTTTTTGCGAAGGCCAAGAGGGCATTGAGCGTGATGATGAAGCTGCGTTTCATTGGTTTCGTGAGGCGGCTTATGGGGGTCATGCTGAGGCGCAGTTTTATCTAGGTTTGATGAACAGGGATGGCCGCGCGGTGCCGCGTGATGATGTGATGGCGCATAAATGGCTGAGCATTGCGACTTTATTTGGTTCTTTGTCGGCGCGCAAAGAGCGCCATGCGCTCGCGCGCGGGATGACTGCCGCGCAGCTCAGCGAGGCCAAAGCAGAGGCAGAAGACTGGGTCAAGAGTTTTGAGGATATGAGGCGATGATGATGCGGATTATTTTTTTAGTGTTTGGGTTATTTTTTTTATGGTCTTGCTCTGATCCGGATAAGGGTTTTCACAAGGGCGTGGCGGCCTATAATCAGAAGAATTACGCGCAGGCGCTCGAATGGTTTAGCCGCCACGCTGACTTAGGCCGCACGGAAGCGCGATATTATTTGGCGATGATGTATGAGCGCGGCGAAGGCACAAAGCGTGATGATCGCCGCGCGGCTTATTTGTATCGTCAGGCGGCGGATCAGGATCATGCGCTGTCGCAGTTTCGCTTGGGCCTGCTGTTTGAGGAGGGGCGCGGTGTTGCGCAAGATTATCGTCAGGCGGCGCATTGGTATCGCAAGGCGGCGGAGCGCGGCGTTGCTGAAGCGCAGTTTAATTTGGGCGTGATACACGATGTCGGACGTGGTGTCGCGCGTGATGAACGGCAGGCATTAAGTTGGTATCGTCGGGCGGCGGATCAGGGTCATACGCGCGCGCAATTTAATTTGGGGAAGATTTATGCTCAAGGGCGCTCGGTGCCGCGCAACAAAATTTCGGGTCATCAATGGATGAACGTCGCTTTTGCGTTGGGCTATGAGCCGGCGAAGGCGCTGCGCGACGATTATGCGCGCCGCATGACTTCCGATGAATTGCTGGCGGCGCAAACGAAGGCATCGGAGTGGCTGAAGAAATTCGAAGCGCGCGCGCCGAAGCGATCAGAGTGGAGCCGGATTAAAAACAGATAATGCAGACCGATCTTTTTGATTACGCGCTGCCGAGTGATCGCATTGCGCTTCGTCCGGCTTCGCCGCGCGATCACGCGAAGCTGCTGGTTATTGACAAGGAGCATTTATCCGACGCCTCGATCAAAGATCTCCCTCATTGTTTGAGAAAGGGGGATCTACTGGTTATCAATGAGAGTCCGACCATGCCCGCGCGGCTCTATGGCGAGGTCGGCGGCAAAAGAACCGAGATATTATTATGCGCGCTCGAATATGGGTGCTGGCGTGTGATTGCGCGTCCGGTGAAAAATTTACAACGCGGCGCGAAGATTATTTTTACACAAAAAAATGATTTTCATATAAGCGCTGATATTATCGCGTCTGATTTGCTGCGGTTTCATTTATCCGGCAGGGATTGGCGAGATTTTTTAGAGCAACACGCAGAGATGCCACTGCCGCCCTATATTGTCAAACAGCGCCGTGCTGATGCGCAAGATCGGCATGATTACCGAACGATCTACCAGTCAAAAATCGATGGCTGGGGATCAATCGCGGCGCCGACCGCTGGGCTTCATTTTACTGAAAACCTTTTCGCCGCATTAGAGGAGAACGGCATTGAGATTTTGCGTCTGACGCTTCATGTTGGCGAGGGGACGTTTCGTCCGGTGCGCGCGGCGGATGTCGCCGATCACCGGATGATGGCCGAGCGCGGCATATTGACTGCCGAGAGCGCGGCGCGTCTCAATGAGGCCAGAGCGGCGGGGAGGCGGATCATTGCTGTCGGGACGACGAGTCTGCGTCTGCTGGAGGCGGCGAGCGACGATCATGGCGTGGTTTCTGCGTTTGAGGGCGAAACTGATCTATTTATTGTGCCGGGCTATCGATTTCGGCTTGTTGCTGGGATTGTGACGAATTTTCATTTACCGCGCTCGACGCCATTGATGTTGGCGGCGGCTTTAGCGGGTTTGGACAATCTGAAGCGGGCTTATGTGCATGCGCTGGCGGGTGATTACCGATTTTTTTCCTATGGCGATGCCTGTTTGATCTGGCGCTGATGCTCTATGCGCTTGGCTGCCTGCGGGTTATGATGGGTTCATGTCTTTATCTGAACGTTTGCGGCCAAAATCTCTATCGGAGGTTTTAGGGCAGGATCATTTGCTTGATGTGGGCGCGCCGGTGCGCGCGATGTGTGAGCGGGGGAAGTTATCGTCGATGATTTTATGGGGTCCGCCGGGCAGCGGCAAGACGACGCTTGCGCGTTTGTTAGGCGGGACGCGGGATTATGTTTTTCGTCCTGCGGCGGCGACATCGAGCGGTCTTGCGGTGTTTCGCAAGATTTTTGATGAGGCCAAAGCTTTATCAGACGGAGCTTCATCGGACAAGGTTTTGCTGTTCATCGACGAGATTCATCGTTTGACGCGCACACAGCAGGATTGCTTTTTGCCGGTGATGGAGGCGGGGGATATTGTTTTGGTCGGAGCGACGACGGAGAATCCGTCTTTTGCGCTGAGTGCGGCGCTTTTATCGCGGGCGCGGGTTTTTGTGCTGAACCGGCTTGAGCGGTCTGAGTTGGAGACTTTGCTGCGGCGTGCGGAGGAAGAAAAGGAGTCGCGCCTGCCCTTGGACGATGAAGCGCGCGCGGCCTTGCTGGCGATGGCCGATGGCGATGGGCGTTTTTTGCTGGGTCTGGCAGAGGCGATTTTTGATCATGTGCCTGAGGGCGTGGTTTTTGAGGGTTTATTATCGTCGGCGCAGTTGATGCAATTGGTTCAAAAGCGTGCGCCGATTTACGATCAGGGTCGTGAGGCGCATTATAATTTAATCAGCGCGCTGCACAAGTCGATTCGCGGCAGTGATGTTGATGCGTCGCTTTATTGGCTTGCACGGATGTTAGCGGGCGGCGAGGATCCGTTTTACATTTTACGCCGCATGACGCGCGCGGCGAGCGAGGATATTGGCATGGCGGATCCGCAGGCTTTGGTTCAGGTTCTTGCGGCGAAGGAGGCCTATGCTTTTTTGGGCTCACCGGAGGGCGAACTAGCGATTGCGCAGGCGGTAATTTATTTATCATCGGCGCCGAAGTCGAATGCGAGCTATTGCGCTTTTGGCGAAGCGAAAGAGATGGCGCAAGCGACTGGATCGCTGACGCCGCCGAAGAATATACTCAATGCGCCGACGCGCTTGATGAAGGAGCTAGGTTATGGCAAAGGTTATCTTTATGAGCATCAGCAGGCGAAGCGTTTTTCTGGTCAGAATTTTTTTCCAGATTCTGTCGAGCGGCGGATTTTTTACGAGCCTGCGAATACAGGGTTTGAAAAAGAAATTGCCAAGCGCTTAGCGTGGTGGGGCGAGCTGCGCAAAAAAAATAATTAAAATGTCGGACAAGGTTCAACATATTCCTATCAGAGAGTCGGATCATGGCATTCGTCTTGATCGCTGGTTCAAGAGGCATTTTCCGGGTCTGCCTCACGCGCGGATTGAGCATATGCTGCGCAAAGGAGAGATCAAGCTTGATCGCCTGCGCGTTCAGGCTTCGACACGCATCCGCGAGGGACAGACATTGCGTCTTGCGCCTTTTGCGCTCGGAGATCCACCGCGCAAAGCGGCACGGATAAAGCTCACGGCGGCGCAGAAAAAAGAGCTGCTTGAGCGCGTCATTGATTATGATCAAAAAATCATTGTTTTGAACAAGCCAGCAGGTCTGGCGGTTCAAGGCGGGACAAAGACGCATCTGCATTTGGACGCGATGTTGGATGAGCTCACTTTTGGTGTCGAGCGGCCTCATTTAGTTCACCGGCTCGATAAGGGGACGAGCGGCGTGTTATTGCTTGGACGCTCGGCGAATGCGGCGGCCCAGCTCAGCGAGGCTTTTCGCAAGCATAGGATCAAGAAGATCTATTGGGCGCTGGTTCATCACGTGCCGCAGCCGAAGCAGGGAGAGATCAGCGTGGCAATCGCAGGGCGTCCGGCGGCGACCTTCTACGAGACGATCGCGCAGGTTGGGCGTCGTCTTGCGTGGGTTGAGTTTACGCCGCTGAGCGGTCGGACGCATCAACTGAGGCTTCACGCGCGTGATCTTGGGGTACCGATCGTCGGTGATGAGCGCTATGGTTTGAGCGGCGCCGATCAGGCTGTAGCGGGTGCGGTTGGCGGGCAGCGGCTTCTTCATCTGCATGCGCGCGCGGTGAGTCTGCCCGATGGCCGGAGGTTCACTGCGCCTCTGCCTTCGCATATGGCGCAGACGTGGAAAAATTTAGGGTTTGATAACCCGGATTGACTTAAATTGATTTATTATCTGTCGTGGAGTCGATGGCTAAATAGAGCTAAATAGACAGGGCAAGGGAGGGATTGATGAAAAGCAAAACGATTTTAACCGAGCTCGAAGAGCGCCGCGCGGTTGCGCGTTTAGGCGGCGGCGCGGCGCGGATTGAGGCGCAGCATGACAAGGGCAAGCTCACGGCGCGCGAGCGCATTGCGTTATTGCTTGATTCGGATTCGTTTGAAGAGTTCGACATGTTCGTCGAACATGAATGTCAGGATTTTGGCATGGACAAGAGAAAAATTGCAGGCGATGGCGTCGTGACCGGCTGGGGGACGATCACTGGGCGTCCGGTCTATGTTTTTGCGAAGGACTTTACGGTGTTTGGCGGCTCTTTGTCGCGGACACACGCGCGCAAGATCAACAAGATTCAGGATATGGCGTTGCGCGTGGGGTCGCCGATTATTGGGATGCTTGATTCAGGTGGTGCGCGCATACAAGAGGGCGTCGATGCGCTCGGAGGCTATGGTGAAGTTTTCACGCGCAACACGCTTGCGTCGGGGGTGATTCCGCAGATTTCTTTGATTATGGGGCCTTGCGCGGGAGGTGATGTTTATTCACCGGCGATCACTGATTTTATTTTCATGGTGCGCGGGACATCAACGATGTTTGTGACCGGCCCAGGCGTTGTCAAGACGGTGACGAAAGAGGACATCACCGCCGAGGCGCTTGGCGGCGCGCGTTTGCATACGACGAAATCTTCGGTAGCCGATGGCGCTTATGATAATGACGCCGATATACTTGCGCAGACTCGTCGCTTGATGGATTTTCTGCCTTTGTCTAATCGTCAAGCGCCGCCCTGGCGTCCGACCGATGATGATCCGGTGCGCTTGGAATATGGGCTGGACAATCTTGTGCCGACCAATCCGAACACGCCTTACGACATCAAAGAGGCAATTTTAAAAATCGTCGATGAAGGGGATTTCTTTGAGATTCAGGAAAAATTTGCGTGCAACATTATTGTTGGCTTTGCGCGGCTCAATGGCGAGAGCGTTGGGATCGTTGCCAACCAGCCTTTGGTGCTGGCTGGCGTGCTCGATTCCAATGCGAGTCGCAAAGCAGCGCGATTTATTCGCTTTTGCGATTGTTTCAACATTCCGCTGATTACTTTTGTTGATGTGCCGGGCTTTATGCCCGGCTCGGCGCAAGAGAGCATCGGCGTGATCAAACATGGCGCGAAGCTTCTGTTTGCCTATGCTGAGGCGACGGTGCCGAAAATCACGGTAATCACGCGCAAGGCCTATGGCGGTGCCTATGATGTGATGGCCTCGAAACATGTGCGCGCCGACATTAATTATGCGTGGCCGAGCGCGGAAATCGCTGTGATGGGGGCTCAGGGTGCAGTCGAGATTTTATACCGCAAGGATGCGGACAATCCTGAGAAGACCGCGCAGCATATCAAAGAATACGAAGATCAATTTTTGAACCCGTTTGTCGTTGCGCAGCGCGGATATATCGACGAGATCATCAGGCCGCATAGCACGAGGCGGCGGATCATCCGCGCTTTATTTTCATTGAAAAATAAGCGGGTTGAAAATCCGTGGAAGAAGCACGATAACATTCCGCTATGAATTATATTTGAGTCATGTTCGGCAAGATATTGATAGCTAATCGCGGCGAGATTGCTTGCCGAATTATCAAGACGGCGCGTCGTCTTGGGATCAAGACGGTTGCGGTCTATTCAGACGCTGATGAGCAGGCGCTCCATGTCGAGCAGGCCGATGAAGCGATTAGGCTTGGTCCGCCACCAGCGTCGGAGTCTTATCTTCTGACAGCGAAGATCATTGACACAGCGCTCAAGGCGGGCGCGGAAGCGATTCATCCCGGCTACGGCTTTTTGTCCGAGAACACAGGGTTTGCTGGGGCCGTCGAGGCTGCGGGGATCACATTCATCGGGCCGAACGTCAAGGCGATTGAAGTGATGGGGGATAAGATCATTTCGAAGAAATATGCGCGTGATGCGCAAGTGAGCATTATACCCGGCCATCCCGATGTGTGCGGCACACAGGATGAAGCGATGCAAGCGGCGCTGGAGATTGGCTTTCCGGTGATGATTAAAGCGGCGGCGGGTGGCGGCGGCAAAGGGATGCGCATTGCGCGCAGCGAGCAGGATTTAATCGAAGGATTTGGTGCCGCTGGTCGTGAAGCTGAGGCCTCTTTTGGCGATGGCCGCGTATTTATCGAGAAATATATCGACAGCCCGCGCCATATAGAGATTCAGGTTTTATGCGACAAACATGGTCAGGGCGTTCATTTGGGGGAGCGGGAATGTTCGCTGCAAAGGCGCAACCAGAAAGTTGTCGAAGAGACGCCGAGCCTTTTTGTCGATGAGGCTCTGCGCGAAAAGATGGGCGCGGAATCTTTAGTGCTGGCGCAAATGGTCGGCTATGACAGCGCCGGGACGGTTGAGTTTGTTGTCGCGCCTGATCGCAGCTTTTATTTTCTTGAGATGAATACACGGCTTCAAGTGGAGCACCCGGTCACCGAGATGGTGAGCGGGCTTGATCTCGTCGAAGAGATGATTCGCATTGCTGCCGGAGAAAAATTGCGCTACAGCCAGCAAGATATTCAAGCCAGAAGGAGAGGCTGGGCGATGGAGGCGCGGCTTTATGCGGAGAATCCACAAAAAGGCTTTATGCCTTCGACTGGGCGATTGTCGTGGTTTCGCCCGCCGGAGGGGGACTTTCGCTTGGATACCGGCGTCAGGGAGGGCGATGCGATCTCGATGTTTTATGATCCGATGATCGCCAAGCTCATCACCTATGCTGCGACCCGCGGCGAAGCCGCACAAAAAATGAGCGTGGTTCTTGATGGATTTCAGTTATCGGGGATTGATCATAATCTGCTTTTTCTCAATGCGATTTTTAACCATAAGGATTTTCTCGCCGGTGATATGGATACCGGATTTATCGCCAAAACATGGCCAGATGGCTTCAAGGGCGCTGAGCTCGATGACAAAAGCCGAAAAATATGCCTTGCTGCAGCGCTCGATATTTATCTCAAGGAATATCAGCGCGCGGGTCAATTGACCGGCGGTCATTTGCCGCGTCCGCAGCGTGATGAGCTTGCGGTTTGTTTAGATGACGGCCACCAATCGATCATTTTGACGCCGGAGTTCTTTTATCAGGGGGACAACTTGCATATCGACGAAAGTGGTCGAACATATTTTATCAAAAACTCGACTTGGCGGTTCGGAGATAAAATTTGGACAGGTGAAGTCGATGGCGCGCGCGCAACGCTCCAGATCGAACGCATTGCGAGTGGATTGCGGCTTTGTCATCAGGGCGCGTCGGTGAGGGTCTATGTGCGGCCGCGCGCGGCGCAAAAGATTGCGGCGCGCCTACCGCAGCGCGAGGATAAAGCGCTTGCGACAGAGCTTCTTTGTCCGATGCCCGGGCAAGTTATAGCTCTTCATGTGAAGGCGGGTGATTTTGTCAGTGTCGGGCAGGCTCTAGCGACGGTCGAGGCGATGAAGATGGAAAACATTCTTCGTGCTGAAAATGATGTTGTGGTCAAACAGATTGTTTGCCAGCCGGGACAGAGTCTGAGCTGTGATGATCTTGTGATGACTTTTGAGCTTCCTGAAATACCTGTGCAAAAGAAGATTTGAGCGCTGCGTCGAGCTGTGCCATTGCGATCGGTCGGCCAAGCGCATGAAGGCTCGTGATGTTTTCATTTTGGATGCCGCAGGGGATGATGCCAGAGAAATGATCGAGGTCGGGGCAGACATTGATCGCGAGGCCATGGGAGCTGATCCAGTGGCTCAATCGGATTCCGATGGCGGCGATTTTTTTATCTTCGACCCAAATGCCGGTTTGCTCTTTGCGCCGCTGGCCGATGAGATCAAAGGCGGCGAGGGTGAGGATGATCCAATCTTCGATTTGAGCAACGAAGCGGCGGACATCACGTCCGCGGCGGTTCAGATCAAGCATAAGATAGACGACGCGCTGGCCGGGCCCATGATAAGTCATTTTTCCACCGCGCCGAGTTTTATAGATAGGGAAGCGGTTTATATCTAGAATGTCATCTGGTTTCGTAGAGACGCCTGCGGTATAAAGCGGCGGATGTTCAAGTAGCCAGACTTTTTCGTGGACATTGTTGTCGTGATGTAGGGTTTCCACATGATTTTGCATTGCAGTCATAGCTTGCGAATACGGGGTAAGGTCTTGTGAAACAAGCCATTCTATATGATTCTCTATGTTTTTCGTTCTATTCAACATATAAAAAGCGTGATTTGTAGAAAACTACATATTTCATTTGCATTTTTATCCTCAAAATGCGAGATTCAAAGAGCAGGATTTTATCATGCTACCGATTATTATAAATATAGCGAGTCAAAAAATTGTTCTCATCGGCACGGGTGAGGCCTTTGACCGCCGCCATGCAATGATCAAAGAGGCCGGAGGCCATGATATTTCAGTGAATCCAGAAAATATAGGTGATATTTCGCCGCGCAGTCTTGTTTTCATTGCGGGTCTGTCGCTTGACGAGGCGCAGCAAACGGCTCAAGAGGCGCGAGCGGCGGGCGCATTGCTCAATACGGAAGACATCCCTGCTTTATGTGATTTTCATATGCCTGCCCAGATACGTCGCGGCGATGTTTTATTCACCGTTTCGACTGGCGGACGTTCTCCGGCGCTGTCGCGTCTGCTGCGGCAGGATCTAGAAAAGAAGTATGGCCCAGAATGGAGCGCGCATTTAAATCTTCTCGCCGCTAAACGAGCCGAATGGCGAAATCAGGGCATGAAGCCTCACGAAGTATCTCAGGCTGCTCAAGAAATGGTCGAGAAAGAAGGATGGATCAGCTAAATCGAGATCATGTTTCGTCTGAGTCGGCAGCATATTTATCACGGCTGGCGATTTTGCAGGCGCAATATCAGGATTTTGACGCCCAAGCTCTGCTCAAGATCGCTGTTCAAGAGACTTTTACTGACAAAATCGCGATGGTTTCGGCTTTTGGCTCGGAGTCGGTGGTGGAGTTGCATATGCTCGCGCAGATTGCTCCTTGGGTGCCGGTGATTTTTCTCAATACCGGCAAAATGTTTCCTGAGACTTTACGTTATCGCGACTTATTGCAGGAGAGGCTCGGACTCAGAGATGTTCGCTCTGTCGGGCCTGATCCGAGTGATCGCGCGGCACTTGATCCTCAGGGCATATTATGGAGCCGCAATCCGGATATGTGCTGTCATTTTCGCAAGGTTGTGCCTCTTGAGCTGGCGCTCGAGAGCTTTGAGGCTGCGATCACCGGTCGCAAGAGATTTCAGACCCAAGCACGTCAGAAAATATCGCCGATCGAGCTGATTCGCCGTCCTGAAGGTTTTGAGGGCTTCCGTTTCATGCTCAATCCGCTCGCCGCATGGAGCGCTGCGCAGCTTGAACAATATATGGTTGAGCATAAACTGCCGCGTCATCCTCTAGTCAAGGATGGCTATTTGTCAATCGGCTGTATGCCCTGCACCGATCGGGTCGGCGAGGGCGGAGATTATCGTGCAGGCCGCTGGGCAGGGCGCCAAAAAGAAGAATGTGGTATCCATCAGACCTCCTTCACTGGCGGCGAAGGCATCTGATTCGTTCATATCTTGTTAATGATTATGCTTCATTCTTACCACTCAAGGCTCAGTCAGGAGCTGTTTTCATAAAAAGGTTGAGAGTCATGCGACATGCGTCTACAAAAAACACATCACGAAGCGGTCGTGGCGGAATTGGTAGACGCGCAGCGTTGAGGGCGCTGTGGGGCAACCCGTGGAAGTTCGAGTCTTCTCGACCGCACCATTTATTTGGGGATTTTCATGTCTGAGAGCAAAAATCTTGTGACTGAAGAAGGCGAGATCAATCCGGAAACTGTCCGGCGCGTGGCGCTGGACATTTCCAAGAAGAGGTTTGAGGAAGTCAAAGAGATCGGCAAGAACATCCATTATGTGGATTTTGCTGATCTGATTAAGAATTTGCCGCAGATTCATCGTGTGAAGATCGTTGAGATCATGGATAATGATTTTGATCCGCGCATTTGGATGGAGTTGGACGAGCCGGTCCGTGATGCGATCGCAGTGAGGCTGGACCCGGCATTTATCACCCATCAGGTGGCGAAGCTGGATTCGCATGATGCGCTGTTTCTGCTTCACCATCTACCTGAATCCAAACAGCATGAGATTCTTTCCAATCAAGAGATCCCTGAATGGGAGAAAGCTGAGATAGAAGAATCCCTTCACTATAAAGAGAGCACTGCCGGCCATATCATGCATCATGACATTGTCAAGGCTCCGGCGAACTGGACGATCAAGGAGCTTAATCAGTTTCTCCACGAAAAAAAGGAGAATTTGCCGAAGCGGTTTTTAGAGGTCTATCTCCTTGATGAGGAGGATAAGCCCATCGGCAGCATCCCTTTGAGCAAAGTCGCGAGTGAGGATGATGACATTGTTCTGCAGACTATGATCGCCGACAAGCCGATTTTCATTCCTGTTGATATGAAGCAGGGAGAAGTTGCGTTTCGTTTCAAGAAATATCATTTAGTTTCGGCGGGCGTGGTCAATGAAATTGGCAGATTGGTCGGGCGGATCACGTCTGATGACGTTGTCGGGATCATCGCAGAGGAGGCCGAAAAAGAGTTCAAGCAATTGGGCGGCGTGAGCGGCGATAGTTTGTTTAACAATATCGGCGCGACAACGCGCGGCCGGTTCAAATGGCTTTTTGTCAATCTGATTACGGCGGTGATTGCGTCGATTGTGATTAGCATTTTTGATGCGACGATCGAAAAGATGGTGGCGCTGGCTGTGTTGATGCCGATTGTGGCGTCGATGGGAGGCGTTGCGGGCACACAGACCTTGACAATTGCCGTGCGCGCGATCGCGACGCATGATCTGCGATCGAGCAATCAGATGAGGGTTGTTTATCGCGAGCTTTTCATTGGCGCATTGAATGGCGTTGCTTTTGCGGTTTTGCTGGGTGTCGCGGCGGGTTTTTGGGCTACGCCTTATATTGGCGCAGTTCTCGCCTTTGCGCTGATTATCACGATGGTTGCCGCAGCGCTTGCGGGTGTTTTGGTGCCGGTGACGCTTGAAAAGCTCGGCGCTGATCCGGCTTTATCGTCGGGCGTGTTTGTGACGACCGTCACCGATGTGGTCGGATTTTTTATGTTTTTGGGCACGGCGACATATTTTTTACTGCCCTATCTGTCTGTTTAATGGCCGCTTGGTGGCCGCGCGCGTTCATCTGGTCAAATTATGCGTTGGGGTTGAAAGTCCAGCAGATCTGGCGCGTCTTCAAAAAAAACGGCGCGGCGTGATATTTCACGACACCCGCGCTTTTCCCAAGAGATCGAACGAGATTCTCAATGGCGGCTCTTTATATTGGGTGTTTAAGGGACTGATCCGCGCGCGGCAGGCCGTCAAAGAGCTCAAGCCGGTCAAGGGGCCGGACGGCGCGAAGAAATGCCGCATCATCTTTGACCCGAAGCTTTATTTGACTCATGCTCAGCCGCGCCGCCCTTTTCAAGGCTGGCGCTATTTGGAAGACTCGGATGTGCCCGCCGACCTCTCGCCGCAAGACGCCGCGCTGGCCGATATGCCCGACGATATGCGCCAAGAGCTTATGGAGCTGGGGATGTTTTCCCGGTATAAGTAGCAAAAGACCAACGATAGCCGTCAGGGTCTTTGACCTGACACATCCGGTCGCCCCAGAACATATCTTGAGGCGCAGAGCTTTCTGTCGCACCGGCGGCGAGTGCCTGTTTGAACAAGGCCTCCACATCGGGGCAGTAAAGATAAAGCCCAATCGGCGAGGCCGTGCCGCTATGCGCTGGAGACTCCCAATCCATGTCGGGCGTGCTGGGCGCGGGCGAAAACATCACAACGGCTCTGTCTTGAAAAGACATCCCGATATGAATAGGTTTGCCGTCCTCGCCTTCAAGGCGCTCCATTTGAGTGAAGCCAAACGCCTTTTGATAAAAGGCCGACATCGCATCGGCATCGCGCACGGTCAGATAGGCCATGAGCGGGCTTGTGTTTTTGGGAACATATTTAGTCATCTGGTTCCTCCTAGTTCATAAGACCCTTATTATGTAAATTATATAACATAGCGCTGTCGCGTCGAGAAAAACTACCGCTGCCAATCTCCTGATTTGCCGCCGCTTTTGCTCAACAGACGAATGTTTTCGATGACCATCGCGCGGTCGAGTGCTTTGGCCATGTCATAGATTGTCAGGCAGGCGGTCGAAACCGCCACGAGCGCCTCCATTTCGACGCCGGTGCGCGATGTCGTGCGCGCCGTCGCCGAAACCTCGATCCGATCAGAGGCGAAAACAAAATCCACGCCGACATAATCGAGCGGCAAAGAATGACATAAAGGGATGAGTTCCGCCGTCCGTTTGGCCGCCATAATCCCAGCAAGACGCGCCGCAGCAAGCACATCGCCTTTGATGATGCTGGCTTCACGGATCGCCGCGAGCGTTGTCGGCTGAAGGCGCACGACACCAGACGCTTTAGCTTCGCGCGTGGTTGTAGGCTTCGCCGAAACATCGACCATGCTGGCCGCGCCTTCAGAATCGATATGAGAGAGTTTTCTGCTCATTTTGTTTCCGGTAGTATAAGTTTTTGCAGAGCCTTTGTGATATTTTCTTGTCTCATCAGGCTTTCACCGATTAGAAAGGCGCGCACCGACAGATCAAGCATGAGCTCAACATCTTGGCGCGTCGCAATGCCGCTTTCACATATCATCACGCGATCTTTGGGCACAAGAGGCGCAAGGCGCTTCGTGATAGCGAGATCGGTCGTGAATTTTTTGAGGTCGCGATTATTGATGCCGATCAGCTTCGTGTCGAGCTTTAATGCGCGTTCGAGGTCTTGTTCGTCATGGGTTTCGACCAGGACATCCATGCCCCATTGCCGCGCGGCGGCGGCGAGTTCTTGAGCTTGGCTGTCATCAAGCGCGCGCATGATGAGCAGGATGCAATCGGCACCGAGCGCGCGGGCGCGCACCACCTGCCAAGGATCGTAGAAGAAATCCTTGCACAGAACCGGCAGCGCGCAAGCTTGACGCGCTTGCATAAGGTCATCTGCGTAGCCTTGAAAAAAATGCTCATCGATCAGCACCGAAAGACACGCTGCGCTGCCTTGCTCGCATTGGCGCGCGAGCATGGCCGGAGCAAAATCTTTGCGGATAAGGCCGCGCGAGGGTGACGCTTTTTTTAGTTCGGCGATGATTGCAGGCGCAGGTTTTTCCCGCAAGGCTTGAGCAAAGCCGCGTGTCTGAGGAGCTTGACGCGCCTCTTGTTCGAGGCGATCGAGAGGCTGATCGATTTTGCCTTGCGCGATTTCGGTTTGCTTATGCGCGCCGATGATTTTTAAAATATCCGGTTCATTCATTGGAGGTTTTGATCCATTGATCTAAAACTTGAGCAGCGCGGCCTGATGAAATGGCGTCGGTAGCGAGCTGCGCGCCCTGTTTAAGATGATCGGCGCGCCCTGCGACGATCAGAGCTCCGGCGGCGTTGAGCACGACGATATCATGATAAGCGCCTTTCTGGCCAGCGAGCAGGTCTTTGAGGGCTTGAGCGTTGTCGGCAATCGTGCCGCCGATGAGGTCTTCAGGCTGTGCGCGCGACAGATCGGCATCTTCAGGAGTAATTTCAAAGCAGGTGATTTTGCCTTGATCCAATTGCGCGACATGGCTTGGCGCGGTGGTGGTCAATTCATCCATGCCGTCTTTGCCATAGACGACCCATGCGCGCTGGCATCCGAGTTTTTGCAGCGCTTCGGCGACGGGTTGGATCCATTTTTGTTCAAACACGCCGGTAAATTGTTGTTTGACGCCTGCCGGATTGCATAAAGGCCCGACGAGGTTAAAGATTGTGCGGAAGCCGAGCGCGGCGCGCGTTGGGGCGACATGGCGCATAGCGCTGTGATGATTTTGCGCGAACATAAATCCGATGCTGGTTTTGTTGATGGATTTTTCAAAGGCGTCGCTGTCGAGGTTGACACCAAGATGAGCGAGAAGATCAGCAGACCCCGATTTTGATGATTGCGCGCGATTGCCATGTTTAGCGACCGGCACACCGCACGCGGCGATGACGAGCGCGGCGGCGGTTGAGATATTCAAGGTAGATTTCATATCGCCGCCAGTGCCGCAATTGTCTATGGCATTGGGCGGCGCGTTCACTTTGAGCATATTGTTGCGCAGCGCGCGCGCGGCAGCGGCGATGTCTTGAGCTTCTTCGCCGCGCAGATGGAGCGCGGTGAGAAAAGAAGCGATCTGCGCCTCGCTTGCTTGACCGGATATGATAAAGCTGAAAACATTTTCGATTTGCTCCGGCGCTGGCCGATCACAGCCTGCGACGAGCAGCGCGAGCACAGACTTAAAGTTTTGCTCATTCATGCTTCGCGCCCGCTAGATCGAGAAAGTTTTTGAGCAATCTATGGCCGTTTTGTGTTGCGATGCTTTCGGGATGAAATTGAACGCCGTGGATATTATATTTTTTATGCCGCAGACCCATCAGCAGACCATCTTGGGTCCAGGCGCAAGGTTCGAGCTCGTCGGGCAGGCGCGCCGCATCGATCACAAGAGAATGATAGCGCGCTGCTTCAAAATTCTGTTCGAGGCCTTCAAAGACGCCTTGATTGTCATGCGTAATCGCGCTGATCTTGCCATGCACGGGCCGCGGTGCCGAAATGACGAATCCGCCAAAAGCCTGTCCGATCGCCTCATGCCCCAGACAAACGCCGAGCATCGGAATATCAGCGGCTGTTTGCCGAATGAGCTCAAGGCTGATGCCAGCTTTGTCGGGATTGCAGGGGCCGGGCGAAAATATGATCGCTCCAGCACCGAGCGCGCGCGCTTGGTCAATGTCGAGCGCGTCGTTGCGCCGGATATCGCACGACGCGCCGAGCTCGCCGAGAAAATGGACGAGGTTCCAAGTGAAGCTGTCGTAATTGTCGATGAGCAGGATCATTTGACGGCTTCTGGCAGGGGCGCAAACTGATAAGCGAGTTCGGCGGCGCGATGCAGCGCTTTGGCTTTATTGACCGATTCCTGATATTCAAGTTCGGGATCAGAATCGGCGACAATGCCGCCGCCTGCTTGGACATAGAGCGTTTCGTTTTTGATGACGGCGGTGCGCAGGGTGATGCAGCTATCCATATTGCCGTTGGCAGAAAAATAGCCGAGCGCGCCGGCATAGACGCTGCGTTTTTCTTTTTCGAGATCGGCGATGATTTCCATCGCTCTGATTTTGGGCGCACCTGAGACGGTTCCGGCGGGGAAGCCTGCCATCAAGGCATCGAGCGCATCGCAGTTTTTTTTAAGCTGTCCGTCGACATTGGAGACGATATGGATCAAGTGCGAAGTCCATTGCAGGGAAAATTTCTCCGACACTTTGATTGTGCCGATTTCGGCAACGCGCCCGACATCATTGCGCGCGAGATCGAGCAGCATCAGATGTTCGGCGCGCTCTTTGGGGTCAGCGAGCAGGTCTTGACTAGCCTGTTGATCTTTTTGCGCATTTCCGGTTCTCGGCGCGGTTCCAGCGATCGGTCGGATTGTTACTTGATTGTCTTCGCAGCGGACGAGAATTTCAGGGCTTGAGCCGACGACATCAAAGTCGCCGAAGTTCATAAAAAACAGATAGGGCGACGGATTCACACGGCGCAAAGATCGATAGAGCGCAAAAGATGGCAAAGAGAAAGGTGTTTCAAAGCGCTGACTCACGACAGCCTGATAAATATCACCCTCATTGATGTAATCAATGACGCGGCGCACCATTTTGATAAAACAGGGTTTTTTGGTGTTGGAGTCGGTTTTGATATCGATTTTATTTGCGGGCGTGGACGGATAGATCAAAGCCTGCGAGAGCGCCTGTTTCATTTCATCGAGCGCGCGCTGTCCTTGCTCGTTGGCGTCGCGCGCCGCAACGCCGCTTTGAGGCCGCACCAGAGACAGCAGAGTGATCTGATCTTTGAGATTGTCAAACAGCACCATGCGCGACGGACGGATAAAAATACTGTCAGGCAGATGAAGCCGATCGGGCGGAGGATCCGGCAGGCGCTCAACACAGCGCGCGATGTCATAGCCGATATAGCCAAACAGTCCAGCAGATACGGCAGGCAGATGGCTCGGCAGATCAAACGCAGCGCGCGAGATCAAAGCGCGCAGCGAGTCCAAAGGCGGGCGCGCGTCAATCGTGAGCGCATTGGGATCGTGCTGCGCCTGTTCGTTGATCTCGACGCGGCCTTCGCGCACACGCCAGATTAAATCAGGGGCAAGTCCGATGATCGAATAACGCCCGCGCCGTTCGCCGTCTTCGGCGGATTCGAGCAAGAAGCCGTAGGGCGCGCGCCCGATGCCGAGCTTCAACCCGGCTGAAATCGGCGTTTCAAGATCGGCAGCGAGTTTTAGGCTGAGAATTTGGGTTTGTCCTGCTTCATAGAGCTGCTTGAAACCATCTTTCATCGGACATTTTGTGTCAAAGTATCAAAGGCGAGCTTGATGTTAGCTTCATGGATCGCGAGTCCGTATTCGCTTTGGGCGCGGGTGATATATTGCGCGATCGTCTCGGTGGCTGACAATTGCCGGAGTTCCTGTCGAATGCGTTCTTTGATCTCACGGCGCTCTTTGGCGCTAGTCTGCGCCGATGTCGTGCGGACGAGGCGCATCACGATGATCTCGCCTGATTTTGTGCCCGCGCCTTTGAGATAAGCGCCTAAGGGCGCACGAAAGAGCGCTTCAATGAGATCGGGCGTCAGTATTTTGCTCTTGGCAGAGCGCGCGAGCGGCGGGGTCTGCAAGATTTCTTGCTTCGTTAGGCTCTTGAAGGTTGCGCCGAGCGCGCCTTTTTGAACCATTTTTTCAGCGCGCGCGCGCAATCTTTTCTGCTGCTCCTGCTGCCGCCAGAGTCGGAATACTTGAGCGCGCGCTTGGTTTAATGTGGGCACTTTTGACGGTGTGATCTCGGTGACTTCAAGCCAGTAATAGCCGTTTTTCTCGGTGCGCGCTGCCGAGAGGTCTTCGCTTTGCGCCGAAGAGAAAGCCCGTTCAATGAGGCCGTTAATTTTTGGCAGATTTTTCGGCGCATCATCATCGGCTTTGATGTTGCGTGCTTTGAAAAGGCGGCCGTATTTTTTAGCGATCTGCGCGAGACTTTCACCGGAGGCGCGTTCGTCTTCAATGAGGTTATGGACGGCATAGATTTCATCTTGAGCTAGGTCAAGTGCTAGACGTTCGCGGAGTTCTTCTTTGGCCTTGCTGAAAGGTTTTTGCTTTGCCGGTTTGATGTCTTGGATATGGATCAAGACGGGGCCAAGCGGGCCGTCAACGACGCCACTGACATCGCCTTTGCGCAGTTTTCGTGCGGCTTTGGCGAGAGCAGGGGAAAGATATTCGTTTTCGGTCAGCCAGCCGAGTGCCACATCTTCCTGTGAGAGTTTTTGCGCTTTGACGATTTTTTCGAAAGGCGTGCCATCATTTATTCTACGGCGAGCTTTTTTTGCGGCCTTTCGATTGGAAAAAGTGATTTGCTGTACCAAACGCTGTTCGGGCGTTTTGAACTGCGCGATGCGAGATTCATATTCCTGTCGGACGCGCTTATCAGAAATTTTAATTGAAGACAGAAAGTCTTTGGGTTCAAGAACAAGCACAGAAAAGCTGCGCTGCTCTTTTTGCCGGAAGAGGTCGGGGTTGACGGTGATGAACTCTTGCAGCACCTGATCGGCGGGTGGCTTCGGCTTCAGCACGAGGCTCGGCTTCAGCACGACATATTCGGCAATGCGGCGCTGATTGTGAGCTTTATAGATCTGATCGATGAGTAAATTCGACGCCTTTGGCTGCGCAGTGAAAATCGAGGTCAATTGCCGCTGTAAATGTTCTTTTCTGCGTTCAGAGATGAAGTCGGCCTCAGGGAGACCTAGGCTTTGCAGTATCTGGTCAAAATTGAGTCGATCGAATCTTTTGAAAGGCCCCTGAAAAGCTGGGTCCTTGCGGATATATTCAACGAGCTTTTGATCCGAAACTTGCAGGCCGAGCGCTTCAGCGGATTGTTTAAGTGTTGCCTGATTGATCAAAGTATATAGGACTTGCTGCTCGAGGCCGAGCTGTCGGGCGCGGGTGACATCGATCTCTTGGCCTTGCTGGCGCGCGCGCTGTTGCATCTGATTAAATGAGGTGCCAAATAATCGCTGGAACTGGCTCACGGATATATTCTCGCTGCCGATTTCGGCGACTGCCGGGTCAGGGGATCGGCCAAACACGTCGCCGATGCCCCACAGCGCGAAGCTCACCACGAGCACGGCGATCAGGGTTTTGGCCATCCATCCGGCGACGCTTTGTCTAAGGCGATTGAGCAGCATATATTTTTCCTTTTTTTATCCTATTTTTTGTTTGATGGTAGATAATCAGGCGATATATCGGACAATATATCGGACAATATAAGGCGAAAATCGTAATATGCCACATAAAAGGTTTCTAATCGTCGGGAATTGGAAGATGAACGGGCTCAGGGACGCGCGCGCTGAGCTCGAAGCTGTGATTCGTGGGCTTGAGATCGAGGCGTCTGCCTCCTGTGAGGTGGTGATTTGCCCGCCTGCGACTCTCATTGCGGATTTGGCGGATTTGGCGCGAGGCTCGGCGATTCGGATTGGTGCGCAGGACTGTCATCCGCAGCCTCATGGGGCGCATACTGGAGAGATCAGCGCTGAAATGCTCAAGGATTGCGGCGCGGAACTGGTCATTTGCGGTCATTCCGAGCGCCGCAGCGAGCAGGGTGAAAGCAACGCGCTTGTCCGGGCAAAAGCTGAAGCGGCGAGACGCGCGGGTCTTGAGTCGATCGTCTGCGTCGGTGAGAGCAAGGCCGAGCGCCAAAGCGGTGAGACTCTGGCGGCTCTTTCGCGACAGGTCAAGGCATCAGTGCCGCGATCAGGGGATTCATTGTTTTCGATCTCCTACGAGCCGATCTGGGCGATTGGCAGCGGTGAGGCAGCTCGCCCTGAAGATATTGAGCAGGCACATAGGCATATTGCCGATCTGTTAAGCAAAATCTGCGGAGCGAATCACGAGGTTGCGGTTCTTTATGGCGGCTCGGTGAAGCCGGAGAACGCGGCTCAGATTGCCTCAATTGCTAGTGTCAACGGCCTGTTAATCGGCGGAGCCTCCTTGAAAGCTGCGTCATTCCTGTCTATTATCGACCTATGCAAACGATATTGTTAGCTATTCATCTGCTTTTAGCGCTGTCGATCGTTGGGATGGTTTTGTTGCAGCGCTCGGAAGGCGGCGCGCTGGGCATTGGCGGTGGCGACGGCCTCAAGACGGGGCGCGCGCCGAGTAATCCGCTTGCGCGGGTCACGGCGATTTTGGGGGTTGCCTTTTTCACGACATCCATCACATTGACTTTGTTGGCGCAGCAAAATCGATCAGGGTCTTTGTTGGATAATGTTCCGCCGACGCAGCAAGTTCCGGCGATTCAAAAATCTCTGCCAAAACCTCAGCCCGATGCGGGTCGATAAAAAAAGCGCTAGAACGACAAAGAACAACAAGGCAGGAGTCTTTTTTGAACGAACTCTTGAACGAGTTCTTCGTGACGGGGTAGGGCAAGGTAAAGCGAGATGATGACACGCTATATTTTCATTACTGGCGGTGTGGTGTCTTCGCTCGGCAAGGGGATTGCGGCGGCGGCATTAGGCTCTCTGCTTCAGGCGCGAGGCTATTCGGTGCGGCTGCGCAAGCTCGATCCCTATTTGAACGTCGATCCCGGCACGATGAGTCCGTCGCAGCACGGCGAGGTCTTTGTCACCGATGATGGCGCTGAAACTGATTTGGATCTCGGCCATTATGAGCGTTTTACCGGCGTCAATTGCACACAGGCCGACAACACGACCGCCGGTCGGATTTACCGCGAGATCATCCGCCGCGAACGGCGCGGCGATTATCTCGGCGCGACGGTTCAAGTCATTCCTCACGTGACCGATATGATTAAGGAGTTCATCGTCAAGGATAATGAGGGCATAGATTTCGTGCTGTGCGAGATCGGCGGCACGATTGGTGATATTGAAGGCCTGCCTTTCTTTGAGGCGATCCGTCAATTGGGCAATGAAATGGAACCTCAGCAAGCGGGATTTATTCATCTGACTTTGCTGCCTTTTATCACGAGCGCCGGAGAGATGAAAACCAAACCGACGCAACATTCGGTCAAGGAGCTGCGTTCGATCGGCATCCAGCCAGATATTTTGCTCTGCCGCACCGAGCGCGCGATCCCGTCCGAAGAAAAACGCAAAATCGCGCTGTTTTGCAATGTCCGCAACGATGCGGTGATCGAAGCGCGCGATGTCAACACAATCTACGAAGTGCCGCTGATTTATCATCAGGAGGGACTCGATCGGCAGATTTTATCCTGTTTGGGCGTTTCTGATCCGCCGAAAATTGATCTCGGCAAATGGCACGAAATCATCTCCCGCATTGAAAGCCCTGATGGCTCGGTCAAGATCGCGGTGGTCGGAAAATATATGGATACGACGCTTGATGCTTATAAATCTCTTGCTGAGGCTTTGGTTCACGGCGGGATTGCCAATCGGGTTCGTGTTGATGTTCACTGGATCGATTCCGAAACTTTTGAAGGGAGTGCGCCCGCGCTTCATATTTTGGAGAGCGTCAATGGGATTCTTGTGCCAGGCGGCTTTGGTCAGCGCGGATCGGAGGGCAAGATCGCGGCGACGCATTTTGCGCGCACACGTCATGTTCCTTGGTTTGGGATATGTTTTGGGATGCAGATGGGCATGGTCGAGGCGGCGCGCAACCTGATCGGACTAGCCCAGGCGAGCTCATCGGAGTTTGGCACGCTGAACAATCCGATCATCGGGCTGATGACCGAATGGATCAAGGAGGGCGAGGTCAATCGCCGCAACCTGCATAATGATCTGGGCGGGACGATGCGGCTCGGCGCTTACGAGGCCGTGCTCGACGCCGACAGCCACATCGCTAGAATCTATGGCCGCCGACATATTCACGAGCGCCATCGCCATCGCTACGAGCTCAACATCAACTATCGCGACGAGCTTGCCGCAAAGGGTATGATTGTCTCTGGTCTGTCGCCCGACGGTTTCCTGCCTGAAACGGTGGAAATCAGCGATCATCCGTGGTATATCGGGGTGCAATATCATCCTGAGCTCCAATCGAGACCGTTTGAGCCGCATCCGCTTTTCGCCTCTTTTATTGAAGCCGCTATTGCACAGAGTCGCCTGATCTAATGTTGAACGAAGAAATCAAAATAGGAGACATCACGATCAGCAATAAAAGCCCGATCGCTTTTATTGTCGGCCCCTGCGCGATGGAAAGTCGCGCCCATGCGCTTGAGATGGCAGCGGCGCTTGCTGAGATCGCCGAAAAACAGAAAGTCGGGCTGATCTATAAAACTTCCTTTGATAAGGCTAACCGGACGAGCCATAACGCTCAACGCGGCGTCGGACTCGCTGAGGCGATCGATGTTTTCGCCGAAATCCGCGCCACGACCGGCCTGCCCGTGCTCACCGATGTCCACGAGCCCGATCAATGCGCGTCCGTCGCTAGTGCGGTTGATGTTTTACAAATTCCCGCTTTCTTATGCCGCCAGACCGATCTGCTCACGGCGGCGGCAAAGACCGGAAAAATTATCAATGTCAAAAAAGGACAATTTCTCGCGCCTTGGGATATGACCCATGTCGCGCATAAAGTCATGGATGTCGGCAATCCGAATGTCATGGTGACAGAGCGCGGCGTTTCGTTTGGCTATAACACGCTCGTTTGTGATATGTGCGCGCTGCCGGTGCTGCGCGCGATTGGCTGTCCGGTTGTTTTTGACGCGACCCATAGCGTCCAAGAGCCGGGCGGACGCGGCACCGCTTCAGGAGGCAAACGCGAAATGGCGCCTGTCTTAGCGCGCGCGGCTGTCGCGGTTGGCGTCGCGGCGGTGTTTATGGAAACCCACCAAGACCCCGACAACGCTCCTTCCGATGGCCCGAACATGATCCACTTGAGCGATATTGAAAACATCATCAGCGATCTCGTCGCGTTTGATCGCCTGACCAAAACACGCGGCCTCGTCGCATGAGCGCGATCACCGACATCACCGCGCGGGAAATCCTCGACAGCCGCGGCAATCCGACGATTGAGGTCGTCGTCGTGCTTGAAGACGGCACGGCGAAACGCGCGGCGGTGCCTTCGGGCGCGAGCACAGGCCGCTATGAGGCATTAGAGCTGCGTGATGGCGATCACAGCCGCTGGCATGGCAAAGGCGTTCAGCGCGCCATTGAGTCCGTGCAAGGGGAGATTTTTGATGCTCTATCGGGCATGGATGTTCGCGCGCAGCGTCAAATCGATCAGATTTTATGCGATCTTGACGGAACGCCGAATAAAAGTCGTTTAGGCGCGAATGCTTTGTTGGGGGTCTCTTTGGCGGTGGCGCAGACGGCGGCGGCGAATGTCGGACTTGATCTGTTTCAATATATTGGCGGCACGCGCGCGCATTTGCTTCCGGCACCGATGATGAATGTTCTCAATGGCGGCGCGCACGCTGATAATCCGCTTGATGTGCAGGAGTTTATGATCGTTCCGGCGGGGTTTGCGCGTTTTGCCGACGCGCTGCGCGCCGGGTCTGAGATTTTTCAGACCCTCAAAAAGATGCTCGAAGAAAAAAATATGAGCACCAATGTCGGTGATGAAGGCGGCTTCGCGCCTGACATCACGATCCACGGCGCGCTCGATATGCTCAGTGCGGCGATTGAAGGCGCAGGCTATAAAATCGGCGATGATGTTTTTCTTGCCCTTGATGTCGCCGCAAGCGAGTTTTTCAAAGATGGGCAATATCACCTCGCGGGGGAGGGGGAAAAGTTTTCATCAAGCGAGATGGTCGAGTGGCTGGCGGGTCTCGCGGGACAATATCCGATCATTTCGATCGAGGACGGCATGGCCGAAGATGATTGGCAAGGCTGGCATTTATTGACCCAGAAGATCGGCGCGAAGGTCAATCTTGTCGGTGATGATCTGTTCACGACCAATTGCGATCGCATTCGCCGCGGTATTGGAGGAGCGTCGGGCAATGCGGTTTTGATCAAGCCGAACCAGATTGGCACCTTGAGCGAAACCGAAGACGCTCTGACTTTGGCGCAAAACGCCGGGTTTGCGACGGTGATGTCGCACCGATCGGGAGAAACCGAAGATGTCACGATTGCTGATTTAGCTGTCGGCTTTGCGACCGGCTGGATCAAGACCGGGTCTTTAGCGCGCAGCGAGCGGACGGCGAAATATAACCGCCTGTTGCGAATAGAAGACAGCATCGGCGCATCGGCGATTTATGCGGGCCTGCGGATCAGGGAGAAGTTCGCATGAGCGCCGCCGCGAGAAAGCCCGACTGGATAAGAGTGCGTGCGCCAGGCGGCGGCGATTTTGCGCGAACGAAAAAATTGGTCCATTCTTTGAGACTTGCGACGGTCTGTGAGGAGGCGGCTTGTCCGAATATCGGCGAATGCTGGTCAAAATCTCATGCGACGGTGATGATTATGGGCGATGTATGCACGCGCGCTTGCGCATTTTGCAATGTCGCGACCGGCAAGCCGAAAGTGCTCGACCCAACCGAGCCGCTGCGTGTCGCGCAGGCTGCTGCTGCGCTCGGCCTTAAACATATTGTGATCACTTCGGTCGATCGCGACGACCTCGCGGATGGCGGCGCGGCGCATTTTGTTGCTGTCGTTGCGCGTGTGCGCGACGAAGCGCCGCAGACGAGCGTTGAGATCCTGACGCCTGATTTTCGTAATAAGGTCGGCGCTTTGGATATCATCGCTGGCGCGCGCATTGATATTTTCAATCACAACCTTGAGACCGTTCCTAGACTTTATAAGCGCATTCGCCCAGGCGCGCGCTATGCGGGCTCGCTGGCTCTGCTGCGCGGGATGAAACTGCGGCGCGGCGATCTGTTCACAAAATCGGGGCTGATGGTTGGGCTCGGCGAAACCAAAGACGAAATCCTCAAAGTGATGGACGATATGCGCGAAGCTTGCGTAGACTTCATCACGATCGGTCAATATCTGCGCCCGACGCTCAAACATGCCGAAGTCGCGCGCTATGTCACGCCCGCAGAGTTCGCCGATTATGCGCAAGCGGCGCGCGACAAAGGCTTCTTGATGGTCGCGTCGAGTCCGCTGACGCGCTCGTCTTATCATGCGGAGGATCATTTTCATCAATTGCGCGCAGCACGCAAGGCGCAGCAGCACTGATGCCGTCTCTTTCGGCGGAACATATATCTCAGCACAGCTGCGAGGAGCTATTCGACATTGTTGCCGATGTTGAAAGCTATCCGAAATTCATTTCCTCCTGCAAAGAGGCGGAGATTCTTGAACGTCATCAAAATCATCTCATTGCTCGATTGACGATCTGTTATGGCCCTTTGTGTGAGTCTTTTATCAGCCGCATTTTTCTTGATCGCGAGCGGGGCGTCATTCATATTCAGCTTGAGGAAGGGCCGCTTAAAAATCTCGACTGCCAATGGTCATTCACGCGAAAAGAGGAGGGCTGTCATACGATCTGCGCGCTTGATTTTAATTTTCATCGCGGCCTGCTTGCATGGATTGCCGCGCCTTTGCTCGAACATGCCGCGCAACGCCTGATGGAAAGCTTTATCAAACGCGCTGGCTGACTAGATCAAGACCGAGCTTGAGCGCAGCGAGCACACTCGCGCGGCGGATCTCCTCGCGTGATTGATCGCCAAATTGGCAGATGATGTCGTGTGTCTGGCCTTCGATCGCAGCGGCGATATGAATTAGGCCGACCGGTTTTTCAGCGGTGCCGCCGCCTGGTCCGGCGATGCCGGTCGAAGACAGCGCAAGATCGGTCTGGGCGATTTGACGCGCGCCTTCAGCCATAGCGCGCGCGCAGGCGACAGAGACCGCGCCTGCGCTCTTGAGCAGATCACGCGGCACCGCGAGCAAATTCATTTTGGCCTTATTGGAATAGGTAATCAGCCCGCAGCTAAAAGTCTGTGATGCGCCCGGCACTGAGGTCAGAGCGGCAGCGATCAATCCGCCGGTGCACGATTCGGCAGTGGCGACTGTCAACTGCACCTCTTGGCACACCTTAAGCAGCGCCTGTGCCGCTGATCTGATTTCTTGATCGGATGTCATTTCGTCAGAGAATCCCCATGAAGTTAAAAATCCACAAAAGAAAGATTGCGTAGATGGCCGCGCCGATATCATCGGCCATCACCGCCAGCGCCGGAGGCAGGTGATTTTCTAATAAAGGCATAGGCCAAGGCTTCAGAATATCAAATAGACGAAACAGCGCAAAGGCGAATAGATAATCCAAAAAAGACAGGCTCGCCGCGCTCAAGACGAGGCATTGCGCAGCCATTTCGTCAATGACGATTTCCGGCGGATCACGGTGGTCATCGGTCTCGATATATATTCTCGACGCCGCGACGCCAATGATAAACAAAATCGCGCTTGAGATCAAAAGCCCCCAGACGCCTGTTAGAAAATGCACACAGGCGGCAAAAGGTAGGATCGCAGCGCTACCCCATGTGCCAGGCGCGCCCGGCAGATAGCCGGTATAAAAGCCGCTCGCGAACATTGTTGCGAGGTTTTTGTTCATTGAGATATTGAGCTTCAGGAGCTTTTTCATCGAGAATTTTTTCATTGATTTGGCCTTCCTGCGCAGACGATCGCCTGAGCGGCGATGCCTTCATTGTTGCCGGTGAGTCCCATGCCGTCGGTTGTTGTTGCTTTGACGCTGATCTGCTGGCTGTTCATATTGAGCAGCGTTGCGATTTGCTCTCGGATGGCCTGACGGTGGAGCGCGATCGCTGGTTTGGCGCAAATGACCGTGATATCGACATTGATGAGCGCAAACCCGGCCTCTTCGAGCTGTTTGATCGCTTCGGCGACAAAAACCTGCGAGCGGACGCCGCGCCATTGAGGATCGGAGGAAGGGAAGTGGCTGCCGAGGTCTCCGGCGGCGGTGATGCCAAAAAGCGCATCGGCGAGTGCATGGAGAACGACATCGCCGTCGGAATGCGCTGCAATTCCCTGATCGTGCGCGATCCGATGGCCGCCGAGCCAAATATGGTTGCCTGCGCCAAAACGATGCGCATCAACGCCCAATCCCATCCGCGCGTGATGGTCAATATGATGAATTCGCTGAAACTTTTCAAAATCACCGGCCTCAGTGATTTTGATGTTGCGCTCATCGCCTGCCACGAGCCGCGCTGTTTCGCCGATCATTTCGAGAACGGCGAGATCGTCGGTCGCTGTTATATTCTTATTTTGTTCGCATTGATATTTTTGATAGGCCTTCAAGATCGTCGGGTAGTGGAAGGCTTGCGGTGTTTGCACCCGGAAAATGTTTGTTCTGTTAATGGTTAAAACCTTTTGGTGATCTAATTTCTTCAAACTATCTGTGATTGGCAGAGCAGGCGCGGCGCCAGCACATTCGTCGAGTGTTTCAAGCAGCAGTTCGATCAATCCTGGTGGGATGAAAGGCCGCGCGCCATCATGGATCAGGACGATATCCGGTGCCTGATCGCGCAGAGCCTGTAATCCGGCAAAGACCGAAGCGGCGCGTGTCGCGCCGCCAGCGACTGGCGGATATATATTTTGACGATTTTTGAGCGCCGCGACGCTTTCGTGATAGAGCTCGAAATCGGCTTTGCGGATCACGGGCTGAACCGGTCCATAGATCGAAACCGCGCTCAGCGCCTTGAGCAAAAGAGGCGCGCCCCCAAGCTTTTGATAGGGTTTAGAGACTTCACCGCCTGCGCGGCGTCCCTCACCGGCGGCGGCGACGATACTCGCTATTTTGTTTTTCGTCATCTATTGGCCTTATTTAGAAATTTTTAACAAGCTCGTTTATACTACCGGACAATCGCTAGGGCAGAACAAAAATAAGGGTTTTCTATTATGCGGGTTGTTGTTTGTGGAGCGGGTCTTGTAGGACAGAATATCGCGCGGCAGCTCGCGGGCGAGGCGCATGATGTAACGGTCATCGATCAGCACGAGACCTTGCTGCGCGAGATTTCCAACACGATGGAGGTGCGCACTTTCTCCGGCCAGAGCTCCCACCCCGAGGTGCTCGAAGAGGCAGGCGTCAAAGATGCCGACATCCTAATCGCCGTGACCGGCGAGGATGAGATCAACATGATCACCTGTCAGCTTGCACACATTCTTTTTGAGGTGCCGCGCAAGATCGCGCGCATCCGTCATCAGAGTCATAGCACGACCTATTGGGACCGCTTATTTGCTCAAAAGCAGATTCCGGTTGATGTCGTGATTTCACCGGAGCTTGAGGTTGGCAAGGCGGTGCTGCGCCGCCTGAGTGTGCCCGGCGCGTTTGATGCGATGGATTTTGTCGATGGCAAAATATGTCTTGCGGGCGTTATTGCGAGCGGCGACTGTCCGGTGATTAACTTGCCGGTGGCGCAATTGCATAGCACCTTTCCCGGCCTGCGCGCGATGATTACAGGCATTGTCCGCGAGGGCGATATGTTCGTGCCGCACGATCTCGACGTAATTGAGTCCGACGATGAAATTTATTTCGCCACCGATGCGCGCGACCTCAAGCGTATGCTCGCCATTTTTGGCCATCAAGAAAAAGAAGCGAGTCGTGTGCTGATCGCAGGGGCAGGGAAGATCGGCCTTTATGTTGCGGAAAACCTGACGCGCGCGCAGCAAGTCAAATATACTTTCATTGAGGCTGATCACGATCATGCGGTCAATGCGGCGGATAGATTCCAAAACAGCATGGTGCTGCATGGCAATATGCTCGACGCCGCGCTGATGCGCGAGGGTGACGTCCACGAAACCGAAACTTTCGTCGCGCTGACAGGTGATGATGAAGCAAACATTCTCGGTTCTGTTGTCGCCAAACAGGAGGGCTGCAAAAAAACGATCTGCCTTTATAATAACGCCTCCTATCGCAATGTGATGCGCTCTTTGAACATTGACGCCTATATTTCGCCGCGCGCGCTGACGGTTTCGACGATTTTGCGGCATGTCCGTCGCGGACGGATCGCGGCGCTGCACTCTGTGCATGACGGCGCGGCGGAAGCAATTGAGATTGAAGCGCTCGCAGCTTCGCCGCTTGTCGGGAGGCCGCTCAGAGAGATCAACTTGCCGGAAGGAGTGATTTTTGGTGCTGTGTGGCGCGGCGGCGAGTTCATCATTCCCGACGGCCATACCGAAATTCGCGCCGGGGATCATGTGATCGTGTTTTCGCTCGCGGGAAAAATACAGGAGATCGAGCCTCTTTTCCAAGCGGCGGCGCAGAACTAGAATTCATCGATGCGCCATTCCTTAATTTTATCTTTTTTGGGCTGGATGACGGCGGCTTTGTCAGTGGCGATGCTTTTGCCGATGGTGACGGCGTTTTTTGTCGGCGAGGGGCGTGAGGGAGGTTTATTTGCTGCGGCGATGATGATTTCAAGTTTTGGCGCAGGCTTGATGATTTTCACCGGGCGGCAGTCCGGCGGAGGGCTCACACAGGCGGATTTATGTTTAATCGCGGTGCTGGGTTGGGCGCTTGGGATATTTGTTGCCGCACTTCCATTGTGGATTATTTTGGATCTGCCAGCAGCGAAGGTTTATTTTCTTTCAGCGAGCGCTTTGACAACAACCGGCGCGTCGATCTTTGCCGCGCCGAATGAGCTAGCTGTCTCGCTGAGGCTGTGGCTGGCTTTGATGCAATGGCTTGGGGGGCTCGCGACTTTGATTACAGCGATGATGGTGCTTGCGCCTTTGGGCGTTGGCGGCATGAGTTTGCGCCGTGTCGCAGGCACGAGCGGCGATATCCGGCCTGATCAGGGGCTCAAGCGCGCATTGCAGATTGTCGCGCCGATCTATACGGGAGTGACTTTTTTATGCGCCGCGATGTTATTTTTCGGCGGCGTATCGCTTTTTGACTCTGTTTGCATGGCGTTTTCGACGCTTTCGACTGGCGGGATGAATCTCGGCTTTGAGGAGTGGGTTTTGAACGCGCCCTATGTCAAGTTTGTTTTGGCGATTTTCATGTTGATCGGGGCGATGAATATGGCGCAATATTATCTTTTGCTGCGTGGTCGCGCGACATTGCGCCGCGATCTTGAACGGCGTGTTTTTTTAGTTTTGGTTGTCGTGAGCGCGATTGCTCTGTCGGGTGTTTTCTTTGAATCGGCGCGGGTCGCCGACGAAGAGGTCACGAGCATATTCGCCGGAGGGTGGGGTGAGTTCATTCTTGATCCGCGTGTGCGCGTTGCGCTCGGCGAGGGTCTTTTTGCGTCCATTTCGGTGATCTCGACGACCGGCTGGGCGTCGACAGGCACACAGATGCCTTTTATTTTCACTTTGCTGCTGACTTTCATCGGTGGCATGACGATCTCAACTGCGGGAGGTCTCAAAATTTTGCGCATTCTTTTGCTGCTGCGACAAAGCCGCAAGGAATTATCTTTGCTGGCGCATCCCCATGATGTGAAGGGCGTTTATTTTGATGGCGAACCGATCCACATACCTCTGATGCAGACGGTATGGGTATTTTTTGCGCTATTTAACGCAAGCATTGCGATGTTGATGCTCGTGCTGGCTTTTACCGGGCTTTCGTTTGAACATTCACTGGCGGCGGCGGTCGCGGCGATTTCCAATGTCGGCCCGATGGTTGATATGGTTGGCATCAAGGGTGATCAGCTCTATGCAAGCCTGCCCGATGCCGCAAGCTGGGCGATGTCGCTGGGTATGATCGGCGGTCGGGTCGAATTGCTTGCTTTGCTGAGCCTCGTCAACCCGATCTACTGGACAAAAGCATGAGCCGCAGCATCTATGTCAACGGCCAGTGGCGTGATTATCGCGCGGCGCGGGTTCATGTTGAAGATCGCGGATTTCAATTCGCCGATGGCGTCTATGAAACTTGTGCCGTTCATCGCGGCGTGATTATTGATATCGAGCCTCACCTTGATCGGCTTGCGCGCTCGCTTGTCGAGCTCAAAATGAATTGGCCGGTCGCAAGACGCGCCATGCCTCATCTGATGAACGAAACGCGGCGGCGCAATTATATCCGCAATGGTCTGGTCTATATTCAGATCACGCGCGGACAGGCGCGGCGGGATCATCTTTTTCCTAAGGATACGAAATCTTCTTTGATCATTATTGCCCGTCATCTCATCGACGCGGCGATGGCTAATCGACAACAAGGCATCGAAGTCATCACGAGACCCGATCAGCGCTGGCAGCGCTGTGACATCAAATCGATCGGCCTGCTTGCCAATGTGCTCGCGCGACAGACTGCCTCAGAGCAGGGCGCGCAAGAAGCATGGCTAATCAATGAACAGGGACTCATCACTGAGGGTTCAGCGTCGAATGCGTGGATTTTTTATCAAAGGCGGCTGATGACCCATCAAGCGGGGACAAAAATCTTGAACGGAATCACGCGGCTTGCCGTGATGGAGATCACACAAAATTTAGGTCTGCTGGTCGATGAAACCGGTTTTACGCGCGCTCAGGCTCTGAAGGCCGATGAGGCGTTTATCACGTCGTCTGTCGGAGGAATCACGCCGGTCATCAGGCTCGATGGTCAGCGAATCGGCGCACAAGGCGGCGAAAACACCATAACCCAGAAGATTCAGGCCGCATTTGCAAAGAAAATAAATAAACTTAACCCTCTTGCCTAACTGATATTTTTGCCATATTTTAGAAATGTTTTAAAAAATGAGGGGAGGACAAACCTCATGATTAACGAAAAGGATATTCAATGCTCTTTTTTAAATTATATGCACAAGAAGCATATGTCAGTGACGGTCTTTTTGATGAACGGTGTCAAATTGCAGGGCGTGGTTGATAATTTTGACGGCCAGAGCATTCTGCTTGAGCGCAACGGCCATCGTCAGCTGATCTATAAACACGCGATCTCGACGATCATGCCTGCCGATAGCATGCCTAGCCTCAAAGAGATCGAGCAGGGGGCGAGCCCATAAATATACTTCCGAAAAGCCTGATTATTCATCCGCGTCTTCTGGAGGACAAAAGCGCGCGTTTGCGTTCTGAGGCGTCGCAGCTTGCCGAGATTGAAGGACTCGCGCGCGCTATTGATTTCGTGCCGCTTGGGAAATTTTCGATCACGATCAAGACTCCGCAGGCGAGCACCTTGATGGGAACCGGCAAGGTCGGCGAGTTGAAGGTTGAAATTGACCGGCTGGGAGTTGAGCTCGTGATTATCAACGCAGCGCTAACACCGAGTCAGCAGCGTAATCTTGAGCGTGCGTGGCAGGTCAAAATTTTGGATCGCACGGGTTTGATCTTAGAGATTTTTGGCGCGCGCGCGCGAACGAAAGAAGCGCGGCTGCAAGTGGCGCTGGCGCATGAGGTCTACCAAAGAACGCGCTTGGTGCGCTCTTGGACGCATTTGGAGCGGCAGCGCGGCGGCGCCGGTTTTATGGGCGGCCCGGGTGAAAGCCAGATCGAATCAGATCGCCGTCAAATATCGGCGCGGATTGCGAGATTAAAGAAACAATTGAAAATAGTCGAGCAACGCCGCCGCCAAATGCGCGCGGCGCGTCATAAAGCGGCGTGGCCGGTGGTCGCTCTGGTTGGCTATACCAATGCGGGCAAATCGACTTTGTTCAATCTCTTGACAGGCGCGGGCATCGCCGCGCGCAACAGATTGTTTGACACGCTCGATCCGACAATGCGCGCGATGGATCTGCCCGACGGCCAATGCGCGATTTTATCTGATACGGTCGGGTTTGTCTCTGATTTGCCTCACGATCTCATCGCGGCGTTTCGCGCAACTTTAGAAGAGGTTAGCAAGGCTGATCTCATTATTCATGTTCGTGATATTTCACACCACGATAGCCTCGCGCAAAGGAACGATGTGGCGGTGATCCTCAGCGAACTGAACAAGCAAGATCAAACGCAGCCCATCATTGAGGTCTTGAACAAAGTTGATTTGGTCGATCATATATATGAGAACAGAAATGGGGATCATCATCCGATTCCCTTATCGGCGGTGACAGGCGAGGGCGTCGCACTGTTGCGCCAGCGCATTCAAGAAGTTCTCAATGAGACGAAGGTATTGCGTCATTTTCGGGTTCGTCTTTTGCCTTATCAGGGGCGTGCCTCGGCGTTTTTGCATGAGCGCGGTCAGGTGCTTCATCAGAGCCATGACAGCGAGGGTGTTGCGATGCTCGATGTTGTTCTACCGATCTATGCCGAAGGCGCTTTCCGGAAAAAATTTGGCAATATCCTCAGTTTGATTGAGGAATAGAGCTTTCTTTTTGTTCGAGTTCGGCGCGCAGGGATTCCTGTTTTTGCTCGGTCAGCGGATAATTCCACATGAGCAGCCCGGCGGAGAGCCAGCATAGTCCGGGCAGGATGATATAAATCGCGAGCAGCAAGTTAAGCGTCTCGGGTGAGTTTTCTGCCTGAGGCTGGAACGCGATCAAATCAAGCAAAGGATAGGTGATGCCGATGGCCAAGGCAAAGCCGATCTTATCAACCAGATTGAGCAGCGAAAAACATAGACCCGTGCGCTTTTGTCCTGATTCGAGCTGGTCAAAATCGGCGAAATCGGCCATCAGCGCTCGGAGCAAAAACGGCCCGGCGCCATAGGCGACGCCATAGGCCGCGAGCCAGAAAAATCCCAGCCAAAACATACCGCTCGGCAGCAAAAAACCCGTTGAAAGCATCACAAAGCCATAAATCACGGCGATCGTCAAAGCGCGGTGCTTGCCGAAATATTTGCTCATCCAAATCCAAAAAGGCACAGCGATGACGCTGGAAACAAAATAAACCAGCAGCAAAAGGTTTCTATCTTCGCCGAGCATAAAGACATAGGAGATCAGATAAATATAAAGCGCGCCGGTGATACCGAGCGCCAAAGAGACCATCAGATTGGCCGCAAGCAGGCGGCGCAAGACCGCATCTTTAGCAAAAAACCGCATCGCGGCCTGCCAGTCAAGCCGCGCCACCGCGCTCGCGGGTGCTTTTTCCTGCGGCGTGCCGCCTAAAGTGATCAGCGCGCATAAAGGCGTTGAAATCATGATGAACATCCCCATCATCCAGACCGCCGAAACTTCGCCCTCAACCCCAAAAACCTCCCAGATCGCCGGAAGGGCGAGCACCATAACCATGCCCGCAATGAGCGCCACCTCGCGCCAGCCTTGTATGCGCGCGCGCTCGTGATAATAGGGCGACAATTCCGCTCCCCACGACATATGCGAAATGCTCGTCATCGTCGTCGCGATATAGATCATGAACAGCCAGAAGCCCAGATAAAACGGCGTTGACGCGCCGCCACTCGGAAGGAATAAATACCACGCGCATAAAATCTGCAGCGGCACGGCGAGCGCGATCCAAGGGCGACGGCGGCCCCAGCGCGTCGGCAGATAGTCGCTCAGCGCGCCAAAAAACGGATCTGTGAACACATCCCAAAAGCGCGCTATCATAAAAATCAAGCCGACCGCTGTCGCGCCAATTCCCAATTCGCCCGCGTAAAAGGGCGGCAGGTGAACCACAAGAGGCAGACCCAGCGCCGAAATCGGCATCGCCATAAACGAAAATGAACCGATCTGCCAGTTGGATAAAGATGCTTTTGGCGCTTGCGCCTGTCTACTCATTGATTCCCCCAAACCATCTTACCTGAATGGTCAGCTGATATAGGCGGTATATCGATGGCATATCAGAGATTCGTATAATATATATTATGGTGAATTATAATAAACCCCAGACTGAAGCTTTATCTATAGCTTCAGTCTGCGCTTTATTATGATTCACCATAATATATATTATACGTAGTTTGGGAAATCCAGCACCATGCTGTCATAGGCCGGCTCGATACCGTCAGGCAGTTCGCGCTTGAGCGTCTGGTAGTCCAGATCAATATGCATATTGGTCAACACACCGCGCTGCGGCTTGACTCGGGCGAGCCATTCAAGCGCGCGTTCAAGGTGCGCATGGGTCGGATGAGGCTGATAGCGCAAAGTGTCGACGATCCAGCATTCAACGCCCCGGAGCGCGCTAAAGCTGGCCTCAGGCACTTCCACGACATCGGGCGCATAGGCCACCGGCCCGAAGCGAAAGCCTAAAGCATCCACCGAGCCGTGATGAAGCAAAAACGGCTCAAACCCAATATCACCGCCGGGGCCAGAGATTTTACCCGGCTCTCCGACCTGTAGCTTATGGAGCTTCAAAAACTCCATATAGCCCGACCCTTCAATAGCTTGAAAGCAATAGCTGAAGCGCTGTGTCATTATAGCGGCGGTGGCTTTGTCCATATAGACATCGACGCTCTGCCAGCGATTGATGAAAAAAGCGCGCAGATCATTGATTCCATGAGTCTGGTCGGCGTGGTGGTGGGTGTAGAGGACGCCGTCGAGCCAGCCTACGCCCCTGCCCAAAAGCTGGTCATAGAGATCAGGAGAGGTATCCACGAGCACACGCGTCGCTTCCCCTGCCCCATTAAAGCGCTCAACGAGGATAGAGCAGCGGCGGCGGCGGTTTTTCGGCTCTTGAGGATCACAAGCCCCCCAATCGCCGCCAATCCGCGGCACACCGCCGGAGGAGCCGCAGCCCAAAATCGTGACTCGCAGGCTCACACCGGCTTCCTCGCGTGTGAAAACAGCCGGAAAAAATTGTCGGAGGTGATTTGGGCCAGCTCCGGCGCGGGGATGTTTTTGAGCACGGCGATATAATCAGCGGTTTTGGCCACAAAAGCCGGTTCATTGCGCTTGCCGCGATGAGGCACAGGCGCCAAATAAGGCGCATCGGTCTCCACGAGCAGCCGGTCGGCTGGCAGATCGCGGACGATCGCCTGCAGATCCTGCGCGTTCTTGAACGTCACAATCCCCGATATGGAGATATAAAGCCCAAGAGCCAGCGCCGTTTCGGCTAACTGGCGGCCTGCGGTGAAACAATGCATGACCGCCGTGAACGCCCCCCGCTCCATTTCTTCGGTGAGAATGCGCGCAACGTCCTGATCGGCGGCGCGCGCGTGGATGATGACCGGCAGGCCGGTGCGGCGCGCTGCCTCAATATGGACGCGAAACAGCTTTTCCTGCAGCGCAGCCTGCTGAGCGTCGCGGTAAAAATCAAGGCCGGTCTCGCCGAGCCCGACGATTTTTTTTCTTTGTTTGGAGTCATTTTGCTCGACAATCTGAACTAATTTATCGGCGTCAAGGTCGGCATGATCCCCGACCTCATTCGGGTGAACGCCGACAGAATAAACCACCTGTTCATAATTGGCCGCGATCGCGGCGATCTCCTTGATCTCGTCAAGCCGTGTGCCGATGCTGACCATGAGGCCGACTCCAGCCTCTCCGGCGCGCGCGACAACCCCGTCCAGATCGTCGCTGAAGCTGCTGAAATTTAAATGGCAATGGCTATCAACAAGCATATTAATCCTTCTTATATCTGGGAAAAAGCGGTGCCGGTGCGGGCAGTTTCTTTCCGGGTTCTAATGGTTCATCTAATGAAGCAAAATCTCGTTTATCTTCATCAACACCTAGATAATCCAATAATTTTTTCATATCATTCGGCATAAAAGGCTGCAATAAAATAGCGGCGCGGCGTAAAACGTCAATGATAATATAAAGAACATCGCCTTGAGCCGCACGATCGGTTTTTGCCAGTTTCCAAGGCTCCTTCTCAGCAAAATAGTAATTAGCGGTGCCAAGAACACGAAAAATAAGTGAAAGAGCTAGACTTGGAGCTATTTTCTCCATATGAGTATTCACTGAAAATAAACGCCCAACATCTAACATTAACCTCTCGTCTACACGATCTCGGTTAACTCCCGATATGTTTTTCTTCGTCTTTAAGGAGCTTTGAGGAGGGATGAGGCCATCCCAGTCTTTCTGGAGCATCGTCAGTGAGCGCTGGGCAAGATTACCAAGATTATTGGCGAGATCAGCGTTTAAGCGGTGAATGATCTGCTGATCGCTGCATATTCCATCAGCACCGAAAACGACATCACGTAATAGAAAAAAACGGAATGAATCAATGCCATAGGTTTCGGCCAACTCAAACGGGTCAAGAGCATTGCCGAGTGATTTTGACATTTTTTTGCCCTCCCCTGTCAGGATCATGCCGTGAGCAAAGACGCATTCAGGAATGGGCAAGTCTGCCGACATCAAAAAGGCTGGCCAATAGACCGTATGAAACCTTAAAATATCTTTGCCGATAATATGAAGGTCGGCAGGCCAAAAATTTCTTTTATTTTCATCAGGATATCCGACAGCCGTTAAGTAATTTGTTAAAGCATCCAGCCAGACATAGACGATATGTCGATTGTTTTTTGGCACCTTCACACCCCAATTAAAACTGGAGCGCGAAATGGATAAATCCTTCAAACCGCCTTTGACGAAAGAAATGACCTCATTGCGCCGTGATCGGGGCTTGATAAAATAAGGATGTTTCTCATGATATTCCAGCAGCCGCTCCTGATAGGCAGATAATCTGAAAAAATAGCTCTCCTCTTCAACCCATTCTACTGGTGCACCGGAAGGCGTCGCCCAATCGCCCTGTTCGTCTTTGACAAGCTCGCTTTCGGTATAAAACTCCTCCTCGCGCGGCGCATACCATCCGGCATAGACGTCTTTGTAGATATCCCCCTTCGCCTCTATTTTTTGCCAAATATGCTGCACCGCGCGATGATGTTCTTCCTGCGAAGTGCGGATAAAATAATCATAAGAAATAGAAAAATGATCGCACATGGCCTTGAATTGCCTGCTGAGCCTTTCGGTCAGCTCCTGCGGCGAGGTGTTCTGCGCGCGCGCTTCGCGGTAGATTTTTTGGCCATGCTCATCGGTGCCGGTGACGAAATAGACCTCATAGCCGTCAAGCCGCTTGAAGCGCGCAAACGCATCGGCCGCGATCGCCTCATAGGCATGGCCGATATGCGGCGGCCCGTTCGGATAGGAAATCGCCGTCGTGATATAAAACTTGCCCTTGCTCATCCTTTGGCCTCTTCAAGCGCGAGAAATATATTCAACGCCGCCTCAGAGCGATCCATATTGAGTCGTCGGCCAGTCCGAATAATCTCGCTGATCTTATCCCACAGCCGCAGACCCTGCGCCACACGCGCCGGGTCTTGGAGCTGACTGCGTGTGCTTGCCGCGATCCAGTCGAGCATCAGATCACAGAAAAGATCGTATTTTTGCTGCTCCTTGCCCGACAGGCTCGCGCAGAAGCTCTGGATCGATGAAAAACTGACCTCCGGCAGCGACGCAAGCAGTCTATAGAGATCGCGGTGAAGTTTAAGCCCCCCGCCTTGCGCAAAGGCGAGCGCGCGACCAGGACAGCCATGCGCTAATCTTGCGGCGAGCTCGATATCTGGCTGATCAAGCTGCGGCTGATCAAGCTGCGGTGCTAAAGCCTTGATGGTCTTTTGAACATCCTCGTCGGCCAGAGGCGCCAGCTTTAAGCGGCGGCAGCGCGAGCGGATCGTCGCCAGCACTCGTCCGGAATTATGGCTGACGAGAAAAAAGATCGCGTGATCAGGCGGCTCTTCGAGCAGTTTGAGCAGCGCATTGGCTGCATTGAGGTTCAGATTATCAACTGCGTCGACGATGCAGATTCTACGCCTGCCGAGCGCCGGACTCTTAGAAAAAAAACTCTGGGCAGCGCGGACATTATCAATCGTGATGGTCTGGGTTTTCTGCTCTGCCGCTGGTGTTAGAAGAAGAAAATCGGGATGACTCATTGCCATCGTCAAAAGCCAAGCCGGACTTTTTTTGCTGATCTCAAGTCCCTCGCCGATCGGCGCGTCATCGGCCAGCAAAAACCTCGCCGCGCGCCAAGCCAATGTCGCTTTGCCCAATCCGCGCGGCCCTTCGATCAGCCACGCATGATGCAACCGCCGCGACATCAATAAGTCACGCATATCGCGCTCTATTTTTTCATGGCCAAACAGAAAATCATGCGCATAAGGCGGCAGCACACCACTTTCAGGCTCGCCTTTTTGCGCAACGGGCTTCTTGGATGGTTTCTTCGTCGGCATTATGACAACCGGCTCCGTATGTGATCCCATATTTCTTCGCCGAGATCGTCTTCGCTGCGCGATCCGTCGAGCAGGTGACAACGCTGCGGCGCATTCTTGGCGATGTCTAAAAAGCCCTCGCGCACCTTTTGATGAAAATTATCCCCAAGACGCTCATAGCTCATCAGCGCAACGCCGCGAGATCTAAGCCGCGCGCGCTGCAAGGAGATATCTAAATCAAAAATAAAGCTGATATCCGGCAGCAGCGCGCCGGTCGCCGCCTCATTGATCCGCGCGATCAGATCAAGCGGCACACCGAGCCCATAGCCCTGATAAGCCACTGTCGAATCAATAAACCTGTCGCATAACACTATTTTGCCCTCATTCATCGCTGGACGGATTACATCCACAATATGCTGATGACGCGCCGCTGCAAACAAAAAAAGCTGCGTTAGAGGCTGATAGCTCATCCCCTCAGGCAGCAGCAAGTCGCGGATCGGGCCATCATGGGGCTCGCGTGTCATGACAATTTCGCTGTTGTTGGCGCACAGACGCTCGGCAAGCCGCGCGATCTGTGTTGTCTTGCCCGAGGCCTCAATGCCTTCAAAACTGATCAGCAGAACTCTAGCCACCAAACAAAATGTATTCCAAAGTGGCAATCGCGCGGCCTAAAAAGTTGAGCTCGCTGACATCCTGAGACGCGATGAGGAGTTTTTCGGCAAGGATATCTCCGCCCAGCTCTTTGACTTGGATCACGCCGACGGCTTGATTTTTTTTCACTGGCGCGGAGATTGGCGACATATATTCTATTGACACGCGCAGCCGCGATCTTTTTTCGCGCGTGATAGCAACTGCGAGGTCATCTTTAACCGTCAGAGGGATGCGGCTTTTGGCACCATGCCAGATACGCGCTTTTTCTATTTCCTGTCCGGCGCGGACGAGCTGATAGGTCTGAAAAGAGCGGAAGCCCCATAATAATATCTTATAGGCTTCACCGCGCCTTTCTTGATCGGACTTCAGGCCGTTGAGCACAAGAATGAGCCGCCGCTTCCCGCGTTTGGCTGAGACGACAATGCCGAAGCCCGATTCTTCGGTGTGGCCTGTTTTGAGACCATCGACACCGATTTTATCGCGCAGCAGAATATTGCGGTTGGCTTGCGTGATTTTGTTCCACGTAAAGCTGCGCTCGGAATAATAATGATAAAATTCTGGGTAGTTCATGATGTGATAACGCGCAAGCAAAGCGAGTTCGCGCGCAGTTGTGTAATGATCTTCTTCTGGCCATCCGGTTGAGTTCTTGAAAGTGGTTTTGGATAGCCCGATATTGTGAGCATAGGCGGTCATTTTTTTAGCAAATGCCTCTTCGCTCGAGGCGAGCCCTTCGGCGATGGTGATCGCCGCATCATTGCCTGACTGGACGATCACGCCGCGAATGAGATCTTCGATCCGTACCAAGCTTTCGGGTTCAAGAAACATCGACGACGATCCCGACCGCTCGCCGCCTTTATTAACAGCATTTTTGCTAACAAAAAACTGGTCTTGGAGCCTGATCTGGCCGCTCCTGATGGCGTCGAACAAAAGCGCGATGGTTGCGATTTTTGTCATGCTCGCTGGCGGCATTAATGTGTCAGCGTTGCGCTCGAACAGCACGGTGCCGGTTTTGAGATCCATCAGCACAGCATAAGACGCCCTCGTCGCAATCTCAGAAAATGCGCGCGCCGGATGAGATAAAAAAAACAGCAGCGTGATCAATAATAATCCGCGTTTCACGAAATCACCTCTTATAGTTTTTATGCCTTGTTGGAACTTTTGCTGCCAATATAACCGATTTGCTATAGCCGCGTGTAAGCAAAATCGACTTAATCGCATGGGCTTCATTTTTTGCCTTGAAAGGTCCAAAAACGAGCCGCCAACGGTTTTTTTCCTTTTTCAACCGTGACGGAATCTGCTTCGTGCGCGCCAGATTGCGTTGATGCGCTTCTGCTTTGGCGCGACTCACAAAGGCGCCGACCTTGACATGATAGATTTTATCGCTTTGGCTCTCGCCGACCGGGCGAAATAGAGCGCGCACCCGCCTCCTTTTAAGGTTTTTCGTGAGCCTATCGGCGTTGTTGGGCCGTGCGCGCCCTAAATACCGCACCTCGACCGGCGCCACACCTGCTCGCAAAAAGCCAAGCATCTGCGCCGCTTTACGCGAAAGATCGATAATTCGGTTGCTCGTATCGGTGCCGAGGTCGCTTTTATAAGGGCCTCGATCGTTGATCCGCACGATGACCGATCGGCCATTATTCAAATTGGTCACCCGTGCATAAGTTGGCATCGGCAGTGTTTTGTGGGCAGCAGATAGAGTATTCATATCGTAGATTTCACCATTGGCGGTTTTTTTGCCGTGGAAGTCGCGGCCATACCACGATGCCATTCCCGTTTCGATATAATTCAGATTGACTCGCGCGCGATATTTGATCCCCTTGATTTTATACGTGCCGCCAATCACATAGCGCCCGCCTTTGCCGTCGGCGATCAGCGGGTTCGACGCGCATCCGTTCAGCATAAGAGCGGTCAGTGTGATCAGCAAAAATAAAATCTTTCTTATCATCAAAGCAATTATAAACATCTATGGTTAAGCATATATTAATATCAGCAAGTCTATTCCTGATATTGCGGATGGGTGGCCGAGTGGTTGAAGGCACTGGTCTTGAAAACCAGCAGATATGAAAATGTCTCGTGGGTTCGAATCCCACCCCATCCGCCACATAAATTTAAGGCGTGGGTGGTGGCGTGAACACACAGCGCACCGACGCCATTCGTCCTCATTGTATTGATTTTTCCCTGGATTAGGGCGTTGTGATGCTGCATTGGGTCATGCAGTGGAAGTCAATATCAAAACTCGTAGCACTCAGCGTCGCGCCGCCGTTGAACACCGGAACAGCACCGCCAGTGTCAATCCCTAAAATGCCGCTCGCTGTCAATGAGGTCGATAACGACAAACCGCCCGTCACCGCAATAAATAAATTCGTCGCAGACGATGCAGACGATGAACCCGCCTCTAGCGTCAGCATCCGCGCCGAAAGCCTCACCACATCCGCGCTAAAATCTAAAGCGCCAGACGCATCCAATTCTAAATTATGCACGCCCGCTTCAATGTTCCCATTAACATCAATCATCATGGCATCCACCATCACACTCCCATTCACCACGCCCCCATCCGTAAAAGTAAAACGCGTCGCACCCGACGCGCCCAGCGTCAACGAACCCGTGCCAAAATTATACGACGCCGTCCCACCGCTCGAACTCGACGCAAATATAATGTCCCCAAACACCTCCGTCGATAAACTTAAATCACGATTCAACGCTATCATCCAATCTCGAACCGTCAGCAATGATGAACGACGCGTCGTAATCGAAACAGCCGCAGTAGACGACAACACAAATGAATCCTCAACCGCAAAATCCTCCGTCTGATCTAAAAATATACTCCCCGCTGTCAATGCCGGTGAACCCGTCGCGCTAATGCCGCCCGAACCAAACTCCGTCACCGATCGACCACGCACAGTCCTCGTGACGTCAATACCCGCCGTGATCCGCAACTCGCTCGACGCGCCGCTCACCGTGATCGCATCGTTGATCGTGACATCTCCTCGACCCTCAATCCGCAGATTAACCGTTGACATCACAACCTCCGAACCACTGCTATCACTATCGCTCGTCACAATAATATCGTTGCCACGAACAAAACGCTCACCGCTCGTCCCCGTGAACGATAATCCACCCGCCGCTGATAAAGTCAAATTACCCGTGCCTGTATCAATATTACGCCCGATAACCAAAACACCGCTAGACACAATCTCTACATCAATACCCGAACGAACCATCCACCCCTCAACCTCCTGCATCCCCGCACCGCTATAATTCACAGCCAGACCTGTCAAACCCCCGCGAAAAATAACAGGCACCGTTCCATCAAAAACTTCCCCCTGACTAAATGACAGCTCACCCGCCGTTATCGATAACGTCGGCGTCGTCACACCCCGACGCGTCCGCGTCGGAAAATCAAGCGCGCCCGCAGCCGTAAAAGACACAGAGCCCGAACCCACATTCAGCAGCGCACGAACCATCAAATCGCCCGACGACACAACACGCACCGCTTGATCACTACCACGCCGCGGCGCACGACGCGATGTCATAGATACTTCCGCACCACTTAAATCAATCGACCGCGTCGACGAAAACCTCAACTCGCTGCGACTGCCCGACGCCGTTAAAGTTAAATCTCCCGCCGTTAGCAAACTCGTACCCACCGTCAAATTGCCCGTCGCAATGATCGATACCGCCAAAGTCCCCACACTCGGCTCAAGACGAGTCGTCCCATCAGAACCAAACTCGTCCGCTGTCAAAACTACGCTCACACCACGCAACTCCGTCGCCAGCGCCGTCCCTACAGTGATAACTCCAAAATTCTCCTCAACATTCGTCACTGCCATCCCGTCCATCATCGTCTCGACCGTCTCCGACGCGCCCGCCTCTAAAGTCAGATTGCCACGACCCGATGTCAGAGGACCATTCAATGTCAAGTTCCCTCTCGCACGTACGGTCACATTCTCACGACGACGGTGCGTCTCAAGATCCCCAGTACTCCTCAAACTGATGTTCTCTCCGCGCAATGTCCGTGAACCGCTAAATCTCACCCGATCCGCCGTCAAAACTAAATCACCTGTCGCTTCAATGTTCGTGCCAATCGTGAGATCACCTGACGCTTCAACCGTTAAAGCCTCCGCCATCACTGCGTTGCCAAGTAAATTAATGCCAGCACCGCCTAATGTCCGCGTCCCCGTCAAAACGACGTCGCCATTATTCGCCAATGTCCGCGTCCGGCGACCCACACGCGCGCGACGCGTCCCAAAACCCGCCTCCAAACGCAAATTACCCGTCCCAGAATTGAGGTGCGCCCCAATCGTCAGATCAAACGAAGTCCGTACAACAACATCACCCGCCAAACCCGTCGCTGTCGGCCCATCGCCAAACAACATGATCGTCTCCGCATCCAACTCAACCGTTTCAATGAAATTGATCGTCCCTGAATTGCTCGTCCCCGAGTCAGGGACATCATAACCCGCTTCAAGAATCAATGAACGACCATTGCTCCGTAAGCCTCGAAGATCCGTCGAAACCAAAACAAGATTGCCGCTCACCGATAAATCCCCTGACGCACGAACCACCAAACGCGCGCCTGACACCACCATCCAAGCCCCAACCGGCTGCGACGACGACGACAACGCGTTGAATTCAAGCTCCGCAACATTGGGCTCAAAATTAGTAAAATTAGCCGCTTCAAAAGGAAGCATCGAAATTAAGCGCAGCCCCAAGCCAGACATAACATTCGAGACGCCATCCCCCGCTACCATGAAACTATTCGCCCTCAAAACAACCGCACGTGATCCCTGACCATCAAAACGCAGCTCCCCTGTCTCTCCCGCTACCGTGCTCGCGCCTGCCGTCAGCCCCAAAACCCCCGACGTCGATATGTCCGCATTTACTTCTAAATCGCCCTGCGCCGTGATCGTTAAGTTTTGACCAAACGGCGATGACACCGCTCCATGCGCGTCCAAAATAATATCACCGCCGCTCAATACAAGCGGCGCCGGGCCAGTGAAATTGATCAAACCGGGATTGCGAACCTGAACTTCAACCTGCTCACCCATTTCGTTCGTCATCATCATCGCCATCGTGCCCCGTCCAGCCTCAAGCGTTAGGTCCCCTGCGCCAAGCGCAAGCGAGCTGCCCACCACCACATTGCCCCGCGCGCGAACCCCTAGACCAGCGTCGCCCGAAGACGTCGCCAACGTCACCATCCAATCATGAACCGTCTGATCCGAAGTCGATGTCGTCACAAACTCTATCTGACCAACAGACGTCGTCGTCGTCGTCTTAAATGGATTCGTCGCCGAAGCCGCCGCCCAAACACTCGACGACACCAATCGCAATGTCTGACCGCTCGACGCCGCTGGCGATGATGTCGCCGTCAAGCTCAACGCCCCTCCAGTCAAAACCGTCAGACGCGATGAATTGAAATTGATCGCACCCGCCGACGCCGTCAGACTTATATTGTTCGAACCCGCATTAATATCGCTGTTGACATTTACATCGCCCGTCAAAGCCGTGATCGAAACCACCCCGGCGCTCTGCTCAGGCGCTAAATCACCCGTCAATGTCACACTCGACCCGCTCAATGTCCGCGCCCCCGTCAACGTCAACGCGCCATCATTCGCTACACTGCGCGTCCGACCGCGAACACGAACACGACGCGTCCCAAAGCCCGCTTCCAAAGTCAGCGCTCCATCTCCTGTTAGATCAGCACCAACCGTTAGATCGCCTCGCGCTCTGATCCTCAACGCAAAACCGCTCGGCGATGACGCCCGCGTCGAAAGCAACGTCACTTCCGAACCCTCCAGCGCGCGAACCATATCTGCGTCCACCGTCCCAAAAGTGATCGCACCCGTGCCCCCATTATAGCCCGCTTCCAAAATTAAACCCCGTCCATAGATCAAATCATTCGCTACAACAACATCGCCCGCGCCGCGAACCGCTAGCGCTGATCCCGAAGAATTCGCTCGCGATACCATCCACGCCTGAACCGCCTGCGCCGCTGTCGCCGTCGTGATGAACTCCAGCTGGCCAACATTCGTGGCAACATTAAATGGATCAGACGCCACTGCCTCTTCCCATACCGTCGCGCGACGCAGCCCAACTCCTCGACCCTCTACACTCGGCCGACGATCAGCCGTCAGCTCCAGCGCCGAGCCCGTCAACGTCACCAGGCGATCAGGACTGAAACGAATCTGACCCGAACGCGCCGAACGCGTCGCCGTCCCTGCCGTCAAGCTCAAGGCACCCGCGCCCGCATCAATATCGGCATGGACAAGCAAGTTGCCCCCTGCCGTGATCGTTAAATCTTGACCAAACGGGGCCGGTGCCTTCACGCCGCCATCAACAGCTAAACCAGCCGTCAAGGACACATCATTGCCGATCAATGTCAGCGCCGATGATCCCGTGAAATTAATCGCCCCTGACCCATCCCCCATGCCCGCCTCCAACGTCAGGTTGCGCGCAGACGCCAGCTCAATCGATACACCAACATTTACATCGCCCACGGCGCGAATAATTAAATGCTGCGCGCTCACCGCTGATACCATCCAAGGCTGAACAACTAATGCCGACGAGGACGTCGAAACCAATTCCAACGTCCCCCCAGAGGGCAACGTCACAACACCAAAGCGATTGCTCGTCACAAACACCGACGCCTGCGCTAAGCTGATACGACCCGCCGAAAGCGACGAACCCGGCGCCGAAGAACTCAAAACCTCGCCAATGCCCGCCGTCAAAACCAAATTGCCGCGCAAAACACTCCGCCGAGAAACACGCCGAACTAGATTAAGCGCCGCGCTCACCTGCAATGTCCCCAATGCCGTGATCGTCAAAGAACGACCACTGCCCGCTTCCGCCGATGCCTCCGCAATCGTCGTCACATTCGAAGTTAACGCGATATTCGTGCCTCTCAAACTCGTCGTCCGGCTCCTCCCAAAACTAATCGCGCCGCCGGTCGTGCTCACCATCAAATTCCCCGCGCCTACATCTATGCTCGTGGCAATCGAAACAGCCCCTGTCCCTGTCACAGTCAAATCTTGGCCGCTCGGCTGATCCAACAAATCACGCGACGAGGTCAGCGAAATCGCCGCCCCTGACAAGGACGACGCCTGATCTGACGACCACATAATCCGACCTGTTCTCCGCCGCGCCGAGGCCGAAAGCGTTAAATCGCCCGCACCCGCATTGACACGCGCCCCAATCGTCAGATCTCCCGACAAAGCCCTGATCGTAATGTCAAAATTGTTGATGCCTGCCGCTGGCGTCGCCGCTCCTTTATCTGACAGCAAATTCACATTGTTTCCCTCTAAACGGCGCGTCTCGCCAGTCGCCGCCATGAAGTTTAGCGCTCCCGTCGTGCTGCCATCACCGGCAACCAAAACCAAATCACGCCCTCCAAGCACAACGTCGCGATCCACCACCAGATCTCCGCCCGTGCGCACCGTCAAATGACGACGCCTGGAAGTCCGACGATCGCTCACCAAAGACACCATCCACTCGTGCAGCGTCTGCGACGCGCTCGACGCCGATATAAACTCAACCCCGCCGGTGTTCAGCCTAATATTCATGAAAGGATTGCTCGCGCCAAAACCTGCCGCCTGCCTCAAACGCAACGTCCCAACCGAAAGAACCGTGTTCGAACCTTCGATCGTATTGCTGCCGGCGCTTAAATCTAAAGTGCCGCGACCCAAATTTAAATTGGCTGACAAGGTCATCGTCCCCGACGCCACAATCGTCAAATTACCATTGCTGCCGCGACCCGGCAAAGCGCCATCCGATGTCAGAATAATATCAGCTCCGCTCAAAACCGCGCCGCTGCCAAAACTGAGAACGCCCGTCTCGCGCGTGCCTGTCCCCGCTCCAGCCTCAAGCATCAAATTGCCGCTGCCCGCATTCATATGCGTGTTCACTCGTAAACCGCGCAGCGCCACAACTCTCAACAAAGCATCGCTCGCCGAAGGCATCTCAACTGCGCCCGCTTCATCACGAACCGTGTCACCGGTTAAAGTGATGACATCCCCGGTCAAGAGACGCGCCCCTGCAAAATTGATCACACCAATATTCCCAACACGGCGACGACCAACACGCGTCGTCCCCGTGCCTGCTGTCAAAACCAAATCTCCTGTCCCCGTATCGAGGTCAACCCCCACTTCAATATCGCCGAGCGCGATTACGCGCAAACGCCGACCGCTCGCAGGCGACGCCGCTCCGCCTTGCAGCTGAACATCATCTCCGCGAACCTCTACATCTCGCGCCGTGCTCAGCAAGATCGTCCCGCCTGCCGTCAAAACTACATCCCCCGTACCCGCGTTTAAGTGCGCCGCTAACGTTAAATCTCCCGAAGCCTCAACTGTCAAATCCTGATTGCTCGCCGCAGGCAGCGCTCCGCGACGCGGATCCGCGCTCAACTCTATTATCGCACCCGTCAAACGCGTCGCCGCATCCCGGCGCAGCTGCAAAACACCCATGTCGCGGCTGCCCAAACCCGCGCCCGCTGACAAAACTAGATCCCCGCTCGTCAATATATCCGTGCTCACACTCAATCCGCGACGCGCCACAACACTCACCGACTCCGTGCTCGCGCGAGATGTGCCGCCCGCATCCCCGATCAACACGATGTTCAAACCATTGAGAACCGTCTCAACAGAATCCCCCGCGCTCGAAACACCCAAATACAGCGAACCCGCATTCACCTGCGTCGTGCGGCCCACGCGCGTGTTCAAACCTCCGATCAAAGTCAAACTCCCCGTCCCTGCATTCAAATGACCCAGAACCGTCAGATCATTGCGCGCCCGAACCGTCAATGAGCGGTTCGACGCCGATGCCGGCGCACCGCGACCCGTCAACATGATCTCCCCGCCATTCACAACCCGCGTCGCGCCGCCAAATACCAATGTCGCGCCGCTCAAAGCAACCTGACCTGTCCCTGCATTGACGCTCGCATCAATCCGCAAATCGCCCGTCGCCGCAATCGTCAAATCACGACCGCCCGTCGTGATCGTCCCCGATGATACCAACGTAATGTCAGCGCCGACAAAACGATCCGCTGCCGTCTCTAGAATGATCAACCGACGCCGCGACGCCGCTCTCAACGTCAAAGACCCAGCTCCTAGGTCAATCGCCGCGTCCAAAATAATGTTGCCACTTCTAGATTCCAGCCACAATGACCGATCCGCGACTGACCCCATCCACGCATAATAACGCTGGTTGCCTGTCGCAATCACACGAAGCTCTCCAGACACAAAACTCGCCGGCTGTTGATCTGTAAACAGCGATCCATCCTGACGCACAATAATCTGATCTGCCGCCATCACTCGATCGCCGGCTACTTCTATTGTCCGCGCGCGCAGCGAAAGAACTGAACTCATCTCATCTCCAGACATCGAACCCAAACGCAGATCCGAACTGATCTCCAGATTGGTAAACGCCCGGATCGTCAAATTATGCGACCCCGCCATGCTCACCGACGCATCCCCGTCGCTTTCAAAAATGATGTTCCTGCCCGTCAGTTCAACCGGCGCGCTCGTCGCAAACGACAGCCCTCCAACACCCACGCTCGACGCCACACCCGCGCGCAACGTCAAAACGCCCGCGCGGCTGCGCGACGTGCTCGCGCCCGTGTGCAAAGACGCATTGACAACCAAATCCCTCTGCGCTGAAACCGTCAATGACTGACGACCCGCCCGAGGCAACGACGACGACGTCAGCATGATGTTATCGCCTGACAATTGCGTCGCCCTATTCGTCCTAAACTGCAGCGCACCCCCTGAGGCCAACGTCAGATCCCCAGCAGCGCCGGTATCTATGTTCGTGTTGATGGTCAAATTACCCGTGGCCGTGACCGTCAAAGCCTGATTGCTCGCCGTCGGGTTAGCCCCACCGGTCAAAGTGATCACAGAACCGCTCAACACCACCGCACCATTGCGAACTGTCGTGTCAGAGGCTGTGCCGCCGCCAAAATTTAAAGCACCCCCAGCGATTAAGCTCAGATTGCCTTCCCCAGTGCCAAAACTGCCGGTCAAGGTCAAGCCGCCGCGCGCACGGATCAACGCCGTGCCCATATTATCGCTCGCTAGATCCACCGCGCCCGCCGTCAGCCTGACGACACCTCCGTTCAACGTGATCGAACGCTGCGCATCAAAGTCTATCCCGCCGACCGCCGCCAATGTCAAATTGCCCGCCCGAGTGTCAAGACGCCCTCGGCTGTCAAGGCCAATGCTCGTGTTTAGGAGAATATTACCTGTCGCTGTCAACGTCACAGCGCGGCGGTTCGTCGAAATGCCGCCGCGTGAACCCGTCGTCAACGTGATGTCCGCTGCTAAAATCTCCGTCGCCGCAGACCCAAACACAATATTGTTCCCCTCTAAAACTAAAGACCGAGACCCAACAGCCACACTCTCAGCAGAAACCACAACACTGCGATTGACTGAAACTACCCGAACAATAAACGAACTCGAGTCGCTTGACACAGGCGCAAGAAGTGTCGCATGCAAAGTCTGATTGCTCGTCCCTGTCGAAATGAACGAAACTCCAGCGCGCGCCGATAATACCGCCCCTAGTGCTCCACTGCCAAAAGACGCCTGCTGGCGCAACGTGATCATACCACCGCTCAGCGTCAGCGTAGCCCCAGGCGTCGAGGCTGTAAACATGATCGCACCACGACGCGCCGTTAGAGACAAAGAACCCGCACCAACATCGATGTTGCCTGTAATCGTCAGGCTGTCTGCCGCAAACGTCAGATCATAATTGTTCGCGCTCGTATCAAGCGCCCCCAAAGTCAGAGCCTCAAGACTCCCCGCCACTAAACCCGCGCTGCCAGTGTAAGTCGGAACCACACCCCCCAACGTCAAAGCGCCGCGACCTACATCAATGAGCGCGCCAAGATTGAGCGTCGCAACCGAAAGCGTCAGATCCGCGTCGCTCGGCTCCGGCGCTGCGTTCGCTACAAGCGTCAACGCCGCCGCCGTCAAAGTCGTCGGGCGCGCTGAATTGAAATTGATCGATCCTTCATTGTTTGTCCCTGATCCCGCCGTCAACGTCAAATCACCCGTCCCAACATTAATATCAGTGTTGATGTTCAAATCCCCCGAAGCCGTCACCGTTAAAGCGTTGTTGCTCACCGTCGGTGCCGCATCCCCCGTCAACGTGATCGCACCACCGATTAAACTCGAGGCCGTACTCACCGTCGCATCAAAATTGACCACACCTGTATCATTGCCATTACCCGCCTCCAACGTCACAGCCCCCGAACCAAAATCTCGCGCTCCGCTCAAGGTCACATCACCCGCCGCGCGCAATACAAAATCAGAGCCCGAACTCGTCGCCAAAGTCGGCATCCAGGCTTGTACCGCCTGCGATCCGCTCGCCGTCGTGATGAACTCAAGATCACTCGCCGACGTCGACGCATGACCAACAAAAGGACTGCTCGAGCCAAACAAAATGCCTGACATCAATGTCAGACTCTGCGCACGCGACGCTGGGGCTGTGTCCGATGTCAATGTCAGCGCACCGCCTGAAGTCAGCACCACCGCGCGCGACGCATCAAACTCGATCGCACCCGTCGTCGTCCCCATGCCTGCCGTGAGCGCAAGCGTCGCCGCGCTCAAGTTCGTGTTGAGGTTGATCGCGCCGCTCGCCGTCAGCGTGAGCCCCCGCGTCCCCAGATTAACCGTCGCAACCGCCGTGTTCGTCAACGTGATCGACGACGCTGTGATCGTCGTCGACGCGCCGGTCGCAAATGTGATGTTCCGATTGCGCGTACGACGATTGGTGTTTTGTCCTGCAACCAACTCAAGCGCTCCCGTGCCAAAATCAAGCGCGCTCGCAGCCACATTCAGCTGACCCCCAACCTCCAGCGACAAACCCCGACCCAAAACCACCATCCACGCAAGCAAATCTTGTCGGCTGCGACCACCATACAATAAACTCAAAGAGCCTACCGTTAAAGTCGACGCCGGAGACCGCACAAAAGGCTGATCCGACATGAACTCTAAACTCAGCGCTGTCAACGTGCGGCCGCTGCCAAAATTCGTGTTCCTATTACTTTCAAAATTCACCGTGCGCAATGACAACACTCCGCCCGCTCGACCAACATTAATGTCTGCGTTGATCACCAAAGCGCGGCGCGCTCGGATCGTCACCATGATCGCTTCGCTCGGCGCTGTCGGCTGACCCACAGCAAGCAAAGAAACATTGTTCGCGTCTATGCTCGTCGCGCCCGTGAAGTTGATCGAACCGCCTGCAAAAACCACCGGCGTCGTCGTCGCGGCCGCTGTCGCGCTCAAAGTGAGGCTATAGCGGCTTGCGGGGGCAGCAATGAAATCCCCGCTAAGCGACAACGCTCCGACCGTCGCTGTCAAACGCAGGCTGCGATTGAAACTCACACTCTGCGCGCTGATCGAAAGCACCCCCGCCGAAATAACTCCCAGCGTGCCGCCCAAAGTCAACTCTCCATCTGCCATGATCGTCAGCGCGCGAGACCCAATAGACACGCTGCCCGCGATGATCGAAATCTCCGGCGCTTCTATCACAATCTCTCCGTCGCCCGCAAAAGACAAAACACCCGAACCCGCATTTAACTCAATCCTCTCACTCGCGCGAAGCTCCGAAGGCGCCACAAATGATCCCCCAGGAATCAGCGCAATCTCTTCTGCTATCAAATCAACCAGCTCAAACCAAGCGTGATCAGTCTGGTCAGCTTCGCCCCTATAAAAAACAAGCGGCAGAACATCTGTAGGAAGCATGAAGGTCGCCGGCGCGCTCGGGCCAACAAAAACAGCCCCATCCTGGGTCAGCGAAACCGAAACCGCCGTGATCGTGTTGCCGGACCCAAAGGCGATAACACCCGTTTGATCGTCTCCTGCACCCGCCTCAAGCACGAGCGCACCAACCCCAACACCTATTTCAGACGATAAAGCAAGTATCACACTGCCGATCGTCAGATCGCCGCGCGCGGTGACCGTCAGATCTTTGGCCAAAGTGATGCTGATCGCAGACATCAAGTTGATTGCGCCGCCGTCAAAAATGTAGCCTTCTGCTGGGCTGGAGGGATCGGCATCGCTCAAAAGAATGCTCCCAGCGCTAGCCGCCTGCAAAGTCAGATCGCCGCTGCCCAGATCAATGTCGCTCACAACGATGACGCTTCCGCCATTGTTCACAACTGACAGCCCCCGATCAGGAGCGATCATCCACGCATGAATCGTCTGATCCGCTGTGCCACTCGTGGTCGTGATGGTCAAGCCCACCGCCTCAACTCCAGGGGCAAACACAAACAGAGGATCAGCGGCAAACAAATCAAATTGTGAGAAGTTCACCCGACGGGCCAGCAGCGTCGGCGTAGCGCTGCCGACCAAATTACCGCTGCCGCTCGTGCCTGCGGTGAGCGTCAGATCGCCGCGACGCGTGATCGTGCTGCCGCTGCCATCGTCGGCGGCAAACTCTTCAACCGTGATGTCGCCATGAGCGGTGATCACGCCTGTCGCCAGCACCGCCAAGCTGCCGCCCCCGACCATCACCACGCCTGCGCGGACAACATCCGCCTCCGACAGACTGAGCTCGCCGCCAAAGGTCAGACTGCCCTCATTGGTGATCGTCAACGTGTTGTCCGCCGCAGAAACAGGAACTGTGATGCCAATGGCATCAGCGTGCAGCGTCAGATTATAGGGAAAGGTCGCGATCGCAGTGGTCGCCGTGATCGTGAGACTCGGCGCAGTTATAGAAAAATTATTCCTCACGAAAGACTGCCATGCTGGGTGAAAAGTCTGGGCAGCTCCCGCAATCAAACGAAGCAAGGTGGCGTTCGAGCTGCTTCTGGCCCCCTCAACCCGCGCAGTGATCGTGCTGGCAAACGCGCCGTCTTGGTAAAGTTCAATGTTGCGCGAGGAAAGCGTCACCGTGCCTGCAATCACAAGATCGCTGTCGCCTGCGCCTGCGCCCGCTTCCAAAATGAGCCTCTGATCTGCTGCCAGCATTATATTATCGTTGATGGTTAAAGCACCTTGAGCGCGGATGGTCAAACTTTTGACGCCGCTAGCAAGATCGGTGGCGACGCTCTCATCAAGCGAGCCCGTGAGCACAATCACTCCCCCGAGCAAGGTGGAGATCACATTATCTGTGCCCGCTCCATTCAAAGCCAGCGTGCCAGCGTTGAGCGTGATGTCGCCCGCGCCATTGTCAAGAGCCGCAACACCGCTCCCATGGGCAATGGTAATCGCGCCACCCTCATTATTGACAACCAAAGCCCGCGCGCCCGATGCCGCAAACATCCAGCCATAAAGAGGCTGCGCGGTTGCGCCGCTGTTCGTCAACGTCAGGCTTGTCAGCCCAGAAGCAAAAACCAGCGGAGAATCGCTGCCAAAGGCTGCGCGCTGCGACAAAACAACCTCCGCAGCGGTGATCGTGTCGCTCGAAGTCAGAGTGAGATCACCGCTATCATCGTCGTCGCTGTCGGCGGTGAGCAAAACATTGCCGACGCCGACATTGACTGAACCGACAACCGTCAAGCCACCCGTCGCGCTGATTGTCAGATTGCCAGCAGCCGCGGTGAAAGTGGTCCCGCTCAAAGTGCCGGTTGTGATGCCGCTAGCACTCGACGCGCTCAACGTGACGTCACTGCCGACGAGCGTCAGAGTGTCTGCGCCGGTGCGCGCACGAAGGTTGAGCTCCGTCATCCCCGACAACATCAGTACGCCTGCGTCCACGCGGGAAACATCTAAGGTCAAAGCGCCCGTGGAGGCGGTGATCGTCAAAGCGCGGCTTCCAGCATTGAGCGAAGCCGCTGTGATCAAAATGCTCGTCCCGCTCAACTCGATCGCCCCTGTGCCGTCAAACGCCACCTCACGGCCTGCAGCACTGATCGTTAGGCTGCCGCTCGGCGTGAGGCTTGCAACAAGCAGAAAAGTTGATCCATCCGAAATGGTGATCGTGCAGTTATTTCCTGACAGGTTGTCCCCGACGCAGCTTTGAGTCACCGGAAACATATAGCCGCCGCTCGGACCTCCAACTGAACTGCCTGCAATAACAAATGAGAGATTGGCCCGGTCGTCATCCGTGAGAGCGGCTTCCTCAACACTGAAAGTGATATTGATCTCGCCCGCAGTCAAAGTGCGCTGCGCGCTGGCTATGATGCCGCCTAAAGTCATCGTCAATACCGCATTTGTGGGGTCGCTGCCGAGATTGATGTTGCCGCCCAGCGTTAAAGTGCCGCGTGCCTTGATGGTCAGAGCCGTGTCCGTCGCGCTGACGTCTCCTGTGAGCATAATGGCAGTGCCGGTTAATGTCAGCGCGCTGCCCAGCGCGATCGAACCGCCCGACAAAGTCAGATTGCCCTGCGCGCCCGCTGGCGAGGTGAGCATGATGTCGCTGTTGAGCGTCAAAACGCCAGTCGCCGCAACCGTCAGCGCGTTGGATGAGGTGATCAAACCCGTGAGCGTGATCGCCGCGCCGCCTAATTCCACTGCCGCGCCTAGAGCAATCGAACTGCCCGACAAAACGAGATCGCCCGCGCCGGTGGCGATATTACTGTTGAGCGTTAAAATGCCGGTCGCCACAACCGTGAGGCCAACGGAATCGCTGATCGCGCCCGTGAGCGTGATCGCGCCGCCGCCTAATTCCACCGCCGCGCCCAGATCAATCGAACTGCCCGACAAAACAAGATCACCCGCGCCGGTATCGATATTGCTGTTGAGCGTCAAAACACCACTCGCATCTACATCAAGGCCACTCGTGATGTCCGCCGCGGCAATCACACCCGTGAGGCCAATCGCCGCGCCATCTAAAGTCAGCCGGTTAAGACGCATTGAACTAATCATCAATGTGAGATCGCCTGTGCCATCATCATCGCTGTCGCTGTCCAAAGTGAGCGTCGCGCGCGCGCCAATGATCTCTGTGATATTACTAACGTTCTCAGTGTCGATCAGGATGCCAGCGACGGTGTTAATCGCTAACATTCTCGTCGCGCCAGGCGTTGTCGGGTCGCTGATGCGGATTGTATCCGCGCGCGCCGTGAAAGAGCCTGCAGTGATCTCGCTGACGCCTCTTTGAAAAACAATCTCACCCGCATTACGCGAGGTAAACAAAACCAAATCGCCGCTGCCTAAATCAATATCCGTATCAATGTTGAAGCGGGTCGCAGCATCGCTGGGTATAATGATGGTCAAGTCTCTGCCGACGGCGCCCATCCAACTTTGATATTGCTGAACGCGAGCCGACCCGATCAGGGTGATCGTCAATGAATCCACAGAGCCCCCAAAGGTGAAACGGAAAGGATTGACTGCGGCGTCAGCGGCAGTAAACGACCTCGACTGCCTAAAAATAATAGAAAACGCAGATAAGACATGCGCACTATCAGAAATAATGCCCCCCGCGCCCGCTCTTATATTGAGATCGCTGTCTGGGGCAGAAAGAGTGATGTCGGCATTGATCTCCATAGTGTCGATAGCGCGCAAAGTGAGGGAACCTGCCGACACGATCGTGGCAGCAGTCAAAGACAGGTCAACGAAAAAATTTCCTACGTCCGCTGTCATTTCCGGTGTCTCTAATGGGATCGTCAACACGCCGCCAACAACCAGATCTAAATTCCACCCTGTACTGTCCATCCAGTCGCTGAAAGATTGAGCCGAGAGCGTCACCAACTCTAGGTTTAATCTTATACTATCGGAAGCGTTAGGGTCTGTCGGGTCGAAGATTTGGGTGGTGGAGAACGCCGCAGCCTGCTCAAGCCTGATGGTGCTGGCCGTCAAATCGAGAACGCCAACGGCGCTGTCTCTTTGAATTGCGCAGGCTTGATCGCTCATTGCGCCGCAAGTCATGTCATTGGCCTCCAGCGTGAGCGTATTCATCCCGACATTGACAGTGGCGGCCAGAACGATATTGCCGCCTTTGGCATCTATCGTGAAGCCTTGGTCAGCGGTGATAGCGCTAGCGGTCAAAGTGATCGTCGCCGCCGGTTATAGTGTAAGCGCTGCCGCCGCTGCTAAAATCAATCGTGTTGCCGCTTGCGATCAAAGCGATCGCGCCGCCGCTCGTGCCAGCTTCGTTGAGCGTGTTGATGCCGGTGTTCAAGGTCAAATCGCCGCTTGCGGCAGTGATCGTGAGCATGCGGCCACCGGTATTGATCGAAGCCGCTGTGATCGAAATGGTCGTCCCGCTCAGCGTGATCGCCCCTGTGCCGTCAAACTCCAGCGCGAGGCCGTCGGCGCTGATCGTCAGCGCTTCTCCCGATGCCGCCATGAGGCTTGCAGCAAGCAGTTCTCCCGCGCTCAACGTGATGACGCAAGCGCCTGTGACTAGGCAATCTCTTATTCTGCCGAAGTCCCCGCTGGTTGCCGCTCTTGGGCCATCGCCGCCAATAGCAACCATGAGATTGTTCAAAGAGCCCGCCGTGAAATCAACAGCGGCACTGCCTATGAAGCTGGCATCAAGACTACCGGCGGTCAATGTCTGCGGCGCGGCAATCGCAAAGCCGCCGCCTACGCGCAGCGTCAAATCGCCCGTGCCCAGATCGATATCGCCGCCCAGCGTTAAACCACTCGCCGCGTCGATGGTCAACGCCGTGTTCGTCGCGCTGATATCGCCCGTAAGCATAATGGCAGTGCCGGTTAATGTCAGCGCGCGCCCCAGCGTGATGGCACTGCCGCTCAAAGTGAGACTGCCCGTGTGATCGCTGATGTCGGCAGACAGGGTCAGCACACCGCCAGAGGCGGTGATGACCAAGTTGCTGCCGCCGGTATCAATCGACCCCGCGGTGATCGAAACAGTCGGCGCGGTGATCATGATGTCGCCTGCACCTTCGGCGAAAGACAAAATGCCGCCCGGCGCATTGATCTCAATCGAGGTATCCGCTGACAAAGTCCGGAAGATGTCAGACAGGTTGCCGTCCGCGTCGGCTGTGTCGAACACGCAGACCGCTGCGGCGCAAACAATAGGCGGCGGTGTATAAGTACCGGTGAACGTCTCCAGATCAGAGACGCCAGCAATCGTGATTGCGTTGCCTGCGCTGGCAGCAGAAAAAGCCTCAGTGAGCGTCAGCGCAGCTCCAACCGGGTTTGTCAGCGTGATGGTGCTGGCAGCCGCATCGATCGTCAATATGGTTGCGGCCGACGCCCTGATAGCCCCAACTGTCAAGGTCAGACTACCAAGAGCGCTGCCGCCGGACGTAGTATTAAAGTCGCCGCCGAACGTCAAAGTGCCCGTCGCCGTCAAAACTGAATCTCTTCCCGAGCTGCTCACTACGATAGGACTCGCAAATGTAATGTCACGAGCGTTAATGGTGAATGTCCCAGAAGATTCAGTGAACACGGGGTCAGACGAGCTGTGTGTCCAATGAAGGTCGCCGCGGGTCAGGTTAATCGATCCGTTGGCCCTTAAAACTTCTGTCGAACTGATCGTGAGATTAACATCCGTCCCACTGATTGAACTAGACACATCTAGTGTGCAGTTGCCGCTGGGCGGTGCATCCGATCTCTCGTGTCTCGCCTGCGCCCTGCAAAGTAATCGTTCCTCCTGAAGTTCCCAAAGTTGCTGTGCTTGCACGGCCGAAAGTCAGATCGCCGTTGAGCGTGATGTTCGCGACAGTAAAATTGATTGTGCCAGTGCCACGAACATCGACATTCCTCCCATTTATTGTCCAATCGGTGGCGCTATCTGTTATACCGGCTGCAGAAAAACTATTGGCCGACAAAACGATTGATGCAGGGCTCTCCAATGTTAATCTGTTCAACTGGAGATTAGTAAATGGGATGGTCAGATTGCCTTGGGTGGCGCGCAACACTAGATGTCGAGTTCCAGTACCATTAAAACTATCCCATTGCCCCCGCCGGTAAATGTAACTGCTGTCCCCATGATCGTGATCTGGCCGCTGCCAGCAAACCTGCTAAGCCGACAGTTGCTCCCTCCTATGTCAATTGTAACAGGTTGACCGGGCGCGGCGATGACGTCGGCGGCAAGATTGTCTTCACCCAATGTGATGGAGCAAGTGCCTGTTCTTGGACACCCCAGCCCGGTTAAAGCAGGGAAGTCGTCCGCTGTGGCCGCTCTTGCGCTCTCGCCGCCAATAGCAACCATGAGATTGCTGATACCCGTAAACTCGGTATTAGACGCGGTGCGCCGGGCACTCAGCGTTCCCACAGTCAACAAAGTGCTCGCCGTGCTGACCGCAAGGTCGAAATGGACTCTGAGCGTCAAAACGCCCGCGCCCAGATTGATGCCAGCGGCGCTTGCGAGCGTCAACGTGCCCGTCGCCGTGATGGCTAAATTTTTATCCGACGCGACAACGCCCCCCGTCAGAGAGATATCATGCGCCGATATTGTCGTGAGATCGCGCACGAGCGCAATCGATATTGGCGCTCAATGTCAAATCGCCGACCATCACGCGCCCAGAATCGCTGGTGTTGATGTCGGTGTTGAGGGTCAATATGCCGTTGGAGGCGGTGATCGCCAAATCGCCGCCTGTGGTGTCGAGAGAGGACGCCGTGATCGAGAAATCATTGGACGCTGTGACAGCGCCTGTCAACGAAATGATGCCACCCAAAAGGGTGCGCACACCGCCCATAAACATGATCGGGGTGGCGCCCGTGCCGGTCAAATTGATGTCGCCATAGGTCGTCGAGCCGTCGTCCGCGGTGAGACTGGTGTCAATGTCGGTGTTCAAGGTCAGTGTGCCGCTGAGGGCGCCGATCGTGATCGCGCGGCCTGCGGTGTCCAGCGAGCCTGCGTTAATCTCAACTGCATCCCCGACAAGGATAATCTCGCCGCTGCCCTCAAACGTCACGTCGAAGCTGCCTGCGTTGATCGTAAGATTCTCGCCAGAGGCCGCGCTTATGTTCTCGGGAATCGCAGTCCCCTCGGTAACCGTAATCACGCAAGCGACGTCGGCGACGCATCCTCCAAGCGGCGAGCGTATTGAGTTATAGGTGGGTATAATACTAGCCTCGCCATTAGGATCGAAAAAAAAGTAGTTAATAAGATTAGGTTGCATTACCGTTCTATGATTAATGATGACGGCTGTGAGTCTGACCGTAGGCTCCCGTTGAATTCACGCGCCGTCAGCGTCAGGGTGGTACCAAAGCTAAGTGAAATGTTTCCATTAAGGTCTAATATATCCGCATCCAAGGTCAAAGAACCTCCGTTATAAAGTGATCGTCACGTTTGCCGTGATGGTCCCGCGCGCTCTAACAATGATATGGCCCGTTACGTTGTCTATCGTGTCAACATTAATCATCAAATCTGTGCCTGAGCCATCTGCGAAAAAGTCATCATTATCCGCTTCAATCACTATATTGCCTGCTGTCAAAGAACTTCCGCTGCCTGAAACAAAGGTCACATTCCGCGGATCAAGCAGCAAAGTGCCGTCCGCGCCGACATCGATCCCCGCCAGATTGACCGCCGCGAGACTCTCTTTGCCCGAAACCTCCGCAAAACCACCCGGCGCGATGATCTGCCCATGAAACCATGTGATCTCATCTGCCCACACAATCACTCGGCCCTTTTCTCCGGCGTCGAGCAGCGCGTCGGGCTCAACGAAGGTGCGCAAAGACGTCGGTACCGGGCCTTTGCCTTGATAATCACCACCAACGAGAATCTCCGGTGCTTTGACTTGCGTCCCGCTTTTCACCACAACATATTTGCCGGTCGCTTCAACCTTTTCATCGGCTTCAACCGCGCCCGACACTTCATTGATCCCTTCGCCGCCGCCCGAAAGATACACAACACCGCCGCGACGCTCCAGCTTCGTCGCCTTGACAACGCCGCCAACCGACACGACATTCGCTCGAACTGCTTGCGCTTCCTGCGCCGTGAGCTTCACAACCCCGCCTTGCGCTTCAACTCGTCCTTCATTGACAAGTGCTGCGCCCGCAGCGCCTTTTTTGATCTCAAATCCGACAAGACCTCCAGCAAAATCTACTGTAAAGGCCTCGCCTGCCCCGAGCGCCACATCGCCGCCGTTTGAAGTGATCTCGCCGGTATTTTCTACCCGAACCGCCGCGAGAACCGCGCCGCCTGCACCTGCCGTGATCGTCCCATGATTGACAACCGCGCCACCTATCCCATCAAGCGTCCATTTCGACCCCGTAACACCCGAAATCCGCGCGCTCGTCGCGAACAGGCCGCCGACATTAACGACAGCCCCGCGACTAAACTGGACGCCGTTTTGATTCTCTATGATCGTAATGCCGTTGGAGGTATAACTTCCGGCGATATTCGTCGCTCCTGCGCCATCGACGCGGATCAGCAGCCGCGAGGACGCACTCGGCTGATGAGCCTGCGCGCTCTCATTGGCGCCAATGTTAAAATTCTGCCATTGCGTCGCGAGAAAGTCGCTGTTTTGATGGATGTCGGTGTGGCTGCCGATCTGCTCGATGCGGCCTTGCCCTTGCGTGATCCGGCCCCCTTGAGGTGCGCCGAAAGCCGCCGTCCCGATCATCAGCGCAGCCGCAAAAGCGCTCAAACAGAGAAAAAACCTCATGCTATGATTGTCTACAGGCAAAAGACTCACTCTCCCGTTCTCTTTGTTAGTATTCACGGCTCATAAAAGACCCTAATGTCTATAAAGTCAAGAAAAAGCCGGTTTCCCTTGAAGAGCCCCTAATTCGAGGGCGCAGGCGTGATGCTGCATTGGGTCATGCAGTGGAAGTCAATATCAAAACTCGTAGCACTCAGCGTCGCGCCGCCGTTGAACACCGGAACAGCACCGCCAGTGTCAATCCCTAAAATGCCGCTCGCTGTCAATGAGGTCGATAACGACAAACCGCCCGTCACCGCAATAAATAAATTCGTCGCAGACGATGCAGACGATGAACCCGCCTCTAGCGTCAGCATCCGCGCCGAAAGCCTCACCACATCCGCGCTAAAATCTAAAGCGCCAGACGCATCCAATTCTAAATTATGCACGCCCGCTTCAATGTTCCCATTAACATCAATCATCATGGCATCCACCATCACACTCCCATTCACCACGCCCCCATCCGTAAAAGTAAAACGCGTCGCACCCGACGCAGCCAACGTCAGCGAACCCGTGCCAAAATTATACGACGCCGTCCCAACGCTCGAACTCGACGCAAATATAATGTCCCCAAACACCTCCGTCGATAAACTTAAATCACGATTCAACGCTATCATCCAATCTCGAACCGTCAGCAATGATGAACGACGCGTCGCAATCGAAACAGCCGCAGTAGACGACAACACAAATGAATCCTCAACCGCAAAATCCTCCGTCTGATCTAAAAATATACTCCCCGCTGTCAATGCCGGTGAACCCGTCGCGCTAATGCCGCCCGAACCAAACTCCGTCACCGATCGACCACGCACAGTCCTCGTGACGTCAAAACCCGCCGTGATCCGCAACTCGCTCGACGCGCCGCTCACCGTGATCGCATCGTTGATCGTGACATCTCCTCGACCCTCAATCCGCAGATTAACCGATGACATCACAACCTCCGAACCACTGCTATCACTATCGCTCGTCACAATAATATCGTTGCCACGAACAAAACGCTCACCGCTCGTCCCCGTGAACGATAATCCACCCGCCGCTGATAAAGTCAAATTACCCGTGCCTGTATCAATATTACGCCCGATAACCAAAACACCGCTAGACACAATCTCTACATCAATACCCGAACGAACCATCCACCCCTCAACCTCCTGCATCCCCGCACCGCTATAATTCACAGCCAGACCTGTCAAACCCCCGCGAAAAATAACAGGCACCGTTCCATCAAAAACTTCCCCCTGACTAAATGACAGCTCACCCGCCGTTATCGATAACGTCGGCGTCGTCACACCCCGACGCGTCCGCGTCGGAAAATCAAGCGCGCCCGCAGCCGTAAAAGACACAGAGCCCGAACCCACATTCAGCAGCGCACGAACCATCAAATCGCCCGACGACACAACACGCACCGCTTGATCACTACCACGCCGCGGCGCACGACGCGATGTCATAGATACTTCCGCACCACTTAAATCAATCGACCGCGTCGACGAAAACCTCAACTCGCTGCGACTGCCCGACGCCGTTAAAGTTAAATCTCCCGCCGTTAGCAAACTCGTACCCACCGTCAAATTGCCCGTCGCAATGATCGATACCGCCAAAGTCCCCACACTCGGCTCAAGACGAGTCGTCCCATCAGAACCAAACTCGTCCGCTGTCAAAACTACGCTCACACCACGCAACTCCGTCGCCAGCGCCGTCCCTACAGTGATAACTCCAAAATTCTCCTCAACATTCGTCACTGCCATCCCGTCCATCATCGTCTCGACCGTCTCCGACGCGCCCGCCTCTAAAGTCAGATTGCCACGACCCGATGTCAGAGGACCATTCAATGTCAAGTTCCCTCTCGCACGTACGGTCACATTCTCACGACGACGGTGCGTCTCAAGATCCCCAGTACTCCTCAAACTGATGTTCTCTCCGCGCAATGTCCGTGAACCGCTAAATCTCACCCGATCCGCCGTCAAAACTAAATCACCTGTCGCTTCAATGTTCGTGCCAATCGTGAGATCACCTGACGCTTCAACCGTTAAAGCCTCCGCCATCACTGCGTTGCCAAGTAAATTAATGCCAGCACCGCCTAATGTCCGCGTCCCCGTCAAAACGACGTCGCCATTATTCGCCAATGTCCGCGTCCGGCGACCCACACGCGCGCGACGCGTCCCAAAACCCGCCTCCAAACGCAAATTACCCGTCCCAGAATTGAGGTGCGCCCCAATCGTCAGATCAAACGAAGTCCGTACAACAACATCACCCGCCAAACCCGTCGCTGTCGGCCCATCGCCAAACAACATGATCGTCTCCGCATCCAACTCAACCGTTTCAATGAAATTGATCGTCCCTGAATTGCTCGTCCCCGAGTCAGGGACATCATAACCCGCTTCAAGAATCAATGAACGACCATTGCTCCGTAAGCCTCGAAGATCCGTCGAAACCAAAACAAGATTGCCGCTCACCGATAAATCCCCTGACGCACGAACCACCAAACGCGCGCCTGACACCACCATCCAAGCCCCAACCGGCTGCGACGACGACGACAACGCGTTGAATTCAAGCTCCGCAACATTGGGCTCAAAATTAGTAAAATTAGCCGCTTCAAAAGGAAGCATCGAAATTAAGCGCAGCCCCAAGCCAGACATAACATTCGAGACGCCATCCCCCGCTACCATGAAACTATTCGCCCTCAAAACAACCGCACGTGATCCCTGACCATCAAAACGCAGCTCCCCTGTCTCTCCCGCTACCGTGCTCGCGCCTGCCGTCAGCCCCAAAACCCCCGACGTCGATATGTCCGCATTTACTTCTAAATCGCCCTGCGCCGTGATCGTTAAGTTTTGACCAAACGGCGATGACACCGCTCCATGCGCATCCAAAATAATATCACCGCCGCTCAATACAAGCGGCGCCGGGCCAGTGAAATTGATCAAACCGGGATTGCGAACCTGAACTTCAACCTGCTCACCCATTTCGTTCGTCATCATCATCGCCATCGTGCCCCGTCCAGCCTCAAGCGTTAGGTCCCCTGCGCCAAGCGCAAGCGAGCTGCCCACCACCACATTGCCCCGCGCGCGAACCCCTAGACCAGCGTCGCCCGAAGACGTCGCCAACGTCACCATCCAATCATGAACCGTCTGATCCGAAGTCGATGTCGTCACAAACTCTATCTGACCAACAGACGTCGTCGTCGTCGTCTTAAATGGATTCGTCGCCGAAGCCGCCGCCCAAACACTCGACGACACCAATCGCAATGTCTGACCGCTCGACGCCGCTGGCGATGATGTCGCCGTCAAGCTCAACGCCCCTCCAGTCAAAACCGTCAGACGCGATGAATTGAAATTGATCGCACCCGCCGACGCCGTCAGACTTATATTGTTCGAACCCGCATTAATATCGCTGTTGACATTTACATCGCCCGTCAAAGCCGTGATCGAAACCACCCCGGCGCTCTGCTCAGGCGCTAAATCACCCGTCAATGTCACACTCGACCCGCTCAATGTCCGCGCCCCCGTCAACGTCAACGCGCCATCATTCGCTACACTGCGCGTCCGACCGCGAACACGAACACGACGCGTCCCAAAGCCCGCTTCCAAAGTCAGCGCTCCATCTCCTGTTAGATCAGCACCAACCGTTAGATCGCCTCGCGCTCTGATCCTCAACGCAAAACCGCTCGGCGATGACGCCCGCGTCGAAAGCAACGTCACTTCCGAACCCTCCAGCGCGCGAACCATATCTGCGTCCACCGTCCCAAAAGTGATCGCACCCGTGCCCCCATTATAGCCCGCTTCCAAAATTAAACCCCGTCCATAGATCAAATCATTCGCTACAACAACATCGCCCGCGCCGCGAACCGCTAGCGCTGATCCCGAAGAATTCGCTCGCGATACCATCCACGCCTGAACCGCCTGCGCCGCTGTCGCCGTCGTGATGAACTCCAGCTGGCCAACATTCGTGGCAACATTAAATGGATCAGACGCCACTGCCTCTTCCCATACCGTCGCGCGACGCAGCCCAACTCCTCGACCCTCTACACTCGGCCGACGATCAGCCGTCAGCTCCAGCGCCGAGCCCGTCAACGTCACCAGGCGATCAGGACTGAAACGAATCTGACCCGAACGCGCCGAACGCGTCGCCGTCCCTGCCGTCAAGCTCAAGGCACCCGCGCCCGCATCAATATCGGCATGGACAAGCAAGTTGCCCCCTGCCGTGATCGTTAAATCTTGACCAAACGGGGCCGGTGCCTTCACGCCGCCATCAACAGCTAAACCAGCCGTCAAGGACACATCATTGCCGATCAATGTCAGCGCCGATGATCCCGTGAAATTAATCGCCCCTGACCCATCCCCCATGCCCGCCTCCAACGTCAGGTTGCGCGCAGACGCCAGCTCAATCGATACACCAACATTCACATCGCCCACGGCGCGAATAATTAAATGCTGCGCGCTCACCGCTGATACCATCCAAGGCTGAACAACTAATGCCGACGAGGACGTCGAAACCAATTCCAACGTCCCCCCAGAGGGCAACGTCACAACACCAAAGCGATTGCTCGTCACAAACACCGACGCCTGCGCTAAGCTGATACGACCCGCCGAAAGCGACGAACCCGGCGCCGAAGAACTCAAAACCTCGCCAATGCCCGCCGTCAAAACCAAATTGCCGCGCAAAACACTCCGCCGAGAAACACGCCGAACTAGATTAAGCGCCGCGCTCACCTGCAATGTCCCCAATGCCGTGATCGTCAAAGAACGACCACTGCCCGCTTCCGCCGATGCCTCCGCAATCGTCGTCACATTCGAAGTTAACGCGATATTCGTGCCTCTCAAACTCGTCGTCCGGCTCCTCCCAAAACTAATCGCGCCGCCGGTCGTGCTCACCATCAAATTCCCCGCGCCTACATCTATGCTCGTGGCAATCGAAACAGCCCCTGTCCCTGTCACAGTCAAATCTTGGCCGCTCGGCTGATCCAACAAATCACGCGACGAGGTCAGCGAAATCGCCGCCCCTGACAAGGACGACGCCTGATCTGACGACCACATAATCCGACCTGTTCTCCGCCGCGCCGAGGCCGAAAGCGTTAAATCGCCCGCACCCGCATTGACACGCGCCCCAATCGTCAGATCTCCCGACAAAGCCCTGATCGTAATGTCAAAATTGTTGATGCCTGCCGCTGGCGTCGCCGCTCCTTTATCTGACAGCAAATTCACATTGTTTCCCTCTAAACGGCGCGTCTCGCCAGTCGCCGCCATGAAGTTTAGCGCTCCCGTCGTGCTGCCATCACCGGCAACCAAAACCAAATCACGCCCTCCAAGCACAACGTCGCGATCCACCACCAGATCTCCGCCCGTGCGCACCGTCAAATGACGACGCCTGGAAGTCCGACGATCGCTCACCAAAGACACCATCCACTCGTGCAGCGTCTGCGACGCGCTCGACGCCGATATAAACTCAACCCCGCCGGTGTTCAGCCTAATATTCATGAAAGGATTGCTCGCGCCAAAACCTGCCGCCTGCCTCAAACGCAACGTCCCAACCGAAAGAACCGTGTTCGAACCTTCGATCGTATTGCTGCCGGCGCTTAAATCTAAAGTGCCGCGACCCAAATTTAAATTGGCTGACAAGGTCATCGTCCCCGACGCCACAATCGTCAAATTACCATTGCTGCCGCGACCCGGCAAAGCGCCATCCGATGTCAGAATAATATCAGCTCCGCTCAAAACCGCGCCGCTGCCAAAACTGAGAACGCCCGTCTCGCGCGTGCCTGTCCCCGCTCCAGCCTCAAGCATCAAATTGCCGCTGCCCGCATTCATATGCGTGTTCACTCGTAAACCGCGCAGCGCCACAACTCTCAACAAAGCATCGCTCGCCGAAGGCATCTCAACTGCGCCCGCTTCATCACGAACCGTGTCACCGGTTAAAGTGATGACATCCCCGGTCAAGAGACGCGCCCCTGCAAAATTGATCACACCAATATTCCCAACACGGCGACGACCAACACGCGTCGTCCCCGTGCCTGCTGTCAAAACCAAATCTCCTGTCCCCGTATCGAGGTCAACCCCCACTTCAATATCGCCGAGCGCGATTACGCGCAAACGCCGACCGCTCGCAGGCGACGCCGCTCCGCCTTGCAGCTGAACATCATCTCCGCGAACCTCTACATCTCGCGCCGTGCTCAGCAAGATCGTCCCGCCTGCCGTCAAAACTACATCCCCCGTACCCGCGTTTAAGTGCGCCGCTAGCGTTAAATCTCTTGAAGCCTCAATTGTCAAATCCCGATTGCTCGCGGCAGGCAGCGCTCCGCGACGCGGATCCGCGCTCAACTCTATCATCGCACCCGTCAAACGCGTCGCCGCATCCCGGCGCAGCTGCAAAACACCCATGTCGCGGCTGCCCAAACCCGCGCCCGCTGACAAAACTAGATCCCCGCTCGTCAATATATCCGTGCTCACACTCAATCCGCGACGCGCCACAACACTCACCGACTCCGTGCTCGCGCGAGATGTGCCGCCCGCATCCCCGATCAACACGATGTTCAAACCATTGAGAACCGTCTCAACAGAATCCCCCGCGCTCGAAACACCCAAATACAGCGAACCCGCATTCACCTGCGTCGTGCGGCCCACGCGCGTGTTCAAACCTCCGATCAAAGTCAAACTCCCCGTCCCCGCATTCAAATGACCCAGAACCGTCAGATCATTGCGCGCCCGAACCGTCAATGAGCGGTTCGACGCCGATGCCGGCGCACCGCGACCCGTCAACATGATCTCCCCGCCATTCACAACCCGCGTCGCGCCGCCAAATACCAATGTCGCGCCGCTCAAAGCAACCTGACCTGTCCCTGCATTGACGCTCGCATCAATCCGCAAATCGCCCGTCGCCGCAATCGTCAAATCACGACCGCCCGTCGTGATCGTCCCCGATGATACCAACGTAATGTCAGCGCCGACAAAACGATCCGCTGCCGTCTCTAGAATGATCAACCGACGCCGCGACGCCGCTCTCAACGTCAAAGACCCAGCTCCTAGGTCAATCGCCGCGTCCAAAATAATGTTGCCACTTCTAGATTCCAGCCACAATGACCGATCCGCGACTGACCCCATCCACGCATAATAACGCTGGTTGCCTGTCGCAATCACACGAAGCTCTCCAGACACAAAACTCGCCGGCTGTTGATCTGTAAACAGCGATCCATCCTGACGCACAATAATCTGATCTGCCGCCATCACTCGATCGCCGGCTACTTCTATTGTCCGCGCGCGCAGCGAAAGAACTGAACTCATCTCATCTCCAGACATCGAACCCAAACGCAGATCCGAACTGATCTCCAGATTGGTAAACGCCCGGATCGTCAAATTATGCGACCCCGCCATGCTCACCGACGCATCCCCGTCGCTTTCAAAAATGATGTTCCTGCCCGTCAGTTCAACCGGCGCGCTCGTCGCAAACGACAGCCCTCCAACACCCACGCTCGACGCCACACCCGCGCGCAACGTCAAAACGCCCGCGCGGCTGCGCGACGTGCTCGCGCCCGTGTGCAAAGACGCATTGACAACCAAATCCCTCTGCGCTGAAACCGTCAATGACTGACGACCCGCCCGAGGCAACGACGACGACGTCAGCATGATGTTATCGCCTGACAATTGCGTCGCCCTATTCGTCCTAAACTGCAGCGCACCCCCTGAGGCCAACGTCAGATCCCCAGCAGCGCCGGTATCTATGTTCGTGTTGATGGTCAAATTACCCGTGGCCGTGACCGTCAAAGCCTGATTGCTCGCCGTCGGGTTAGCCCCACCGGTCAAAGTGATCACAGAACCGCTCAACACCACCGCACCATTGCGAACTGTCGTGTCAGAGGCTGTGCCGCCGCCAAAATTTAAAGCACCCCCAGCGATTAAGCTCAGATTGCCTTCCCCAGTGCCAAAACTGCCGGTCAAGGTCAAGCCGCCGCGCGCACGGATCAACGCCGTGCCCATATTATCGCTCGCTAGATCCACCGCGCCCGCCGTCAGCCTGACGACACCTCCGTTCAACGTGATCGAACGCTGCGCATCAAAGTCTATCCCGCCGACCGCCGCCAATGTCAAATTGCCCGCCCGAGTGTCAAGACGCCCTCGGCTGTCAAGGCCAATGCTCGTGTTTAGGAGAATATTACCTGTCGCTGTCAACGTCACAGCGCGGCGGTTCGTCGAAATGCCGCCGCGTGAACCCGTCGTCAACGTGATGTCCGCTGCTAAAATCTCCGTCGCCGCAGACCCAAACACAATATTGTTCCCCTCTAAAACTAAAGACCGAGACCCAACAGCCACACTCTCAGCAGAAACCACAACACTGCGATTGACTGAAACTACCCGAACAATAAACGAACTCGAGTCGCTTGACACAGGCGCAAGAAGTGTCGCATGCAAAGTCTGATTGCTCGTCCCTGTCGAAATGAACGAAACTCCAGCGCGCGCCGATAATACCGCCCCTAGTGCTCCACTGCCAAAAGACGCCTGCTGGCGCAACGTGATCATACCACCGCTCAGCGTCAGCGTAGCCCCAGGCGTCGAGGCTGTAAACATGATCGCACCACGACGCGCCGTTAGAGACAAAGAACCCGCACCAACATCGATGTTGCCTGTAATCGTCAGGCTGTCTGCCGCAAACGTCAGATCATAATTGTTCGCGCTCGTATCAAGCGCCCCCAAAGTCAGAGCCTCAAGACTCCCCGCCACTAAACCCGCGCTGCCAGTGTAAGTCGGAACCACACCCCCCAACGTCAAAGCGCCGCGACCTACATCAATGAGCGCGCCAAGATTGAGCGTCGCAACCGAAAGCGTCAGATCCGCGTCGCTCGGCTCCGGCGCTGCGTTCGCTACAAGCGTCAACGCCGCCGCCGTCAAAGTCGTCGGGCGCGCTGAATTGAAATTGATCGATCCTTCATTGTTTGTCCCTGATCCCGCCGTCAACGTCAAATCACCCGTCCCAACATTAATATCAGTGTTGATGTTCAAATCCCCCGAAGCCGTCACCGTTAAAGCGTTGTTGCTCACCGTCGGTGCCGCATCCCCCGTCAACGTGATCGCACCACCGATTAAACTCGAGGCCGTACTCACCGTCGCATCAAAATTGACCACACCTGTATCATTGCCATTACCCGCCTCCAACGTCACAGCCCCCGAACCAAAATCTCGCGCTCCGCTCAAGGTCACATCACCCGCCGCGCGCAATACAAAATCAGAGCCCGAACTCGTCGCCAAAGTCGGCATCCAGGCTTGTACCGCCTGCGATCCGCTCGCCGTCGTGATGAACTCAAGATCACTCGCCGACGTCGACGCATGACCAACAAAAGGACTGCTCGAGCCAAACAAAATGCCTGACATCAATGTCAGACTCTGCGCACGCGACGCTGGGGCTGTGTCCGATGTCAATGTCAGCGCACCGCCTGAAGTCAGCACCACCGCGCGCGACGCATCAAACTCGATCGCACCCGTCGTCGTCCCCATGCCTGCCGTGAGCGCAAGCGTCGCCGCGCTCAAGTTCGTGTTGAGGTTGATCGCGCCGCTCGCCGTCAACGTGAGCCCGCGCGTCCCCAGATTAACCGTCGCAACCGCCGTGTTCGTCAACGTGATCGACGACGCTGTGATCGCCGTCCGACGCGCCGGTCGCAAATGTGATGTTCCGATTGCGCGTACCGCCGATTGGTGTTTTTGTCCTGCAACCAACTCAAGCGCTCCCGTGCCAAAATCAAGCGCGCTCGCAGCCACATTCAGCCTGACCCCCCAACCTCCAGCGACAAACCGCGACCCAAAACTACCATCCACGCAAGCAGGTCTTGTCGGCTGCGACCACCATACAATAAACTCAAAGAGGCCTACCGTTAAAGTCAAACGCCGGAGACCGCACAAAAGGCTGATCCGACATGAACTCTAAACTCAGCGCTGTCAACGTGCGGCCGCTGCCAAAATTCGTGTTCCTATTACTTTCAAAATTCACCGTGCGCAATGACAACACTCCGCCCGCTCGACCAACATTAATGTCTGCGTTGATCACCAAAGCGCGGCGCGCACGGATCGTCACCATGATCGCTTCGCTCGGCGCTGTCGGCTGACCCACAGCAAGCAAAGAAACATTGTTCGCGTCTATGCTCGTCGCGCCCGTGAAGTTGATCGAACCGCCTGCAAAAACCACCGGCGTCGTCGTCGCGGCCGCTGTCGCGCTCAAAGTGAGGCTATAAGCGGCTTGCGGGGGCAGCAATGAAATCCCCGCTAAGCGACAACGCTCCGACCGTCGCTGTCAAACGCAGGCTGCGATTGAAACTCACACTCTGCGCGCTGATCGAAAGCACCCCCGCCGAAATAACTCCCAGCGTGCCGCCCAAAGTCAACTCTCCATCTGCCATGATCGTCAGCGCGCGAGACCCAATAGACACGCTGCCCGCGATGATCGAAATCTCCGGCGCTTCTATCACAATCTCTCCGTCGCCCGCAAAAGATAAAACACCCGAACCCGCATTTAACTCAATCCTCTCACTCGCGCGAAGCTCCGAAGGCGCCACAAATGATCCACCAGGAATTAGCGCAATCTCTTCTGCTATCAAATCAACCAGCTCAAACCACGCGTGATCAGTCTGGTCGGCTTCGCCCCTATAAAAAACAAGCGGCAGAACATCTGTAGGAAGCATGAAGGTCGCCGGCGCGCTCGGGCCAACAAAAACAGCCCATCCTGGGTCAGCGAAACCGAAACCGCCGTGATCGTGTTGCCGGACCCAAAGGCGATAACACCCGTTTGATCGTCTCCTGCACCCGCCTCAAGCACGAGCGCACCAACCCCAACACCTATTTCAGACGATAAAGCAAGTATCACACTGCCGATCGTCAGATCGCCGCGCGCGGTGACCGTCAGATCTTTGGCCAAAGTGATGCTGATCGCAGACATCAAGTTGATTGCGCCGCCGTCAAAAATGTAGCCTTCTGCTGGGCTGGAGGGATCGGCATCGCTCAAAAGAATGCTCCCAGCGCTAGCCGCCTGCAAAGTCAGATCGCCGCTGCCCAGATCAATGTCGCTCACAACGATGACGCTTCCGCCATTGTTCACAACTGACAGCCCCCGATCAGGAGCGATCATCCACGCATGAATCGTCTGATCCGCTGTGCCACTCGT